>NZ_JBBOWP010000001.1:0-1360067 GCF_038007145.1 Streptococcus sp. FSL L8-0526
ACGCAATTATATCCTATTCCGACATGACTTCATTGAGGTCATCAAAAGTCAATCGAAATAAGGGATAATCACTTGCATCTATTATCATATTGTAAAAATATTTTAAATTTGTTTCATTTTCAGGCTCATAAAATAATTCAGGCTCATAAAATAAATAAGCTTGGTCTGTATTATCGATGAGAAACTGATTAAATTGTTTGAACTGAGCTGGCGATTGATAAGCTGGAAAACTATACTTTACGAAATCAACTTGTTTAAAGGCTGCCAATTTTTCTTGGTTAGCTTCACTCCAATTCTGACCGTGTGTTTCAAATGGAAATAACGTCGCTAACTTCAAAGGGTAGTCTTTCTGAAGTTCCTTAGCCACTTCTAGCGCCCAAAATTCAAAACCAAGGTTCCCAGTAAAAATCATCCAATCCACACCTTTATCTAAAAAGCGTTTAAGATCACGTTTGATTGTCTTCTTAATGATGGTTACCTTAGGATCCTTGTCTTTAAAAACACCAAGTTCAAAGCTCTTATAGCCCGTTATGAGTAGTGATGTCATTTATTGTTTTCCTCGCTCATTTTATGGTATAATGAAATAGTCTTTATGCATATCTTATAAAGAAGAAGGGAAAGAAATGGTAAACTATCCCCATCAGATATCTCGTAAGATAGCACAAGTAAGTACTAAAAAATCTAATAGAGTTGACTTTGCCAATCGGGGGATGAACTTTGAATCTGCTATCAATGCGACTAATAATTACTATTTGTCGCGTGGCTTAGCCGTTATTCATAAGAAACCTACACCTGTTCAGATCGTCAAAGTCGATTATCCAAAACGCTCACGAGCAAAGATTGTAGAAGCTTACTTTAGGCAAGCCTCAACTACTGACTACTCTGGCGTTTACAAAGGATACTATATTGATTTTGAAGCCAAAGAGACACGGCAAAAGACATCTATGCCTATGAAAAACTTTCATCCGCATCAAATTAAGCACATGTCTCAGGTCATCAATCAAGATGGAATCTGCTTCGTGCTACTTCACTTTTCAACGCTTAAGGAAACCTACCTTCTGCCTGCCAAAGACTTAATCGCTTTTTATCAAATTGATAAGGGGACAAAATCAATGCCTCTTGATTATATCAAAAAAAGAGGTTATGCAATCGCAGAGTCAGCTTATCCTCAAGTTCCTTATTTAGAGATCATTGAAAAATTATTAGGTGGTAACACATAATGGCTAAATTTAATTTCAGCAACTTTAAAGAATCACTTAACGGTTTAACTAAACGTGCTAAAAACATACAGGTTAAACGTTCAGATTCTTCTCGCTATAGCAAAGGAAAACGCTCAGCTGCTTCAGATCAAAATTTAGGATGGCGTATTGTAAAATACGGTTTTATTGGACTACTCACTCTCTTTGTAATCTGTGTCATTGCTGGTGGTGGACTCTTTGCTTACTATGTTAGTAGTGTTCCTAAACTTACCGAGAATAAGTTGCAATCAACAAACTCAAGTAAGATTTACGATAGAAATGGTAGTCTTATTGCTGACTTGGGATCCGAAAAACGTGAAAGTGCATCAACAGATGAGATTCCTATAACCCTAGTCAATGCAATTACCTCTATCGAGGATAAGCGTTTCTTTACCCATCGCGGCATTGACGTTTATCGTATTATGGGAGCCGCTATTAACAACCTTCGCCATAACAGCACTCAAGGGGGATCTACACTTGACCAACAGTTGATTAAGTTAGCCTACTTCTCAACTAATACATCAGACCAAACCCTTAAACGTAAGTCACAAGAAATATGGTTATCTCTCCAAATGGAGCGTCAGTATACTAAACAAGAAATCTTGACCTTCTACGTTAATAAGGTTTATATGGGTAATGGTTACTACGGTATGAAGACCGCAGCTAAATCTTATTTTGGTAAAGAATTAGGTGACCTCTCAGTTGCCCAAGCAGCTCTTCTTGCTGGTATCCCACAAGCACCAACACAATATGATCCTTATACTAATCCGGATGCTGCTAAAGAACGTCGCAACACTGTTCTTAATGAAATGTATGAAGACAAAAATATTTCTAAAGAGGAGTACGTGCAAGCTAAAGCAACGGATATATCAGATGGTCTTCTTCCACTTACGAATAAAGCTAGCTACGAACCATACCTAGATAACTACATCAAACAAGTTATTGAACAAGTCTCTACCGAAGCCAATGCTGATATCTACTCAGCTGGACTCGATGTCTATACAAATCTTGATCCTGATATTCAAAAATACATTTGGAATGTCTACAACTCAAATGATTATATTGCTTATCCTGATGACAAATTTCAAGTAGCTTCTACTATCATTGATGTTACCAATGGACGTGTTGTTGCTCAATTGGGATCACGTCACCAAGACGAAAACATTGCCCTTGGTACAAACCAAGCTGTTCAAACTGATCGTGACTGGGGGTCTACAATGAAACCTATCACCGATTACGCACCTGCTATTGAAAAAAGGGTATATACTAACACTGGTACTACCGTTTACGATACCCCTTATAATTTCCCAGGTACTTCAACTCCAGTTTACAACTGGGACCGCAAGTATTACGGAAGTATCTCTCTGACTTATGCGATTCAACAATCACGTAACGTTACTGCGGTTAAAGCGCTTCAAGCGACTGGCTTGGATTATGCTCAATCCTTTTTGAAAGATTTAGGTATTGAGTACCCAGAGATGTTTTATTCAAACGCTATCTCATCTTCAACAACATCATCAGATCCTAAATATGGTGCTTCAAGTGAGAAGATGGCGGCTGCCTATGCATCCTTTGCCAATGGTGGTACTTACTATAAACCTTCCTACATTAAATCAATTAAATTTGAAGATGGTTCAACAAAATCATACGATTCTAAAGGTGTCGAGGCCATGTCGCCACAAACAGCTTATATGATGAATAGCATGTTGAAACAGGTTTTGACAGGTGGTGCAGCGACTGAAGCTTATGTACCTGGCACCATCAATGCCGGTAAAACGGGTACATCTAACTACAGTGACGATGAGTACTATCAAGTACAAAAAGAAAGTGGCGTCTACACTGATCTTATAGTTCCTGACGAAACGTTCGTTGGTTATAATACTAAATATGCAATGGCCATTTGGACAGGTTATAAAAACCGTAAAACTCCACTTTATGGCTCAGACCTAGATATTGCTAAACAAATCTACGCTCTAACAAGTAGATACCTCAACCAGATGTATGGTGCAGGTTCGGAAGATTTCAATATGCCTAGTGGTGTTTACAACAATGGTAGTTACGTCTTCTTAACTGGTTCGTCAACGTCAAATGTTTATAACGGATCACTAGGAACCTCTAGCTCATCATCAAGTTCGGATTATGGTAAAAATAGTGACTCATCAAGTTCACAAGATAGTCGACAGTATGGCCCAGATGCATCTACAAATCCTTCAACATCGGGTTCTTCGGGTTCTAACGGTGCTGAGAATTCAAATTCAAGCACTTCTACTTCTACTTCTACTTCTACTTCTACTTCTACTTCTACTTCTACTTCTACTTCTACTTCTACTTCTACAGTAGATGAGTAAAAAGGAATTGAAAAGAGTTATCCATTAGATAGCTCTTTTTACAACCATAAATTTTAATGAAGTCAACTAAAAACACTGGAATTCTATCCAGTGTTTTTGAAATATCCTCTTATTTTGAAGCAAGGGATCCCATTGGGTCCCAAGGCGCAAGCACTTGTGGATCTGCTTCATAGGCAGCCAACTCTTCAGCTGTAAGGAAATCTTTGCGAACAACGATTTGATATGTATATTCATCCATCCAAGCATCAGAAGCAACAAAGTACCCCTTTTGTCCAACCTTGTCTCCCCAAGAGTTTTCAATCTTCCATTTAATTGGTTTACCATCAGCATCCAGATCAACACCTGTCAATACCATGGCATGGGTCATGAGAGATTCACTGTAGTCTAAACGTCCAGCCTTGTCTTGAGTCCAGTTAATATCCATGCTAGCTGTAAAGTCGTAAACATTAGTTGCAAGAATACCTTTTTGACGGTCCGAAACCTGACCAACATCTGAACCAAACCAAACACTCTCTCCTGCCTTCATCTGTGCAATAGCAAGCTCTTTGAATCGGTCCATTGGGAGGTTAATATAACGAACACTTGGCGCACCTACAACATTTCCCAACATCTCAACCGTGTAAGATTTTCCGTAAGGTTTATCAGCTGTTGGAGCGTTGATAACTGATACATAGTCGCTGAGTTTAAGGCCAACATATTTTTCAAAGAAGGCCCGTGGCGTGATACCCTTCTCAGATTGATAGTTATCATCTTTATCTCGATAGGCAAAATCAAACTGACGTGGTGGCAATCCAAGGGTCATGGCAAGATAATTGAAGATTTCTTGAAGGAACTCCTCCTTTTTAGCTTGAACAGCAGCCTGATCAGCACCACTGGCAATCAAATCGCGCAAGATTTGGGCATCTTGACGAAGGAGCTTATTAAGGTATTGATTAAGCTCACGACTATTGCTTGAAGCTACAGATTCTGGATATACTGATTTTGGTACAACACCATATTTTTCAAAGAGTGATACGACCATATCCCATTGTCCACCATCTTGTTGAGGGGTATCCAAAAGGAATTTAACCTTACGACTATCAATTTCTTGATCTGCTGTAGCAATAATTTGTTCCAAGAACCAGTTTGATTTTTCATATTTATCCCAGAAAAATGTGTGGGCTTGAGAAAGCTCGAAACTTTCCAATTTGAAGTCTGAAATCAATTTATGGCGGAAAGTATTAAGGGCCGCAAACATCCAGCAACGACCTGAAGCTTTTTGGTTAGACACCTCATCTTTAGTCAAATCAATTGAGAAAACAAAATCATTTTCCACTTCTGATTGACGTGTCTTGATAGATTTAAGCAAGCCGTTATGGGTTACTGCGTTTTCAATAGCGCCATACTTGGCATTGGCCTCATAATCTGCAAATAGTTTTTCTGTGAAATCTGTTGATAGTGAAGTCATAAGATTCCTCCTTTTAAGACTTATTCCTATCTATTTTATCACTAATTTCTGAAAATTCAATTTAAAAATACCCCTAGGTTAAACCTAGGGGTACGACAATCTTATTCAACTTTATCAAAAAGCGTTTCAGGTGCTGGTTTAGTTGGCTGACATGACATGATAATGAGTACAATACTTCCAATGAATGAGAAGAAAGTCAAGATTGGTACAAGCCCTACACAACTTAGAAGCCCCCAAGCCGGATGAATACCTGCATCTCGCAAACGACGAAATTGAAGGGACAGTTGTGGAATTAATATGATCAATCCAAAAATCATTATTGGCGACATATATTTCAAAATCATTTTTTGTATTTCAGTTGAGTCATTTAATATCGCTGGGTTATGAGACACATTACTGAAGAAAGGAATGAGAACAAAACCTACTACAAGGATAGTACTAATGATAACATTAATCAAGTAAACCCACCAGTAGTCTGGGCGTGTCGAACGTCCACTAAAATCAAAGGCTCGCTTCCAAAAATCAATATAAGCTTTAATCATAAATCATTTCTCTTCTTATTTCCAAAAATCGTCAAAAATAGTGATTGGCAAGTGACGTTTGTGTTGACCTTTACGCCACCAAGTCTCAATCGTTTCCTGAGCTTTGGCTGATACTTCCTTGCCTTCAAGGTAATCATCAATCTCACGATAGGTCACTCCCAATGCCACTTCGTCGGCAATTCCTGGTCTATCTTCTTCCAGGTCAGCTGTTGGTACTTTTTCATAAAGGGCTTTATCAGCACCAAGCTCTGCGAGAAGGGCAGCGCCTTGACGCTTGTTTAGACGAAAGAGGGGCAGGA
This sequence comes from Streptococcus sp. FSL L8-0526, assembly GCF_038007145.1. Lineage (NCBI taxonomy): Bacteria > Bacillati > Bacillota > Bacilli > Lactobacillales > Streptococcaceae > Streptococcus > Streptococcus sp. FSL L8-0526. Next base: position 5,875 of record NZ_JBBOWP010000001.1, read on the forward strand.
TATCCGCACCACCATCACCAAATTTTGTGAAGAACCCTGTAAGGTTTTCAGCGGCGTGGTCTGTCCCAATAACTGCTCCACTATTTTCACCAGCAACCGCATATTGGGTTATCATACGTTGGCGGGCCTTGATATTTCCCTTATTAAAGTCAGATACGTTTACACCTGCCTTGGCCAGTTCAGTAACCTGACCATCAACAGCTTCTTTAATGTTAACCGTGAGACTTACATCTGGCTTGATAAAAGCTAGGGCACGTTGGGCATCGTCTTCATCTGCTTGAACTCCATATGGTAAACGAATGGCGATAAACTGATAGTCTTTTTCTGTCTCTGCACGAAGTTCTTCAACCGCAAGTTGCGCAAGACGACCAGCCAATGTAGAATCCTGACCTCCTGAAATCCCTAAAACATATGTTTTAAGGAATGGATGTTTGATCATGTAGGCCTTCAAAAAATCAACGGATGTTCGAATCTCTTCCTTCGGATTAATGCTAGGTTTAACTCCTAGTTGAGCAATAATAGTTTCTTGCAAAGTCATATTTTCTCCTTTTACTCTGACAAGTCACGGGCTTTTTTACGCATATTATCAATAAAGGTCATCTTGTTATCCCAGACATCTTTGGCCAAGTCAACTGGATAATCTTGGGGGTTAAGCACGCGCTTGTACTCATTCCAAAGCTTATCCAATTCCTTAGTCGCATAGTTCTTGATTTCATCAAGACTTGGCAAATCATAGATTAGTTGCCCCTTGTCGTAGATTGGGACCAAAAGTGGCACCGCATCAAAATCGCGGACAGTTTTGTTAATGTAGGTGTAAGTTGGGTGGAACATGTTGATTTCTTCTAAAGCATTAACATCCGTGTCTGCGAAGGTGATATAGTCACCTTCTGATTTTCCCTTAGCACGGCTCGTAATACGCCACACTTGCTTCTTACCCGGTGTCGAAACCTTCTCAGCGTTGTTGGACAACTTGATGGTATCCTGCATGACTCCCTGATCATTCTCGATTGAGACAATTTTGTAGACCGCACCCAAGGCTGGTTGATCATAGGCTGTGATAAGATTAGTACCAACACCCCAAACATCAATCTTGGCCTTCTGCATTTTCAAATTAAGAATGGTATTTTCATCAAGGTCATTTGAAGCGTAAATCTTGGCATCAGGAAAACCAGCCGCATCTAGTTGCTTACGGACCTGCTTAGACAGATAAGCCAAGTCACCTGAATCAAGACGAACACCCAAGAAGTTGATCTTATCACCTAGCTCTTTAGCCACACGGATAGCATTTGGAACACCAATCTTAAGGGTATCATAGGTATCCACAAGAAATACGCAGTCTTTATGAGTAGATGCATAGGCTTTAAAGGCATCATAATCGTTTCCATAAGCTTGAACAAGGGCATGGGCATGAGTACCTGAAACAGGAATACCGAAAATCTTACCTGCACGTACATTTGAAGTTGCGTCAGCACCACCAATCACGGCTGCACGCGTCCCCCATATTGCTGCATCCATCTCTTGGGCACGACGTGTCCCAAATTCCAACAGAGGAGCATCCTCAATAACTGAACGAATACGAGCTGCCTTAGTCGCAATAAGAATCTGGTAATTAAGGATATTCAGTAGGGCAGTCTCTACTAACTGACACTGAGCCAAGGGACCTTCCACTTGAAAAATCGGTTCATTAGCAAATACCAAATCACCCTCAAGGGCTGAATTGATAGTCAACTCGAGTTTTAGGTTGGCTAGATAGTCCAGAAAATCCTTCGGATAGCCTAAATCCTTCAGATAAGCAATATCAGTTTCTGAAAAAGTCAGATTTTCAAGATAGTTGACAATACGCTCCAGACCTGCGAACACAGCAAAGCCATTTTTAAACGGAAGTTGACGGAAATATACTTCAAAAACGGCCTTTTTATTGTGAATACCTTGGTTGAAGTAGACCTGCATCATATTGATTTGATACAAGTCCATGTGCAAGGTTAAACTATCATCTTTATACAAGGATTTCCTCCAATCGAATAGGTACTTATTTTTTGTTATTAATAGCTTGTATACTCTGACTATTATAGCATTTTTGAGCAATTGTCTCCACATTTCAGAAAGTTAAATATTGTTTGGATTTTCCGATTTTTCTAATGGTTCTTTTGACGAAAAAGAGTAGCCTTGATGGACTACTCTTCATTTCTATTCATAGACTTAGGTTACTGATAGGCTCGCCTACGTCTGCACTACCAACCAGAACTGTGTTTTTATCTTAGTTGGGACTATTATAGCATATTTATAATCTTCTTTTATTGCTTTTTCAAATGCCTATCAAAAAAACGAATAGTAGCCAACCAAGAATCCTCACTCTCTTTCATCAGTAAACGCCAATCTTTTTGATAACGATGATTTGGTTGATAAGCCACCGTCAACATGTGACCTGTTTCATGATATTTTTTAAATGTAATGTAGTGTCCTTTATAATGTGAGACAATATCATCAATTGCTGACGAGGCATCCCATATTTTATCAACAGTACTTCCGAGCAACAAGGTTGGTGAATACATTTGACCAATATCTATCCTAGCAGAGCAATCTTTAGGGAAATTTTTTCTAAAAAGTTTACTGAACAGATAATCTCTAAATCGAAACTTTTGATAGGGAAGTTCTTTTTGCAAATGCGTCCAAGTAGAAGTATGAGAGTTCCATTTCCCTATTATTCCTTCATACACCACATCAGAGGGGGAATTTAGTACCAGGCATTGAACGTCATTAAAAATGCTCTCCCCAGCTAAAACTAACTCTGCTCCCTTAGACCGTCCATAGATTCCAATTCTTTCACTATCTACTTGAGGGTGCTGACGTAGATAACTCTTTGCCTCCACAAGGCACTCTAAAGGAACATGTTTCAAATGTTTTGACAACCCCTCTAAACCAAAGTAGGCAATTGCTAAATAAATATAACCTCTAGAAGAGAGAAGATGAGCTATATTCTGTGCCTTTTCAATCCTTCCTTCACTACCGCTCACAATAATCAATGCTGGTGTTTTGATTGCCTTTTTATCATAAAAGAGTCTCCCTTGAAAATGTTTCCCGTAAATATCTTGATGACTAATTTGCGAACTCATGTAATGTCTTGTGAAAGTTCTCTCTGCAATGACAGTATTTCCTTGCATAATTTTGATTCCCACAAAAAAATGATCCAATAAGGGAATTTTAGAAAGAGAGTTTGGAAGTTTCTTTCTCTTATTGGTCAAGGGCTTGGCATTAAAAAATAGCCCCATTGTTGAAATACCTTCATACGAGCCAGAACAAGATGGGATTTGTGAGATATTAATAATACCATTCGTATCTGATACAAAAGTCGCTGTCGATTTCCATAAAACATCATGAGCTAAATGCATGGAAGCATTGATACAATAATAATCAGATAGAAACATTTTGACTCGATATGTTTCTCTTCGTTTTAAGTCATTGATGACAATATTAAAAGATTCATCTGCTAACTCAGACGTCTAGATAAATTAAATTTGTATATTCATATCTTTCTCTTTTTGTTAATATGATTAACAATATGGTTTTAAAATTACCGTGATTTTTTCCACGGTAATTCTCGCCACACCTGTTCAACATCATCCAGCAGTTTTATAACCATTTGAAGGTCCTCCTCACTATAGTTTCTTAAAACTGAAAAAATGGCTTTTTCAATATGTTCTTGCTGCTCTTTATGGATGTTAAAAACCTCAACCCCTTTTTTAAATAATATCAGATATATTTTTTTTCATTATCCTGTGCAAATTCAAAAGAAACGAGGTCTTTCTTGATTAAACGTCTAACACTCTGAGTGACGGCACTCCTTGATACTTCAAGCAACTCAGATAATTTCACTAGATTCACAGGCTGATTCCGACCTATTAGGTCAATCAATTGGACTTCATTAATAGTGATTGATTTATCAATACTATTCCTATACTGGGTCCTTTTTCAACCGTTCAAAGGCTAAAGCAAAGCTATTAAAACGTTTATTAAACTTATGCAGTTCTTTCTTATTCATAGTTTCCTTCTTTTTGTTAATGATATTACAAAATATCGTTTTCTTGTTAAGAAGAGTAAAAAATCCTCCAGAGTCTAACTCTAGAGGATTCATTTCTTATTCCACAACAATATAAACGAGTTTAGTTAGCTCAAACAGTTTGGGGAACTGTTTAAGGTTGCAAATCAGCAAACAAATTGGTTATTTCACAACAATGTTCACAAGCTTGTTCGGTACCGCAATTACTTTCACAATTTCCTTGCCATCAATCTCTGCTTTGACTTTTTCGTCAGCCAGAGCCACTTCTTGCAATTTTTCGCGTGAAAGGTCTTTAGCAACCATGAGTTTAGCACGGACTTTTCCTTTGATTTGGACGACGATTTCGATTTCGTCTTCAACTAATTTGCTTTCGTCCCAAGTTGGCCAAGGCACATAAGAGATTGACTCACCTGTTGCTGTAAGAGTTTGCCAGAGTTCTTCTGCCAAGTGAGGTGCAAATGGGGCAATCAATTGGACAAAGCCTTTGGCATAATCCACATAGAGTTTGTCTTCCTTGTTAGCCGCGTTAACAAAGACCATGAGTTGAGCGATGGCTGTGTTGAATTTCATCAACTCAATTTGCTCAGTGACGGATTTAACGGTTTCGTTATAAACTTTGTCAAGACCACCATTATTTTCCGCAACGATTTCTTTACTTGTAATCAAACGGTAAACACGATCAAGGAATTTACGGCTTCCCTCCAAGCCTTCTTCTGACCAAGCGATAGAAGCATCGAGTGGTCCCATGAACATTTCATAGACACGAAGGGTATCAGCACCATATTGTTCCACCACATCGTCTGGGTTAACCACGTTCTTGAGGGATTTAGACATCTTGGCTGGTGCTTGCTCCAACTCTTCTCCTGTTTCCACATGGAAAAAGGAACCATCACGTTTTTCAACCTTGTCAGTCGCCACAAGAGCACCACGGTGGTCACGGTAGCTTGTTCCCAAGATCATTCCTTGGTTAAAGAGTTTTTGGAATGGTTCTTTAGTTGGAACGACACCGAGGTCATAGAGGAATTTGTGCCAGAAACGAGCGTAAAGCAAGTGAAGAACGGCGTGTTCTGCACCACCCACGTAGATATCGACTGGCAACCATTGTTTGAGGAGGTCCTCATCTGCCAATTTTTCTGTGTTATGTGGGTCGATATAGCGAAGGTAGTACCAGCTTGAACCTGCCCATTGTGGCATGGTGTTGGTTTCACGACGACCTTTGACCCCATCTTCACGAGTCACTTCAAGCCAGTCTGTCGAGTTAGCCAATGGACTTTCACCAGTACCTGAAGGACGGATGTCCTTGGTTACTGGCAAGACAAGTGGCAATTCGCTTTCTGGAACGGCTGTTGTAGTGCCATCTTCCCAATGAATGATTGGGATTGGTTCACCCCAGTAACGTTGACGGCTAAAGAGCCAGTCGCGGAGACGGTAAGTGACTTTTTCTTGACCAAAGCCTTTTTCTTCCAACCAAGCTACAATTTTAGCAATAGCTTCTTCTTTGTTAAGCCCGTTCAAGAAGTCAGAGTTGACATGAAGACCGTCTTCTGTGTAAGCTGCTTCTTCAACGTTGCCACCTTCAAGTACTTCTACGATTGGAAGACCAAACTGTTTAGCAAATTCCCAGTCACGCTCATCGTGAGCAGGTACGGCCATAACTGCACCTGTTCCGTAGCTAGCGAGAACGTAGTCCGCAATCCATATTGGGATTTCTCTACCGTTAACAGGGTTTATAGCATAAGCTCCAGTCCAAACCCCTGTTTTTTCCTTGGCAAGGTCGGTACGAGCCAAGTCTGATTTAAGGCTAGCTTGGTGTTTGTAGTTAGCTACAGCCTCAGCTTGTTCAGGACTTGTGATAGCATCTACTAAGTCATGCTCAGGCGCCAAAACAGTGAAGGTCGCACCGAAAAGGGTATCCGGACGTGTCGTAAAGACGGTGAATTCCTTGTCAGTACCTTTCACTTTGAAGGTGACATTGGCACCAGTTGATTTACCAATCCAGTTGCGTTGCATGTCCTTGATAGACTCTGGCCAATCCAACTCATCCAAGTCATTGAGCAATCGCTCTGCATAAGCAGTGATTTTAAGCATCCATTGGCGCATTGGTTTACGGACAACTGGATAGCCACCACGCTCAGAAGTTCCGTCCGGAAGGACTTCTTCATTGGCGATAGCTGTTCCTAGTTCCTCAACCCAGTTTACCGGTACTTCCGCCTCATAAGCCAAACCTTTTTCGTAAAGCTTGGTGAAAATCCACTGCGTCCACTTATAGTAGTTTGGATCTGTTGTGTTGACTTCACGATCCCAGTCGTAAGAGAAGCCAAGCGCGTTGATTTGACGTTTGAAGTTGGCAATATTTTCCGCTGTAAAGTCAGCTGGATCATTACCAGTATCCATAGCATATTGCTCTGCAGGCAAACCAAAAGCATCCCATCCCATTGGGTGAAGGACGTTATAGCCTTGGGCACGCTTGAAACGGCTAAGGATATCTGTCGCTGTGTAGCCTTCTGGATGTCCTACGTGAAGACCCGCTCCAGATGGATAAGGGAACATGTCAAGCGCATAAAACTTAGGTTTTGAAGCATCTGTTCCTGTCTTAAATGTGTGATGGTCAGCCCAGTATTTTTGCCACTTAGGCTCGATTTCTTTATGATTGTAAAAACTCATGGTTTCTCTCCAATATTCGTAATGCTTCTATTATAGCATTTTTGAAGGATTTTTAAAGATAGTAAGAGAAGTTTACGAGGTAACTTGAACCTGTCTTAGTTTGCGTTTTTTTGCATTTTTATATATAAAAAACATAAAAAGAAACTATACTAATAAAGGTAACTCATGTATCAGGAACAACAATTTGAGAGAATTTTGATGTTCTTGGAAGAGCGAGGAAACCTATCTGTCAAAGAAATGGTTGATGAATTAGGAGTTTCCAAATATACTGTCAGAAGAGATTTTGATTGTCTCAGCCAGAGGAATCTGGCTCAACGTACCCATGGTGCGGTATTCTTCCAGTTAAAAACACCAGTGTTCTTGGCTTATAAGAACGTCAGAAAGGACTCACAGAAGATAAGAAAAAAATGGCAGACCTGGCGCTTAGCCTCATCAAAGAACAATCTCTACTTTTTTTCGATGTTTCTACCTTGATGCTTGAAGTTTCACAGAAATTAACTAAGAACGTCACTGTTTACTCCCACTCCTTGGATAATGCCTTGGTCCTAAGTGGTAAGGAAGGGATTGATTTTCAGCTCTTGGGAGGCAAATTCTACACTAAAAACCGCTTCTACTACTCGATTCACGAAGCACAGATCTTGCAACATCTACAATTTGACTTAGCTTTCTTTGGAGCGGCTAGTCTCAGTCAAGGATTGGTTAGCTTTGAAGATGAAGAAGACGTTGCCGTCAAACAGCTAGCCTTGCAAACTACTAGAACTAAGATACTTATTGCTGAATCTGACAAATATGAAAAGCATTCCAAATATATCTTGGGTAAACTTGAGGACTTTGAATACTGGATTACAGATAAGGAGCCTGAGTCTGATATAGTTGAAACACTTAAAGATAAAGTAATAATTTTATATGATGGAAAGGATAGCGATTATTAATAAAATTCGTTTGATTATCAGCGATATTGATGGGACTATTTTCACTAGTAACCACCAGGTAGATGAGCAACTGATTGAAGTCATGCTAGAGCTTGAAAAGGCGAAGATACCTTTTGTTTTAGCTTCTGCCCGTTCTCCACTAGGAATGCAACCAATTGCTCATAAACTAGGACTTCATGACAATCCTATCGCCTGCTACAACGGGGCCTAGTACTTGAGGGTGATCGTACTATCATAGAACATCCTGTGGATAATTCTGAAACTCGAAAATTTTTTAACTACTTATCCACAAACTATCCAAGTGTTTCTGTGAATATCTACTCTGGTAAGGATTGGATTACCAACCAACTAAACAAATGGTCTCAGTTGGAAGCAAGTATCACGGGTGATTCTCCTATTATTAAGGAACTCCAAGACACTGTCTCAGATTCAAAGCCTTCTATCCACAAGCTATTGTTGATTGATGAGCCTGAAGTTTATCCAGGACCTCCACCAAAAACTCCTAAGCATGGATTTTCCACAGACAGCCTTCTACTTATCCAACGATAACTACTTAGAAGTCACTGCCAAGCACGTTTCTAAAGAACATGACCTCCTTAAGGTTGCTAAGTATTATGACATTCCTCTTGAACAGGTTATGACTATTGGTGATAATTTCAACGATAGTCCTATGCTCGCTCTGGCTAGCCTAGGAGTTGCTATGGGCAATGCACCTGAGGGAGTCAAGAAGTCTGCAAACCTAGTGACTGCCTCAAATAATCAACATGGAGTAACACAAGCTATTATAGAGCATATTTTAAACTAAGCCAATATCGAATGGTGGGAATAACCTTTAATCGCCAACTCGAATTTTAGAACAAAAGGAAAGGTCCCCAAAGGGTCCTTTTCTTTCTTCAACGAAAAAAGCCCTCCTCTATCGAAGAAGACCAAAAATTTCTAAAGGTAAAGAAGGAGGCCAACAAGAATTCCAATGACATAGCCTGCCAAAACATCACTAGGATAATGAACACCACCTAGCACGCGCAAGATAGCCAAAATTGCTGCGAGAAAAAGCATAGTCCCACCTAGCCACGGATTAAGCAATAAGGTAAACATGGCAATGGTCGTTGCTGAAAAAACATGACGGCTAGGAAATGACTTGCCAAGACTGTCCTTCTTAATAAGAGGCTGAATGTCCCAGGTCTGATATGGGCGTGGGCGATTATAAAGGCTACGACCAAGAGAAAGCAGAAAAAAGCCTCCTCCCATAATAAGCACTGTCGTAAAAAGAACAAACCAGTCATTCCTCAGCCAAACCAAAATAAGAAATATAGGAAAAAGCAGGTAAAAAGTCCTTGTTATAGCCTTGTTCAATCCTCCCAAGACCTTAGCATAAGGACGCAATGGACCGCTAACCCTATCGTAAAATTGTTTATAATTCATCATCCGTTAGAAAAAGGGAGTGACTCAGAACTAAATTTAAAAATCTAGATTCTAGTCTCTCTCCCATGTTTAATGAGATAGTCTTCCGAGGTTGAAGCTCCTGGTTCCAACTTTTTTGACTATTTTAAAGTTCAGCAATTTGGTAGAGTTCAAGCTCAGCAGCTGTTTCTGAACCAAACATGTTAATCATGATTTTAACCTTGTTGTTTTCAATTTCGACAACACGGCCTTCTTGCCCCGTAAAGGCACCATCAATGATTTGAACCACGTCACCAACCTTGATATTCGTATCAAAGACATCAACTGTTTGACCCATTGAAATCAAGATTTGACGGATTTCTTCTTCCAAAAGTGGTGTTGGTTTAGAACGGTTTCCGTGTGAACCAACGAAACCAGTAACGTTTGGAGTATTACGAACAACAAACCATGCTTCGTCTGTCATTACCATCTCAACAAGAACGTAACCAGGGAAGCGGTTTTCTTCCACTTCTTTAACTTTACCGTTTTTCTCAACATTGACAGTTTGAGTTGGAATTTCAACACGCAAGATATTTTCAAGCATGTTATAAGTTTGAGCTCGTTGCAAAAGATTTTCTTTAACTTTATTTTCGTATCCTGAATACGTTTGAAGGACGAACCAGCCCTTATCGAATGAATCTAGCATTTTAGGATTCCTTTCTTTGTTCTAAATGACATTTAAACATGACCATTAATCTTCGAGGCACAAGCGTTAAATGTAAATAAATGCCTATGTTTTAATTCAAAGCGTAATAAAAAAGCCTGGTGGCCCTTGTTCTCGCTTTTATCTGCATTTATTATAACAAAAAAGAGCAAGCATGCCCACTCTTTTTATGTTTTCTTTAGAAAAAGTTAATCAGTGCTGACATAGTGCGACTCAACAATTCATCAAACGCATAGATGATGACAGTGAAGAATGCAGTATACTCAAGAATTGAACTAAAATCGTGCCAGCGTTGTTTACGATCTGGCCAAGTCGTGTCTTTCAAGACTTTGAAAATACTTCCAGTTTGTCTCACGGTGTCTCCTATCTTGTTTCTTTATGCAAGGTATATTTTTTACAATTTTTGCAAAACTTGTTCACTTCTAGTCGTGTTGGTTTGGGAGTGCTACTAACACTAATCGAGTAGTTTCGGTTCCCACAATCTGCACACGCTAGGCTTGCTTTTTTCTGTGCCATAACGCCTCCGTTCTTTTTATCTTACCACTTTTAAACTTAATTGACAAGCTATCTGAATAGACCTGAGAAGGAGTCTGAGACCCTACCCCATAGGCTGCTTGCTTGATCTTTTACATCATCGACAACGTCTGAAGCCTTGTCTGTCCATGACTTATTATTGCTATTACGTGAATCGTTTGGATTTGCTGTATAATCTAAGGTTTGACCATCAGCCGCATAGGCATTTTCAACAGTAAACTCATTACCTGGTGTATTTGGCAAAACATCTGCAGCGATATAGCTGAAAATAGTTGAAGCTGTTCCTGAGCTTGCTCCTGTTAAGTAGTGATTCTCGTCAGTCTTATCAAAACCAATCCAAGTCGTTATAACCACATCAGGAGTATAGCCAATTACCCACTGGTCACTGGTCAAATCTTTGTTAAACTCGGCCTGAACAGTACCTGTCTTACCTGCCATAGTGTAACCCGTATAGTTGGCGTTAACAGCGGAACCATTTGAGAAGGTACCGAGCATCATGCTAGTCATCTGGTTAGCTACAGACTGGCTGATAATACGTTTAGACTTCTTACTATGGGTAGCAATGATATCACCACTAGCATTTTCAATTTTAGTGATAAAATAAGCTGTATTCATCTCACCACCATTGGCAAAGGTCGCATAAGCCTGAGCCATTTGTAGAGGACTAGCTGTCACACCACCACCGAGTGCAATCCCTAATTCTTCTGGAACATTATCAAAGTTAAGACCAAATTTCTGACCGTAACTAATCCCTTTTTGTATACCAATTTGGTTAAAGAGATAAACTGCCGGAATATTGTAAGAGTTGGCCAAAGCTTGATACATGGGCACATCCTCAGTCTCAACACCACCATAGTTGGTTGGGGTATAGCCATTGTAATCAATTGGCGTATTAGGTAGGTCCTTATTGATGCTCCACCCTGAAGCCAGAGCTGGAGCATAAACCACCAAAGGTTTGATTGTCGAACCAGGACTACGCTTCCCTTGGGTTGCATAGTTGAAATTACGGAAGGTTGCATCACCTGTACCACCTACACGACCTACCAAACCACGAACCGCTCCAGTTGATGGATCAAGTGCTACACTAGCTGACTGGGCTGTGCTACCATCACTTTCTGACGTTGGAAAGAGATAACTATTTTCATAAGTCTGCTGCATATTAGCCTGTGAGTTGACATCCATCTCTGTATAGATTTTGTAGCCATTTTTAACAATTTCATCCTCACTCAAGCCATAAGTCTTAGCAGCTTCTTCAATGACAGCATCAAAGTAAGACGGATACCTATAGTCATCACCAGTCCCTTGATAAGTATCAGCCAAGCGACTAGCCATATCAACTCCAGCTGCACTATCAGCATCAGCTTGACTCAACTTCTCATCATCTACCATATTGGCAAGGACAGTGTTTCGGCGGTTGGTTGCATTTTGGATATTATCAATCGGATTGTAAATTTCAGGTCCCTTAAGCATACCTGCAAGTGTCGCTGCCTCATCCACCGTTAGATTGGCAGCGCTTGTCCCGAAGTATTTTTGGCTGGCGTCTTCAACACCCCAAACACCGTTTCCGAAGTAGGCATTATTGAGATACATGGTAAGGATTTCTTGCTTGCTGTATTTCTTGGTTAGTTCCAAAGAAAGAAAGAATTCCTTGGCCTTACGAGTTACTGTCGGTTCCTGAGTCAAAAAGGCATTTTTAGCCAACTGTTGTGTGATGGTCGAACCACCACCAAATCGGCCCATGGAAACAATGGCTAGGAGGAAACGTTTGACGTTAATCCCACTATTTTTGTAGAAGGTGCGATCCTCCGTTGCAATGACGGCATTTTCTAGGCTATCACTAATAGCATCTAGCTCCACATAGGTCCCTTTTTGCCCTGACAGTGAACCAGCTTGATTGCCTTCTTTGTCATAGATAACCGTAGTAGCCTTCAAGGCATCCTGAAGATCTGAGACATTGGTCGTCTTAGCGATATAGAAGAGATAGGAGCCTACTGTCAGAACCAACACGGCTACCAAGATAAAGAGAATTTTACCAATATGATAGCGACGCCAGAAACGGCGAATAGGATTTCTTGGCGAAAGAGTGAACTTGCTCAAGAAAGCCCGAACCTTACCTAAGGGTTTGGTCGTGTCAATATGTTTCTTTTGCTTAGAACGTTGGTAACGTGAAGTCTCTTGGCCTTCTCGTGACATGTCAAGTTCTTCAACGGCTTGTTCAAACTCATCAGGCTTCTTAGCAAAAAGACCTTTTATCCTATCTTGTAAATCCTTCGATTTTCCAGCAGGCTGGGATTCCTTACCCTTCCCGCTAGTTTCTTCTTTAAAAAGTTTGTTTTTTAGATTATCAAAAAATGTCATAAACCTATTATACCAAGTTTTTACAGGTTCTGTCCTCTTTTAAACGTTCATGATATAATGAAACCATGACTTTACACGTAGAAATTATCAATCCCTACCCTGCAACAACTGTCAAAGAATTACTAGAAACCAAACTCCTCATTCCTCGTAAGATTCGTCATTTCCTACGCACGAAAAAACATGTCCTTATCAATGGAGAAACTATTAATTGGCAGAGCCCTGTTAAAAAAGGTGATAGGATTAGCCTGACCTTTGACACAGAGGACTATCCTAATAAAACTATCCCTATGGGAGATGCCAATTTGGTAAAGCCTCTCTATGAGGATTCGCATCTCATCGTTGTCAATAAGCCTGAAGGAATGAAGACACATGGCAATGAACCCACAGAAATCGCTCTTCTTAACCATGTTTCGGCTTATTGTGGACAAACCTGTTACGTCGTTCATCGACTAGATATGGAAACTAGTGGAGCTGTGCTTTTCGCTAAAAATCCGTTTATCCTGCCAATTCTTAACCGGCTTTTAGAAGATAAGATGATTCAGCGTCAATACTGGGCATTGACTGAAGGTAAATTTCAGACCAAGAAAACTGTTTATAAGGATAAGATTGGACGCGACCGTCACGATCGTAGAAAACGGGTGGTGGATCCTCAAAAAGGGCAGAGTGCGTATACAACCGTCACACGTCTCAAAACCTTTGAAGGAGCCAGTCTGGTCAACTGCCAATTAAAAACCGGCCGGACTCACCAAATTCGTGTGCATCTGTCCCATCACGGTCATGCTATTCTGGGGGACCCACTTTACAGTCATCATCCAGCATCTAGACTCATGCTACATGCCCACACCCTTAGTTTCACTCACCCCTTAACACTCGAAAAAGTCACTGTTAAGGTTAGATCAGAAAGTTTTGAACAAGTGTTGAGAAATCACAAATCATAAAAGCAAACTCACTCTCAAACATAGTGCGAAAGAAAGGATTATCCTAATGATATTCTCGTTATAAGACAGCGGAAGCTTGCAAATAAGTTGCTTTTATTGATTTCGAAAACTTTGACTACCTTGAATCTCCCTTTACATTATGTTATCCTTTACATTATGTTATTCTTTACGTATAATTTAAAATTTTAGGAGTATTTAATTATGAATCCAGTCGATCAATGGCTAGCAATTAACGCTAAGTATTTCCCAACAGAACAAGTTCAGTACATCCGACAACGTCTTGAGGCACTTCCTGAACAGCAACTTTCACAGCTTTACTCAATCAGATTCCAAGATCCTACGATGATGCTTGTCATCTCACTCTTTGGTGGTTCTCTTGGAATCGACCGCTTTATGTTGGGGCAAGTTGGTCTTGGTATCGGTAAACTTTTGACATGTGGTGGTTGTGGTATCTGGTCAATCGTTGACTGGTTTCTCATCATGGATGCTACTCGCCAATCAAACGCTCAAAAACTTTTTGCTGTTATTGGGTAATGAAAAACTATTTCACACGCTTGTGGGCCTACCACCAGCGTTTTTTTAGATTATATCTCTTTGTTTTAATGGCAATTTACGGAATCTACCTTTTACATCTCCCGACACCACTCAGCCTTATCCTAAAGCCTTTAGGACTCAGGGGGTGGAGCGCAGGTCTAACACGCGCTAGCGTTAGACTACTACACCTAGATTGGCAAGGAGCCTGGGACTATAATCCACTGATATACCCTCTAGTGGGCTATATCTTAACCTATTTCTTTTTCTTTCCCATCTTTAGTGACAAAAAGATTATAGAGAAATAAACTGTCCTATCCAACTCCCATTGCATATCCCTTACACTATTGCTATAATTGTAAGCATCAAAATTTATAATCGAAACAAATGGAGGCTAACTATATGAAACAACAAGATTGGATTGATTTTTTCCAAGCAGTCCACGGACGTGATCCAAGTATCCAAGAAATGGCTGAAGCGGCCAATCGAGGCGAGTTTGTCTGAGAAACTCCCAAACAAACTGTCGAAGCAACAAAAAAACTCTCACAAAAAGAGACTGTAGAAAAGACGCAAAACTCAGAAGCTGTTGAACATACAGAACCTGAACCATCAGCAGAGACTGTAGAAACTGTCAAAAATGATGTTGACAATTATGATGTCACTGAAGAACCCTTGGATGATTCTAGTATCGATGAAAGACAAACTTTCCAAATTCCTAACATAGATCAAGAAGCTTCAACAGCCAACTTTCAAGAACAACTAAATCCAATACAAAACGCTACTAATAAGCCTTTAAATTCCTTTGCCGAGCAAGCTCATGCAAGCTTCCCACAAACAAACAGAACTCTTAATGTGGCTTGGAAGAAGCCAGAAAAGAAATCTCAAACAAACCTCATCATGATAGCCATCGCTACCATACCAGTTATCCTTTGGGCTCTTGGATGGTTCTTACTTGGGAGTTATTGGGGACGATTCTAGCATAGAATTAGGTTTGACATTTTGGACTTTGATTGTGGGTCTTCCAGCAATCATTATTGACATCCTACCAGCACTTCTAAACAAAACAGAAAAGAAATGGCTAATCTTTCTTTTCTCAATACTGTTAAGCTGGACTTTCATTGGATGGATCAATCTTGCCTATTATTTCTATCAATCTTGCCTATTATTTCTATCAATACGAATAAAGAAGCAGAACGCACTAGACAGCAACAAATTATGATGCAGATGTCAGGTAAACAAGGAAGTTCTGATATGTTTAACCCTTTTCATTAATTAACAATAACTAATAAAAAAAGAAAACTCAGAAAAAGTTTTGACTGACCCCAAAAAATTAGACAAATAATTTATCCAAAGGATTTAGTTCTGTACTGCACAGGACTAAGTCCTTTTAATTTTACTTTAATGCGTTTGTTGTTGTAATAATCAATATAGTCTACAATAGTTTGTTCCAATTGCTCAAGTGAGTTAAACGTCTTCTCGTAACCATAAAATATCTCAGACTTAAGAATGCCAAAGAAGGACTCCATCATACCATTGTCTGGACTATTTCCCTTACGTGACATGGACGTCTGGATCCCTTTATCCTCTAAAAATTGATGTTAATACTGATGTTGGTATTGCCAACCTTGGTCACTAAGGTTATCTGCTTTCTTGCCAACTTCTCCTTGGTATGAAGAATACTTGCGTTTACGACGAATTTGGGAACTTAAACCAAGGAGCTTCATCAGACGTTGGACCTTCTTCTGGTTCACTACAAAACCACGATTCCTCAATTCAAGAGTTATTCGGCGACAGCCATAATTTCCTTTATGCTCATAATAAATTTCTTGAATTTCGCCTTTAGTCTCTTTATCTTTGTCGTGCCCATCTAGTTGTTTCAACTGATAATAGTAAGTCGAGCGAGCTAAACGTGCAGTTTTAAGAAGTAAATCGAGTCGAAATCCTCCTGAAACCATTTCTCTAGCTGTTTCTGCCTTTCTCGCTGTAAGGCTTCGTCCCTTTCCTCTAACTCTTTTAACTTTTTTAGGTAGGCCACCTCGGTACGTAAGCGTTCATTCTCCTCTTGAAGTCGCTCTAGCTCTGTCATCTCTTCGGATTTCTTCTTTGGTTTACGCCCCATTTTAGGTACTTTCCCTCTTCTTTTCTCAAGAAGAGTATACCCATTTTTGTATTGTGCTATCCAATTAGGCAACATGCCACCACTTGGAAGACAATAATCAAGACTTACACTTTTTTGTGAACGACCTTCAAGTAGAACTTTATCAATCATTTCTTGTTTTTATTCTGGTGAATCGTAACGATTCTTTCCCTTTTTGATGATTTTTATTCCATAACGGTCAATTAATTTCACCATATATTTTAGACCAGAAATGTTCACCCCAAATTGATTTGAAAGTCGGATAAAGCTTTCTCCTTGCTTTCTCAATTCATATATTTGAACTTTATCTTCATAAGTTAATTTCATAATAAAAACACCCCAAAAGTTAGATTTTTCTATCTAACTTTTGGGGTGCAGTTCATTTTTCGACTTCTCCTAGGTTTTTTTCTTTCTTAAATCTTAGTAACCCATCATTCCTGGATCCATAGCTGGCGCTGCTGGAGCCTTTTGTTCAGGTTTGTCGGCAACGACTGCTTCTGTTGTCAAGATAAGACTAGCTACTGAAGCAGCATTTTGAAGGGCTGAACGTGTTACCTTAACTGGGTCGATGATTCCTGATTTAACCATATCTACCCATTCGCCATTAGCAGCGTTAAAGCCTGTACCAACTGGGCTATTCTTCAATTTATCAATGATAACTGAACCTTCATAACCGGCATTATAAGCAATTTGACGAACAGGTTCTTCCAAGGCACGGAGGACAATATTACGTCCTGTAGCATCGTCACCTTCAAGATCAAGTTCAGCAACCTTAGCATTGACGTTAACTAGGGCTGTACCACCACCAGCTACTATACCTTCTTCAACAGCGGCACGAGTAGCATTAAGAGCATCTTCAATACGAAGTTTCATTTCTTTAAGAGCTGTTTCTGTGGCTG
Organism: Streptococcus sp. FSL L8-0526; assembly: GCF_038007145.1. Classification (NCBI taxonomy): domain Bacteria; kingdom Bacillati; phylum Bacillota; class Bacilli; order Lactobacillales; family Streptococcaceae; genus Streptococcus; species Streptococcus sp. FSL L8-0526. The sequence continues at coordinate 23,029 of NZ_JBBOWP010000001.1, forward strand.
CACCGACCTTAATAACTGCAACACCACCTGACAATTTAGCCAAACGCTCTTGAAGTTTTTCACGGTCAAATTCAGATGTTGTTGTTTTCAATTGAGATTTAATGAGGTTAACACGTTTAGCAATTGCTTCTGCGCTTCCTGCTCCTTCAACGATAACTGTACTATCCTTATCCACAATTACTTTCGAAGCCTGACCAAGTGACTCTATAGTTGCATCCTTAAGTTCAAGACCAAGATCCTCAGTAATAACAGTTGCTCCAGTCAATACAGCAATGTCTTCCAACATCGCTTTACGACGGTCACCAAAGCCAGGCGCCTTAACAGCAACGACATTGAAGGTTCCACGAATTTTATTAAGAACAAGTGTTGGAAGAGCTTCACCAGTCACGTCGTCAGCAATAATCAAAAGTGGACGACCGGTCTTAAGCACTTCTTCCAAGAGTGGAAGAATATCTTGGATATTTGAAATTTTCTTGTCAGTCACAAGAATATATGGATTTTCAAGATCTGCGACCATTTTTTCATTATCAGTAACCATGTACTGAGAAAGATATCCACGGTCAAATTGCATACCTTCAACCACTTCGAGTTCTGTCTCCATACCACGAGACTCTTCAATAGTGATAACACCATCATTACCAACGCGTTCCATTGCTTCTGAAATGTATTCACCAACTTTTTCAGAGCGAGATGAAACCGCAGCGACTTGAGCAATAGCTTCCTTATTAGCAACTGGTTGAGCAATGACTTTAAGCTCTTCCACAGCTGCAGCTACAGCTGCTTCAATCCCACGACGGATACCGATTGGATTAGCACCAGCTGTTACATTTTTTAGCCCCTCACGAACAATAGCTTGTGTCAAAACAGTGGCTGTAGTTGTTCCGTCACCGGCAATATCATTAGTTTTTGAAGCCACTTCGCTGACGAGCTTGGCACCCATATTTTCAAAATGATCTTCAAGTTCAATTTCTTTAGCAATTGTCACACCATCATTAGTGATAAGTGGTGAACCAAAAGCCTTTTCCAAAACAACATTACGACCTTTAGGGCCAAGCGTTACTTTAACTGTATCAGCTAAAGTATCAACACCACGAACCATTGCTGCACGTGCATCTGATGAAAATTTAATATCTTTTGCCATAATTACTCCTTCTTTATCTTAATTTATATCTGATTAGCAAGAATTTAAGCTAGGACTGCTAAAATATCTGCTTCACGGATAATTGAAACGGAATCTTCTCCGTCTTTAACACTGACATCTGTACCATTTTCAACAAGGACCTTATCGCCTACTGCAACACTAGGTGCAATCAATTCCCCAGTAAGAGTACGGGTGCCTTCACCTACCGCCAAGACCTCCGCAGTCTTAGTTGCTTCATGACTAGCTCCTGCCAATAAAAAGCCGCTAGCTGTTTTTTCTTCTGTTTCTTCAAAACGGACGATGATACGATCGCCCAATGGTTTTAATGCCATACCAATTACCTCCAAATGTTATTTAGATTAGCAACGTTTAAAATGTTGTTTTAGCACTCACAATGAACAACTGCTAACCTATATCTTCATTTTAGCACTTGGTCAAAAATAGTCAAGAAAAAACTATCCAAAATTTAAACTTTGGATAGTTTTTTTCTAGTATATTAACCGAGTACCAAGGCATCGTCATTGAGAACTTGTCCACTATTTTTGTGGAAGAGGTCCATAAGCTCTGCAACAGTGAGGTTTTTCTTATCTTCACCTTGCACATCTACGACGATCTTACCATGATAGAGCATGACTAAACGGTTTCCATATTCGATAGCATGTTCCATATTGTGGGTAATCATAAGAGTTGTCAACTTTTGTTCTTCAACAATCTTACGCGTCAAATTCATGACCATGTCACTTGTCTTAGGATCAAGTGCTGCTGTATGTTCATCTAGCAGCAAAATCTTTGGACGAACCAAGGTCGCCATAGCAAGCGTCAAGGCCTGACGTTGTCCACCTGACAAGAAATTAGCATCAGTCTTCATACGATTCTCAAGACCAAGACCAAGATCTACCAAGGCTTCCTTGAATATTTGACGTTCACTTTCAGTAATAGACTTTTTAAAGAAGCTACGTTTCTTGCCACGACGATAGGCGATTGCCATATTTTCTTCGATAGAAAGGTTTGTCGCTGTACCCATTCGAGGATCTTGAAAAACACGGCTAATGTCTTTAGAGCGCTCATCTACAGATGCTTTCTTAATTGATTGACCGTCCAACAAGATATCCCCCTCATCAATGCTGAGAACACCAGCAATTGAATTCATCAAGGTTGACTTACCAGCACCGTTTCCCCCGATGACAGAGATAAAATCTCCCTGTTCAATGTCGAGATCTAAACCACGCAGGACGTGATTTTCATTGACTGTACCTTTTTCAAAGGTTTTATGAATCTGTTGTAAACTAAGTAAAGCCACTACTTGTCACCTCCTGGAGTCAAGGATTTGTTAGGATTGATTTTCAATTTTTGTCGTACTTCAGGCACATAAAGGATGATAGCAAGCAAGATAGCTGAAGCTAATTTCAGCATTTGAGCATCAACGTTCATGGCAAGGATAATAACCAAGACCAAACGGTAGAGAACAGCTCCGACAACAATTGACCAAAGACGTTTGCCAAGTGGTAAATACTTAACGATAACCTCAGCCAAGATGATTGCAGCCAAGCCATTTACGATTGTACCAGTACCCATATTCATATCCGCATAGCCATTATTTTGAGCTAGGAGAGCACCTGATAGGGCAATCAAACCATTGGAAATCATGTAACCAAGAATCTTCATACGATCAACCTTGATACCATTAGCTTCTCCCATGGCAAGATTATCACCTGTTGCACGAAGAGCAAGTCCAACCTGGGTATTAAGGAGAACAACCAACATAAACACTACAAGACTAACGAAGATTAGTCCTAATAGAATCACACCACTCAGCTTAGACAAACCAAGACCCATCACCATAGTCACTAGCGTATTATGTCCTGAAAGAGAGATATTGGCACTTCCGAGAACCAAAAGATTAACTGAATAGAGCCCTGTTAGGGTAATAATCCCTGTTAATAGTGCTGGTATCTTCATTTTCGTATGCATAAAGCCAGACACAGCACCTGCAAACATACCAGCTACAAAACCACCTAGAGTTGCAAAGATTGCGTTGATACCACGGATAATCATGATAGTTGTCGTTGCAGCACCAAGTGGAAAGGCCCCCTCAGCTGTCAAATCGGCAAGGTCCAAAATACGGAAGGTAATGAAGACCCCAATAGCCATAATCGCCCAGAGAAGTCCCTGAGAAATGGATGTTAGAACCACATTTGAAAAGCCATTCTTAGATGACTTATTCACCTTAAGCTTAATGACACCCTTATCTTTTTTGGCAATCGGTTTGTCATCTTTCGTTGATACTTTAGATTCCTCATCACTAATGCTAGAAACATCAATGCCAAGTTCTTTAGCCATATCATGATTAACCATAACATTTAGAGTTTTAGGGTACTCCGCATCAATGTCCTTAACTTTCTCACCTCGCAGGACACGACCTGCTAACTTACCTGTTTGACGACCAAGCGCTTCATAGTTGGTTCCATAAGTGAATAGGACACCTTTTTCTACACTACCAGCATCACTACCAACAACAGGAACTTTAGTTTCTTTAGAAAGGTCTACCAAGGTATTAATGGCACTAACAATGGTATTGTCAGTCGGGATAAAAATGACTTCAGTCTGACTCATCAAGCTTTTGGCTGTATCTTGGATATCGTTGGTTGATGAAATCCCCTTAATAACTGTTTCAATACCAGCTTCCTTGAAGTATTTCTTGGCTTCTTCAACCTGAACTTCTGAGTTACGCTCACTGGTCGTATACATAATCCCAACTTTTTTAGTGTTTGGAAAGACCTTTTTCAACAATTCAACCTGTTTATTGATAGGAGACATGTCACTTGTCCCCGTCACATTTCCACCAACATTGTCCATAGACTTAACCAACTTAGCTGAGACAGGATCCGTCACTGCCGTAAAGAGAATTGGCTTATCTTTTGTCAAACTGCTTAATGACTGAGCTGCTGGGGTTGCGATAGCCAACAGGACATCATTATCTTCAATAAGCGACTGAGAAATTGTCTGCAAGTTAGACTGATCTCCTTGTGCATTCTGATAATCGATTTTAATGTTCTTACCATCGACATACCCCTCCTCTTTGAGTTCTTCAATGAACCCTTTACGTGTCGCTGACAAGGAAGGATGCTCTACATATTGGAGAACACCGATGTGAACTAAATCTTTGTTAGAAGCATTGGAGCATGCAACCAAGATGGCAGCTGTTATAACAGCCATCATACTGACCAAGAATTTCTTCATCTTGTACACCTCTGTTTTTTTTTTATTTTATCTATTTCCAATTTCCTTTTATGTTCTTCTGAAGCATTGGAGGCACAAGGAAAACAACAGTTTTATTGCCCATGAAAAATCCTCAAGTCTTCAAGAGCATCCCCAAGTGATACAATCACTTTATTTATCACGTCAAAAGTAAGCTAAATCTTGCTGTTTAAAGAACAATTCTAGCTTAGAATGAGAAATTAAAAATAGACTACGGCATGGAAAAACCAGCTAGGGCAGGCCCAACTGGTTCTCTACATCTTGACTAGCACAAGCTAGCTTATGTCACCGGTTAGACCTCTTCATCTAATCGGCTAATCCATCACAAAATGCTTTAGCTTCATAGATACAAACTTATTGACGCTTGTATCTTGAAACACAAACGCCCTGTCTAAAGAAACTAAAGTAATAACAAGCTTTAAGATTTCCCCAGAGGGTAGATTTGTTAAGCATGTAATGCCTCCGTAGTTAAGATAGATTTAAGTTTACACTATTTAGACAATTCTGTCAAATTGGAATTTATCTCCTTTTTCTTAATTAATCTTTGTCGTTTTAAAAAAATCTCTTCCCGCCTCTGCAAGAAAAGATTTTTTAGTATTTAGCATCTTGTTCAGTTGTTAAGATAGCAAGTGTTTCAATCAAATTATCTGCGTTCACTTCAATAGTGTCACCAGTTGCCTTGATTTTAACTTCGACAACACCTTCACTTGCCTTTTTACCAACCGTCACACGAATTGGAAGCCCGATAAGGTCACTATCAGAGAATTTAGAACCAACACGCTCATTACGGTCATCTATCAAAACATCGTAACCTTCAGCCACAAGAGCAGCTTCCAAACGATCTGTCAATTCATTAGCTTCCTCGTCCTTTGTGTTAACTGTAATCAAGTGAACATCATAAGGCGCCAATTCTCTAGGGAAATTAATACCCCAAGCATAGCGGTATTGACCCTTTGGTGTCTTGTTGACAAAGAGACGTGCATGTTGCTCAATAACCGCTGATAAGATACGGCTTACACCGATACCGTAACATCCCATGATAATTGGAACTGCGCGACCATTTTCGTCAAGAACGTTAGCACCCATACTTTCAGAGTAACGTGTACCAAGTTTAAAGATATGACCAATCTCGATACCACGCGCAAACTGAAGGACACCTTGACCGTCTGGCGAAATCTCACCTTCTTTAACTTTGCGAATATCCACGTATTCTGCCTTGAAGTCACGCCCTGGGTTAACCCCTGTCAAGTGATAACCATCTTCATTGGCTCCAACAACAGCATTAGCCACGTCTTGAACCTTACGGTCTGCAATGATACGAACATTTTCAGGAAGGTTAACTGGACCAAGAGAACCGAAGTTGGCACCGAAGACTTGACGCGCTTCATCTTCTGTAGCTGGTTTAAGGAAGTCAGCTGCAAGGTAGTTTTTCAACTTCACATCGTTAACTTGATCATTACCAACAAGAAGAGCCACTACTGGTTTGTCATCAGCAATGAAAAGCAAAGTCTTAATCGTTTGTTCTTCTGGAATATTCAAGAAAGCAGCGACATCGTCAATTGACTTGCAACCTGGTGTTTCAACTCGTGAAACTTCTTCTTGAGTCACAACCTTAGTTGCTGGTGTGTAGGCATTTGTTGCCATCTCAAGGTTAGCTGCATAACTTGACTCTGTAGAATATGCAATCGTATCTTCACCAGATACCAACCACGATGTCAATTCATTCTTGATTTCTTCCATGACATCTTCTGGAATCTCATCCAATGAAGCAATTGACTTATCAAGAACTACCCAACGATTAAGGTCCGTACGCTCAGGAGTGATAGCCATAAATTCTTGGGAATCCTTACCGCCCATAGCACCACCATCACCGATGATAGCTTTAAATTCAAGGCCAGCACGTGTAAAGATAGCTTCATAGGCCTTACGATAGTCTTCGTAAGTTACATCCAAATCTTCGTAGTTTTGGTGGAAACTATAAGCATCCTTCATGATAAATTCACGCGTACGAAGAAGACCATTACGAGGACGTTTTTCATCACGATATTTAGATTGGATTTGATAAAGGTTAAGTGGCAATTGTTTGTATGATTTAACCGCATCACGAACCAAGACTGTAAAAGTTTCTTCGTGAGTTGGACCGAGAATAAAGTCAGATTTATCACGATTTTTTAGTTTATAAAGGTCTTCACCATAAGTTTCATAACGACCTGATTCACGCCACAAATCTGCTGTCAAAAGCGCTGGCGCCAACATTTCAACCGCACCGATTTTTTCAAACTCCTCACGCATGATGGTTTTAAATTTCTCGATAGCACGATTTGCCAATGGCATATAAGCATAAATACCAGCAGAGACCTGACGCACGTAACCCGCACGTACCATAAGGGCATGACTAATAACTTTAGCATCACTTGGCATTTCACGAAGTGTTGGAATCAACATTTTACTTTGTTTCATTATTTACATACTAAGGAGGCTAGCCCGTGGGTCAAGTCCCTTAGACTTCCTTTCATTTCTTTGTTTCTAATTAAAAGAAAGCACGCATAATATCATTCCAAGTTACTGCAATCATAAGGACAACCATGACCGCAACACCTGCGAGTGTGATATAGCTTTCAATTTCTTGATTAAGTGGTTTACGACGAATAGCTTCAATAATATTCATAACAATTTTACCACCGTCAAGGGCTGGAATTGGAATAAGATTGAAAATCCCTAAGTTGATAGAGAGCATTCCCATAAGGTTAAGAATGGAAATCAATCCACTTTCTGAGGCTTGTGCAGACATCTGGAACATAGCAACCGGTCCACCAAGCTTGTTCAAGCTAAAGTTGGTAATGAGCCCTTTGAGCGTAGCGAGGATTGCCGTCGCACCTTCCCAAGCCATTTGGAAACCACCAAAAATCTTATCTTTAAGACCTGTCTTTAAGACAGGAGAGACACCTAAAAAGTAGCTCCCTTGGCTCTCTTGGGGTTTAACAGAAATAGTTTCTTCCTGACCATTACTTCTCTTAACCGTCACAGAAAGGCTGTCGCCTTTCGAGAATTTTTGGGTATTCTCTCTCAACGCTTCTTTCAAGCTGTCCCAGTCAGTAACCTTGTCCTTGTTAATGGCCACGATGGCATCACCAGTTTTCAAACCTGACACCTGGGCAGCACCACCATTAGCCACCTGGATAAGGTTGGTCGACGTATCTTGAACACCACCTTGAACAAAGGCAAGGATAATAAAGACCAAGACCCCAAGAATGAAGTTGTTCATAGGACCAGCAAAATTGGTAATTAAACGTCCCCAAATGCTAGCATTTTGATATTGGACATCCTTAGGAGCAATACGAAGCTCCGTACCGTCTTCCTCAACGATAGTGGCATTATGATCAACCTCATAGGTCTTGGTCTCACCTAGGACAAGACCTGTAATAGTTAACTTATCTTCCAAATCATAGGCAGTAACGTTCATAGGCAAAGCCGTCTGGTCAACCTGACGATCTGAAAGATTGATACGCCTCACTTTGCCATCTTTTCCAAGCGTTAGGCTAGCAGGACTCCCCATTTTAATCTCAGTTGTATCTTCACCCCAACCAGCCATACGCACATAACCACCCAAAGGAAGGATACGAATAGTATAAACGGTACCATCCTTACCAGTGTGGGCAAAAATTTTCGGACCCATCCCAATGGCAAATTCACGCACTAGAATGCCTGATCGTTTGGCAAAGAAGAAATGGCCAAACTCATGGAAGACGACAATCACACAGAAAATCAGTAAAAAAGTAATAATAGCTTTCATTTAGACACCACCACCCTTAAAAAAGTCCTAGTAAGTGCATGATTGGGAAAACGAAAATCCAGCTATCACAACGGTCTAATATGCCACCGTGTCCAGGAATAAGGTTACCTGAGTCTTTAACACCAAAGTGTCGTTTAATAGCTGATTCAACCAAGTCACCAAATTGACCGAAGATACTAAAGAGAGTCGTACAGATAAGCAACCAGAAGAAACTATGCGGTGCATAGACATTATGATTAATCAACCCAAAGAGTAGTGCTACAATGATTGCTGATAAGATACCACCAACACTACCTTCGATGGTTTTATTAGGTGATACTTTTGGCAATAACTTTTTTTGACCAAATCGACGACCAAAGAGATAGGCACCAATATCCGTCGCCCAAACAATGAAGAGGGCAAATAAAACTTTTTCCCAGCTATCCAAACGTGCTGCAATGAGATTTTGGAAACCAAAACCAACATAAAAGGCAGAAGTGATTGGATATGCTGCATCATCAAAAGAATAGTGGTCGCTATTAAGTACAGTTCCTGCTAAAATCAAAAAAGAAATAATGGCAAAACCTGTCACGCTGGCATCTGTCGGAAGACTGTTAAAATAATGGTCAATAGGCACTACTAAAATAAAGGCTGCCAACATAGACAAAACACCTTCAATAGAGAACACCTCCAAGTGCTTCATACGAAGCATCTCAGACACTGCAACCATGGCCATAGCTCCAACCAAAAGCTGGAAAGGAAGACCACCGATAAAAAGCAATGGGAGGAAAATGGCTGCTGCCACACCCCCACCAATTAAACGTTCTTGCATGAGAGGTCCTTTCTAGACACCGCCGAAGCGACGGTGACGTTTATTGTAGTCAGAGATAGCTTGATGTAGTCCCTGCTGATCAAAGTCTGGCCAGAAAACATCTGTGAAGTAAAACTCACTATAGGCAGATTGCCAAGGCAAGAAATTACTAAGACGAAGTTCGCCACTCGTACGGATAATTAAATCTGGATCACGATAAAGGTATGGCAGCTTATCTGTCATCAAATGTTTAGCAATGAGGTCTTCATCAATAGCTTCAGGTCTGAGCCCCCCTATTTCAACCTCTTTAGCAATAGCTTGAACAGCCGATACAATCTCCGCACGACCACCGTAGTTCAATGCAAAATTGAGTATCAAACCGGAATTATGTTTCGTCTGATCTACTGCTTTTTCAAGAGCATCTAGGGTTTCCTTAGGTAGGCGACTATTATCTCCGATTGTCAAAATGCGAACATTGTCTTTGTCTAATACTGGTACATACTTGTTAAAAAATTCAACTGGTAAATTCATGATAAATTTAACTTCATCTTGTGGACGTGACCAGTTTTCAGTTGAGAAAGCATAGACTGTCAATACCTTAACTCCAAGTTGTGACGCTTCGATGGTTACCTTTTGCAAGGCATCCATTCCAGCCTTATGTCCCATCACACGCGGTTGTAGACGCTTTTTAGCCCAACGGCCATTTCCATCCATAATAATACCGATATGGTTGGGAATATTGTCTAAAATCTCTTGATGAGATTTTTTTCTAAATTTAATAAATTTAAACATGAAATATCCTCTAAATATAGTTTACCCTTTATTCTACCACATTTTAAAGAGTTCTGAACAGTGTTTAATACCAAGAAGATTAGAATATACAAAAAGACCAGGATTTAACCTAGCCTAAAATACACATCTTACTTTTCATCAGCAGACTCAATTGCTGAATCTTCTTCAACAATTGTCTCTTTAACAGTCTCTGCTGTTTCTGTACTTGGTGCTGGCGTGATCACTTTCATGATTGAACGGTTCAAGTCAAAAGTTAAGAAAACACCTTCCGCATCCAAAACAATACGATTATTTTCTTTATCAATTTCGTCAACAATGGCAATCAAACCACCAATTGTTTCGACTTCCGCACCCTTAGCGAGACCTGCAAAACGATCTTCTTGAGCCTTCGCCTGACGGCGACGGCTAAACACCACATAACCAACAATTGCAACAGCATAAATGACCAACAATAGCATCATATTCATATTTCGTGTTCCTCCAATAATTCACTTGGCTTCTACTATATCAGATTACGTCAGGACAAGCAAGGTAAATCCTTAACCAGACCACAGAAAAACACTTTCTACAAGACAGAAAATGTTTAATGAGATTACATATCTGCTACGTTGTGATAAACCTTTTGAACATCATCATCCGCTTCAAGAGCATCAATAAGTCTTTTGAAAGTCTCAAGGTCTTCACCTTCAAGAGTAACCTCAGTTTGTGGAATCATTTCAAGTTCTGTCACTTGGAACTCTTCCTGACCGTTAACACGGAGAGCTTCCAACGCCTTGTGAAGGTCAGTTGGTTCTGTGTAAACAGTGATTGTTCCATCTTCTGCTCCTACATCTTCAACGTCTACATCTGCTTCAAGCAATTGCTCAAAGATAGCATCTACGTCTTCGCCAGCAAATACAATGACACCTTTTTTATCAAACATGTATGATGCTGAACCTGAAGCACCCATATTACCACCATTTTTACCAAATGCAGTACGTACATTTGCAGCTGTACGGTTAACGTTTGAAGTCAAAGTATCTACAATGATCATAGAACCGTTAGGTCCAAATCCCTCATAACGCCCCTCAACGAAAGTTTCATCTGTGTTACCTTTAGCCTTATCAATAGCCTTATCAATAACATGTTTTGGCACTTGCGCTTGTTTAGCACGTTCCAAAACAAATTTCAAAGCTGAGTTTGACTCTGGATCTGGTTCACCTTGTTTAGCAGCTACATAGATTTCAACACCAAACTTAGCGTAAACCTTTGAGTTAGCACCATCTTTAGCAGTTTTCTTAGCAACAATGTTAGCCCATTTACGTCCCATTCGATTCACCTCTTCTAAGAGATGTTATAACATCTCTTATTTTTTTCTTTTTGAAAATAGCAGAACCCGCTAAATTCACAATCCCTTACATTATAGCACTTTGACTGCCGTTAGTAAAATTGAAATAAAGTGGAAGTGCTAATAACAGAAAAAAAGACCAGCCAAAGCTGATCTTATCTAAGAATTACAAGCGAGCGTTAAGTTCTGCTCCAAGTTCTTCAAATCCTGGTTTACCAAGAAGGGCAAACATATTTTTTTTGTAAGCTTCTACACCTGGTTGGTTAAATGGATTAACAGCATTCAAGTATCCTGAAAGTGCGATAGCAAGCTCAAAGAAGTAGATGATATAACCCAATGTAAAGGCATCTTGTTCAGGGATAGTAATGAACATGTTAGGCACGCCACCATCTGTATGAGCAAGAAGAACACCGTCTGTTGCTTTCTTGTTAACAAAGTCAACATCTTTGCCTTGGAGGTAACCAAGTCCATCAAGGTCTTCAGCCAATTCAGGAATAACAACGTTTTTACGTGGTTTGTCTACACGAACAACAGTTTCAAATAGATTACGTGTACCTTCTTGGATAAATTGGCCAAGAGAGTGCAAGTCAGTTGAGAAGTTTGCTGAAGTTGGGAAGATACCTCTTTGGTCTTTACCTTCTGACTCACCAGCCAATTGTTTCCACCACTCAGCGAAGTATTGAAGTGATGGTTCGTAATTTGCCAAGATTTCAGTTGTGTAACCTTTACGGTAAAGGATGTTACGAATTGCAGCGTATTGGTAAGCTTCATTTTCAGAGATTTTAGATGAAGAGTACTCTTTACGTGCAGCGTTAGCACCCTCCATGAGGGCTTTGATATCAGCCCCTGAAGCTGCAATTGGCAATAGACCTACAGCTGTCAATACTGAGAAGCGTCCACCAATATCATCTGGAACAACAAATGTTTCCCAACCGTTAGCGTCTGCTTCAACCTTAACAGCACCTTTTTGGCGGTCAGTTGTTGCGTAGATACGTTTGTTAGCTTCTTCTTGACCGTATTTCTTAACAAGAAGTTCCTTGAACACACGGAAAGCGATAGCTGGTTCAGTTGTTGTTCCTGATTTAGAGATAACGTTAACTGAGAAATCTTTACCTTCAACATACTCAAGCAAGTCAGCGAGGTAAGTTGATGAAATAGAGTTCCCAGCATAAAGGATTTGTGGTGCTTTACGTTCTTCTTTTGTTTGAAGGTTAGCAAAGTGATTGTTCAAGAAGTCAATAGCTGCTTTGGCACCAAGGTAAGAACCACCGATACCGATAACAACCAAAACGTCGCTTTCTTCTTTAATTTTTTCAGCAGCTTTCAAAATACGATCAAACTCTTCACGATCGTAGTTCTCTGGAAGGTCACGCCATCCAAGGAAGTCAGCACCTGGGCCTGTTCCTTTGCGGATCATTTCGTCTGCTACTGTTACTTGTGCTTGAAGGTTATCTACTTCGTGTGGTGCTACAAATTTATCCAAAACTTTTGAATAGTTAAATGTAATATGAGCCATTAGTCTCTCCTTATAAAAATTCAATTACAGCTTCTAGTTTACTCTTTTATTTATCTTTTGACAATGTTTTTTACCCTCATTAGGTCATCACGATAGGTTACAGTTACTATTTAAATGCAAGGTCTGCTTCAAGGCCATAATGATCACTTACTAGAGGTAAATTGTTCCCATCAAAAATGACACTAAGGCGATTTACTGCCCACTCTTGGCTTACAAAAACATAGTCAATACGTAAAGGTTCTTCATTACCTTTCCAACCATCGATACCAGGTCCAACTGTATAGCTTCCATTTGTTTCTTGAGCCACTTGGAAGCTATCCTGAAGTTTGAGCGGACTGGCTAATATTGCTTGGTAACCTTCTCGACCTACTGGGTTATTAAAGTCCCCTGCTAGAATAAGAGGTTTGCCAATAGATTGAAAACGTTCCTCAATGCGTGCCCACTCTTCTTGGAAACCTTTATCCCACCATGAAAGATGGACACTAGCAACAGCAACTTCTCGGCCATCTACAGTCGTCTCAGCCACTGCCACACGGCGTGTATGATAGTCTGTTGGATCATCAACATCTGAAACTAAAATTTCGCTAGCTGTCAATGGTTGACGTGACAAGACAGCAACACCTTCATTAAGGTGGTCATAACCAATGTGATTATAAGCCCACGTCCAATGATATTGAAGGTCCTCTTCAGCTAATTTTTCCACAAGCAAACGGACAAAGTGATCTTGGTGGATTGATGTTGCTGATGGTAGCCCATGATAGTAAACATCCGTTTCTACAGCTGCCGTCTCTATTTCCTGATTAACTTCTTGGAAACAAATGATATCATATTGAGCCTTAAGGATTTGTTCCTTTAGGATTTGAAATTTTCCTTCTGCATCTTTTTCCATCCAACTATGGGTATTTAAGGTTAGAAATTTCATAATCTTATCCTTTATCTGACTTACATATAGAAATGACAACAAGGTCTTTTACAAACAAGACAGCCCCTGGGCTGTCTGCTTGATTATTATTTAACAAATCAAAGTTCTACTTTTGCAACTGGAGCATTAGCTGCTAATTTTCCTGTATGTTCTACTTCAACTGATTTAATCGCGTCTGTATTAGTGAAGACAACTACTATTGAAGTTTCACGTCCAGCTTCACGGATAGCTGCAAGATCTGCTTCCACTAAGAGATCACCAGCAGCAACAGTTTGTCCTTCAGTAACTTTAACCTCAAAAGGTTTACCATCAAGACTAACAGTATCAAGTCCTATGTGAACCAAAACTTCAAGTCCATTATCTGATACCAAACCAAGAGCATGTTTAGTTGGGAAGATGCTTGAAACTTTACCAGCTACTGGAGAAACAATCTTACCGTTTTCTGGTTCTACAGCGAAACCATCACCCATCATTTTTTGTGAAAATACTGGATCTTTTACATCTTCAATGTTGATAACTTGACCGTCTGCAACTGAGTAAACAACTTCAGTCACACCTTTGAATTGAGCTCCTTCTTTTTGAACAGCAGTCACTTGACTTGGAAGTGTTTCAGGGATAACTTCACCTGAATCAAGTATGTCTTGGATATCAGATTTCAAGATGTCAGCTTTAGGACCGTAGATAGCTTGGACACCTTGGCCTTTAATAACAAGACCCATAGCACCTTCAGCTTTCCATTGTTCTTCAGTTCCGACTTTTTCAGCGTTTCTAACAGTAACACGGAGACGAGTCATACATGCGTCAACATCGACAATGTTAGCACGTCCACCAAGAAGGTTGATGATGTTGATAACTTGTGAGCTTGCTGAACTTGTTCCAGCACCTGCTGATCCAGCAGATTCTGAAGAATCGTCATTTTGTTCGTAGTTACCATTACGTCCTGGTGTTGCGTAATCAAATTTCTTAATCATGAAGTTTGCAATGAAGAACATGATAACACCAAAAAGTACAGTTACCCAAATGAAGTTAATGATATCCATCGCCAAACCAGCGTTAATAGCGAGAGGTGTACGTGTCAAAAATTCGATAAAACCGAATGAGTGAACACGGAGGTTAACGATGTCAGCCATTGCAAAGGCAGCACCTTGTACAAATGCGTAAATGATGTAAAGTGGAGTAGCTACGAACATGAACATGTACTCGATAGGCTCTGTTACACCTGTCAAGAATGTTGCAAGCGCAGTTGCAGTCAACATACCTTTATACTGATGTTTCTTATCATCATCAACGTTACGATAGATAGCTACCACCATACCCATCAAGATACCAAAGGAACCAATCATTTGACCAACTTTGAAACGAGCTGGTGTATAGGCTTCAAGAAGGTGTTTATATTGATCTGGATGCGCACCTTTAAGGTTAGCAAGGTCAGTAACCCATGCGAGCCAGAGTGGATCTTGACCCAAAACTTTAGTACCTTTTGCAGCACCAGTCAACACTTCATAAGTACCACCCAATTGAGTGTAGTTAATTGGAATAGTCAACATGTGGTGGAGACCAAACGGCAATAGAAGACGTTCCAATGTACCGAACAAGAACGGTGCCAAAATTGGAGCATTTTCTTTCGAGCTGGCAATCCACATACCAAAACCGTTAATTCCAGATTGAATAACTGGCCATACAATAGCAAGAACGATGGCTGCAATAGCTGAACGAAGAATAACTACGAATGGTACGAAACGTTTACCATTGAAGAATGATAGAGCTTCTGGCAATTTACGGAAGTTATAGTATTTGTTGTAAGCAGTAGCTCCGATGAAACCAGAGATGATACCTACAAATACACCCATGTTAAGGGCTGGTGCTTCCAAAACACTGATGAAGTAGTCAGACACCTTGATTGATTGACCAAGAAGTGTGTGAACTGTAGCACCCTTATCAGCAAGAATATCTGAAGTAACACCAAAGATTGAACCAGTCAAGCGGTTAATCAAGATAAATGCAAGACCTGCTGCAAAAGCACCTCCTGCACGTTCTTTAGCCCAACTACCACCAATGGCAAGGGCAAACAAGATGTGAAGGTTACCGATAACCCCCCAACCAATTTGCTCAAGAAATCCACCTGTAATAACAAGTGGTGCCACGTTTGGATTAATCATGGCAATCGTTTTACCGATAGAGATCATAAGACCTGCTGCTGGCATAACCGCGATAACAACCATGAGGGCCTTTCCAAACTTTTGCCAGAAATCAAAGCCAAATTTTTCTTTTAGCTTATTCATTTCATTTTCTCCTATATCCTATGCAAGCGTTTGCATGCTTATGTAATCATTATAGCACCTTTTGGTAATTTATAAAGCGTTTTCTTAAACTTTTTTGTTTTTTTACAAAAAAGGCCGCCAGCAAAAACTGGATGGCTCAGACATTTATTAGGCCATCAAAACCATGAGAATTGGGATAACGATCATGGTCGCGAGGGTAGTCTCAGTCACCATGATAGCAGCGTAATCACTATCAGCTCCGTAGAGTTTAGCAACCACAGGTGCATTGGTCATGACAGGCATAGCCGACTGGATGATAAAAACTTGCTTCATCAAAGTTGGTAAGGGGGACCAATAAATGATGGCAGCCATCAAAACCGGGGCAACCACAAAGCGTCCTAGCAGAATTAATACCTGGTCTTTTTTCAGAACCAACTGCTTCACTCCTGCATTAGACACTGACAAACCGATAAAAATCATAGATAAAGGAGTTGTTAAACTACCTAAATACTGCAAATCACTGGTTAAAAATGTCGGTAACTGAATATGAAGAATAACGATAATAAGACCTATGATAAAACCCATAAGAGGGGGAGAGAAAATCTTATTTAAACTAGTTTTTAAATCAAACTCAGCTTCTCCTTCACCATCTCGCTGGATGAGATAGGTCCCCAAGGTCCAGAAAAAAGTCGTATTACACATGTAATAGATCAGAACATAGGGAATACTAGCATCGCCAAAAAGAGCTTGGTTGATTGGTAGTCCCACGAAGATCGTATTAGAATTAAAAAACATGGAAATAAAGAGTCCACGATGATCCTTTCTGACTGCAAAAATCCTAGCCACTGCTGTTGCAATTCCAAACAAAATCACCATAGACAGAGCAGGAAAACGTAATTCTGGCAACATCTTAAGCAGGTCTGCTGCTGTGAAACGCTGCGTGATGGTATAAAGCATATAGCAGGGCAAGGCAATTTGGGTGACCATCTTAGCGATTAGGCCACGCGACTTGTCATCAAACCAGCCTTTTTCCCCCATGACGAAGCCCACTAAAATCATACCCAAGATGACTAGAATTCCAGATATACTTGTTAAAAAGATTTCCATATTTCCTCCTTTTTGTTTTTGCTACGATTTATGACAGACAATAGCAGAATCTGACTGATTTTTTCTGACTAGAAATCTACCGTTATTTTAAACTCAAATCTAAAAAAATCACTTTAGTATATCACAAAAAGAGCTCGATTTCTCAAGCTCCTTTTCTATTATTTACTCTGCTTTTAAGAGAGGCCCAAAGATTGATACTAGACCAAAGAAGGCGATGAAGATAAGAGTAATGGTCGCACTAGCTGGTGTTTCCCAATAATAGGAAATAAAGATACCAGAGAGCATTCCAACCAAACCAATACCAATAGCCCAGAAAATAACAGACTTGAAGGTCTGACCTATTTTCATACCAATAGCTGCTGGAAGAATCATGATGGTAGAAACCAGAAGTGATCCTGCTGCTGGAATCATCAGGGCAATCGCTATCCCTGTCACAATATTGAAGAGGAGCGACATGAGACGTACTGGCAAGCCATCTACATGAGCAGTGTCTTCGTCAAAAGTCAAAAGATACATAGGTCGAATAAAGAGGAGAGTCAAAATCAGTACAATAGCCGCAATCAGAAAGAGAGCATGCACCTGCTCAGAGCTAATCGTGATAATAGAACCGAAAAGATAGCTATCCAAACTCATACTACTGCTACCCGCCTTGCTACTAAGAATAAGAGCCACTGCCAATCCCATTGACATGAGGATAGCTGTTGAAATCTCCATATAATGCTTGTAACTGACCCTGAGATATTCCAAAACTAAAGCAGCAATAACCACAACCAAAAGGGTCATCCAAGTGGTTGATTGTCCTAAGAAAATTCCAACAGCCACCCCAGCTAGGGACACGTGACTCAAAGTATCGCTCATCAGACTCTGACGACGAAGAATTAAGAAGAGCCCCAAAATTGGCGAAAAGATACTGATAGCAATCACGGCAAGAATAGCACGTTGCATAAACTCATAGGCTAATAATTCACTAATCATGTTTGTGCTCCTCTCCATCCTTTTCATGGATATTGAAACAACGCCAAGGCAATTTCTGGTTACGAACCAGATGAATATTACGGTCTGTGTACTCCTTGACTTCCTCTGGGTCATGGGTAATCATCAAAACAGACTTGCCATGATTATGAGCAGAGTGGTGCATGAGTTCGTAAAAGGTATTGGCTGTCCCTGCATCCATCCCTGTCGTTGGCTCATCCAAAACAAAGATATCAGGATCTGAAGCGAAAATACGAGCAATGACGGCACGTTGCTTTTGACCACCTGAGAGATGTCCAATCTGCTTGTAACGATTTTCCCACATACCTACAGACTCTAGAGCACGTTGAACATGCTCTAAGTCATGTTTGTTCAAACGACGGAACCACCCCTTATGGGGGTAGCGACCTGATTTGACAAACTCATAAACAGTACTTGGGAATCCTGCATTAAAGCTGGCAATTTGCTGTGGTAGATAGGCCATGCGAAGCTTCTTACCATCTTTGTTAATATCAGAAATCGTCACAATCCCCTTCTTAGGCTTGAGAATTCCTAGGGTGGCCTTAATAAGCGTTGACTTGGCAGCTCCATTTTCCCCAGTTAGGGTCACAAACTCCCCAGAATCCAAATGATAGTGAATATTGTCCAGAACGAGCTCCGCATCATACTGGAAGCTCAGACCTTCAACTGTAATATAACGCATCTTATTCCTCTATTTTTTCTGCTAATTTTATCAAGAAACGGCCAATAACCTGACGCTCTTGATGATCAAACTGATCCAATACAGACCGATAAACCCCAAGGGTCTCTTGGTGGTGTTCCTTATGCTCTTGGGCAATAGGTTGAGCTTCTTGTGTCAAGACGAAATAGGTCACGCGCCCATCATCCTTGTCTTTCTTACCCTCCAACATGCCCTCTTTGACCAAGGTTTTTACTGCCTTGGTAACAGCAGCCTGGCTGACATTGAGAGCCTTAGCCAACTCAGAATTGGTCTTTTGCCCCTCAGACAAAAGCATGAGAATATGCTCCTGGGTGTTGGTCAACTTAACCTTACTTCGGCACTGACCAATGAGGAGCTCATACTGATTTTCAGCCTTAAGCAAAATTTGATTAATCAATTGATTTACTTGTTCTTCTAGTTCTATCATTACTTTCTCCATTTACTTAACCAGTTAATTATATCGAAAACACAGAGGTTTTGCAAGGAAAAATAAAAAGTCCAACCGCAGCTAGACTTAAAAATGATAATAGGTTTAAGATACTGCCCGTGTCTCTTCCTTCCAAAAACAGGTATAACCTATATTAAATACCGCCAAGAAAGCCAAGAGAGTCCATGACCAAGTAGCACCCAAGGACTGGTTTAAGGCCAAAATCACAGCTGCACCCAGGGGTACAGTCGCTGTGACAATGGTTGAAAAGATACTAAAGACAGCGTTCTGTCGCTCTTCAACAATGGAGAAGATGACGATGGTATCTGATTTTGGATTGGAAATGGCTGTCGCATAAGAAGAAAGAAAAAGGAAGGTAAAGAGGACAATGGGATTGTGCCATACAAAGATACTGATAATCATCAACAATGCTAGACTATTCTCAAAAAGCAGGTTGGACCTAATGGACCACTTGCGGTAAAAGTCGAACGGAAAAAGTGATCCTAAAAAGAAAGCAACCAATTCGATAGACTCAAAGACTGTGATAGTCACAGCATAAGACCCCAACTGCAACTCCTTGACCGATAAGAGATAAATCATCAACAGGGTGGCCATGGCTGACGAGAGCAGGTTCATACTAGAGTAAATCATGACCAAATTAAAAATAGAGGACTGGGATTTGAGAAAGGTGAAATTGGTTATGGTGTCCCTGACAAACTGACAAATCAGGGCTTTTAAAGATTCTGCTTGTTGTTCTTTGGACTCAGGTATTGGTTCATCAAGATGGTCAAAAAGTTTTCGCCCTCGTCGCAAGACCAGATAAGAAGCCAAGAAAACCAAAACATTAATCAAGGCAAACAAGAAATAGTTATGAGCCAGCAGGGCAATGAGCATGACACCCACGCTCTTTCCCGCTAAGGTGACGATATTAGACATTCCCTTACGAAAAGAGATGGCTAAGGAAAAATTCTCCTCATCTACCACCCGACGATTGAGGGAAAGATTGAGATAGGCAGTGTAATTACCAATAATATCACTCATAAAGTTGATGGCTAGGACCAAGACGAAGACCCACCAACTAGGTTTAAGCAAGGTTAACACCCCAAAAAAGACATATAGACTCATCTGCAACCAGCGTACCAATTTCATGGCCTTAAAGCTATTTGACGCTCGATCAGAGACATAACCCACAATAAAATCAAAAACATAGGGAAGCGAGGTAATCAAACTCGCCAACCCCACCGCCAATTCTGGATTAGGGAAGGTAGCCGCATAGAGAACCGAAACCAAGTCAAACAAGGTGGTCCCAAAGATACCTAACAAGATGGATAGGGTCAAAACCCTATAAGGCTTGTGTTGTAAAAAAAGCTGCATTTAAACCTCCTGATGAGGGAGAAATAGATTAAACATAAATTAATACTCTTGAGTTACATCTCTCCTCATTATTAGAATAATAATCATAAATATGTAATCGATTCTTTTCTCTTAACTCGAATATTGAAGAATTAGACAGCTGTCTCATCGCTTTATTCGTCAGCTTACAAGCAATTTATTATATAAGAGCCCTGTTAGAGTACATACTAACAGGGCTCTTTCTATTTCATCGCAAAGTCGCAAAGATTTCTTTGACCTGAGCAACAGACTCGGCACGTGAGACTTCGCCACGAACCTTAGCTGCTCCTGCTGTTCCACGAAGATAGTGTGGAGCAAGACCACGGAATTCACGAACAGCAATCATCTCACCTTTAAGGTCTACCAAACGTTTGAGGTGGTCTTCAGCAATGTCCAGCTTCTTATCAAACGGAAGATCTGGCAACTCCTCTCCCGTTTCGAAGAAGTAATTGATTTGCGTGAAGATGTATGGATTATTCATGGCTGCACGACCCACCATAACGGCATCTACGCCAAGTTCTTCAATCATGAGTTTAGCGTCTTGAACGTTACGAACATCTCCATTTCCGATAAATGGAATCTTAGTAATAGCTTTAGCAACACGAGCCAGCGTCTCGTGGTCACAGTGACCAGTATACATTTGTTCACGGGTACGACCGTGCATGGCAAGAGCAGAAACACCTGCAGACTCAGCTGCAAGAGCGTTTTCCACAGCCAAATCACTGTCTGACCATCCCGTACGCATCTTAACGGTTAAGGGAATATCAAGCACTGACGTTACTTCCTTGACAATGTGGTAAATCTTATCTGGATCCTTGAGCCACTTGGCACCCGCTTCATTTTTGACTACCTTATTGACCGGACAACCCATATTGATATCAACGATATCAGCCTTAGTATTGGTCTGAATAAAATCAGCTGCACGCTTCAAGCCATCAGCATCACCACCGAAAAGCTGGATAGACATTGGATGTTCATTCTCATCAATATGAAGCATGTGGAGGGTTTTCTCATTATTGTAGAGGAGACCTTTTTCAGAAATCATCTCCATCACCACAAGACCAGCACCAAACTCTTTTGCAATAGTACGGAAGGCAGAGTTGGTCACGCCTGCCATAGGAGCTAGGACTGTTCGGTGAGGGATCTCTACATTTCCAATCATAAAGGATGAATTAAGTTTAGTCATTGATGAGTTCCTCCAAGTCAGCTTCTGAAAATTCATACTTAGTTTGGCAGAATTGACAGACGATTTCAGCCCCATGGTCCTCGTCTTTCATAGCTTGAAGTTCATCCTTACCAAGCGTCAAGAGGGCATTTTCAAAGCGTTCACGTGAGCAATCGCACTCAAAGCTAAGCTCCTCTTCAGACAAGCGTTTGAAAGGCTCATCCCCATAAATGGCATTCAAGAGCGCTTCAATATGGTCATCAGACTCTAAAAGTGTTGAAATGGCTGGCATCTCTTGGATGCGTTTTTCGTAACGAGCGATTTCTTCCTCGCTAGCTCCTGGTAAGACCTGAAGCATGAAACCACCAGCAACCTTGACCTTATCCTCTTTGTCAAGAAGTACATTAAGACCAACAGCAGATGGTGTTTGCTCAGACTCTGTCAAATAGTAGGCAAAGTCTTCACCGATTTCACCAGAAATAAGCGGTGTTGATGACGTGTAAGGATTACCAGTTCCATAATCGATGATTGAGACAAATTGTCCTTGCCCCATGAAAGGACCTACTAAAACTTCACCAGTCGCTGTTTTCTTGATGTCTACACCTGGATTTTGGATGTAGCCCTTAACATGTCCTTTGGTATCAGCTACAGAGATGATATGACCAAAAGAGCCGTTTCCGATAACCTTAACTGTAATTTCGCTATCACCCTTTTGGTTAGCAGCCAAGATTTGATTGGCAATAAGGGTACGCCCCAAAGCAACTGTCGATGACGATAATGTATTGTGTTTTTCTTGTGCAGTTCTGACCGTTTCAGTACTATCGAGAGCATAAGCACGGAAAGAACCTGATTCTGAAATTGTTTTAATTAATTTATCCATAGTATCTCTATTATAACACAAAAAAGAGGATGGAAAAGTCGTAAACGCTTGGCGTTTCCTCTCCCACTCTCTCTAGCAAATTACCATGAAAATTCGGACAGTTTTTCCCTCAAACTTGCTAATTGCCTATTGTCAAAATGATGCTTCTACCTTATTACAGGTGATAAATTCTCCAAATACTCAATATGGATGCTGACAAGGAGTATAGTCAATAGTCGTCAAGCGTTTGAGTTGACTATGAATGAAAACTGTCCCTGATCATACTTTTCCTGAATTATCAAAATTATTACGCTCCTATTAGTTTTCTTTGTTAGATTTAGGGTCAAATGCATCACGCAAGCCGTCCCCCAAAAGAATGAAGGCAAGAGAGATAAAAACAAGAGCAAAGGCAGGAATAACCACCTGATAAGGGTAGTATTGAAGATTCTCAGAAGCATCCGTAATCAACGAACCTAAAGAAGCTGTTGGTGGCTTAACCCCCAAGTTGATAGCTGATAGAACCGCCTCGTACATAATAGCACTTGGAACGGTCATCATAATTTGAACAATAATGATACCTGAAATATTTGGCAAAACATGTTTAAAAGCTATCTTGAATTTATTTTCACCTAAAGCGCGTGAGGCTAAAACAAATTCACGTTCTCGGTAGGATAGGGTCAAATTACGGACTTGACACGCCATAGACGTCCATCCGACAATGGCAATTGAGATAATGATTGACAACACACCACTACCCAAGAGAAGCCCTAACATCGTTACTATGACCAAGTTAGGGATAGATGAGATGACCTCAATAACACGTTGCATGAAGAGGTCAATTTTCCCACCTAAGAAACCTGACACCAGACCATAGGTTACTCCAATAATCAAATCATTAAAGTAGCAACGATGGCAATTAAGAGAGAGATACGTATACCAACAATCACACGTTTCGCTAAGCTACGTCCTAGATTGTCAGTTCCCAAAATAAATTTATCGTCTTTTGGAATCGATTGACCAGAGTATACATCATTAGGCTCCTTATTACCTGAAAAGACAATACTACCATTCCAGAATGGTAAGCTATCTGATAGTTTAGGTGGTAAATTACGATATGTCTTAACTTCATCACCATTAAAACTATTAGCATCCTTGGCATTAACAAAGAAATTTGATCCAATTGAAAAGACCAGTAGAATTGCTAAAAACCAAAGTGATATGGTCGCCAATTTATTTTTTTTCAGACGTCTCCAAACATCTTGTGTAAAAGAAAGAGTCGGTTTTTCAATTTTTTCTTGTGATTCAGTATTTCCAGCACCAACAAGTTTGAATAGTTGTTTTTCTTCCATGATACTCTCCTTACTTCATACGGACACGTGGATCCACAAAACCAGTAATGATATCTGTCAATAGGATAGCTACCATAAGCATTACGGCATAAACGATAGTGGTTCCCATAATGACAGGATAATCTTTTGTTGGAATAGAAGTAACAAACTGTTGCCCAATCCCGGGAATTGAGAAAATCTGCTCTATAAGTGCTGAACCTGTTAGAATATTAGCATCCATTGGACCGATCTAGAACTGAACCTGTATCAATCGCAGCTCCGACAATACCTTTACGGTCGGTAGCAAGGTTGAGAGCTTTACGGATTTTAAGATTACCTAGACCTTTAACTTTACCAGTTTCATTATAAGTCATATAACTTGTTGTTGCTTCTGGAACTGTAACAACATCTTTGTTCTTTTTATTTGAGTTAAAGATTGCTGACGTACTTGAAATGCTTGCAAAGTCAAGTTGACCTTGTTTATACATTTGGACAGCTGTATCAGGTTTTTTAACCGTTTGAATATTGATTGTCTTTGTTTTGACGTGCTTAGCATCCCAATAATTGTCATTTTTGACAAGTTTGAAGCTACCACTTGTACCATTCCAATTTTCAACCTTGAAAGGTCCAGAATAAATTTATTTGTCACACTTCGTTCCATATTGTTTTCCAGTCTTTTCTACAAATTCCTTATGTTGTGGGACAAAGTTTGAGAATGACAAAAGACTCTTGAATTGTGGAGAAGAATTTGACAAGGTAAAGATAACTTTATTTCCCTCAGCCTTAACACCCAATTCATCAATGCTCTTCTTACCAGCAATAATGTCTGCAACATTAACAAGATGAGAATCTGAAGCGAGGTAAGCATACTCAGAAGCTGTAGCAGGATCAACCATACGTTGCCAAGTATAGACAAAGTCCTCATCAGTAATCTTGTACCATCTGAATACTTAAAGCCATCTCTAAGAGTCGCTGTATAAGTCAAACCATCGGCTGACACATCAACTTTTTTAGCCAAATCAGGTTGTAACTTCCCATTTTTATCAACACGAAGTAAGTTACTTTCTGAGTTCCCAAGCGCCAAGGCTGACTAGTGATCTGAATTTTTAGAAATATCAAGGGTCAATCTTTCAATAGGGGTGTACCAGAGTTAATTTCATCTTTACTTGAGGTTGATTTTGAGCCACAAGCGGCAAGAAGTGTTGCAGAAGCGAAAGCAATTACTCCAACAGCTACAATACTCTTAAAGTTACGTTTCTTAACCATAATTATAAGAAGCCTCCTCCAATCAAAAATTTACTTTCGTGTATATTTATACCTTAAAACAGCCTAAAGTAAAGACATAATTCTTAATAATTCGACAATTCAGTTATTTTGTCTCGAAAAAGACTCGAAATATCCAAAAAATGACGCATCTATAGCTTTTGTCCACTACACATAAATATTTTACAATCAATCCAAACAAAAAGGCTAAGAAATATATCTTAACCTTATAGTATTTTGAACCAATTTCTCAGTTTACTCTGTATTTTTACACAAACTTACTGCTTACCCAACTGATCCTTCCATTTCATAGCTAATCAAGCGGTTAAGCTCAACAGCATATTCCATTGGAAGTTCTTTGGTAAATGGTTCCACAAATCCCATGACAATCATTTCAGTTGCTTCTTGTTCTGAAAGCCCACGGCTCATGAGGTAGTAGAGCTGTTCTTCAGAAATCTTAGAAACTTTAGCTTCGTGTTCAAGCGCAACTTGTGAATTGTGGATTTCGTTGAATGGGATAGTATCTGATTTAGATAAGTCATCCATCAAGATAGTGTCACATTCGATGTGAGATACTGATTTCTTGGAATTCTTGTTGAAGGTTACTTGTCCACGATAGTCAACCTTACCACCATTACGAGCAATTGATTTAGAAACAATAGATGATGATGTATGCGGTGCATTGTGAATCATCTTAGCCCCTGTATCTTGGTGTTGACCAGCATTAGCAAAGGCAATTGAAAGCATGGTACCACGTGCACCTTCACCATCAAGGTAAACAGATGGATACTTCATGGTTACTTCAGCACCCAGGTTACCATCAATCCACTCAACAGTTGCGTTTTTCTTAGCCGTAGCACGTTTAGTTACCAAGTTGTAGACGTTATCTGACCAGTTTTGAATAGTTGAGTAGCGCATGTAGGCACCATCAAGTGCAAAGATTTCAACGATGGCCGCATGAAGGCTTGCCGTTGTGTATGTAGGCGCTGTACAACCTTCAACATAGTGAACGCTGGCACCTTCATCAACGATAATAAGAGTACGTTCAAATTGAGCAGTTGCTTCGTTGTTAATACGGAAGTAGGTTTGAAGCGGAATATCTACCTTAACGCCTTTTGGTACATAAATAAAGGTACCACCTGACCAGAAGGCAGAGTTAAGGGCCGCAAATTTGTTATCTGTTGGCGGAACCAGTTTTGAGAAGTACTTCTTAAAGAGTTCTGGATGCTCTTTAAGTGCTGAATCTGTATCTGTAAAGATAATACCCAACTTGTCATACTCTTCTTTCATATTGTGGTAAACCACTTCTGACTCATACTGAGCTGAGGCTCCAGCAAGATAGGCACGTTCTGCTTCTGGAATACCAATACGTTCAAAAGTTTCCTTGATTTTCTCAGGAACATCTTCCCAGTCACGAGCAGGTTTTTCTGATGCCTTTTGGAAATAAGTCAGATCATCAAAGTTAATACCAGAAAGGTCTGGCCCCCACTCTGGCATAGCCATTTTGTTAAAGGTTTCTAATGATTTCAAGCGGAATTCAAGCATCCACTCAGGCTCCCCTTTTTCAGCAGACATGGCACGGACCACATCTTCACTGATTCCTTTTCCTGTTGAAAAGACTGGTGTCACATCATCATGGAAACCGTATTTATATTCCCCAAGATCAATGGGTCTTGGTTCTACTTTTTCATTTGTTTCAGTCATAGTATTTTCCTTTATTAAAGGTTTGATTAATTTTCTTTATTTAAGACTTTAGCAAGGAGGATAATTACTCCATTGCTTCCTAGAGCTCACTTCTCTCTATAGCCTTTTTAAGGGCATTCCAAGAGAGCGTTGCACATTTGATACGTTGTGGAAATTTAGAAACCCCCGCCAAGAGCTTGGCCTCACCTAACTTATCCTCATCCACTTTATGATCCCCTTGAATCATAAGAGAGAAAATTTCTGCTAGTTCTAAAGCCTCTGCCTTGGTTTTACCGATAACCGCATCCGTCATCATACTTGATGAGGCTGTCGAAATGGTACAACCATCACCAGCAAAGGCGATGTCTTCAATCATATCACCATCAAATTTAACTGACAGATTGATAACATCTCCACATGTCGGATTATTCAGTTGAAGTTGCTCCACATTAGGTAGAACACCGTGATGATGAGGGCTCTTAGAGTGATCCGACACAACAGCCATATATAAACTATCTAGTCTAGAGAGTGCCATTGAAAAACTCCTTCGTCGCAAGAATTGCCTCTACCAGCTTGTCACAATCCTCTTTAGTATTGTAAATGTAGAAACTTGCACGGGCAGCCGATGAAATACCTAAATGATTAATTAAAGGTTGAGCACAGTGGTGACCCGCACGAACCGCCACCCCTTCATAGTCAAGGGCAGTCGCCACATCATGAGGATGAAGTCCATTAATATTAAAGGCGATAACACCCGCATGTTTGCCAGAATCTTCTGGCCCATATACCGTCAATCCCTCAATCGCTTGAAGCTTAGGCAAGACATAGTCTACCAACTCTTGCTCATAAGCATGAACATTTTCCATACCTAAAGCAGAGAGGTAGTCCACAGCAGTACCAAGTGCAATAGCTCCCGCAATGTTAGGTGTACCAGCCTCAAATTTCCAAGGCAGTTCCTTCCAAGTGGCTTCTTGTTCATAAACGAAATCAATCATCTCACCACCAAATTCGATAGGATTCATCTGGTTGAGAATCTTTTCTTTTCCATATAGAACGCCAATTCCTGTTGGGCCTAACATCTTATGCCCAGAAAGGATGAAGAAATCACAATCCAAATCCTGAACATCAATAGCCATGTGGGGTGCAGATTGGGCACCATCCACTACCATATAGGCGCCAACTCGGTGAGCCATTTGTGCAATCTCTTTAACAGGATTGATGCAACCTAAAACGTTAGAAACCTGAGCCAGACTGACAAATTTTGTCTTTTCACTAATCTTATTGACCAAGTCTTCCATATCCAACTGACCATCTTTCAAGTAAGCATAAACAAGTTTAGCCCCCGCGTTCTTACAAGCTTCCTGCCAAGGGATGATATTAGAGTGGTGTTCCATAATTGAAATAACCACCTCATCTCCTGGCTCAAGAACCTGCTCTGCAAAACGACCAACCCAGTTAAGACCAGTTGTCGTTCCACGTGTAAAGAGAATCTCTTTAGTTGATTTGGCATTAATAAACTGGCGAATTTTTTCACGACTAGCTTCGTAAGCAGCTGTGGCACGCTCTGCCAAAGTGTGCACGCCACGGTGCACATTAGCATTCTCCTCACGATAGTAGGCCATGAGGGTGTCCAAAACTACTTGAGGTTTCTGAGTCGTCGCTGCATTATCCAAGTATACCAAAGGTTCATCATTGACTACCCGATCTAAGATGGCAAAATCTTGTCGAATCTTATAGGCATCTAGAGCTGACATCTTATCTCCCTATCTAGATATATCATCGGTTAGACTATCTGCGTTGATAGTTCTTAACGTTTGTTTAGTTTTGTATCAGTTACAGAAATCATCTCGTCACGCACTTCCTTAACTGGGATTTCAGTGATAACTGCTCCCAAGAAACCGCGAATAACCAAGCGTTCTGCAGTCTCTTGATCAAGTCCACGACTCATGAGGTAGTACATATCCTCTGGATCCACCTGACCGATTGAAGCAGCGTGTCCTGCTGTAACTTCGTTTTCATCAATCAAAAGGATTGGGTTAGCGTCTGAACGGGCCTTATCAGAAAGCATAAGAACGCGGCTTTCTTGTTGTGCATCGGCACCCTTAGCACCCTTGACAATGTGACCAATACCATTGAAAGTCAAGGTACCACGCTCCAAGATAACGCCATGTTGTAAGATATGTCCCACAGAGTTGTTACCATAGTTAGTCACACGAGTGTCAATCCCCTGAACTTGGCGACCTGATGACAGACCAATAACTTTAAGATTGGCATGACTTCCATTGCCAATCAAGTCGCTATCAAAGTCAGCAATAACATTACCCTCGTTCATGATTCCGAGAGCCCAGTCAATGCTTGCATCACGACCAATACGACCACGACGGCTGATATAAGTTGTGACATTTTCACCTAAACGGTCAATAGCCGCAAACTTAACTTGAGCACCGTCTTGTGCAATAACTTCCACAGAAATGTTGGCACTAGCTTTTTCAGTAGCCTCACCTAGCGTTTCAAAACGCTCAAGATAAGTCAATTTACTGTTTTTACCCGCTACAATCAAAACATGTTTATTAAATGGAACAGATGAATCACCATCTTGGTAGAAATAGCTCTCAACTGGCAAGTCAATTTCAACATTATCTGGTACATAAAGGACTGCTGCACTATTGAAATAGGCATAGTTATAGGCTGCTAATTTGTCCTCATCGTAGGCCACAGCCTTACCAAAGAAGGCTTCCACGACTTCTGGGATTTCTTCAAGAGCTGTTGCAAGGTCTGTGAAGACAAGACCTTGGTTAATCAAGTCAGATGGCAATTGTTCAAGGACAGTATTTGTTCCTACTTGGACCAATTTAGGATTGTTTCCAAGCGCTGTAAAGTCAGGCACATTTGCTGATGATTCATTTTCAGCAATCGTTCCATCGCCTAGATTCCAACGGTGGAATTTAACACGCTCAATTTTCGGAAGAGCCAAACTGTCAAGCTTATCAAACGCTGCTTGACGAAGATCTTGCAACCAGAGTGGCTCTGCTTTTGCTTGTGAAAAAGCGATAATAGATTCTTTTGACATAGGTTACTCCTTTTCTAGTTATTTCGAGTAACAGACTTAGGCTTCTTCGTGGTACTCGTAACCGAGCTCTTCAGCGATTTTCGCATAACCTTCTTGCTCAAGACGGGCAGCCAATTCAGGACCACCTGAAAGAACCACTTGACCTTCCATCATTACGTGTACAACATCTGGAGTGATGTAGTTCAAGAGACGTTGGTAGTGAGTGATAATCATAGCACCAAAGCCTTCGCCACGCATAGCGTTAACCCCTTTTGAAACCACTTTAAGAGCATCAATATCAAGACCTGAGTCAATCTCATCAAGAAGAGCAAACTTAGGTTCCAACATAAGCAACTGAAGAATTTCGTTACGTTTCTTCTCACCACCTGAGAAACCTTCGTTAAGGTAACGCTCAGCCATTTCTTCACGCATACCAAGTAATTCCATCTTTTCATCCAATTTAGTGATGAAATCAAGGACAGAAATCTTTTCATCATCTTCTTTACCAGCATTCATAGCCGCACGGATAAACTCAGCATTTGTAATCCCTGGGATTTCAGCTGGGTATTGCATAGCAAGAAAAAGACCTAGGCGTGCACGTTCATCAACTTCTAAGTCAAGGATGCTTTCACCATCAAAAAGGATGTCTCCTTCTGTGATTTCATAATTTGGGTTACCCATGATAGCAGCCGAAAGGGTAGATTTACCAGTTCCGTTAGGACCCATAATAGCAGCAATCTCACCAGTTTTAAGAGTCAAATTAAGACCCTTCAAGATTTCTTTATCTTCAACAGAAACATGAAGATTTTTGATTTCAAGTACAGACATTGTATACCCCTTTTCCATATATACAGCGAGCATGTACTCGCTAATTGCATTATTTTTTGAAAATAGCAAAACTATTTTCCGGAAAATAAAAAGAGAACTTCCATTTTCCCTAATTAGAATTATTATAACAAAAAAGCCATTGCTTGGCTTTTCAAATGTTTATTTTTTTCGACCTTGCTTCCATTTCAACATGATTGCTTGACGATAATCACTGTTCCCGATAAATTTCAGGAAGTTAAAGAGAGGTGTTCGACCAATGCCCCAAATCTCGAGCCCTTCAATCAGAATTTCCATCCCTAAAAGTAGACTCAAGAGCAGAAGGATACCACCAAGACGACTGGAAACATTCAACAAGAGGGCAATCAATGAAAAGAGAGTAGCGATGGCATAAACCACCAGAACTGCTCCTCGATGAGTGAACCCCATAGCTAAAAGGCGATGATGCAAGTGCATCTTGTCAGCCTCCATGGCTGGGCGCCCTGACAACTTACGGCGGACAATAGCCACCACCGTATCAGTAATAGGCACCCCCAGGATAATAACAGGCGACAAAATAGCTACTGCTGTCGCATTTTTCAGCCCTTGCAATGACAAGACACCTATCATAAAGCCAATAAAGAGCGCCCCTGTATCACCTAGATAGATAATCGCTGGATGATAATTGTAAGGGAAAAAGCCTATAATGGCAGCCACTAAGACAAAAATGGTCAAGTTCAAGAAAATATCAGTATCATAGAGGAAGAAATAAGAAATCACCCCCATAGTCATCAGGGAAATGATAGAAACTCCTCCAACCAATCCATCCAAACCATCAATCAGATTAATGGCATTGGTGATAGCAGCAATCCATAACACTGTTAGAATCAAGGTCAAGACTGGACCAAATTGAATCACGGGACCGCCAAAAGGTATCTTAAAGCTATCAAATCGAAAATCCGTAAAAGCCCAAACAATGACAGCCCCGATAACAATACCGAGCATCTTAGGCAAAGGTTTTAATTCAAAGATATCATCAATGAAACCTGTCAATACCACAATAGCACCACCCACAACAACCGGTAGGATGTATCTAAAATAAGAAATATGCCAGACATCCTTCTGAATAATCATAGGCATAAATACCAAGGTCGCCAGTACAAAAGCCAAGAAAATAGCTAGACCACCAGCACTCGGCATTGGCTTTTTATTGATACGTCTTGC
This sequence comes from Streptococcus sp. FSL L8-0526, assembly GCF_038007145.1. Taxonomy (NCBI): domain Bacteria; kingdom Bacillati; phylum Bacillota; class Bacilli; order Lactobacillales; family Streptococcaceae; genus Streptococcus; species Streptococcus sp. FSL L8-0526. The sequence goes on from NZ_JBBOWP010000001.1 coordinate 54,823, forward strand.
ATTTGGATTATCAACTGCTCCGACTCGAAAGGCCAAAGAGCGAACCAGTGGGGTTCCCACAATGGCAATCAAAAAGGTCCCAATCAAGACAAAAATATAATTAATGGTCCAAGGCATGTCTTAGCTCCATTTCGTTGCTTGTAATACCGGTAAGGCGTCCTCTTCCATCAAGATTGTTGCATGCTCTTGTAGATAGGGACGTGTTCGGTCTGCCACATTCGCATATTCAAGAAAACGCGCATACATATTGTTCGCGTAATAATCAGGCTCATCAGCCAAGTAAAGAAGGATAGTCATATAGTAGACATCACCAAGTTTATAAAGTTCAGAACCCTCCACTGACACATTCTTCAAACCTTGCGCAAAGGTCACTACTTGATCAAAGTCAGAGAAAGCCAAGACATAGTGAGTATAATCTTCACGAATAGTTTCCTCAGCCACTTCCTTAGCCGGATCTGTCATAGTCTCATCAACCTCTTTCAAGGTCTTTTCAAGCTCTTCGAGCTTATGGTGGGCTTCAATATCTCCCTTATCCATAAAGTTATCTTCAAGAGCTTTGAGGAATTCTTCTGGAGAAAGTCCTGAATAGTCTTCCATATCTGACAAATCATTGAAATCAAGGTCTTCCTTAAGATCTGATTTAGTCACAAAAACATCCACACGATCCTTTCGTGGCGTGACACGGAAGCTCAACATCCCACTATTTTTAAAGTTATCAGGTAAGTCCAACTCATCCATGACAGTATAGAAAAATTCCTCTGTTTTTTCCTGGGGAATCAAGAAATCTTTCAGCTCCATACCATGTTCTTCAAGATCTTCCATGGTAATCATGATTTTTAGAGTTGTCTCGCTTATTTGTTTCATTTCCATATGTAAAAACCTCGCACGAGTAGTTATTTCATTATACTAGAAAAACAAAGAGATAGCAATTTCTGAACAAGTTTAGGTCTTATTTTAGGAAGCTTTTTTTAAAATTCTCTAATACTAGCAAAGACTTGAATTTTCCTATTTATTGCTGTCAGCTATCCTAGAAAAGAGTAAAATAAAAGTGGATATATAGTGGATATATGGTTGGAGGTAACAACCATGACTGCCTATAAAAAAGGATGACTTCGAACTAGCAATACTGTAAGAATAACGAGTTTTTTGACGCTCTTTCTCTACTTGTCAGGAAAACCTTATCAAGTAAACAAATCTACCTTTCTTACAGGATTAATCCTTGCCACTATACTGGCAACTGCACCCATTTACGACGATAATCATTTGACATTCAGACAACAATCACTCCTCCACTTCTCGACCTTGTATGTTACCATCCTTCCAATCCTCTGTTTTTCCGGATGGCATCCCTTGCATAACGATTGTAGACTTATTGAAAATCCTTTCCGGTTTCCTAACTTGCGGACTAGTTCTTTAGACACTAGCTTATCTTATCTTTGGAAAACTTCTCAATAACTAATCTCTAAACCAGATAAAAAGGACTTCAATCGAAATCCTTTCAATTTTTTATCCAAAAATAAGTTTGACAGCTCCATAGAAAAGCACAATGATACCGAGTACGATACGGTATTTTCCAAAAACAGTGAAATCGTGTTTCTTAATATAGTTCATCAAGAAGCGAATCACAAATAGGCTGACAAGAAAGGCTGTCACACTAGCTACCAATAGAATGGCCGCTTGTCCACCAGTCAAGGTGTTCCCATCAATAAAATACTTAACTGCCTTAAGCCCACTATAACCAAACATCGTTGGAATAGCAAGGAAGAAGGTAAAGTCAGCTGCTACGCTACGACTAGTACCAACGATGATTCCCCCAAGAATAGTAGCACCTGAACGACTAGTCCCTGGAATGATACTCAAGACTTGGAAAAGACCAATATAGAAAGCGGTCTTGTAAGACATACGTGCCAAGTCCGTTACCTTAGGCTCTACACGTCGATTGCGGTCCTCAATCCAAATAAAGGCAATCCCGTAGACCACCAACATGATAGCTACTACAAAGAAATTACTGAGGTGGGCCTCCATCCAATCATCTAAAAGAAGACCAAAGAAGGCTGAGGGAATACAAGCAATGACCACCTTGAGCCAAAGTTGCCAAGTCAACTGCACTTCACGTGCTGTTTTACCAGGTTGAAAGGGATTCAAACGTTTAAAGTAAATGACCATAACTGCTAAAATAGCCCCAAGCTGGATAACGATATTAAACATATCAATGAAATCTTTACTTTGTCTTAAGTTCAAGAATTCATTAACCAAGATCAAATGACCTGTTGATGAGATGGGTAACCACTCAGTTATTCCTTCGACAATCCCAAGAAAGACTGCCTTTAGTAATTCAATAATATACTGTGCCGTTTGCATTATTATCTCCGTTTTTAAATGTTAGACTTATCACATCAATAGCGAGTAAGACTCCAAATCATACTCCCCATTATATCAAATTAGCAACTGTATTTAAAGATAATCCTGATATACAGTTTTTTTCTAGCATCAGCTTATTGTCATCAGTCTCAATTTCCTGTAAAATAGTAAGGAATGAGATTTTTATAGGAGACATTGTTTCAATGAAAAAAATTATTGTAGCCTGCTTTGCGGCTCTCCTCCTCGTTTTTGGCGGAGTATCAAGCGCTCAAGCAGACGAGTATCTCCGTGTTGGTATGGAAGCTGCCTATGCACCTTTCAACTGGACACAGGATGATAACTCAAACGGAGCCATTCCAATAGAAGGTACTAAACAGTATGCCAACGGTTATGACGTGCAAATCGCTAAAAAAATCGCTGAAGCCCAAGGTAAGAAACCCTTGGTGGTCAAAACAGCTTGGACAGGTTTGATTCCTGCCCTCACTTCTGGCAAGATTGATATGATTATCGCAGGTATGAGTCCAACAGCTGAACGTCGTCAAGAAATTGACTTTTCAGATAGCTACTACCGTAGTGAACCTGTTATAGTTGTTAGCTCTGATGGCAATTACGCCAAGGCTAAGAGCGTCAAGGATTTCAAGAATGCTAAAATCACAGCTCAACAAGGAGTTTACCTCTACAACTTGATTGATCAGATTCCAAATGTGAACAAACAAACTGCCATGGGGGACTTCGGTGCGATGCGGCAAGCCCTTGCATCTGGTATCATCGATGGTTATGTCTCAGAGCGACCAGAAGCACGCACTGCTGAAAAGGCTAGCTCAAAATATAAGATGATTTCACTTAAAGATGGCGGCTTCCAGGTATCAGACGATGATGTTTCCTTGGCTGTCGGTCTTCGTAAAGGAGACAACCAGCAAATGGAACAAGTCAATAAGGTTCTTGCTGGTATCAGCCAAGAAAAGCGTGTCAAACTGATGGATCACATCATTGACATTCAACCTGCAGATAAGACTGATGAAGCTAAAAAAGGAAACTTCTTTAGCCAAGTGACTACTATTATTGCTAAAAACTGGCCACAATTCTTGCGTGGTACAGCAATGACACTTCTTATCTCCATTATCGGTACTGTTGTCGGAACTTTTATCGGTCTTATGATTGGTGTTTACCGTACAGCTCCTAAGGCTGCTAATAAATTTGTAGCCTTGCTCCAAAAAATCTTCGGTTGGTTTCTTAACGTTTATATCGAAGTTTTCCGTGGTACACCAATGATTGTACAATCTATGGTTATCTATTACGGTACTGCCCAAGCTTTTGGCATCAATATTGACCGTACACTGGCAGCTATATTCATTGTTTCTATTAACACCGGAGCCTACATGAGTGAAATTGTTCGTGGTGGTATCTTCGCTGTTGATAAGGGGCAATTCGAAGCTGCTACTGCTCTTGGTTTTACCCACGGTCAAACCATGCGCAAGATTGTTCTTCCACAGGTTATCCGTAACATCTTGCCAGCCACTGGTAATGAGTTCGTCATTAATATTAAAGATACCTCTGTGTTGAATGTTATCTCTGTCGTGGAACTTTACTTCGCAGGGAACACTGTTGCAACCCAAACTTACCAATACTTCCAAACATTCTTTGTTATTGCAGCAATCTACTTTGTTCTTACTTTCACAGTAACTCGTATCTTGCGTTATGTAGAACGCCGTTTGGATCAAGATACTTACACACAAGGAGGAGGGGTTCACTAATGACTGAGACGATTTTAGAAATCAAAAACCTCAAAAAATCATACGGAAAAAACGAAGTTCTCAAAGATATCTCCCTCAGTGTCAAAAGGGGGGAGGTTATCTCAATTATTGGTTCTTCAGGTTCAGGAAAATCAACCTTCCTTCGCTCTATTAACCTACTCGAATCACCTTCAGGTGGTGAAATCCTCTATCATGGGGATAACGTCCTTGAAAAAGGTTATGATCTCACTACCTATCGTGAGAGACTCGGTATGGTGTTCCAATCCTTCAACCTCTTTGAAAACCTTAATGTCTTGGAAAATGCTATCGTAGCTCAAACAACTGTTCTCAAACGTGACCGTAAAGAAGCCGAGAGTATCGCCAAAGCTAACTTAGAGAAAGTTGGTATGGGGGAACAATACTGGAAAGCTAAACCAAAACAACTTTCAGGGGGCCAAAAACAACGTGTGGCGATTGCTCGTGCCCTCTCTGTTGACCCAGAAGCCATCCTCTTTGACGAGCCAACTTCTGCCCTTGACCCAGAAATGGTAGGGGAAGTACTCAAGACCATGCAGGAGCTATCTGGAACCGGGTTGACCATGATTATCGTTACCCATGAAATGGAGTTCGCACGCGATGTTTCAGACCGTGTCATCTTCATGGATAAAGGGGTAATCGCTGAACAAGGTAGCCCAGAACAAATCTTTGAAAATCCTAAAGAAGAACGTACCAAGGAATTCCTCAAACGTTTCTTGGGTTAAAAACGAAAAAGTTAAGGTTTCGGCCTTAACTTTTTTAGATTCTCTGATATAAGAAACGGCAACTGCCGTTTTTTGTCTCTATTTGCTTAGTTACGACGTGTATGTCTGTCGACAAAACCAAGAAAGGCCAATAGTGTCATAAAAAGACCTAAAAAGGCAAGTCCTACTACAGTTACCACACCTGTTTCTGGCAAGCTGTATACTTCTTGAACAGGTACTTGTTTTTCAACGTTTGTTTGAGTGGCTTTTTCTTGTGTTGTGAGAGCAACAACTTTACCATCTACGTTATAAATTGGTACTGGTGTAAGACCTTTAGATATGATTTTAGCAAACTCTTTAGCCAATTGTGTTTGACGTTCTTTGTCTTCCTTAGCTTTCATATAGTTATCAAAGGTAGTTTGAACAGTCGTGTATTTGCTCGTCAATTTATCACGTTTAGCTGACAATTCAATAAGTTTTGCACGCACAGTTGAAAATGCATCTTTCGCAGCAGTAAGTTTAGCAAAGGCTGTTGCACGTTCTTCTTTAGCTTAGCTAGGTTAGCTGAAGCATTTGTAAGGGCGACCACATGATTCTTAGGAGAAGCCAAAGCTTAGTTAGCTTGTTTCAAGGCTGCTTGTTTTTTAGAAAGGTTAGTCTGAGCAGCTGCCAACTTGCTTGCAGCCGCTTTAAGAGCTGTAAGTTCTGATTGAGTCTTTTTAAGTTTCAGAATTGCTGATTCAGAAGCAACTTTCTTGCTATCCAAGTCACTTTGAGCTTGATTGTTAGCTTGCTTAGCAGTTTCATAAGCTACTTTTGGAGCTGCTAGATTTGCATTTGAAGATGGCTGAGATTGGCTACCTATATATGGGTTAGCAATCTTAGTTGTGTCAAAACTACTATCAAAAGAAATAGAATTTTCATTGATATTGTTTACGTGGACATTAAAGGCACCAGCAACTACACTGAGATCAGTACCAATGTATGTTTCGCCACCGTCAGATGTAAGTCCAACAATAGAACGGTCGTGGTTCCACTCCTGACCATTAAACATGAAGTCAAGCATAACTTCATAGATATACTCCTTAATCTTGTTAAGAGTAAATGGTCCTGTCAAACCTTGCCAAGTATTAAGGTTTTCACCAATACTTACAGTATGAAATGACTTACCAGCACGGTCAAGAGTGGCACTATCGTGTCTACGGTTACTAATAGATTCCCAACCCCAGTTATCTGCCACATAGCCATCTGTAACACGGTCTGCTGCAATAACACTCCCCTTTGATACAGACGTTTCAGTTGTACCAAAAGCTGAACGGATTTGGTTAATCAGGCTTGAAGCATACAATGACAAATCTGTAATTTGAGCTTCGCTAAGCTTGTTCAAGTCGCTGATTGTAAAGTTTTTATCTTCCTCATTATCTTGGTACTTATTGTTTTCACAATCACGTTTGTTAACATCCTTCAAGGTTTGTTCAGCTTGAACTTTTTCTTCTGCAGTTGATGTTTTTGACTCATAAATCTTAAGAGCACTGATGTACTCTGATGATACTGTGAATCTTTGGCGAATATTAGTTGTTGAAGCTTCTGTTTTTTTCTTAGCTGCTTCAGTAGCAAGAGCGACTGCCTTTTCATTCGCTACTGTTTGAGCAGTTTCATAGGCTGCTTTAGCTTGGTTAGCAGCATTTTGATTGATCTGCAGCCAATTGACCTTCTTTAGATAAAATAGCAGTAGTTTTTTCCTTATAAGCTGCCTGAGCGACTGCCAATTCTTCTTGGGCTTTTTGCTCAGCTGCAGTTGCATCATCAAAATCTGATTGTGCTTTAGATTGGATAGAAGCTACCTCAGAAGCACTAGAACGATTAAGTGCTGTTTTTGCTACATCTACTGATTTTTGAGTGTCAGCAACTTCAGTTGCTTTAGTATTAACATTAGCTGGATTCGCATTAACTACAGCTTGTTGTTTGTCTGCTACATCTTTGGCAGTTTTTCTGCTGATTGAGCGGTCGCTACTGCTGTCTTAGCTTCGTTAGCCTCATTTTCAGCGCTGGATAACTTGACCTTGAGCTACAGCAATAGCTTCTAGACTTGCTTCATCGGCTGCTGTTTGTGCCTTTTGCAAGTTAGCATCTGCAGTCGCTAAGTTTGCTTTAGCATGATTGATAGTCTCTTCGTGATTAGCGACTACTAACTCTTGATGCGATACCGCTTGACTTGCAGCATTTGCTTGTTCCTTAGCCGTTTCTACTTGTGATTGAGTTGGGATAGCTTGTGTAGCTGTCGATAATACTGATGCTGTTGTTAAGATTTGATCATTTGTCGTTACCTCATCAGCTTTAGCAACTGAAGCTGAAACTGCAAGTGCTGCAATTCCAGCTATCGCCAAAACCTTTTTATTCATAAGACGAACTACTTTTTATTAAAAATCACTACTATATAATATTTTAACAGTATTAAGGCAGGATACTATCTTCTAATTTTTAAAATTTAATTATTTTATAAGGTTTCATAGTCTGCTTACAGAAATTGTTAGTCAAAAGTAGAATTTCTGTTTCAAAGTCCCTTTTTAGCCTTTGATTTTGCCCTACCCACCTATTCTATAAAATCTTCGTTACAGTTTTTAACTTTCTTTAAACATTTTTTGATATAATGTGTACTCATCATATGTAAAAGAAAGGGAAAAGTGGAAAAAGTATTGAGTAACATCCTACTAAGAATCATCTCACTTGGCTTGTCTTACTGGTTTTACAGAGGACATCTGGAACAATATGTTCATTATATCGCCCATTACGGTCCCTACTTCCAAGTTTTCCTAAACCTAGTCATTATTATTTTATTAGGGTACTTCATCTACGCTTTTTTGAAACTCCTTCTCACTAGGAAAATAAAAAAACAAACACTTCTCCTACTTTACTTCATTTACTTTCTTTCTCTCTTCTACCTACTTTTCTTGAAAAACATCGGCATCCAAGGGCTATCCCTTAGTCCTCTTTCCTTCGCTCAGGAACTATACTGGGGTAGCCACTTTGTTCCCATCATGAACCTATTAATGTTCATCCCCCTAGGACTCCTCTTTTCTTCCCAAATGAGTAATCTCCTACTCTGTCTTATCGCCCTTTTCTCCGTCGAATCCATCCAATACTTTGGACATCTTGGAATATTTGATTTAGGAGATATCGTCTTAAATATGTTAGGGCTCCTTGTCGGGACTGCAATTCATCAACTCCCTCAGTTTCAAACATTAATCAAAAAAATTTTAACATAGAAAAGCCTCCAGAACTTAAATCTGGAGGTTTCGTTAGGGCACTTTTTTAGATGAATACAAAAAAATTAAACGAGGACGTCTTATAGGTTCGGAATAAAAGAAAAAAATAATAGCTTTCTGAATCCAGCTAGCTGTTTTGAACTCGGGCTAAAATCCTAATCAAAAATAAAAACTGCTCCATGATGGAGCAGTTTCAATTTCGTTCATTCAAGATACAAAGCTATCTTGAATTAACGACGAAGTCCAAGTGAGCTGATCAACTCACGGTAACGGTTAACGTCTGTGCGGCGAAGGTATGCCAACAAGTTACGACGGTGACCGATTTTTTTCATCAAACCACGGTAAGTAGCGTGGTCTTTTTTGTGTTGTTTGATATGGTCGTTAAGGTGGTTGATTTCCCAAGTAAGGACAGCAACTTGAACCTCTACTGAACCAGTGTCACCTTCGTGACGTGCGTATTGTGCAATGATTTCATTTTTTTTCTCTTTTGAGATTGCCATGTTTTTTCTCCTTTTTTTGCTCCATCCGAGTCTTAGGATTGGCTCTCCTAAAACCAAGAAAGAGTTGGTTTGTCTTTACGACCTCTCTATTCTAGCTTATCTACTAATCTTTGTCAATCGTCAAATTCACTGTTCGAGACTTTCTAACTTAGGCTTTTTTGACCATTCTTGAATTCAGAAGGAATCCTAAGAAAAGTAGAAAACTAACTATAGCATAAGCTAAGAAAATCCAACTAAAACTTGAAGAAACCAGTGCCAGCAATTTCAAAACATAAGGGGATACGGCTGAGCCTAGGTTGCATCCTAAGAGAACATAAGCCGTCGCTTTATTCAGCAAATTTCTAGCAATACATTCAGAAAGACGATGAAAGATAAAGGTCAAAATAATACTGTAAAAGAAACCAACACCAACAGAAGACAAAATCAATGTCAGCAAGTTGTTAGCCAGAGATATTCCAAATAGACAGATAGATAGGCAAAGCAGGGCCATCGGCAAGAGACGGTTCTTAATGTGAGCTAGCAATGAAGCAAAGCTAAGTCCAGCTGCAATCCCAATTCCCTGCTCCAAACTAAGTACCAGAGCTGATTCCCCACCTACAATGGTCTTACCATCAACTTGAAAAAGAGGCACGCGCAAACTAATTGATGAATTAATGCAAATCACAAAACCTGACAAGAAGGCCATGCCTAAAATCATAGCAAAATCTTTTTTATTAAAACCTTGTTTACTTTTTTGTATCTCTTTCTTCTCTATCTGCTCCATCGGTGGTACAAAGAGAAGGTACATGGCTAGGATGATAAAACCAAAACCGTAGATAAGAAAAGCAAGTGTCCAATGAATTTTCAGTAATTGTCCAACCAAAAGGGAACATGATGCCCCACCAATCAATTCCACGGATCCTCTAAATCCAAGCATCTGAATTCTCTCTTTGCCCTGGTAACGCTGACTAATGATAGAAATAGCCTTGGCATTGATGAAACCGATACCCATTCCAAAAACAAGACGAGACAGTAAAACAAGTGGATACCATTGTACAAAGAAAGGAAAGATTCCAGCACTACTTAGTAAAATTAAACCTGTCATAATCAATTGCCTGTCATTTAACCATTTGTCAACAAAAGGATTAAGTAAGAGCATAGCCACTACGGAAAAAGAAGGGACAGACACCAAAAGCTCGACTTGAGAAGCATTATATGTTGGACTATAGTAGTCCAACATAGGTGGTAGAGCGGTTGAAATGGAGAAGGCCGAAATCAAAAGAAAAGATAGCCCGAGTAGGCTCATTTTTTCTAAAATCTTTGTCATAATCATGATATAGGGATAAGAGCATCCTTTCCTTACTTGTCTGATAGTTATTTTTTCATTATAATCTAAGAAGAGCTAAAAAAATAGGACCTAAGTCCTAAAAAGGAGATGTATGCTTAACCACATTATTCACCCTCAACTTGAACAAGTCTTCTCAGCCCCCTATTTCAGCCAATTACAGAAAGTCACCTTTCAAAAAGGCAATTACATTTGCACTCAGGGACAAAATATCACTGAGTTAACCTACATTTTATCAGGTAGGGTAAAAATTGTTCGCTCCCTATCCAATGGTAAAGAACACATCCTAGAAATGCCTCAACAACCACAGCTACTGGGAGACGTTGAACTCATGACCAATCAATTAGCGGGTTCTTCAGTCATTGCTTTAGAAGAAGTTCAAGCAGCCCAGCTCCCATTAAATAATAAAGAAGCACTCCTCAAAGACCCTATTTTTCTCTATCATATTGGGCGTAACCTAGCAATGGCCCTGCATAGACAGGGCGTTACTGCCTCAACGAATGCCAGCTACTTTGTCAAAGAGCGTCTAGCTACTCATATTTTGAATATTGAGGAACAAGATATCTTTCAGTTATCACCATCCATTTTATCTTCTAGTTTTGGGACTAGCTATCGACATGTACAGCGAGTCATCAAACAGTTTATCGACCAAGGAATCATTGAGAAGAAAGCTTTTAAAACCTATCGCATTTTACAGAGAGATAGCTTGGAAACCTTGGCTTTCATCGATTAAAAAAACGCTATTTTAGCCCTTGATGGTTTAACTTTCAACCCTTTTGTGCTATAGTTATAAACAAGTAAATCAAATAAAATAGAGGTATACAAATGGATGCTCAAACCAAAATTATCCGCGCCAGCCACATGATTGATATGAACGATATCATACGCGAAGGCAACCCAACCTTGCGTGCTGTCGCTGAAGACGTAACCCTGCCACTTTCAGATGAAGATATTATCCTTGGTGAAAAAATGATGCAGTTTCTTCGTAATTCACAGGACCCTGTTATCGCTGAAAAAATGGGACTTCGAGGAGGTGTTGGTCTTGCAGCACCACAATTAGATATTTCAAAACGCATTATTGCTGTTCTCGTTCCAAATCCTGAAGACGCTAAGGGGAACCCACCTAAAGCAGCTTATAGCCTTCAAGAAATCATGTATAATCCTAAAGTAGTTGCCCATTCTGTTCAGGAGGCTGCTCTAGGTGACGGTGAAGGATGCCTTTCAGTCGATCGCGATGTTCCTGGATATGTCGTTCGCCATGCTCGTGTTACTATTGAATACTTCAACAAAGAGGGTGAAAAGAAACGGATTAAACTCCGTGGTTACGACTCAATCGTTGTTCAACATGAAATCGATCATACTAACGGTATCATGTTCTACGACCGTATCAATAAAGACAATCCATTTACTATCAAGGATGGACTCTTGATTATCGAATAATGAAAATCCTCAGTAGAGATACTGGGGATTTAGATTGAAGACATGATCCTCCTTAAGTCTTTCTAGATTATGATGGATTCTTCAAAGTATTTCATCGCTAGTTTACACATAGAAAAGAACTGACTAATATCAGTTCTTTCTTCATTATATGAACCCGTCCTCAGACAAGCATGTTGTAAAGTGTTTCATTTCCGTTAAGATTAATGTAACTTGGATCAAATTCAGAAAGACGCTCAAGAAGGCCATCATAATCATTCTTATCACTAAGAGCTATACCAATGAGAACTGGACCTTTCCCTTTATTGGCACGTTTGATGTACTCAAAACGAGTAATGTCATCATTTGGCCCTAAGATATCATTTACAAACTCACGAAGGGCTCCTGGACGTTGTGGGAAATTAACCACAAAATAGTGCTTGATCCCATCATAGATAAGGGCACGTTCTTCCATCTCTGGCATACGGTTGATATCATTATTACCGCCTGAAATGATGCAAACGATAGTTTTTCCTTTAATTTCATCTTTAATCACTTCAAGTGCCGCAACTGATGCTGCCCCTGCAGGTTCTGCGATAGTACCAACCTTCGAGTACATATCAATTAAGGTTTCTGAGATTAATCCTTCATCAACTCCCAAGAGACGATCTACATATTTATGAGCAACTTCGTAAGTTTTTGCACCTACCTTTTGGACAGCAATCCCATCTGCAAACTTATCAATCTTTTCAAGTTTTACAGGATAACCACGGTCAAAGGCTGCACGCATACTACGAGCGCCACTAGCCTCAACACCTACAACCTCTATAGAGGGTGCCACATCCTTGATATAGGTAGCCACACCAGAGATGAGTCCACCCCCACCTACCGGCACTAAGATACTATCAAAGGAAACACCTTCCTCTTGAGCTTGCTCATAAATTTCATAAGCAACAGTTCCTTGACCCGCTTGGACATTATAATCATCGAATGGATCAATGAAAGTCATCCCTTCCGACTTCGTATACTCTTGTGCCGCCTTAGCGGATTCATCAAAGGTATCTCCAACCAATTTAATTGTTACAAACTTGCCACCAAAGAAACGTACTTGACCAATTTTTTGGAGAGGAGTTGTTACTGGCATAAAGATAGTTGCAGGAATCTTCATTTCATTACAAGTATAAGCAACACCTTGGGCATGGTTTCCGGCTGATGCACAGACCACACCATGTTCCTTATCTTCATCACTTAACTGATGGATTGCATAGTAGGCACCACGTAATTTAAAGGAACGTACCTTTTGCATATTTTCTTTTTTAATATAAATAGTCGCTCCATATTTTTCAGATAAGTAGCGATCAAAATCTAGTGGGGTACGCTCCACCACGTTTTTTAAGACTTCATTAGCCTTTACGATATCATTTGCAGTAATCATTGGCTCTCCTTTGACACAAAATTCAAACTATTTCTATTGTATCACAATTTTCAGAAAAATAGCAGTCTATCAGCAGTCTATCAAAAGAAAACTCCCTGTTCATACAAAAAGTTTTACCTATAATTTATTCTATTTTGACATCAAGAAATTATGAAGAACTGTCACCTCTGCTAGGACTATAGCTGTAAGTATAGCAACAACACGATCTCCCCACTTATGAGATTTTGCTGTTTTATCAATGTAGCCTTAAGATTTTTAGTTGATCTTTTATCATCTGCTTGCATCTTTATCTTACTGGCAAGGTTAAGATCTTAACTACCATTGTAGGTCTTCTCTGACGAAGGTATATTGACAAGATCTTGACGACTGCTACGCATATAGCTGACATCCATTGTGATGCTGTCAATCATCTCAACAATATTTCTGATTGTTGTTGCAGCATACAAGCCCCCTCCGTATCCCTCAAGATAGGTACTGCTAATTTTTCGATAGGAACCTCTGAGGTAGCTACTACCATAGAGTGAGATTCCGAGCTAGCTGTTTCTGAATATCTTTCATAATTACTAAAGAGTGATGCTACTTCTGTGATTGTTTTAAAAGTACTTGGTAAAAATTCTGAGACCCGTGAAATTTCAGAAAGACGATTCCAACTATTGATGTTTTCTGGTACTCCTCCAAAGATCATTTCCTCTGAAGTGCTTGCCTGGCTCTCTAATTCTGTCAAATAAACTGCTGGTTCTTCAACTACTTCTGATTCTGAAGTTGGCGCTTCTAATGATGCTGTTGTAGTTTCTGACACTTCTGACAAGGCGACTGAAACAGATATACTTGCGGCCTCCGAAATTAAAATATTGATTGAATCTGATACTACTGAACCTTGATCCGTATTAGACGCTGAGTTATCACCTTTCTTATCATGCAAGATCTCTGATAGAGTTAGTTTAGGAACTCAAATGACAAGTACCGGTTAATCATTTTCATCTGTTTCAAGCCTTGCTTGTGCCTTTCTCATACTCGAATTTGCCTAGTTATCTGGTGACGTCAAGTAGAGTTGATCTACAATTTTAACAGCCTCTTGAGCTGTTTTCCCTGATAGGCTAAGACGAACTGTGAGATTTTCTTGAGCATACGGTGTTTTATTTGTCCACCTCCCCCTCTTCATTATGCCAGCTCACATTGATGCCGATTATGTTAATCATTTGAACAATTTGAACAGTTGATAAGCCTTTCCCAGACTTGACAAATATCCAAACTTGATCACCTGTCACACCTAGAGCATCCTTAGAAAGGATTTCACCAGTAGCATTCTTAGTAGATACAGACCGATTACTGTTAGTCACACCCTCACTACGGAGAAGATTTTCATAAGCAGTGATAAACTGTTGGTAGTTGTAAAGCTTACGGATAGTATACTTAGCTACACTAAGGTATGGAGTTTGGTAATAGGCAACTTTGAAAGACGTTAAGAGCTGCAATGGACATGTGATAACCACCAACTGCAACTACTGTCGCATTTACCAGAAAAGTCACGTCGGCTTGTAATGGCTTGCTCGCAAAAACATTTTTACCAACACTGTTAGTTGCTTTTCCAGCAAAAACAGTATAGTCAATCCCTGATTCTTCCATGTAAGCACCAACGATAAGTGATTCAGTTTTGTTGCGTACCATATCAATACGTGCTTTCAAATCACCGTAGGCAACCTGCATACGACCTGGAATAACTAATAACTGGTTTTATTACTTCTGAATTGACCACATTACCTGCCTTAGCAGCTTGATTCATCCCTAGGATACCACCGGCTACAAACAACACTGATAATAATTTAGTTGACGCTACTTTCTTTCATATATCTACCTATCCCTCTAAAAAAGTTTAAATCACCTCAGCGTTTCAAATTATTACTATTTGTATTTGCATGCTGTAAACTCGAGTTATTTTTTTGTAAAACAAGGTAATTTCCGGAAATCCCCATAAACGGTAATTTTTTCATCTTGAATAGTCTGTTTTTTCAGAAATTAGATATCCAGTTATCTAATTCTATCTAGAATGATAAAAATAAACAGTAAATGATGACATTTCAGCTCTTAAACTCCTAAATTTGATGAGAATAAAAAACATCTCCCATGCAAAGTGAGAAATGATTTGTTTATCTATGTTTAGTATCCAAGATGACAGTAACAGGGCCATCATTGACCAGACTAACCTGCATATCTGCACCAAAGCGTCCTCTTTCTACAGGAACGTAACTTGACAAGGATTGGTTGAAATCGTCATAGAACTGGCTGGCCGTGTCAGGCTTTGCAGCTCCCGTAAATGCCGGTCGATTCCCTTTTTTCGTATCTGCAAAAAGCGTAAACTGAGAAATCGATAAAATCTGACCGCCAATATCCTTAATAGAGAGATTCATCTTGCCATCTTCATCTGAAAAAATGCGCATATTGATAATCTTACGAACCGCATAGTCAAGATCCTCTTTAGTGTCTTCTGGGCCAACTCCAACCAAGAGCAAAAGCCCTTGCTTAATAGCACCGACCGTACTATCCTCGATAGCTACAGAAGCACTTTGCACGCGCTGAATCACAATCTTCATAGCAGCAACTCCTTAACCATTAGTACGTTTAACACTATAAACATCTGGAATAATTTTAATCTTATCCACAAGGCCAGTCAATTCAATAAGGTTAGCAATTTCAAAGCTAACGTGAATATTGGCAAACTTCATATCCTTAGTTGGTTGTGCATTAACCGAAGCAATGCTCTTGGTTGTATTTGACAAGATTTGAAGAACATCGTTCAAAAGACCCGAACGATTAAGCCCATAGATATCAATTTCAGCTAAGTAAGATTTATTGGTATTGCGTTCATCCCACTCAACTTCAATTAAACGTTGCTCATAACCTTCTTGATTCTTGATATTATTACAATCTGAGCGATGAATAGCTATTCCACGTCCCTTAGTGATATAACCATCAATCTCATCTCCAGGTACTGGGTTACAACACTTAGCGATACGCATAAGGAGACCTGAGGCACCTTGAATGATAACCCCATTTTCACTTTTAACCTTGAGAACATCTTTCTTCTCAGTCTTGACTTCGCCACCATTCATTAGTTCTTCAGCTTCAGCTTTCGCCTTAGCACGCTCTTCCTCACGGCGTTCTTTTTCTGTCAGACGGTTGAAAACCGCAGCGGCACTAATTTCACCAAAACCAACAGCAGCATAGAGAGCTTCCTCACTACGCACATTCATACGAGGAAGGATCTCCTCTATATGTTTCTTGTCTAGGTACTTGTTGGCAATATAGCCATGCTCTTGGAAATAGGCTATCAAAAGCTCACGACCCTTGGTGATTGAAGCTTCCTTGTCTTGATTCTTAAAGAATTGACGAATTTTATTTCTGGCCTTAGTCGTTTTGACCATCTTAATCCAGTCACGACTAGGGCCAAAGGAATTAGCATTGGTAACAATCTCAACCACATCACCCGTCTTGAGTTTGGCAGTCAGAGGCACCATACGACCATTAACCTTGGCACCTGTGGCTTTCTCGCCGACTTGGGTATGGATGGCATAGGCAAAGTCAATAGGACCTGAATCTTTAGGCAATTCCTGAACATCACCTTTTGGTGTAAAGACATAAATTCGCTCTGAGAAGATATCCTCTTTTACAGAGTCAACAAATCCCTTAGCATCCCCGTTTGAGGCATCTTGGAGTTCCACAAGATCTTTAATCCAATTCATTCCCAAAGCAGACTCTTTCGAATCGACCTTGCCCTTGATACCTTTCTTGTAAGCCCAGTGAGCTGCAACCCCGTATTCGGCAACTTGGTGCATATCCTTGGTACGGATTTGGATTTCAATAGGCCCTTTGGGACCATAAACCGTCGTATGGATAGACTGATAACCATTGGATTTAGGATTGGCAATATAGTCTTTGAAACGTCCAGGCATAGGACGCCAGAGCTCGTGGATGTATCCCAACATAGCATAAACGTCACTATGCGTCTCCATGACACAACGAATAGCAATCAAATCATAAATCTGATCAAAGCGTTTCTTCTTGTCACGCATCTTACGAAAAATAGAGTAGATGTGTTTTGGACGGCCATAAACATCACCGACAAGCCCTTGTTCAGCTGTATATGTCTTAATTTTATCGACAATCTCGTCCACAAGTGCCTCACGCTCGCGGCGTTTTTCCTTCATCATGTGGGAAATCTTATAAAATTCTACCTCGTTAAGGTAACGGAAAGCCGTGTCTTCCAATTCCCATTTGATACGGCTGATACCCAAACGGTGGGCCAAAGGAGCGTAAATTTCCATCGTTTCACGAGAAATGCGCTCCTGCTTATCCTTACGAAGATGCTTGAGAGTACGCATATTGTGCAAACGGTCTGCCAACTTAACCAAGATTACTCGGATATCCTTAGACATGGCCATAAGCATCTTACGGTGATTTTCAGCCAACTGCTCCTCGTGAGACTTATATTCAACCTTACCAAGCTTGGTAACACCGTCTACGATATTGCGTACATCCGTACCAAAATCCGCTTCTAAATCATCTAGCGTCTTTTCCGTGTCTTCAACGACATCATGCAAGAAACCACAGGCCACTGTTACTGCATCAAGATGGAGATCTGCCAAAATACCTGCCACTTGAATAGGGTGGATTATATAAGGTTCTCCTGACTGACGAAATTGCTCACTATGAGCATCTGTCGCATAATGCCAGGCCTTTTCGACTAATTTCAAATCATCTGCTGACATATATACCGAGCAAACGTCTAAAATTTCTTCTCCTGTTACATTTTTATTTTTAGCCATGATTTCTTCCTTCGCTTCTTTATAATTAACCTTTATTTTATCACTTTTGTAAGTAAAGAAAAAGAGCTAGATAAGCAATTATTAACTGGGAGGAGTCAACTTGAAAAACACAACATCTTGTGTTAGAATGGTTGAACAAACACAAGATATAGATAGAAAGAGGACACTCATGTCTCAACTCACCTTCGTATATATTAGCCTGAGCGGTAACACCCAAAGCTTTGTAAAACGTATGTCTGATTATCTCTCCCTAAATCATGGGATTAATTGCCGCCAAATCAATATTAAAGAGCTTAATCATGAAACCTTCCAAGTGGATGAACCGTTTGTTGCAATCTTACCAACCTACCTTGAAGGTGGGAATGGTGTTGACAATGGAGATGTCGAAATCCTAACTAATCCACTGGGAGACTTTATCGCAGCCCATGACAACCACAAACGTTGCTTTGGTATCATCGGTTCTGGGAATCGCAACTTCAATAACCAATACTGCCTAACTGCTAAACAGTACAGCCAGCGTTTTGGCTTCCCAATGTTGGGAGACTTTGAACTACGTGGTACACAGTCCGATATTGAGCGTCTAGCACCTATTATCCTAGAAGCACAAAAGAACTTTATCCAACTGTAAAACTAGAGCAAAAAAGCCCTGACATGGGCTTTTTCTCTTGCTTAATTTTTTTCGTATTTCTTGATTCCAAAGAAACCAGCCAAGGTCACAAGAACCAGACCAGCTAAAGTTGCTGACATGGATTCATCCGAACCTGTATTTGGCAAAGTCTCAGCAGAACTTGAAACTTGAGTTTCTTGGATTTGAGCTTGAGGCAAGATGATTACCTGAGAATTTGACAACTGAATAGCTGTAGCTGGTTTAACCAAGCTAGACCCTTCGATAACCTTTGGTGTCACGCGCTTAGTTTGATCCACTGTCTCAGCATCTTTTGATAACTTCTCAGATTCTTTATTAGCCATATCCTCGACTTGATTTGCTTTTTCCTTAACAATCAAACGGTACTCCGCAAATCCTGCCTGTGTTGATGCCCCTACATAACTAATAGCATCCTGATTAGCAAGGTGGGCACGTGCATTGTCCGATGAGGCAAAACGGATATCCGCATTTGCAATGTTTGGAAGGAAACTCCAATTCCCATCGGCACTCGGATTAATCGTTTTCTCACTGACAATATAGTCAATGATGGCCTGACGATTTTCAAGATTGAGAAGACGTTTTTCTACGGCATCCTTAACACCAGGGAAATTACCAGTCGCACGGTAGTTATTGGTTACGACAAGGAAGGTTTGATTCAAATCAATTGGTTGACCTTGATAAGCTAAATCACGGACACGACTGGCATCTGGGTTAACCAACTTACCTTCATGGTCATACTTGTTAGGTTGCGTTAAATCGAACTTGTAAGTCAACCCATCAATCACATCGTAATTATATGAGCGATAGCTACTGTTAATGAGTTGTTGGGGTTCTTTGCTGTTAGGGTCAATTTGATTGAACTGTCCTGCAGACATTTCCAACCATTCTTTAATCTGCGCACCAGTCACCTTGAGAAGGGCAGTGACATTATCATAGAGGTAGAGGTCTGCGACATTCTTAATGGCTAATGGACCTGCTGGAATGTCAGTGTAGTAACTTGCATCCCCACGAGTCCCTGCCTTGAAAGGTGCAGCTGCTGAAAGGATTGGTAGATTTTCATCTGCTGTTCCCGCTACTTGTTTTTTGGCATACCACAATTGCGCATTGTTTACGATTTGAATAGATGGATCGTCCTGAACTTGAGCAAAATAGCTAGTGATTGGGGCAGTGGTCTCACCAACCTCCTTACGAACATAGTTGATTGTCCCATTGTGGTCATGAGCAGCCATGTCAATTAGAGCTTTATCCGCAATATCTGACTTAGTATCAATTTTTTCAAGCTTGGCCTTACTGTTGACAACTTTCCATTTGCCATCCGTATAAGTCAACTTGACATCCATGATACCGAGATGATCTCCGAACTTACCAGCCATAACTACAGGTTTCCCATTGATGAGACCATTGACATCATCTACACCAGGATATTTGGCATAAAAACTTGTACCATCACCATTTGGGAAATCCGCATGAGAATGCCCTGTCGCAACAGCATCAACACCTTCGATACCAGCAATTTGGTAACCTTCATTTTCCTCGTTCTTAGTATATTCATTGTCGCCAATACCAGAATGAGCAGCAACAAGAATAAAATCAGCCCCAGCAGCCTTCGTTTGAGGAACAATAGTCTTAACAGCCTCCATTGGATCGTCGACAGTTACCTTACCTTCAAGATTGGCCTTATCCCAAACCAAAATCTGCGTTGGAAGGACACCAGTAATACCGATTTTTAGCGTTACCTGTTTGCCATCCGTATCGGTAAAGGTCTTATTAACAATCTTATAGGGATTGTAATAGTAGTCACCTGTCTGAGCATTGCGCACATTAGCATTGATAATGTTAATCTTAGCGGTCTTAACCATGCGATCCAAAAATTCGAGGCCATAGTTAAACTCGTGATTTCCAAGCGTTTCAGCATCGTAACCAAGCATCTCAAAAGCCTTGTACATAGGGTGAGTCTCACCTTGGGCAACAGGATCAATCAAGGCCTTATAAGTTCCAAAAGGAGTTCCTTGAATCGTATCCCCACTGTCCACCAAGACCGTATTGGGATTGGTTTCACGGGCTTTTTTGATAAGGACAGCAGTTTTGGACAGACCAACGGCTTGAGACGGCTTATCTTGATAATAGTCATAGTTAACCAAGTTGGTGTGAATATCTGTTGTTGACAAAATCTGCATATCAACAGCCTGTCCCTCATGAGCAGGTTCAGTAACGGTTTCAGGCTGTACTGGCACTGCTGGTGTCACTTGATTGGCATTAGTCAAAATAGCACTAGCTTCTTGACTTGCTTGGGCTGTTGAGCTAGAAGATGATGCTTCTACAGACGCATTTGTCGCTACTGGTGTTGGTGTAGCAGATACAGTCTCTGTTCCTCCTTGAACAGCTGTCCCCGAAGTTTCTTGTCCTGATACGATAGTAGCTCCACTATCTGTCACAGTTTCAGTTGAGGTAGTTGGAACTGGTGCCGTTGCCTCATCAGCATGCCCCACAACTTGTGGCACAGTCAAGAGAGCAAAAAGGCCCAAAACAACAGCGGATTGAGTCACATAACGATTCGTTTTCATTAAAATTAAAATTCTTCCTCTTTTATAAAGATAATACAATTATATTAAACCGAAATAAGAATATCAACTTTTTTTAGAATTGCTCGATTTGTCATACAAAACCAATGACATGATTCAATCTTAGCTTAAAAGTGTCAAACACAAAAAAAGTTGGAACAAAGCCAACTTTCTCTTAATTATTCAATTCTAGGGCATAACTCACACTGCTCAAAGCATAGAGGGGAGCTGTTTCCGTCCGCATAATACGCGGTCCAAGACCAATTTTAACGCCACCAGCTTCTTCAAATGCATCAATCTCAGACGGAGAAATACCACCTTCTGGTCCAAAGATAAAGAGAAGCTTCTGTCCATTTTCCACCTTAGCCAACTCACGAGCTAGAGTGGACAACTCACCGGCTTTAGCTGTTTCCTCATAGGCAATAAAAATCTTATCAAAATGAGCTAATTCTGATAGAAATTCTCCCTTCTTCTCGAACAATCTGACTTCTGGAACACAATTACGCTTGGATTGTTCTGCAGCTCCTAGAGCAATTTTGGCAAGTTTATCTTCCTTCTTGGCAAGCTTCTTACCATCCCATTTAACTACAGACCAGTCGGCAGGGAAGCCCCAAATAGCCTGAGCTCCAAGCTCTGTTGCCTTTTGTGTCACCAGTTCCAGCTTGTCTCCCTTGGGAAAACCAGAAGCAATGGTTACAGATACAGGCATCTCGACAGTCTCATTTAAGTCTTCAATCACTTCAAAGACATGATTCTCACAATCAATCACATGAGCAAGGCGCTTGACACCGTCTTCAAAAACCAAGACAACCTGATCATCCTCTGTTAAACGCATAACGTTAAACATATGCTTCACAGTATCCTTGTCTTTGATGATCACTGGATTTTCAACCTGCCCCTTTATAAAATACTGTTGCATTTATCCTCCAATCACACCTGAAATATCATCCGTCTTCTTGAAGACACAAGCATTCCACTCTCCCTGAACCATGTGAGTTTCCAGAAGGAAACCAGCTTTCTCAGCCGATTCACGCACCATATCCCATTTTTCAGAGATAATCCCTGACATAATCAAATAACCTTCGTCCTTAACCAAATGATAGGCGTCTTTCGTCAGGTGGATGAGAATATCCGCCAAAATATTAGCCACGATAACATCAGCTTCTTGAGTCACACCCTTCAAAAGATCTCCCGTAGCAACGTGGATATTTTCCATACCAGGATTCATGTCGATATTTTCCTGTGCGACTCGAACCGCCACATCATCAAGGTCATAAGCATAGATTTCCTTGGCTCCAAGAAGAGAGCTAGCAATCGAGAGAACTCCCGAACCAGTTCCCACATCAATCACCGTCTCACCACCACGAAGCACCTGTTCGAGTGCAAAAAGGCTCATCTTAGTCGTTGGATGTGTTCCTGTCCCAAAGGCCATACCAGGATCCAACTTAATGATTTTTTCCCCCTCTGATGCCTCATAATCCGTCCATGACGGTACGATGGTCAAATCATGGGTAATTCGTGCTGGTTCATAGTATTTTTTCCAATTCTCAGCCCAATCTTCTTCAACCAATTCTTGAGTAGCCAAGTGAATATCTCCCGTTTCAAGACCAAAATCCGTCAACTCAGCCAAACGCTCATTAACCTGCTTAGTAATGGCCTCGATATCTGCTGATTCCGGATAATAAGCCGTAATTTTAACCGTTTCAACCTGCTCAACCTCAGGATAAAGTTCCCCAAAACGGTCCGCATTTTCCAAATAATCTGCACTATCATCAATAGCCACACCTTGACTACCAGATTCAATTAAAATATTAGAAGCCGCCTCTTCGACCTCACGATTAACTTCAATCGTTAATTCTTGCCATTTGTTCATTAATTATCTATTTCCTTTCCTACTAAATAGTCTTTAAAACGTTCTTGCAACCGGGGAATGACACCTTCTGCTTTTATAAAATTCTCTATAGGCATCAATTTAAATTCCTGCCCTTCATCTCCAAAACGAATCTCTTGATACTGCTTCTGACTAATTTGGGCAACCACAAAAACAGCTAACCTATCTTTATCCAAGATACTAGGGTAGATTCGCGACCAAATAATCGATTCCTCTTTCAAAGTCAAGCCCAGCTCCTCCCAGACTTCACGTTGAAGACACTCAAGTGGCGTTTCTATGCCCTCTCTTCCACCACCTGGTAATTCCCACATATTTGGCCAAGGAATATATGTCTTATTATCTCTAAGAACGACCAGAATACTTTTCTCTACGAGTAAGGCAACCTTAACACCTGTAAAATCTAACTGATCCTTTAGATAAGCATCCATCCCTTTTCGCTCCCTTTAATACCTTGGATAAGCAAAAAACACTTTCTCTTCAAGTTGAGCTTTCCTTTTTTCGAAAGCTTCTTTGTCCCAAACCAAACCGAATTCCTCAGGTCCATCATCAGATAGAAAATCCATCAAGTCACTCAACCCTTCCGTTGCCACCTCATTTAAGGTTTCTGCAAAATAAGCTAAAAACTCACGAGACAGACCTTTTTTAGGTTCATATGGGATTGTTACTAAGTAGTCCTCCTCATCAAATCTCGATTTTGCTGGATTGTAAAAGAGCACGTAATCTTCAAAAATAACATCTTCATCAGACACTTCACCCTTATCATCAATAGTCTCCACATTACCACTGTTTTGCGCTTCTAGGATGAACGTCACCTCCACAGCGTGATTCTTTTTATCCCAGTCCATCGCAAAATCATAATCCAGGTGCTTATCTAATTCTTCTTCTAATACTGACAAAAAGCCAAACTTAGCCATTTGTTTTCCTCGCTCTTTCTTATTATTCCCTTTATTTTAGCATAAAAGAAGCCAATAAAAAACAGAGTAGGCTATTCCACTCTGTTCTAGTTCATTATTTAGCATTTTCAACCGCTGCTGTTACAAAAGCACTGTAAAGTTCTTCAGCATGGTTTGGACGGCTATGGTATTCTGGGTGGTATTGCGCTGCAACAAAGAATTTCTTATCTGGGAGTTCTACGACTTCCATCAAACGATTATCTGGTGACACGCCTGAGAATACAAAGCCCTCAGCCTCGAACTGCTCACGGAACTTAGTATTAAATTCATAACGGTGACGGTGACGACGTTGCACTACCTCTTGGTTGCCGTAAGCGGCTGCTGCCTTAGAACCTGGTTTCAACTTACATGGGTAAAGGCCAAGACGAAGAGTACCACCCATATCTTCAATATCAATTTGATCACGCATAATATCAATAATTGGGTATTGAGTTTCTGGATCAAGCTCAGTTGAATTAGCGCCATCCAAGTGAAGAACGTGGCGAGCAAATTCAATACATGTCAATTGCATACCGAGGCAGACACCCAACATCGGCACATCATTTTCACGTGCATAACGAATAGCTTGAATCTTGCCCTCTGTACCACGTTGACCAAAACCACCAGGAACGATAATACCATCAGCATCAGCCAAGCGAGAAGCAACATTTTCAGCAGTCAAATCATTAGTATTAACCCAGTCAATATCAATGGCAGTATCATTTGCCAAACCTGAGTGTTTAAGCGCCTCAACCACTGACAAATAAGCATCGTGAAGCTCCACATATTTCCCAACAAGAGCAATTTTAGTTGTTTTCTTAAGGTTAAGTACCTTATCAACCATAGCAGACCATTCTGTCATATCTGCAGCTGGTGCATTCAGCTTCAAATGATCACAAACGATTTGATCCATACCCTGAGCCTGCATATTAAGTGGCACTTGATAGATATGTTCCACATCTAGTGATTCAATAACAGCCTCAGGTGCTACATCACAAAACTGAGCCAACTTATTCTTGATTCCTTGCCCAGCAGGTTCCTCTGTACGAATAACCAACATTTTGGGTTGAATACCTAAACCACGCAATTCCTTAACAGAGTGTTGCGTTGGTTTTGTCTTCATTTCCCCAGCAGCCTTCAAGTATGGAAGAAGCGTTGTGTGGATATACATAACATTATCAGAGCCCACATCAGCCTTCATTTGACGAAGAGCTTCTAAGAATGGAAGACTTTCAATATCACCAACAGTCCCACCAACTTCAGTGATAACAACATCTGAATCAGTCGTTGTCGCCGCACGCTTAATCTTGTCTTTCAAAGCATCTGTGATATGCGGAATTACCTGAACAGTCGCACCTAAATACTCCCCTTTACGTTCTTTACGTAAAACTTCACTATAAATCTTACCAGTAGTAACGTTAGAGTATTTGTTAAGGTTAATATCGATAAAACGTTCGTAGTGGCCAAGGTCAAGGTCCGTTTCAGCACCATCATCAGTGACATAAACTTCACCATGTTGGTAAGGACTCATCGTTCCTGGATCAATATTGATGTAAGGGTCAAATTTTTGAATGGTAACCTTAAGCCCACGATTCTTAAGCAAACGTCCAAGACTCGCAGCTACGATCCCTTTACCAATTGAAGATACCACACCACCAGTGACGAAAATATATTTTGTCATGTTAACTCCTTATAAAATAATACAAAACAATGAAAAAAGCAGATTGATTACCGTATTCGATAATCAAAATTGTCCTTTACCAGTATACAACATGAGTGCTATTTAGTAACTCAATAGCAACAAAACCAGTAGATGACTGAAAACAAAAATGACCCCAAGAGTTTTACTCTGGGAGCCTTAATCATGGCCTCTTTAAAAGAGGTGCCCGATAAATAGTCTAAACTATCCAAAACCATTTGTCAATGAAAACTTAGTCGTTTGTCTCATCTTCATAGTCATCATCGTCATCTTCTTCAGACAACCCAGCATCATCTAAATCGTCATCTGGAATAATTTCATTCAACTCAGAATCATAAGATTCCACTTCGGCTTTCTCATCATCTTCGTTATCATTGTCATATTCAAGAATAGCAGAAGAAGGTGTAAAGTTCTCATCTTCTGGATCATCATCATTATAGTCGATGGCATCTTCATCACCATCCATGAAGGCATTAACTTTCTTGTTTTTACGTTTTGGTGCATTTTCATCAATATCTTCCAATGTGATAACCTCTTCATCGATTTCATCAATAGCATACCATGAACGCAAGCCCCATTTGTTATCACCTAGTGGAATGAAACTTCCATCCGTATTCAAATCTGAATAAAAGAATGGCAACGCACTACGGATATCGGCATCCGATTTTTCTAAGTAATTTTGAATTTCATTGACTAAATCGTTGAAATACATTTCTTTATCACGACCACGTGTTTCTAAGATAGCACGGGCCACTTCAATCATTGATAATTCACTTTTTTCTTGTCCAGCAAATACGTCTAGTTCCAAAGCGGTTCTCCTTCATTATTACTCAAGCTAATTCCTACTAGAAAATAACTCAGCAATCAAATTTCGCTATCCTCTATTTACGCTAAAAAGAGTCAATAGTCAAAGTATTTATAGAATAAAAAATCAAGTCTCAACAGAAACTTGATTTTAGACATATTATTTAACTTTTGCTGAACTTGTAATAACTTCAACAGCTTTCTTCATAGCAATATCATGTTTAAGCATTTCAGGTGAAAGAAGTGCAGAAACTTGTGATACTTCCATATTGTACTCAGCTGCAAGGTCATTGATTTCTTTTTGGATTTCTTCGTCTGTAGCGTCAAATCCTTCCGCAGCAGCAACAGCTTCGATAACAAGGTTAGTTTTCACACGTTTATCAGAATCAGCTTCATATTGTTTACGAAGATCTTCTTGGGTTGTACCAGTAATTTGGAAGTACATTTCAGGAGAAATACCTTGACGTTGCAAGTTACCCATGAATTCGTTCATAGCACGGTCAACTTCATTTTCAACCATTTCTGCTGGCAATTCAACGATTTCAGCGTTTTCAACAGCCAAATCAAGTGCAGCACCTTCAACAGCATCATCAAATGCAATTTCTTTAGCTGCTTCAAGTTCTTTACGATATTTAGCTTTCAACTCATCAAGAGTTTCAACTTCGTCATCAAGGTCTTTAGCCAACTCATCATCAAGAGCAGGAACTTCTTTAGCTTTAACTTCGTTAACTTTAGTAACAAATACAGCAGCTTTACCTGCAAGATCAGTAGCTTGATAGTCTTCTGGGAAAGTTACTTTAACTTCTACTTCATCACCAGATTTTGCTCCAACCAATTGGTCTTCGAAACCTGGGATAAATTGACCTGAACCAAGTTCAAGAGAGTGGTTTTCACCTTTACCACCGTCAAATTCAACACCGTCTACTGAACCAACGAAGTCAATAACCACAGTATCTCCATATTCAGCTGCACCGTCTTTAACAATCAATTCAGCCAAGTTTTTACGTTCATTTTCAAGCTTAGCATCAACTTCTTCGTCAGTAACTTCTTTTGAAACTTCTACTGAAACTTCAAGATCTTTATATGCTCCAAGTTTTACTTCTGGTTTTGTAACAACTTCTGCAGTAAGTGTCCAATCTTGACCTTTTCCAATTGATTTTACATCAATTTTTGGTTGTGCAACAACATCAAGACCAAGTTCAGCAATCGCTGCTTCATAAGCTGCTGGAAGTATTGCATTCAAAGCATCATCGTAAAGAGCTTCTTCACCAAATTTTTGGTTAAATACGGCACGAGGAATGTGTCCTTTACGGAAACCTGGTACGTTCAAATTCTTTTTAACCTTGTTAAACGCTTGATCCAAAGCTGGTTGAATTTTATCTTGACCGATAGTAAATGTCACCACACCACGGTTTGTGGCTGTGTTTTCAAATGATACAGACATGTAGTCATTCTCCTTAAAATTTTTTATAGATACAGTTTAGTTTACCATATTTCAAAGTCTTTTGAAAGTTTTTTTCTCCAATTTAATAACAAGAAAAATGTTATAGACTGTTTCTTTTTACAAATTTTGATAAACTAGAGATATGAATATTTTACAAAAATATATACAGCAATTTAATTTCGAAGAAAGCCTAATGCTACTTATTTCGAAAGGGATTAAACTTCTCATTCTCCTCATCATCTTTCTGCATAGTAAAAAGATTATCAACTTTCTGTTTAAACATACTATCGGACGTTCACTATCATGGACCATTCAAACATCCGCCCGTAAAAAAACTATTGAACACCTACTGCACAATTGCATGAACTATATCCTTTACTTTTTCCTTGTATACTGGCTTCTAAGTATTTTGGGTGTTCCCGTATCTAGCCTTCTAGCTGGAGCCGGACTTGCCGGTGTTGCCCTTGGTCTAGGAGCTCAAGGATTCCTATCTGACGTCGTTAATGGTTTTTTCATCTTATTAGAAGATCAATTTGAAGTTGGTGATTCTGTTGAGGTAGGAACCATTACAGGTCTTGTTTCTACTATGGGTATCCGCACTACTCAGATTCGAGGCTTTGATGGAACACTTCATTTTATACCTAATCGTAATATCACAATCGTTTCCAATAAATCTCGTGGAGATATGAGAGCTCAAATTGATATCCCAGTCTATACTTCTACCGATATCAATAAAGTAACAAGCATTATTCAACAAGTTAATAAAGACAACATTGAAAATTATCCTGAAATTATTGGGAGTCCCAATATCATCGGATTAACTTCAAAACCTTCCGGACAACTGGTTTTTCGTGTTGACATTTTTACAAAAAATGGACAACAAGTCCATATCTATGCAGAATTCTTAAAACTTTACTATGAAGCTCTAATTAAAGAAAAGGTTGACCTTCCAAGAATTACTGGAAACACAATAGAGGCAAAATAAACAAACTCATCTTATAATGAGAGTCACTAATAAATAAATTAACTGATACGAATAATGTCCATAACTATTGAATAAAACAAACTAGAGAATAATTTCAACTCAGTTTTCTTCATTACATGGATCAAAGTCAACCATCCAAAATCTTAACTCTCGTATCATCTTTTTCCTTCCCCTAAAGCATTCACCACCCAACAATCGATCTAACTTAAGAGAATCCTCCGATGATAACTGCTCACGAAAAGCATTAAGCTGTTCATCATAAGCAAGTCTATCAACCATATCTAGCTCCTTATTGGGAATACAAAAGGCAATATCTGAAATTTCAACATAGCACTGTCTATTAGCTTGACGTTTTACTGACTCCTGCCGCCTCACTTCATCATTCAGTCGATTCCTAAACTTAGTTTTAAAGTAACGACGTAACTTATCATTATCTTTCTCTAAATCAGGAAACTTTTTTAAAAGCTGATACAAAGTCATCATCGCTTCTTGCTCCATGTCAGCTTGATCCCAAAGCTGAATAAAGTATTTCCTAAAAGCCTTAAGTACAATTGGCCTTACCTTTTCATATGCCTTAACAAAAACTTCTTGTTCCATTGAACCTCCAATAATAAATATAAATTTTGTAATTAGATAATTACAGACCTATTATAAAAGAATGTAGAAAAATAAAATAGAGACATATATGTCACTATAAATAACTTGACTAAAACAATTAAATAAGCGAGATAGAGTCAAAACCACCCACGAGAACAGGTGGTTCGTTCTTCAGCTAAAAGGCACCGCTAACGATGGACGCCTAAAGATCTAACGAATCGTTTCCCTTCATCTCACCTTTTCTCGTTAACCCGACTAACTACTCTCAATATCAACAAAAACATAAAAACTAAATTTACAATACTCATATTTATACTTTAAATTAGCGTTTCCGATAAATATTATTAAGCTACTCTTACCCTTTAAATATCCCATAAATGAAGAAACAATTAGTTTATATAATTTACTCACCAACATCTGAATATGATCTGGGCAAGCTTCTACTTCATGTATTTCATCATAATCGTAAGATTTGACCTATACTTGTTTTGTATTTTCCATAAATTTAGCTGTCGTCGATATTTTAGTGCAAACACAATATGATACTTATAACTCCTTGTAGTATGTACTAAACTATTATTATCCTGTCTCATAAAGGATTTTCTTTAGTATATTAGTTAGTGATCACGAAAACTTATCTAATATAACACTTTAGAGAGATATTTTTAATATATCGCTAAAAGCTTTTCAGAACCACTAGCACAGCTAGAGGAATTCGAGGATCTATAATTTCTGTAGATGGTAAAACCACTGTAGAGATTATAGAGCTTTTTTAATGTACCCAAAAACTCTCATAAGAACTATAATGAAAAGCAACTTAACCATTATTAGGAAGAACTCATGAGATCTATTAAGAATACCACAGAATTGCAGATACTAACATCATTATTTCTCTTGTATTTGAAAAAGTTACTTTAATCGAGGTTTAAACAAAACTAGAACACCAACACTACTACGTGCTTAAAAAGCCTTGCTTCTAGTGTAAAGGGTGTAAGAAAGACATTATTTCAGATCTAGTTCGACAAAAAGTTAAAAAATGCCTTACTAAAAAGGGTTTCATTTATCCATCTTAAACTTGATCAGTTTACTTTCAAGTAACATAAAGAGCAAGTCCCAGCTATTAAGTTCTAAGATGAATAAGATACAGTTTCTTACGATGAATATGACAGAAGCCTATATGCCACTAGCTCGAAAACTTTTTATCAAACCTTAAGCGCAAATAAAGCCGTTGAAAAGACACATCTAGATATTAGCTTTTCGGGCTCTATAATTTCTGTAGTGGGTAAATCCACCATGGAAATTATGGAGCCTTTTTGAGTATATACAAAAAGTCCCATATGACCTATAATGAAAAGTTCTCAAACTATCATTTTAGAAAGACTCATATGGCATAACTAAATCTTATCACAAATTTTCTCAGAATTAAAGACAAAATATCACTATCACTGATGAATATGATATGGGAACTCACTTAGAACTCCACGGTCACTTGGATTACACAGCCCCTAAATGCCCAAAATGCAAGGGACAAATGGCTAAGTACGGCTACCAGAAAACTTCTAAAATCCCCTACTTAGAAACTGCTGGCTACCCTTTACTTATCCGTCTTCGAAAGCGTCGTTTCAAGTGTAAAGATTGCGGAAAAATGGCGGTCGCTGAAACTCCTCTTGTCAAGAAAAACCACCAAATCTCTGTCGCTGTTAACCAGAAAATCGCACAATTACTCATCGAAAATCAAGCAATGAAACATATTGCACACAGGCTATCAATTTCAACATCGTCAGTTATGAGAAAGCTAAATGAGTTCAAGTTTGAAACGGATTGGAATACCCTACCTGAGGTGATGAGTTGGGACGAGTATGCCTTCAAGAAGGGGAAAATGAGCTTCATCGCTCAAGATTTCAACTCCCTAAATGTCATCGTCATTCTCGACGGAAGAACTCAAGCAACCATCCGAAACCACTTTCTACGCTATCCTAGAAAGGTTAGAAATCGGGTCAAAGTGATTACCATGGATATGTTTAGTCCCTATTATCAACTTACTAAACAGCTTTTTCCGAATGCAAAAATTGTACTCGATCGCTTTCATATCGTGCAACACCTTAGTCGTGATATGAACCGTGTCCGTATTCAAATTATGAATCAATTCGACAGAAAATCGCAGGAATACCGAGCCTTGAAACGTTACTGGAAATTGATACAACAAGATAGCCGTAAACTCAGCGATAAACGATTTTATCGTCCTATGTTTCGAATGCATTTGACTAACAAGGAAATCCTAGAAAAACTCCTATCCTACTCAGATGAACTCAGACAGCACTATGAACTCTATCAATTTCTCTTGTTCCATTTCCAAGAGAAAAACTCAGATCATTTCTTCAGTCTCATCGAACAGGAAATAGCCACTGTTAATCCTATAAGAAAGAGAGGACGAACTTCGTCCTCTCTAGGTGTTAGCTTTTAATCTACCCACTATAGTTGACAAAGAGCCACTTTTCGTCATCAACTACAGTTAACAAATAACACAAAAAAGCTAGACAATGTCTAGCTTAAAAAATTATACTCCGCCAGTAGGACTCGAACCTACGACATCATGATTAACAGTCATGCGCTACTACCAACTGAGCTATGGCGGATAAAGGCTAAGCGACTACCGTATCTAACAGGGGGAAACCCCCAACTACATCAGGCGTACTAGGGCTTAACTTCTGTGTTCGGCATGGGAACAGGTGTATCTCCTAGGCTATCGTCACTTAACTCTGAGTATTCTCAACTCAAAATTGAATATCTATACTGTATCAAGAAACCAAATCGTTGTCAATATATCTCAGTTACTTTCGTTGGATAAGTCCTCGAGCTATTAGTATTAGTCCGCTACATGTGTCACCACACTTCCACTTCTAACCTATCAACCTGATCATCTCTCAGGGCTCTTACTGATATAAAATCATGGGAAATCTCATCTTGAGGTGGGCTTCACACTTAGATGCTTTCAGCGTTTATCCCTTCCCTACATAGCTACCCAGCGATGCTCTTGGCAGAACAACTGGTACACCAGCGGTAAGTCCACTCCGGTCCTCTCGTACTAGGAGCAGATCCTCTCAAATTTCCTACGCCCGCGACGGATAGGGACCGAACTGTCTCACGACGTTCTGAACCCAGCTCGCGTGCCGCTTTAATGGGCGAACAGCCCAACCCTTGGGACCGACTACAGCCCCAGGATGCGACGAGCCGACATCGAGGTGCCAAACCTCCCCGTCGATGTGAACTCTTGGGGGAGATAAGCCTGTTATCCCCAGGGTAGCTTTTATCCGTTGAGCGATGGCCCTTCCATACGGAACCACCGGATCACTAAGCCCGACTTTCGTCCCTGCTCGAGTTGTAGCTCTCGCAGTCAAGCTCCCTTATACCTTTACACTCTGCGAATGATTTCCAACCATTCTGAGGGAACCTTTGGGCGCCTCCGTTACCTTTTAGGAGGCGACCGCCCCAGTCAAACTGCCCGTCAGACACTGTCCCCGATAGGGATAACCTATCTGGGTTAGAGTAGCCATAACACAAGGGTAGTATCCCAACAACGCCTCACTCGAAACTGGCGTCCCGAGGTCATAGGCTCCTACCTATCCTGTACATGTGGTACAGATACTCAATATCAAACTGCAGTAAAGCTCCATGGGGTCTTTCCGTCCTGTCGCGGGTAACCTGCATCTTCACAGGTACTAAAATTTCACCGAGTCTCTCGTTGAGACAGTGCCCAAATCATTACGCCTTTCGTGCGGGTCGGAACTTACCCGACAAGGAATTTCGCTACCTTAGGACCGTTATAGTTACGGCCGCCGTTTACTGGGGCTTCAATTCATGCCTTCGCTTACGCTAAGCACTCCTCTTAACCTTCCAGCACCGGGCAGGCGTCACCCCCTATACATCATCTTACGATTTAGCAGAGAGCTGTGTTTTTGATAAACAGTTGCTTGGGCCTTTTCACTGCGGCTGACCATCAGTCAGCGCCCCTTCTCCCGAAGTTACGGGGCCATTTTGCCGAGTTCCTTAACGAGAGTTCTCTCGCTCACCTGAGGCTACTCGCCTCGACTACCTGTGTCGGTTTGCGGTACGGGTAGAGTATAATTAACGCTAGAAGCTTTTCTCGGCAGTGTGACATCACTAACTTCGCTACTAAACTTCGCTCCCCATCACAGCTCAATGTTAAAGATATAAGCATTTGACTCATATCACACCTCACTGCTTGGCCAGACACTTCCAATCGTCTGGTTTAGTTAGCCTACTGCGTCCCTCCATCACTATATACTCTAGTACAGGAATATCAACCTGTTGTCCATCGGATACACCTTTCGGTCTCTCCTTAGGTCCCGACTAACCCAGGGCGGACGAGCCTTCCCCTGGAAACCTTAGTCTTACGGTGGACAGGATTCTCACCTGTCTTTCGCTACTCATACCGGCATTCTCACTTCTATGCGCTCCAGCACTCCTCACGGTACACCTTCTTCGCACATAGAACGCTCTCCTACCATACCTATAAAGGTATCCACAGCTTCGGTAATATGTTTTAGCCCCGGTACATTTTCGGCGCAGGGTCACTCGACTAGTGAGCTATTACGCACTCTTTGAATGAATAGCTGCTTCTAAGCTAACATCCTAGTTGTCTGTGCAACCCCACATCCTTTTCCACTTAACATATATTTTGGGACCTTAGCTGGTGGTCTGGGCTGTTTCCCTTTCGACTACGGATCTTAGCACTCGCAGTCTGACTGCCGATTATATCTCATTGGCATTCGGAGTTTATCTGAGATTGGTAATCCGGGATGGACCCCTCACCCAAACAGTGCTCTACCTCCAAGAGACTTAACATCGACGCTAGCCCTAAAGCTATTTCGGAGAGAACCAGCTATCTCCAAGTTCGTTTGGAATTTCTCCGCTACCCACAAGTCATCCAAGCACTTTTCAACGTGCACTGGTTCGGTCCTCCAGTGAGTTTTACCTCACCTTCAACCTGCTCATGGGTAGGTCACATGGTTTCGGGTCTACGACATGATACTAATGCGCCCTATTAAGACTCGGTTTCCCTACGGCTCCGTCTCTTCAACTTAACCTCGCATCATATCGTAACTCGCCGGTTCATTCTACAAAAGGCACGCTCTCACCCATTAACGGGCTCGAACTTGTTGTAGGCACACGGTTTCAGGTTCTATTTCACTCCCCTCCCGGGGTGCTTTTCACCTTTCCCTCACGGTACTGGTTCACTATCGGTCACTAGAGAGTATTTAGGGTTGGGAGATGGTCCTCCCAGATTCCAACGAGATTTCTCGTGTCTCGCCGTACTCAGGATACTGCTAGGTATAAAGACTATTTCGAATACGAGGCTATTACTCTCTTTGGCCTACCTTCCCAGGTAGTTCTTCTATAATCTTTAAGTCCACGTTGCAGTCCTACAACCCCGAAGAGTAAACTCTTCGGTTTGCCCTCTTGCCGTTTCGCTCGCCGCTACTAAGGCAATCGCTTTTGCTTTCTCTTCCTACAGCTACTTAGATGTTTCAGTTCACTGCGTCTTCCTCTACATTACCTTAACAGTAATGAGTGACAGGCATTACCTGCCGGGTTTCCCCATTCGGACATCTCTGGATCATTGCTCACTTACAGCTCCCCAAAGCATTTCGTCGTTAGTCACGTCCTTCATCGGCTTCTAGTGCCAAGGCATCCACCGTGCGCCCTTATTAACTTAACCTTATTTTTGGCCTTTCGACCTAACTCATTAAATATTCACAGCGTTTCGGTTTATTTTCTTGTTACTATCTATATGTAATTACTTACATATGGAATTTGATATAGATATTCAATTTTCAATGGACAATACTTGAATCTTTCGATTCAATGGAGCCTAGCGGGATCGAACCGCTGACCTCCTGCGTGCAAAGCAGGCGCTCTCCCAGCTGAGCTAAGGCCCCACAAGACCTCTCAAAACTAAATAAGAAACTCAAGTACATTCCGTTTTTCCTTAGAAAGGAGGTGATCCAGCCGCACCTTCCGATACGGCTACCTTGTTACGACTTCACCCCAATCATCTGTCCCACCTTAGGCGGCTGGCTCCAAAAGGTTACCTCACCGACTTCGGGTGTTACAAACTCTCGTGGTGTGACGGGCGGTGTGTACAAGGCCCGGGAACGTATTCACCGCGGCGTGCTGATCCGCGATTACTAGCGATTCCGACTTCATGTAGGCGAGTTGCAGCCTACAATCCGAACTGAGATTGGCTTTAAGAGATTAGCTCGCCGTCACCGACTCGCAACTCGTTGTACCAACCATTGTAGCACGTGTGTAGCCCAGGTCATAAGGGGCATGATGATTTGACGTCATCCCCACCTTCCTCCGGTTTATTACCGGCAGTCTCGCTAGAGTGCCCAACTGAATGATGGCAACTAACAATAAGGGTTGCGCTCGTTGCGGGACTTAACCCAACATCTCACGACACGAGCTGACGACAACCATGCACCACCTGTCACCGATGTACCGAAGTAACTTTCTATCTCTAGAAATAGCATCGGGATGTCAAGACCTGGTAAGGTTCTTCGCGTTGCTTCGAATTAAACCACATGCTCCACCGCTTGTGCGGGCCCCCGTCAATTCCTTTGAGTTTCAACCTTGCGGTCGTACTCCCCAGGCGGAGTGCTTAATGCGTTAGCTACGGCACTGAATCCCGGAAAGGATCCAACACCTAGCACTCATCGTTTACGGCGTGGACTACCAGGGTATCTAATCCTGTTCGCTCCCCACGCTTTC
Source organism: Streptococcus sp. FSL L8-0526 (assembly GCF_038007145.1). NCBI lineage: Bacteria > Bacillati > Bacillota > Bacilli > Lactobacillales > Streptococcaceae > Streptococcus > Streptococcus sp. FSL L8-0526. The sequence goes on from NZ_JBBOWP010000001.1 coordinate 90,772, forward strand.
GAGCCTCAGCGTCAGTTACAGACCAGAGAGCCGCTTTCGCCACCGGTGTTCCTCCATATATCTACGCATTTCACCGCTACACATGGAATTCCACTCTCCCCTTCTGCACTCAAGTTTGACAGTTTCCAAAGCGAACTATGGTTGAGCCACAGCCTTTAACTTCAGACTTATCAAACCGCCTGCGCTCGCTTTACGCCCAATAAATCCGGACAACGCTCGGGACCTACGTATTACCGCGGCTGCTGGCACGTAGTTAGCCGTCCCTTTCTGGTAAGCTACCGTCACAGTGTGAACTTTCCACTCTCACACCCGTTCTTGACTTACAACAGAGCTTTACGATCCGAAAACCTTCTTCACTCACGCGGCGTTGCTCGGTCAGGGTTGCCCCCATTGCCGAAGATTCCCTACTGCTGCCTCCCGTAGGAGTCTGGGCCGTGTCTCAGTCCCAGTGTGGCCGATCACCCTCTCAGGTCGGCTATGTATCGTCGCCTAGGTGAGCCATTACCTCACCTACTAGCTAATACAACGCAGGTCCATCTTGTAGTGGAGCAATTGCCCCTTTCAAATAAATGACATGTGTCATCCATTGTTATGCGGTATTAGCTATCGTTTCCAATAGTTATCCCCCGCTACAAGGCAGGTTACCTACGCGTTACTCACCCGTTCGCAACTCATCCAAGAAGAGCAAGCTCCTCTCTTCAGCGTTCTACTTGCATGTATTAGGCACGCCGCCAGCGTTCGTCCTGAGCCAGGATCAAACTCTCATTAATACTTTAATAATTGTTTGAGCGTTAACTCATTACCGTCGTCTGACGATTTATTCTTGTAAATTGACAGGTTATAATTCTTCTATCATAACCCTGCACTTGGTTTCTTATTCAGTTCTCAAAGGTCTTAATCGGGAAGACAGGATTCGAACCTGCGACCCCTTGGTCCCAAACCAAGTGCTCTACCAAGCTGAGCTACTTCCCGATAAAAATGCACCCTAGAGGAGTCGAACCTCTAACCGCCTGATTCGTAGTCAGGTACTCTATCCAGTTGAGCTAAGGGTGCTCATTATTAAGTTATGCCGAGGACCGGAATCGAACCGGTACGAAAGTTTCCTTTCGCAGGATTTTAAGTCCTGTGCGTCTGCCAGTTCCGCCACCCCGGCTCCTCAAGCGAACGACGGGATTCGAACCCGCGACCCCCACCTTGGCAAGGTGGTGTTCTACCACTGAACTACGTTCGCATTTAATGCCGGCTACATGACTTGAACACGCGACCCTCTGATTACAAATCAGATGCTCTACCAACTGAGCTAAGCCGGCTAACTTTTTTTCTAATGCGGGTGAAGGGACTTGAACCCCCACGCTGTTAAGCGCCAGATCCTAAATCTGGTGCGTCTGCCAATTCCGCCACACCCGCATATATGACCCGTACTGGGCTCGAACCAGTGACCCATTGATTAAAAGTCAATTGCTCTACCAACTGAGCTAACGAGTCTCAAATATTTCAACTTGAACGGTCCCGACGGGAATCGAACCCGCGATCTTCGCCGTGACAGGGCGACGTGATAACCGCTACACCACGGGACCTATGGGAGTTAACGGGATCGAACCGCTGACCCTCTGCTTGTAAGGCAGATGCTCTCCCAGCTGAGCTAAGGCCCCACAAGACCTCTCAAAACTAAATAAGAAACTCAAGTACATTCCGTTTTTCCTTAGAAAGGAGGTGATCCAGCCGCACCTTCCGATACGGCTACCTTGTTACGACTTCACCCCAATCATCTGTCCCACCTTAGGCGGCTGGCTCCAAAAGGTTACCTCACCGACTTCGGGTGTTACAAACTCTCGTGGTGTGACGGGCGGTGTGTACAAGGCCCGGGAACGTATTCACCGCGGCGTGCTGATCCGCGATTACTAGCGATTCCGACTTCATGTAGGCGAGTTGCAGCCTACAATCCGAACTGAGATTGGCTTTAAGAGATTAGCTCGCCGTCACCGACTCGCAACTCGTTGTACCAACCATTGTAGCACGTGTGTAGCCCAGGTCATAAGGGGCATGATGATTTGACGTCATCCCCACCTTCCTCCGGTTTATTACCGGCAGTCTCGCTAGAGTGCCCAACTGAATGATGGCAACTAACAATAAGGGTTGCGCTCGTTGCGGGACTTAACCCAACATCTCACGACACGAGCTGACGACAACCATGCACCACCTGTCACCGATGTACCGAAGTAACTTTCTATCTCTAGAAATAGCATCGGGATGTCAAGACCTGGTAAGGTTCTTCGCGTTGCTTCGAATTAAACCACATGCTCCACCGCTTGTGCGGGCCCCCGTCAATTCCTTTGAGTTTCAACCTTGCGGTCGTACTCCCCAGGCGGAGTGCTTAATGCGTTAGCTACGGCACTGAATCCCGGAAAGGATCCAACACCTAGCACTCATCGTTTACGGCGTGGACTACCAGGGTATCTAATCCTGTTCGCTCCCCACGCTTTCGAGCCTCAGCGTCAGTTACAGACCAGAGAGCCGCTTTCGCCACCGGTGTTCCTCCATATATCTACGCATTTCACCGCTACACATGGAATTCCACTCTCCCCTTCTGCACTCAAGTTTGACAGTTTCCAAAGCGAACTATGGTTGAGCCACAGCCTTTAACTTCAGACTTATCAAACCGCCTGCGCTCGCTTTACGCCCAATAAATCCGGACAACGCTCGGGACCTACGTATTACCGCGGCTGCTGGCACGTAGTTAGCCGTCCCTTTCTGGTAAGCTACCGTCACAGTGTGAACTTTCCACTCTCACACCCGTTCTTGACTTACAACAGAGCTTTACGATCCGAAAACCTTCTTCACTCACGCGGCGTTGCTCGGTCAGGGTTGCCCCCATTGCCGAAGATTCCCTACTGCTGCCTCCCGTAGGAGTCTGGGCCGTGTCTCAGTCCCAGTGTGGCCGATCACCCTCTCAGGTCGGCTATGTATCGTCGCCTAGGTGAGCCATTACCTCACCTACTAGCTAATACAACGCAGGTCCATCTTGTAGTGGAGCAATTGCCCCTTTCAAATAAATGACATGTGTCATCCATTGTTATGCGGTATTAGCTATCGTTTCCAATAGTTATCCCCCGCTACAAGGCAGGTTACCTACGCGTTACTCACCCGTTCGCAACTCATCCAAGAAGAGCAAGCTCCTCTCTTCAGCGTTCTACTTGCATGTATTAGGCACGCCGCCAGCGTTCGTCCTGAGCCAGGATCAAACTCTCATTAATACTTTAATAATTGTTTGAGCGTTAACTCATTACCGTCGTCTGACGATTTATTCTTGTAAATTGACAGGTTATAATTCTTCTATCATAACCCTGCACTTGGTTTCTTATTCAGTTCTCAAAGGTCTTTGCCTCTCTTGAGACAACTTCTATATTCTAGCAAAGATAGAATAGCTTGTCAACACTTTTTTTGAAGTTTTTTTCTCTTCTTCGTGCTGGCCGTCTCTCACGAAACAGCTTTTTTATATTATCATCCCTTCTTAAACTTGTCAATAGCTTTTTTAAAAGTTTTAGAACTTTTACGAGTTAGAGACAAATCACTTAAGACAACTTTTATATCTTAGCACCCTTTTGGATAGCTGTCAAGAGGTTTATCACAAATCTGTTGTCATTTATTTGATTGAACTCTTTTGAACGCTTGATATAATAGCCAACCAATTACAATGCCTAAACCATTCTGACAAAAATTAGGAACCAACTCTGCGATTGAAGCTCCTGTTCCGTACATAAATACCGAAGAAAGGGCATAGCCACCAACCATTACAACAGTGGCTAGTAGTAGACCTAGGGGACGGTAGCCACCTTTTAGCCCTGCAAAATAGCCTTGTACACCATGAATAAATAGACTTATGAACATCCATTGAGGAGCAGATGATAAGAGATCAATCAAAAAAGCAGATAAACCTCCTACAAGAGCTCCCTCTTTCTTACCAAGGTAGAAGGCTGTGAAGTAAATCCCTGCATCTACCAAAGTCAATAGTCCTGTTGGAGTTGGAATTTTCGCTACAAACCCAAAGGTTACTGATAAAGCCGTTAGAATGGCTAATAACGTTAGTTTTTTTATTTTCTTATTTTGCATATTGAACGACTCCATATTCATTCGACTGTTTAATTGATTCAAAAACAAAGACCTTAGCATTGGCTACAGCTTCCGTTTCTGAAAATCCTTTGACTAATTCACTGGCTATGCTGGAAGCAAATGTACATCCTGCCCCTGTATTATTTTTATCTAGAACAGGTTTCTCAAATATTTTGTATTCTTTTCCATTGTATAGAACATCTAATGCTTTATTACCATCTAGACGGTTGCCACCTTTTACAACGACAGTCTTAGCACCCAATTCTTTTAAGCAACTAGCTGCAAGCTTCATATCATCAATAGTATGTATTCTTTTGTCAATAAGAAGTTCTACTTCTGGGAGATTTGGAGTAATGACTGTAACATAAGGGAAGAATTTAACCAATTCATCACGTAGCTGTGAAACCTCAACGTCATGTGTCTCCTTGCAAACTAGAACAGGATCCAATACAATTGGAATTTCTGGACATTTTTTAACAAAGTCTAAGGTTAATTCCGCAATTTCAACATTAGGTAATAAACCAATTTTTATTGCTGAGAAAGGAACATCTTTTAGTGAGTCTAGTTGTTGTTTAAATGCCTTACTATCGATTGGAATAACCTCAAAACCATTCTCAGTCATAGCTGTTAGACAGGTAATAGCTACAAAACCATTTTGTTTATTAGTTGTAAATGTCGCTAAATCCGCATGAAGCCCGCCACCACTAAAAATATCATTCCCTGAAATCGCTAATACCAATTCATCACTCATATCGTATCTCCTTCAAATATAAACCATTACCTGCTGCGGTTGGTCCCGCAAGATTGCGGTCACGACTTTCCAACACGGTCTTCACTAGCGAAACTGGCATGCGTCCATTTCCAATTTTCAATAATGTTCCAACCATATTTCTAACTTGCTTATAAAGAAAGCCATTCCCAGAAAAAGTAAAGACATAAAACCCAGTTTTCTCATCGATAGATACACTTGCCTGGGTAATTGTACGCACTTTATTTTCTACAGAGGTCCCTGAAGCTGTGAAGCCTGTAAAATCATGTGTCCCAACCAATTCCATAGCAGCCTCTTGCATAAGAGCTAGACTTAGAGGGTAGGGATAGTGGACAGCATAATTACGCATCATGGGGTTCTTAGGTCGCCCTGCATCTACTAGGAATTCATAGGTTTTAATATGTTTACTATAACGTGCATGGAATTCCTCCGATACAAGCTCGATACTAACAATGTCAATATCATCTGGACACTGTGTATCTAAACCAAAACGCAGCTTCTCTGGATCCCTCTCCCGAGGTAAATCAAAGTGGATAACTTGTCCATAAGCATGAACACCAGCATCTGTTCGGCCTGCCCCGTGTACAGTTACAGGAGTACCGCTATTTAGCCGCAAAAGAGTCTTTTCAATCTCTTCTTGAATAGAACGAGCATTTGGTTGTCTTTGAAAACCTGAAAAAAGTGTTCCATCATAAGAAATTGTCGCTTTATATCTAATCATAAAATTATCATATCAGATTTCTTTAAGGATAAAAAGTATGTCAATCACCAACTGACCCCATACAGCTTCCAAAATAAAGAAAAAGACGCTTTTAGCGTCCTTTCTTTATAAATCCTCCAAAACATCTTTTACTTTGTTAAAAAATCCTTTTTTCTGTGGTGCAACCTTTTCATCACCACTTGCTTTTGCGAATGCAAGGAGAGCTTCTTTTTGAGCATCATTCAGCTTCGTAGGAGTTACAATCTTGACAGTAACGAGTTGATCCCCTTGTGAACCTCCACGAAGACGTGGTGCTCCCTTTCCTTTTAGACGGAAAGTTTTACCTGTTTGAGTCCCCGCTGGAATAACCATCTCAACATTACCGTGAACGGTAGGTACTTCAACAGTATCACCAAGAGCTGCTTGGACAAAAGAAATGTTAAGTGTATAGTAAATTGTCGATCCATCACGAGTAAATTTATCGCTTGGATTAACATTGATGACTACAAAGAGGTCTCCATAAGGACCACCGTTGAAACCAGCTTCACCTTGGCCTGCAAGACGGATTTGTTGACCTGTTTCAACACCCGCTGGAATCTTGACAGATACTGTATGGCTTTGTTTTTCACGACCTGTTCCACGACAAGTTGGACAAGGATCCTTGATTTCTTGACCTGTTCCGTGACAGACGTCACAGGTTACTTGACGACGCATCATACCAAGTGGTGTTTGTGTATCAACATTGATAACCCCATGACCATGACAGCGACCACAGGTTACAGGACTTGTCCCAGGTTTAGCACCAGATCCTGAACATGTCTTACACGTCACTTCACGATTGTAGTGAATTTCTTTTTCAGCACCAAAAACAGCCTCTTCGAAACTTAGGTTGACACGATACTGAAGGTCATCTCCTTGACGAGGAGCATTTGGATTGCGAGTAGCACCGCCACCAAAGAAGCTCGAGAAGATATCCTCAAAACCTCCGAAGCCTGCACCACCATCAAAGCCACCAAAGCTACCTTGGCCACCAAAGCTACCTTGGCCACCAAAGCCGTTCGCACCGTCTGGTCCGTATTGGTCATAGGCTGCACGTTTTTGGGCATCACTTAGAGTTTCATAGGCCTCTAGAATCTCTTTATATTTTTCTTCCGCACCCGGTTCTTTATTGATATCTGGGTGGTATTTTTTAGACAGCTTACGATAGGCACGTTTAATTTCGTCTTGAGAGGCATCCTTAGATAACCCAAGACGATCGTAATATTCGGTATTGTTCATAATTTAAGATACAAAGGGCATCTAATGGAGAAAGCCAAAGTAATAGTTTCGAAGATGGACTACTGGTCCCTCAAAACCATCTATCTTTTTGGCTTATTCCTTAGCCCGTGTTCAACGACGAACACTCTTTGATCCTTTCTATTTTATTTGTTACGAAACGAAGTAAAATATACATTATATTCACTTCACTTATTTTAGCGAAAAACAGAGGCTGGTTTGCAACCTCTGGATTTCTTCTCATGCTTTGTTTTTGAACTCGTAAGGTTGAATTGAGCACACCTTAACTTCTGTGTGAAAAAGAGACGTAGCAGTCTTCGCTTTAGCGAACTACATATAAGGCTACCTTTAGGTGCAATTCTTTCTAGAAACTAAAGCTTCTTCGCCTGATTTCCTATTTTCACTGTGAGATTTTAACAGTCTTTACATCTTACTTTTCAGTAAACTCTCCGTCTACGACATCGTCGCCTGAGTTATCTGCTGCTTGTGCGCCTTCTGCTCCTGCTTGAGCTTGTTGTGCCGCTGCTGCTTGTTCGTAGAGTTTAACTGCCAAGGCTTGGGCTTTTTCGTTAAGAGCTTCCAATTTAGCCTTCATGTCATCAAGATCACCTGATTCTTGAGCTTTCTTAAGCTCATCAAGTGCTGATTTGGCAGCATCACGTTCTGTATCAAAGCCTTTACCTTCTGTTTCTTTAATTGTTTTTTCAGTGGCAAAGATAGCTTGGTCGACTTCGTTACGAAGTTCTACTTCTGCTTTACGTTTTGCATCTGCTTCAGCATTTGCTTCAGCATCTTTCATCATTCTTTCAATTTCTTCATCAGTCAAACCTGAATTAGATTGGATGACAATTGTTTGTTCTTTTTGAGTTCCAAGATCCTTCGCTTTAACAGATACGATACCGTTCTTATCAATGTCAAATGTTACTTCAATTTGTGGGACACCACGAGGTGCAGCTGGGATATCAGTCAATTGGAAACGTCCAAGAGTCTTGTTATCTGCTGCCATTGGGCGTTCACCTTGAAGAACGTGGATATCAACGGCTGGTTGATTATCTGCTGCAGTTGAGAAGACTTGTGATTTAGATGTTGGAATTGTTGTGTTACGTTCGATGAGTTTTGTGAAGACGCCACCCATTGTTTCGATACCAAGTGACAATGGTGTTACGTCAAGAAGGACAACGTCTTTCACATCACCAGAGATCACACCACCTTGGATAGCAGCACCCATAGCAACTACTTCATCAGGGTTTACTGATTTGTTTGGTTCTTTACCAGTTTCAGCCTTAACTGCTTCTACAACAGCTGGGATACGAGTTGAACCACCAACAAGGATGACTTCGTCAATGTCTGACAAGCTTAAACCTGCATCTGAAAGGGCTTGACGAACTGGAGTTTTAGTACGTTCTACAAGGTCACGAGTCAAATCATCAAATTTGGCACGAGTCAAAGTCATTTCCAAGTGAAGGGGTCCAGCTTCACCAGCCGTGATGAACGGCAAGCTGATTTGTGTTGAAGTTACACCTGAAAGGTCTTTCTTAGCTTTTTCTGCTGCGTCTTTCAAACGTTGAAGAGCCATCTTGTCTGTTGACAAGTCGATGCCGTTTTCTTTCTTGAATTCTTCAACCATGTAATCGATAATTTTTTGGTCAAAGTCATCACCACCAAGTTTATTGTCCCCTGCAGTAGCCAATACATCAAAGACACCATCACCGAGTTCAAGGATAGATACGTCGAATGTACCACCACCAAGGTCAAAGACCAAGATTTTTTCTTCTTTGTCAGTCTTGTCCAAACCATAAGCAAGCGCTGCTGCAGTTGGTTCGTTGACGATACGTTCTACTTCAAGACCAGCGATTTTACCAGCATCTTTAGTTGCTTGACGTTGAGCATCGTTAAAGTAAGCTGGAACTGTGATGACAGCCTTGGTTACTTTTTCACCGAGGTATTCTTCAGCATAACTTTTCAAGTACTGAAGGATCATTGCTGAGATTTCTTGTGGAGTGTATTCTTTGCCGTTAGCAGAAACTTTTTCAGAAGTACCCATCTTAGATTTGATAGAGATTACTGTATCTGGGTTTGTGACTGCTTGACGTTTTGCAGCATCACCAACGATGATTTCACCATTTTTGAATGAAACTACAGATGGAGTTGTACGATTTCCTTCTGGGTTAGCGATGATTTTTGGTTCAGTTCCTTCAAGAACTGCAACTGCTGAGTTTGTTGTACCTAAGTCAATACCAATAATTTTAGACATATGTTTTATCTCCTTAAGCTTTTTCTAATCTTTTTTTAAGCTTTTTCTTCTTTTCTGATATTTCTTTTTGCAAACCTTCGGCTTGCCTCTTATCTTTTCTCTCATAGTTTATTGTCGTTTCGGACAAGGTTTTTTTAGTTCTCTTTGTATACTACTACCATGGCTGGGCGTAGGACGCGGTCATGGAGTTTGTAGCCTTTTTGGAAGACTTGTGCGATGCTATCCGCCGGATGCTCATCATCTGCAGGAATGGTTTGAATAGCCATATGGAAGTTGTGATTGAACTCGCCGTCTGCTGCGATTTCTTCGATTCCTTCCTCTTTAAGAGCATTTATCAAACTTTCCTGTATCATTTCCAAACCTTTTTTAACATCATCAGTCAATCCTTCAACAGCAAGAGCACGTTCAATGTTATCAAGTGCTGGCAAGATTGTTTTTGCTAAATCTTGGCTACGATACTTTTGTAATTGTTGACGTTCTTCTTTAGCACGGCGTTGAATATTTTGCATCTCTGCATGGGCACGAAGGTATTTATTTTCAAACTCCTCTGCACGCGCTTGAGCTTCTTCAAGCTCAGAAGTTTCCTTTGTTTCTTCTACAACTTCTTCAGTTGTCTCGGTAGCTTCCTCTTCTTTTACTTCTTCTTTTTTAATATCTTCAGTCAAGGCATTCACCTCTTTCTATATTTTTTAAAACGTTACGGCTTAAGAAAACTTCGTAATGGTTGCTATTGAGATAACGGTAATAATCCGTTAGTTTCATAACCAGAACTCGACTGATAACGTTGACTAAACTAACCATACGACGATAATCCATTTCAATGGGTCCAATCACATGCATGAGTGCCATCCCACGATAGGGGATCAAGAATTTATGACTCATAACCGTGACATTTTCAAGAGCTTCTTCAGTTGATTCTGCGACCGAAATTTTGGTCACTTCATCATCGGAGATAGCTGATCGAAGCGCAAGAGCCACATGTTGTGGATTATCCAAAAATTGATAAGTGTTCAAATCAGCATAGGCCAGTGATGCAACCTTACCTTCTATAAAAATCAGTTCCTTAAAGAGGTGTGAAAAGATATAGTCAAACAAATCTAAAACATTATCTGTTATCTTAAAATACTTTTGCACAATCTGAGGAGTCTCTGTTCTCAATCGGTAATGGATATCTAAGACAGTATTTCCTAAAAACCGTCCTTGAACAAGCTTATGAAAAATTTCCAAATCGCTTGACAAGAAATTCTTTGGAATGGCAAACTGAACTGTCACCGGCTTAGATTCATCTAGAGTCAGAACTGCCAACGCATCATGATTAGACAGCTGAACAATTTCAAATCCTGTCAGACGCTGTCTGGTCGGTTCCACATCTTGAATCACTGCTGTGTATCCTGTCATTTCTGCCAGCAGCTTTGCCGCCGCATCCAAGATATCTTCAAGTTTAAAAGCTTCAAAGTCGAAGGCCTTGACGACTTGGTAAACATCTTGTTCATCAATCGTATCAAGATTCAAAGAATTAGCAACAAAATACTGGAAACCTGCTCGGCTTGGCATGCGTCCACTAGAGATATGAGCTTTCTCAAGATAACCCATCTTTTCTAACTTAGCCATGTCATTACGAATGGTCGCTGAACTTGAATCAATTGAGTCTTGTAATGCTTTAGAACAAACTGGTTCATGTGTACGAGTGAACATCTCAACTATCAAATTCAAAATAGCGTTTTGCCTTTGCGTAATCACGATGTCACCTCATTTCTATTTATTAGCACTCTCATATAACGACTGCTAACTTATGATTCTATTATACACCTAAACTTAAACATGTCAACCCAAAAAACAAAAAAATTAGCACTCTTTTTGAAAGAGTGCCAAAAATACATCTAGAGACCTAGAAACATTAAAAACACCCTTAGGGGTGTTCTAATCTCAGCGATCATATTTTACCAAATTATAGGTCTCAATAATAGAAATAAGATGTTTAGCGTAATCAGGATCACTATTAAAACCTGCAGCTTGTAGCTTTTCTGCCGCAACTTTATAACTCGTAGTTCCTGCCACCTCTTTATAGGTTGATTCTCCCCATCTACCTTGGTGCAGTTCTTCTAGATAAGATGACATAGAACTTGACCAGTCTCTAAAAACTGCAAAATCTACTTTTTGATATTGCCATTTGCCTTTACTATAAACATTATCCTTTAGATAGATATGTTCTTGTCCTGGCCGAGCAGGGAGACTGTAGATATTATGGTATTTAACAGATAAGAGACTACAACCATAGTTCGACTCATATGCGGCTTGGCTAAGGAGAATCGACGCAGGGACACCATAGTTTTTAGACATTTTTTGTGCTGTTGGCGCTAAGTTTTCAATAAACCCTTTCTGCGTATAGGCAACCTTTACCGTACGAGCATTATCAGCTGTAGATGCATGACGAATCAGCGGTAAGAGAATCCCTAAAGCGAAAACAGCAACTAAGATTATAAAGGCTTTTAGTTTAAAACGTCGTCTCACTTAGCTTTCTCCTTTAATAGTACCAGATATTCTTCCAAAGTAAGATTATGTGCAGTCATGTACTCTGCTGATTCTTTACCAACGTAGCGGAAATGCCAATCTTCATACCCCACACCTGTTGACGATGTCTTACCATCTGGGAAACGAAGAACAAAGCCATACTTTGGCGCTATTTTTTTGACCTTAGCCACAGTAGCTGGATCTGCTTCATCTAAGCTGTCTACAGTACTCATGTCAATCGCAAGACCTGTCTGATGCTCACTAGCACCTGGTGGTTGTGAATAAGTCTGAACCTTCTTCTCAGCCTGGGACTCTGTCAAAGTCGGATCATCAGCCATTTCCTGCTGAACATAACTGTTATAAAGTTCTGTCTGATAAGCAACACTACGATAACCCGAAATCAAATGATAGCTTGGATTAATTTCTTGAGCTGCTGCTAAAAATTCTTCAACATTTTTCGCAATTCTCGCATCTACAGAAACACCATCTACGTTAGCAAGCTCAGGATTAAGCTCTTTAGACTTGTTATCTCGATTTACCAAAAGCAATTTCCAGTCTTTAGGCGATACATCAGGTAGTCCTTTTGTATCCTTGCTTTGAGTCGAATCGGTAACTTCCTTACTATTTTTTGTTACTGACGATCCATTGGTTTGTTGGACCGTACGACTGACACCAAATACTGAATAAAGTCCTGCTGTAACTAAAAGAATTACAGTCAAGACGCCACTGATAACCAAATACCAATTGGTTTGTTTTTTCGCCTGACGGCGACTTGGATAGCTATCTTTTACCATTGTCTTTTTTCTATTATCTCTCGTCCAACCTGACGATAAGTCATATCGCCAAGTGTTTCCAATGTGAATTTACCATTTTCATAAGCAACGACAGTAACCGAACCGTTGTCCAATGGAGGATGCTCGACAGAAGGATCCATTAACCAAGCAAAAGTTGCAATGGTCATACTGTGACTAACGACGAAAGCATCACCACCACCGGATCTTTCAAGATCCTCTGCAATAGCTGTAAAACCTTCTATAATACGTTTTCTGAGAACTTCCCAAGATTCTGCCCAACCAGCCGTATCTACATCAAGGATACTCTGGGCAAGCTCAGGATAAGTTACATCATGTATATTCTTACCTTGAAAAGCAGCTGTTCTCGGCAACACACCATAAAAAAGCTCGCCATCATAGCCACCCTCAAAACTACCAAAACACCACTCACGAATACGTTTGTCATGTTTATAAGGAATAGTTTCCAAACCCATCTCACGTAAAATGATGTCCATGGTCTGAATAGTTCGACCTGAATCACTAGAATAAGCAGATTTGAACGGGATACCTGCCGCTTTCAGACCTACTCCCAGCTCACGAATTCCTTCTTCACCGAACGGGGTCAAAGGGCTATCAGACCAACCTTGGACACGACCAATAGTGTTAAACATAGTCTTGCCGTGTCTCGCAATATATAACTTAACCTTACTCATGACTCCTCCTTCTTTCCGTCATTTTGAACTCATTATAGCACAAATCCACCTGACTATCTAGCTAGCGAAATCATCAGAAAATGCCTTACCAATCCGGTAAAGCACTTATCATCCGTTTAGTTTTTAAAGCTGTGAACAGGGGCTGGGATTTGGCCACCACGCGCAATGAAGTCAGCCGATGAAGCTTTGTTTACCTTCATTACTGGTGCATAACCAAGAAGACCTCCAAGTTCCAACATGTCCCCTTCCTTACCATAAGGAATAATACGAACAGCTGTTGTTTTCTGATTAATGACACCAATAGCCGCTTCATCGGCAATCATGGCCGCAATTGTTGTATCTGGCGTATCAGCTGGAACGGCAATCATGTCTAGACCAACAGAACAGATAGCCGTCATGGCTTCCAATTTTTCAAGGTTGATATGCCCAGATTGAACTGCTGCAATCATTCCTTCATCTTCAGAAACAGGGATAAAGGCACCTGACAAACCGCCGACCTGGTTACATGCCATGATACCACCTTTTTTAACCTGGTCATTAAGAAGAGCTAGAGCCGCAGTAGTACCATGCGTACCAACAACTTCAAGCCCCATGGCTTCAAGTACACGAGCTACCGAATCACCTACTGCTGGAGTTGGTGCAAGAGACAAGTCTACAATACCAAACTCGACACCTAGACGTTCGCTAGCCATTTGACCAACCAACTGCCCTACACGTGTGATTTTAAAGGCAGTTTTCTTAACTGTTTCAGCTAAAACATCAAAACTTTCACCTGGAACCTTCTCAACAGCACGTTGCACAACACCAGGACCTGAAACCCCAACATTGATTACAACGTCAGCCTCACCAACACCGTGGAAGGCACCTGCCATAAATGGATTATCTTCAACCGCATTAGCAAAGACAACCAATTTACCTGGACCCATTGGATCTGCCTCAGAAGCCTCTTTAATGATACGTCCCATATCACGTACCGCTGTCATGTTAATACCAGTTTTTGTTGAACCAATATTAACAGATGAGCAGACAAAATCAGTCTCAGCAAGCGCACGTGGGATAGAATCAATAAGAATCTCATCACCTTTTTGGTAGCCCTTTTGAACTAATGCAGAGAAACCACCAATAAAGTTAATGCCAATTTCCTTAGCTGCACGGTCTAGTGCCTTAGCAAACGGTACATAATCTGTCGCATCTGTCGCCGCACCGATAATTGAAATCGGAGTAACAGAAACACGTTTATTAACAATCGGAACACCAAGTTCAGCCGCAATTTCGTCACCAACAGCTACCAAGTTCTTAGCCTTAGAAACAATCTTGTTGTATACCTTTTCTGCTGCTTTATCAATATCTGAATCGATACAGTCTAGGAGTGAAATTCCCATGGTGATAGTACGAACATCAAAGTTCTGCTCCTCAATCATAGCAATGGTTTCTGTAACCTGTTTAATATCCATTTTCAACTACCCCTATTTTATAAGTTGTGCATAGCATCAAAAATCGCTGAGCTTTGGATATTGATTTTGACGTTTAATGATTCACCAAAAGCTTCTAATTCAGCACGTAGGTGTGTAAAATCTTTCTTATCTTCCGATGATACAACCGCCATCATGGTAAAGAATTCATCAAGGATTGTTTGAGTGATATCATCAATATTCAAACCAAGCTCTGCGACCTTAGTCGCAACACCTGCAACAATACCCGCTTTATCCTTACCTACAACTGTAATAATCGCTTTCATGAGAAGCCTCCATCATTTTATTTTGTATAATTTTAGCATGTTTTGATTAAAAATGCTATTTTTTATAGAAATTAAGCCTTTTTTATTGAAAAAAACGAATGTTTCTACGACATTTAACCAGTATCGTTGATAAAATTTAGTCTCTATCAATCCAACAACTTGTGGATAAACTTGTTAACAAGTAAAACAATACAAGTCTAATAAAACCTTGAAAAATCAAGATTTAACACTTATAACATACTTATCCACACCTGTGGATAAGTATGTTGGTAACTTGTCGATAAAGAAAAATATCGCCAAATTTTAGCGATATCTTAGCTTTATTTCCACTTTAGATTAACATGAGCATTCATTTCTTTATAGGCAGAATCTATACGCTCTTTAGTTTCTTCATCTAGTTTATTTCTGTATTTTCCATCTTTAATGAAATCCTCTAAAATATAGGTTTGATAAGTATATAAAGGATATCCCTCTGGCGAAATTGTTCCCTTAGGTGTGCGGTTAACCCAGGTTGGATGCGCTTGAGCTGTCTTAATCGTGGTTTGACCATCCTTTTTCTCAAGAGTGACATCCATTAAGACACCCCTCTCTGTCCATGCTGCACTATCCACACCATCCATAGTCTCTATGCGCTGGTTAGAGATGAAATTCCCCATTGAGTAAATAATGAGTTTTTGCTGTCCATCCTTTTTAACCACTTCAGACGGCTCAACCACATGAGGGTGGCCCCCAAAGATAATATCAGCACCCCAATCAATCATCTTATGGTAAAGCTTTACCTGTTCATCTGTCGGTTCCAAACGATATTCCACGCCCATCTGTGGCATGATAACCGTAACGTCAGCCTCTTTTTCAGCACGCTCAATCTCTACTTTCATCCGTTTTTCATCAAGATTCGACAAATGATTCGCAATCTCTTTTTCGGTCAGATTTGACTCCAAGCCATTGAAACCATAGGCATAAGAAAGTATTGCCACCTTGATGCCATTAACATTCTTGATAAACAGAGGCGCCTTATCACGCACAGGATTTTCATAAACACCAACAGGGTCAATGCCCACTTCTTTAAATGCATCGGCTGTTGTAAAAGCTCCCTCTAAACCAGAGTCCAAAATATGATTATGGGCCAAATCCATAACATCATAGCCGGCATCACTAATAGCTGCCGTCACTGATTGAGGAGCATTAAACAGAGGGTAGCCTGACAAAGGATAATCAGGATTGATAGTTCCCTCAAAATCACCCAAGACCAAATCAGCCTGCTTTAACCATGGCTTCACATATGTAAAATTTTCAGTAAAATCATAACTGCCATCTGCCTGCAAGGCACTCATATAGAGACCGTCATGATAAAGCAAGTCCCCATTAGCCATGATACGTGCTGTCTGTACTTGATTTGAAACACTCTTTTGCTGCTCATTTTTACTATGAATAATCAAAATTTCAAGAAAAAGCAAACCTAAGACAAGAGCAATCAACCTCATCAAAATCTTATTAGTCATCGTATTGTCATGCTTTTTAGCTTGGCTCTGTTTCATCATATCTCCTTTTTCATACTCCTAGTGTAACAAAAAAATGTTATCCATAGATGATAAAAAAGATTAATAAACGGTTACATCAGTTCTGTTGCAAAGTTTTAAATCTACTATCAAATAAGTTAGAATAATAGAAAAAGATAGCAGGAGGAATGACGATAAATCATTTTAAAGGAAAGCAATTTCAGCAGGATGTGATTATTGTAGCCGTGGGCTACTATCTTCGTTATAACCTTAGCTATCGTGAAGTTCAAGAAATCTTATATGATCGTGGCATTAACGTTTCTCATACGACGATTTATCGTTGGGTGCAAGAATATGGCAAACTACTCTATCAAATTTGGAAAAAGAAAAATAAAAAATCCTTTTATTCATGGAAAATGGATGAAACGTACATCAAAATTAAAGGAAAATGGCATTATTTGTATCGAGCCATCGATGCAGATGGTTTAACCTTGGATATTTGGTTACGTAAAAAACGGGACACACAAGCAGCCTATGCTTTTCTTAAGCGGTTAGTGAAGCAGTTTGATGAACCGAAGGTTGTAGTCACAGATAAAGCCCCCTCTATTACAAGTGCCTTTAAGAAACTAAAAGAATACGGCTTTTATCAAGGGACAGAACATCGTACCATTAAATACCTGAACAATTTGATTGAACAAGACCATCGTCCAGTAAAGAGACGCAATAAATTCTATCGAAGTTTACGCATTGCCTCTACCACGATTAAAGGCATGGAAGCCATTCGAGGATTATATAAGAAAACCCGAAAAGAAGGCACTCTCTTCGGCTTTTCGGTGTCTACTGAAATCAAGGTATTAATGGGAATAACAGCCTAAATCATAGATACCGTAAGGGATTTTATTCTTTATTTAAAACTTTGCAACAGAACCGTGATACCTTTAAAGTTCTTTCGATGGCAATGATCTCCAAAGTTGGAGGAGCTTCAGGTCCGCTATATGGTTCAGCATTCATGAACATGATGAAAGCGACAAAGGATGTTGACGTCATCAATTCACAAGAGCAATTAGGGAAAATCATCGAAGAAGGTACAAATGGGATACAAGCAAGAGGAAAAGCTGAAGCAGAGGATAAAACAATGCTAGATGTTTGGTTGCCTGTTACGGAAGCATTAAAAAACAATCAGCTAACCGCAGACGTCATCGAAAATGCCAAAGAACATACTAAAAATTTGGTCGCAAAAAAAGGACGTGCTTCTTATTTAGGGGAGCGGGCGATTGGACACATTGATCCAGGAGCAGCTTCTAGTGCAATCTTATTCCAGACATTACTTGATGTGATTCATGGATAGAAAGGGCTATTTATAAACTGTAAAAGCCTATCTTTGAACGACAGCATAAACTGTTGCAAAAGTTAGGCTTTTTATCTGCTTTCGTGTGTCTACCTAGAGCTTTTTCTGACAGAAGTATCTACCAAAAGTTAAACGAAGAAAGTGAAAATCGAGAAGAAAGAATCACTCTTTAGCATGAAAAAAAAGAACTTTATCCTGATTAAAATAACGAAACAATCAAATATGACTTGTGCAAAAAAAGAGATGAGACCACTGCTACTTTTAGCAATGGTCTCACCTCTGTTTTACTGGTTATCGTCAGGTCAAAACGGTTTTTTTACAACCTATCTGCGGTATTCAAGAAGCTGTTTTTCTCTGTTCATTCTTATTGCTTGATGCAGACCAGCCTTTTCACAATCTTATCCACGGTGTTCAAGAAGCAACTCCTCAGCAATAAGCGCTAGATTTCCAAAATATGAGAAACTATTTTAGAAATCTAGTTCTTATTTGCTCGGAGCTGGACGCTTCTTTCACAACCTCTATCCTCGATCTTTTTGGTCATACACTTCTTTGACGTTGATAAATTGATCAAGTATTGGATTTTCTCCTTTTAGGTCAACTTCGAAACGGATACCGTCAATATTGATTCTGGCGTTACGGTAGTAGTCAGTTCCTAGTTGTCCCCATGCAGGAGTTGAGGCATCGACATTGCAGAAGATATCAAATCCTTGTTGTTTCAAGTAAGCAAATTTTTGATTTGCTTCAGAATAAGGTTGCCAATCGCTGATGTCAGCGCCAAATGGGTAGATCAAAATATTTGTTTTGCCTAAAATAGGTGCAACTTCATTTTGCCAACGTTCATTATCTTGTTGGATATCGGCTAAAGAAGCTTGTGTCATATTCAAGTGTCCCCAAGTATGAGAAGCAAAACTCCAACCATCTTTCTTTAATTGATCAGCAACTTTTTTGGCTGCTTCGATTTCTTTGTTTGTTTTTTCGTTATCACCATATTCTGATTTTGATGTACGGTAACCTAATACACCATTATAGCCTGTTAAAGCTAACGTTCCTTTGGCGCCTTGATAAGAAAAATCGGGATGTTTTTTAATGAATGAATCGATCAATGGAACCATATCATAGTCACCAACAGTTTCCTTCTTATTGTCGATATAAATATTCTTGATTTGGTTCTGTTTATCGACAATCAACTTACTTGGAAATCCTGAATTGTCCATGTATTCATAATAGCTGACATCGTCTTGCGAAAGAATTAACGGTTTCTTTCCTTCTGGAAGAGAAACACCTGTAAAGGTCAGTTTTCCATCTGTTCCTTTTTTGACTAATCCATTTAGATTAACAAGAACATAGTTATTTTTATATAACTGATCAAGGGTTTTATTGAATTCGGAAATAGTGACCATATAATCTTTATACCCTTGTGCTTGCTGGGTATGAAAAGCCTTAGCTGGATCAACAATCAGACTATGAAAGAAGACGTGTGAGATTTTGGTCGGGTCTTCCCATTTTACCAAGGATTCTTTTTCTTTTTTCAAAGTTGCTAACAATTGTTGCGCTTCTTTGGCGTCGTCTTTTTCAAGTAAGGCGATGGCTTCATCATAATGATAACTTGCAGCAAGCTGTTTTGCTTGATCAAGCTGTTTCGTCGTTTGTTTATCTTCAACAGGTTTTGAGCTGCTGCTTGAGTGTTGAGTTGTTTGACTAGTGTTTTCTAATTTATTGTTTGTTACTGCTTGTGTAACAAAAAAGATACTTACACCTAGAATAATAACAGTGCATACAGAAGTGACAGCCAATATGATTTTGTGTGTATGTTTCATTTTATCGTCCCCTACTACTTTTTGATTTCAAAAACCCCCGTAAGCTTTTCTTAACCTTTTGAAAAACGGTTCTGTTGCAAAGTTTTAAATCTACTATCAAATAAGGTAGAATAATAGAAAAAGATAGCAGGAGGAATGACGATGAATCATTTTAAAGGAAAGCAATTTCAGCAGGATGTGATTATTGTAGCCGTGGGCTACTATCTTCGTTATAACCTTAGCTATCGTGAAGTTCAAGAAATCTTATATGATCGTGGCATTAACGTTTCTCATACGACGATTTATCGTTGGGTGCAAGAATATGGCAAACTACTCTATCAAATTTGGAAAAAGAAAAATAAAAAATCCTTTTATTCATGGAAAATGGATGAAACGTACATCAAAATTAAAGGAAAATGGCATTATTTGTATCGAGCCATCGATGCAGATGGTTTAACCTTGGATATTTGGTTACGTAAAAAGCGGGACACACAAGCAGCCTATGCTTTTCTTAAGCGGTTAGTGAAGCAGTTTGATGAACCGAAGGTTGTAGTCACAGATAAAGCCCCCTCTATTACAAGTGCCTTTAAGAAACTAAAAGAATACGGCTTTTATCAAGGGACAGAACATCGTACCATTAAATACCTGAATAATTTGATTGAACAAGACCATCGTCCAGTAAAGAGACGCAATAAATTCTATCGAAGTTTACGCACTGCCTCACCCACGATTAAAGGTATGGAAGCCATCCGAGGATTATATAAGAAAACCCGAAAAGAAGGCACTCTCTTCGGGTTTTCGGTCTGTACTGAAATCAAGGTATTATTGGGAATCCCAGCTTAAATCATAGATACCGTAAGGGATTTTATTCTTTATTTAAAACTTTGCAACAGAACCTTTGATTCCCATAGCGAAGTTCGTTTTTGTTCCTTAGGAAAAACTTGACTGATATACTAGTTTTGAAATGACGAGTAACTCTGTACTTCATCAATAATCAAGTATTGAATTTTAATTGTATACTTTTTATGCTTGAGGGATGTCTACTGTAATACAGCTACTGCAAAAAAATCAGTACACTTATTTTCTTATAAAGGATATCAAGAACTAAGCTCAATGGTATGCATAGAAAAGAAAAAGCCGATAAAATGAGATTTTGATATCTCGAATTATCGGCTCTGCGTCTTTGCGTCTGGCTCTGTAATTACAGTTATTCTAAACTTCGTTATTTCAATTAAAATTTCTTGTCTGCATTTAGGACAAAATAGAGGGAAATTTTTTAATTCAGTATCTTCCCTCATTTTTAAACGGGTCTTATTGCCACATATAGGGCACAGTATCCACCTAGTATTTACAATATCTATATCCTCCTGTTCTAATTAACAACTCAATATTCATTTTAAAAATTTCTCTTTAGTTCACTATCAATGTAAGTTGATTTTATTAAACATATGCCTTACTTTGTCTATTCTATTATTTGGACGACGTGGTTGGAAAGCAGACTTAATGTTAGTAACCTGATAACCTTTTAACTCTGTTAAACAGACACTGCGTCCATTTGTAAAGAAAGTTAAACTGTTTCGATACTCTTGAATACAACGGGCTGGAATTTCACCAATGAGAATGACCTCGTTACCTTTTAACTTAGTATTTAAAATATTTGCACAATATTTGGAAGCATCATTATATGCTCTCGAAAGATATTCTTGTGGTACATAAATTTCGAAGCTAAGATATGGCTCTAATAACTCTGTACCACTCTTTCTAAAAGCCTGCTCTAGTACAATAGGCGCAAGCATTCGGAAATCTGCTGGCGTACTGACAGGGCTGTAATATAGACCATACTTAAAACAGATCTTACAGTCTGTTAATTTCCAACCGTACAATCCTTGTTCACACCCATAGCGTATACCTTCCATAACTGCATTTTGAAATGATTGATTTAAATAACCTAGAGAAACCAGGCTCTCATACTGAATGCCACTACCCAAAGGAAGTGGTGTTACAGATAAACCAATAGAAGCCCAGAAAGGATTTGGAGGTACTTCGATATCAATGGTAAATTCAGATTTTTTTAATGGTCTTTCCATATAAATGACAGTTGGTTTTCTTGTTTCTATCTCAATATGATATTTTTCTTGAATCAGAGTACAAGTTACCTCCATTTGGACCTCACCTAAAAAAGATAGCACAATTTCGTGAGTTACTGTATCTACATAATATTGTAGAAGGGGATCACTATCGGATATTTCAAAAAGTGCATCTAGTAACTTTTCTCTTTGTACTGATTTACATGGTTCAATTGTTGTTTGTAACATAGGAAGAGGATTCTCAAGAATTTCTCTATGTGGTAATCTTTTTTTATCTCCAAGTACGTTATTTAGTTTTAAAAGCTCATTTTTTAAAATAATAATCTCACCAGGCTCTGCCTTATCTATCTGGCGTAATTCTCCATTTATTGAAGTATACATTTCTGTAACTTTTATTTTTTCCTTTTCTGATATATTGACTGAGTCTCGCAAATGTAGCGTTCCACTATAAAGACGTACATAGACAAGCCGTTGACCATCATCTGAATATTCTACTTTAAAAACATTTCCACAAAGTTTATCTGAATTGAGTTGTGTGGGTGAAAATAATTTGCTAGTAATTACCTCTATAAGTTGTTTAATTCCAATATTATTCTTTGCACTTCCGTGATAAACAGGATATAAGGAGCAACTTTGAATTCTTTCGTTTTCCTCCTTTTCAAGTTCTGCAATATTCAATGTTTTCCCAATGGTATATTTTTCTAATAAATAATCATTTCCCACAATTACTGTCTCCCATTGTTCTGGTTCAGTATAATCTATTACATAAGGTTTCAAATTTAGATTCACAGTCTGCTTAATTATGATGTCGTCAGAAAGTTTGTCCTTAATATCTTGATAAACATCTGGCAAATTTATTCCATTTTGATCAATTTTGTTAATAAAAAATATTATAGGTATGTTCATCTTTCTAAGTGCATGGAATAGTATACGAGTTTGTGACTGTACTCCATCTTTTGCAGAGATTAGCAAAATAGCTCCATCCAAAACAGATAATGAACGGTATACATCTGCCAAAAAATCCATGTGTCCAGGAGTATCTACAATATTTACTTTAACATTTTCCCGTTGAAAAGATGTTATTGCGGTCTGAATAGTAATACCTCTCTGGCGTTCCAAAAACATAGTATCCGTTTTCGTTGTACCGCTATCTACACTTCCTAACTCTTTAATTGCTCCGCTACTGTATAGTAAGCTTTCTGTCAAAGTAGTTTTTCCTGCATCAACATGTGCTAAGATACCGATATTAATAATTTTCAATTTTATTTCCTCCATTCAAAAGCTCAAAAAGCAGAAAAAATCCCAGTGATAAATACTCTTATCACTGGGATTTTAATACAAAAATAGCTGTATACTACACACTGATAGCCACAGATGCTTTATGATAAAATGATAAAAGTATTCTTAAACTGGGCACAAAAAACCAGTCCTTATTTTAAATAAGGATGCTTAATTAATTATTCCCGCTATCTAATTGACAGTTTATTTAAGAATACCTTGCCGCATTTTTATTATCTCCTTTTGAATGTTATCTTAATTCTATCATATGATAGAATGCTTGTAAAGCCAACCATATTTTTTGAACGAAAGGGAAATTAATGAGAAATTAATGGAAGTTAGTGTAGTAGTTGAAGATAACTCTTCAGAATGGCTATCAAAATTCAGCGATTTAATAACGATTTACAAGTTCATAAGGGATTCTTTATTCATCCAGCTATTATATTACTTTTCAGGTCAATAGGACAACTGTCCACAACCTTTCTACAAATATATTACGTATAATTTTTGAAATATATACTGCTTAACAAAATATTTTGCAGTGGTTCCAATAGTTTTGAATTGTTAATATTAAGTTTGACTTGGAAAATATCATTAAAAGTTATACTGTTTATTTGGAAAAAATTGGAGAGACCTTTTTAAGTAATGTAATGAAAATAGTTATAAGTTAGAATAAAGGTGAATTTGCTTATACTTCTCATAGAAGGTTGATTTCACGCTATATTTTGGATTATTTATGCTAAATCATTATAAGTTTGCTATAGTGACATACAATTTTTTTTGCTTATACTAAATATTCAAGTATTGTTTTCATCTTAATATTCTTTATTCATTCATTATTATTTTCCAGTTATCCTTCTTCTCTAAAGTTAATTGGTATTGGGAAATATTTTCAATCTTTGTTTCATTGTCTAAATATCGAACGGCTATTTTTACTAGATACTGTTTCTCTTTCTTCTGAATAATTGGATTCACCAACTCAGAGTAAATAAAGTTTTGACTGATTATTGGTAAAACATCTTCCATCATATAATAATCGGTTCTGTTGCAAAGTTTTAAATCTACTATCAAATAAGGTAGAATAATAGAAAAAGATAGCAGGAGGAATGACGATGAATCATTTTAAAGGAAAGCAATTTCAGCAGGATGTGATTATTGTAGCCGTGGGCTACTATCTTCGTTATAACCTTAGCTATCGTGAAGTTCAAGAAATCTTATATGATCGTGGCATTAACGTTTCTCATACGACGATTTATCGTTGGGTGCAAGAATATGGCAAACTACTCTATCAAATTTGGAAAAAGAAAAATAAAAAATCCTTTTATTCATGGAAAATGGATGAAACGTACATCAAAATTAAAGGAAAATGGCATTATTTGTATCGAGCCATCGATGCAGATGGTTTAACCTTGGATATTTGGTTACGTAAAAAACGGGACACACAAGCAGCCTATGCTTTTCTTAAGCGGTTAGTGAAGCAGTTTGATGAACCGAAGGTTGTAGTCACAGATAAAGCCCCCTCTATTACAAGTGCCTTTAAGAAACTAAAAGAATACGGCTTTTATCAAGGGACAGAACATCGTACCATTAAATACCTGAACAATTTGATTGAACAAGACCATCGTCCAGTAAAGAGACGCAATAAATTCTATCGAAGTTTACGCATTGCCTCTACCACGATTAAAGGCATGGAAGCCATTCGAGGATTATATAAGAAAACCCGAAAAGAAGGCACTCTCTTCGGCTTTTCGGTGTCTACTGAAATCAAGGTATTAATGGGAATAACAGCCTAAATCATAGATACCGTAAGGGATTTTATTCTTTATTTAAAACTTTGCAACAGAACCACATTTGACTCTAATCCAGAAAATGCCAATAATTTTAACGATGAAGTAGCCGTTGTTGGACTCACAAAGCAGACCATCATTGGCAATAAAAATGAAACCTTCAAAGTCCAAGATGACAAAGCGCAAAAATTTGCGAGTGGTTCTCTCAACACGTCAACAGATGGTGGCGTCTACTTCACCGATACCTCTGGCTCTAGGAAAAGGCGTGCTGAAACCATGCAAAAACTCGATACCTATATCGATGAGCATGGAGGTACACCAAAAGCCCCTGAACAGACGACAGGAAAAACCAGAGACGGAGGTGGTGTCACAACAGGGGATGTCCCACAAGGCTATAGCCTCACCAAAGAAATCAATACCTCAAGCCACACAGGACTGTCTTATCCTTGGGGACAATGTACCTGGTTTGTCTATAACCGAGGAAAAGAAGTCGGTGTTAGCTTCGGAAAGTATATGGGAAATGGTGGCCAATGGATGAGTGCCCCAGGGTATCAGACAACTCATACCCCAACCGAACACTCCGCTCTATCTTTTAGCCCAGGGCAAGCTGGAGCAGATCCAACTTATGGCCACATCGCCTTTGTGGAACAAGTCAAATCAGATGGCTCCATCCTCATCTCTGAATCAAACATCAAAGGACTAGGAGTCGTTAGCTACCGCACTTTTGATGCAGAAACAGCAAAACAATTTACTTATGTCATTGGACACTGATGATGGTTTTAATAATATTAATTTTTAGTATTATTAATTTAGATACGTTTAAAATCAATACTAAATGTTATAATTAATACAAAAATGACTAGGCGATCTAATGAACGAAGTTGCTAAATCAGAAAATCAAAAAGAAGAATCAATCAAAAAAACTTACAATCTTTTGATTTATTTAAAAATGAGACAGATATCAAAACAACAGATATCTTTGAAATAAGTAGTCCTTTTGAACAAGCTCTCCCCAACATGATTAAAGAAAGTTTCCCATTTGATATCTTAAACTTATTTGATACTAAAGGACCCCCCTATTCAACTTTTCAAACCAATATCTTAATCCTAACACTAAAATACTAGATTTCAATAATGCTACTCTATATGAGGTTGACTTTGACAGTCTATCTCCTGACACCAAAGCGAAACTTCAAGAGGTCGCTTATAAAATTGGGGAATCTAGAAAAGTAGAAGGAAATCTTAGGGCTGTAATTGTAGACACAACCGATCAGAAGAATCGTGTTGAAGATTTGACATTAAGGAAAATGACCAATAACAACGAAAATCAAGTTCCTAGTGATCTAATCGCTCAAGCTCAACTTAAACAAATCTATAACTTACTGTTAGATATCAAAGAAAATCAAGATTATCAGATTAGATGGGAAAGAAACAATAGTATACTAGCTCCATTTTATTCAGCTCGTACAAAAGTTATAGAAGCCAACAATAGCAAATATTTCAGAGAAAAAGTTAAGTCACTAAAGGATGCAAATACATTATTTGAAGAATCAGTAAGTGCTATTAAATCTGATATAATTTCAAATAGAGATGAAATTATTAAGAAAATCAGCCAGCCAACATACCGTCAAGCCTCTTTACAAACACATGCTGATTTTTTACTTCAAGACATAGAAATTATGACTAAAATTGTTGGTATGCAAATTTATATCGATTTAACATTAAATAATGAGGAGATGGCACATGATAGGCTACTATCTTTTGAGGGTTCAATGGAATTAGTTTCTAAGCAAGACATTCCATACAAAACAAATTATTTGAAAGAACTAGCAAAAAAACTTCTTTATGTAAAAAAATCAAAATGGATAAAGAATAATAGTATCCCAAAAGTGAGTTTGTTAGAATTAATTCATAATCATTACAGCTACTCAAAAAACAATATTGACTTATTTATTAATATTAATACTAAATTAATTGAATTCCACCAAGATAGTAACGTTAACTTAAGCAATACCGAAACAGCAAAAATCGAAACGGAGAAAAAAATGACTCTAAAAACGAAGAAGTGTAAAACTTGTAAAAAAACAATCTCATCACCTAAAACAATACCAATTTGTGATGCATGTCGTAATAAGGGCAAACAATTGACAGTGGTCGGGGTCGCTTTGCTAGTTTTTTTCAACAAAATAATAAATAAGAAGAATTAATCTTTTTAACAGCAGGAGAGTATTTTACTCTTCTTTTTATTTTTAAGAGGAGAATAATATATGCTAGTACAATTGCCAGAAGAACAAACTCAAGAAATTCAGCAAATGATTGCAACACTAATAAAGAATGAAATTCATCATTTTAAAGAGGATATTGGGGCTGACAGCACTTTTCTAAACAAAAAACAGACTTACAACTACCTAGGTATCTCTAATAATACACTTGATATTGGGATTGCAATGGGATTACCCTATATCCGAATCGGAAAATCTATTCGTTTCAACAAGAAAAGTATCAATCAATGGATGACAAGATTAGAAATCAGCGCATAAGGAGGTAAATATGTCTATTAAGAAAACAAAAAAATGGAACATATCAATTACGACTTTACATTCCAGAAGATGTTCAAGCAAAATTGGGTTTAGGTAAACTTTTTGAAAGAAAATATAAAACCAGACGAGAAGCCAAAGAAGTAGAATTAAAACTTTCTATCGACATTAAAAATGCTAAGTCTGGAAAAAGCCATATAAACATAAAAAATAAAGGAGAAATCATATTCAAAAAATTTTATGAAGATATTTGGCTCGAACCATACAAAGCAGGTCAAACCACAACAACAATAAAACCACCCACAAAAGCAACAGTTTTCCAAACAGAAAATATATTCAGGCTACACATTTTACCCATTCTGGGTAAATATTCTATCGAATACCCAAATAATAATAAACAACTTATTCTTTCATTACTTACTCCCAAAGCAAATAGCTATGCTAATTTCAAAGTAATTAGGAGCTATGTTAATTCTGTTTTCGATTGGGCTGAGGAACTAGAATATGTTCCATCAAATAAACTCCGCAAAACAATTACTAGAATTAAAGCTAATAAAAAGATTCTCCTTAAAGAAAGCAAACGAGAGGAAGATTTATCTCTCGATAAAGAAGAGCTGAAATTATGGTTACAAGCTTTTGACATAGACTTAGAGAAAGGACTTATTGATTTAAAAGACTACACTCTCTTTTATACGACATTCTTTTTATCCGATAGAAAATCAGAAAGTTATGCTCTTCAATGGAAACACATCAATTTCTCTACTGGAGAAACACTGATAGAACAAGCTTTAGATCGTTTCGGAAATATAAAACCCACCAAAGGTCGTAAGAAGACTCTTTTTAAAACACCTATTGAATTAATTGAGCTATTAGCTAATTGGAAAGCAAGACAACAAGAGGAGTTAAAATTATTTGGATTGCGTCAAACTCAAAAGCAGTTTGTATTCACCTATAATGATCGTTCAAACAACATTAATTTACCTCTTCACGTGGATTATCTAAATTATAGAATGAAGTCAGTCAGACGGAGACATCCAGAACTTGCACCAGCATCACCACACAAACTAAGACATGCAGGTGTTACTCTTGCCAAACAAGCAGGTTATTCTCTTGAAGCTATTTCAGAAGCTCTAACTCATAGTGATAAGCAAATTACAAAGACTTATGTAAATACAAAAGATATAGTTAATCGGACAGTAGGCGATATTGCATTTCGTAGCTTGAAAAAATAATGGTGGAAAATTGGTGGAAACTTTGGTGGAAACTATCGAATTTTGAATAAAAAAAGACACCCAAGATAAAAATCGGCTCTATAATTTCTGTAGTGGGTAAAACTACTGTAGAGATTATAGAGCTTTTTGAGTGTACACAAAAAGTCCCATAAGAACTATAATGAAAAGCAACCAAACCATCATTAGGAAGAACTTATGAGACCTATTAAGAATACCACAGAATTAATCGGAATTAAAGACCAAAATATCAAGATTTCACTTGTTTTTGAAACTGACACTCATATCGAGATTCAAGCAAAACTCGATTACCCTGCACCATCATGTCCTCATTGCCATGGAAAGATGATCAAGTACGACTTTCAAAAGCCTTCTAAAATCCCTCTTCTCGAGCAAGCGGGAACGCCAACTCTACTACGTCTGAAAAAACGTCGTTTCCAGTGTAAAAGTTGTAGAAGTGTCACGGTAGCTGAGACATCTATCGTTGAGAAAAACTGCCAAATCTCTAATCTGGTCCGACAAAAAGTTACACAACTCCTAACTGAGAAAGTGTCACTAACTGATATTGCAAGAAGACTTCGCGTGTCGACGTCCACTGTCTATCGTAAGCTTGATCAGTTTACTTTCAAGGAACATTATGACAAACTCCCTGCTGTTATGTCCTGGGATGAGTTTGGGTTAAAGAAAGGGGAATTGGCTTTTGTGGCGCAGAATTATGAGACAAACCAACTCATAACCATCCTTGATAATCGCCGCCAAACTACTATACAAAAATACTTTTTGAAGTATTCATTGAAAGTCCGACAACAGGTACAGTTTATCACGATGGATATGTCTGGAGCTTATATTCCACTGGCTCGCAAGCTCTTTCCAAACGCAAAAATCGTTCTTGATCGTTTCCACATCATCCAGCACCTTGGACGTACCTTTTTAAAGACAAGAATTGCAATTATGAACCAGTTCGATAAGAAGTCACTACCCTATCGAGCCTTGAAAAATCACTGGCGACTCTTCCAAAAGGACAGCCGTAAACTATCTCTCAACTCTTTTTATTCAAAGACTTTCCGCCAAACTTTAGCACCACATGAAGTTGTTGCGAAGACACTAGTCTTTTCAAAAGAGCTTACTGACTATATACACTTTATCAGCTTTTGCTTTTTCACTTTCAGGAGAAGAGAGTAGATGAGTTCTTTGAACTGGTAGAGGAAAATAGGAGCAAGGTCAATCATTATTTTCAAACTGTCTTTAGGACTTTTCTTAGACACAAGCAATACATCAAAAACGCACTAGAAACGGACTATTCAAACGCAAAACTTGAAGCGACTAATAAAAGGGTTTTCACGATTTTCAAAATGATTAATTTCATTCAATTTGAACTAATTTCATCAAAATAAGGTAAATTTTCAACTAAAATAAGCAAAAATCGAACCAGAAAATACAAAGTTTACCTTATTAGACTATTTAAAATATACTTATTTTCTAGTGTTCTTATTCCTGTTACTAATACTCTTAAATAAACTTATCTTTCAAAAACAGCATTAAAAATTAAATACAATAATAGCTAACAGTTCAAAATATTATTTCAAATTTTTCCCAAAATCTCTTCCAAACTAGATTTTATCTCTTTATAAACAAAATCACTTAGCGGAGTGTTTTCTCCTAAGCCTAACCTTCTGGAAGATAGCAGAGTTAAAAAAGCGCAGCCCCTTATAGATACAGTTTTAGGAGTTCTATCTAACGAATGATAACTTTGCAGCACTTCCTTATATATTTCTTCACAATCTTTACTTACATCAGATTGTGATACCTCTACTAAATTTTCATCTTCTGCAGATGCCACATGATAATAATCTATCCATGGATTTCTCTCATCGTCCCTGTAAGTAATAAGTAATTTGTATGGCATATCTTGAAATTTTGAAAAACATCTATAAATATTTGGAAAGTTATATTTCACCATTTCCAAATAACTTGCTTCAGCAAAATTAAAAAATGTCTCAACTATTTCCATTTTTCTTTTCGTAGAATATAGGTTCAACATTAAACCGCCTGCTTCTGAATACTCTTTATCACGACCAGGAATGATTGAACTCTTATAATTAATACCGGAATTCAAAAGAATATCCAATAGATTGTTTAGACTAAATAACTCTATTCCTTCTGAAGTTGTAACTTCTGGGAAATTTTTAAGAATTTCATCTATCTTTTTTCTAACCTCTATACTCATTAAAGAGATATCATCAATTTCTTTGAGCCAAGGTAATTTATTTTTTATTTCTTTTAAAAGCTCACATAAAATATAATTACTTGATACCAAGCTTTTATTTTCCAATATATCTTTCAGGTTACTTTTAATAAGGTCTAACGCAATTTTTCGTCCACTATCTCCTACAAGTCCTGACAATTCTAAGTTTGTACTATGCTGAACCATTCGAGTGGTTTTTAAAAAGATAGTAGCCTGATATTCTTGGCTAACTTGCCCCAGCAGATTAGGGCTGACAATTTTTGCATTTGGGGTACCTTTATCCACGATATCAAACCAATAATAAAGACTATTTTTTATTATACCTCCAGTAATCCCAATTTTATATCCCGACTTTTGACTTTCTGTTATAAATGGTTCAAATTTCTCTGATATAGGACGAAAATAGTTTTCTACTATAAATGTATAAGTTTTATGAATTTCTGATAAAATTCTTTCCATACTACTATCAATAGAAACATCTGTTTTTCCATTATTTCTCAATAAATCATTTTTAGAATTAACACATTCAATATAAAGAGGTAAGTTATGTTGAAGAATAAAATCTAAAAATTTATCTTGTTCCTCAATGGTTGAAAATAATCCTGAGATAAAAATGACTACCTCTCGCCATTCTTCATTGTAGATAAGTTTTTCGAGAAGTTCGGTATCTGATGAAACTGTTAGGCTATTCGTAATATAGTATGCTGCACAAAACTCCTTAAATAGCTTATGAGAAAAAGTAATTCTATCTGAAGTACTAAAAATTCCAAAATTTATAAAATAATCAATTATATTTCTTTTATTCTGTGTAGAAACTGGATAAGCACTTATTATTTTATCTACTTCACTGTATGTAAAACTAGATTGATCAAAATGCTCATAAGAAAATTTACCAAAAAGATTTAATGTTTCATGCAAGGATAATTCTGAATAACTATTTTTGTAGCGATAGTTTTTTTCGAAATACTGTGTGAAAATTTGGGTTCTATTGAACAACTCCTTATTTTTCCTATTAGCCAGAATAGTTTTCCCAATTTTATATAATAAAGGATTTCTAAACAATTCAAGATATGCTTTAGGAAGATTACTATACCATCCAAGTCTAATTAAATCACTTTGAATTATACTTTCAGAAAGGTTCGTTAGAAAGAAACTCTTTTCTTCTCCAAGCTCATGCTGATAACGATTTTTTCGTGTTGTGAAAAAGAAAAAATTCTGATTATATTGTGCCATTAATAGATTTGCTTCGGAAAAAAATTTCAATCTCTTTCTCTCATCAATAATATCATCAATACCATCAAAGAACAGTGCCAATTGATTATTAACGAATAGCTGATTAATAGCCTCTTTAGAATTTCCTTCACAGAAAGGCTCCATTTTTGATTGAATGATCTCGAATAATGTTCCTAAACTATCCTCGTACTCCATTAACGGAATATAGATAGGAATTAATTGATAGTTAGAGTATTTTGTACATAATTGATTTATTAGCTTAAAGGTTTCAAATGTTTTTCCGGATCCTGCTTCGCCTGCTAATACAACTTTATGATATTGCAAAAGGATATCTAATGAGTCTTTCTCCTTGCTACCTTCGGTATCCTGGAATAGATAACGCTCAAAATAGTCGGACTGAACAAATGACTCACCAGATGTTGCCAGCAAGGTTTCAATGTAAGGATGTATTCTAAAATTACCATTTACAACCTGTTTTAACATTGCATTATTATCATCCACAATAAGCTTTAAGTATTGTAGTTGTTGATCTAAACCATTACTAATCTCTTTAATGATTCTAGAAAGTGCTTGTGATTCATGCGTATCTAGTTTGTTAAGTTGCTTAAATATAATTTCAAAGTACTTTTGAATAATTTGTTTGAAATCATTTTTGTATAATTTATATTTTGGATAGTCTTCAATAAACAAATTAAGATAATAATCTACAGATTGATTTACTGTTTTTGATTGTAAAATATCCTGATTAAGAAAATTTTTTATTATTTTATCAAGAACATTCTGCTCAATTAAAAATCTATCAAAATCAAGATAATATTCTTTCTTTCCGTATTGTTTTAATATTGAGTCCCCTATCTCATCTTTCAGTCTTTTTGTGAAGCACTTTAATTTAATCTTACCTAAAATACCCTTGAAATAGTTTCCAAGCATCTCTGTCAATAAATTTTCAACTAAAGAAGTAATAACTATCATCTACGATATCCCTTCATATTAAGTATTATGACCATTTGTTCCGAAAAGCACTAACCTTATTATGTAATCTCCGTATCTCGTTAATTATTTCAAAATCATAACCACTGCTATTGTATTTTTTATTAAATTCCATAGTACAGTGATTACATAGGACGTCTTTAAACACCTTTTCGCCTTTACCCAAATAGTCCTTAATCCAATAAAGAGCTATGGTTCCTTGCTGTTCCTTATATATTTGTTTTAGTATATTGTTTAACAGTAAATAGCCCCTTTGCAGATTATCCCGTACCCCTTCTTCTCCTATCTCTGCTAAACATCGCTTATCAGGTGAAAGTGCATCTGCACCAATTGGACTTGATTTCTCGTTTATAAGGTTTTTTAATTGTTTATAAAATGCTTCTAAGTAATCGAGTGAATTATCGTGGTTTCTTTTATTTAGAGAAGTACATATTGTTGAGCATGGATGTCTGAAAAGCCCCTCTTGACCACACTGTTTCAATCTGTTTACAGTTTCTTCAAACCATTCTTCGAAAGTCTTCCCCTGAGACTCAAGAGACTCCACAAATACCTTTGCAAGTACAAATAAAGTTTCATTTTTTAGTACAAACATTTGCACCAAATCGAAACTCCCATCATAGATTAAATAATTTCTTAAAAACTTATATCCATCATCCACCTCTCTCGCAAATTCATTACAATATGAAACTTCCTCCAGCTGACATCCTATTGTCCCATACATCAGTTTAGTTAATTCTTTACTTCGTATTTTTTGGAATAGCCAAACTTTGAAAGAACCTGTTATATTTAAGCCCGTAAAAGCATTCCATAACAGCATTATACAATCCGTATATATCTTATTTCTAGCTTCTTCTAAATCCTCATTTTCATATAAAATTAAATAATCATCCTGTTTTATCGATACTGTCAATAATTATGTGTAAACACTCAAGTAGAGTTGAAGAATGTTAATCAAATAAGCTTTCAAGTGTGTCAGCACATTGGCCAAACCCTTTATGGATGCGTTGATTTTGCTTGAAATTATAATCTTCAAACAGGGTAACTAAATAACGTTCCAGAGCCTCCTCGTTAGGAAAAAGAACCTTCTTTTTCGTTTGACGTTTGATTTCTTTGTTAAGAGACTCAATGAGGTTTGTCGAATAAATGCTATGCCAAATCTGGTAGGGAAACTGATAAAAAGTTAAAAGATTATCCGTATTCTCCAGACTTTCCATGACTTTCCTATACTTTGGTTTCCATTCGGAGATAAAGTTCTCTAAAGCTTGCACTGCCATTTCTAAATTTTCAGCACGATAAATCGTTTTAAATTGCTCCAGAATAACCGCTCTATCTGCTCGTTTCACTTTACTAGCTAGATTTCGACTAATATGAATTAAGCAACGTTGTTGTTTAGCTAATGGGTAAGCCTGATTGATAATCTCTTCAAGCCCCTTGAAGCCATCGGTCACTACAAGAGAAACCTGTTGGATTCCTTGGTTTTGAAGCTTGTCTAACAGGGTGGACCAAGAAGCATTGTTTTCATTTGGGGCGATTTCATATCCAAGAACAGCCTTCTGTCCTTCTGGTGTAATGCCAAGTGCGATATGAATACATTCTTTACTAACGGTTCCACGTCTTAAGGGAAGATAGGTTCCGTCAAGAAATAAAACAGAGTAATTGGCTTCTAAGCTTCGCTCATGAAAAGTAGCGACATTCTCCTGAGTTGCTTTTGAGATATTAGAAATTGTGGCAGGACTATAGTGATGACCATACATTCGCTCGATGATATCACTAATTTCTCGAGTCGTTACACCGGTTTGATAGAGTTTGATAACCATCTCTTCCAAGTGGTCATCTCGACGTCCATAAGCGGGAAGCAAAGCTGGACTAAAGTTCCCATTACGATCTCTAGGAATACTCAACTGAACAGTCCCATATTTGGTTTCGAATTTCCGTGCATAGCTTCCGTTACGACTATTCCCAGAATTATAGCCTAATTTATCGTAAGGTTCATACCCTAAAAAGGCTGATAACTCTGCTTGAAGCAGATCATTCATAGCTGTTTCAAGAGAAGTACGGAAAAATTCATCAATATCTTGCTTTTGGGCTAGGAAGTTAAGTAGTTCTGTGGTAAACTGAGTCATAGGAATAAATCTCTTTCTAGTAATGTTTTGCAACTCTACTATAACGGATTTATTCCTTTTTGTGTTTACACAACTTATTTTACACTACCGTTTTATCTTAGATTCTAAAATTTTATTATATCCTGATTTTTCTATAAATAACTTTATTTTTTCAAGATATTCATATTCAAATTGACGTAACTCGTAACTTAACATTGGAGTCTTTAAGAACATAGACTCAAAATTTTCTTCTTTAAATTCATATACGGCAAGTGGAGCATCTGAGTTAAAATTGCACAACTCACCTATTT
This sequence comes from Streptococcus sp. FSL L8-0526, assembly GCF_038007145.1. Classification (NCBI taxonomy): domain Bacteria; kingdom Bacillati; phylum Bacillota; class Bacilli; order Lactobacillales; family Streptococcaceae; genus Streptococcus; species Streptococcus sp. FSL L8-0526. The sequence continues at coordinate 126,057 of NZ_JBBOWP010000001.1, forward strand.
TTTTGAAATTAGTTGACGATGGGTAATCTATGCCCTTTTTCCATCGAGAAATCTGTGCCTGACTCACATTCAAAAGTTTAGCTAAATTTTTCTGGATTGAAAAGGTACCTCTTTTATTCTTATTAATTAACTTCAATGCTAATAAATTATCAAATACTTCTTTTTTTTGATAATCCCTTGTTTTCAAATAATTAGATGTAGCATTTTCATATTCTAAATCATATAATCTTGCCACTTTTGATAGAAATTCAATAAAATTTGTAAAACTTTTTTGAAAATTTTTCTTCCGGTCCTTCAGACGTCTTTCTTCAAAGTTCCTATCAAATGAATTACTCCTTTCTAAGAGACTGTTAAGTTCATCATATAGCACTTCGATAAGTTCCTCTATCAAGTTGTAGAATGTATCATCTTTACTAATAAGTTCATATTGCTCATTTTTAAACTGTATTAAGTAGTTTAAAAATCTTTTTGATAGTTTTCCATTCGGTTTATAAGCACCTTTTTTCCAATTTGTCAGTGTATTTTTTGACAAATTCAATTCATCAGTAAGAAGTTTAGCGGTTATACCAAACTTCTTTTTTATTTCTACTAAAAATACAGCTAGTAAATCACAAAATTGTTTATTTATCATGAGTTTATTATATCAATGAAATCCCAATTATCCAAAAAATTACTTAATTTTAGTTTTAGAGATTTGATAATATTTTCATATAAGGAATCCCACCCTTATAAATAAATAATTTAGTCCTAAATAGTGCGCACTAGAGGACGGATCGAAACTCATAGTATAGACAGTCGCTAAACAGACTTACTCTATATATACAGTTTCGCCGTTTCTTTGGTGTGCTTTTTTCATACTCTTTTCGGCTTAGCTAACTGGTTTCTTTCTGTCGATGGACTAGAGAAAGGAGCCAACAGTGGCATATAAAAACACTATCAGACCAGTATACTCTAAACTTTTAGGTAATTTTATCAGGAAACAACTTAAGGAATTAAGTATTTTACAAAATCAAATTGGCTACTATGATGATTTTGACGGAGAGGTCGAACTTCTCTCTGAAACAACCGTAAGCCAAATTATAAAAGGAAAACGCAACATGAGTTTTAACGCTTCATTAGCATTTCAAACTACACTTAATTATCCAACATCTAAACAACTTTTCTTACAAGATGACTCTTTCAAAATTCAGCTATTATCTCAATTAACTACGCTTATTACAACCGATTCTACTTTTGATAATACACTTTTAAAACACACTTTAAACAAAAAGATTAATAGTTATTCTAAAGGTAATATCACAGATTTTATTCAATCTCACAAGAAATTGTTTTGCAACTCTCTCTCAAACTTTTTTCCTGACTTTCCAGAAGAGTCCAGCTCTTATGAAATCGCTGAAAAATTAATAGATTGGCTTTCAGAATTTGCATGTCTCCTATCACAACTTTAGAATGTGTTAAGGAATTGCATGAAATCCTAAAATAAACAGCAAAAGGGAACTAAATTAATTCCCTTTTAACTGTTTATCTATATCACTATTGTAGTTAACACAGACCCAATATTACAGATGATAGAAAAGATTTTAGAAGTCCGACAACAACTTGTCTATTTTAAAAAGTCCATTTTCATATTTTATAACTGCAACGAATCCATTTTTAATGATTCTAAAATATAAATTTTCCTTATCAAGCAGATAGAGTAAAACTAATATCGTTAAACCATGACTAACTATCAAAATATTATTATCTGTCACATGTCTGGCTATATTTAAAAATGACAGCCAGATTCTCTTTTTTAAGTTTTCCCAACTTTCTACTTCGTTTAAAACATCGTTTTCATACAAATAGTTGGCTACATCTTCTAATAATAAATTTGACTTGTCTCTTATATTATTGACTTTTACTATATCATTAAATACTGAATTGATATCTTTCCCATCAAATGAACCAAAGTCCCATTCTCTAAGTCTTTTGTCAATCCTAGATATAGAATTACTCAGTCCCAGAGTTGATAAAATAATTCTTTTTGTCTCAACTGCCCTTATTTGATCACTTGAATAGGCCAGATCAAATTTAATTTTTCTTCTTTTAAACTGTAGGGCTAACTCTTTAACTGCTATTTTACCCTTTAGTGTTAGATGAAAGTCTGATTTTCCCTGAATTTCATTTTCAACATTAGCAAGAGTTTCACCATGTCTTATTAAATAAATATAATTCATGATTCATCTTAACTATCAAATACTTCCTTAGCTATCGTCACAGCATCTAATACTTTTGGAAAGCCAACATTTGGTATGCACTGAATAATTAATTCTATTAACTCTTCTTTCGCAAAGCCCAAATTTAACAGACTGATCATATGAAGCCTAATCTGTCCCGAAGAAGCACCTTGAGAAATCAATGAAGAAAGAGTTATAACTTCTCTTAATCTTAAGTCAAGCCCTGAGCGATTATAAATATCTCCAAACGATACCTCTAGGATATACCTCTCAATATCAGAAAAGTCTCCTTTCAACATTTCTCTGGTTTGATTTGCAGAATCTCCTAACATTTTTGCTAACTGATTTTCACCTATTTTATATTTAGAATCCAATGCTATATACCTCAATTCTTTTCTTGCCAAATTGAATTATCAGAATCAATTTGATCTAAATAATTTTTAGAAATTTCACTAACAGAATGGACTGTATACTTTACTCCTGTTTTTTCCATTTCTTTACTTTGAAATCCCCAAGAATAACTGGCTGGTACACCAATAAAGGGAATATTATATTTTTTGGCTTCCTCAGCTACTCTATTGACATCATCAATAAATAGAACCTCATTAAATTGTAAGTCATATTTTTTTACAATCTCCTTGACTCCAGGCCTAAAGGAATTTGTACATATATAGCAATCAAAATATTTTAGATAAGGTTTAAATCTATCATCAATCTCACTCTCATCAAGACCCCCGTAGCACACTAATTTAACATCCAAAGTTGTTAGCATGTTCAAAAATTCCGGAACTCCATCAATTATTGGATTTCTATCATCTTTAAGAAATTTATTACGTTCTTCAAAATATTCATGTAAAATCTCTTCGTTTGTCACTTTATTGAATATTTTAAAATACTTTCTTAAAAATTCAGCAGCCTCTTTTCTTTTCTGAGAAAAGGTATTGTTTTCCAATTCTGCAGTATAATCTACATTATACTTTTTGGCTAAATTTCTAAGAACAGGACTAAATGTATCCTCCAACAGCACCCCATCTATATCGCAAGCAATTAATTTTAATCTATTCATTTTACCTCCATTAATGTTTCATAATTTCATATATACTTTTATTTTTCAAAACATTTAACATAGCAGTCTCAGCTTCATCCAATGTGAATTTTAGCTGATTAATTTGCTTTTTAACATCTTCCGAACTTTTAAATTGGGAAAGATCAAAATTCCCATAAAAATTAAACAAAGTTCTTTTATCCCCTTCTATAGCCCTAAAAATATCAAATAAGCTAATATTCTTAGTATCTCTCGCAAGTATTAGTCCTCCTGAAGAGCCTGTTTTAGAAATGATAATTCCTTCATTTTTCAGCATTCCAACTAATCTCTTAATACTTGGAACAGGAATATTTAATTTCTCAGAAATACTTTTTATTGATAAATACTTCGTATGGCCATTTTCCATTTTAATACCAATGTATAAGACAATTTCTACCGCCTGAGAGAATGCAGCTGAATATGACATAATGTATACCTCTTTCATCATTAATATTATTTAGCTAGTTTAATTATATCAATAAATCAACAGATAGTCTCTTTTGTTAATAAATCTTTCTTACAAGCGCAGTCTTAATCTAAAAGTACAGCAACCTTACCTTGAGGGTGACTGTTTATAACGTAATCTAATGCTTGTTCAATTTCATCAATTGTATATACACCATCTAAGTGAGGAATTAAGATTCCTTTTTTTATATATTTTTCAAGTTCATCTAGTTATTTTGCTATATCTACAAAAATAGCCGAACTAACATTAACCTTTTTCTTCTTTATAAAACTACTTAAAGAATACATCAAAGCTATTAATAGTTGTTTTACATTACCAACTGCTACATAGCGCCCTCTGACCTTTAATAATTTATATATCTGTTTCATTGTATAACAACCATTGATACCAATAATTTTATCAAATTTTCTATCAATATCAGAAAGATTACTAAAACTGTTATAATCATAAACACAATCAGCACCAAAAGACTTTACTAGCTCAATATTTTTTTGACTGCAAATTGCTGTAATATGGGAAGTTTTAGTTTTTGCTAACTGTAGAGCGAAAAGACCCACTCCACCACTTGCCCCAATAATTAATATTTCATCTTCTGGCTGAATATTTAGCTTATTAATTCCTGCCAATGCTGCAATACCTGATAAAGGTATAACGCTAGCTTGACTGTAACTTATATTAGTAGGCTTTTTGATTAAATTTTGTTCATTACAAACTACATATTCTGACCAGCCTCCTTTAGGAAATACACCTGATAGCACTCCCATTACACTATCTCCTACTTGAAATTGATTTACCCGATTGCCTACAGCAACTACCTTACCAGAAATTTCTCCTCCAAGTGGATATGCATCTCTTCCTTGATTCACTCTAATCAATTTTGACAATAAAGAAGAGGGACGAGTAAATCTTTCATAATCATTAATATTCAAGGAAGAAGAATATACCTTAATAAGAATTTGTTCAGACGTTATATCAGGTTTATCTATCTTAGTAACTTCTAAGTGGTATTTATTTCTGAATTTCTTATGATACATTACTGCCTTCATGTTTTATACCTTTCAAGCTACTCATTTTATTTTTCTTTTAAATAATAAACTTAGTAAAGAACTAGCAAAAACGATAATCACAGCAGTTTTATAAATAGAAGTAAATGCAGTAATTTTAGTATATGTTGTTCCGATTTGTTCAATGTGACTGTTAAATAACGAAAGAAAAATTGCAAAAGCTAAAACTAATCCTACTTGCCTAAAGACAAAGATAACAGATTGAGAAGCTGTCAGTAAAGAACCTTTAAAATCACTTGCTCCAAGAACTTGTGAAGGACCTAATAATAAACCGTAACCAGCACCCAAAAAAAGACAGGCAATGTATAATTGAATGTTACTACTTTCTGTTATTGTTCCAAAAAGAGCATAAGCAACTCCCATTAAAATAAATCCTGTAAACATCGTTATACGTGGACCTACTTTTCGCAGAGCCATTGAAGCTACTGGTGAACATATTGTCAATGTAAGCGAAACAGCCATCAAGAGTACTGAAGAAGATACTACTGAGTGTCCTAAAATTTTACTATAATAGGTCGGAAGTACAATAAAAATACCCACCTGAAAGACAGTAGAAATAATCATTACTAACGAAGCAGCGTTAAAATTCCTGAATGAAAAAAGTTCCATTGGAATCATCGGGTAATCAATACGTCTTTCATACCAAATAAAGAATAATAAATCCAATAATGCGAAAGTAAATAGAGCAATAATATTAAAACTTGTCCAACCCCAGCTACTTCCCTGAATCAAAGCCAAGACTAATGAAAACAAGCCGAACATTGATAAAATAGAACCCACAAGGTCATTCTTCTGGCTATTAACAGGTTCATTTTTTATTTCAAGTGTCATTAGAGATATGGCCACAATGAATATAACAATGGGGATATTAATAAAGAACGCCCAACGCCAAGAAAAATACTGAGTTAGAGCACCACCCAAGCTAGGGCCTAAAGCGGCGGCTAAACCTTGAGTTAACGCAACCACTGCTACAATTGGTTCCCGCTCTTCTACCGTTTCTGCTGTTGAATAAGCGATAGCCATACCCAATGGGAGCACTACAGCTGCTCCAATTGATTGTAGTATACGGCCAACAATAAGTAATTGTATGCTATTGGAAGCACCAGATATAAAAGACCCAATTAAAAATAACAAACTAGCAAATATAAAGGCTTTATGTGTCCCAATACTCCCAGAAAATCGTCCTAGTGGAATAGCTAAAGCAGCGAACAATAAACTATAAATATTAAGTGCCCAATTCATTCCTGTTAGAGTTGTGTGTAAACTAGCTTGAATACTTGTCATTGCAATATTCATAACTGTAGTGTCGATTAGTGTTAAAAACACTCCGAGACACATAGCAAAAATAATAATATTTTTCTTTTTAAACATTTTTATCTCCTTTTTTGGTATATACAATCTGATAATATCCACTCATGCAAAGGTTGTTATCTTGATAAATCGTATAAAGGCAAAGACCTCTTCCTTTAGCTTTTCTACTTGTTACAGGTAAAGTATGCACGAAAATTTCTTTATCTCTTTGAACAAAATGTTTGAACTTTTTAAATTCTTCAATGATATAGTATTCAGAATCTGAACCTAGAAATTTTGATAAGCTAACCATACTTGCTTGTCTACATAGTTCAGTTAAAAACACAGCTTCTGTATGTTCTGAATTCAGATGATCAAGCTTAATCTCACATGTATGAGTTACATCACCAGAAAATAGGCCAATTTTTACATCTAAAGGTAAATTAATTTCTGAAACCATCACGTTTTCCTGTAATGTTTTATGTACTAACTCTTTGTCTATAGGCAAATCTAACTCATTTGATAAAGTACTCAAGTTAATTTTCTCTAAGCACTGTAGCAGATTTCTCGTATTTAAAAGAATATTTTTTGTACTAAAGAATTTTTCTTTACCCTGTAAATATTCTTCAACTCTATTTCTCTCTGATAATACTGCATGTTTGCCTAACATATAATGAAATATTAAGAATTCTTCTTTTCCAGTAATTTTAAAATTTTCTGTATTCCTATTATTATTAAAACAAACAGTCAAGTACGAATCTTGTTTCAATTTTTCGGTCATAACAACTCCTTCATCTAATTAGTATAATTAATATATATTAATTATATATAAATGTCAACTATAAAATGATATTTATAGAATCACTACAACAAACAACTTCTACCTAACCATATCTACTTATACTGAATTTAGATAAAGTCCATTTATAAAGAAATATTTAAAGCATTGTCTTATCTTCTTTAAATTTGAAAAAACGACCTATCTCTTATTATAATTTTAAAAATAAATTGTCAGAATTTTTGACAGTGAACCCTATCGAATTTCTATAAACTAAAGTTGTTCTTAGCTAAGACAATTATAAATACACGAGGTAAAACTTATGAAAACACATAACCGTAAAGGCGGCTATTCAGCCAATACTGCAAATGAATACATTGATAACAAACAAGCTATTTACTGCTTAAGCACAGAACTCGAACCACAACTTAAGTTTGAAGATAATCAGCCAACTGGGGAGATTATGGCTTATAAAGCTTGGTTCACTCAAAAAGGACTTCCGCCATTTCAAGTAAAATTTGAATCAGAAGTAGAATTGCCTGCTTATATGACAATGGTGCAATTCGATAATCTTCAAGCCTGCGAGGTAGGCTTCAATGTTTACTTCAAAGCCGACAATCTCAAGGAGGTCAAATAATGACTAATAAGGAACTGGCGCAATACTTGCTTCAAAGCCTCAATATGGGGCTTGGAGCACTTATGCAGGGAGAGACCAGCTATACCAATAGTTTTGATGTCAAGATTATGTCTGATGGTTTTCTCTTTATTCCACGTCTTCCAGCAGGCTACATCATTGATGACGACCTCTATCAGAAAATCTTCTTAATTGCCAATGCTGCGCTCTATCCACGCTATACCTTGCTTAAGCAAAACTCTGCCTATTTTATGGCGCTTGATACTGACGATATTCATGTACAGCGTGGACTCTTCTTTCCTTGGAAAAAAGGTGTCTCTGAACGGCTGGTCATTCCGGATTTGGAAGAATTCACAGTCTCCCAAAAGGACACCTTCATTCCCATTATGAAGAATCTATCCCTTGATTATAATAAGGTGACCTCACTAGCTATCGCTGGGAACAGCGGTTCTGGGAAGTCCTATGCTTTGACTTACTTCTTAAGTCTTTTGCAGCCTATTTCTGATCTTATCATTGTAGACCCTAAGTTTGACACCCCGTCACGTTGGGCTCGTGAGAAGGGCATCGCCGTGATTCACCCTCAGAAAAACCGTTCTAAGTCAGACTTTGTTTCAGAAGTCAATGAAAATCTTAGCGCCTGTTTAGGACTCATTCAGAAGCGGCAAGAGATTCTCTATGACAATCCCGAACACATCTTTAGTCATCTGACAATTGTCATTGATGAAGTCTTAGCACTCTCAGAAGGAGTCAATAAGGCTATTAAAGAGTCGTTCTTCTCTCTCTTATCACAAATTGCTCTGCTTGGACGAGCTACCAAAGTCCATCTGCTCTTGGTGAGCCAGCGTTTTGACCACAACACCATTCCTATCTCAGTTCGTGAACAGCTCAATGTCCTCATTCAGATTGGCAATATTAACAAGAAAACAACGCAATTTCTTTTTCCTGACCTTGACCCTGAAGGGATTGTCATTCCAATAGGCAAAGGAACCGGGCTGATTCAGATTATTGATAATGAACACCCTTATCAGGTCTTACCGCTGCTTTGCCCAACCTACTTCACCAAGAAAGGCATTCTATAATGAAAAAAACTTTCTTTCAAAAAACGTTTAATCTCAATGTCACTCTTTTAGTGCTTGGCTCCTTGTGCTTCTTCTTGAAATTTGGTCTGAGTCTCCTTATTCAGTTGCTCGAAACTTCTAGACTAGCAGCTACTTATGAGGTCTTTAATCTTATTAGTGAGAAGTTAAGTCTCCTTGCACACTATATTCAGCTAGGTGCCCTCTGTCTTGTCCTAATCCCAATCTTTTTGATTGGCATTGAACTCATTCAGCGACTGACGAAAGATTCACTTTGGAACTATGTCAAGTCTGTTTATCAGACCTTTCGCATGCGACAATTCCTCAAACAAGAGAAACAGTCTGAACCCATTATCACTGCTGAAAATCAGACCGTTACCCGTTTCAATCCCATTTTGAAGAGCTTTAATCAGGCTGTTTCAAAATGCACTGTGGACGTGAGGAAAGAGTCTATCAATCTCTTTATCAAGGTGCCAAGAACCCAGCAGGCACAGAAACTTTTAAAAGAGATGGAAGGGCATATCAAGGAAGAAATTGCCAGCCGTAATCCGAGTTATTATTTTTCATCTGCTCATCGGGTCAAACAGACGCTTTGGTTCACAGGAGCTAAACGCTAAGGAAAAGGCGGTGCTTGGCTCACGCAGTGAGAGCCAGAAGTACCGCCTTTTTAAACCCTATCGCAACCATGTAATGGGGTTACTACGACCCCCATTACACCAATAATCACTAATCAAAGAAAGAAAGACAATGACAAAAGAAAGACGCTCAAATAAATGGGCATTCCTGCTCTATCAGGAAAGTGCCCCTGCTAACTACTTAGAAGTTCTTGAAAGCATGCATGTGCCATTTGTACTCAGTCCATGGCATGACAAGGATATCAATAAAGAAACCGGAGAATTTAAAAAGTCTCATAAGCATGGAGCATTCTTCTTCGATTCTCTCAAGAGTTATAAGCAAGTATCCGAGTTAATCAAGAACAAATTGAATGGTCCTGCTCATGTAGAAGCTGTCCAATCGCCCAAGGGACTTTTCGACTACTTCACCCACGCCGAGAATAAAAATAAAACTCAGTATGATGTGAATGATATTGAGGTAGGTTGTGGTTTTAACCTCGACAAGTTTCTTGTAGAAATGAATCAAAATGAGTTTATGAATGAAGTCGTGGATATCATTGAACAAAATGACTTCACTGAGTTTGAAGAGTTGGTATGGTTCGCTCGTACCAATCATACACCGTTACTTGGGCTTATCATTGAACATACCTACTTCTTCGCCAAGTATCTCGATTCAAGAAGATGTAACCCTCAACGTAATAACATCATGAAGGAGGATAAAGAATGCAAGTAATTCTTCCTGATGAGCAAATTCACCAAATTCAGTTACTGCTTTCAAAACTTATCCAAAAGGAAATTGAACAGCAACTAGAACAAAGTGGCTTGAATAGTCCTTATCTAAATAAACAACAAGCCTGCAACTATTTAGGTATCTCTAATAACACACTGGATGCTTGGATTCAAAAAGGATTTCCTGCTATCAAAATAGGGAAAACAATTCGATTTCATAAGGACTCTATCGACCGCTGGCTAACCCCACGCAACTAGAAAAATCAGGATTTTTGTTTTATAATGGTCATGATATTTTCTGGTTCGATATACAAGGAGAATGTCATGACTATCACTAAGACAAAAAACGGAACTTATCGCTTAAAAATTTACATTCCTATTGAAGCACGCATGCCCCTCGGCATCGTCAATAATAGCTACTTCGATAAGCGATTTAAGACAAGAAAGGAAGCCCGACAAACTGAAATAGACTTACTAACTAAACTCAATCAAATTGAAGATAATGAGTTCATAGGATTGAATAAACAAGAGGTTCTTTTCAAGGATTTCTATGAACAAATTTGGTGGGAAGCCTACAAGGCAGGTCAGACCACTTCAACAACTAGACCTCCTAGCAAATCAACGGTAGTTAATACTAAAACTTGTTTTGAAAAACACCTTCTTCCCTTACTTGGAAACTACACTATTCAATTTCTAAATCAGAACAAGCAAGTTATTCTAAACTTGATGACTGCTAAAGCTAACGAATACGCCAACTTCAAGACCTTGAGAAGCTATGTGATTTCCATATTTGATTGGGCTGAGGAACTTGAATATATTGAGACTAATCGCCTAGCTAAAACCTTACGCCGTATCAAGGCAACAAAGAAAATTCAACTATCTGAGGCAAGACGAGATGAAGACCTCTATCTGACTCAGGAACAGTTACAAGCATGGTTTACTGCTTTTAAAGAGGATTTGGATAATGGTAAGATTTCTCTTAAAGACTATGTTTTGTTCTACCTGACCTTCTTTTTAGGAGATAGAAAATCCGAAACTTATGCTCTGCAATGGAAACATATTGATTTTTCCAAAGCTCAAATCCAACTGATTCAAGCCTTAGATAGGTATGGAGAAGTCAAATCAACCAAGGGAAACAAGAAAACTATATTTTCAATTTCTAATGACCTGCTTGAACTCCTTTCTTCTTGGAAAGAGCAACAAAAGTATGAGCTAGCTCGCTTTGGAATTATGACTAATCCTGAGCAGTTTGTCTTCACTTATATAGACACCAAAGGAAACGTCAATAAGCCTTTACACGCTGACTATCTCAACAATAAGATGAAGACTATCAGAAAGCGACACCCTGAACTTGCACACGCTACACCGCACAAGTTACGTCATACAGGAGCAACTTTAGCTAAAGAAGCCGGCATGAGTTTAGAAGCTATTTCAGAAGCTTTGACTCATAGCGATACAGGAACAACTCAGATTTATGTCAATACTTCTAATGTCGTTCCTATGGCAGTTGGTGAATTTGCCTTAAAATCACTAAAACAATAAGGTGAAAATAAGGTAAATTTTGAGGTGAACTTTTCAAAAAAACACGAAAAAAGCACCCATGAGGTGAACTCTTGAGTGCCTTGAAACGTTGATATAATCGCTTTGATTAACGTTTTGAGAATTGTGAAGCTTTACGTGCTTTCTTAAGACCTGGTTTCTTACGTTCAACCATACGTGCATCACGAGTAAGAAGTCCAGCGCGTTTCAATGAATCGCGGAAGTCTGGGTCTACTTGAAGAAGTGCACGAGCGATACCGTGACGGATCGCACCTGATTGACCAGCGTATCCACCACCTACAACGTTAACATGTACGTCGTATGAACCTTCAGTTGAAGTAACTGCGAAAGGTTGGTTGATAACGAGACGAAGGTCTGCGTGTGGGATGTATTCTTCTAGATCTTTTTTGTTAACAGTGATTTTACCAGTACCTGGAACCAAACGTACGCGTGCAACAGCGTTTTTACGGCGTCCTGTACCTGCATATTGTGCTTGTGCCATTATATTAGTGCTCCTTTCCTCTTAGAATTAGATAAGTCCTGAGATATCAAGTACTTCTGGTTGTTGTGCAGCGTGAGTGTGCTCACCGCCAACGAAGACTTTCAATTTCATACCTTGTGCGCGTCCAAGAGTATTGTGTGGAAGCATACCTTTAACTGATTTTTCGATCAAACGAACAGCGTTTTTAGAACGAAGTTCACCTGCTGAGATTTGTTTCAAACCACCTGGGTACATTGAGTGAGTGTAGTAGATCTTATCAGTTGCTTTTTTACCAGTCAATTTAACTTTTTCAGCATTGATAACGATTACGAAATCACCTGTATCAGTGTGTGGTGTGAAAGTTGGTTTGTTTTTTCCGCGAAGTACGCTAGCAACTACTGCAGAAAGACGCCCAAGTGGCACATCAGTTGCGTCAACGACATACCATTTACGTTCAACTTGGCCTGGTTTAGCCATAAATGTTGTTTTGTTCATGATTTCTCCTATATATAGTTCGATTTTTGTTTACGAGTGATGGGTGTCCCTTCCCATCGAAAAGTATTTGGAAGGTTCCGGGGCCTTTCAAATGGGGTAAACAATACCGTTTAACATAATATCAAAAAAAGAAGTCCAAGGCAACACTTACCTACCATCTTTTCTTAGTTTTTTAGCGATTTTTTCTTCTTTTTCATAGAAAACGCTTAGCGGAATTTACGGGTATTTTCTGCTAAGTGAACTAAGTGGCGTAAAAAGTCATGCGTTTTTGCTTGGTAATCATAAGTCCTGCCTAAATCATAGATATAACCATTGATATAATCAACTTCTGTCTGACGTCCTTTGTTCATATCTTGGTACATTGACGGATAATGCAGAGGGCTTGTTTCCGCGCTAACATACCTAATAGTCTCCCATTCTTCATCACGACTATTCAGAGGAGTAATGCCCGCTAATTCGGCAACGTTATAAGCTTCATCAATTAATTGACGTCCTAGTTTTTCGGCACCTTCATAATCAATGAATTGTCCCATACGAATTTCAAAAAGGGTGCAAATGGTATTGATGACAGAATTGAACACAACTTTTGTGTAAAGTGTTCCTAAAAAATTATCAGTCAGATTTGGATTGAGGTTTGAGGCTTCAAATTCAGTTATTATCTGCTTTTGAACATCATCGACCATCCCTGATTGAGCGGCAAGATTAATAGAACCAGCACCTGCTTTTCCAATAAAATCAACATTTCCTGCGTCTTTCAAGACCGTTCCAATCAGACAAGTTCCTGCTAAAACTTTTTCAGGCGCAAAATAGCGATTGATTTTCTCGATATGTCCCATGCCATTCATTCCTGTGAAAACATATTGATTTTCGTGGAAGAAATGCTTACTTCGTTCGATCAACTGTGACAAATGCATTTGTTTATCAAAAATGATAAAAACATCTGGTTTCCCTTGGTATTCTTCTGGTGTCTGAATGCTAATTGGAATCAGATGACGATTTTTACCATCACGTGATTGATAAACACCACCTTGTTTTCTAACCGTGTCGATTTGCTCTTCCCACGTATCAATAAAATCCACTTTAGCACCGAGATGTTCTTTTAATAGCAGCCCAAAACGTAGTCCCATTGCACCACTTCCAAGTACAGCATAAGTCAAAGCCATGTCTTTTCCTCCTTTGATTTTAAAAATTATATCACTTCATCAGTCGAATATGGAGGAAATCAGGTATAAAATTTTCTTATGGCTAGCTATAAATAAAGCAATGAAAGATTTCATGTGCTTTTTCAAACAAGTCACTAACTATTAACTTTAATATTGTAATCCAAACTAACAACTTTTTCTGTATAAGCATCGGCTGTAATGCGAATACAATAAGTCTCCACTTTTAAAATAGAGCTTTTGTGAATCTTTTAAGTCATCACCATCTATTTGATAATAGTGATGATGATTATTATCTACGATAGTTAGATGAAGGTTGCCATTATCTGTCGTCGCATTAACCTTGACCTCTAATTTACCAGCTTTTGGAACTGTAAAATACCCTTTAGCCACTGTCAGAGAGGTTTGTGCCGCATCATTACTTTTATAAGTTTTATCATCTTTCATGGAAAAATTAACTGATTGGCTATTGTGTTTATTCCAAATACCAACAGCTATTACACAAATGAGGACAAAAATTGGTAGAGCAATCAACCATAAGCGAGAGTTTGTCTTGGATTTGTTGTTAGTCGTCAATTGCATTTCATTTTTGACTAAGTCATCAACTGAGATTCCAAAGTGTTGACTAATTTTAATGAGCATTTCAACATCGGAATAACTTTTCCCATTTTCTCAACTAGAAACCGTTTGTCAAGATACATGGAATAAATTAACAAACCCATCTTGACTAAGATTATTCTTTTTTCTTAATTCATTGATATTCATTATAAAACTCTCCTTTCGCTACTGACGTAACGAGTACATTATCTCCTTTTTCGTTTTGAAACACTATCCAATATCCTTGACATATTAGCTAAGGTGCCTTTACATCGTGTCAAATTCACTTGACAGTCCCATTTTACAATAAAAGAGCAGCATTTTACTACTCTTTTTACTTTAACTTTATCTAGCTTTCTCACCAATCGTAAAGACGGCTAACGTCCCTGGTCCGAAGTGGGTAGAAATAACTGGACCTAGTGGCATAATAAGAACTTGCTCAATGCCGTTAACTGTTAACAATTGTTCTTTTAGATTCTCAGCAGCTTCTAAATCATTAGCATAAGCGACAATCGCTGTGCTATGTCCAATATCCTGAGTAGCATACAACACCATTTCTTTAATGGCTTTTTTACGTCCACGGATTTTAGCCAAAGGAACCAACTTACCCGAATCGTCTAGCCAAAGAAGGGGCTTGATATTAATCAAACTACCAATAATTGCTGAGCTCTTAGAAAGACGGCCCCCACGCATAAGATGATAGAGATCATCAACTAAGAAATAAGTTCGTAAACGTGGCAAAATGTCCTCAATCATGGCTTTCGTTTTGGCTAAACTCTTACCTTGGTCACGAGCTTCTGCCGCCAAGATAGAGAGATAACCTTCTCCACCTGCTGCCGCCAGGGTATCTACAATCTCAATGACAGCTTCTGGATGCTCATCCAAAATCATGTCACGCGCCATAACGGCACTTTGATAAGTACCTGAAAGCACTGATGAGAAGGCCAGATAAAGGAGATCATCACCATTTTGAGCGTGACGACGAAAAACCTCTTCAAATTGACCAACATTCACCTGACTTGTGGTCGGTTGACCTCCTTCTTGCATAGCTTCCAACAGACGGTCACTCGTTAATCGATTGGGGCCAACGGTCTCATAAGTAATATCATCGAGCGTAATGGTTAGACCAATAAGTTCAACATCATTCTCCTGAGACCATTTTTCATCTAGATCTGCTGTTGAATCTGTCAAAATTTTAAATGTCATATATCCCTCTATTTTATTTCATTTAAAAGGTTCTGTAATTTTCCTAATTGTGTTTCGTCCCATGGACGTAACTTGGGGGTTGTTAAGTCAATATGTGCTGACATCTTGTCTAAATCAGACTTAACGGTATTAACACGCTCCTCCAACTCACGTGCTGAAACACGTAAAGCTCCTTGAGAAAAGATGGCCCACTGTTCATTTAAGTCGCTAGTTGCTACTTCAACTAGATTTTGAATAGTATTCATCTCGGCTGCTGAGCGCTCAATATAGCTATCAGCTGTCTCGTCTTCCTCAGTAAAAATAACACTGACACGGTACTGATCATAGCGCTGACGATTCCCTGGAACAAACTGGGCATCAAACACACAGATGATATCAATATGCTCAAAGTTGGCATAATGATTAAGCTTACGAAGCAGTGTTTCACGAGCTTCGTCAAGCTGATTGGTCTTAAAGAGTTGACGGGTTTCTTTCCAAAAGGCAATCATATTATAACCATCAACCAGAAGTATTCTTTTTTTCATAGTTACAATCGGTTTCGATAAACTTCATACATAAGAACCGCAGCTGCCACACTGGCATTTAGGCTCTGCACATGGCCACCCATAGGAATAGTAATCATCTCATCAACTTGTTTCTTGATGTTAGCGGAGATCCCCTTACCTTCATTACCAATGATAAGAGCAATCTTGCCAGCTGTGTTCCATTTATGAGATGCTGTACCATTCATATCTGTACCAAATACCCAAAAACCTGCTTCTTTAAGCTTATCAAGGGTTTGGCTAAGATTAGTCACTCTTGCAATCGGAATATACTCCACCGCTCCTGTTGATGTCTTGGCAACGACAGGTGTTACCCCTACAGCACGATGCTTGGGAATAATGACTCCTGTCACCTGAGTAGCATCAGCCGTTCGTAGGATGGAACCAAAGTTATGAGGATCATTAAGTCCATCTAAAATGAGAATCAGAGGGTTCTCCTCTTGCTCAGCCTTATCCATAATAACTGAGAGATCAGAGTAAGCGAACTCTGACACACGAAGGACGAAACCTTGATGAACAGCCCCACCTGTCATATCAGACAAGGTTTTCTTTGGTGTCCAAGAGATGGAAACCTTCTTTTCAGCTGCCAAGGCCTTAATAGCATCCACATTTTTCCCTCGAAGATCGTCTTGAATATAGAGTTTGTTTCCAGTATTAGCTTCTAGACTCTCCGTTACAGCATGCACACCATAAACAATGTCCAGGATTGATTCTTTAGTTGTTTTCATATGCCTATTCTATCATAAAAAAAGCACTCTTACGAGGGCAAAGCGTATTAAATAAATGTAATTTCCGCTAGGTAAAGCACTAGAAGAAATAAAACAACCCTTGCAGCAGCCAAAGTCTGCTTACCAATTGTATCTAGATCTGCAATTGATTCCGCAATCTTTCTCGCAGCCTGGGTAATGGTTTTACCTGCTGCTTGTAAGATGTCAATTGAGCCTGCACTTGTTGAACTGTTTCCGGAAATCTCTGAGATAAGTTCGTCTGTAAAGGTTACTTCTGACGAATAGATCAAATTCTCAATCTATATTTTTATCCAACTGACTTATTTCTGCAGTTGTCTATACAAGAGAGCTATCAGTTTCTTAAACCACTTCAGATATTGGGCTTGAATATCTTCGCTCAGATCCAGCTACTGATCGGTCCTCACCAAGATCCTGGACACGAGCCTCTTCTGAATGAGGTTTAGCCATAGAAACACTCGTTTCTACAATATCAACTTGAGAATGCACCTCAAGAAGCGCCTCATCTGTCTCACTTGAAGAGAAAACCATCAGTGACGTTAAGGTTACCACTGAGCTTACTTGACTGGGTGGTTCTGCCTGGGCTTCAACTGAAGAAAAATCAACTTACGGAGCTGATGCCTCACTATTAACATAATCTATTTTAGCTTCATCAGATTTCACCTGAACTTCGTCTGCTTTACCTGTTTGCAACATAAAACTAGACAAAATCAAAACAACAAAAGTTGTATAGAAAACTTTTTCCTTAGCTATTTCATTCACCTCCTCATTTTTGATATAGACTCATTTACTAACATTATAGACTTCTTTAACTTTCTGTTAAAAGAGTTTTATTAAAAAACGTTATAGTATCGGGATTACACGTGTCAGACACTCCTTAATTTCCTCATTTTAAAGCCTCTAAATATCAGTTTTATCTTATTTTTATTGTTAAAACACTGAATTACTTTGATTCTCAAACAATCTTGATTTTTAGACATCGTTTATTTTTCACAATCTAGATGAATTTTAAACAACAAAAAATCCTGCTCTCAGCAGAATTTTTAGATTTCTTTTTCAACTTCATCAATGCACCAAGCAACCAACTCTTCTAGACGGTCGATATCCTCGGTCATATGAAGATAACCCATGACTGCCTCGAAGCCTGTTGACATTTTATAGGTAATAACATCCGTATTTTTAGCTTTGGTATGACTCTTAGCATTACGACCTCGTTTGTAGATGTCCAGCTCTTTTTCAGTCAAAAGCTCTCGCTCTAGCATTTTTTCAATGAGGCTAGCTTGAGCCTTGGCGGAAACATAGCGTGTAGCTAGACGATGCAATTGATTTGGCTTAGTCTGTCCTTGAAAAATCAGGTGACGGCGAATGTATAAGGAATAAACAGCATCTCCCTCAAAGGCGAGTGCAATACCATTAATAAGATTTACATCAATGTGTTTAGTCACGTGTCCACCTCACGCCCTCCTTGGTATCAAGAAGTTTGATACCTTGAGCAGCTAACTCATCACGAATACGATCTGCTGTCGCAAAGTCCTTGTTGGCACGAGCTGCTTGACGCTCTTCAATGAGTTTTTCGATATCTTCATCAAGAGTTTCTTCTTCGAAAACAATACCGAAGACTTGTAGAATTTTTTCAAAAGCATCTTTAACAGTTTCATCATAGTTGCCTGAATTAATCCATTTAGCCATATCAAACAGAACAGTCACACCATTTGCCGTATTAAAGTCATCATCCATAGCCGCCTGGAAAGCATCAAGATAAGTTTGCAATTCGGCTTGGCTTACCTCTTCTGTTAGTGGTAGACTGTGCGTATTTTTCAAATACTTGAGATTGACTTCAGCATCATGGATAGCTTTCTCGGTAAAGTTAATTGGTTTACGATACTGTTGTGTCGCTAGGAAGAAGCGAAGCACTTGCCCATCAACCGTCTTAAGCATATCATGAACAGTCACAAAGTTACCCAAGGATTTTGACATTTTCTCATTGTCCACATTGACAAAACCGTTATGCATCCAGTAATTAGCAAAGGTCTTACCAGTCTTGGCTTCTGATTGTGCGATTTCATTAGTATGGTGTGGGAACTCAAGGTCCGCACCTCCACCATGGATATCGATAGTATCCCCAAGGATTTCAGTTGCCATAACAGAACATTCGATGTGCCAGCCTGGACGTCCAGGTCCCCAAGGACTTTCCCAAGAAATCTCTCCTTCTTTGGCAGCTTTCCAAAGGGCAAAATCCAGAGGATCTTCCTTACGATCTGTCTCAGCATCCGTACGTCCGCTAGCACCAATTTCAAGATCTTCCAAGGTCTTGTTGGCTAATTTAGCATAATTGTTTGACTTAGTTACTCGGAAGTATACATCACCTTCAGAAACATAAGCAAAACCTTTATCAATCAAGATTGATACAAATGCAATGATTTCATCCATGTAGTTAATAACACGAGGATTTTGTGTCGCTGGTTTGATTCCAAGTTGTGCGGTATCTTCCATAAAGGCTGTGATAAACTTGTCTGATAATTCTTTGGTCGAAATACCAACTTCATTGGCCGCCTTGATAATCTTATCATCTACATCTGTAAAGTTAGAAATGTAGTTAACAGTATAACCACGATACTCAAAATAACGACGAATGGTATCAAAAGCTACTGTTGAACGGGCATTTCCGATATGAATATAATTGTAGACGGTTGGTCCGCAAACATACATATTGACAGTGTTCTCTGTCAAAGGTACGAAATCACGGAGCGAACGTGTCATTGTATCATAAATTTTTATCACTAGAGATTCCTTTCAATTAATTGGAAACTATTTTTTATCCCTAAAATGGTTTAAGTATAAACATAAGAGTATAACGAGAATGATAATCCCCATGGCCGCAACTAGCAGACCTTGAGCCAAAAGAAACATAGCAGAAACAAAGCTCCCAACTATATAAAATAAAAGACCAAAAAAGGATTACTTTTGAACAATTTTTTTCACAACTCAAGTCTCACTTGTGACGTTGCTTGTAGACAATACCAGCCCACAAAAAAGAGATACAAAACCATAAAGCAGCCCTGCTATAATCCCCTCTATGTAAAGCAATGTAAACAAGAGCGAGTGGACCTACAACGGTCAGTCAAGTCACCTTTGAACTAAAGAGTCTCATCTTTTTCTTTCCTTATAGACGTGATGAGTGAAAGCTAGCTGCTTTTAGAAGATCTTCTAGCTTTTCGCTATAGTATTCACGACCTTCCTCAATGTCATGAATCACTTCTTCATCCTTTTTACCGTGAACACGTACGACCTTAGCAGGGACACCAACTACCGTAACATCTTCTGGGACATCGGCAACAACCACAGCTCCTGCACCTACCTTGGCATTTTTTCCAATCTCAATAGGCCCAATAATCTGAGCATGGGCTGAAACCAATGCACCCTCACGAACGGTTGGGTGACGTTTTCCGACATCTTTACCAGTACCACCTAAAGTAACACCGTGATAGAGCATAGCTCCTTTTTCAACCACAGCTGTTTCACCAATGACAAGGCCAGAACCGTGATCAATAAAGACACCTTCAGCAATCTGAGCCCCAGGGTGAATCTCAATCTGAGTCCAAAATCGCCAAAATTGACTATGCATACGAGCTAAGAGTCGACAATTGTGGCGCCAGAGAAAATGTGAGATACGATGAGCGGCCAAGGCTTTGAGACCAGGATAGGTTAAAAGAACCTCCAAACTTGTCCGAGCCGCTGGATCATTTTTCTTTACAATATCAATACTTTCTTTCCACCACCCCATATAGGTCACTCCTTATATCATTATTGTTTACTGTCGCCTTATTATCTTTTCAGAGGTTTGATAATACCAGGATTACTTGCTATCATCCTCAAAATAAGCCCAATTGACTAACTCAGGATGCTCATCAAAAGGATTGATGACAACACCTTGAACCTTGTCCAACTCATTTTCGCCACTTGAAGGCTGGTAAATTTCTGCCAATGGCCACTGCAGAATGGTCCCTTTAGCCTTACGGAAAGGTAAACCAAAAGTCTCGCTCCCGTACCATTTAGCAAAGCTCGTCAAGTTTGTAAACACAGGCACATAGCTCTGCCCCTCTGCATTCGACATAGTCGCAAAGAAACGGTCATTCTGACCATCTTCCTCGCGCTTGTGAACGAAGGCTGGAACAAGATAAATCTTATCCTTAGGATCTGCCTTTTGATTTTTCTCACCCAGAAGATTATTAAGAGTCTGAGTAAAATAGTTGATGAATTGAATTAATTCACTGCTTGCAAAAAGAGTGGTATTCGAGAAGTCACCCACCTCTTTAAGGTTAAAAGCAAGGCCAAAAAGTTCTGCCTCAACAAGCTGAGATAGAATATCTAAACTTGAACATTTTACCCAAGTCTGCTCTTTGGCACTATCTTGAGTATTTTTAAAGGCTTGCAAATCCGGCTCACTTGTAAAGACTGGAACAACTTTCTTCCCTTCTACTTCAACTGCATAAAGGCTTTTAGTTGCCAATACCGGAGTATGTTGGAAGTGATTAACCAAGGACAGACTAGTCAAAAAATGGTCTGGTTCCGTTAAAAACTCTCTCAAGGTTTCATCAAAGGCTTGCAATTCTTGATTTTCTGTCATTCTTCTACTTATTCTTTCGTTTCTGATTCATCACTTTTTTTCGGTGCTTCCACACTTTCATTATGATGGTCTGGTTTATGATGAGAACAACAACAGTGAAGACGCTCTTCTCCATTTTCCCTGTCTTCATTTTTTTCAGGTTTAGGAAGCAAGGTTTTGATTGAAGCATCAACACGACCTTTTTCATCGATTTTGATAATTTTAACGGTTACCATATCCCCAACCTTAACCACATCTTCAACATGCTCAGTGCGATTCCAAGCTAATTCTGAAATGTGGACTAAGGCATCAGTCTTATTGAAGAGGTGGACAAAGGCACCGAACCTTTCAATACGCACAACTGGTACAGTGTAGACCTCGCCAACCTTAGCTTCACGTACAAGGTCAGAGATAATTGTTTTAGCACGGTCAATAGCATCCTGATCACTAGAGAAAATCTGAACGAGCCCTTCTTCATCGATATCAATTGTGACACCTGTCTCAGCGATAATCTTGTCAATGGTTTCACCACCCTTACCGATGACAACCTTAATCTTGTCAACAGGAATCTGAATACTATCAATCTTAGGAGCTGTTGGGGCCAATTCCGAACGTGGTTCAGCAATCGCTGACTCAATAATATCAAGAATTTTAAAACGTGCCACCTTAGCTTGAGCTAAAGCTTCCTCAAGAATAGCAGGTGTAATTCCTGAAATCTTAATATCCATCTGAAGAGCTGTAATACCTAGACGTGTACCAGCCACCTTAAAGTCCATATCACCAAAATGATCTTCTAAACCTTGAATGTCGGTTAGAACAGTGTAGTTGGTTCCATCTGAAATAAGACCCATGGCAATCCCCGCAACAGGTGCCTTAATCGGCACCCCACCGGACATAAGAGCCAAAGTGCCTGCACAAATAGAAGCCTGTGAAGAAGAACCATTTGACTCCAAGACTTCGGATACCAAACGGATAGCATATGGAAACTCTTCAACGCTTGGAAGCACTTGAGCAAGGGCACGTTCACCTAAAGCTCCGTGACCAATTTCACGACGGCCTGGTGCACCGTAACGCCCTGTTTCACCCACCGAATACCGAGGGAAATTGTAGTGGTGAAGGAAACGTTTCTTATACTCTGGATCCAAACCATCAACGAGTTGTGTATCACTCATAGGGGCTAAAGTCAAGACTGATAAGGCCTGGGTTTGCCCACGTGTAAAGAGACCTGATCCATGAACATTTGGCAGAAAGTCAATTTCAGCATCCAAAGGACGAATCTCATCCAAACGACGACCATCAGGACGAACCTTGTCTTCTGTAATCAGACGGCGCACTTCAGCATGTTCCATCTGCTCAAGAATTTCTACCACATCACGTAGAATGGTTTCCTTATCTTCATCTTCTGCAAAACGTTCTTGATAAGAAGCGAGGACCTCTTCTTTAACAGCCTGGGTTGCTGCCTCACGCGCCATTTTTTCTTCCACCTGAACAGCCTTAGCTAACTGATCATAATAAACTGCTTCAATTTCAGCCTTCAAATCAGCATCCACTTGGAGCAGTTCAACCTCAGCCTTTTCCTTACCAACAGCCGCAACAATATAATTTTGGAAATCAAGCAACTCTTGAATAGCTTCATGTCCCTTCAAAAGTGCTTGCAACATGATGTCCTCTGACAATTCCTGAGCACCTGCTTCTACCATATTGATGGCTTCCTTGGTACCTGCCACTATCAAGTCTAAATGTGAAACTTCTTTATCTGATGCACTTGGGTTGATGATGAAATCTTCCGCTGCATAAGCCACTTGAACCCCAGCAATAGGACCATTGAAAGGAATATCCGAAATAGAAAGTGCTAAAGAACTCCCAAACATAGCGGCCATTGGCGCACTAGCATTTTCATCATAAGAGAGAACAGTATTAATGACTTGAACTTCGTTACGAAAACCCTCCGCAAACATGGGACGAATAGGACGGTCAATAAGACGAGCAGTCAAGGTGGCATCAGTTGAAGGTCGTCCCTCACGCTTGCTAAAGCCTCCTGGGAACTTACCAGCCGCATACATTTTTTCCTCATAATTAACCTGTAAAGGAAAGAAATCTGCAGTTGCCATCTTTTTAGACATAACAGCTACTGACAATACGGTTGTATCTCCATAACGTACTACAACAGCACCATTAGCCTGCTTGGCTACTTGTCCCACTTCCACAACAAGTGGGCGTCCTTCAAAGGTCATCTCAAAAGTTTGTTTAGCCATGTTTGATCCCTCTTTTTATCCATAACCAGCC
This sequence comes from Streptococcus sp. FSL L8-0526, assembly GCF_038007145.1. Lineage (NCBI taxonomy): Bacteria > Bacillati > Bacillota > Bacilli > Lactobacillales > Streptococcaceae > Streptococcus > Streptococcus sp. FSL L8-0526. Next base: position 149,666 of record NZ_JBBOWP010000001.1, read on the forward strand.
CCACAAAAACGAACTGGTCAACTTTATATCATTCATTTGATATAACTTCCATTTTACCATATTATAGTCGAAAATGGCAGAGCTTCGGCATAAGTTGCGCTCCAAGCTTTTCTCGATTTCAGATATTTAGGTGGTTTTGTGATATAATAAACGCTTATGAGAGACAAAGGAATGACTATGAAAAAATTACAACACAGCATTATGATTGCCTTAATCTTAATAGGTCTAGCAACACCTGCCCTAGCACAAGATCAGACTGATTCCTTCGATGTTGCTGCAAAACATGCGATCGCTATCGAAACCACTACAGGAAAAGTGCTCTATGAAAAGGATGCTACAACTCCTGATGGTGTTGCTTCAATGACGAAAATCCTGACAGCCTACATGGTCTACAAAGCCGTTGATCAAGGTAAAATTACTTGGGACACTGAGGTAGGTATCTCAGATTATCCATTCAACTTAACAGTTGATCCAGAAGTTTCAAACGTCCCACTAGACTCTCGAAAATATACTGTTAAACAACTCTTAGATGCCACCCTCATTAGTAGTGCCAACAGTGCAGCAATTGCTCTAGCTGAAAAAATCTCAGGAACAGAGAGTACCTTTGTTGACACTATGACAGCCCAACTAAAAGAATGGGGCATTACAGATGCTAAATTATTTAACGCTTCGGGTCTGAACAATAAATATCTAGGAGATAACCGTTATCCTGGCTCTAAACCAGATGACGAAAATACCATGAGTGCTCTAGATATTGCGATTATCGCAGACCATCTCATCAAAGACTATCCCCAAGTACTCGAAATCACCAAACAAACCGAGGTTGATTTCGAGGGTGACAACAAATTGACTACCCACAACTACATGTTAGAAGGCCAAGAAAACTACCGTGAGGGGGTTGATGGACTTAAGACTGGAACAACTGAACTAGCTGGGGCATCCTTCGTAGCCCACTCCAATGAAAATGGCATGAGCTTGATTACAGTCGTTATGAATGCGTACAATGGTGGGGACGATGAATCTGCACGTTTCACAGCCACAAATGAGTTGCTAGATTATGTGACACAAAACTGGGAAATCAAAACCCTCAACACTAAGGGACAAATCGTCAAGAAAAATGATATCAAGGTAGCCGATGGAGACAGAAAAAACATCTCTGCTAGGCTCGAATCAGATCTTACAGTTGTCCAAAAAAGAAATAGCCAAAATGATTCAGTAAAAATACAAGCAAAAACCGTGACAGCTCCTATCAAAAAAGGAGATACCATTGGAACAGCAATATATGATGATAAAGATCTCGTAGGAACAAGTTATATTTCTGATCCACCTCAAGTTGATGTCACAGCCAACCAGTCCATTATGAAAAGCTTCTTCTTAAAAGTTTGGTGGAATCATATCCTTAATTTCTTCACAGGAAGCAAGTAAACACAAAACTATCTTTTGATATCAAAAGATAGTTTTTATTTGCTTTGAAAATCGTGGTATAATCGTAAAAGCTCCTTCTCAACACCTTAAGTTCCTCTCAAAATGTGGTATAATAAATACCCAAAACACATGAAAGAACAAACCATGAAAAAACTGATTACACTTATTATGACCTTCTTACTCTGTCTGGGAAGCGTAACTCCTACTTTTGCAGCAGATAAGAAAAAAGGATTTGATGCCTCAGCCAAGCATGCTATTGCTGTCGAAGCAACTACCGGTAAGATTTTATACGAAAAAGATGCGACTACCCCTAATGGGGTTGGCTCTATTACCAAACTTCTAACAGCCTATATGGTTTATAAAGCGGTAGACCAAGGAGACCTCAAATGGAACACTAAAGTTGACATTTCTGACTATCCCTTTGAATTGACTGTCAGTGTCGGAGTCTCCAATATTCCACTAGATGCCCGTAAGTACACTGTCAAACAGCTCCTCGACGCAACTCTTATTGCCAGTGCCAACAGCGCAGCCATTGCCCTAGCCGAGGAAATCGGAGGTACTGAGAGTAAGTTTGTTGATATGATGAAAGCCCAACTCAAAGACTGGGGTATCACTGATTCCAAGATTGTCAATGCCTCTGGACTTAATAATTCCTATTTAGGTAATAATATTTATCCAGGTTCTAAATCAGACGAAGAAAACACCATGAGTGCCAAGGATGTTGCTGTCATTGCACAACATGTGATTAAAGAATATCCCGAAATCCTCGACATCACTAAAAAGACAGAAGCTAATTTTGATGGTGTCAATAAACTCAAAACCTTTAACTATATGCTTAAAGGACAGCCTAGTTACCGCAAGGGAGTTGATGGGCTCCAAACGGGTACCACTGATTTGGCCGGAGCCTCCTTCGTAGCCCATTCAAATGAAAGTGGGATGAGTATTATCACAGTCATCATAAACGCTGAACACACCGATACGGATGACTATGCCCGGTTTACCGCAACCAATGAACTCCTTAATTACGTGGTCTACCATTGGGAAAGTAAGACTATTGCTAAGAAAGGACAAGCCATCAGCAAAGGCCAAGCAGATGTCCTCGATGGTAAATCCAAGCAAGTGTCTGCTGTCGCTAAGTCTGACTTTAATATTATCCAAAAAATAGATGCTAACAATAACAAACACATTAAAGTCACTACCAACCAGATGCAAGCCCCTGTCAAGTTAGGAGACAAGGTGGGAACAACCACCTTTGAAGATAGGACTCTTGTAGGAAATGGCTACCTACCTAATCAAGGCATCCCAAGCATAGAACTGGTTGCTGGTAAAGAAGTTAAGAAGAGCTTCTTCCTCAAGGTTTGGTGGAATCACTTTGTAACCTTTGTCAACGAGAAACTCTAATACTTACAGTCGAGCGTGGCTCGGCTTTTTCTTTTACGCCTGCTTTACGGAAAGGTTGACTCTATCTTGACTCTTATTGACACAAAAAGACAGATTATGGGTGTAATCTGTCTTTGATGTTTAATATTTACACTACTGTAAAGGTTAATTTATCTTTCGAGCAACCAATCTTAAGGGTCTGTCCGCTAACAACTTGGCCACCTAGTAATAACTCAGACAACTTGTCCTCCACTTGAGTTTGAATCGTACGACGTAATGGACGAGCTCCCATCTCAATATCATAGCCATCCTTAGCCAAATGCTTAAGAGCAGCTGGTTGGAATTTTAAGCTTATACCTTTATCGGCTAGAGCTGAAATTAATGGTTTAACCATAATCTTGACAATGTCATGTAGTTGTTCTTCCTCTAAGCTGTGGAAGACAACCTTCTCATCAATACGGTTAATAAATTCTGGACGATAGGACTTCTTAAGCTCTTCCATAATGCGTGCTTGCATGGCTTGGTGATTATGAGAAATAGTTTGAGCACCAAAACCAACAGTTTTATCATCACGAAGAGCTGTAGCTCCCAAATTTGAGGTCATAATGATGATAGTGTTTGAAAAATCAACCTTACGACCACGGCTATCTGTTAAAACACCGTCATCCAAAACCTGTAAGAGAACGTTGAAGATATCTGGGTGAGCTTTCTCAATCTCGTCAAAGAGAAGAACTGAGTAGGGCTTATTTCGAACTTTCTCTGTCAGCTCTCCACCCTCATCATATCCGACATACCCTGGAGGAGCACCATTAAGGCGACTAGCCGCAAATTTTTCCATATATTCCGACATATCAAAGCGAAGCAAAGCTGATTCATCATCAAAGAGAACTTCCGCCAAAGCCTTGGCCAATTCTGTCTTACCAACACCAGTAGGTCCAAGGAACATGAAGGAGCCAATAGGACGTTTTCCAGTACGAATACCTGACTGATTACGACGAATAGCACGGCTGATAACCGAAACCGCCTCATCTTGACCAATAACACGTTTGTGGAGTTCTGATTCAAGATTCAGGTAACGCTTGCTGTCAGTCTGCGTCATCTTCTCAACAGGGATACCTGATAAACGACTAAGAGTTTGCATAATCTGATCCGCATCTACCAAAGCAGGTTTAGGAAATTTTGCCTTTTGATTAGCCTTGTACTGTTCAACAGCAGCCCTAATATCCCCAGATAGAAGTGCTTCATCCAAAGGTGTTATCTCACGTTTGGCCTCTTTTTTGATACGAACTTGAACAGTTGCACTCGCTTCATCTAAAAGATCAATTGCCGAATCAGGCAAATTCTTACTCGTCAAATAGCGATGCGCTGCCTTGACTGCCGTCTCAACTGCCTCGTCCGTAATTGTCACACGATGATAGTCTTCATAAGACGAACGCAAACCGTTTAAAATATCGATTGCTTCAGATACACTTGGTTCTTCAATTGTAATTTTAGCAAAACGACGGGATAAAGCCGCATCTTTCTCAATATGCTTTTGGTATTCAGCTTGCGTGGTTGCTCCAACCATGTGAAGTGTCCCGCGCGCAAGGGCCGGTTTCAAAATATTAGCCGCGTCCAAGGTACTATCAATACCTGAACCAGATCCAATAATCGTATGTAGTTCGTCAATAAAGAGAATGATTTTCCCATCAGCTTCAATCTCATCAATAATCTGATTCATACGCTCTTCGAAATCACCACGGAAACGTGTCCCTGCAACAACGCTCATCATGTCAAGCTCTAAGATACGCATATCAGCCAATTCAAATGGTACTTCGCCTGAAGCAATACGTTGCGCTAAACCAAGAGCAAGTGCTGTCTTACCGACACCAGCTTCACCTACCAAGACGGGATTATTCTTCGTTTTACGACTCAAAACCTGGATCATGCGTGAAATTTCTTCATCGCGTCCAATAACGGGATCAAGATTTCCTGACTCCGCTAATGCAGTTAAGTCTTTGGTATAATCTGCCAGTTCACCAGTAGATGATTGAGGAGGTTGCATCATATTGGCAAAATTCCCAGATGCTTTTGATTTCTTAGGTTTACGAAGATCGTGAATTGCCTTCAAATCTTGCTTGCTAAGACCAGCATTACGCTCCAAAGAACGTCGTAAATCTATGATGCGAGGTTTATCGCTATCATCTTTATATTGAAAACCAGCCACTTCAAGGAGGCGACAAACCATTAAATCCTTATGAAGAAGGAAGGCCATCAATACATGTTCAGACCCTACCTCTACAGCACCAGTCACACTAGCGATTCCTTGCGCCTCTTGCAACATAGCCTCTAGCGCAGGTGACTGTGCACGTAAATCGATAATATCTGATTCCGACAAGTCTTTTGGCCTCTTCTCCATAGCCAATACAGCAGCTGTCTCAATCTCTTCTGAATGAATACGGTCCTCAAAATCAGTAAATGTTAAGTAGGCTACAGATCCCGGAATCTCAACCATAGCCAGAAGCACATGCCAAGTCTCCAAGAAAGGACTTTCAAAACGCTCCGCTTCAAGCTGAGCACGATGGAAAATGGCCTGCATTTTTCTTGAATATATCGTCATCTAATTCCCTTTTCTATCCAATCTAAGTAATAGCGAGCGTAGAATACGCGAACGAATGATAGCCGCATCTTCGCCTAAAACATCATCACTAGCAGTCGCTAAAATCAAATTTCCCTCACGCTCAGTGATAATCTTTTCATCAAAAAGCAACTGAATGAGGTCTGTAAAGACTTGTTCGCTGAGCTGATCTTCCAAATTTTGCAGCAAATCATTAATCATATGGTGTTTGTCGGAGAATCTAACTTTGACAATGCGAATATAGCCGCCACCACCACGTTTACTCTCAACAATATACCCACGACTCTCTGTAAAACGAGTCTTGATAACATAGTTAATCTGACTTGGTACTACTTGAAAAGCATCTGCTAAGTTCGAGCGTTGAATCTCAGCAGTTCCAGACTGGCCCAGCAATTCTTTAATATATTCTTCTATACTATCTGATGTATTTTTTGCTGATGTATTTCTTGCCAACTTAATTCCTCCAGTCTAATTTGACTATAACTGACTATTATTATACCAAAAATGTTAGCACATGGGAAACTATACTCTCGAATAGCTTTTTTAAAATTGCCATTAGAGAACGTATAAGATATAATAGATAAGATTAAAAATAGTAGATGTCTCATTTTTTTACTGAAATATCCTGAACACCACGATAAAACTCACATTCCTTGAATTTTATCTCTTATTCCATTTCCTTATGAAAGGTTACTCATGAAATACATCATTGCATTCTTAATCTCTATGATTCCCCTTGTTGAACTCCGTGGAGCAGTTCCTGTTGCTATCGCCTCAGGTATTCCTTGGTGGCAGGCCCTTGTCCTTTGTGTGATTGGGAACATGCTTCCAGTTCCAATTATTTTCTTCTTCGCCCGCCGTGTTCTCAAGTGGGGTGCTGACAAACCTTTTATCGGTGGTTTCTTTACCTGGTGTCTAAAAAAAGGCCATAGTGGGGGTCAAAAGCTTGAAAAAGCTGCTGGAGACAAGGGTATCTTCTGGGCCCTTCTGCTCTTTGTAGGAATTCCAATTCCAGGAACAGGAGCTTGGACTGGTACGCTTGCAGCATCTATCCTAGACTGGGACTTTAAGCGCAGTGTTCTAGCTGTTATGCTCGGAGTTATCCTCGCAGGTATCATTATGGGAACTCTCTCTCTTCTATTTGGAGTAGACACTCTTGCTCATTAATAGAAATGTTTAGATATCTGGAGAATTGCTCAGACGTTTTCTAATTACAACAAAAAAGAAGTTACGATTGATTCACGTAACTTCTTTTCTTTTTATCTAGCAACTAAAATTAGTTGTTAAGAGCTGCTGCCATTGTAGCTGCAACTTCTGATTCAAAGTCGTTAGATGCTTTTTCAATACCTTCACCAACTTCAAAGCGAACGAATTCTACTACTGAAGCATTTACTGATTCAAGGTAAGCTTCAACTGTTTTGCTGTCGTCCATGATGTAAACTTGGGCAAGAAGAGTGTACGCTTGGTCAACTTTAGTGTTATCAAGAATGAAGCGTTCCATTTTACCTGGGATGATTTTATCCCAGATTTTTTCTGGTTTACCTTCAGCAGCCAACTCATCTTTGATATCTTCTTCAGCTTGAGCGATAACTGCATCAGTCAATTGAGCTTTAGATCCATATTTAAGGTGTGGAAGAGCTGGTTTATTAACCATTGCACGGCTTTCGTTATCTTGATCGATAGCATGGTTAAGTTGTGCCAATTCGTCTTTAACAAATTGTTCGTCCAATTCAGAGTATGAAAGAACAGTTGGTTTCATCGCTGCAATGTGCATTGAGATTTGTTTTGAAATAGCTTCATCTCCACCTTCGATAACTGAAATAACACCGATACGTCCACCGTTGTGTTGGTAAGCTCCGAAGTGTTGTGCATCGGTTTTCTCAACAACTGCAAAACGACGTAATGAGATTTTTTCACCGATAGTAGCTGTAGCAGTTACGTATGCAGCTTCAAGAGTTTCACCTGAAGGCATAGTCAATGCAAGTGCTTCTTCGTTGTTAGCTGGTTTACCTTCAGCAATCACTTTAGCTGTTTCGTTTACCAACTCAACGAATTGAGCGTTTTTCGCAACGAAGTCAGTTTCAGCGTTAACTTCAACAACTGCTGCAACGTTACCGCTAACGTAAATACCTGTCAAACCTTCAGCTGCAATACGGTCAGCTTTCTTAGCTGCTTTAGCCATACCTTTTTCTCGAAGTAATTCAATCGCTTTTTCGATATCGCCATCAACTTCAACCAATGCTTTTTTTGCGTCCATGACACCAGCACCAGATTTTTCACGCAATTCTTTAACAAGTTTAGCTGTAATTTCTGCCATTTTGTTTTTCTCCAAATTTATTTTATAAGACTAAGGGGCTGGGCTGAGCCCCGCCCCTTAGGTGTTTGTCGTATCTTTAGTGGGCAACACGCCCTAACCAATCTTAAAGATTAGTTGTTGTCACCTTCGACAACTTCAACGATTTCTTCGATTGAATCAGCTGCAGCTGCTTCTTGGAAATCTACAGAAGCGTCTTCACCTTGTTTACCTTCGATGATAGCGTCAGCTATTTTTGAAGTAATCAATTTAACGGCACGGATAGCATCATCGTTAGCTGGGATGATTACATCGATCTCATCTGGATCAGCGTTTGTATCAACCATTGCTACAACTGGGATACCAAGTTTCTTAGCTTCTTTAACAGCGATTTGTTCTTTGTGTGGGTCAACGATGTAGATTACATCTGGAATACGAGGCATATCTTCGATACCACCCAAGAATTTTTCAAGACGTGCACGTTGTTTGTTAAGAAGTGCAACTTCTTTCTTAGGAAGAACTTCGAAAGTTCCGTCAGCTTCCATTTGTTTGATTTCTTTCAAACGAGCGATACGTTTTTTGATAGTATTCCAGTTTGTAAGAGTACCACCCAACCAACGGTGGTTGATGTAGTATTGACCAGCACGAGTTGCTTCTTCAGCAACTGCTTCAGCTGCTTGTTTTTTAGTACCAACGAACAAGAATACTGCATCGTTAGCTGCTGCTTCACGAACGAATTCGTAAGCTGTCTCAACCATTTTTACAGTTTGTTGCAAGTCGATAACGTGGATTCCGTTACGTTCTGTGAAGATGTACTTAGCCATCTTAGGATTCCAGCGACGAGTTTGGTGACCAAAGTGAACACCAGCCTCAAGAAGTTGTTTCATTGAAATTACTGCCATGAGTATTTCTCCTTAAAAAATTGTTTTCTCCTCTCCCAGACTTCATCTTGCAAACCCACCCATAAAGAGCAACAGATTCACAATACATCCAGAATGAGTATTTGTTGCATAATACAACTGTCATAGTTTACCATAAAAGCCCCATTTTGACAAGTCAAATGCGACCTTAAAAAAGCTTTTCTTTAAAGTATTTTGGTAAAGATTTTTGCATACTTCCTATCATAAAATATCTGCCATGATAAATTATTGTTCCCTTATTACGAAAATAAAAGCCCGAAAGAATCGGGCTTTTTGTGTGTAAACACATTATACAAAGGCGGTAGACGGATTTGAACCGACGATCAAGCTTTTGCAGAGCCGTGCCTTACCACTTGGCTATACCGCCATAACTAATAATATTCTACCTTAAAATCTAAATGGCGTCAAGTAGTTTTCTTAAATTGTATGCGGTAGAATTTTTTAGAATGGCCAATTCTGTATTGTCAGAGAAGAACTTGTTACCGAGATGTAAAGAAAAAGCTGAACAATTTCTTGCTCAGCCCTTGACAGTGATACGTTTATCCTGTATCATAAATTAGAGACTGAGTAAGAAGTGATGGTTCTTACTCGGTAAGTGGTACGCTGTAGGAGGCGTGCCACTTTTTTTATTCGATTAAGTTATATAAATTATAACACACATAGGCATACCAAGCAAGTATTTTCTTTAGAATTGTAGCACAAAAAACCTTTCTTTTGAAAGGTAATTTGTTATATAACAAGTTATATAACTTTTTGATTTATTTATCGAACCTAAGACCTCTTTTTCCTTCTCTTTTATTTAGGCGATGAAGCTTATATTCCCGCTCAATTTGATTCAATTGTGACTTAATTAGACCTGCTGAAACAGATTCTAGTTCAGTCATTTTTTCATACTCCTCTCTCCAAGAACCAAAAAATAAATCTCTGAGTTGTTCCTCATAATTGAGAACAATTATACGGCTCATTGTCTCTGCACCCCAAACTGTCCAATACATACCACGTTTTTTCATCCTGTAAGTAATTTTACGGTGTTGAGACTCCATAATACCTATCCCTGCATGAGTGAACCCCCTTAATTCAGCCGGCTTAGTGTATTGAAAATTATTTAACAGCTTTCTCTTGAAACTCTTAAACTCTTCCATTTCTTCTTCAGTCAACACCAATGCCTCTGTTGTGTCTAATACAGTGCGTAATTTCCCTTTATCATGTTGCTTTATCGCTTGAAAAGCTCCCTCAAGTAACTCTTCTGAATAAGATTTAAAAAAGGATTTTAACTTTTGGTTAACATGGTACTCATCCCAAAAATGTTCGTGACGTTTGATTTTCAAAGCCTTGGCAATCTCCTTAAAAACATATGGAGTATAACCATGACCTCCATCAGAGTTTGTAATAAGTAGAGTTCTATCTGTTATCTCGTAGGTGTTATAGAGATAATCTAATACTTGTTCTCTAGCCAACCGATTATCCAAACCAACAAACTCCTTTTTATCTTTTAGCTCAAAGCGATTACTTCCAATTTTGTGACTTCCTGTATGAACTACGAAATGAGATAAATCATAGTGACGGTTATCTGTATCAACGTCACGTGCCTTGACCATTACACCATCACCTTCAATATAAATCACATCAACCTTCTGCCTCTCTACTTCTTCATTCTCTTCATAGAACCGATAAGCAGCTCGTTCTGCCAGTAATTTATCACATAGTTTAACAGCTTGAACTACGGTAGGCTTTGTAATTCTAATATGATAGGTCATCTGAATAACCTGAGTTACCTTTTCATAGGGCATCATCGTAGATAGTCTAGCAACCTGGTACATAAATTCCCAGGAGAATCGCACATTCTTTTTTAATCCAAGTTTCTCATCCACTGGAACAGACCACTGATCACCTTTTTTCCATCTACGACGACGAAACGTAAAATCTCCAAAGGTAAAGGCCACAGTGCGCTCAGTTGAATGAATGCAGGTATAGCCTCTCGCTTTCATAACTGGAACCATTTGCTCATCATATTTAGCTACAAAATCATAAAAATCAAGTGCATTTTGGGCAAATAGTTGCTCTTTAAGTTCTCGTTCATCAAAGTTCATTGACTCTCTCCCTTAAATTAGAATAACGTGCCCTATTTTATAAATTTACTAATGCCTTTTCAAGTTTATCTTGATTCTGCTCCGAAAAGAAAAAGACCTTCCAAAAATGAAAGGCTCCTATGTTTCAATGATTATTCAGTAATTCTAAAATTTTCGCCATGTTAGTTCCTTTTTCCATAGACAGCCCTATGTTTTTTTAGCTTTTTGGCCTCTTTGACGGCTCTTATCTGCTCATCAATAAACAGCCAAGTCATGAAGACAAAAGGAAAACCTATAAGCATAACAATCCCTATTTCTAAAAAGTCTGCAATGAACGAAAAGCCACCTGAGAAATGAACTCCTAGAGCAATTATAATAATAGGTAATACTAGGACAGGAACAAACTTCAGTGCCAACAGTCCGACAACCAACAAGAAAAACATATTTAATCCGATTGTCTGGTAAAAGATATAGATAGCCATTGCTGCAATCAACCACCAAAAAGTCTGAACTAATTTTTTGAGAGAAACAAAAATGATCATGATTAAGCTCCTTATTTTTTAGTTTTTAGTTTTCTCTGCATCTTGCTCCATTCTTTAATAATTAAATTTTCTAAGTAGTCTGAAGCAGATTTAGAACCATGAAATTTTACTAATTCCTCTAGTTTCTGATAGCGCACATCATAGTGAAGTGAAAAAGGATAACGCCCCTTTTTGTTATTTTTCGGTAATTTATTATCACTTATTTCTTGACTAGTAAGAGGTTTTTGATTCTTCATAAATAAACTCTTTCAAATATTGATTATTATAATTTGTTATATAAAAAGTTATATAACTTTTACAAACATATTTTATATAAAAAAGCCATAACTGTCAATAAAAAACGCACAACTTGTTGTATAACTTTTTGTGCGTTTTATTTTTTAGTTACTATCCAAAAGAACCACCAATATTCCCACCAACATAGGCTTTCAGCTGAATCTGATTAACCGTTGTATTGAAGTTCCCTACAAAATAACAGTTATCTTCTCCCTCCTTTGTCAGGACGATTAGAAATTGAACAACGTCCTCATTTTCAGATGGCATAACTTCTAGCTTATCTGATTGATACTCATATTGATTTACCAGGAGCGCCATCGCAAAAGTTTGAACCATTCCATCTTGACTCATAGAAAGATGATTTTCTAGTGTGCCACGAACATTTGATAAATGGTCTGCCTTCTTAATAGCGTTTGTTGCCTCATCAAATGCTTTAAGTACTTGTTGCTTATGCTCGTCGCTCCCTTCAGTATAAGGGTGTTCTAGCTTCAATTTTGCTGTCCGATAGTTCTTTTCATCAACTGTTTCTGGAGTTGATTGTGATACATCATCCTCCACTGTCGTCTCCGTCTGTTCGCTTTTATGTTCCTGTGGTTTGCTACTGGTTAGATTTCTATAAACTGCAAATCCAGAGAAAATAAGCAATAGTCCAACCACAATAACATAAATCATATTAACTTTTATCCATTCTTTCATTGATTTATCCTTTTACTTTCCAAGTTTTGGTTCTTTTCCATCTGGATAAGCAAAGGTAGTAATTTCTGCCTTTTGTTGCTCTGGTGTCCAGATACGATAGTTCCAGGTATAAGATTTTTTGAAATAATCTGCCCCTGAAAGTGGTGTATTTTGCTCTACAATCAAAATTGAACCATTTTCAAAAACATGGCACACAATACCAGTATGGCCATAACCACCACCTCCGTTTTGTGTAGAAAAGATAGCTCCTTTTTTAGGAGTAGTTTTGACAGAATTGCCAAAGATGCTAGCCCATGCTGCTGCTTGGTCTTTACCGTTTCCAGTAACCGACCCTGAATGTCCCCAAAGATGGTTTCCCACGCTAATTGTCAAATTAACACATTGACCAGCTAAATAATCACTACCTGGATTAAACCATCCAGAAGAGCTTGCATAGGCCATGCCAAGCGATTTAGGATCAATGATATACTGCTTTAGACTCTCTGGTAAGTTATCAGGACTATATCCCCAGGCTGTCGCATCAGCTGGAACTGTTCCTGTACCATCAGTGGCACCACCTGAAGAAGAATCGCTACAATCTTTACTATTGCTTGTAAAAGTATCAGATGGACCAGTATCTCCAGCTGAAGCTGTGACTGCTTTATAAGGTTTATCACCATGAGAGCTGATAGCTTCCTTATCCAGCCATTCATACTTTTTGCCAAGCGTATTGTACATGTCAATAAGCTTAGTTTTATAAGTACCGTCAGTAGCCCAGCCACCGTCTGCAATAGCACTTAGAGTCGCTATGCCATCCGTATTGTTGATAGCCTTAGTATAGAGTGTTTGGTGAGCCATAAACTCTGCTTTACCAACAATACCAGCATCATAACTGGAGAACCAGGTGTAAGCTCCACCTGTACCATCTCCTACATTAGCTCCTGATTTCGTTCCTGTTAGGTCAACACTATCTTCACCATAAGTTGCTAGAGTAACAGGGAAGTTGCTCTTGCTAGATGTTTTAACACCACCCATGTTATGGGCTTGCCAGAATGATGTTCCGTTAGGGTTAGAGAAATTGAATCCATTCTCAATCATGGTCTGCGTGATCGATGCAGACGGTAAGAAGCCACCAGCTTTCCAAGACAAGATATAAGCCTCTTTGTGCTCCTTAACAAATGAATCAATTGATCCATCGCCTGAAGAAATAGAGGACTCTGTAGAGGTAGATATTGCTACTTCAGTTGTACAATTCGTTTGAGAACTACTAACAGCCCCCAAAATACCTGCTAGTATGGTTACACCAATACTAATTAGAAACACAAGAGAGATAAGCGGTGCTAGTATCTTAAATAGAACTGCTTTTTTCACATAATTCCCCCTTCTACCAAAGACCAAGAATTGTCTTTAGAATAGCGTAGAACACTAAGAAGACGATGAACCCAATACCAAGTTTCTTTAATCCTCTTAAAAATTCTTGATCACGTGCTTTTTGAGCGACTAAGCGTTCTGGATCAGACTCACCATCCGAGGCAAAATAATCTCTAATTTCCTGACTCTTAATTTTTCGTACGGTCACATAGTTATTGATTGCTTGCTTCCGTCTTTCAATTGGTCCAAGTTTATTTGGATTTTTATTTGACATATCCGTCACCTTTCTATTTCTACTGAATACCACCATATCTCTGTACTTCTGGCGTTAATAACTGCTGGTTAAAGACCAGATTGCCTACCCCAGCAATATTCATAAATAATTGCCCTTTTACTAAGCGTGGCAATGTTTCCAGCTCTGATTGATTCATAGAGCCTACCAAGGCATTAGCAAGCAAAGGAATACTTGTTTCATCAGTTTGAGCAAAGACACGGTACTGCATCAATCCAAAGATACGCTGAACAGCAGTGACATACGGATCTTTATGACTACCTGCTCCTGATTCAAATAAAATTCCTCGTAGAGAGTTAACCGATAGTACCACACCTGCAAAGTTCTCTCCCATCGAGTCAATCATATCAGCTAGTAGTTCAACGCTGCTTTCATACTTAGGATTGATCAATGTTTGAGCTTCACTGATATTAACAATATAATGCTCCATATCCATTTCTGTTAGATTAGGATTAGCTTTTAATAATTGCTTGCAGCGTTTACCATTATTGACGATATCAGCTGAAACCAGGGATAGCACTGAAAAGATTTGTGCATTAAGTAAGTGAGGGGTTCCTTTAAGGCCTGAGAAGTCAAAAGTAACAACTTGCTCAGACGAAATATCCTGGAACTCAGTTGTGCCTTCAAAGATCTCTGAGTTTGTTGTTAGCAGTTCATCAAAAGTATTATGAATACGGTTAACAGATTTAATTTCAATTTCATCTGGTTGACTTTGTGCCAATAAACTACGCTTATAGTCTTCCGCAAAGTGGATAAAATCTGTTAGGACTGGATACTCCTCATTTACTAAATCAGTCGCTTTTAACTTCTCTGGATTCAACTTAGGATTACGTGCCCACAAACCTTCTTCAATATAAAACTCATTGAGCATCTTACCGAAGGTTGTTAAATCATCCCCTGTTACTTCACTATTAAGTAGTTTCAAGATACTCTTTAACTTCTGAATATGTAGATTATAGGATTTCTTCTTATCAATCTCTGTTCCATCTTCATTTGTTACTGTTGGGAACACTTGGAAAATATTGATACGGTTAGCTTCACCTGATAAATCAAGAATCAGACCATGCTGGTGTCTCGTCTGATCGAGAAATGTCCCATTTGCATCAAAGTTACGAATATAGTTTCCTTTGGCATAAAGGCCATCTGTATGCTTCAACAGAAAAGAACGCTGCCCCATCTTAGGGTTCCCTGAAATAATCATAAAGGAACGAGTTCGACGTTGATCACGTTGCAAAAAGTTAAAATTAACGGCTCCTTTGGTTGGTGTCCATCCCATGTAAACACCTTTAGAATCTTCTAGTTTGGTGTGATTGAAGAAATAACCACCGGCCAAATCATGCGCCCTAATAGGAATACCTCGTCTATGGTTGGGTAAATCAATTTGATATTGGGCTGGTATGAATGGAGCATGATATTCAAAGTCAAGTTCACCTGAAAGGATGGTTGACTTAAAGTTAGAAGTCTTGTCTTTAATATCCTCTACTTGCTTGAAGAGAGCTTCTTTAGTTGATGCAGAAGAATAGTTCCGAACATACATTCCTAGCATCGCAATATTCTTCTTGGTAATGTCTCTATCCAGTTGAGTTAAGTCTTTGATTTCATCTAGTTCTTGTTGGTTATCAACTATCTTACTGTTTCCAGTAATACGAGTTGATTTTTCCTCAATAGCATCTTTGATTTCTTGCTTCAGCTCTTTGTTATTTGCTCGATAGAGAGATAAAAACGAACGTGTGCCTGGAATCAGCATTAAATCTGATAACCAGAAACGGTCTAAATCTTCTGAGGGGTATTCGTAATAATGAAGTGCTGTATGATAACCGTCCCCACTGATCCAGGAGCGATCATCCTTTTTGAAATCAATGTTACCTTGTGGTTGTATGCGACTGAGAAAAGCAAGATCATAACCTTGCGCTTTTAACTGTCTTTGTCTGCGTTTTGAAAGTTCTGGCATGTTATCCTCCTATACTTTTTCGTTCATGTTATTGAATTGCTTGATAATTTGTTCTTTCTTAACCCTGGTTATTTCTTGAGGAACAAAATCATTATTCCCATAAGACTTAGCCTTACGTACTAGGTCATCTAACTCCGTTGTAGTTGGTGCAAAGAGCCACAAAATAAACTCTGTATTGTAGATTTCTTGTTGAATACTCTCTTCAACTTGAATCTCATTGATCAGTAAGGCCTCACGATCAAGAAGCTGTAAGTACCGACGTGAATTAGGTAGTAATTTTGCCTTTTCTTGCCGAACGAGGCTCAAATGATGACGAAGATCCATAATCTGAGTATCTGTATTAGTTGGCAAGGTTGTTGTTTCAATCTGAATATCAGTGTTAAAGTCAGTCAACCATTTCTCAAAAATATCAATTGTTCGTCGAATTTCATTATAGGAAAGTGATCCTAAGTCTTTTCCTGGTATTTCCATCAACTGAAGATAACCGTAATCAACTAATTGAATGTAAGCTTGACGATTATCAATAATTGACTTTACATCAAGCAATTCTACACATGAATGAAGGTCAAAATATTCTTGACTGTGCTTTTTTTCCTGCTTACGCCCTAATTGTCGTTTAACTTCAGGCTGCTTTTGATTTTGTTTAATAGCCATTAACGTTTCTCTCCTCTCTGATAATTCAAACTAATGTATCGTTTCCGTCGTCTCCTGAAAAAGAGAAGCATGCTATGCCAATTTTTCTTTCCGCCATTGGCTGGTAAAACTAGATAGAGACACATAAGCGGTGTCAAAATAATAAAGGCAAGTAACTGTGCCCATTGACTCGTTGGGAATATCTTAGTTCCAATAGAAACCGCAGCAACCGCTGAGCCTCCTACAAAAACAATATCGGCCATGAATAGTCCTATGATTTTTACTTTGGCATAGATGTCACGTGGAACACCGTATTTTTCATCCATTTATCTAACTCCTTTCTTGTATAGTTCCATAATAAGAGATAATGAAAATTCTTGCGTTAAGCGGACAAATTGTATCATCTCAAACTGAAGAGCCGTTTTTATACAAAAAGTTATATAACTTTTTACATAAAAAAGAAGCCTCAAGATTGAGACTTCTTAACCATATTGAAGAATGATTCTTCTGACAAAATTGTGATTTCTTGCCCTTCTGCTATTCTGGATATTGCAGCTTCATACTTTTTAGACCGTCTATCTGGTTCAAAAAGATCTAGTTGTTTATGACCTGCAAGAAGAATATTTGTTTGAGCAGAGACATATCCTTGAACGATTGCTCCCTTTTTCTCCAGGAAGGTAATCACATCTTGTCGGCTCATTGGTCGTAAACTTCCTGTAATCACAACAACCTTACCTGCAACATCACACATAGAGCTTACTCTTCACTTTCATCAATTTCAGCACCTCTTATATGAGATTGTCCTTGCATACGCTGACCTGCTTGTTGCATTTGTTGGTTCATGTACTGCATTTGGTTCATTGATTGTTGGAAGTTACGTTTAGAAACCGTTGAGCCTTCAGTTTTTTTGGGTGCTTCATGGGTAACATTGGGAAGTGGATTATTTTCAATAGATTGAGGAATGTCTCTAGCTGGTGGAGTTGGATCACTAATGCCACCGAAGGCCTCGCCAGACGGTTCTGCTGGTGTCACTGTTGGATCTGTAATACCACCACCACTTGGGCCACTATCTGTATTTTCAAATGGGCTAGGCTCATCTGAGAATAAACTTTCCCCTCCATATTGTCCAGAAGGATTTAAGGTAAATTCTGCATTTGGATTGATTGTTGAATCAAATCCTGCACGTGGCGGAACTGCATCATTTTTCATGCCTTTATAAACAGCATCATGGGCAGCCTGCTCTTTTTGACCTAAGTTATCTGCTATACCACCTGCAAAGTCTTTCGCTTTACCGACAGCCTCTTTACCTGCAAGGTCAGCAGCACTATACATGTTACTCAAGCCACCTTTAACTGCATTCAAAGCACCTTGATCTTTAGCAGCATTGAAAGCACCTCGAATTCCACCACCAGTTGTTGCCAGACTATTTCCAAGAACTTTACTTCCTGCTACCATTGCTCCAGGAGCTTTCTTAGCCATATCAAGTCCAAAGCCTCCCATAGCCATAGCTCCGTTACCGATAGCTCCAGCACCTGTCGCAAAGGCATTACCCATCATCATCGCTCCAAGGAGTTGTTGGGCTGTATCACTATGACCAGTAGAAACGCCAAGCCAACGTTCAATCATTGATACCCCTTGCATAGCAGCAAAGAAGACACCAATATAAACAAGTGAAGCCGCAAGACATTGTTCCCACATACCAAGACCATCAAAGAAACCACCTGATAGCTTAGTGACTGCGGACACCGATAACGTTGGTAGGTCACGTAGGATTTCCAACGTCACACGCATAATCACTACTTCAAAGAAGATACCTGCAAGAGCTCCTCCTATGGTTCGTAGGAGTTCTTTGTACTTCTTAGAGTTTGATAGAGAAGTATATCCCTGAAGTGGTGAAATCATAGCCTCAATCACAATATCAAAGACCGATTTAACCAATTTGATTGACATGGAAATCAATAGGACAATCAGGATAATGTACTGCATGAACATGCCTATCCAGTTAACCTTGTATCGCATATAGACTGGTTCAAAGGCATTTAATTCACCTACAATTCGATGCTTAGTAATAGTTTCAACACCATTTTGATTTGCATTTAGCTTATGCAGAAACAAACCTTCTAAACCTTTTTGCTTATCCTCCATTTCTTTTAATAAATCTGCATTTGAAGCTCCATAGGTTGCCCCAAAATCAATTCGTGTCGCAAAGTCAGTAGTATCTCTCTTGTCAATGCTATCTGTAATATTATTGACTGGAGTTGAGCCTTCTTTAGGGGGCTTGATATACCCATAATAATCCAGCGGAAAAAGCTCTGTTGAAAAATCATTATCAATCAATACTTTAAGATCTACCACATTATTTTTCATTGGTTGAATCGCCAAAGATGAATAGTGTTCAGTTCCATCAGGTGCTTCACTAGATACGGTTTGAATATTCATTGCATCTTGAGCAATCACCGATGAAACGGATGTTAAAGCCAAAGGTAACACAGCCGTAACCATCGTTACTAGAAGGAAGTTAGTTATCACCCCTTTGTATTTGACTGGCTTAGTAAAAACACCAGCTATTGCAGAAACAACTAAAATCAAGCTAAATAGTGTTGTTCCTATCACCTGAAACCAGAAGAAAAATTGTCCGATAACAGTGTTGTTATCTCCTAAATATCCGAATAGTCCAAAGAGCTTAAACATATTATTAAAGACATGTTCTAGACTCGCTGTAATGGAATATAGAGCTTTGGCAATGGCACCTGGTATATAGGCTAAAAAGGAGAGAAAGGCTGGGGTTGAATCAAGGTAGTTACTCCAATATTTATAAAATGAAGCCATCTTTTCTGCATTCTCGCCTGTGATATTCCCATTAGTCGCACCATTCCAATCTAGAAAACCAGTTTCTAGGTCATTAACTAAATCGGAATAAGTATCATATTTCACATAAGGTACCTACTTTCTTTATAAGATACCTCCATCATAAGGGATAATGAAAATTCCTGCGTTAAGCGGACAAGTCACAGGAAATATGAAAAAAGCCTCGCCTATGCGAGACTCTCTCATTATTTAGATGTTCCTGAAAAATCATAATAACCAAAACTTCGTTGGTCTCTACCTAACTCAAAAATACGGATACTTTTTCCCTTATCTGTTAACGCAATTTGATAAACACCTTCAGAATCTTTACGTGTCGGATTCTTTTCACGACTAACAATTATGGTAAAATTATCAGTTCCCTTTAATTCAGATTCTAACTCATCAATAGTATTTTTTATTCCTGAAGGAAGCTCCTGATCAGAAATAACTGAAAAATATTTCATATTCCCATACCTATTAGTAATCGAATTATCTTTTTTATTAAAGGTTAATACATCATCACCAGCTCTAAATGGATAAATGCCACCTGGATTTTCTGAATACCCTGTATAACTATTTTTTAATTCTGTTTTGATAATATCTTCAGCTGATTTTTGACCACAGGCTGCTAGAAGAATAAGCGCAAGCCCTAGCATCAATAGACTAAACAATTTTTTCATTTTCATAACAACCTTCTCCTCAATTTGCTGATTACATTATAACAAATACAGTTTACTTTGTCTAAGGGTACTAAAAAACGGAGCTTACCAAAATAAAAATAATTATTTATATAATGATTTTAATAAATATATGAATCGCTTAGTAATCCCTTTTATTTCACCTTCTAAGAATCCAATTTATAGTTTTCAATCCAGTTATCTAAAAAAGTTGAAGCCCCACTATGACCCTCAGCAGCTGCAATTAAATCTAGTTTTTCACGATTTTTTGGCTTTAAAGTGAACGTGTAAGGATGTTTTATTTTACCTGGTGGTCTTCCTGCTCGTCTTGTTTTAGTTGATTGAGGTGGTGCTTGGATCTTTTCACCAAGCGATTTCTCAATACGTTCTCTCTTTGAAGTAAATGCCATCTTTTCTCCTTTTTATTTTGATAGCTATTTTAATCATGATTTATATAACTATTTTTATATTTATTTTAATAACTATTTTAATACATTTATCAACTCTCGTCAATAATAGAAATCATTTGCTCAAGTGTCTCTTGAATCTGACTGAAGAAAGAGCGATGCACCTGATAAGTCGCTTTATCAGACATCATATCAATCATTGTATGATCTTTTGTAATTCTATTAAAAAGTTCTTTATGTGGGATTTGCCCTAAAATATTGACTTCACCATCAATAGCCTGTAATAACTCTTTTGATTTCTTAGTATTATGCTTAATCATATTTGGAAGAAAATAGAGTTTAGCAGTTATCAACGATTCACGACTTGGACGAACAATTTCCTGTTTACGGTAATTTTCCAAACGAATTTCTAAATTTTCTTTAGCCTCAAAAGCGAAGTCACTTGGAATAAGTGGGCTAATAATAATATGACTGACTGCAATAGCATTTCTAGTAGCAATCCCAAAGTCTGGATGACAGTCTATAATAACATAGTCATAATTACCTAGTTCACGAATGTCATAGTGATCATCTAACCAGTCATATAAAAACATATTTTGGTTTGGATTAGTTTCCAGCTGACGTTCAACTTCATCTAGTCTCATAGAACCAGGTATTAAATCAATGTTAGGGGCAACAGGTAAGATATCTACATTTCCTTGTTTTGTATAGATATTTGCGATAGTTCCGCTCTCTTGGTAAATATCATAATAATGTGTTAGATTACACTGATGATCTTTATCCATAAATAAAACCTTAAACCCTCGTCTAGCTAACTCTTGACCTAGTAACAAGGCATTTGTTGTAGCACCTACACCACCTTTAATTTTTGAAAAAGAAATAATTTTCATGTCCATGCTCCTCTTTTATTTTATATATTTATTATAATATAAATTATTATTGTTATCAATATTAAAATACATATTTTAATTATTATTTTTGTAAATATTTTTATATTAAGTCAATATTTCATTTTTTATTTGAAATTCATCAAAGAACTTAGTATAGTAGAATTATCATCAAATAGGAGGCCCTCATGAATCCATTAGAACGATTAGATAAAACCATTAATCACATTGACGAACTTTTAATTGAGTTAGGGAAATCTAACGATCCTAAAGCCAAAGAAACAGTTAACTATATAAATACTGAATTAGAGGAAATCTACAATCGGTATGCCTCTCAAATTCATTTCGATTCAGGAAGTGATACTACTAATAGCCATGCCTACAAACTTAAAAATTTAGGCTATCAGTTACTTTCCTCTAGAAGGGAGATAGACGTAGAGTATGGTGTTATTGTTTTAAACAAACTTCGAAAAATTTTAGGCAATATCTAAATTATTCTATTTTAAAGCCCTTAGAGATAAACTCTAAGAGCTTTTTTTCTAAGTTAGATTACATCATCTACAAAGAAGATATCGTCATCCTCTTCTTCATCAAAAACATCTGCAATAATAGCATGTGTTAGTTCATCTGGAGAGGTGAACTGAGCTTGAGATAAAGGTTTTGGTTGCTGCTTTCTTGTAGCTAATTGAGGAGGTTCTCCGTTACTTCTCATACGATCAGTTAGTGCCGTACGCCAATCAATAATTTTATTAAAAGTGCTTTGTGCTCCTACTGCTATATCTTGAAGATCAAGCTCTCTATGCTCACTATTTACTGGAATATCAGCCAATGTCGTAGAGTGATCAAACTCATCTTGAAGGAACATATAACGGTAAGGAAGGCTGGTCTTCTCGTGCAAGAAAATTGGATCTGTCGTTACCTTACGACCAACGTTATCTCGACCTTTAACCCCACGTAGAATAACCGCTTCACCTTCCTGGAGTTTGGCTAATTGTGTAGGTGTTAGCAATTCTTGCTTAGGATTTTCAATAGACACGTTAGGGTTAGCTTCATCTAAGATATTGCTAGAACGTCTGCGACGTGTGATTGTCCGTGTTCCTAAATCCTTACTGAAGCGTTCATTAGTTTTATTAGAGGTAGATTTAACGTAGATTTTAAGCGAACAGTTATCTTGAATAGTTGCTGCGATATTTTCACCATATTTATCGGTCAACTGCTCCAGATTTTGAATCCAGAGATAGTATAAAATGTTTTGACCAAGCCCAATAGAAATCTTAGTATCCATATGAGGAACTGCTGGTATGTTTGTGAACTCATCCAGGATATGAAGAATCCTGTTAACGCACTTACGGCCATTTGACAGAGCTAACTCATAATTGGCATTAAACAGCTGATCCAAGAACAGCGACACAATACTATTATATTCAGTACGGTTTGGTGGTGTTACCAGGTAAATCACTTTAGGATTGTCTGAATAAATCAAATCGATATCTCCTTCTTGGAGAAGGTTATCATCTTGTTCATTGAGAACAGTAACTTTGATATAATCCAAAATAGGTTTCCTAGAGTATTCATCCAGCGCAATGATTTTACCACGCTTCTTATAGACTTTCTCAGCTGAGAATTGGAAGGTCTTGTTACGGATAGCTGAATCACCATTATTTTCATGGTTGAAATCTATCGTTACTATGAACCGATCAGGAAGTTTTGGTTCAATCACATAGGTAAGATAACCTTCACCATCTATCAAAGCCGTTGCAGCATCTACGTGAAGAACTTGTCTAGTTGTTTTACCCCAAGCCGATTGACTGGTAATTGTCACCTTAGCAGTTTTATGAGCGTATTCGTTACGCATAGCTACATTAGAACTTGAACGAAACTTAACCGATAAGCGACGTGGGAAACCAACTGATTCTAGGTCAATAGAATTTTTAGACGTGAGTTTAGCAATGTTATCTTGCAAGAACAGATTAATACCAGACATCATACTAGAGAATACGTTTCCTTTTGTTTCTTCTGAAGCAAAGTCAGACGACCTAAAGTTAAGGTCTGCCATATCTCTAAACTTAGAAAACTGTTCCTGATTGATTTTACGCAAGTTATCAAAGTAAACCGTGATTTTAGATTTCTTCTTAACTTGTTGCTCTCGATCTGGATTCTCAACGATTTCTCCAAAGTCATTAACAAAGACTTCTTCAGAACCCAAATCGGTTAAGAATTTGGCAATATTTCGAACTGTAACCGTGTCCCAGGCATCCGTTTCTCCATTCTTGAATGTTTCATTAGCTCGGTCAATGAGAGCCATAGCAATCGCATTAAAGAGCGAAATAGAGGTATCTTCCCAATATTTGGCATTTCCGTTGCCAACACCTGGTTTCGTTTTACGATAAATTGCTTCAGCAACCGCATTAACCCTTGTCTGTGTCATTTCATAATAACCCTTCTTGGCCGCTGCTATTGCAAGAGCTAGAGGGTTATAAGACATAGACCAATCCATATTCTGGAAAGATAGGACATTAACATCATAGCCACGTCGGCGCATGGTTTTATATGATGACTGATAGTGTTCCCCTTTTGGATCGGCAAGAACCATCGACGGTTGAATTTCTGCACGACTATTGATATCAATAGTCGTTGTAATATGCCCTTCACCTTTACCAGAACGTGTCATACCAATACCAAGCATATTAGTGGTGCTGTCATCGATGTAATAATCACCTGAAGCTTTCGCATAAATCCCTAAGACTCTCTCAGCATTCGTCAGATATCGGCTAAAAGTGCGGTTTTGCCAAAGCATTTGAGAACCTAATGTTAAACCTGTAAGATTCGTTCTCGTCTCATGTAGGACTGGTACACCACCTTCACCTGGATAAGTTTCTGTTTTATTGGGAACTTTCTTATACTGTTGGTGAATTTCCTTGACTGTCGCAAAGCGGTCATCACCTTCCTCATTATGGTTATAGTCACGATATTGTTCAAAATTGACCCAAGCTGAACGCCAGGCAATGATTAAACCAATGATAAAAATTGGTACTGCTAGAATCGGTGCTACCAGAAATACTCTAGCATTAAATAAATTCTGAATCAGTAAGCTATCAACATTAAAGACGACAACTTGACTGCTATCCCTCAATGTTATGAGTGAGAAATAAAGGAAGCGGATAGCTGCCCTTAAAACAGTTACCAAATAGTTCGTCAAAATTAAAGCAATAAAACTGAAGCCCAAACCCATGAATACAAAACTACGGTAGTTTTTGAAGTAGAGCAGAGGCTTCATTTCCTTGTCAAATCGCTTTCTGTCTTGCTTCACAAAGGGCAATTTATAGATAAGACGGAAGAGAAGGTTACCAATCAGCAAGAATAAAAATGAAGGAACAACTGTCATAAGTCGCTTCATAAGATTCCAGAACTGTTTACTCTTAACTTTACCAGCTGACTTCCAGTCAATTTCATGACGATTCTTCAAGATATGAGCTAATTCTGCACCCTTATTTATGAAACGTTCCCTGAAAAGTTCTCTATCATCTATCAAGCCTCTTATCAACCAGAAAAGATTTCTAAGTGGTTCTCTCACAACTTTTATTCCCTGATACCCCAGATAGCCTACAAAACTAACTAGGAGGAGAGCATTGAACCTATTGACTTTGGCTAATTGAATAAGCGTGTAATAAATGGCCTCTATCCAACTATACATACCGTTCACCTCTGATTTCTTCTAAGAAACGCTTGATTTTCTCACCGTAGAAACTTGAAAAGAGGAATATTTTAAATTGTAATTGAGGTGATGCAAGCTGGTATCTTTCCAGATAGGAATTTATCCCCTGCTCAATTCCTAATTGAACGGTATAGCGATGACAACTTCTCCCCTGTTTCAGATAGTTTTCCACCTGAAGAGACTCAGCCATCAATTCATCTGATTGATCATCTGTTTGTTTTCTTGCCATAAGCAATTATCCTTTCTGATGTGATTTTGAATACACTATTAGTCTAAGGGATAATTGCTTTTTCTGCGTTAAGCGGACAAATTAGAGAGTTGTACAAAAGTTATATAACTTTTTGTACATAATAAAAAGCATCCACAACGAGATGCTTCCTATATTTTTGAGTTACCTATTAGATTTACTTTAATTCATCTAAAGTATCAGAATCGTTTTGTTGATTATTATTTATCTGGTTCACTTGAGTTTCAGTAGTTGGACTGGTTATTTTGGCTTCAGTTAATACAGGGATCCTATCAGTTAAAATCTCTTGAGTTGTATCCTCTGATAAAAGTTCTCCAAGTTTCGCGAATACCTCACGTCTATTTTTTTCGAAATTATTGGCATACTTTTCTCCTATTCATTATTTAATACTCCTAGTTCATACTTCCAGGATAAAATTCGTTTAACGGATTCATCTATACGTTCTTCAGACAATTCACCTGAAGAAACTTTCTCTAGTAGGTATGGAATTTGCGTATGATAAGAAGAACCTAGAATCAAATCATTTCCAGCTGAAATCACCTGATAAGCTGCTTCATCCTGATTAACAAAATTAGCTAATCCTGCCATATCCAAATCATCTGTCATGATAACACCATTGAAGCCTAATTCTTTTCGCAGGATCTTATTGATTTTAGGTGAGATTGAAGATGGTACATTATCAAGCTTAGATAAGATATTATGTGAAACTAAAACACTATCTGCGCCAGCAGAAATCCCTGCTTCAAACGGTAGGAAATCCGATTGGCGTAATGCTTCCAAAGAGCGGTCATCTCGAATGATGGCTGTATGGCTATCCCCATTATTTTCGTAACCTGGGAAGTGCTTTAGGGTGGATCCAACCTGCTTCTTGTCAAGTTCTTGAACAACCGATTTGACATACTTAGCAGTTGTTTTGGCATCTTCTCCAATTGTCCGGTTATAAATGAAAGCTGATGAATCCGTTGCTACATCCGCAACTGGGAATAAGCCAGCATTGATTCCAACTGATTTTAGTGTCTCTGCTTTCGTTTTAGTATCAGCAACAACAGCCTCAAGCCCTCCACTTTGATACAGAGACATTGCCGACTGGAAAGGAGCGTTTAGGATAGAACTGATACGTGTTACTGTTCCCCCTTCTTCATCAGATCCAATTAACAGTGGAATTTCAGCAGCTGACTGGTAACTATCCGTTAGCGCCTTAATACCTTCTAATGATTGCCCCTCAAAATCCTTACCAAATAAAATGTACCCCCCTAAGTGATAGGTCTGAATATCCTCTATTTGGTTGCCATAAGGTACTCTTGCCCAAAATAGCTGACCTATTTTTTCTTCTAAAGTCATAGCTGCTAATAAATTCTGAACTACCTTAGTTTTTTGATTTTCTTTTTTGTTTTTAGTTGTTATCACATTCTTTTCTGTTCGTCTTTCTGATGTTACTTTATTCTGATGGTTCGCAAATATCAGTCCACCTATTATAAACAGGAAGAATACATAAACAACAATAGGTTTCAATCTTCTTCTCATAACAAATCTATTATATCATGTATCTAGCCACAAAAACACACTTACAAAAAATAAAGCACTCAAGGTGAGTCCTTGAATGCTTTACCATTATTTAAAAGGGTTCATCTGCATCCATTGGTTCTGGATAAGCCGACGTTGGTTGAGGTGCTACCTGAGAAGTATTAAAGTTTCCTTGCTTACGTCTTTGAGCCGCTTCTTTACCTTCTAAGAAAGTAATGCCATTCTGCTGATTTGGAGCAATGTATTGATAGCTGCGACGTTGTCCTTGTTCAGTCGTATAAGGACGCTGAACAATTTCTCCGTTAACTAAAATTGGAGAACCCTTTGATAAGCTTTGTGCCATAACTTCAGCCTGTTTACCATAAACTTGCACGTGGAAGAAACTCGTCAACGGTTTTCCATCATTCCCCTTTAAGCTAGAATCACAGGCAAAATCAAACTTAAAGCTGACATGCCCATTAGCTGTTCTACCAACTGCATCAGATGGAATATCTGACACTCGCCCTTGTGCAATAAATGCTTGCATGTTATTAACCTCCTTGATAATAAAAGGCCACAAGTGTATAACGTATTCTTCTTGTGGCCAATTTTTGTTATATACGAGCTTTTCAGTTACCTGAATTAGTTTTCTTTACGTTTACGAACGCCTGCCAAACTTAATCCAGAAAGCAGGAATCCACCTAATACTGTAAGAATGCTACTTGCTTCACCAGTTGAAGGAAGACTAGCTTGTTTAACTGGTGTATTTGGAGCTGGTGTATTTGGAGCTGGTGTATTTGGAGCTGGTGGAGTTGGTTTTGGTGGCTCTGGAGTGTGAGTTGTGACTTTTGCAGTCATCTCTTTGCCATTCACAATATTTACAAAAGTATTTTCAACGTCACCTGCTGCAATACGTTCTACTTCTAGGTAGAAGTCTGCATCGAAGGTTCCCTCTACACCAAGTGAACGGAGAAATTCCTCATCAATGCTGTATGCCCATTCACCTTTTTTATCGTCCCAAGTTACTGTTACAATCTTCTTGATAAAATCGTTATTAGTATCTTGGTCAAATTCAAAGGTAAAGGCATACTTAGAACCAGATTTGATAGTATCACCAGCTTTAACAAGTGTCCCATCTTCAAGCGTTACATCATAGGTTAGTACGAGGTCTTCTTTAGCTGTATATTCAGTTCCTTTGATAATACCTTTCCAATTACCAGTATAGCGGTCATGTGCAATGTCAAGCTTATCTTTACCATCATATTGCCACAACGTATCATGTTTCACTGGAACAGTTACACCATCAAGAAGATAACGAATGTACTCACCAATTTGAACCGTTTGATCATCTAAGATAATGTTATCATCTTTTTGATCCAAAGCGTGTTTTTCTGGGGTCACATCTGGTACTTCAACAGTAACAAGATTAGACTGATAGCTGTTTCCAAAATCAATTTGGTAGAAGTCATTTTCAACTACTTCTCCTTCTGGAACAAGTAAACGTGCTGGAAGATCAATTGTGACGTTCTTAGCTTGTTTAACATAGTTTGCGTAGAAGCTAGCTGGATCTTTAGCTACCCAGAGATAGAACTCTCCAACTGGAGAAAGATTAGCATTGTCCAAGATAGCTTGGATAGCTTCTGTACGAGCTTCATCTGAAAGAACATGATACATGGTAAATAAGTCTTTAACATCTGTACCATCTGTAGCTGTTGCAGTAATACCATCTTCATTTACAGTAAAGGCACCATCTTGAACATCATCCATAATCGCAAAGCCCTTAGCAATCGCAAGAGTTGAGGCTGTTACTTTCGTGTATGGGCTGTAGTCTGTAGTCAAATGGAAGTTAACGTTACGGTCAAATGTTTTCGCACCATTAATGTCTGCACCAGAGTTATCAGTAATTGATTTAACTGGATCTGGAGTTGGTGGGGTATAAGTCGTTACTGTATTTGAAAAGGCCTCATAATCATTCTTGAACACTTTATAAGTGTTATCATAGAATGCTTTATCGTAGATAGGAACCCATTTAATCGTTGGTGCCTCAAGTTTTTTACCTTGGTAAACAGCTGTGTAAGTGTAAGTTTCTTGAATTTCATCGTAGTTGACTGTCCAACCTTTTGCCTGAGCATCAGCTTCATTTTCAGCAACAACTGGTGTAGCACCTGCTTCCAAAGGATCCACAATAGTGATAGTATCTCCAACTTTGATATTAGCATAGATATTATCGTGGTCTAGAGTATAAACTTGCGGAGTATTTTTAGCAACTGTTGCACCATCTGTATTTTTCTTATCAGTGTCCGTAACAGTCTTAGTCACCGTCGGTTTATAGGACAATTTGTAATCATGATAAGCAACGGATACTTGTTGATTTTTAGTATCAGCTAGTTTGGTTAATTCAAGAGTCGGTTTCTCAGGATTTTTAGCTTTAACCAATTCAGCTGAAACTGGATCAGGGGAAACAGGGTCAACCGTTGTCTTAACAATGGAAACGTTAACTGGTTTAACCTCAGAAGGTTTAACTGTTGTTTTAATTAGTGAAGCACTAATTGGTTTAACTTCAGTTGGTTTGACCGTAGTTTTGGTCAATCGAGCACTTGTTGGTGTTTCAACAACTGGTGCTACCACACGAGTATTAATCGCAAACCAGTAAGTTTGACCTGCTGGATCAGCTGGCCCATCCCATTGCACAAATTCAGTCGTAAAGCTTGAACCTTGAGTGAAGACACCAATCGCAGCTCCTTTGTATTGGTAAGCGGAATCTGTTGTGTCCCAGTTAAGTCCTGTTTCTTCTTGACGGTTATAGTTGTCAGAATATGCAAATTGGTCACCATGAACGCTAACCGTTGAACCGTTAATTTCAACCATTGAACTTCCATCACCTGTTGCACGTGCCCCCTCACGACCAATTGGGTTATTATTAAGTGATGAATAAGTTAAAGTAATAGGTGTGTCTTGTGAGGCTGAGTACACAACTTCTTTTCCATTTACAGTGTAGTAATAAGAATCTGTAACAAGGAAATTCATATAATCTGAATAACTGCCTGTACCATTGTTACGTGCTACAATGAAACCTTCCGTTGGATCGTTTGGAATATAAACATCATTTAAGCCTGTAGCTCCAGTATTTACCAGTTGGAAAGTACGGTGGATACGTGAAATATCATGCTTTTGACCATCAGTTGTCGTAACAGTTAAACCTTTAAGATTAGTGTAATCAATTTCTGTTGTCCAACCTTTGTCAACATTCGCATACTTGAAAACTCCAGTTGAGTCAAGAATACGTCCATATCCAGAACTTCCTGTTGTAGAGCCAATATCACGAGTACCTACAATTTGAGAACCAGCAGCAGAAGAGCCATGTGTTGCCTGTGGGTTTGATGCTGATAAATCTAGTGCTTGAAGAACAACTTGTTTTGTATAGCCTTCTGTGCCTGTTTTAGATTGTAGTTCATCATATTTTTTCTGCCAATCTGCTTGTTTCTGTTTTGCTTGATCATAAGCAGATTTATTTTGAGAAGTAATTTTTTCTGCTTCTTCTGCTGAAGAAACTTCTTTTGATGAAGTCGTTACGACAACCCCAGCACCTTTAAGCTCATTAACTTTAGCTTCGGCATCCGCATTTGTGGTATCACTAGCTTTTTTAGTTTTATTATACGCTTCTAAAATAGCATTATCTGAAGTGACTTGCTTTTCTGCTAAAGCAACGGCATCTGCATTTTGCTTACGGATAGATTCAGCTTCTTCTGCTGAAGAGACTTCTTTTTCAGCAGTTGTTACACTAACGCCTTTACCTTGAAGTTCTTTAGCCTTAGTATCGGCATCCGCATTTGTAGCATCACTGGCTTTTTTAGTTTTGTCATGCGCTGCTAAGACGGCGTTGTTTGAAGCTACCTGATTACCTGCTGAAGTTGCTGCTGCTTCATTTTGTTTACGTAGTGTTTCAGCCTCTTCAGCTGAAGAAACTACTGTTGTAGTTACATTTACTGTAACACCTTTTTCTTTAAGATCTGTAACTTTGCTATCAGCATCCGCATTTGTAGCATCACTGGCTTTTTTAGTTTTGTCATGTGCTGCTAAGATGGCAGTGTTTAGGGTAATTTGTTTTTCAGCTGAAGCAATCGCTGCTTCATTTTGTTTACGTAGTGTTTCTACTTCTGCAACCGAAGTAACAACTTTTTCAGTTGTAGTTACTGTAACACCTTTATCTTTAAGAGCATTAGCAGCTGATTCTACTGCTTGATTTAATGTTTTAGCTTCTGCAACTGTCGCATCATAAGTGGCTTTGTTTAATTCGTAAGTTTTAACACTTTCTTGGTTACCTTTTAAGGTTTTCTTAGCCACTTCAGTAGCCTGTTTATTTTTGGCAGCTGAACCATCTGTGGCTGTTGAACCATCTGTTGTAACAGTTACCGTAGTGTCTTTTTCATGCTTACCTTTTGCATCTTCTACAAAATCATTATTTGCATCGATAGCACCTTGTGCTTCACTATATGCCGCATTATTGTCAGCTTGTGTTTGTGTAGCTACTTTAATCTCTTTAACTTGCTTTTCTTGATCTGACTTAATATCAGCCTTAGAAGCGTCCAAATCAGTGTTATTTGTATCTGTACCTTGATCAACGGTTGCTTCTTTTGTGACCGCTACTCCTGTTTCTGTAGCAGTTTGTACAGCTGCTTCAACAGTGCTATTATCAATAGCTACTGGTTGAGTTCCAGTTGACGTGTTTGCTTGTGCTGCATAAGCATTATTATCATTAGTGCTTTCTGGTTGTGTAACAACTGTTGTTGCTTCAGATTCAGTCACTGGCGAAGTCACTTCATCAGCTAAAACTGCACCTGATGAGAAGGCTACTGCTCCTGCTAGAGCAATTCCTGATACAAGACCTTTTGCCCATTTTTTCTTACGGAAGTAACCATGTCCTTTAGTATTGTTTGTTGTCATTTTATTTTCTCTTATTTCCGTTTTAATTTATTAAACTAATTTCTTTTTGAAAAGAAATCCTACCAAGCCCAGCAAACCAGTACCAACGACCGCTAAGAAGCTTGCTGCTTCACCTGTTTCAGGAAGTGTCGCTTTCGTACCATCTGCTTTAGTTACGGTGATTGTTTTATCAGTATTAGTCACTGCTCCAATCGCTTCAGGGGCAACAGTAGAGCCATCACTAAGAACAACTTGACCATTTTGTGTGCTAACAATTGAGGCACCTGTGTTAGTTTGTACTGGGGCATCAGGCGTAACATTTTGCACGACCTGACCAGTGGAAGTTGAAACAGTTCCTACTTGAGAAACTCCTTGTTGGTTGGCTTGCTCTGTTGTCTTTGGTTGTTCTGATGGCACATCTAGGTTCTCTCCTGCATTGTCCTTACCTTGTTCACCTGAAGGAGCTGGTTGTTCTCCTTGACTTGGATCAGTAACTTCCAAGTTATCACCTGCGCTATCCTTTCCTTGAGGCGCTGGTTCTGGAACATCTACGTTATCGCCTGCATTATCTTTACCTTGTTCATCTGAAGGTGGAGTCACTTCAGTTGATGGAGTTGTGGGATCAACTGGTGTTGTTTGTTCTGTTGTTGTAACATCTACTGGCACAGTTGTATCTGTTGTAACTGCTGGAGTAGAAGGTTCTACTGGAGTTACAACTTCCGTTGAAGGCGCTGATGGATCAACTGGTGTTACTTCATCAGCTGATACAAATCCAGCTTGAGCTAACGCAAGTGTTGATAAGGCAAGTGCTGATAATAATTGTTTCTTTTTCATGTTTTTTTATTCCTTTTCTTTATTTGATATAGTCTGCTTCTTTAGGTTCAGTTGTCACAACAAAACCATATTTTGCAGAATCAGATTTTTTAGCAGTAAAACTTAAACGAATACTTCTAGCTTTATCACCTTCTTTAACTGATAGAACGTAAGTCGGCTGATATTCTTTAGTTTCTGGTTCATAGGTCAGTTGTTCAAGAATAACTGACTGTAAAGTTCCTTCTTTGGGAACAGTATATTTGGCATCTCCATCAGAAAGAAATTCCTCAAGATTTTCTTTCTTACCAGAATAATAATTTGGTAAGAAATAATGACTGAACACATCAATCTGATGTTCTTCATTAATGACATTCTGAGTATTCTTCAGTTCTTGATAAAGATAAGTAACTTGCTCATTTTGCTTAGTTAGTTGCGTATATGCAATAACAGATGAAACGATTCCTCCAATAGCTAAAGTTGCTAAAAGCCCCATCAGCAAGTAAACCTTTTTCAGAGATTTCTGATCAGCAACATTTACTACTGCTTTTGGAGTAGCACCAACATTAATATTAGGTACTTGTTGATGTTGAGTAAAGGGAGCCAACACTTGCTCTCCTTCTTCTGGGAAAAGGGGTAAGGCTGATTCCTGAATTCCTAAACTTGCTTTATAAGCTGGGTAAATTTGATTAACAA
This sequence comes from Streptococcus sp. FSL L8-0526, assembly GCF_038007145.1. Taxonomy (NCBI): domain Bacteria; kingdom Bacillati; phylum Bacillota; class Bacilli; order Lactobacillales; family Streptococcaceae; genus Streptococcus; species Streptococcus sp. FSL L8-0526. The sequence goes on from NZ_JBBOWP010000001.1 coordinate 182,822, forward strand.
AATACTCACGCTTTTCTTGATAAGTATAGTTTTGGAAATCTGAACCTGTCATAATAGATTGAATCAGCGGTAAGAGTAAATTCTGATACCGTTGATCAATGATAAATGGACTGGCAAAGACTTCTCCTTCTGAGATAGCCTCTTTACCCTTCAAATGACAGATAGCCACTTTTTTCAATTCCATGTGCCCATAAGCATCTTTTAGCGCTTGAAATAGCAATTCTGCTTGATAAAAGGTCACATAAGGCAATGATTCTTCAATTGTATGATCAAAGTCCAGGTACTGTTGATCCAGCCCTTCAATAATGCCAAGCAACTCACTATCATCTTCTGGAGATTTCCCTTCTTCCCAAGTTACCTCAAGAAATAGATCATCTATTACTAAGCATTTATTGCTTTTCTTAAAAGGGATAAATGCCATAGCAACCACCTTAACCTTTCACAAAGTTAAAGCCCCATTCAACAATACTTGGACCAGCAGAAACAGCAATAATTGCCACTGCGATTGCTACCCAGTGTTTTTTGATTGCAGCTTTAACTTCACGACCACCGAAACCGTAGATTAAACCAGTGACAACAACGGCTAATCCCAAAGTTACAATACCAATTCCTTGAACTTTAGAAATACCTTGTTGAGCTAGTGCATCTGTTTTGGCAAAAGGATCATCCGCATAGACGGTATTCGTCAGGACTCCTGATAAAAAGAGCGATAAACTAAGCAAATACCCTTTGCTTTTAGTCCTCACTTCACTGATAAAATTTGTCAACTTGTTCTTCATAGAAGACCTCCTTTATTTTATTGACATTATTAGTGTAAGGGATAATGAAAATTCCTGCGTTAAGCGGACAAAGTATCGGAAAAAAGTTTTTTTCAGCTGAAAAGAGCATCAACTTCTTCTCCAATTTCTCCTTCAACATCTAGCTGAATTTGTCTCAAATCTTTTCGATGTTGGCTATCTGGTGCCTCTCCCTCAACCCATAGATGAATATTGTAGGTTTGCCTACTTTTATCTAAAGAAAGACTTTTAGCTGAAATTGGGGCTAAAACTTTTCTTTTAATCAAACGCTCTAAGGGACGTGCGCCATTTTTTACATCGGTTCCAACATCAGATAAATACTGAATTAAACTAGGCTCATATGAGAGTGTCATATTTTGACGCCTCATTCTATCTTCAATTTCAGACAAGTTTTTTTCTGCGATATTTTCAATAATTTCTCGTTCCAAAAGATTGAAGATAAGCTTATTTTCAATACGATTAAGGAACTCTGGTCTAAACTCAGTTTCAAGTTCACTAATCATTGACTTCTCAAATTGTTGCCTATCACGTTCTGTTAAATGCTGGAAACTCCCCTTCAACTCCCATTTATTGATAATCTTTTTGGCTCCAATATTAGTGGTCATTATGACAATAGTATTTTTGAAGCTAATCAAACGTCCTGAACTATCTGTTAAACGACCATCATCTAGCACCTGAAGAAAAAGATCCAGAACTTCACCATCAGCCTTTTCAACCTCATCTAGTAATACAACGCAATAAGGCTTTTGTTTTACAGCCTGTGTCAGCTGCCCTTTTGTTTTCGTTGCACGATTACCAATCAGTTTAGCTGCATCTTCTTTCTCTTTGAACTCAGACATATCAAAACGAATCATAGCATTTTCATCATCAAAGAGCGCTTCAGCTAAAGCCTTTGATAACTCTGTTTTACCAACACCTGTTGGGCCCAGGAACATGAATGACGAAATCGGTTTATTCTCATCTTGCAATCCAGCTTGAGCAATAGTGACAGCATCCACAATAGCATCAATAGCATCCTCTTGCCCCTTGACACGATTCATTAATTTTTCCTTCAGACCATCTAAGCGTTCCTGATCACCTTTTAATATTGTAGTGACAGGAATACCAGTTTTATCCTTCAAGACCTGGGCAATATCCTCTTCTGTAATACTGTCTTTTCCTTCAGCTGAAGCAATGGTTGCTGCTTCATCAATCAAATCAAAAGCTTTGTCTGGCAGAAAGCGATCTGTTAGATAACGAACAGATAAACGTACAGCTTGTTTCACAGCTTCAGAAGAAATTTGAATTCCATGAAATTTCTCATAAATTATTTTGGCCTGATCAATAATGGATATGGCTTGTGGAATGGTGGGCTCTTCTACCATGACTGGTTGCATCCGACGTTCCAAGGCTCTATCAGTCTCTACATAGTCATGAAACTCATCTAAGGTAGTCGCACCAATAAGCTGAATATCCCCACGTGCTAAAACTGGTTTAATCACATTTCCTGCATCGAGGGCTTGACCATCTTGGCTACCGGCACCAACGATAGTATGAAATTCATCTACAAAGAGAAGATTACGGCCACGTGTCGCAACCATCTCTTCAATAATCTTCTTAAACTTGGCAATAAAGCCACCATCTTCTTCACTCATCAAGCTAGAGAGTTCCAGAGAGCGAACTGTTAACCTTTTTAAAGGTTCAGGAACTTGACCACGCATAATAGCAAGCGTTAGGCCTTCCACAATAGCTGTTTTCCCAACTCCAGCTTCTCCTACCAAGATAGGATTATTTTTAGTTCGTCTGAGAAGAGAGATAATGACCGCTTTTACTTCCTTATCACGGCCATAAACTTGGTAATCATCTGATTTTTTAGCAACCTTAGCTGACAAATTATCAGTGTATTTATCAAGATAGGGGGTCTTCAATTCATCGTCCACTTCAATCACTCCTTTCCTTTGCAGCAGCAACCTGGTTCACCAACTTTTCTTTTATGGCATCGACAAACTCACGTGGGTTAATCTTACCCTCACCAATTTGAGAGAGAAACAACTCCCATCCTCCTGTCGTTTCAGGACTAGCGAATTCATTATCATAAAGGTAATGAATCAAGAGATAGGCTTTATTTGTTGGGAATAGCTGACCTGTCTTTTTATCTTTGGTCACATAACCTCTATCCTGAATTGTTTTTAGCATAGCAGCTCTGGTTGCTTGCGTGCCTAATCCATACTTCGGCAAAATCTCACTAATCAGTTGACTCTCAGTAATTCTCTTAGGAGGCTTAGTCACTCCTTCTACAATGATTGTTTTAGTTTCAATCTGATCTCCTACGCGGTAATCAGGTAGCTCAACATCTGCTTTTAATTTTTGCTGACTATAAGCGACCCACCCCAAGTCAATCATTTGTCGTCCAGTCGTTTTGAAATCTAATTCTTGATTTTCCACTTCAACTGTTGTCGTTAAATAACGACAATCTGCCGCAAACATCAGAAGAGTTCTGCGAACAACTGCTTCATAGATTAACCGCTCATCTGGCTTCAAAGTCACTAGATTAGGAATGTTTTCAGTTGGTATAAGAGCGTAGTGGCTTGTTTTATCCAATTTTTCTGGATTAACATAATCTTCCCTAGGATTTAAATTTACTGCCTCAAAAGAGCAATTAACAACCTCTTGATAGCTCTTCAAATAGTTTTTCAAGTAGTCAAACTCATCTTCCGTGATAAAGCGAGTATCGGTTCTAGGATAGGACAGATATTTTTTTAGATAGAGACCTTCAATCAAACTTTCTGTTTTAGAAGAATCAAATCCCCACTGTTTAGCCGCTATCCCCTGAATATCCGATAAATTAAATAATGAGGGTGCTGCCTCCTGATTTTCTTCTGTTTCAACTGAAGAAATGGTAGAGACAGATTGAAGTTGTCTTGAAGTTGATAAGACAATATCACTATCAGAATATTTCTCTTTATTTGAAAAAGTAATTCCTAAATCTTTGTCCTCTAAACGAAGCTTCCAATATGTTTCTGGTCTGAAGTTTTGAATAGCCAATTCATTCTCACAGATTAAACGTACTCCTGGTGTTTGAACACGGCCAACGGATAAGCTATTGCCTTTTCCTTTAGGAAGTCTCCCTTTATTTTGTAATTCTAAGGTGACTAAAGGCGATAGGTTCATCCCGACCAACCAATCTGATTGTGCACGTGCCTCGGCCTCTAGATAGTAGTTATAAGTCTCTAGCGGTTCCCTTAGATTTTGAAAGGCTTTTTGTAGTGCTCTTGTTGTCAATGAATTGACCCATAAGCGTTTGATGACTTTTTTCTTTCCATCAGGAATATGAGACAGAATTGAGTAAGCAATCCGCTCTCCTTCACGGTCTGAATCCGTACCTATAATGACTTGATCAGCTGATGTCACTTCCTGGTAAATCTGTTTGAAGATATCTTTAGAAGTTTTATCTTGTTTCAAGGTTTGCTTAAAAGAAACGTCAATCAGGGGCAATTTTGTTAAATCCCAATTATCTTCTGGTAATCCGTATTCAAATAAATGCCCTTCAGCAGCAATAATGTGAACTTCATCTGAAAAATAAGGGGTTTGTTTAACAATGTGTACTTTACCTTTTTTACTAGCCGAACCAAGGCTTTCCGCATACGCAGCAGCTTGATTTTCTTTTTCAGCTAGAATAACTGTTACCATATTTTCTCTCCTTTCCTGTAGTAATTTCATCATAAGGGATAATGGCAATTCTTGCGTTAAGCGGACAAAGTATCGGATAGGTATGCCAACTCAAAAAAGTTATATAACTTTTTGTGCCATTTTATGTACAATAAAAGGTACTCTCAGATGAGAGTACCTTACAAATGTGAGATACCAGAATTATTCAGACTCAGAAAGCTCAGACAGAACTTCAGATAAGGATTCTACTGTTACAACTTCCCACGGTCTCACAGGTTCATTTGGTAAAACATAATCAAAAATCTTCCCTTCTTTTCTGACCACACTAACCTCATCCCCTTTAACATAACCATTATCTACAGCCTGCTTCAATTCATCATAATGTAACATACTTTCCACCTCCTTACTTAATTATTCGTAAAGAAATTTTTAAATACAGCAGGAAATTTCAAAATTGTTAAACACAGCACAAAAATACCCTCAGCAATTGCTAAGGGTATCTGATACATAGGGAATCTTTTCCCTGATTAGATTACCGACTAGGCCCTTTGGTTGGAGCTTTAGGAAAATTTGGCGCTTGTCCTCTATTTTTTCCTACTTGATGTGGTTTGGTATGAGATTCAACTTTCTTCAACATTTTAGAAACAGTTTTATGAACTCGTTTCAACGAATCAGCTAGTTGTTTATCATCTAAAGCTTTGAGATTATTTGTCCAACCTGCCATATAGTCAATAGCTTTTTCAGAAGTATCTAGCCCAAAATGTTTTGAAAGCAGATGACTTGTCATCTCAGCTTCTAGTTCTTTTTGATCTAAAGGAACATTTTCTTTATACTGCTCGGTCATTTTAGGATTATGCAGCGTTGCATGGGCTAACTCATGTATGGTAGTTGCAATTTTTTCTCCAGGTGTGTTATCTGGATTGATTAAAATAATCTGTTCATCTGGGAAAAAGGCACCTTTGGCATTTCCTAAAACATGAGCTTCATCTTTCATCATCTTAACACCAATACTATCAGCATAGTCACACAAGCCCTCAAGTACCTCTTTAGTCTTAACTTTATCCACGTTGAAGTTATAGTGACGGTTTGGCATTGCTTTAGGATAACTTTCTGGTTTAAGTGTAGTTTGTGATAGTTCAAAAACCTTGTAAGTGGTAAAACGAGGATACCCTGTTTTCGGATCCCTTTCTTGGAATTGACGTACAGGAAGTTTGCCCTCTTTCACAAGAACTTTTTCTTGTGGCGTAGCATCAGACAATTTTTTGTACTTTGGATTGCCTTTATCATTTTTTAGCTGTTGGCCATGTTCATCTAGAACTGGAATCATCTTAGCCATAACTGGCCTAAAAAGCGTAATTTTAGACTTCTCGCCTGTTTTAACTGACAGTCCTTGGTGTACAATTTCTTTCGTTTCACCAGTCCTCTTGTTGGTGTACGTCGCTTTTGTCTGGATAACATCGTCTGGTTTAATACCTAAAGTTTCTCCCATAGCTTGCCACTGATCATAGGTTGCAACAGCATTAGCACCGTTCCACTGCTCATGAATTAAGGCAACGTTTCTAGGAGATAGCTGTGGGAATTTACTCATGAAATCCATATACTCCATTAAATCTTCAGGTGACTGTGTGTATTCACGAATTTTTTGGAAAGCATGTTCACTGATTTCAAAAGCGGATGCGCTGGTATAATCAAATGGTTCATCAGATGTCACAGGATGCTCCTGCTCATTTTCTCTGACTGGATTTTTAACTGATTCTTCAGCCATAATCTCTTCAAGCCTTTGAGCTAAACTAACTTTCATTTCTTGATTAGGAGATTGGAAATGTTCTCTAGGATTATTTGTTTCATCTAAAAGAATGTCTGGCATCTTTAAATTCTGCTCATTAGCTTCAGTTGCAATTTCCTGATTCACTTCTTGCTTTTCCAGCTGAGAAAGAATCTTTTCGTCGATGGCTGCTAACTCAGGCTGTCCTTCTAAACGACGATAGCCTAGCCCCAACAAGCGTGAGATAGGTTCCATTTCATCACCAATATCATAGCGGATATTATCTTTGATTAGTATGCCTCCAGGAGCATACACGTCAAATTTAACTTTAGTAAACGGTACATAATCTGCTTGATTTCCTGTTGCCAAACTTTCTTGATGACTGTCGTATAAGGCTCTATTCTGCTTGTAAAGCTCTTCAGCAAATGTTTGATACTCTACAAGCTCTGTTTCCTTAAATGGAATCTGAGGGCCATCTGGCCATATTTCAGACCATTGAAGACGTACATGGTAAGTTTCATTATAGATACGGCCTTGATGCCACTCTTGATAGAAATGTGACGATTTATCAACTAGCTCTTGCTGGTCAGCTGCTGCAATCACAGCAGTAAAGTTTCCATCATGACCATCAGAAAGTTCATAGTAATGCTCCCATGCAGCTTTTGACTCTTCAGGTAGTTCTGTTCCCAGTTGTCTAGGATCTCCTACATTGTATGCAGCATCTAGCACCTGTGTGAAAAGTTCAGCTGAGATGGTATCGCTTTGAACAATTTCTTGACTTGGTTCAAGAGCCTCTTCATATTGCTTATTTTCTAAAATTGATAACATTTCTTGACCACCATCTTTGACAAACTCTTCATTGATTGACAGTTGATCAATTTGTCCATCTCTTTCTCTATAAACACCTAGCACTGTTCCGCTATCTATATTAGATAATTTTTCTTCCAGATCCCCTTTTAATCTCATCAAAGAAGCAGGCACCCGATGAAGTCCTTCATCCTTAAACAATAAAAGTAAATCACTATCTTCAGGATTAAGGGCCTGTGATAAATCAAGGTTATTTAACTTTTTAACAGATGATAAATCATTGAATACAAAAGTGTCTGACTCAATAATTTCAGGAAGCAAATTAAGGACTTTTAATTTATCAGGAGTACCTAACGCAAATTTTAAATTTTTAAAATGACCCTTCCCCTGTGCAATATCATCAATAAATTGTTCAGAAAGTGAATCTACCCAGTTGTCATACACTGGTGTTACTCCTGTTAAGTGCATCCAATTTTTCTTATCAAAATGGACACTAAGAACCTGTAAGCCTTCTTCCTGTGGAGTTTTATAAACATATCTCATTGTGGTATCAGCTACTTCTGATAAATACCATTGCGCTGAATCTCTCATCGTATTAGCGTACAAATTCAAAGTACGTAAGTTTTTCCTAAATGCTTTATTTGACATATTTCCATCATCAGTGGTAAAATATAAACGAACATTGGTAGGAAAAATAGGTTGAGTTTTCAGCTCAACGGGCTGCGGTGCTGTCCCTGGAGAATTTTCTCCTAAAAAACTGGAATTGCGATTAAATAGTTCGCCACCAGTGTTAGTCTCTTGATGATTTTCAAGGGACTTTTCTTTTTGTTCTAAATCAACTGAAGATAAGGAATCAGCATCCTGATGAGCAATATAGCTGATTAAATCAAACTTATCACTACTCAATAATTGTTTTAATTGAGAACTATCTACCTCTTCATTGATCATACGATCAATAAGACCATCTACCTGTTCCTGGCTAAGCTGTATGCCTGCAATAGAGACGGAATAGGTACCAGGTATCTCGTTAAAATCTGTATGACCTAGCTCGTTTGCCATCATTTCTAAATCTGTATGATTAAAGAGGTCATTAAAATCTAACGTATCAATCTGTTCTTGATTATTGTAGAGCTTTACTTCTATTCCAGAATCTTGATTACTTTCTACAGAAACTGTACTAAACGAAATATCAGAATCAATTTGTTTAGCATACTCTAAATATTCTTCTGGAATGACTCTATTCAAACGTTCAGATAGTGGTGCAAATTCATATCCTACATCGTAAATACATTCTTTGACCAAGGTATTCCCTTGTTCGTCTCTAATCGCAAACCAAGTCCCCTCGGAATGATCAAAGTGCATCCTGGGATAAAGACCATCTTCTGATTTTCGTTTATAATCCTCATTATTAGCCACATACAAATCTTTAACGAAAGAAACATACGGTACAATGTCACCTGATGAATATTTTTCTGCAATCGTTGGGTTATTTGAAGTCTCAAACACAATATCAAGCCCAATACTTTGGTTCATTCTAGGGTCTTTTTGATTGCCTGCAAGATTGTACTTCCCAATAATTGTCTCTAGTTCCTTATCATAGTGAGTAAGAACCTTATCCCAAACACTAGGGAGTTCTGCCTGTAATTTTTCCAAAAACTCAACTTGTTCTACTTCTGAAAACTCTTGATTAGATAGATAGTCACGAATGCCGTTCTCATCTAACGCATGCCCTTCAAGAGAGAGATAGCCTGTTGCCCCATCGTTGATCGACTCTTCAACGTAGAGCTTGGCACCAGCAATTTGATACTGTTCCTCTCCAAGATTATGATGGAATTCTTCTAGAACAGCATCGTCAACTTCAAGACTCTTCAGTTCTTCATCGTGCCATAAATAAAATCCCGTATCGTCTTTGGTGATATCTAAAATGAGGTCATTAACCTGTTCTCGGTAATCAACCATAGGCCGTTCAGAGATAGTTTCGCTATTTTTAACTTCCTCAACCCACGCTTTTAATCTCTTGAGAGTATCATTCCAGTCTGCCTTTTCGCCTGGAATACGTTCAGGAGGCAAGGCTTCTATGACAACAGCCCCCTTTTCACGCAGTGAACTGATAAAGTTTCGTCCTCCTTCATCGTTATCTACTGCAAGAGTGATCCAGTTTGCATGTTTTCCATCTGTAAAGAAATTATTATCAATAGCTGTCTGTAATCCTTCTGCTAATTGATCATGAGTCCAACGCAGCGGACGACCTGAAATATCTGCCTGAAGCTGTGCTAAATGCCTTCCTACCACAGATTCTTTCAAGCCGTCCATCGATACTAATCTGACATCTTGTAGTTTTTCTCTATTCAACTCATAGTAAGACATCAAATCAATAGCACTTTCTGCAAAGATAAGGCGATTAGGTTGCCCAATGTCAACGTGCATACCAGTAATACCATCTGAATTTCTGACAATATTCTTAGCATATCCACGTTCTGGCCATTTCTCCCAATTTTCTTCAATACCTTGCAGCGTAGCCCCTACAATTTCACCTGAGAAATCAAATGACTTAAAAACAACTACTGGCTCAATACTGCCATTAACCTTAGCATTAGCTTGGGCAAGGACTCCCTTTTCTAAGAAAAAATCAATCGTTTCATCAGAAAGGCCACGTTGTTCTTTTAGATAGTTTCTGGCAGCTTCAAATGGCTGCTCATAAGGCTGCAAATAGTAGGTAAACGGCTCTTGTACTCGTTCTACATGAGTAAATTCTTTAAAGGTACCATCATTGAGAAAGTCAATTGCTTGATTAAAGTTGACTTCTTTCATAGTTTGAACTAGAGCAATAACATCACCACCTTGATGACGTGAAAACCAATTCCACATGTTTTTTTCAGGTGAAATCACCATAGAGTCGTGCTCTTTCCAGCGATAATCTCGGCCTGATTGAACCAATTCCATGCTAAGTTCATTAGCAACGTCTAAAATATCACGAGACCTGGCATGTTCTACTCTCTCACGACGGCTTTTCCCACGTGGAGATGGTTGTTGTGTATGTTCTTCTGCCATAAAAACTCCTTTCATTCACTAAAAACACTCATATGTCGGCTGATATGGTGCTATTTCAGGAACAACAAAAATTTCTTTTGGTAATTGAACTAGCTCTCCAACCGAAAAATTTTCAAACTGCTCTGCATTATCTTGAAAATCAAGTTCTAATTCTAAATCACCATTTTTTCCTTGTCCGGAAAAAAGAATTTTCTTTTGAGTATCATCAATGGCCCTAACCAACCACTCAGCTTCAAAATCAAATTCCTCTTCTGAGACACCTGGGAAATGTAACATTGTCTTCACCTCCTTTTCTACAGTTACTTTTAGTGTAAGAGATAATGGATTTTCTTACATTAAGCGGACAACTCACAGGATTTTTCAGCAAAAAAGCCATTGATAGCTTATCAATGACTTATTAGCGTTGAGCTTGTCTGCGTTCCTCTTGCTCCTCACGTTCATCGCTTCGTGCACGTTCCATCAGTGCTTTTTTACTTGCTTGTTGTGACCGTTTAAGAGAAGCTGTTAGTTGTTTCATAAAGTCGGTATTGATTCTACCACTTCCCTGTGACTGTTGCATTTGGGCTTTTTTGATGACTTTGCGCTCTTGTAATTGCTCAGAAACAGCTTGAGTAATCTGACTTTGATTCTCTTCATTTGGCTGTAATTTAGCATACAAACGCTTTAACTCTGTAAAACCTTGTGCATTAGCGATTTTCATCTCTTTGATAGCTGATTCATCAGATAATTGATCCATCTGTTGATTTCTCGTGTTGATTTGATATTTCAACTGAAAAATAGAGATGTGAGTTTGAAGTTCCTCAACATAAGCCTCTTTTGAGGTTGTCACCCCTTTCAGAAGCGTTAAAATCCCATCATCTTGAAGTTGATTGACAAACCCTATCTCAGATCTCAGCTGCCTAATAGGGAGCTGTATCGTGCCCGCAGTAGCTTTATTGATAGGTAATGCAACACTATCCTCAAATTGACCTTTTAACCGCTGCTTAAGCAACTGCTCATCTTCAGATAACTTATAGTTAGGAGTGAGTTGTAACTGTATAGCTTGCAACTCCTGAGTTATTGATTGTTTCTTGAAATCCACAAATGGTTGATCAGAAGCTAGTGGCTGGATCTGTTCAAGTAGTTTTTGGCGAACTTGCAGCTCCTTCTGACTAGCTTCTAACATACTGAGTTTCAGCGCATAACGATAAGTACCTAATTCACGACGTTCTTTCTCTGTAGGGTTAGGCTTTAACTTAGCAGCATCCACCAACTCTTTTAATTCATTTGATGACAATAAGGATAAGTCTTTTAGTGTCAAGGTTTTCATCTGAATATTTTCTGTTAGCTGGCTAATGTCATAAACATAATCTAGGACAAACTCTGGCTGACCAATTCCCTTACCATCCGTATCGTAAGCTTCATAGACTGGCTTTATAATTTCAAGTGGTTGTTCTCTAGGTTTCACAAAATAACCTAACTTCTGCCAAGCTTTCTGACTTTTTACTACACTTGCTTTAGGTAGTTGTTCCAAAATTTTTTTCTGATTCAAAACAGAAAAGTCCTTCAAATTTTTTTCCAGCTGAACGTCCTGAATTTGTGGTGCTGCCTCTCTGAACGATCGTAAGATATTATTAGCTAAACGCTCCCTTAAATCCATCACACGACGTGCTAAATGATGTTCTAAATCATATCCTTTGGATTCAGCCAATGTCCGAATTGTTTGTCCATCAACCTTTCGGATTTTTTCATAGACTTGATTTTTTTCAGCCGAATAGACCCCAGCGTAGGTCTTTAGCAATTCCCTAGTCTCTTGAAGAAATTCTTGATAGGCAACACTCCCCTCATTTTGCAAATAGGAATCTAAATAACGATCAAGAAAAAACTTACTAACCGCAAAATCTCTGGCATTAGATCCATAACGCCACCTCTTGTTTAGCGGCAAGTGATTATAGGCCTGTTCCAAAAAATTTTTTTCAGCTGAAGAGGTGATTTTGTCTTCCTGGTAAACTGAAGTCATTAAGTCAGTTTTTAAGTTAGCAAGAACCTGCTCTTTTCTGATAAGGTTTGATCGTGTTTCTTCTTTCAGAAGTCCATGATAGATACCACTCTTAAAACGGTTGATTGTTTTCTGGGAAAAATTTCCTTTGTACTCCATACGTCCACGAGGCCGATAGAAAATTTTGTCACGATTAGATTCAACCTCAGACAGTCCAAAATGAATATGAATATTATCTGTATTCAGATGGATATTCCCCCACCAAAAAGCAGAATCAGAAAGCCCCTCTTTTTGGATAAGTGTTGGCATCATGTCACGCATAACTGCCTTAATTGCCTTTTGATCCACTTGACCAGTAGCCACATCATACAGACCTTGTTCCGCTAGAAAAGCATTATCAAATGAAATAACACCCTGCCAAAGTAGAGATCCATTCTGATAGGCTGTTTCCAGTTGATTTTTTAACTCTGTTAACCGCTGCTTTTGAAGGTAGTCTGCTTCTTGAGTAAAGACCGCAGTCAATTCTTCAGACTGTTCTTCTGTAGCATAGGAGCGATTCATATAATCAATGTATTCTCTAAAATTCAACTGTGTTTCAGGGACAGCTTCTTGAATACGAATCATCTCATCTTCAGTCAGTCCTTCTATCATTTGTCGGCTCGTTTCTAAAGATAACTCATCATCAATTTTGACAGCTTCATCACGATTAGTATAATCCACATATTGAGCATTTGCTTCTGTATATTGGATCATAAATGTGATGCCAGGACTTTTTTGTTCACTCACCACTGTCTCCTTTCATTTATTGATTAGTGAGAATGTTTAATCGTTTGTCCTCGACTAACATCTTCTTTGATAAGATCTTCAATACGTGCAATTAGTTCATTTTGTTGTGGATCAAAGTGGGAATGAATAGACTCTAAATCTTGAATATCAAAATCATTTCCTTTTGTGATAGCATGGAAATTAGTTAATTCCAAATAGAGCAATTGATCCATCTGGTGCCTAATTGATTTTAAGAGTTTTTGTTCATCCGAAGTGCCCAAATTTTTTTCCAGCCGAGACAGTCTTTCGGAAAATGGTTGTCTTTCTCCTGTTTCCAAAAAGAGTTTATGAAAGGCATGAATCACTTTAACTACTGTCGCTGAGTTGTTAGGACTTTGACGATTCAGACTTCCTCCCATTTCTTCTTCTAAATAACTTTTGATTTCAGTAAACTTCTGTAATGTCTCTTCGTTAAAATAGACGTTGATTCTTCTAGTCATTGCTTCTCCTTACCCTGATTTTTTTGTAGTTCCTGTCAGATAGTTAATGTCATATCCTGATTGAACATTAAAGATATAAACATCAAACGACACTGTTTCATCTTCTACACTCTGTGCTTCCATACGAATACCACGAGCAACTAATTCTACATTTTTAAAAATAGGCGTTACTCGATAACGAACGTGATGGTCTGTCTCTCTTATATAATTTGCGACTAAATTTTCATAGTAAACCATTGACGATTTTTCATCATCAAAGTTTGCATTAAGGGCACGTGTTCCTGTAAATAGATTTTTTACATTAGCATTCTCACCACTTAGTTGAAATCCAATCAAGTGTGACCGATTATACAAATAATCTTGTTTTCCATTAAACAGGATTTTTTTATTCTTCCATCCAGTCGGTTTTACGGATGAAATATCTTCACGTTCATTTGTTGGCATCAACTCTTGGCCCAACATTGCTTCAGCAACCCCAACACGATTCAAGAAATCTAGGTTACTGTATTTTTCCCATGAACCATTTTCTAGACTCAACTCTTCATCAGTAAATTGTGCTTTATCATTCACCACAATAACCTGATGTTTCCCATCAAACACCTTACCTTTCAATTCTTCATTTTGTGTCTGGTGAGCATTGCCTAAATCACCATTTTTTTCTTCAGGTGAATCCGAAATATTCAACTGACTAGCCAGATCATTTTGAGTAAATGCACTTTTTAGAGATTGAAAATTTTGTGGCTGCACTAACAATATGATAATAAATAAAATACTGACTAATAAAAATTTGTTCTTTTTCATGAGCGCCTTCCTGCCTCTCTTTCAGCAGCAAGCGCATCAACATCATCCATAAATCGCAACCAGTCTGTTGTCAACTCTTCAACAATTTCTTGATTAGCACTGTAAGCTAATAACTTGATTTCATTTTTTAGTAACAGTTCCAATATCTGTGACTGTTGTTTTTTAATATCTGCCAGAGTTTCCGCAAACTTATTATCATATAAATCCAGTCCTCTATTTTCGACAATCCGTTGCAGTTGAGCAAGCATGAATTCATTAAAAGACGGATACTCATATTCTTCCGAAATCATATGTAACTGAGTAAATACTTTTTCAGGAACGTTACGGATAATAAAATTTTTAGTCACTACTTTCTACCTCTCCTTCATACTCAAGCCATCTCGAAATATGATCTGCATAGCGAGCCATTTTCGTTTCAAAGTCAGATAATAGATTTGTCTGTTTTTGAGTCAATACTAAAACATGATCTGATGTCAATTTCATATTTTCTAAATACGAAAGATAGTTCGATTCAACTAAATTGAATTGACCTTTTTCAATTTTTTCACGACACATGGCTAGTAAAAATTCATTAAATGATTTTGCTTTAGTTTCTCTTGCAAGAGCTTTTAAGTAATCTATCTCTTGAATAGATAGCCCTCGAATTTTTAATTCTGTTTTTTTCGATACCATACAGTTATGCTACTCTCCTTTCAAAAATAAAGCGCCCTTCTTTTTTCTTTTGACGAGGCAAAAGCTAAAAGAAGCAAAAAAGAAAACCTCGACCTCGCAACGTCACGAACCAAACTGGTTCTACTTTTGCGGTTTTTCCACACACAAACGCACACTACTGCGGCTAATGCCTTCTAGGGTGTGTTGTGTTAGAAAAGAGCATAAGGGAAACTGATATCACGTGCCGTGATATGTTGATAGTATCAACGTTTCCTGTGTCCCCAATTTTCTCGGCTACGCCTACTTACACACACATAGGTTACACACCTAAACACAATGTATCTTCCAATATACACACTTAGACACACCGTAACAGCCACAAACACACACAGTATTCAACTGTCAAAATGTGGTAACTATTCAGCTGGAAAGGTAGTAAGTTAAACTATTTTATTCTCCTTCTTCTCGCTCTTTTTTAGCAGCCTCACGTCTTGCTTTTTCATCTTCTTTAATAATTGCAAGCTCTGTTTTTAAATCATCAAGAATTGATTCATAGGACTGATTCTTGTCCTTTTTCAATTGAATCTGAACGTAAAATTTACCAATTTGTTTTTGAAGATTTTCTTCCACAAGCTTCCGTTCATTTTCTAAAGAAGCAACTTTTTTCTTTGCTTCCTCTAGTTCCAAATCAATTTTAGTAAGATCTTTTTTTGCCATTTAATAGCCTCCTTCATTTTGATAATTTTAGTATAAGGGATAACAAAATTTCTTGCGTTAAGCGGACAAATCACAGGAAATACAAAAACTCCCTAATATCAAAATTAGGGAGCTCCATATGTTAAACTTTCTTCAGTACGCTTAATTCACCTGTTACAGTAAAAGCTGCTTTTCGGCTGAGTTTGAGTTTAATTAGCTTATGATAAAAGTCTGATTTTCCTTCCAAACTTCCAAAAGGATGAACTGTAAAAATTGGATAATAGATGGTATCATCATCTATAAAAGTACGTTCAGTTTCTTTTTCAAATGGAACTGCTTTATAGCTAATACCTGTTAACACTTCTCTATTCAAAAAGCTCAATTCTACTACTTCTTGATAAGCTGGTTTAACAGCATTTTTGTTAATTCTTTTCATCCGTTTATTAGCATCTTTTTCATCTGCATCAACATCATCCATAAATCGCAACCAGTCTGTTGTTTTTCGGATTCCTAAATAGTCTTTGTTAATAACATTTTTGAAGAGATAGTGATTAAACAATATTGGTAGAATAAACTTAGCAAGAAGCATAATAACAAGACTGATTGACCAAAAAGTAAGCAAGCGATCAACCATAGATTCTGATAACGTATGCTGACTAACATACTGTATTCCTAACTCAAAAAATAGCAATAATACTAAAGAATAAAATGCAGACTTCATTCTTCTAAACGCTTGTAAAAGAAAGGAATAAAATAAACTTCCCACACCACTTGCTAAGAAAAAAAGCACTAAAATATCCAATGTAATTTTTCGTACTTCCTGAGGTATGTAGTAAGTCAACACACCTGCAAAAGCAGCTGAGAATAGATAAAACTGGCTTTTAGAGATAAAACCAACGAGCCAATTTAAGCCACAAATAAGAGATAATTTAAGACCAATTTTGTTTAATGATTTCCATTTTTGAACGAAGTTTTTCATAAGATTTTTCCTCTTTTCTTTTTTTATTATTTCATTTCGACAGTTTCAATTGGGTTTGAAAATTCAAAGGTTCCATCTTTAACTGCTGTTTCTTTTTTCTCAAGACTAACAATCTTAGCCTGAACTTTTTCAATATTTTGAGTTGCAGTCTCAATAGATCTATTCTTAGTTTCTATATTACTTTCGATAGTCGCAACATCTTTTTGATTAGATTCTAAGTCATCACCAGAGAGATATTCTGCCTCTTTGAGTAAACCATTTTTCCGAGATTCATCATCCTCGATAGAGGCTTTCAGTTGCTCTATTGAGTTATTTAATTTCTCAATCTGTCCTTCCTGAAAATCCTTTTCTTCTATGATTTCTGATAAAGCAAATTCTTCACGAGAAACACTTTTAATTATCTCTTTTTTCAGTTTACTATTTTGAGTTGTCACATAAAATTGAACAACATTATCATCGTCATCATCTTCTTGATTAACAGTTTTTTCCTGCTCATCTGAAGGAGTAGAAACATCAATATCAATATCGCTTGTAGCAACTGTCTTATTAGTAATATCAATCGCATAAGCCCCAAAATTTTCTGGAACATTTCGGATAATAACAGAGATTTTATTATCTACAATTGGCACGATTTCCATAATGGTATCAGCTGTCTTATTCTGTGCGTATAGATTCCATTTAAGACGTTTGGTATCAATACCTCGATCAACTGGAGAGGTGGAATCCTTAGTTTCAAATTGAAGAACAATAATGCCTGTTTCAGGAGAATAACTTTGACTAGATAGTCTAATTTCTCCTGTACCATTCTCAAATGTTCGCTTTGTTTTGAGTTGCTCATCTGTATAAGTTTGTCTTTGTGGGGAGTAGATAGCTCCCAACAATAAACTAACCCATGCTGTAAACAGCATGGAAAAAATAACCAATTTACGCTTAATCACATTGTCTTGAAACCATCTTTTGATTGTTATAAATGGTTTAGCAATTACACTAGATTTTATTTTTTCAATCCAGCACTTAATCGTATCTATCATAAGTGACACGTCCTTTCTGATTTTAGATAATAAATGTTAAAATAAAGATAAGAAATTATCATTGAGAGGTATAAATATATGAGTTTTCCATCTGCTTATAGCCTTGAGTTAAAAACTGATTTATCTGCTAAGGAGGCCTACGATTTTTCTCGTACTCCAGTTGGGTCATCTCATCGTTTGACTGATGCCAAACAGTTTCAATGTGGTGAAAAATGTTCCTTCAAATTGACCTTAGCAAACTTCAACAATCCAGACTTTAACAAAACACCTTATTTTACTCCTGGAGCACGTAATCAAAAACATGATTCTAATTATTGTCAACGCATGATTGAACATTACCATCAAAGAGAACAAGAGGTAACAACAGAAAACCACGGTTCGTTTTCTCGTGAGAAAAACAAACTCATTATCGATCTAGATCTTGTTAAAGGGTCACTAGCTATTGTCACTAAGCCTAGACAAAAGAATGAAAATACCCCTTCATCTGAAACAAGTGATACTGAGGTTGCACATCGACACTCTCATTCATCTTCTACCGCTGATACCAAAACTTTTCGGAGTCATATCAAACAACTTACTGCCCTTATACGCTATTTTTTAGAATACCAATCAGGCGAAAAATTCACATTTTACTCTAAAAATAAACAAGAAATTCAACTGGAAAGGTACTTCGTCAATCTAGCAGAAGCTACCAAAAGAGGAATTAACTTGGAGGATGTTCACATCTACTATGATACCGCCACAGTAGATTATCATTTGGATAAAGATAACCCTGATAATAGTTATTTTTTAATTAGATTTCATCATGTCTGCTCAATTGATAACGTCAATAACCGTCCAACAATAATCATCAATGAAACCAAGTCTCAACATCATGGAGTAGGTTATAAAATAAAGATATTAAAACGTGCAGCTAAAGATGGTGAGCCTTTAAAAGTGTTCTTTTTTGGAAGTTTTATAAAACATCCAAACAGAAAATTTATAAACCCAAACGTTAGCCCAATTGATATTTTAGATTATCTTGTCTTTAGCTAGTTGCAATAAGAAAATCATCTAACTCCTCTATAGAAAACTCTATTATTTTATATGAAGCTATAAATTCAAAGACTGATTGCATATGTGCTTCAGTCTTATTTTTGGCTTCCTCATAGGATAAAAAGGGTTTAGCTTGTTTTATTTCATCTGTCCACCCAATACTTCCATCTTCCCTAGGAATAAGCCAAACAGTTTGAAAAATACTGACTTCCGCCAAAACCAAATAATATTTTTGTTCCATTTTGTCCTCCTAAATACAATCCATCTTTTCTGGAGCCAGCTCCAGCGTTAGCCACAAGGCTTCACTTTCTGAAATATGTGTCAGCTTTCCCCCTTCATCATTGAAACGCAACAAGGTAAAAATATCATCAGAAAGTTTGCCTAAGATAACCATTCCTTCGGTTGTTTTCGCACGCCACAATTCATCATCAAATTGAAAAGCCGTTTCTGTCCACTTACTGAGCTTCGTTTTTTGAGTCATCTAGTGCCTCCTCAATGGTCTTCTCGTCAGCTGTAATCTTCCCCTGCTTATCCTTAACAGTATAGAGATAGAGCTGATATTGGCCGTCTCTTATCGTGACAAGGGACGCTGCTTTTTTAACCTGGTATTTCTTCACAAGAACTTGTCCTTCTTCAGACTCCACGTTAATATAAAACGTTGGATAAGCACTTTTTTCAGCCGTTGTGATAACGGCTTTTTTGCCTGCTTGACAATAAGGGCAGCCATGTCTATAAAAGACTAAATTAGCATTCTGATTGATCACAGCATCCACATAAACTTGTTCCGTAAGGTGTCTATCATAGTCTTTGACAACGTACCTAGTCC
The DNA here is from genome assembly GCF_038007145.1 of Streptococcus sp. FSL L8-0526. NCBI lineage: Bacteria > Bacillati > Bacillota > Bacilli > Lactobacillales > Streptococcaceae > Streptococcus > Streptococcus sp. FSL L8-0526. The sequence goes on from NZ_JBBOWP010000001.1 coordinate 202,152, forward strand.
AAACTGTCTGTACACCAATAACTGTGAAAAATAGCAAACTGACTGCTGCTATCGTGCCAAAAATCATTTTAGCCCATTCAAATCTATTAGCCACTATCCTTCACCTCCTTGCATAAAATCGAATAAGTCTCCTTGAACATAGTTCACTTTGGCCAAACGCTTGATCTCTGATTTTAAGTTATCAAAAACAGTCATCATGGTACTAAATTGTAACGGATCGAACTGTTCATACAGAGAAACAAGTGGCAGCATAGGAAAATGGTCCTTCTTTTCACTTTTAAGAAATTCTAAAACCTGTTTTTCTCCCTCAATAACAGCATCTACTCTAATCAACGCAGGTATGCTTGTAATAGCATCTCCATTTTGATAAAAGGTCAAAGCAATGTCTCCAGCTTTCACTACCTCAAACTCAGGAAAATCATCTGTAATCTTAAAATAATAAGCTAATGGTTCCTGACCTAAACCAGTAAGATAATAGCCACGTAACACCTTGATATTATCCATTTTCTTCCTCCTCGTTATCCATTTCTTAACAAACTCTATGAACTTTAAACGGTGCCTGGTAATAATTGGGATAGTGAATAACTTTCTTAGTCTTCTGAACTGGTAAAGGAATATGATAATGCACCTGCATGTACTGACAAGCTAATCCTCTACTCTCAAAGATTAGGAGTTTCCCATTGTCATCATAGAGATAATCTCCTTCTTCAAAACTAAAGATAATATACTTCATCCTTTTCTCCTCACTTTCTTTCTTCATCCTTTTCTCCTTACTTTCTTTCTTCATCCTTTTCTCCTCACTTTCTTTCTTCATCCTTTTCTCCTCACTTTCTTTCTTCAGCATGACTAAACAACTGAATCATGGTTTGATAATCATTTTCGATCTCATTGTCATACCCATTTGCATATCTAACCTTATGATTTACTTTTAAAATACCTACTGTTAGAACAGCAAACAAAACAATTACAATACTGATAATAACTAATAAGATTTTCATTTTACCTCTTCTCCCTTTGGTTCTTTTCTATAAGTTAGTATTTTAATACTAAGACTATTGATTACTCTTTTAACCATTTCTAGCTCTGCCTCTCATTATCATAGATATAAATGTAAAGGCAGTTGGCGGGTTTTATTTTTTACGGTGATTAGCCAATGTCCTGCTCAAATAATGATAGTTGTTTAACGTGTTTAAGTTCATGTTTGACTCCTTCAATCACTGTTTTGGTATAGTTGACACTATCTTCAAAGAATTGTGCGATATTCGCAAAATACGCTTCCTGACGTTCTTTTTTCACCTGAATAAGCGATAAGATAATCGCTTTAACGGAAGCAATACGAATACCGCCACCTCGACCAGATTTGATTTTAAAGAAAATCTTTTGTTCGGCTTTTAAGGCTTTTAATACACGATCAAGCGAGCGTTCTGGAATATGGAGCTCTTCTCTGATTGCTTTCTTTGTTGTTTGAATAAACGGATCTTGTATTTCATAGAAACCTTCTAAATAGGCCATGACGTCCGCTTTCCATTCGTAAAGGTGACTTTTTTTGCGTTCAGAACGTTTCTTTTTAAATTTGTACCAATGTTGCTTAATGAATAAATCGGAAACCTTCAGTTTTTGATCAACCCAGGCTCGACAAAGTAGCGTGATGTAATCACGACTTGCGGCTTCATATTTTCCTGAATAAGCACTAGTGATGAGCTTTAAAACTTCATCTGAGAGAAGTGGTTCGTCCAATCGTCCATTAAAATCGGCTAAAACGAGCTCACAATCGCTCTGAGAGACACCACTTGAGAAGTTCGCAAGGGCTAACGTAAAGAGAACGTTGTTTCTTCCCATAAGAGCTTTAGCACCTTTGATATTTGATTCATTCAGAAGCATTTGATACCAGGGCTCATCAATCTGTTTAACTCCTTCAGTTCCAGCAATCACCGTTAAATTTGGTTTCTTGCTTGGAAATGGAAGCTCAGATTGCTTCATTGACCAATCAAGCCATTCCTGGAACGTGTAAGTATACTCTTGATGAAAGAACTCAACGTTGTCTGTTCGTGGCATGCGTGCAATCCCAAAATGGTTACACGTTAGATCAACTGGTAAGGTCTGTGCGAAATACTGTCTCAAGTTTTGAGAAATAGCTTTTGCGACTTTAATCACTTTAAAATTAGAATGAGCCGTGACATAGGCTGGCTCTGATAAGATAAAGTAAGCTTGATAGCCTTTATCCGATTTTAAAATAAGTGTTGGCATAAAACCCAGGTCAATCGCAGCTGTTAAAATATCACTGCTTGTCATTAGTTCGGCTGAAGAATGAATATCAAAATCAATATAAAACGTATTAATCTGTCTGAGATTATCTTCAGCATGACCTTTCGTGAATTGACGTTTGTCATCGCTATAAGTTCCATAGCGATAAGCATTTGGCGTCCAATGTGTAAAGTTATTCTGATTTTCTAGAACAGCTTCAAGTGAGGTTAAAACAACACCTTGAGCTTTCGTCATGTTTGCTTTCGTGCGAAATCCAAAGATAGCACCTTTATTCCCTTCTTCTTCAGCTGAAGAAACGGGTCTTAAATGACTATTTTTAAATTTAGTCTGTCTCAAACCATCTTTCAAAACCAGACTATAAATCATTTCAATATCCATAAGTTCTCCTATTTTCACTATGTTATAATGAAGAAAAATCATAAATCAGAAAGGCATTTATTATGTTTGAACTCATAAAATCCAGTTTTCTTAATCTGTATAAAATTAATAATTACCTTTAACTTTTGGCTTAGAAAATATCAGTCTGCCTAAATTTTCGTTTAAGTTATTTATTTACTTGTATATCCTTTCAGCAGTTGTATTTTTTATTATTGAATTAATGAAAAATTTTGTCCCTATTGATTCAACAACCTATCAAATCACATGGAATATTAACGAGTTTGTTCAATATATTTATCTATTTAGTTGCCTCTACTTAAAAAGAATTATTATTCCGCCTTTGGAAAACGGTCTTATATTCCTTGTTTATTGCATTGCTTTATATGCTTTCATTCAAAACATTGTTGTATTTATATGTCGTGGAATAACAAAAGTGTGGCAAAAAGATGATAGATGGAGTATTATAGTGGCCTTTGTTATGATGGCTGCATTATTAATTCTTAAAACTACATGGATAACTGAAGGTATAACAAAATTCCAATTAGAATGGTTGATAGAGCTATGCCAAAAATTGTAATTCCCAAATCACTATAATAGTTATCTATTGAATTTTCAAAACGTCCCAAACGTTTTCCTGTTAGATATTCTTCTTTTTGACTTTTTATCTTCTTCAACCTAAGCCAGAGTAAGCCATCGATAAGCAATATAAGTAGCATATCCCTTGTGAGATGTTCTTTATCTAAAAGTGATATTATATCTAAGATAAAATTTCTGATCATTTGATCCAAATACCTCCTCATTTTAAACATTTTTTACTACTTAACCCTCATACTTCTGGGAAGAGTCGTATTCGGAACGCTGTAACCATCCTGTAAGTCTCTCTTCAAATAAAATTCAGGGCTTATTGTTGTAACGTAGTCACTTCTTTTCCAGTTACTTCGTAAGCGTGTATTAAATAGTGAAATCCTAGCTTCAATCTCTTTGAACCTGAATCCAAGCTTTAGATAAGTTGTAACAATCTCATTAACATGCTCTTTAGATTCTTTATTCCTAACTCTGTTGTGAACACCTTGTTCCTGATCTTCCAATATCAAGCTTTTCTGATACTGAATATACAGTGCTCTCATCTGTTCTATTTTGTTCTGCCAGTTTAAACTGTAAGGTTTACCTGAATATTTGTTTTTCAAATTCCTAACAGGTTCACAGAACTTCATCTGAATAGAATCGAACTCTCCTAGATCACTCAGAGGATCAATAAAACCTAATGGTTCACTATTGATTAATTGATCATAAAACTCATTCCTAACCATCATGTCCTCCTAGCTATGTTATACATTAACTAAACTATTCAAGATGTATTAAGTAAGTTCATTTCTTCAAATAGATCCAACTGATAAACTTTAACAATACCACTATGATTATCAAAGACTAATTCTTTTTCTTCCTCAGTTGATTCTGAACTCACTTCTTGATCATGATCAATGACTTCATAGACTTCTAAAGTCTCAATATCCATCACTATTTCCAATCCCTTCATGGTAAAGACTCCCTTCTTTATGAAATTTTAAGCGAACAAAAAGGAGAACAGATTTCTCCGTTCTCCTCATAAATACAGGATTATTTTCTATTTCTAAAAACTCTTACCACTTACTCTTAAATTCTGAACTTATCTTACCGATTCTAGTTCCTTGTAAAATACGGGATTTATGCTACAATACTAAAAATCTTTGGAGGTGTTTTATGAAAAAACTAAGTCCTAACAGTCACATTCGCGTACTCAGTCCGTCAGATTCAGTTGCTCGCTTGGGTGGATTTGAAGCCAACCTTTCTGCCAAATAAACGTTAGAAAATTTAGGATTTCGTGTGTCATTTTCAGAACATTATTTAGAATCTGATATGCTCTATTCTTCTTCAATCAAGATACGTGTTGCTGATTTGCACGTTGATTTTGCTGATGACTCTGTTGATGCTATTCTGGCTACGATTGGTGGTTTTAATTCTAACGAACTGTTGCCCTATCTTGACTACGACTTAATTGCCAAACACCCTAAAATCATCTGTGGGTATTCGGATTCGACAGCCTTTTTGAATGCTATTTTTGCTAAAACTGGAAACCTCACTTACATGGAACCGTCATATTCTAGTTTTAAAATGAAAGAAGGTCAAGATTATCAGATCAAGGCTTGGTTAAATGCCATGACAAAATTAGCTTATGACCTTGTTCCAAGTCAAGAGTGGTCAAGCGACCCTTGGTATGACCCAACACAACCACGCCATTTTATGCCAACAGAATGGAAAATTTACAACGCAGGGAAAGCTTCTGGCACCATTATTGGTGGAAATTTATCTACTTTTGGACTCCTTAGCGGAACACCTTACGCCCCTCAAGTCAACGATTATATCCTTTTCTTAGAAGAGGCAGAAGAAGATGACTATCATGATTTTGACCGCAATTTAGCAGCCATTTTACAAGCTTACCCCAATCCAAAAGCGGTGCTTATCGGACGCTTCCCAAAGGAATGCCAAATGACACCCGAAATATTAACCTATATCCTAGACAAGCACCCACTTCTTAAAAGCATTCCTGTCATGTATGACCTTGATTTTGCCCACACTCAGCCACTCTTTACAATCAGTATCGGCGCACAAGCAAGCATTGACACTGATACTTTGAGTATTCATATCGAGGAATAAATAACCTAAAAAAGAATAATTAAAGTATTTTCATTTGCAGATTTGCAAATAAATCGATTTCATCAATCCCTCTGCTAAAATGGGGTTATAATCTAAGTAAGAAATCTACTATGTTGAACCGCTTAATTATTTTATTACCTATTCTTATTTTTTTGCTTTTGCCACTTATTTAATAAGCAACCCTTAATAATAAACTTTAAACAAAACTCTTTTCATGACACAAAAAGAACCACTCTTATCTAATCTCTGTAAGGGCGGTTTTTATTTGTTCAGTTTTGGTCAAAAAGACTTGATAGATTTGCCTTTAAAAAAGCAACAATGGTCGGATTGCCAACTTCTTCGACGCAAGCAATATAATGCTCCAAATCAGAATGGTCATCTAACCCACTTTCGCGATATGGGCAATAATTTTTTTCGAGAAATTCAAGCAAATCGTCGCAAATATATCTTGATAAGTTATGATTTTCTCCAAACATTCAATAAATAAGTCGCTTGATAAATTTTACGATAACTAATCAGGGTCAAAATCAAGTTCAGAAAAACAAGCTTTGCACTTTTCTTATGATTTGGCAAAGATAAATACAATTTATCTCGCTTGACTTACTATTATCAGTTGAAACAACTAGATGGGCACGACAAAGATAAAGAGACTAAAGGCGAAATTCAAGAAATTTATTATGAGCATAAAGGAAATTATGGCTATCTCCGAATAACTCTTGATTTGAGGAATTGTGGTTTTGTAGTGAACCAGAAGAAGGTCCAACGTCTGATGAAGCTCCTTGGTTTAAGTTCCCAAATTCGTCGTAAACACAAATATTCTTCATACCAAGGAGAAGTTGGCAAGAAAGCAGATAACCCTTATCCAACGGCAGTTTGAAGCAGCCAACCCAATGGAAAAGTGCTACACAGATGTGACAGAGTTTGCCATTCCAAATAGCACACATAAATTGTATTTATCGCCTGTTTTAGATGGTTTCAACAGCGAAATTATCGCTTATAATCTCTCAACTTCACCAAACTTAGAACAAGTGAAATCTATGTTAGACCAGTCCTTCACAGAGGAGCATTATGAAAATACAATTCTCCATAGTGACCAGGGATGGCAATACCAACATCAGTATTATCATCAATTTTTAGAGGATAAAGGGATCCAACCGTCCATGTCACGTAAGGGAGATAGTCCAGACAATGGTATGATGGAGTCTTTCTTTGGCATTCTTAAGTCTGAGATGTTTTATGGTTACGAGAAGACGTTTCACTCACTTGAGCAATTGGAACAAGCTATTGTAGACTATATTGATTATTACAATAACAAACTAATCAAGGTAAAATTAAAAGGACTTAGTCCTGTGCAACACAGAACTAAATCCTTTGTGTAAATTAATTGTCTAACTTTTTGGGGTCAGTACAGAAGGCTCGGGGTATTAATTATTCTGATTTAATCGCTTCAATCAAAGCCTCAGCTTGATTCTGAAGGCTTTCAAGAACTTCTTCTGTTACTACGAATTTTCCATCTACCCAGGCTGTATTATTTACACGTGTCGCTGTAAAATCACCAACTACTTGGGTACGGATAAATTGTAACAATTCTTTGTAGGCATCAAAAAGTTGATTGTGACCACCATTAGCAACTGATGATACAGTTACAATCTTATCTTGAAGAGCTGATGGTCCTGAAGGATCTGATAGATCAAGGGCACGACTCAACCAGTCAAGCAAATTTTTCACTGGCCCAGGAATTGAAAAATTATAAACCGGTGAGAAAATCCAGATAGCATCAGCAGCCAAGATCTGCTCTCGAACTTCTGTCAAAACAGGAAGAATTGGACTTTCTAAATCCTGATTAAAAACAGGTACTTGACTATATTCAAGATAAGAAACATTAGCTTTACCAGCTAGCATTTTCTCAGCTTCTTCTGCTAATTGGTGGTTAAATGATCCCTTACGAAGAGAACCAACGATAAATAGAATGTTTTTCATGATAAATTTCCTTTGTATTTCTAATAATCATTTTTACTACTACGTAGTAATATAATTGATTTTAGTATAAATATAAAGAAATCTCTGCTCAGACATTCTTAAATTTTTTCAGAAGATCTACCAATTGGGACTGTTCGTCAGGAGACAAAACGGAAAAAGTCTCATCAATTGCTCGCTGATGTGGGGGATTGCTGCTTGGATAATACGGCGTCCCTCATCCGTCAAATCAATCTCAAAAGCACGCTTATCTGTTTGACAGGCTTTTCGTATCAACCAACCCTTTTTCTCCATGTTTTTAATGACGACAGTCATATTACCCGAAGTGGCAAGCATGCAATCAATTAATTCGCCAATCTTCATACGTCCCTTGGCATTAAGCATATCCATGACTCCAAATTGAGTTGGTGTCAAATTAAATTCTTTAAAGGTCTCAGAAACCTTGGCATCGATGGTCCGAAAAGCCTTACGCATAACAACCATACTTTTTACAGCCATGTTTTTATCTAAATCACTCATTTCTAGTCCTTTCCAAATAGATGCTATTTTTAATAATTTACCACAGTTTTTCTAAAAGTGGTGTATAAAAATGAAAAAACAAGAAAAAGAGTTCTGAGATATCTAACCAATATCTCAGAACTCTTTCATTTCTAACTATTACGATTCCAAAAAAGGGCTAATAAGATAACAGCACCTAATACCGAAGGAACTATAGCTGTATCTGCTAGCATTGGTCCCCAATTTCCAAAAAGAAGCTGACCAACAAATGCACCAAGCCATCCTACAAAGGTCTTACCAATGCAACCCATATGTTCTCCTCTATTCGAAATAGCAGAGGCAATAAGGCCAATTAGAAAACCAACTATCATACTTCCAATCATGAGAAATCCTCCACAATACTTAAATCACCCAATCACCATTTCGGAAGATTGGTACACGGCTACCATCATGGTGGATGCCATCAATATTCATTTGATTTGAGCCAATCATAAAATCTACATGTACATTAGAACGGTTAAGACCAGCTGCTTTAAGTTCCTCTTCTGTCATGTCTGCTCCTCCCTCAACACTGGTTGCATAGGCTGCTCCAATAGCTAGGTGGTTGGATGCATTCTCATCAAAGAGGGTATTGAAGAAGGTAATCCCAGATTGTGAAATAGGACTTGGATCTGGTACCAAGGCACATTCACCTAGAGCACGCGCACCATTATTGTTGAAAACGAGATTCTTCATCACTTCCTCACCTTGGTCTGCTGTAATATCTACAATTTCACCATCTTTGAATGTTACTTTGATTCCCTCAATAATATTACCATTATAGCTCAGTGGTTTTGTACTTGAGACATAACCATATGCACGACGGAAATCTGGTGCCGTAAAGACCTCTTCTGTTGGCATATTAGGAAGGAAGCTCTCCCCCTGGGCATTGATTGCACCTGCAGACTCCCAAACGTGGTTTTTCGGCAAACCAAGGGTCAAATCTGTACCTGGTGCTGTATAATGAAGGGCTGAGAATTGTGCTTCATTGAGTATACGTGCTTTAGCATATAAACGATCAGCATGTTCCTTCCAGGCACGTACAGGATCCTTTTCGTAAACACGACAGGTCTTGAAAATTTGGTTCCAAAGTAAATCTACGGCTTCCTCATCACTCGAAGCATTAGGAAAGACCTTCTTAGCCCATTCTTTACCTGCTGCTGCAGCTACTGTCCAACTAACCTTATTAGACTGAGTTGCTACCTGCATAGGTTTAAAGGCCGCTCCAATAGCCTTAGCATGAGCAGATAGACGTTCAGGAGCTACACCATTAAGGGCACCTGGATCAGAAGAACGGACTCCTAAACGACTTGCTTTCTTTTCTAACAAATATTCCATCTCAGCTTTTTTATAAGCTGGAACCTCTTCGATTCGATTCATCTCTGCATGCAAGAAACGCTCGCGATTAATAGTATCATCCGACCATTGAACAATTACCTCAGCTGCTCCTAAAGCATAAGCTTCTTTTACTAAGAGGTGAGCCAGCTCTGCTTGTTCTACATCAATGCTCAAGGCCACTGTGTGACCAGGCTGCACATTAATCCCATTAGCAACCAATAATTTAGCATATTTCTCAAGATTTTCTTTAAAATTTGGTAAAACCATGATTAACTCCTTGAAACTGTAATTTTCTATCAGTATACCATAAGACGAAGAAAAAAGTTTTCTATCAGCTTTGGCTTTTTATCATCACATACAGATACCTAAACAAAAAGAGAACGGAGACTGACTCCATTCTCTCAACGTTGATGACAATACACTTTAGCTATTAAAAGAAATCATCAAAAAGACTTAACTGATTATCTTCTGGCATATTTCCTAGAATGCCCATTTCATCTAATTTTTCAACCAAGGTTGATGATAGGCCTCCTCGTTTACGCAATTCTGTTTTGGAGAGGAATTCCCCTTCTTCACGCGCAGCAACCAATTGCTTCGCAACGTTTTCACCCAAACCTTCAAGTGCGATAAACGGAGGAATCAAGGTATCTCCTTCAATCAAAAATTCAGTCGCCTGACTCTTATAAAGATCTAACTGGCCAAAAGTAAAGCCACGCTCTAACATTTCATTGACAATTTCAAGCGTTGTAAACAAGTCATTTTCAAGATTAGTCGCTTCATTTCGTTGGCGCTTCTCCTTAATATCTTCCATTCGAGCTTTAACAGCATCGAGCCCTGCAGACATCGTCTTAAGCTCAAATGCTTTGGCTCGAATCGAGAAGTAAGCACAATAGTAATAAATAGGATAGTGCACCTTGAAATAAGCTACGCGAAGGGCCATCATAACGTAGGCAGCCGCATGGGCTTTAGGGAACATGTACTTGATTTTACCACAAGATTCAATATACCAGTCCGGAACATTATTTTCACGCATGGCTTGAATATAACCATTTCGCTCTTCTTCAGAAATTTTCAACCACATTCCCTTACGCACACGTTCCATAATGGTAAAGGCCATCTTAGGATCTAACCCTGCATGCATTAGGTATACCATGATATCGTCACGACAACCGATAACTGTTTTCAGGGTGGCAATACCTTCCTTAATCAAATTTTGTGCATTACCCAACCAAACATCTGTACCATGGGATAAACCAGATAACTGTAAGAGTTCCGCAAAGGTCGTCGGATGCGTCTCTTCGACCATACCACGAACAAAGTTAGTCCCAAACTCAGGGATTCCCAACACGCCCGTTGAGGTCCCAATTTGTTCAGGCATTACCCCTAAAACCTCAGTCCCTGAAAAAAGTTTCATCACATCCGGATCATCTGCTCGAATATCCTTTGGATTAATTCCTGATAGGTCCTGTAACTTACGAATCATAGTCGGATCATCATGTCCCAGAATATCTAGCTTCAACACGTTCTCATCGATATCGTGGAAGTTAAAGTGAGTTGTCTGCCAAGCAGCAGTTACATCATCAGCCGGATATTGAACAGGTGTAAAATCATAGACATCCATATAATTTGGAATAACAACGATACCACCTGGGTGCTGACCTGTATTTCGCTTAACCCCAGCAACACCCATAGCCAAACGATCAACCTCAGCATCACGATAGAACTTATTGTAATCACGTTCGTAACCCTTGACAAAGCCATAAGCTGTCCGATCTGCAACAGTACCTACCGTTCCAGCACGGAAGGCATATTGTTCTCCAAAAATATCACGTACATCCAAGTGAGCCGACGGCTGATCATCTCCTGAGAAGTTCAAATCAATATCAGGAACCTTATCCCCATCAAAACCGAGGAAGGTCTCGAAAGGAATATCCTGACCATCTTTTTTATACTCAGTTCCACATTCTGGACACTCCTTATCAGGCAAATCAAAGCCAGAGCCATAAGAACCATCCGTGATAAACTCTGAGTGTTGGCATTTAGGACATAAATAATGAGGTGGCATGGGATTTACCTCAGTAATTCCAATCATTGTTGCAACAAGACTAGAGCCAACAGACCCCCGAGAGCCAACCAGGTAGCCACGTTCATTTGAACGGTTCACCAGCATCTGCGATGCCAGATATATTACGGCAAATCCATTACCAAGAATTGAGGACAACTCTTTCTCAATCCGCAAGTCAATAATATCAGGTAAAGGAGTACCATAAAGCTCAAATGCTTTAGCATAAGTCATCTCTGCAACCCGTTCTTCTGCACGATCAATATAAGGTGTATACAAGTCTTTTTTGACGACTTCAACCTCTTCGATTCGATTTGCCATAGCTTGTGTATTAGCTACAACAATCTCATAGGCTAAGTCTTTCCCCAAAAAGGCAAATTCGTCTAGCATCTCATTGGTTGTTCTAAAATGAGCTTCCGGTAGAGGAGCAGGTTGAGCGTTTTCCCCCTTACCAATTGGCCTATTGATCATAGCTCCTTGTCCCAAAGCACGAACAATGATTTCACGATAAATAGCATCTTCAGGATTGATATAATGTACATTTCCCGTAGCAAGCACAGGCTTATCAAGACGATTAGCAACTTCAATCAAATCCCAAATAAGTTGTTCTATAGCTCTCTCATCCTTGATTAAATCCTTTGCAATCAATGGCGCATAAATCGCTGGTGGCATAACTTCAATAAAATCATAGTATTTAGCAACTTCAACTGCCTTATCAATACCATGAGATAAGAGAGTATCAAAAACTTCACCATCTGAACATGCGGAACCGACTATGATTCCCTCACGATACTCATCTAAAACCTTACGAGGAATACGGGCTACTCCTTCAAAATATGAGACATTTGATAGGCTTACCAATTTAAAGATATTCTTCAAACCCGTTTGATTCTGAACATATAGCGTCGCATGTTTGACACGAGACTTCTTATACGAATCATCAGAGACCAATTCTGTGTTCAACTGTTCCAGATTAGTCAATCCATGCTTTTCGAATACATCTTTAATGAAAATAAACAACAAACGACCTGTTGCTTCCGCATCATAGTTGGCCATGTGGTGGTGGTCCAAGGCAACACCAAAACGCTTTGTCAAAGGACCCAAACCATGACGTTTATACTCAGGATAAAGATTCCGTGCAAATTCTAAAGTATCAATAACCGGTTGTGAGATTGTCGGTAACTGATGTCTTTCATAATTGGCATTCATAAACCCAACGTCAAAGGTCGCATTGTGGGCGACTAGCACAGCTCCTTTACAGAATTCTTGAAACTCCTGTAAAACTTGCACTAAAGGTTTGGCACCTTTAACATGATTATCAGTAATACCAGTCAATTCAGTCGTAAACGCAGAAAGCGGATATCCTGGATCAATGAATTCATCAAATTGCTCAACAATATTACCTTTATGCATTTTTGATGCCGCAATCTGGATCAAATCATTATGAATAGCAGACAAACCTGTTGTTTCTACGTCGAATACAACATAAGTTGCTTCTTTTAATTCCAAATTTTCGGAATTATAAACAATAGGAACTTTGTCCTCAACAAGATTGGCTTCAAGACCAAAAATCGCCTTAATTCCAGCTTTCTTAGCTTTATGGTAGCCATGAGGAAAACTTTGAACATTTGCATGATCTGTTATCGCAACTGCTGGATGTCCCCAAAAAGCCGCTGTATCGATGAGCTCTTCAACTGTTGGTATAGCATCCATAGTTGACATGTTAGTATGAGCATGAAATTCAACTCGCTTCTGTCCCTCGGGCATCAAATCCTTACGAGGAGTATGAGAAATTTCCTTAATATCTTGTACATTCATAGTCAAACTATGTGTAAAAGGATTATTCTCAATACGACCTCGAACTCTTACCCAGTTTCCTTTTTTAATCATACCGAACTTAACAAGTTCTTCGCTATCCTTCACCCAACGTTGCATAGCAAAACTAGAGGTATAATCAGTTACCTTAAAATTTATTATAATCCTACCTGTTTTCGTTTCACGTTTCTCCACATCAAAAATATATCCTTCAAAAACAATCCTATTTTCTTCAGAATTGACTTCAATCATTGGAGTAATCTCAGCCTTATCAAAGCTTGCAACTCGTTGACTTTGTTTCTCATCAAAATTTTGGGCCTGATGCTTCTGAGGTGGTGGTACCGGCGAACTTTGAACAATTGATTGAAGGGCTTGTCTAGCTTGAGATTCTGCTTTTTCTTGTAAGGAGATCTTATTTGTCTCGTAAGCCTCTTCAAGAGAGGATGAAGCTTCTTTATCCTCAAGAACCGAAATAGAAACATTAGATAAACCAACATTCGAAAGAGCATCAGCAATCAGGTCTATAAATCTCTTATGTAAATTCTCTCTAAGGATATGCGCAGGAGCCTTAACAGAAATACTATTATTAGAAATCTCAATCCCCAAATTGGAGAATAGGGAATAGATTGAAACGTGTGATGATTTTAAAATATCTAAAGCATATGAAAAATAAGCTTCAAGTAAAGATTGATCACAAGAAATATCTTCTACATTAATCATATATGAAACTTTAGCTCCTAAAGAATCAAAAGAAGAATGAAGCAGATTATCAAAAAGAGTGAAAGTGTCATATGACAGTAGACTTCTGAAAGAAAAAACAAAAAACCACTGACGTTTTGATTTAGATAGCTTTACTGATTCAATAGAACCACTTTTAATTTCATTATAAGCTTCCTCATTCTGTGGAAAATGAATTTGTTTTAAAAGAAGCTTAAATTTATCAGACATAAAAAATAACTCCTATATACAAAAAAACACTCCTTATGGAGTGCAACTTATACCGGCGGCCGGGGTCGAACCGGCACGTCCTTGCGGACACTGGATTTTGAGTCCAGCGCGTCTGCCAATTCCGCCACGCCGGCAAAGTTTTACTGGGGTAGCTGGATTCGAACCAACGCATGAGGGAGTCAAAGTCCCTTGCCTTACCGCTTGGCTATACCCCAAAAATAGGCGAATGAGGGGAATCGAACCCCCGAATGTCAGAGCCACAATCTGATGTGTTAACCACTTCACCACATTCGCCACCTTATTAACACGGGCAGTAGGAATTGAACCCACACTGAAGGTTTTGGAGACCTTAGTTCTACCTTTAAACTATGCCCGTAACTATGGAAGGGGAGGGATTCGAACCCCCGAACCCGAAGGAGCGGATTTACAGTCCGCCGCGTTTAGCCTCTTCGCTACCCTTCCAAAATATAAATAAATGGCGCGAGACGGAATCGAACCGCCGACACATGGAGCTTCAATCCATTGCTCTACCAACTGAGCTACCGAGCCATATTGCGGGAGCAGGATTTGAACCTACGACCTTCGGGTTATGAGCCCGACGAGCTACCTAGCTGCTCCATCCCGCGTTAATTAAAAGGAGGATGTGGGATTCGAACCCACGCACGCTTTTACACGCCTGACGGTTTTCAAGACCGTTCCCTTCAGCCGGACTTGGGTAATCCTCCATAAAATATAGTCCGTACGGGATTCGAACCCGTGTTACCGCCGTGAAAAGGCGGTGTCTTAACCCCTTGACCAACGGACCATATAATGGGCACGAGTGGAATCGAACCACCGACCTCACGCTTATCAGGCGTGCGCTCTAACCATCTGAGCTACGCGCCCAAGCTAAATGCTTGGATATTTGTTTCCAAATAAAGCGGGTGACGAGAATCGAACTCGCGACAACAGCTTGGAAGGCTGTAGTTTTACCACTAAACTACACCCGCTAAATGGGAGTTAACGGGATCGAACCGCTGACCCTCTGCTTGTAAGGCAGATGCTCTCCCAGCTGAGCTAAACTCCCTTTTTGCTAAGCGACTACCGTATCTAACAGGGGGAAACCCCCAACTACATCAGGCGTACTAGGGCTTAACTTCTGTGTTCGGCATGGGAACAGGTGTATCTCCTAGGCTATCGTCACTTAACTCTGAGTATTCTCAACTCAAAATTGAATATCTATACTGTATCAAGAAACCAAATCGTTGTCAATATATCTCAGTTACTTTCGTTGGATAAGTCCTCGAGCTATTAGTATTAGTCCGCTACATGTGTCACCACACTTCCACTTCTAACCTATCAACCTGATCATCTCTCAGGGCTCTTACTGATATAAAATCATGGGAAATCTCATCTTGAGGTGGGCTTCACACTTAGATGCTTTCAGCGTTTATCCCTTCCCTACATAGCTACCCAGCGATGCTCTTGGCAGAACAACTGGTACACCAGCGGTAAGTCCACTCCGGTCCTCTCGTACTAGGAGCAGATCCTCTCAAATTTCCTACGCCCGCGACGGATAGGGACCGAACTGTCTCACGACGTTCTGAACCCAGCTCGCGTGCCGCTTTAATGGGCGAACAGCCCAACCCTTGGGACCGACTACAGCCCCAGGATGCGACGAGCCGACATCGAGGTGCCAAACCTCCCCGTCGATGTGAACTCTTGGGGGAGATAAGCCTGTTATCCCCAGGGTAGCTTTTATCCGTTGAGCGATGGCCCTTCCATACGGAACCACCGGATCACTAAGCCCGACTTTCGTCCCTGCTCGAGTTGTAGCTCTCGCAGTCAAGCTCCCTTATACCTTTACACTCTGCGAATGATTTCCAACCATTCTGAGGGAACCTTTGGGCGCCTCCGTTACCTTTTAGGAGGCGACCGCCCCAGTCAAACTGCCCGTCAGACACTGTCCCCGATAGGGATAACCTATCTGGGTTAGAGTAGCCATAACACAAGGGTAGTATCCCAACAACGCCTCACTCGAAACTGGCGTCCCGAGGTCATAGGCTCCTACCTATCCTGTACATGTGGTACAGATACTCAATATCAAACTGCAGTAAAGCTCCATGGGGTCTTTCCGTCCTGTCGCGGGTAACCTGCATCTTCACAGGTACTAAAATTTCACCGAGTCTCTCGTTGAGACAGTGCCCAAATCATTACGCCTTTCGTGCGGGTCGGAACTTACCCGACAAGGAATTTCGCTACCTTAGGACCGTTATAGTTACGGCCGCCGTTTACTGGGGCTTCAATTCATGCCTTCGCTTACGCTAAGCACTCCTCTTAACCTTCCAGCACCGGGCAGGCGTCACCCCCTATACATCATCTTACGATTTAGCAGAGAGCTGTGTTTTTGATAAACAGTTGCTTGGGCCTTTTCACTGCGGCTGACCATCAGTCAGCGCCCCTTCTCCCGAAGTTACGGGGCCATTTTGCCGAGTTCCTTAACGAGAGTTCTCTCGCTCACCTGAGGCTACTCGCCTCGACTACCTGTGTCGGTTTGCGGTACGGGTAGAGTATAATTAACGCTAGAAGCTTTTCTCGGCAGTGTGACATCACTAACTTCGCTACTAAACTT
This sequence comes from Streptococcus sp. FSL L8-0526, assembly GCF_038007145.1. Classification (NCBI taxonomy): domain Bacteria; kingdom Bacillati; phylum Bacillota; class Bacilli; order Lactobacillales; family Streptococcaceae; genus Streptococcus; species Streptococcus sp. FSL L8-0526. Next base: position 218,777 of record NZ_JBBOWP010000001.1, read on the forward strand.
CGCTCCCCATCACAGCTCAATGTTAAAGATATAAGCATTTGACTCATATCACACCTCACTGCTTGGCCAGACACTTCCAATCGTCTGGTTTAGTTAGCCTACTGCGTCCCTCCATCACTATATACTCTAGTACAGGAATATCAACCTGTTGTCCATCGGATACACCTTTCGGTCTCTCCTTAGGTCCCGACTAACCCAGGGCGGACGAGCCTTCCCCTGGAAACCTTAGTCTTACGGTGGACAGGATTCTCACCTGTCTTTCGCTACTCATACCGGCATTCTCACTTCTATGCGCTCCAGCACTCCTCACGGTACACCTTCTTCGCACATAGAACGCTCTCCTACCATACCTATAAAGGTATCCACAGCTTCGGTAATATGTTTTAGCCCCGGTACATTTTCGGCGCAGGGTCACTCGACTAGTGAGCTATTACGCACTCTTTGAATGAATAGCTGCTTCTAAGCTAACATCCTAGTTGTCTGTGCAACCCCACATCCTTTTCCACTTAACATATATTTTGGGACCTTAGCTGGTGGTCTGGGCTGTTTCCCTTTCGACTACGGATCTTAGCACTCGCAGTCTGACTGCCGATTATATCTCATTGGCATTCGGAGTTTATCTGAGATTGGTAATCCGGGATGGACCCCTCACCCAAACAGTGCTCTACCTCCAAGAGACTTAACATCGACGCTAGCCCTAAAGCTATTTCGGAGAGAACCAGCTATCTCCAAGTTCGTTTGGAATTTCTCCGCTACCCACAAGTCATCCAAGCACTTTTCAACGTGCACTGGTTCGGTCCTCCAGTGAGTTTTACCTCACCTTCAACCTGCTCATGGGTAGGTCACATGGTTTCGGGTCTACGACATGATACTAATGCGCCCTATTAAGACTCGGTTTCCCTACGGCTCCGTCTCTTCAACTTAACCTCGCATCATATCGTAACTCGCCGGTTCATTCTACAAAAGGCACGCTCTCACCCATTAACGGGCTCGAACTTGTTGTAGGCACACGGTTTCAGGTTCTATTTCACTCCCCTCCCGGGGTGCTTTTCACCTTTCCCTCACGGTACTGGTTCACTATCGGTCACTAGAGAGTATTTAGGGTTGGGAGATGGTCCTCCCAGATTCCAACGAGATTTCTCGTGTCTCGCCGTACTCAGGATACTGCTAGGTATAAAGACTATTTCGAATACGAGGCTATTACTCTCTTTGGCCTACCTTCCCAGGTAGTTCTTCTATAATCTTTAAGTCCACGTTGCAGTCCTACAACCCCGAAGAGTAAACTCTTCGGTTTGCCCTCTTGCCGTTTCGCTCGCCGCTACTAAGGCAATCGCTTTTGCTTTCTCTTCCTACAGCTACTTAGATGTTTCAGTTCACTGCGTCTTCCTCTACATTACCTTAACAGTAATGAGTGACAGGCATTACCTGCCGGGTTTCCCCATTCGGACATCTCTGGATCATTGCTCACTTACAGCTCCCCAAAGCATTTCGTCGTTAGTCACGTCCTTCATCGGCTTCTAGTGCCAAGGCATCCACCGTGCGCCCTTATTAACTTAACCTTATTTTTGGCCTTTCGACCTAACTCATTAAATATTCACAGCGTTTCGGTTTATTTTCTTGTTACTATCTATATGTAATTACTTACATATGGAATTTGATATAGATATTCAATTTTCAATGGACAATACTTGAATCTTTCGATTCAATGGAGCCTAGCGGGATCGAACCGCTGACCTCCTGCGTGCAAAGCAGGCGCTCTCCCAGCTGAGCTAAGGCCCCACAAGACCTCTCAAAACTAAATAAGAAACTCAAGTACATTCCGTTTTTCCTTAGAAAGGAGGTGATCCAGCCGCACCTTCCGATACGGCTACCTTGTTACGACTTCACCCCAATCATCTGTCCCACCTTAGGCGGCTGGCTCCAAAAGGTTACCTCACCGACTTCGGGTGTTACAAACTCTCGTGGTGTGACGGGCGGTGTGTACAAGGCCCGGGAACGTATTCACCGCGGCGTGCTGATCCGCGATTACTAGCGATTCCGACTTCATGTAGGCGAGTTGCAGCCTACAATCCGAACTGAGATTGGCTTTAAGAGATTAGCTCGCCGTCACCGACTCGCAACTCGTTGTACCAACCATTGTAGCACGTGTGTAGCCCAGGTCATAAGGGGCATGATGATTTGACGTCATCCCCACCTTCCTCCGGTTTATTACCGGCAGTCTCGCTAGAGTGCCCAACTGAATGATGGCAACTAACAATAAGGGTTGCGCTCGTTGCGGGACTTAACCCAACATCTCACGACACGAGCTGACGACAACCATGCACCACCTGTCACCGATGTACCGAAGTAACTTTCTATCTCTAGAAATAGCATCGGGATGTCAAGACCTGGTAAGGTTCTTCGCGTTGCTTCGAATTAAACCACATGCTCCACCGCTTGTGCGGGCCCCCGTCAATTCCTTTGAGTTTCAACCTTGCGGTCGTACTCCCCAGGCGGAGTGCTTAATGCGTTAGCTACGGCACTGAATCCCGGAAAGGATCCAACACCTAGCACTCATCGTTTACGGCGTGGACTACCAGGGTATCTAATCCTGTTCGCTCCCCACGCTTTCGAGCCTCAGCGTCAGTTACAGACCAGAGAGCCGCTTTCGCCACCGGTGTTCCTCCATATATCTACGCATTTCACCGCTACACATGGAATTCCACTCTCCCCTTCTGCACTCAAGTTTGACAGTTTCCAAAGCGAACTATGGTTGAGCCACAGCCTTTAACTTCAGACTTATCAAACCGCCTGCGCTCGCTTTACGCCCAATAAATCCGGACAACGCTCGGGACCTACGTATTACCGCGGCTGCTGGCACGTAGTTAGCCGTCCCTTTCTGGTAAGCTACCGTCACAGTGTGAACTTTCCACTCTCACACCCGTTCTTGACTTACAACAGAGCTTTACGATCCGAAAACCTTCTTCACTCACGCGGCGTTGCTCGGTCAGGGTTGCCCCCATTGCCGAAGATTCCCTACTGCTGCCTCCCGTAGGAGTCTGGGCCGTGTCTCAGTCCCAGTGTGGCCGATCACCCTCTCAGGTCGGCTATGTATCGTCGCCTAGGTGAGCCATTACCTCACCTACTAGCTAATACAACGCAGGTCCATCTTGTAGTGGAGCAATTGCCCCTTTCAAATAAATGACATGTGTCATCCATTGTTATGCGGTATTAGCTATCGTTTCCAATAGTTATCCCCCGCTACAAGGCAGGTTACCTACGCGTTACTCACCCGTTCGCAACTCATCCAAGAAGAGCAAGCTCCTCTCTTCAGCGTTCTACTTGCATGTATTAGGCACGCCGCCAGCGTTCGTCCTGAGCCAGGATCAAACTCTCATTAATACTTTAATAATTGTTCGAGCGTTAACTCATTACCGTCGTCTGACGATTTATTCTTGTAAATTGACAGGTTATAATTCTTCTATCATAACCCTGCACTTGGTTTCTTATTCAGTTCTCAAAGGTCTTTGCCTCTCTTGAGACAACTTCTATATTCTAGCAAAGATAGAACATCTTGTCAACACTTTTTTTGAAGTTTTTTTCTCTTCTTCGTGCTGGCCGTCTCTCACGAAACAGCTTTTTTATATTATCATCCCTTCTTAAACTTGTCAATAGCTTTTTTAAAAGTTTTGGAACCTTTTTTATTGCTGAACAAGTTATTTTGGACTTTACTAGTTTATCAAGTTTGTGTAATAAAGTCAACAAATTCTTCTTTTTAAAAAACAAAAAGAAGATAATAAAACCTTCTTTTAGAATTTTATAGTGCTGCACGCATGCGTGCTTGTGAATTTTCGACATTACGGATTGAACGTGGTAAAAAAGCACGAATATCGTCTTCTTTATAACCCACTTGTAATCTCTTATCATCAATCAAGATTGGACTCTTCAAAATTCTAGGATTTTCTTGAATCAAATTAATTACTTCACTGACGCTAAGCTCATCAATATCACATTTTAGAGCTTTGGCATAGCGATTTTTTTTTGAAACGATGCTCTCAACACCATTCTCTGTTTTTGAAAGGATAGTAAGGATTTCTTCTTTTGTAAGTGGTTCTTTGCCAAGATTTTGTTCTTTATAAGGAAGTTGATGGTTGTTCAACCATGCTTTTGCTTTTTTACAACTTGTACAACTTGAAATTGTATAAATCTTAATCATGTTAATTCTCTCTTTCTGTCACATGATACTATTATCTTATCACCTTCTTTGATTTATTAAATCGGTCTAGCGACCTATTTTGAATCTGGGGTGTATTCGCTTTTTTTACTTGTATTGCTCATATTTTCTTCTTAATTCAAAGCAAAAAGATAAGAACCCTTTGGGCTCTTTGATACTTATTCTTCAATTTCAATGGTTGAATCAAGATCTAGAATGAGTTCATCAGACGTGCCTTCAACTTGTGTATCTTCAACAACATCGTCCTCATTTAGCTCAATCAGACCGTAGTGTACGCGTACTTTATGATCGATTTCTGCAAAAATCTCAGGGTGATCTGCTAAATACTTTTTAGCATTTTCAGATCCTTGACCAATTTTCTCCCCATTATATGAGAACCAAGCTCCGGCTTTCTGAATAATGCCTAAATCACTTGCAATTTTTACGAGTTCACCGGTTTGTGAAATTCCTTCGCCATACATAATTTCAACAAAAGCTTCTTTAAATGGTGGAGCAACTTTGTTTTTAACAACCTTAATCTTAGTTTCCTTACCAACATTTTGGTCCTTTTTGTCACCGGTTCCTTTAATTTGTGTATTACCACGTACATCAAGACGTACTGATGCATAGAATTTTAAAGCACGTCCACCTGGGGTAGTCTCTGGGTTACCAAACATGATACCAACTTTTTCACGCAACTGGTTAATAAAGATAGCAATCGTTTTTGTTTTATTAATAGATGCAGAAAGTTTACGCATGGCTTGACTCATCATACGCGCTTGAAGTCCTACATGACTGTCACCAATATCTCCATCAATTTCTGCACGTGGTACCAAGGCCGCAACTGAGTCAACAACAACTAAATCCACTGCACCAGAGTCAATCAGCTTACCTGCAATTTCGAGACCTTGCTCACCAGAATCAGGTTGCGACAAAAGAAGCTCATCGATATTAACACCTAGAGCTGCTGCATATGCAGGGTCAAGAGCATGCTCGGCATCGATAAAAGCTGCGATACCACCTTCTTTTTGAGTCTGAGCAACTGCATGAAGGGCAACAGTTGTTTTACCTGATGATTCTGGTCCGTAAATTTCAATAATACGACCTTTAGGGTAACCACCCGCACCAAGAGCAATATCCAAAGCTAGCGAGCCTGAGCTCATAACCTGAACTTTTTGCTCTGCACGCTCACCAAGACGCATAACTGCACCCTTACCAAAATCTTTTTCAATGTTTTTTAATGCATCGTCGAGTGCTTTGCGACGCTCATCACCAAACTTCTTTGTGATTTCTTCTGTTTTCTTTGTTTTCTTAGCCACTTAATTTCCTCTTCTTTCTGTGTTAAATGACAAACTTAAATCGAGTTGTCCTCTTGTAATAAAGCTTGGCGAACTAGGTTAAAGGCATAGAGTGTACTGATATATCTAACATCAGATCGACTTCTTCCACCTATAACAACCTTAATTGACCGCACTTGGTTTCTATCGGCAATACCAATAAAGACTGTATCTGCTTGATGCCCTTCCAAAGCATCTGGTCCTGCTACTCCAGTAAGCGCAATTCCGTAATCACTATCTGTCTTAACTCGGGCACCCTCAGCCATTTTTTCTGCTGTAAAATGACTAACAACACCATGCTCTTCTAATTTAGATAAGGGAATATCCAACATTTTAGCTTTTTCTTCCATGCTATAGGTGACAAAACCACCCTTGAATACTTGTGAAGCTCCAGGAAAATCAGCAACACTAGCTTGAAATAAGCCAGCTGTTAAACTTTCAGCTGCAGTAATAGTTTTGCCATATTTCTTAAGCAAATAGAACACTTCATAAGCTAAACTATTTGATTCTCCATAACCATAGATGAGATCAGACAAGCTTTTTCCATCTAGAGTTTTAGTAGAACGAATTTGTTCTTCTAAAACATCTAGTTTTCGATCCGCTTCTTCTTGCGACGATGCCTTTGTTGATAAGCGAAGGGTCACTTCTCCCACTCTAGCATAGGGCGCAATGGTTGGGTCCGTTTGGTTAATAATGAGATCTTTAATAATAGTCACCAATTGACTTTCTCCAACACCAAAAAACCTTAGGACTCTAGAATAAAGCGTAGTATGATTCTCTGTAAGAGCTGGAATAAGCTCTTGGTTCACCATAGGTTTGAGTTCACTGGGCGGACCAGGCAAGACAACATAGGTCACTCCTTTAACAGTAATAATTCCTCCAACTGCCAGACCTGTGAGATTTTGCAAGGGGACAGCCCCCTCAACAATTTGCGCTTGGCGTTCATTATTAGGCGTTCGTGTATATTTAGGACGAGTAGCAAAAAAACTATCCAGTTTTTTACTTGCCTCCTCATCAAAAATGAGTTCTTTGCCTAAAAACTTAGCTAATGTTTGTTTGGTTAAGTCATCCTCAGTAGGGCCAAGTCCTCCACAGAGTATGACTAAATCGCTACGTTTACTAGACTGGTCTAAGACTGAAAGTAGACGGTTTTCATTGTCTCCTACTGCTGTGTGAAAATACACGTCAATTCCTAATTCAGCTAGTTTTTCAGATAAAAATTGGGCATTGGTATTGGTGATTTGCCCTGTAAGAATTTCAGTTCCTACTGCAATCAATTCAGCTTTCATTGGTTCACCTATATTGCTATTCGTAAAATAATCTCAGAAACATGTTCGTTTATAAACTAACACGTTTCTTTCGTCTTGTCAATCAAATCTACTCATTATTTGAAGTCGCAGTTATTTTCATGATCATTCACAAATCCAGCTGCTTGTAAAAATGAGTACATGGTAGTCGGTCCTAAAAATTTGAACCCTCTCTTTTTTAGATCTTTTGCAATTTGTCTAGAAAGGTCAGTTGATGATGGAACATCTTTATATATGGGAACATTGTTTATCAAGGGTTTTCCGTCAAAAAAATGCCAAAAATAATGAGACAGGGAGCTAAATTCATCTTGGAGTTTAAGCACTTGTTTGGCATTATTTACGGTTGCTTCTAACTTAAGTTTGTGACGGATGACATCCGGATTTTGAAGCGCTTCTCCCAGTTCACTTAGACTAAACTGGGCAACTTGACTAATATCATAGTTATGAAAAACACGATTGAAAGCCTGGCGTTTTTTTAAAACCGTTAGCCAGGATAGCCCTGACTGATAACTTTCTAAGCAAAGAAGCTCAAAAAGTTTTTCATCGTCACCAATAGGCTTTCCCCACTCCTTATCATGATAATCACAATAAAGTTTATTGTCTGCCGGTACCCAACGACATCGATTGACCATTGCTACTCACTTCATCAACATTTTAAGAGCGGACTTAATATATTGCTCTGCCGTTTCATTGGTATCCTCAAAGAAGGCTTTCACTTTCTTAAGCTCTGTGGCTTTGTACCCAAGAGCAAGCAAAGCTTCCATAGCTTCATCCAACTGATGATTTCTTGCAGTCTGATTTGCCGTAGTATTGGTCGTTTCTGCTGGTAACTCTGCAAATTTTCCTGACAGATCAAGAACCATTTGTTGAGCAGTCTTTTTACCAATCTTTGGAAATTTCATCAGGTATTTGATGTCACTATTATCAATAGCAGCAACAAGTCCTTGATTATCATCCACAGCCACTATGGCTAGAGCAGTCGTCGGACCTATCCCAGAAACAGAAATCAACTTAAGAAAAACTTCTTTCTCATCTTCAGTATGAAAACCAAAAAGTAGGTGGGCATCATCTCTAATAACTTGATGAAGATACACTTGGATAGTCTGATTCATTTGATCAGAAAAGCTGTAGGGATTAGCCACAGTGACAATATATCCTAGACCATTTGTTTCTATGACAATGTGTTTGGCTGTGATTTTTACTAGGGTGCCCTTGATGTAATCATACATAGCTTGCGAGTTCCTTTCTTTTTAAATGTTACATGATGGTTATATAGTTTTTAAACCTACAAAATACTTACCTTGTTTTTTACTAATCTCAATCACTGCTGTACTATTGTAACAAAAAATCCACTCGAAAGTGGATTCTGTTTGCTCCCTTTTTTAAGAATGGCTACTCATCTTTAAAGTATCGGTAATCATCTTCAATCCCAAGAGAACATATGTTGAAATACCTAAGGTGAAGGCAATGCTAGAAACATTTACTAAGGTATTCTCCAAACTTGGTCGACCTAACCAATCCAAAATATAGAAAATCAAACTAATCGCTAAAAATGTTAAGCCAACAAGTAAAAAGTTTTTATAAGTTTTTATAAGTTTTTGTTAGGTGTCTCATCACTCTATCTCCTAACTTAAAAATCAGACCATCATCCTACAATGATATGCTAAAACATTAGAAAATTCCTTATCTTCACCACTATTATAAATCTAACATCTCTATTCGTAAAGCAAGACGAAAAAAGTTTTAATACTTTCCTAAATCACGTAGGCTGGTATGGTTTTCTTGAATGCGACGGAACATTTTTTCCATATCAGACTTGGTAAAGTTGACAAGTACTGGACGACCGTGAGGACAATTATAGGGATTTTTACATTGTGCAAGCTGTACTAGAAGGTCACGCGCAGAGTAATCATCAAGAGCATGATTGGCCTTTATTGAACGTTTACAACTCATCATGATGGCTAACTCAGCACGATAGGTCTTGACGGATACTTCGTTCGTCAAAAGAAGCATATCGCACATCTCATAGACTGCAGATTCGATCTCTTCTTCCTTCATCCAGATAGGGTGCTCTCGAAGAATGAAGGTATTATTCCCATAAGGCTCCAAATAGACGCCAACTTGGTTAAGAAGGGGCATTTTTTCTTGTAAACTAATGTAATCTGAACCTGAAAATTCAAAAAGATAAGGAACCAAAAGTTGTTGTAAACTACTATCAACCACACCTATCTTTTCGCGATAGTACTCATACTTGACACGTTCTTGGGCAGCATGCTGGTCAATGATGTAAAGGCCACCTTGTCCTTGGGCAAAGAGGTAGGTTCCATGCATTTGACCAAAGAACTCCAATTCAGGAAAGGTTGATGTTTCCTCATTGGTCAGATTTTCAAGCATGCGCTTCAATTTCGATTTATTTTTATAGTCAAGTTTTCCGTGTTCGCTATCACTATCATCTGCTGAACGTTTTGCCTGTTTAACAGTAGGTTGCTGTTTGTTTGCTACCGATGAAACTGAAGACTCTGACTTTGATACAAGAGGTTTGATATCCTCTTGAACTGTCTCTGGCGTGACAAAGAAATCATTACGGCTACTGTCATAGTAAAGATTGGTTTGTTTGAGTGGGAGACTCGTCTGAACTGACCTAGTTGCACCTCTAGTACTTGACTTTGCTAGATTTTCAAGGGCATCAGGAATCAAATCCTGCTCTCTAAGGCTTTGAGCAATGGCAGATTTGATAAGGGCCATGAGTTCTTTTTCTTTAGAGATACGTACTTCTTGCTTTGTTGGGTGAACATTGACATCTGCCAAATAAGGATCAATCTGAATATCAATAACTGCAATTGGGAAGCGTCCCACCATAAGTTTAGAACCATAACCATCAAAAATAGCACGGTTAAGGAGGAAGTTTTTTATATAGCGTCCGTTAATGAGAATCGTGATGTAGTTACGGTTAGCACGCGTTAATTCAGGGAGACTGACATAACCAGAAACTTCAAAATCAAGGTCGGAATTTGAAATTTCCACCATTTTTTTTGCTGTTGTTAAGCCATAAATCCCTGCAATAGCTTGACGAAGGTCTCCAGTACCTGATGTCTGTGTCAACTGACGACCGTCATTAAGCAAGGTGAAGGCTACTTCGGGGTGGGCTAAACTCAAACGGTTGACAACATCGACAATATGAGCCAACTCAGCCTGTAAACTCTTCATATACTTGAGACGAGCTGGGGTGTTATAAAACAAGTTTTCAACTGTAATCTTTGTTCCCACTGGGGTTGAAATAGGATCTTGACTCTCAATTTCTCCACCTTTAGCAACAAGTTTTGTCCCATAGACTTCTCCATCCGCTGCTGTCACAATGGTAAGGTGACTAATAGAAGCTATAGAGGGTAGGGCTTCACCTCGAAAACCAAGTGTTCGAATACGAAAGAGATCTCCTTGATTTTTGATTTTACTCGTTGCATGACGGCGCAAACTCATAGCTACATCAGCTTGAGCCATTCCTTCGCCATTGTCTGTGATTTGAATTTTTGAGAGGCCTGATTCTTCAACTTCAATAGTAATCTGGGTGCTTCCTGCATCAATAGCATTTTCCACCAGCTCTTTAACTACACTAGCTGGTCGCTCTACGACCTCACCAGCAGCAATCTGATTGGCTAGAACTTCAGGCAATTCGATAATTTTTGGCATAATTAGTTTTTCTCCCTTCTAAAAGGTTGATAGATCACTGGCGCTGACTTATTACTTATGATGACTATAAAGCCACAACTCACACACAACTGTTAGCCAAGATAAGGCTGTAGCAATAACAATCATATCTCCATGACGAAGGTTGAACCAAATGAGTCCAGAAAAAATCAATAGATAAATAACTTGAAAAATCCATTGATAGGTTCTAGGAGAGCTTGTCGAATCCAGAAACTGCTTCACAAAGAAATAAAGCAAAAGCAAGTTCAGTGTTAGTGCCTTTTCAAAAGGTGTATAAAAGCTCAAAATCAGACTGCAGACAAGAAAAATTCCTGCTAGCCATTTCATTATAGATTTCATGTGATTACCTCGTCAGTACGTTTTCATTAAGTATAGGGGTTTTCGAAAATATTTTCAACCACTTAGACACCATACAGGACCACATAGACAAACGCTATTGCTGTGGACTAGTAAATAGTGTTTAATAAAGGTGTGAAAGGGAGGAGGCCTCCTCAATTACCAATAAGAAAGGATAGTTATGAAAATAAAAGTTCAGATTGACTCGGTATTCCAAGAAGAAACGTTGCAGATTCAGGCACCTAGTCGGACGCCCAAGATTCAGCAAGTGGTCGAGTTTGTCGAATCTTTGGATGATAACCAACGACTCAAAGGAAAAAAAGATGGCGAAACTTATCTCATCGAGCCTAATGCTATTTCCAGAATTTACATCGAAAATCGCCAAGTTTTAGCTGAAACTATTCTAGGAGAGTACCACTTAGGCTTACGTCTCTATCAAGTTTTAGAAAAACTGCCATCTTACTTTATCAAAATCTCACAATCAGAGATTGTCAACCTCAAAGAAATTGAACGCTTCAACATTACCCCTAACGGCCTCGTTGAAATTCACCTTAAAAACAAGGAAACCACCTACTCATCACGCCGTTACCTCAAAGCAATAAAGGAGAAACTACAATGAAAAAACAACTCTTTAAATCAGGCACAAATGGCATCCTTCTCGGACTTGCCGTATCCATGGTCATGTCTCTTATCTGGGCGCCAAACTACATGCCTCTAAATCCCCGCTCAGCGGTTGGACAATGGATGACCTCTCATCAGATTCATGGATCTATTATCTTAGCCTATTGCCTCATCACTTGGTTTGCTATCGGTATCCTCTTTGAAGTCGCTAGCTATATTTTCCGTAAGGCTGAGTGGAGTTTACTTCGTGAAACCCTCACTCACTATGCTTTGACCTGTCTTGGTTTCATTCCACTAGCTACCCTCAGCGGATGGTTCCCTCTACGTTTGACTTTCTACTTGGAGCTAGTCATTGAATTCAGCCTTATCTATCTGCTCGTTTGGTCCTTTTCTTATTGGAAAATGAAAAAGGATATTGAACAACTCAATCAAGAATTGAAACACCTATAAAAGACAAGAAGCCTGTCAATCGACAAGCTTCTTTTATAGTTTCTGCTTTAAATCTGCTACAGCCATCATGACTTGCATCGGTGTCATGTTGTAAATGTCCAAATCACGCAACTCTTGAAGAACCGGATTTTCAGTAAAGTCATCAAAGAGAGAGATTTGCTCGTTGACATGCGTTTCAGTGGCAGGCTTTTCTTGAGAAGATACCTTTTCCTGAGGTTGGATTACAACTGTCTCTCCTTCTAATTGTTTCAATATGGTGTCAGCACGGTTCAATAAATCTGTTGGTAAACCTGCAATTTTAGCTACATGAATACCATAAGATTTATCGGCTGGACCATCGATAATTTTGTGGAGGAAAGTCACTTCGCCATCCTTTTCAAGTGTCGCAACATGGACGTTGACAAGGTGTGTCAAACTGTTTGATAGCGCAGTCAACTCATGATAATGGGTAGCAAACATGGTCTTAGCCCCCACCTTGTCATGAATAAACTCAATAATAGACTGGGCCAAAGCCATACCATCATAAGTGGCTGTCCCACGCCCCAACTCATCAAAAATAATCAAGGAATTAGGTGTCGCTCGCTTAATGGCCTGATTAGCCTCCATCATCTCAACCATGAAGGTCGACTGACCTGAAATCAGGTCATCTGCGGCACCTATACGTGTATAGATGGCGTCAAAAATTGGTAAATCAACACTATCTGCTGGTACGTAAGCCCCCATTTGAGCCATAACTACTGACAAGGCTAACTGCCGCATATAGGTAGATTTACCACTCATATTTGGTCCTGTGATGAGCTGAATATTGGTCTGACTGTCAAAGGTAATCGTATTTGGAATGTATTCCTGAACGCCCATAACCTTCTCAACCACCGCATGACGGCCCCGATCAATAGCGATACGATGCTCATCATTAAAAACAGGACGAACATAATGATTTTTCTCCGCTGTAACAGCCAAACTCTGAAGCACATCGACTGTCGCAATGGCCTTAGCCAAAGACTGCAAACGGTCGATATAGCGTTCAACTTGCTCACGGACACGCATGAAAATATCATACTCTAGGGTTGACGATTTTTCACGCGCTTCTAGCATTTCACCTTCAATCTTAGCCAACTCAGCAGTTCCAAAACGCTCCGAATTTTTCAGTGTCGCCTTACGGAAGAAATGGTCAGGAACCAAGCTAAGGTTAGAGTTGGTCACATGGAAATAATAACCATCTTTACGGTTATAATCAATTTTTAGTGTTGTAATACCAGACGCTTCACGTTCTTTGGCTTCGATATCCGCAATCCATGACGTCCCCTCGCTCATCACTTTGCGATACTTGTCCAAGGTCTCATCAAAACCATCACGGATAATACCACCTTCTGTAATTGTTGCTGGAGCATCAGGATCAATAGCCAAACGAATCAAACTCTCTAATTCTGGCAAAGCATCTAACTCTTGTAAAAGACCTGACAAGGCATCGTCATTAAAGGACTCCAAGATTGCCTTAATGACCGGAACCTGAGCTAAGGTATGACCTAGCTGAATCAAATCTTTAGGATTAGCCTTGCCAAAGGAAACACGACTGGCCAGACGCTCAATATCGTAAACACCTTTTAGACTCTCGGTCAAGTCACTACGCTCAAAGAAATTGTCCAAGAAAACTTGGATAATATTCTGACGCTCTATGATGGTGGCTTGATTCACTAAAGGACGATCAATCCAAGTTCGCAAGAGACGCATTCCCATGGCTGTCTTGGTTTCATCCAAGAGCCAGAAAAGAGAACCGTGTTTCTTGCCCGTTCTAGCATTTTCCAGTAAATCCAAGCTTGACTTGGTCGCATAGGACATCTGCAAGTAATCCTTTATCTCATAGTGCTGAGCTTTTTGTAAATGACTGAGCTCACGCATCTGAGTGCGATGAACATACTGGAGAAGTTTACTTGCCACACTGCTTTCCAAATCTGTCAAGCTATTACCAATCAAGTGAACATCATCGTAACCTTCTGTTTCCTTGGAGAGAAGTAGGTTAAGTTGGTTCACTAAAACTTGTTCGTCAGTTTCAAGTAGATCATATCCAACCACTACTTCACGTGCCTTAAGGTTCTGAATTTCACTACAAACTGAACTAAAATCATCCAACTCTGTCGCAAAAAATTCACCCGTTGACACATCCATATAGGAAAGACCAAAACGACTTCCAACCTTGTCAATGGCCACCAAGAAATTGTTGGCACTATCAGGTTTAGAGCTGTCAACCACTGTACCTGGTGTGATAACCTGAACAACCTCACGCTTCACCACACCGACAGCCTGCTTAGGATCCTCCATCTGCTCAGCAATGGCTACCTTGTAGCCCATCTCAACCAAAACATCAATGTATGCTTGAGCTGAATGATAAGGCACACCTGCCATAGGAATGGGATTATCTGCATTCTTATTACGGCTAGTTAGGCTAATTTCCAAAATCTGGGCAGCCTTGACAGCATCATCGTAAAATAATTCGTAAAAATCCCCCATCCGAAACAGCAAAAAAGCATCTGGATAATTTTTCTTGATATCCAAATACTGCTGCATTCCTGGAGATATTTTTTCCTTAGCCATGTCTTAACTCCTCGTTAATCCTTTCTTCGATAGACTTGGTCACATATTGAATCAAGTCACTGGCGTCTTGCATCTTTTGACGGTAATCCTGAACAATGGGAAAATTTTCCAACTCATGCTGAATTAAATCTGCCTGCTCACCAGCCTCCTCATAGGCACGTTGTTTCTCGATCTTTTGAAAAAGCACCGCTTCTTGTTGATAGGCCTTCATCTGTCTAGCCAGATCACTGATCTGAGGAATCTGTCCAATAGATTCCTCAGCCTCTTGAAAAGCAAGAACCGCCTCATGGTGTTTGAGGAGGTCAATTAACTCTTCTTTGGCTTTTTGGAAATCCTGATGAGGAGTGTTCATCAGTGAAACTCACTTTCCAATCTTTCAGCAACCACTGCGTCCTTACAGATTACCAATAGGGTATCTGCGCCAGCAACGGTTCCTAAAATTTCAGGATTTTCATCACTATCAATTATATTTGCCAAGACATCTGCTTCACCCAATTCTGTATGGAGAACCAGCATAAACTGAGCACGGGAAACTGATTTAACATAGTCCTTAACCGTAGGATCCAAACTTGGAAGCACATGCTCAGACAAGCTATAGTAAAGTTTACCTTCCTCATCACGAAGCTTCAACAGGCCAATCTCACGTAAATCACGTGACAAGGTAGCTTGTGTAACCGTGATACCTTCCGCCTCTAGGCGTTGCTTAATTTCCTCTTGTGTCCCAATCTTATCTCTTGAAATCATCTGTTTGATAACAGCTTGACGATCTCTCTTCATTATCTTTCCTCTTTTTATGTACATTCCTTGCATATTATAACAAAATTTTTGTATTTTTTCATGAAATGCCCCCTACTATTTCATAAGTTTAATTAGAGTGATGACAAAGCGATTTTGATAGCTATTCTAGTAATTCATACCCCATAAGTTGCTATTTGCTTACCCCAAAAGTTAGCAAAAAGGAAAGCAAAAAATACCCTTTAGGGTATCAATCAATTTACGAGTTCAGCAGGCAAGAAACTAGCACCAGTAAGGTGCTTTTTTAGTTGTCCTCGCCTAGCTCCTTTATTATATGGCTCTATAATTTCTGTAGTGGGTAAAACTACTGTAGATATTATAGAGCTTTTTGAGTGTACACAAAAAAGTCCCATAAGAACTATAATCAAAAGCGACGAAACTACCATTAGGAAGAACTTATGAGACCTATTAAGAATACCACAGAATTAATCGGAGTTAAAGGCCAAAATATCATTATTTTTTTGCCTTTTTTTCATCTGTTATTTTTTGAAAACAACTTTTTAACCTTTTTAATTGCTCCCAATTTACGATAAGAAAACAAACAGACAAAGAAATATCAAACAAACATCTTTTGTAAAAAGCCTTTTTTCTGTTCCTTGAGTAAATCCAACTTACGTTGATGAAGAGTGATAGTCTTGTCGAGTTGTTTGAAGAAAGTGCCGATTTTTTGCTGTTCTTCCATATTTCCCGTAAACCACACATCTTGGTTTTTCAAAATTGTAAAATGACGCTTATATCCTTGTGGCTTAGGTTTATAACGTTCTAGAGTTGTATAAAGGTAATCACCTTCAAAATTATCTGCGCTTAAAATTTTCACGCCATCAGTAGCAACAAAGAATGGTCTTTTAGGCTTATATAATGAAACTGTATGGTCCCCAAACAGAGTTATATCTTTGTAATTGGTAAAAGGTTTACCATCAGAATATCCAACAATTGGCTTATCACCTTGTTGAATAACTTCGTACTCACCATTCTCTGAAATATCAGCCAAGTACGAACGAAACGAGTGTGTTTTTAGAATATCTTTGAACTTACGCTCTTCCCAATCGTCAGCAAACCCCGCAAATCGCAATTCAGGAACTTTTGCACCATTTTTAGGGAACATCTTTTGTAAAAAGCCTTTTTTCTGTTCTTTCAACAAATCTAACTTACGTTGATGAAGAGCGATAGTATCGTCTAACTGTTTAAAGAATAAACCGATTTTTTGTTGTTCTAAAATGTTACTTGGAAATTTAATTTTTAAGTCACCAAACTCATTAAAACTTATAGATTTTCCATCCCTAATTCCAAAAGTAACTGTCTTTAAAGATTCAATAAACTGAAATCTTTTAAATTGAATTCTCCAAAATAAATTATTTTGTTCTTCTGGGTACTTAGGAACAAAAATTGTATACGCTGGGCTAGTGATACCCAGTTTATCTGATAATTCAAATCCACCTTGAAATGAACGAAGGCTAATAACAAAATCATTTGGTTCAATTACTTTATAATTCTTTAATGTTGAAACATCATATTTAATATCTATTCCCACTTCACCTCTATAAACAACACCAGATGTTTGAGTAACAGATAATACTGGTAGATTAGGTTCTCCTTTTCGAACCTTAGCTTTAAAAATTTCTTTTGACTTACGCTCTTCCCAATCATCCGTGAATCCTTTAAATCGCAATTCTGGACTCTTTTTACTCATCATGCCCACCTCCCAAAAGAAGACGCATCGATTCAATCAAGGCTTTATTCTCTTCACTTTCTGAAAAATCGTCAATCAAAGATAAGAGCGTTTGTTCTTGTTGAACTAATTCTTCATTGATCTTAAGGAGATTGGTATTCACCTCAACCAAATCAACCGGTCCTTCTTCCTCAAAGGTATCGACATAACGAGGGATATTTAAGTTAAAGTCATTTTCTTGGATCTCATCAAAACTTGCAACATGAGCATATCTTTCAATATCTTCTCGTTTTTTGTAGGTAGAAACAATTTTATCAATATGTTCATCCAACAGGACATTTTTATTTTTTTGTTTTTCAAAATCTTGAGAAGCATCGATAAACAAGACATCACGACGAGAACGGTTTTTCTTCAAAATAATAACCGCTGTCGGAATACTCGTTCCAAAAAAGATATTGGCCGGCAAGCCAATGACTGCATCAATAGCTCCCATCTCTAAAAGGGCCTGACGTATGGTTCCTTCTGCGCCTCCTCTAAAGAGAACGCCATGAGGCAGGACAATCCCCATTGTTCCCGATTCTTTCAAATGGTAAAAACCGTGAAGGAGAAAGGCAAAGTCCGCTTTAGATTTAGGCGCTAATTTCCCAAAACGTTCAAAGCGAGGATCAGAGAGAAACTTATCTGACGCTGACCATTTCGCAGAATAAGGAGGGTTCATGACCACAGAATCAAACTGATAAGGCTCTTCTGACGGCCAATCAGCGTCTAAAGTGTCCCCGTTATTCAGGTTCATGCGTTCTTTATCTACTCCATGAAGGATTAAGTTCATACGTGCTAAGTTAAAGGTCGTCGTATTTAGCTCTTGGCCATGATAATGGACTTGATTTGGATGGATGAGATAGCGACGGATATTAAGCATCAAAGAACCCGAACCCATCGCAGGATCGTAAATATGAAAAGGCGCTCGAGATTCTTGTCCGATCGACGTAATTTCTGACATGATGCGTGAAACAGCTTGAGGGGTATAAAACTCTCCTGCTTTTTTACCTGCACCTGCCGCAAACATCCCGATTAAATATTCATAAGCGTCCCCAATCACATCGCCATTGTGTTCAAATAAATCAATCTCATCTAAGGCACGTAAAACCTCAGTAATCGTCACATTACGTTGTTGTGCATTTGAGCCTAATTTTGTGGAGTTTAAATCAATATCCGCAAACAATCCACTGAATTCTTCTCCTTGACGTTCCAACTCATTAAAACCTGCTTGTAAGTCTGTCAAGTTAAATTCATAGTTATCAGCTTTGATGCGGTAGTGATAAAACAATCGATCGGGTTGGATAAAGTAACCTATTCTGGGTTGGATATTTTCGACTAAATCGTCTTTGTCTTCTTTGTACCACTCCATGAACCCTGCATACAGAGTGGAGCGTTCTGGGAAGGTATCTGTTTTTCCATTTTCTTGTTCATAAACTTCTCTAAGCTGCTTATCAGACAAGTACTTATAGAAAATTAATCCTAGTAAGTAGTTTTTGTACTCACTTGCATCCATCTTCCCACGTAAGATATCCGCAGAAGCCCATAGTTGTTGGTTTAAACTTGTCGCCATTATGATTCTTCCTTCCATCTTTGAAGTTTTTCAAAGTTTTGTTGTAGTCGTTCTTCTAAAACTTTTGTTCTTCTTCTATATTTTTCACCCGTTTTGGCTTCGAACTCTTCTTTACTAAGAGTCATCGAATCCAGTAAATGGGTTAAATAAGGGATCGTTTTCTTATCGCTTTGATATTCGTTCATTGCATACTGTAAAATGTCGAAGGATAATCCAAATTCTTCAGCTTCTTTTTGAAGTTGTCTTTGAATTTCATTTTGAATCGAAGTCTCTTTTAATTGAGCCACATCAATCTCTTCAGTAGTATTGACGAGTTGATCTTTCAAGGTGTGATACATCTTTTGGATTTGAGGATCCTTTTGTTGGATTTCTTTTTCAAATTTTTCAACGGCCCCTGCTTCGTTTAATTGGATCGCTTTCAAAAGTTGATTAATATAAAAACTATCCACGACGTCTTTATGTGTCGCATTGAGCTGCGAAGAAAAAGCAATCTCTTGTAAAAGCTTCTCAAAGTCCTCCTCAGGATGCTCCTCATCCTCGATCATTTCTTTAATCTTTGTTTTAATATTTTCCGTTTTTCCTTGATATTGTGGCAACTGCTCCACTACTTCTGAAAATTCTTCAAAGTCCTCTTCGTATTGATCATAGCTTCGGAGCGCTTTATAACTCTTTTCTAGCTTTTGATAAGCACTCACTTGCGCAATCATCGTTTTAAGATCATTGGGATTATCTGATAGGTCAGCTTCGCTTTGTTTATAAAGTATTAAACATTCGATAAATTCTTTTTTGACTTCTTCATATTCTTTTGGAATCAGTTGATCAAAGTTTTGCTTTTCATTTGAGAATAGACGAAACGTGTTTCGCACATTTTCTCTCATGGTGAAGGGCTTTCTAAAAGAGACAATCAACCCAGAATCTTTTCCTGGATAAATACGGTTGGTTCTTGAGAACGCTTGAAGGAGCTTTTGATAGTTCATTTCTCGATCAATATATAAGGTTTGAATGGTTGGAGAATCAAAGCCTGTCAATAAACGATCGACAACAATAACAAAATCTAGCCACTGACCATCCGATTGATATTGCTTTTCCTTACGGGCCAACCGTTTATTAATATTTTGATTGTAGAGTTCCTCATCTTTATAAGGAGAAGCATCAAATTGTTTCGCATACTCTTTCATGATCTCTACTAATTCATCGTCTTGTTCATTTTTTTCTAATTGATCCGGATTGGTTGAGAAAGTAATAGCTACTCTTGGGAAATCTTTATCAATCAGTTGATGACGTTCATCAAATTGTCGCCCATTCAAGAGTGTCCCATTATCTTTCATTTCCTTTAAAATCCGGTAAATATGTTTGGCTTGGGCAATCGAGTGAGTGGTAAGAATGGCTGACATCGTAGGAAAACCATTCTTTACCTTGAACTTTTTGACCACACTTCTCCGATTAAAGATTTTTTGTAACATGGTACGAATATGTTCATCTGTTTCATAAAGTTCCGTAGGCAATAATTTTTCTTGTTGGAGGGCATCGTCTGGCAACTTTCCTTTATTGAGTTGGGTGACAATCACCTCCTGATCCTCTTCTGAAATCAGTGAATGATATTCGATTTGAAAGCCTAACACAGCCCCATCATCCATGGCATTTTTGATTGTATAGGAGTGTAGGAGTGGCCCGTATTGCTGGCTCGTCGTTCTGGCAAAGGTTCCATTTTCTTGCTTTTTATTTTCTTCAAAAATAGGTGTCCCCGTTAATCCAAACCAGGTTGAATTGGGTAATATTTTCTTAATTCGCTTCATTTCCTCATCACTAACCGCACGATGAGCCTCATCAACAATAAAAACAATATGTTCTTTCCGTAGCTTCTCAAATTGATTGGAGCCTTTTTCTTCACTCTCTTGTTGGGCGCTTCGCATAGCTGCAGAGAGTTTTTGAATCGTGGTCACTAAAATCGTATTATTATTTTTTGATGAAAGGAGGTTTTGAGCCAACTGTTTTTGATTTTTGATACCAACAATCAAAGTATTGGCTACCGAATTTCCGGTCGTTTGTCCGGTATGGTATTCCGAGGCAAACTTCGTAAACTCATCCTGCGTTTGAGCATCTAAGTCTTTTCTATCAACAACCATAACCGTACGATCGACACCGATCGCATTTTGAGCTAATAATTTCGTTGCGACAAAACTGGTAATAGTCTTTCCTGAACCTGTCGCATGCCAAATGAATCCTCCTTCATGCTGTGCCGCTTTTTGACGAATCTTACGAATAGCATGAATTTGGTAAGGCCTTAAAACCATGAGGAATTTTTGATTTTTTTGATCATCGACGAGAATGGTATATTGGCTAATCAATTCATGGGCATCGGGTATCCGCAAAACTGTACGAGTAAAATCAAACAAATCGGAAACCGTTTGATTGTCTTCAGTCCGCCAATTAAATAAAAACTTCTTCATCCGAGCATAGGCTTCAGCGGTATCTTCACTAGGTCTTGCAAAGTATCGGGTATCGACTTTATTTGAAATCACCATGATTTGAGTAGTTGCGTAAATCCCTTTAAAAAATCCATCTTCTGCATAACGCTGAATTTGATAATAAGCTTGCATGAAACCGTCTTTAGCGGACTCTTTTTTGAGCTCAATATGAATGATTGGGAGCCCATTAATCAGCAAGCTCACATCTCCACGATCTACTCTAGAGGAATCTGGGACCACTTGGTTCACTACCTCATAAGAAGAAGTTCCTCCTGAGATGTCCTTATTTCTAAAGGCTTCTAAAGTCACTTTTTTCCCATCTTCTCGCTCTAATAAAATTTGAGCCACCCCGTTTTCTCCTCTAAGCCATTGAGAAGCTAAAAAAGGCGTTCCGGTCAAACGTGAAAACTCGACTTTAACTTGATTAAATTCTTTGTCCGTTAATAGTTGCTCTCCCAATACTGCTAAATTTATTCGGTTCAAATGGCTTCTAAAGTTTTGCCAAAGTGCTTCTTCCGACTTCAAGTCCGGACGATAAGTCCACTGATTTTCTTTCTCACTTAAGATTTGTATTAACTGGTTTTCAATCATTTGTTCCGAATGACTCATTTGATCCCCCTCATTTCCATAGTCCCCACCATTCCCTTGGTTTTTCTTGTTCTTCTATCCTTTTTTGATCTTTGATTTGTTCCTGCAAATTTTCCAACTTCTCTTTAAGAGCGTTCACTTCATCTTTTAAGTAGTTCTGAATGAATATTGACTACTCGTATGATTTTTTCTATATATGTCTTACTAACGCCTAGCCTAACTCGTCCGCTAGTTCCTTTATTATATCCGATACCTTTTCTAAGCTCAATATTTCGCGTGGCTCAACTCGTTCACCGTCTAAAACGTAGTCATGGATCTTACCATTCTTTCGGACAATCTGGACAGTATCACCTTTAATAAAACCGTTGTCCATAGCCTCTTTAAATTCATCATAGGTTAGTATTATATTATCTCTTTTTATATACTATCAAGAACATATCAATACGCTCTACCTTTTGTGTATTTTCTAAAAAAACGGAACGATTTTGCGCCAAGTCTCCCTCGTGACTGCTCCCAAATAGTTCGGCGGGTCGCTGGGTAAATGCCCTTTGTTCTGCCGATAGTAAGGATTTTTAACCAAGCAACTTCACCCCCTAATCCGTACCCCATGACACCCTATAAAAAACCGGAAAAAGTTGCGCGTGATGTAAGACGACACCTTGTCGTGGCTCTCCAGACGGCAATATAGGGGGCGGGGGTACAATTTAAAAATAGTCCGAGTATTGTCGGGCTATTCTTTGTTTGGGGCGTGCTACGGGCTTATTAGAGGTGTTTTAGTTTGTCTCTTTTGGGCTACCGTCTGGGTTAAGATAGCCTTGTTGAATACCCCATTCAATTTGGCCATCATGCCATCGTTGACGTGCCTCATTCTCAGCTTGCTCACGCGCAACTTCGGGTGAGTCTGCAGGTACGCCACCATAACCCGGTATGTATCCATACTGTTCTTGAGCTTGTTTTAACGTGTCTTGTGGTGGTGTTACTCCGTCATCTTGTGTGATAGGTGCTTGCTCGATTTGTGTTGGTTGTTCCTGCGTTTGAGACGTTTCGCTAGGTGCTTGCTCGATTTGTGTTGGTTGTTCCTGCGTTTGAGACGTTTCGCTAGGTGTTTCTTTAGACGAACTTGACGTACTATGGTTTGATACCTTTGTAACTGTCGTAGATTTGTGTTTTACTTCCTTTGTTTTCTTACTTGGTTTCGTGGTTACGATAGCAACAACAATTACAAGGATAGCTAATGGCAATATATACCACTTATATTTCTTAATGATACCCATATCTTTACCTTTTTATACTTGGTTTTTATGCCTCATTATAGCCTAACTATTCCATTTATTCAATCCATTATCAAAAATATTGCTTTACTAATAACATTCCGCTATTTTCTACTATCTATCAATGGCATTTATTCCCACATTTTCCCATAATTAGGGCGTTTTATATCAACTTTTTTCAACAATTTAAAAGCACTCAGATAACCCAAGCGCTTTATTATCTATGCTTCACTGCAACCTTTAGAATAGCTCTCAAAGCTATCACAAACACGGTTGAATGGCTCAGATAGGTTACTATCTGATACATAATCAATAAGCATTGTATAGGCGTTATTAGCCTCGTTCTTGCTGATTGTGATATCTATTGTCGGTTGTTTATACGTTCCGACCATATAACCAAGGATAGCAGTAGATGTTACGTTAGCATGGTCAACAGTTTCAAACTCATGTCTGAAAGTGAATGCCCTAGCGTTGTCTGTATGTTTCTTAAGTGTCATGATGTTTCTCCTTTACTTAATCAGCATAAGTTACAAAGACACTCTCCTTTAGGCTTTGCACACTTACAACGTTTTTATCAATCATAAAGTCATTGATACGAGTTTCAAACTCTACGTCATTTTCAATTCTAAACTTTTCAAAACCAAGTTTTTCATGTATTCCGTCTGATGCGTGTTCTCTTTTAAATAGTTTAATTTTCATTGTTTCTGATATCCTTTTTTAAAAAAATAGCGATTTGTTCCATTGTTATTCCTCTTTGTTCCATTGTTGGGAACACACACGAGGCCAGTAGTAGCAAGGGTTTAAGGGGATGTTGTTCCCTGTTCTATTCTTTTTTATATTCTCTTATATATAGTTATTATATATATTTTATATATTAAAAACATTATAAATAGGGGAACAAAGGAACAGAATAGGCCTAATCCCTTATGTATCAAGCGTTTAGGGGTGTTCCCTTGTTGTGCAAACTATGGAACAACAATGGAACAAGGGAACATTATTTTTCTTTGACGATTGAGCGTTGTGCATTACTTAGCTTTCTTTTATCAAATCCATTAGGGTCTAATACTTGAATATCGCCAGCCTTTACCCTCGCTTTTTTAACAACATAGTTATTTGGGGTTAAGTTTCGTAGTTTTCTAGCGATTTCTTTACCTGCTCCGTATAGATTAGGCTTCTGTATTCCCATATCTTCGGCGTACTCTCCTAGGCGTTTCGTGGCTAGAAAGACTGGTACAACGTCTAACTCATGCCAACCTTTAGGAATATATTCGTTTTTTAGAAAATCAAGTAAGTAATCATTATCTTCTTGATATTCCTCTAACAAGTCCTTAACTACCTTAGGCTCAATAAAATGAGTGAAAGGCTCTTGATTAACAGTTTTATATAGAACATATTCTAAAACGTCTTTATCTGCTAGGAACTCGTTTTTTATCCAAGGCTTTTCGGTTTGATCATTAAAGTCAGCATTAAACGGTACAATCATAATCCGTCTATACCATCCTTTGGTTTTATTCCCACCGTTAGGAATATAGTTACCCGAAAAGATATTGAATAGCTTAAATGTCGCTTCAAAGGCTGGTCTCCCTTTTGGGTTAACCAGTACAGTGTCACCGCTAGTAATACTCATTAGGTCAGATGGGTTTTTTAAGTAGTCGTTAGGTGCTTCGTCACCAATGTTACACACCTTACCTACAAGCGTCTCAAGATTAAACTTGTCGCTAAACTGTGCAGGTTTTAAAGCTGACACGTTACTTTCACCGATTAGGTTAATAAGCAAGCGCTGAAACGTTCCCTTACCGTTATTACCGTCACCGTAGAAGATAGCGAACTTGTTACGTGTATAATTTGGATTAATAGCCTCTTGGATAATTTGCCAAAAGAGTGTTACAAGCTCACTATCACCACAAGCAATAGAATTTAACCAATCATCAAACATGTTACCCTCTCTATCCTTAGGAATAGACTTAGGTGGCTTATAAGCAGTGGCTATTTTACTAGTGATAACATACTTAGGATTAAATGGCAGTAACTCCTTGTTCTTCAAATCTAAAATACCATTCTGCACTGGTACTAAGTTAGCACTTTCTAGCGGTCTGCTTATCTTCGTCATGGTACGTACCATCATTTTTATTTGTTTCCAGTCGTTCGGCTTTATTCTATTATCAAACGTCTTACACAAAACATTGAACTCGTCCGCGCTAGCGGTATAAATACCCTCGTCTAGGTCATACATATAAAGCAAACTATTGTCAGGGGTGTTAGACTTGGTAATAAATGTAAAAGTCACAATCTTACTTAATTCCTTAGCAACCGTATAAATAGGTGGCAGTGGAGTTTTAACACCCAAACCATTCTTTTTTTAGGGTCAAGTTCTTTATGTTCCTCGCACCATAATTCCCCCGCTTGATAGATACGTTCCATTAACTCATTCATAGACTTAGGTGGCTCAATAGCATTACTTTCATCTAGTTTTTCTTGCAAATCATCAATGTTAATTTCCATTGACACCTCTCTTTCTGATTTCAGCTTTCACAATACTTTCAAAAGTTCTCGCTAGTTCCTCGACTGGTAAAGGATTATTAGTAACGCTATTTGCTATGGTTGTTAGCTCATAGGCAGTGGCTACGTCTGCATTAACCCACTTTGATAGTAATAGCCCCACAAACCTAGTTACCGCAATATTACGTCCACCCTCGTCACCAAAGCCATGTAATAGGGTGTCAAGCACGCGCATGGTAATTGTTTTATTACCGCTTTGTCGTGGTGTGTGATAGTGTGGTTTCTGACTAGCTGTAACCGTATTTGCTACGGGATAGTCACGCCCTCTATTTACAATCTTTTCATAGTCAGCAGGGTCTCCAGTGGTTACTAGTAACCCTTGTAACTGCGACCATGTTAGGCTTGTACTGTCGAAAGGTAGCCCGATTTTGTCCGCTATCTCTTGGACAGTCTGCCTATAAGTCTGTTCTGTCATTGTGTCACTAGGTTTTACCACAAGCCTATAACGTGGCTTTTCTTTGGTGTGCTTAATAGTTGGGTAAATGATGTAAGAATAGCCATGTAAGGCGTTATTTACAACGCTAGGAAAGTCTGTGCTAGCCTCTAGCTCGTCATAGTCTAAGAAAATCAAATCACGGTAAATTAAACTAGCATTATTGCGCTTGTAGTTGCCATTCTCGTCTTGTTTCACCATGCCAGCAATACAATAGAGGGCTGAATTACGCTTAAAATCGTCAATTTTTACACCTTTGGGAACTGTCCTAGGTCTAAATTCTGCGATATAGTCAAAGGGTGCTTTTTTATCGGATAAATTTAAGTCATTACCGAAGCCCTTACTTTCATAAATAGGCATACTTACACCCTCCTTCTAGTTATAGATGCCCAGAAAAGCTAGAATATCACTGACACGGTAATAGACTTTGCGCGTGTCTTCCACTGGTGGCTGATAGCGTTTAAGCCCTGCCTCTTCCCAACGTCTTAGGGTGTTGTATTTAAGTCCTAGTTCGTCCATAGCTTGCTGGGCAGTGATTAGCCCTAACTGGTGTTTATCGAGCTTAGAATAGCCCTCTAGGGCTTTATCTAGTACCGATATAACCCCTTGGGCGAGCTCCTTTTGGTATTCTTCGCTTAATACTTGCATATTAGCCCCTTTCTAGTATTTTCTTGTAGTTAGTCACGTCCTCGATAGACATTAGAACGTCTAACCTTTTTTGCTCGTTCTTAACTTGTTTTTTTAGAGATACAAGCCCTTCTAATAGTTCTTCTCTGGTTTCTGCTATATAGTACCCATTACGGGTACCAACCCTAGCGCCAATGATAGGAACACCATAGTGAATAATTAGGTTACTAATTGCACTGGATATTAGACGAGTGTTGTAACCCGTGATAGTGGCTAGCTCTCCACCAGTCGTAGTATTATCATTCCCTTTCTTTAGGAGAGCTAAAACCGCCATTTCAACCTCTTGCGGTCTATTTCTTTTCATTCACACCTCTTTCTTGGCTACTTACCATAATTTGCCCATTCATCCACATATCAGTGGCGTTCATTAAAAATTCAAACACACTTTCTAACTTCTTGCGGTCTTGTGGTGGGTAACAATCAAATTTATTTTCAAGGGAAAAAGCCACCATAGTGTTATAAGCCTCTTCGAGTTCTAAGCCAAAGCTTTTAGCTCTTTCGGCTGGTAAGTTAAATTTTTCGGTCATGATGTTCCTCTTTCTAGTTATAATACTTGCCTTGTGATTGAATATAAGCTCCGTAGCGTGTGCCTACGTTGCGCGCGGTGTTATCTGTCACGGGCTCTATATCAAGCTGAAAATAGCTTTTTTTAAGCCATAAAACAGTTACGGCAAGCGATAAAATAATAGCTAGGATAATAAACTGGCTAGCAGATAAATTTAATTCAGTAGTCATGGCTTACTCTCCTTTTTCCTCTGCCTCGTATGCTTTTAATTCCTCTGGGTTGTCGCATTCGAGTAGGTAAAAAGCAACCCTATCTAACTCGTTAGAATAAATTTCAACCATATCAAAGACTTTTTCTAGAAAGTTATCTGTTTCATAGCGCAGTAGTCCATTATCTGCTCCAGCGTGTTTCGCAAGCATAAGAGTGTTAGCGTAGTTGCGTAGTGCTTGCAAACCAGTTTTAACGTCCGTCAATTTAAAACCTAGCTCATTGCTTTGTTTAACTGTGATTGTGTTTTTCTTCATCATTTTCTTTACCTCAATCGTTTTCTTTAATCGCTATTTTTAAGAGGTAGCGCTCTAAGTAGGGGTATGCGATACCAGCAATTCATGGTATAATTGAGGTATCTCTGATTATCAAAACTAAAAACCTTATTACGGCTTGCCTGCTGTAATTTATTTTTTAGTAATTGTCGGAAAAAAGCCTCGGTAGTTTGGACGCTCTCGTAGGCTTTTTTTGTTGCTCTTAATAATCTTCTGCTAGCCATTCCATGACTTTTTGATAAACCGTAGGGCGTACCTCTGCACCATTTCGAATTTTTCGATATGTAAACTGAGATATCCCAATATTTTCGCTTGTTTGCTTCGATGTTAAATTTTCATCGGCTTGCTTTCTCCGAATCGCTTTTGCTTGTTTGCTCGTAATCAACAATTATTCTCACCTCCTGCGCCATAAATTGGCGGTTTTGTAATTTTATAATATTCCACTTTTCGTCGTATGTCAACTAAAAAATATTAAAAATAAACAAAAAGTTCCACTTTTTGACGTTTTATGTTAAACTGTTTTTATGAAAGGTAAATTATGAATAGAATAAAAGAGCTAAGAAAAAGTAAAAACGGGGGAATGACTCAACAAGAGTTAGCTGAGGCAGTGAACATTCCTAAACGTACAATACAACGCCTTGAAAATAGTGAAAGCCAAATCAAACTCGAGAAAGCCCAACAATTAGCAGACTTCTTCGGAGTTAGTGTTGGTTATTTGCTTGGTTACATTGATGAAGAACAAGAAAAGCAAATAACTAAAACAAAAAAAGCTGTTATCAAAGAAATTCAAGATCTTTCCGATTACGCCAAAGACAATGATATTGCAAAGCAAATAGATAGCATTATCCAAAATGAGGGACTGGGGGAGTTTTATGATAACTTAAAAAAAGTATTTTTTCAGATTGAAAGTAAAGAAGAATATTCTGACGCTGAAAAAGAAGCGCTAGAGCGACTAGACCATGAAATTTTAGCGCTTATTGATATGCTGTTTGAGAAACGTTTGCTTATCCAAAAACTAAGGAGAGACTAATTTGGGTTATCTTTCTCTTACTTCACTCGAACTTCATTCTTTATCAGCTCGCTATTTAATTGTTCGCTCACTATTCGATTAAGTTCTAACTGATATAACACTATCTCTTAAACATTCAACCAATCTAAAAACCTTATTACGGCTTGCCTGCTGATGTTTAGAAAGGTTTATCATGAAAATTAACGAGATAAAGAAAGAAGACGGCTCAACCGTCTATCGTGCTAATATATATCTTGGTGTTGATGTAATCACTGGAAAGAAAGTTACAACCAAAGTAACCGCTAGGACAAAGAAAGAACTCAAGACCAAAGCCCAACAAGCGCAATTTGATTTCAAAGCCAATGGCTCAACACGTTACAAAGAAGTAGCGATAGAAACATACGAGGAATTAGCTATTTCATGGTGGGATAGCTATAAAAATACAGTTAAAGCCAATACAAGGAACACACAAAAAGGGCTCTTAAATAACCATGTTTTACCATTGTTTGGTGAGTTTAAACTGGATAAGCTGACAACCCCACTCATTCAGTCCACTATGAATAAGCTGGCAAACAGTGCAAATACTGGTGAGGCTGGCGCTTATCTTCATTACAGTAAAATTCACACCCTTAACAAACGTATATTATAGTATGGAGTGATTTTACAAGTTATTCCCACTAACCCAGCTAATAATGTTGTTTTACCTCGAAACACTCAAAAAGATAAGAAAGCCAAAGTTAAGCATTTCAACAATGACGAGCTAAAACAATTTCTTACCTACCTTGATAGTTTAGACAACTCTAAATATAAAAATTATTATGACATTACGCTATACAAGTTCTTACTTGCCACTGGTTGCCGTGTTAACGAGGCTTTGACTCTCTCATGGTCTGATATTGACCTTGATAATTCGGTTGTCCATATAACAAAGACTTTAAACTGTGAACTGGAGTTAAATAGTCCAAAGTCAAAATCTGGTTATCGAGATATCGACATAGATAAGCAAACCGTAACCATGATGAAAAGATACCAACACAAGCAAACTCAAGAATCTTGGAAACTAGGTAGGACTGAAACAGTGGTTTTCTCTGATTTCATCAATGCCTACCCAAATTATAAATCATTAGCGGGAAGACTTAAGTCGCATTTTAAACGCGCTGGGGTAAATAACATAGGTTTCCACGGCTTTCGACATACTCATGCTAGTTTATTCCTTAATTCGGGTATTCCTTATAAGGAGTTGCAACACCGCCTAGGACATTCTACTCTTTCAATGACTATGGACACTTACAGTCACTTATCAAAAGAGAACGCTAAAAAAGCGACGTCATTTTATGAGCAAGCACTAAAATCTATCTAAAAGTAAGCAAAAAGGTAAGCAAATTTAAATTAGAATATGAGTTAGCAGTTACAGACCCTTTATTTTCAAAGGGTGTGCTTATTCTAACCGATAACAGGGGTATTTTTTCATGAAATACTTCTCAAGAGATACTTTCTTGTCTCTACCCTATTAACTAAAATAATGGTAAAATAGATTTGAATGACAAGATTTGAAATGGAGTACCTATGAATACTAAAGAACTCATTGCAGCAGAAATTGCTAAAGTTGTTCCTGAGTTGGAACAAGAAAACATTCAAAATCTGCTTGAAACCCCTAAAAATGCTGACATGGGAGACATAGCCTTTCCTGCCTTTTCATTGGCAAAAGTCTTGCGCAAGGCTCCTCAAATGATTGCAGCAGACATCGCTGAAAAAATTGATGCCTCAAACTTTGAAAAGGTTGAAGCTATTGGTCCTTATATTAACATCTTCCTCGATAAATCAAAAATCTCAGCGGACGTTCTTGGACAAGTCATCGCTCAAGGTAGCCACTACGCTGACCAAAACATCGGTAACGGCCGTAACATTGCCTTTGATATGTCTAGTCCTAACATCGCTAAACCTTTCTCTATCGGTCACTTGCGTTCAACGGTTATCGCTGATGCTCTTGCCAACATCGTGGCTAAACAAGGTTACAAACCAGTCCGCATTAATCACTTGGGTGACTGGGGTAAACAATTTGGTATGCTGATTGTTGCCTATAAGAAATGGGGTAGCGAGGAAGCTGTCAAAGCCAATCCCATCAATGAACTCCTTCAACTTTATGTGCGTATCAATGCCGGAGCTGAAAAAGACCCATCTGTAGACGAAGAAGCTCGTGAATGGTTCCGTAAATTGGAAGCTGATGATGAGGAAGCAACTGCCCTCTGGCAATGGTTCCGTGACGAAAGCTTAGTGGAATTCAACCGTCTCTACGATGAACTCGGTGTTTCATTTGATAGCTACAATGGTGAAGCTTTCTACAATGATAAGATGGATGAAGTCGTAGACATTTTGACAGAGAAAGGACTTCTCCAAGAATCCCAAGGTGCCCAAGTGGTTAACCTTGAAAAATACGGTATCGAACACCCAGCCCTCATCAAAAAATCAGATGGTGCAACACTCTACATCACACGTGACTTAGCTGCTGCCCTCTACCGTAAACGTACTTATGATTTTGCCAAAGCCATCTATGTAGTTGGTAATGAACAATCTGCCCACTTCAAACAGTTGAAAGCTGTTCTTAAAGCAATGGGCTACAACTGGTCTGACGACATGACTCACGTTGCCTTTGGTCTTGTAACTAAGAACGGTAAGAAATTGTCGACTCGTAAAGGTAACGTTATCCTGCTTGAGCCAACTATCGCTGAGGCTATTAACCGTGCCCAAGCTCAAATCGAAGCTAAGAATCCAAACTTACCTAACAAGGAAGCTGTTGCTCACGCTGTTGGTGTTGGAGCTATCAAGTTCTATGACCTTAAAACAGACCGCATGAATGGTTATGACTTTGATCTTGATGCTATGGTATCTTTCGAAGGGGAAACTGGACCTTACGTTCAATATGCACACGCTCGTATCCAATCTATCTTGCGCAAGGCTGAATTCACGCCATCTGCAGATGCTACATACAGCTTAAACGACGTTGAAAGCTGGGAAATCATCAAACTCTTACAAGACTTCCCACGTATCATCAACCGTGCATCAGACAACTTTGAACCATCTATCGTTGCTAAATTTGCTATCAGCTTGGCTCAAGCCTTTAACAAATACTATGCGCACACACGTATCTTGGACGAAAGCCCAGAACGTGACAGCCGTTTGGCTCTTTGCTACGCAACAGCAACAGTCCTCAAAGAAGCCCTTCGCCTTCTCGGTGTTGAAGCTCCAGACGAAATGTAATCTATACTTAAAACGCCTAAGGGCGTTTTTTTTTAGTAACCAAAAAAAGAACCCAACACATCATGTTGAGCTCTTTTGGAGATTATGAAAAAGAAAAGTTCGTTGTTCTACAAAAAGTGTAAGCCAACGAGACTTACTGAACAGTATTCAGTAAAAGTTATTTAGGAGATTTACAGTATAACCCCCCTACCTTAAAGAAACCTTAAATCGCAGCACAAAAAAAACTGAGGGATTTTCACAGCAGTCCAAAGACCACTGAAAAGATACGATTGTACAGGCTTCCCAACCTAATCTTCAAAGGTGACCACTTGTCCAATAGAATCTTTATATAACTATATCATCTTTTTCTAGAAGGGTTTTCAAGTGTTTTCTTAAAATATCCTAATAAAACATCAAAAAGAAGAAAAAAGCCTAGATTGCTAGACTTTCTTCGGGGAAATTTGTTATGAAAAAATTATGTTCACCTCTAGCTCACAAAAGCTAGCTGCTTTATTAGGATGGTTATAATATATCTTAATGAACTTAAAGGTTACTTAAAATATTATTCTCTTTCATCACTTTTTAAAACGATAAGCAAAATAAGTAATAGTAAGCACCCATTAGGAATATCCATATCTAAAAACCAAGAAGGAACTTTGATACTTCCTAAATCATTCATAATCCGGATGATATTATAAGCAAGGATTACTATTAAGAGACTAAGTTCCGGCAAACAGTTAAATCGTCCTTTTAAGAATGATAAACTCCTCCTTCCTGACAGTTTTCTTGCGATGACCCTATTGTAAAGCAAAAAAGAGAACAAAAATAGTGACATAGATATCACCATAAAAAAGCAGGGCGGTCCTGCTTTTTCTTGTTCATATAAATCAGTCACCCAAACCGATGCGTTCGAAGATTTCATCAACACGTTTAGTATAATAAACTGGGTTGAAGATTTCGTCGATTTCTTCTTGAGTGAGGCGAGAAGTTACCTCTGGGTCTGCTTCAAAAAGTGATTTAAAGTCTACTTGGTTATCCCATGATTGAGCTGTCTTAGGTTGAACAAGGTCGTAAGCTTGTTCACGCGTCATGCCTTTTTCAATCAAGGTAAGCATAGCACGTTGACTGAAGATAAGACCAAATGTGGAGTTCATGTTGCGGATCATGTTTTCTGGAAAGACTGTCAAGTTCTTAACGATGTTTCCAAAACGGTTAAGCATGTAGTCAATCAAGATGGTTGTGTCTGGTGCGATGATACGCTCAGCTGATGAGTGAGAGATATCGCGTTCGTGCCAAAGGGCTATGTTTTCATAAGCTGTTACCATGTGACCACGGATGACACGTGCAAGACCTGTCATGTTTTCAGAACCAATAGGGTTACGTTTGTGAGGCATTGCTGAAGATCCTTTTTGACCTTTAGCAAAGAACTCTTCCACTTCACGTTGTTCAGATTTTTGAAGACCACGAATTTCAGTTGCCATACGCTCGATAGAAGTTGCGATGCTGGCCAGAACTGCAAAGTACTCAGCGTGAAGGTCACGAGGAAGCACCTGTGTAGAGATTTCTTGAGCACGGATACCAAGCTTGTCGCAGACATACTTTTCAACAAATGGTGGGATGTTGGCAAAGTTACCAACCGCACCAGAAATCTTACCAGCTTCCACACCAGCAGCCGCATGCTCGAAACGCTCGATATTACGCTTCATTTCGCTGTACCAAGTCGCTAATTTGAGACCAAAAGTTGTAGGCTCAGCGTGCACACCATGCGTACGACCCATCATGATCGTATACTTGTGTTCCTTCGCTTTGTCAGCGATGATATTAAGGAAGTTTTCAAGATCCTTGCGGATAATATCGTTGGCTTGTTTGTAGAGGTAACCATAGGCAGTATCTACCACGTCGGTAGAAGTCAAACCATAGTGAACCCACTTACGCTCTTCGCCAAGAGTTTCAGAAACCGCACGTGTGAAAGCAACCACATCGTGACGAGTTTGCTGCTCAATTTCTAAAATACGGTCGATGTCAAAGTCCGCCTTTTCACGAATCAAAGCCACTTCTTCCTTGGGGATTTCCCCCAACTCAGCCCATGCTTCGTCAGCCAAGATTTCCACCTCAAGCCAAGCACGGTATTTATTTTCTTCAGTCCAAATGTTCGCCATTTCTGGGCGAGAGTAACGTTCGATCATGTTATTGTTTCTCCTTCAAATTATCTAAAAAATGCAAATATCAAAAATAAAACTAGAAATACAGCCGTAGCAACTGCCCACTTCAGTCTTTCTTCTTTAGAGGTCTAAGATTTTTCAGCAGAAGTTAGTAAAGTCGTCAAATCAGTATCGTTAGAAATCTGTGCTTTTTGCCCACCTTCTAGTATTAAATTGTCGAACAAGACGCCATCCAAATGGTCATCCCGCATCTTGGCCTCCAGCAGTTGGAAAAGCTAGAATATAAACGTAGTCTCCTGCCCACTCCTCTACCTCTTTTCGAGTATCCCAGAAATTACAGAAGAAAACAAGGGTACCTTTGACATTATTTTTTCGCAAGATTTCCACAGCTTCTTTGACAAAGCCATGACTCACACTCAGAAAAATAAAATCGTATTCTGAATGAGCTTTCGCCACATGTACCTCATAGGTGTCATGTTTGTTTTCACCCTTGGAATGATAGCGACCATCTAGCAGGTCAACCGAGAGAGATTTTTGAGCATTGTCTCGCTTACTCCCTCAATACATGTTCTACTTGGTGGCCAGCTTTTTGAAAGGCGTAGCATAAGTCATTCCAATGACTTCGAGTCCTAGAATTGCTATTTTTATCTAAAAATCAATTCCTTTCCCAAACTCAACCACATTATCTGGCTCATTACTAAACAAAGTCACATGACCCATCTTTCGGTTGTGCTTCGCTTCTAGTTTACCATACATGTGGAGGTGGGCGCTTGGATTTTCTGTGACATAACGCTCAGCTGCTTCGACGTGTTGGCCGAGGATGTTGAGCATAACAGCAGGTTCATGGAGGTTGATTGCTGGAAGTGGTGCTCCGAGAACGCCCAAGATATGTGTGTCAAATTGTGAAAAGTCGCAGGCTTCGATTGAGTAGTGCCCTGAATTGTGTGGGCGTGGCGCAATTTCGTTGACAATGATGTCATCAGCTGTCGCAAACATTTCTACACAAAGGGTACCAGAGAGGTTAAGTTGCTCAGCAATCTTCACAGCAATAGCTTTAGCTCTGTCTGCTAGTCTATCAGAAATACGAGCTGGAACGATAGTCTTAGAGAGGATGTTGTTGCGGTGGATATTTTCCTGAACTGGGAAAACCGTCACATCCTTGCCGTTACCAGACACGATAACCGAAATTTCAAGGTCGAAGTTGACGAACTCTTCCAAGACACACTCAGCTGAGTTAGCAAGTGCATTTGCCTCTTCCAAATCTTCGGCTGATGTGATGACTTTTTGACCGTGGCCATCGTAACCACCTGTCGCAGTCTTGAGGACGTAATTTTTAGAAAGATCAATATCTTCCAAATCAAGGCTAGAGGTCACGACCTTGTAAGGTGCCACCGTTACTTGAGCCTTGTTTGAAAGGAAGTCCTTCTCAAAGATACGGTTTTGTGAAATGCGAAGCAGTTCTGTTCCTTGTGGAAGTTGTCCATCCTTGATGACAGCGTCAAGACCGTCAGCGTCGACATTCTCAAATTCATAAGTGAGAACATCACAGCGGTCCGCCAACTGACGAAGAGCATCTACATCATCGTAGGGTGCCGCGATAACCTCAGACACACGAGAAGATGGACAATCTGATGCAGGATCAAGGGTGATAACCTTGTGGCCCATATAGATAGCAGAAATGGCCATCATCTGACCAAGCTGGCCACCACCGATGATACCAATGGTTTTAGTTAAGCTCATTTGTAGACTCCTCTGCGATTTTTCCTTGTTCTTCAGCAAAGTTAGCAAGTGTCTCTGCAATAGCCTTGTCTTCTACCGAGAGAAGACGAAGGGCAAAGAGGGCTGCGTTGATCGCACCTGCTTCACCGATCGCCATAGTTGCGACTGGTACTCCACCTGGCATCTGAACGATGGAATAAAGTGAATCCACACCGCTAAGAGCACGAGATTTGACAGGCACGCCAATGACTGGAAGGGTAGTTTTAGCTGCTACCATCCCTGGCAAGTGAGCTGCACCACCCGCACCAGCGATGATGACCTTGATGCCACGGCTACGGGCTTCTTCGGCATGTTTGAACATGAGGTCCGGTGTACGGTGTGCAGAAACAACTTTCTTTTCGTAAACGACACCGAAGTTATTGAGGACTTCAGCGGCTTTTTGCATGGTTGCCCAGTCGGATTTTGAGCCCATGATGATGGAAATTACTGGTTTCATATTAAGATACAAAGGGACGATTCGCTTGCGAAAACTCCCGTAGAAAAATTGAGAAACTAATGACGACGTTACGTCTAGGCAGTTTTATCTTTTTTCCTAGGGATTTAGTCCCGTGTTCGGTTAGGAAAACTAACTGAACATTCCCTTTCTTATATTATTTCTTTTTTTGATAATGGTCTTAGGTGGTGGGGACGGAAGCAAACCTTCGGTTTCATCCCTAAACTTTTAGCCTAGGGTCTCAAAGTTCCCCCGACCAGAACAGGATCTGTTCTGGTCTTTTCACCACGGTAACCATTATCTTAGTTTGGCTCGCTTTCGCTCGCCTTTTACAACCTACGGTCACTTATTATTTGTTAGCCTTGCTACCGATATCTGTACGGTAGAACAAGCCTTCTGTGTTTTGGTTGTTGAGTTCGCTGTAGATGATATTTTGACCATCTTTAACGGTGTCTGCTGTTGTGACCAGCATGTAGACACGTCCGCCGTTTGAAAGGAGGTCTTGGCTATTTTCAGCGAATTTAGCACCTGCATAGTAAGTGATGATGTTGCCCTCTGTCTTGGCTGGAAGCTTGACGCCTTTCTCATAAGCGAGTGGGTAACCGTTTGATGCTACAACCACACCAAGTGTCACACCCTTATCGGTCCAAGTGATTGCTGGCTTTTTGCCATCCAAAATGTCAGTGATATTTTGCGCAAAATCAGATGTCAAACGAGGCAAGATGATTTGCGTTTCAGGATCACCAAAGCGAGAGTTGAACTCGATGACTTTAGGGCCGTCAGCTGTCAAGATAAGACCAGCGTAAAGGATACCAGTGTAGGGACGACCTTCTTTGATCATGCCTTCAAGAACCGGCTTGACAATAGTGTCAACCGCTGTGTCAACCACGCTCTGTGGCAAGTGAGGAACTGGCGCATAGGCACCCATCCCACCAGTGTTAGGTCCCTTGTCACCATCATAAGCACGTTTGTGGTCTTGAGCCGTTGGCATAATGTAGAACTTGTCCCCATTGACAAATGCAAAGAGAGAGAACTCTTCCCCGTCCAGGAATTCCTCGATGACCACACGCGCACCTGAGTCACCGAATTTATTGTCCAAAAGCATCTCGTGAGTGGCTTCTACTGCTTGCTCAACTGTTTCAGCAACGACGACACCTTTACCTAGAGCCAAACCGTCTGCCTTGACGACGATTGGAGCGCCTTTTTCCTCAATATAGGCTTTAGCTTCCTCGAAATCTGAAAATGTGCCATAGGCTGCTGTTGGAACATCATATTTGACCATGATTTCCTTAGCAAAATCCTTAGACCACTCAAGTTCAGCCGCAGCCTTGGTCGGACCAAAGGCTTTGAGTCCTGCCGCATTGAAATCATCCACGATACCAGCCGCAAGGGCATCGTCTGGACCGATAAAGGTCCAAGCAATATCGTTCGCTTTTGCGAAGTCAATAAGCTTAGAATGTTCGGAAATTCCGATATTGATCAAATCAAGACCGTCCAATGTCATCCCGTCATTACCAGGAGCCACGAAAACCTGCTCAACGTCCTTAGACTCCAATAATTTCTTGGCAATCGCATGTTCACGACCGCCAGAACCAACAACCAAAAGTTTCATTTGAAAGATACCTCAATATCAAATAAGACTAGGGGCAAATGCCCGTTAACGACCATCATTCGGAAAAATTAGTTATTTTCACGAATTATATGTAACTATTATAACATATTTGTTCGGAGATATGGGTGTGTAGCCAAATTTGAACATAAAAAAGGCGACCACTTGGACCGCCTCTTAGGAGATTATGAAAATGAAAAAAGTTATTTAGGATTAATGATAGTATAGTCTAAATATCTTAAGAGAGACTTAAATTCAAAAATCATCTTCATTTTCCTGAAAAACTGCGAATAGGTAGGTGGAGGTTGAAATGAAGAAAAAATTACTCAATTATCTCATACTGCTAGCTTGTCTAGCGACTGTTTCGGTTTCGTGCAGCGGCTCTGCTCAGGCAGCTGTCCTCGGAGATGACTACCCTTTTTCTTGGAAATATGGTGGCTTCGGCGTGGACCCTTGGACTATGTACTGGCGTCAGTGTACTTCCTTTGCGGCCTACCGCCTTAGCAACACCAATGGATTCACCTTACCTATAGGTTATGGAAATGCCATCACTTGGGGTAATATCGCACGTGCGAATGGCCACCGTGTTGACATGAATCCTGCCGTAGGGAGCATCGCCTGGTTCTCAGCTGGTGTTAATGGAGCTGGTCACATGGGGCATGTCGCTTGGGTTGCAGAAGTACATGGTGATCAGGTAACTATTGAAGAATACAACTACGATGCGGGTCAGGGGCCTGAGAAATATCACAAACGTAGCTTCCATAAGAGTCAAGTGTCTGGATATATCCATTTTAAAGACCTCGAATCAGGAACTCAAAATAGAAATCTTACTAATTCTTCTATAAAAGTTGGCGATTCAGTCCGATTCACAGGTACCTTCCGTGTCACCTCTGTGTCAGGAAATACCATCACCAGCCAAGATTTAGCTGGAGGTACACCAACCAAACACAATATCGTTGACCCTAGCCCCGTTCTTGAAGTTGATGTACAAGGTAATCCAACATCAGACCAGTACCTCAATCCTGGTGAGACCTTTACTATTCCAGGTAACTTCAAAGTTCTTGCCATTGACCCACCTAGCGAT
Organism: Streptococcus sp. FSL L8-0526; assembly: GCF_038007145.1. Taxonomy (NCBI): domain Bacteria; kingdom Bacillati; phylum Bacillota; class Bacilli; order Lactobacillales; family Streptococcaceae; genus Streptococcus; species Streptococcus sp. FSL L8-0526. Next base: position 257,756 of record NZ_JBBOWP010000001.1, read on the forward strand.
GGCATCCTCGTCCAAATCGGAAATCTCAAGACTTGGGTAACCCAATCTGTCCTTGAAAAGATTTAAATTTATTGAACAATCGTGAGAACGGTTGTTTTTTAATACACTGAAAGAAAAAAACCAGCGGATGCTGAGCTCTTGTACTGACCCCAAAAAGTTAGACAATTAATTTACACAAAGGACTTAGTTCTGTATTGCACAGAAATGAGTCCTTTTAGTTTTACCTTGATTAGTTTGTTATTGTAATAATCAATATAGTCTACAATAGCTTGTTCCAATTGCTCAAGTGAGTGAAACGTCTTCTCGTAACCATAAAATATCTCAGACTTAAGAATACCAAAGAAGGATCCCATCATACCATTGTCTGGACTATTTCCCTTACGTGACATTGACGGTTGGGTCCCTTTATTCTCTAAAAATTGATGATAATACTGATGTTGGTATTGCCAACCTTGGTCACTAAGGTTATCTGCTTTCTTGCCAACTTCTCCTTGGTATGAAGAATACTTGCGTTTACGGCGAATTTGGGAACTTAAACCAAGGAGCTTCATCAGACGTTGGACCTTCTTCTGGTTCACTACAAAACCACGATTCCTCAATTCAAGAGTTATTCGACGATATCCGTAATTTCCCTTATGTTCATCATAAATGGCTTGTATTTCCACTTTGATAGATTGATTTTTATCTACTTGATTCAGTTGCTTTAAGTGGTAATAATAGGTTGAACGAGCAAGTTTGATAATGTTTAGAAGGATATCTAAAGGAAACTCTGTTACCAATCCTTGAACAATTTCTGTTTTTCTTCTTGCTCCTTTTCGTCCCTCAATCGGAGTTATCTCAACTTTTTTAGAATAGCATTCTCCGCTCTCAGGTACTCATTTTCTGCTTGAAGACGTTCTAACTCTGTCATCTCTTCGGGTTTCTTCTTTGGTTTACGCCCCATTTTAGGTACTCTCCCTCCTCTTTTCTCAAGAAGAGTATACCCATTTTTCTTATATTGTGCTATCCAATTAGGCAACATTCCACCACTTGAAAGACAATAATCAAGACTTACACTTTTTTGTGAACGACCTTCAAGTAGCACTTTATCAATCATTTCTTGTTTTAATTCTGGTGAATCGTAACAATGCTTACCTTTCTTGATAATTTCTATTCCGTAACGTTCAATCAATCTCGTCATATATCTTAATCCAGAAGCATCCACACCAAATCGTTTTGAAAGTTGGTTGAAGGTTTGACCTTGCTTTCTCAATTCATATATTTGAACTTTATCTTCATAAGTTAATTTCATAATAAAAACACCCCAAAAGTTAAATTTTTCTGTCTAACTTTTGGGGTACAGTTCATTTTAGGAGATTTATGAAAAAAAGTTTTTTAGGATGACCTTAGTATAGCTTGGATAGCTTAAAGAAAGCTTAAGGCATCTTAAAAACATCCAATTACTTAGATGCTTCGTAAATTTTTAATGACGGAAGTGACGAACGCCTGTAAAGATCATCGTTAATCCATATTTATCAGCTGCTTCGATAGACTCTTGGTCACGTACTGAGCCACCTGGTTGGATAATAGCCTTGATACCTGCTTTGGCGATTTCTTCCACGTTATCTGCAAATGGGAAGAAGGCATCTGAAGCAAGAACAGCACCGTCAAGACGCCCTTTGGCTTGGTCAATAGCGATACGGACGGAAGCCACACGGTTAGTTTGGCCAGGGCCAACACCAAGTGTCATGTGGTCGTTAGTCACGATGATACCATTTGATTTGACGTACTTGACGGCTTTCCAAGCAAACTCAAGAGCTGTCGCTTCTGTATCAGTTGGTTGGCGTTTAGTAACCACTTGCCAGTCAGCTGGACTTTCTTTAACAACGTCTTGGTTTTGAACAAGGAGACCTCCAACAACACCAGTGTATTCCGCTTCCACTCCACTAGCATCTTGAGCATCAAATGGCAACTCAAGGATACGTAAATTTTTCTTCTTGGTAGTCAAAATTTCAATCGCTTCATCTGTATAGCTTGGTGCAATAATGATTTCAAGGAAGACACCATGCATTTTCTTAGCTGTCTCAGCATTCACTTCACGGTTAAGAACTACAATACCACCGAAGATTGACACTGGGTCAGCTTCATAAGCGTAGTCCCAAGCTGTTTCGATGTCATCAGCTTGACCGATACCACATGGGTTCATATGTTTGAGAGCCACAACTGTTGGACGGTCTTTGAAATCACGGATGATACGGATAGCAGCATCAGCGTCACGGATATTGTTGAATGACAATTCTTTACCGTTAAGCTGTTTTGCTGAAGCAATTGAGTAAGCCGTTGGCAAACCTTTTTGGTAGAAGTCTGCGTCTTGTTGAGGGTTTTCACCGTAACGCATTGGTTGCTTAAGGTCATAAGTCAAAGTGAGTTTTTCAGGTTTTGTTTCACCCACTTGAGCTGTGAAGTATTCTGCAATCAAAGCGTCGTATGAAGCTGTGTGACGGTATACTTTCGCTGCCAAACGTTGGCGAGTTTCGTAAGTTGTTTCACCGTTTGCTGACAATTCGTCAAGAACAACAGCATAGTCAGCAGGATCTACAACAACTGTTACGCTAGCGTGGTTTTTAGCCGCTGAACGAAGCATTGATGGCCCACCGATATCGATGTTTTCAACTGCGTCAGCATAGGTCACGTCTGGTTTGAGAATAGTCTCCTTGAATGGGTAAAGGTTTACCACAACAAGGTCGATAAGTTCGATATTATTGTCCTTAGCCGCTTGAAGGTGGCTATGAAGGTCACGACGAGCGAGGAGACCACCGTGGATATTTGGATGAAGAGTCTTCACACGACCGTCCATCATTTCTGGGAAACCAGTTACATCGTCAATGGCAATGGTGTCAACACCAGCATTGTCAAGGGTAACTTTGGTACCACCTGTTGAGATGATATCCCAACCAAGTTTTTTGAGTTCTTGGGCAAATTCAACAATGCCCGCTTTATCTGAGACACTAATCAGTGCGCGTTTAGTCATTTTATTTTCCTTTTTTAAAGTTCTTTCTCTGCTACAGTCGAAAATTTTCATTCAACTCTAGCACTTCCTCATTTTCTCGCTACTCCCAAACTATCCAAGACTTCTGGATAGAGCTTGTACTCTGTTTCGTGGATGCGAGTCTCGAAAGTATCAAGGGTATCACCTTCAAGGCGTGGGACACGGACTTGTTTGATGACCTTACCGGTATCAACGCCAGAATCCACCCAGTGAATAGTCACGCCAGACTGGTCAACACCTGCATTCCAAGCATCCTCAATGCCATGAGCTCCCGGAAATTCAGGAAGATAAGCCGGGTGAATATTGATGATACGGCCTTCATAAGCTGCTAGCAAGGTAGGACCGACGATTTTCATATAACCGGCCAAACAAACCAAGTCAATCTGGTGTTCATCCAAGAGTTTGACGATGGCTTCTTCATAAGCTTCTTTATTGTCAAATTCCTTGAGTTCAAAGGCATGGCTAGCCACACCTAGATTTTTGGCACGTTCTAAGACATAGGCATCACGGTGATCTGAAAAGACAAATTCTACTGGAAATTGTTCCGCAATCACCTGGAAGTTTGAGCCGTTGCCAGAGGCAAACACAGCAATCCTATTAGCCATTATTTAATCACCACACTTGCGCCATCCTTCTTCACAATTCGACCGATTTCATAAACAGGTTCGTCAAGAAGTTCTTTGACACGTTCCACATTTTCTGGTTTCACCGCAAGCATGAGACCAATACCCATGTTGAAGATTTCAAACATTTCTTCATGTTTGATTTCACCATATTTTTCAAGAGCTTTGAAAATTGGAAGTACTGGGACCTTGCTTTCGTCAATCTCAGCAGCCAAGTCATCTGAGAACATACGTGGTACATTTTCGATGAAACCACCACCTGTGATGTGGGCAATACCGTTAACCAATTCTTCTTTAATCAATGGCAAAGCTGCTTTGACGTAGATACGAGTTGGTTCAAGAAGAACGTCTTTAAGTTTTTGGCCTTCAAGTTCTGGGAGGACTTCTTCACCTGTGTAATCAGCAAAAACACGACGAACGAGTGAGTAACCATTTGAGTGGATACCGCTTGAGGCAAGTCCAAGAAGCACATCACCTTCGGCTACTTTTGAACCGTCGATGATTTGTGATTTTTCAGCGACACCTACTGCGAAACCAGCCAAGTCATAGTCGTCTTCGCCATACATACCAGGCATCTCAGCAGTCTCACCACCAATGAGGGCCACACCAGATTGCACACAACCCTCAGCCACACCAGCAACGACTTGTTCCAATTTAGCTGGTTCATTTTTACCAGTTGCTACGTAGTCAAGGAAGTAAAGGGGTTCAGCACCTGCAGCGATAATATCGTTAACACACATAGCCACACAGTCTTGACCGATAGTATCATGCTTATCATACTTGATAGCAAGCATGAGTTTAGTTCCGACACCATCTGTCCCTGAAATCAAAACGGGCTCTTTGACACCTGTTTTTGAAAGGTCAAACATACCACCAAAGCCACCAAGACCTCCCATGACACCTGCACGCTCTGTACGGGCAACGTGTTTTTTGATACGTTCAACAACTTCATAACCTGCTTCAACGTCTACACCAGACTGCGCGTAAGCATTTTTAGACATAATTTTTCCTCTTTTTCTTCTGCACTGCTCTTAATAGAAAGAAGTGTGTTCTTCCAAACTTTCCAAATAGCTTTTTTCGTAGTCATACAATGGTGTTGAATATTTGCCATTGAAGTAGTCCACACAAAGGCCACCATTTGGTGCATCTGTGTCAATTCCAATGGAATCAATCAAGCCATCGATAGACAAGTAAGTCAAGCTATCCGCACCAATGATTTCACGGATTTCTTCTACTGTGTGATTGGCAGCAATCAATTCCTTACGTGTTTGAATATCGATACCGTAGAAACATGGGTAAGCAAGGGGTGGACTTCCGATAGCCACGTGAACCTCAGTCGCCCCTGCTTCTTTCAAGAGTTGAACGATACGACGGGAAGTTGTTCCACGAACAATGGAATCGTCAATCATGACCACACGTTTTCCTTTAACAACACCTGATACGGCAGAGAGTTTCATACGAACTCCTTGCTCACGCAATTCTTGTGTTGGTTGGATAAAGGTACGTTGGGCGTATTGGTTTTTAATCAAGCCCATTTCATTTGGCAAGCCTGATTCTTCAGCAAATCCCATGGCCGCACTAAGCGATGAATTGGGCACACCGACCACAATATCCGCTTCATGCTTGAACTCACGTGCTAATTGAGCTCCCATACGTTTACGAGCAGTATGGACATTCACACCTTGAATGTTTGAATCAGGACGAGCAAAGTATATATACTCCATCGAACAAACAGCCAATTGCGTATCTGTTGTATAGGTATCGTAAGTAATGCCATTATCATCAATTGTCACAACTTCACCTGGATTTATATCGCGAATCCATTCTGCACCAACTACTTCAAAGGCACATGTTTCAGATGAAACCACGATAGCACCGTTGGCCATCTTACCAAGAGAAAGTGGACGGAAGCCATTTGGATCCAAAGCTGCAATAAGCTTGTCCTCAATCATAAGAAGGTAAGCAAATCCACCTTTGACAGTGTTCAGAGCTTCTTTTACTTTTCCCATAAATGATGGGTTATGGCTACGACGAATCAAGTGAGCTAAGATTTCTGAATCAGAAGTTGAGCTAAAAATGGCCCCATTCTTCTCCAACTCACGTCTTAGTGACACTGCATTAGTCAAATTCCCATTATGAGCAAGACCAAGCTGTCCATCGTGAAACTTAAACATGAATGGTTGAATATTGTCTACAGAAGCCTCACCGGCAGTCGCATAACGAACATGACCGATAGCAGCCTTACCAGTCAGCTTGTCTAAGTTGGCTGGATCACGGAAAACTTCTGAGAGAAGCCCCATATCACGATGACGCTTCAATTGACCCGCATCATTTGAGAGGATTCCTGCCCCCTCTTGGCCACGGTGTTGAAGACTATAAAGTCCGAAATAAGTTAATTTGGCAGCATCTGGGTGACCCCAAATTCCAAAAACACCACATTCTTCATTAAGAGATTTAACTTCGTATGTCATTTTATATACCTTTTATTTGTGATATTTTTCTTAGGTAACACGAACGAGTGTAGCTATCTCTAGCGTCTCATTCTTCCAATTTGATCTCGATTTTGCAAAATTCTCCAGTTCTCTAAGAATATCGCTACAGCGAAAAATATCATTACTGAGTGCGCTAAACTCGCTCTATTATTTTCCAGTGAAGTATTTAACCGCTGACGCAAATAGGTGCTGTTCTTTATTTCCTGGAATATTTTTGAAGAGACCATCTTCGAAACGTTCTGAGTGTCCCATCTTACCAATAATTTGACCGTTCTTGCTTGTGATACCTTCAATAGCATTGACAGAACCATTTGGATTATATTTAGAATCCATGCTAGGTTTGTCTTCGAAGTCAACATATTGGCTAAAGATTTGACCATTATCGCGAAGCTCCGCAAATTCTTCAGTCGTCACGACAAATTTACCTTCACCGTGTGATACTGGGATGGTATGGATGTCACCAACTTTCACTCCAGCAAGCCAAGGTGAGTTAGTATTGGCAATACGTGTTTCAACCATCTTAGCCACGTGTTGGTTGGCATCATTGTAGAAGAGGGTTGGACTAGTACTGCTTGCATCTTCAAAGTTACCGTATGGAAGGAGACCTGATTTGACAAGAGCTTGGAACCCGTTACAGATACCGATGATTAAACCACCACGTTCGATGAAGCTATCAATAGCTGCACGTACTTTTTCATTGAGCAAGATGTTAACGATAAATTTAGCTGCTCCATCTGGTTCATCCGCTGCTGAGAAGCCACCTGCAAGGAAGATAATGTTAGCTTTTTCAATATTGTCAACCATGGTGTCAACAGACTTGACAATCGCTTCTTCATTCAATGTTACAAATGGTACTAAGTTGACTTTGGCACCTTCTTTTTCAAAGGCCTTAGCAGAGTCATACTCAGAGTTAGTACCTGGGAATACTGGGATGTAAACCACTGTTTTCTCAACTACTTCTTTAGCTTTTATAACAGTATCTGATGTCACAGCAGGTACTTCTTCTAACTCAGTTGCTTGTGCAAATTCAGTTGGGTAAACCTCTTCCAATTTACCTTGAAAGGCACTGTCAAGTTTATGTCCATCAAGCGTTACACCGTTGACAGCAAGTGTAAAGTCAGCTACTGTTTGTCCAATCTTGCCAACACTTGCAATCTCTTCCGGAGATGTGAAGATGAATCCTCCCAATTGAGCTGTTAAGGCAGTCTCAAGATTTTCAAGGGTTACAGTCGCCCCGATATGGTTCCCAAACGTTGCAAGTGCAAGAGCTTCAATGACACCACCATATTTGACAGCTGATGCAGCTGTCACTTTGTGATCAGCTTGGATAGCTTCAAACTGAGCAAAGTTAGACTTGATGAGATCAAAATCAATCTCTTGGGCCAAAGCTTGACCTGGGATGTAGTAGATATTTTCACCAGCAGCCTTAAATTCTGGAGAAAGGACCTTACGACTGTCTGCTGTTGTCACCCCAAAAGCAACCAAGGTTGGTGGTACTGTCAATTCTTCAAAGGTGCCTGACATAGAGTCCTTACCACCAATAGATGGCAAACCAAGTTGAATCTGAGCTTCGATTGAGCCAAGAAGAGCTGATACTGGTTGACCAAAACGCTCTGCTTTTTTATCCATACGTTCGAAGTATTCTTGATAAGAGAAACGAGCCTTAGACCAATTTGCACCAACAGCAACCAAACGAGCTGTTGCTTCGATGACTGCATATGCAGCACCATGATATGGAGACCATTCTGCGATGTATGGGTTAAATCCTTGGGCTATGACAGAGGCAGTTGTTGTCACGCCATATTGGACTGGCAATTTTTGAACAGAAGCTTCAGTTGGAGTAATTTGGTATCGACCACCAAGTGGGTGATTGACTGTTGAACGACCAACCGAGCTATCAAACATAGTTTGTAAACCTTTTTGACTTGCATGGTTAAGGTCACCCAAAACTTCAAGCGTATCTGCTTCAAGGGTTTCAGCAGAGGTTTTGCGTTCTTCTGGAAGCTTGACATCCTTGTCAACCACCTTAACATCTACTACTGTACGCACACCATTTGTATCAAGGAAACGACGTTCCAAATCAACAATTGTTTTACCATTCCAGTGCATGACGAGATTTGGTTTTTCAGTCACGGTTGCAACGACAACTGCATCAATATTTTCTTTGTTACATTCAGCAACGAAGATATCTACATCTTCTGGACGAACCACCACAGCCATACGTTCTTGAGATTCAGAGATGGCAATTTCGGTACCGTTCAAACCTTGGTATTTCAATGGCACTTTGTCTAGATCAATTTCAAGACCATCTGCCAATTCACCGATAGCCACACAGACACCACCAGCACCAAAGTCATTGGATTTCTTGATAAGACGTGTTACTTCACCATTGCGGAAAAGACGTTGAATCTTACGTTCTTCGATAGCATTACCTTTTTGAACCTCAGCACCAGCTGTTTCAACTGATTCAACCGTTTGAACTTTTGAAGAACCTGTCGCACCACCGATACCGTCGCGTCCAGTCTTACCACCGAGCAAGATAACCACATCTCCAGCTTCAGGTTTTTCACGGACAACATTCTCCTTAGGAGCTGCACCGACAACTGCACCTAGCTCCATACGCTTGGCAACGAAACCTGGGTGGAAGTATTCACGAACATAAGTTGTTGCAAGACCAATTTGGTTACCATATGAAGAATAACCATGAGCCGCTTTTTTAGAAATGACTTGTTGCGGCAATTTTCCAGCACGTGTTTCAGCGATTGGTGTTGTAATATCACCGGCACCTGAAATACGCATAGCTTGGTAAACGTATGAACGACCTGACAATGGGTCACGAATGGCACCACCGATACAAGTAGCCGCTCCACCAAATGGTTCGATTTCCGTTGGGTGGTTATGAGTTTCGTTCTTGAACATAAGAAGCCATGGTTCTTTGACACCATTGATATCTACTTCAATTTCAACTGAGCAGGCATTGATTTCGTCAGAAACTTCCATGTCATCCAAACGGCCATTGGCACGCTCATAACGACCAAAAATAGTCGCCATATCCATTAAGGTTTGAGGTTTTTCTGCACGTCCCAACTCATCACGCATGGCAATATATTTGTCATAAGTTGCTTGCAATTGTTTTTGGAATTTAGAAGCTGAGAAGTCGATGTTTTTCAACTCAGTCTCGAAAGTTGTGTGGCGGCAGTGGTCAGACCAGTAAGTATCCAAAACCTTAAGTTCAGTCTCAGTTGGCACACGTCCAATTGATTTGAAGTAATCTTGAATGAAGAGCAGGTCATCCACTTCCATGGCCAATCCTTGATCTGCCTTATACTGTGCAAAATCTTCTGCTGTATAAGTTTCAAAGAAATCCAAGTTTAGAATCGTTTTGTCAGACTCAGAGAAATCCTGTTTAGCAATACCAACAGTGATATCTTTGAAACGAGAGTCCACTGGATTCAATAGATAATTTTTAACAGCTTCCAATTCATTAGCAGCAATGTCCTTGTTAACCAAGTACAATTGAGCAGTATTAACCGTTACATCACTTGAGCTACCAAGCAAAAGCAAAGCTTCTTGTGAAGATGCTGCACGTTGATCAAATTGACCAGGCAAGCTTTCGATAGCAAAGAAAGCATACTTCTCAAGGTCAGTCTTAACTGTAGCTTCATCCAAAACAGTATCGGTCACTTGCTCAGAAAAGATATATTTTTCCGCACGGGCAAACAAATCCTCTGCCAAATTAAAGACATCGTAAACTTGTACAATACGAAGATTATTCAAGGTTTTCAACTGAATATTATGCTGTAATTCTTTTAATAAAGAGCGAGATTTCACACGAAAATCAGCTTTTTTCTCAACGAAAATACGTTTATCCATTTTATTTCCTTTATCTATTTCCACTAAAAGATTGTAGTGACGACCAAGTAAAACTTTACTTCAATCCTTGCAATTTTTCCAATACAACTTCATACACATCTGTCAAGCTACCGAGATCACGACGGAAAACATCCTTATCCATATGGTGCCCTTCCGCATCCCAAAGACGACAGTTATCTGGTGAAAATTCATCTGCCAAGATAATCTTGCCATCCTTATCAAAACCAAACTCCAATTTGAAGTCAATCAAACGAAGACCAATTTGCTCAAACCAATCTTTTAGCAATTCGTTGATACGACGTGTTTCCTCCTTGATATAAGTAATTTGCTCATCATTAGCAATATCCAAAAACTTCACATGCTCATCATTGATAAATGGATCATCCAAATCATCGTTTTTGTAGTAAAATTCAACAATTGGAGTTTTCAAGTCCAGACCTTCTTCCACACCGAAACGTTTTGAGAAAGAACCCGCAGTCACGTTACGAAGCACAACCTCCAAAGGAATAATTGTAACCTTCTTGTTAAGTTGTTCTGTATCAGAGATACGTTCGATAAAATGAGTAGCCACACCCGCAGCGTTCAATTTTTCAAAAATAAGAGACGAAATCTGATTATTAAGCACGCCTTTCCCTTTAATGGTCTCCTTACGAGCACCATTAAGCATGGTTGCCTGGTCCTTATAGACCGACTTAATCACATTTTCGTCTTCTGTACTATAAATATCTTTAGCTTTCCCAGTATAAATCAGTTGGTTTGACATAGAATCGTTCGCCTTTCAAGTTTGTTCATCTTAATTATATCACACAAAAATCCAAAAACAAACATATATCAAACTTTTTTGTTTTATTAAACAAATAACGTTCGGATTTTTAGTGTTGGTTAGAGTTTTTTTAATAAAAAAGTATAGAAAAAAGGAGTGAGATAGTGCTAAATCAATGTAACTTTTAGCTTTTTATCTCACTCCAATAAAATGAAAACATGCAACATATAGTTGCTTCATTATTGTATTCCTCTAGAATCTAACAACTAGAGTCTAGTTTTCTTATTTGTTATTCAATTGCTCAGACAAATAGTCTAACAAATCTGATACCTTATCCATATGATCAATGGCATTATCAGAAATCTCTAGGGAAAACTCATCCTCCAAATTAATAATGAATTCCATAAGCTCTATTGAATCTACACCCAAGTCATTCAATTTGGTAGCTTCGGTTAAAACAATGTCCTTTCTATCCAATTGCTCTTGAATAACGAGCTGCATTTCCTGAAGAATTTCTACTCTACTCATCAGTTATCCTCCTCTTTCGGGTCGAAAGCGTCAACTAGTTGCTCCACCACCTTAGTATCGAGCATCGTACGAACCTGCTTAATGGTATAGTAGACTGCTTTAACATCACTAGATCCATGACATTTTACTACAGGAGCCTTGAGCCCAAAAAGAACAGCTCCACCGGCACTTGAGTAATCCATCGTCTCTTTCATACCTTTAAGTCTATCCTTCAATAGGAAGGCACCCAACTTAGCTTTGAGACCACCATTCATTATGGCTGACTTAAGACTCTTCATTATGCCAAGTCCAGTTCCTTCAATTGCCTTAAGAACCGCATTTCCTGTGAAACCATCAGCCACTACCACATCAGCAGCTCCAGACATGATTTCACGCGCCTCGACATTACCAATGAAGTTAATGCTTGCTTCCTTGGATAAAAGCTCAAAAGCCTCCTTACGAAGACTATCCCCCTTTGTTTTCTCAGTCCCATTATTAAGGAGCCCTACACGAGGGGTGGCAATTCCACGTACATTTTTAGCATAGAAAGAGCCTAAAATAGCATATTGAAGCAAGTGATTAACTGTATTTTCAGCATTAGCTCCTAGATCAAGCATATCAAATGGCTGACCAGTAAAACTTGGCATCGTTGACATAAGACCTGGTCTTTCAACTCCCTTAATACGTCCAACAACAAAAAGACCGGCGGCCAAAAGAGCACCTGTATTCCCTGCAGAGATTACAGCATCCGCTGCTTTCTCCTTAACAGCTTGTGCACCCAAAACCATCGAAGCTTTCTTTTTCTTTCGAATAGCTTTGACGGGCTCATCATCCGAATTTATCTTTTCATCAGTATGTACAATGCTCACACGTTCATTCGCTGTCAAATAGTTTTTGATTTTAGCTTCGTCACCATAAAGCTGGATTTCAATATCTTTGAACTCTGCTAAAGCTTTGTTAACTCCCTCTACGATCGCTTGTGGCGCGTTATCGCCACCCATAGCATCCACTGCAATTACATGCATAGCATTCTCCCTCTCATCCTCTGCTCTTAAACAATAGACTCAAATTCTATCAATAAATCACTCTGTATCAAAGATAGACATCCCTCGGTCACTATCCCCAGCAGAGTCTTTCAGCTTATTGTCCTCTTATTATAGCACGAACTGACCTGCATTTTAACCCCTGAGACTGAAAACCGCTACATTCCTGTTTCACGTGAAACAAAAAAGACAATGCTTAATCAGCACTATCTTCTTTACTCATAATATGACCCCAAGAATTTAGATTATCAATAAACTTCTTGCTTTTAAGATGAATCCCAACATAACTATCATAAAGATCATCAATAAATTGTCTCAACTTTCGTTTCGTTTCATCCTTAACAGATATGCTTCTCAATTCTTCAAACGAAAGACCCTGGAAACGATCCAAAAGATAAGGCACATTAGGGTCCAAATGACTACGCCTTGCATCTTCTTCGTAATGATTGGGACAAAGTAAACCTGAGAACTTATACGAGAAATCAAAAGGAAGACCAACACCATGACAAAAGACACATTCATGAAAATTCAATCGTACGCCAAAACGGTCCAAAACTTGAATCTCAAAAATATTAGTCAATATTTCATAATCTAAGCCCTCTTCCATTAACTCAAGGGTTTTCTCTAAAAATGCAAATAATTGTGCATCTACCACACCGTCAGCAATAGCAGCATCAGTCAAGGCAGCTAAATAGGTCGCGTAAGACAGCTTAAAAATATCACTTGTAATTGCCTTAAAAGACTCTGCCTGACTATAATCCTCTATGAAAGATAAACCTTCATCATTTACAGTCATCATAAATTCAGCGATGTTTAAAGGTTGAATCACAGCACTCAATTTACCTGACCCACCACCTCTAACAAAAAACATCCGTTTACCAGCTTGTTCGGTAAAAATCTTAACCAGCTTATCATTCTCACGATAATTACGATTGAAGAGGATAAGTCCCCTACTCTCAAGCTTCTGCATGTTCTTCCATAAACTCTTTCAAACGAGTCATAGCTGTTTCAATAGTGTCCATGCTAGCTGCATACGACAAGCGAACATAACCTTCGCCATATTTCCCAAAAGCAACGCCAGGAATAATAGCAATAGCTTTTTCACGAGCAAAGTCTTGACAGAACTTAAAGGAGTCTTGATTATATCCTTCTGGAATCTTAGCAAAGATATAGAAGGCACCATCAGGTTTAATAATTTTGAAACCAAGTTCAGTCATTTTTTCAAGAATATAATCCCGACGTTTTAAATACTCAACTTTCATTGGTTGTGCATCATCCTTACCAGCAGATAATGCTTCGATAGCTGCAAATTGTGCCATAGTAGCTGCAGCCGTCACCAAATACTGGTGACTCTTAATCAACTGAGCCGTCAAACTTGCTGGTGCAAAAATTAAACCAATACGCCATCCTGTCATCGCATGAGATTTCGACAAGCCGTTGATTAAAATAGTTTGCTCAGGCAAATATTCAGCAATAGAAACATGTTGATCTATATAAGTTAGTTCTGAATATACTTCATCACTAACAACAAAAATATCATATTTTTTCAGAACTTCAGCAATATCTTCAATCTGTTGGCGTGAATAAGTCACACCTGTTGGGTTGGTTGGGTAGTTAAGTAAAACAGCCTTAAGCTTATCCCCTTGCTCTAAAATTGCCTTTTCTAACATCTCCGGTGTCAAAACAAAATCATTAGCTGTTGTATCAATTTCAACAATTTTAGCCCCAACTAGATTTGCAATCGGCTCATATCCTGGATAGGCTGGTGCAGGCAAAAGAATCGTATCACCTGGCTCCAAAATAGCTGTTAAAGTCGCAGAAAGAGCTTCTGTGGCCCCAATAGTTACCAAAATTTCATTATCGGGATTATAAGTTAGATTGTATTTTTCCTTAACAAAATTCGCAGCAGCTTGGCGCAAATCAGGAAGTCCAGCCATACCTGTATAGTGTGACTGGTTCGCATCAATCGCAGTTTTAGCTGCTTCTTTCACATGATCTGGAGTCGTAAAATCAGGTTCTCCAAGCGTCAACTTTTTAATACCTGGAACATCTGAAATTGATTGGTCAAACTGACGAATCATTGAGACTTCAATCTTATCTAAATTTTTATTAAAACGTTGTGTTAAATCCATCACAGTCACCTCTTTGCAATTATGCCTAACATTATATCAAAAACTCAAACGCATTTAAACACCAAAAAAACTGTCCTAGGCTAGCTTTAATGGCTCTATAATTTCTGTAGGGGGTAAAACCACTGTAGAGATTATGGAGCTTTTTAAGTATACACAAAAAGTCCCATAAGAACTATAATGAAAATTGACTAAACCATCATTAGCAAGAACTCATGAGATCTATTAAAAATACCACAGAGTTAAAGACCTTAACATCATTACTTCTCTTGTTCTCGAAAAAGATACCTACATCGAGATTCAAGCAAAACTGAAACTCCAACACTACTACGCCTGAAGAAACATCGCTTCCAGTGTAAAGATTGTAGAAAAGTCACGGTGGCTGAGACATTAATCGTTGAGAAAAACCACCAAATCTCTAATCTTATCCGACAAAAGGTAAGGTTTATCACGATGGGCATGTCAGGAGCTTATATTCCACTAGTTCGAAGACTTTTCCTAAATGCCCAAATCATTATTGATCGTTTCCACATCATCCAGCAGCTTGATCAAGCCTTTTTAAAGACAAGAATTGCCATTATGAACCAGTTCAATAAGAATCCACTACCTTATCGATCTTTAAAAATCACTGGTGACTCGCCGTAAGTTATCTTGTAAATCATTTCACTCGAAGACCTTTTGTCAAACCTTAAACCCACATGAAGCCGTTGAGAAGATACTGAATTTCTCAGAAGAGCTCGCTAATTATTACAACCTCTATCAACCTTTGCTTTTTCACTTTCAGGATAAGAGGGTGAATGAGTTTTTTTTCAACCCATAGAGGTGAAAATAAGCAAGGTCAATTATTACTTCAAAACAGTCTTTAGGACCTTTCTTAGACACAAACGATACATCAAAAATATACCAAAAACACAGTCCTCACATGCAAAATTGGAGGGGACCAATAAGCTTATCAAAGATATTAGACGTCTGGGCTTCGGTTTTAGAAATTTTATTAACTTTAGAAAACGTGTTTTCATCACTCTTAACATACAAAAAGAGAAGACCTATCTGATCCTCTCTAGATGTTAGCTTTTCGTCACCCACTACAGTTGACAAAAAGCCGCTTTAATCTATTTATGACCCATTTCGAACAATGGTGACAATGGGCGTTTTTCATGACTACGAATGATTGCTTCAGAAATCAAATCAGCAATAGAAATTTGTTCAATTTTATCAATCAAACGCTCTTCTGGAAGATAAATCGTGTCAAGCACAACAAGCTTTTCAATAGCAGATTTTTGAATATTATCAAGAGCTGGACCTGACAATACAGGGTGAGTACATGATGCAAAGACATTTGTAGCACCAGCTTCAGCAAGTGCATCCGCTGCATGACAGATGGTACCCGCAGTATCAATCATATCATCAATCAAGATACATGTTTTCCCTTCAACATTACCAATGATATTCATAACCTCAGAAGTGTTCATTTTATCAACACTACGACGTTTATCAATGATAGCGATTGGTGTTTTCAAACATTGAGCAAGTTTACGCGCACGAGTAACACCACCATGATCTGGAGAAACAACAACCACATCATCACCCGTAAGACCAGCACGATCAAAATAATCTGCGATAAGAGGCGCTCCCATCAAATGATCCACCGGGATATCAAAGAATCCTTGAATTTGAGGAGCATGAAGGTCAACTGTCAAAAGACGGTCAACACCTGCTACCTCGAGCATATTAGCAACCAACTTAGATGTGATTGGTTCACGTGAACGTGCCTTTCGATCTTGACGTGCATATCCATAATAAGGCATAACAACATTGATTGTCTCAGCGCTAGCACGTTTTAGCGCATCAACCATAATCAAGATTTCCATCAAATTATCATTTACAGGAGAGCTTGTAGATTGAAGAATAAAAACGTGATGACCACGAATAGACTCTTCAATATTAACTTGAATCTCACCATCTGAAAATTCACGAACACTTGATCTTCCAAGTTCAATACCAATTTTATCAGCAACTTTTGCTGCTAATTCTTGGTTAGACGACAAAGCAAATAACTTTAAATTCGTATAAGACATGATTTCCTCCAAAATATCTACTAGACCATTCTACCTTTTTTTAAGTTGATTTTCAACGCCAAATAAATGGTGTCACATGAACTTAACAAGGATAAAAATACTTCCCCTTAGTCTAGAATTTTTTTCAAACACCATTATTTTCTCAGGCTGAATATATTATTTATATAAAATAAAAGCGATTCGAGAATAGCCGAATCGCTTTTGTTGTACTCATTATGGGTAAATATAAAATATAGAACCACCATGCGCTGATGATGTTGGATCAAATGTACCACGGTAGTTACCGATTGACATGTTACCAGCATAATTCGATTCCATAACTTGAATTGAATTTACACCTGATGCTGATGTAACATAAGCTACGTGACCATAACCACCACCATCATTGGGCCATACCGCAATCGCACCGGCTACTGGAGTTGTACCTACTGAGTGACCAGCTGCTTGCGCACTAGCAATCCAGTTTTTAGCATTACCCCAATTATTACCAACCCATGAAGCCAATGATTTCGCACCCCAAGTACATTGTCCAACTGGATATGTATTAGGACTTGATGCTGCTAACACTTTATGTGTTTCAGCGGCTGGTGCAGCTTGAGATGTTGCGACAGGTGCTACTCTAGCAGGAGCTTCTGAAGAAGCTGGTGCAGCTTGAGATGTTGCGACAGGTGCTACTCTAGCAGGAGCTTCTGAAGAAGCTGGTGCAGCTTGAGATGTTGCGACAGGTGCTACTCTAGCAGGAGCTTCTGAAGAAGCTGGTGCAGCTGATTCTAGTTGTGCTTCTGATGTTTCTGATGAAGCCGGCTCCTGTGCAGCCTCAGAAGCTGTCGATGTTTCAGAAACTGATGCCTCTGAAGGCTGAGCTACAGCTTCAGAAGTAGCTGCTACTTCTGAAGAAGCTACTGATGCTGCTGCTTCTGAAGAAGCTACAACTTGTGCAGTTGCCTCTGATTCAGCAATTGCTTGAGACTGTGCCACTGATGCAGCCGTCGAGGCTGCTACAGATTCAGCAGTTGATTTAGCAGAGACAAGTGATGTCTTCTCATTTTGAGCTGTTGCCAATTCAGCAGCCAAAGTAACTTGTGCTGCTTCAAGTTCTGCTTGTTGAGTTGTCAAACTAGCTTCTGTTGTTTCAAGTTCTGACTTATTAGCTGCAATAGTATTAATTGCAGCTTGATTTTCTTCTTGTTTAGCAGCAAGCTTTTTTTGATCTGACTCTTGTTTAGTCAACAAATCATTATTAGCTGTAACAACTTTTGAAATAGCTGTGATACGAGTAATAGCTTCAGAGATTGACTTAGAGTTCAAGATAGAGTTAATGTAGCTAGTAGCAGTGTTATTTTGTTGAGCACTACGAGCTTGTTTCGCCAAAGAATCTTGACGAGCTACAATCTTACTTGATAATTCTTGAATTTCATATTCCAAATCTGCAGATACTTTTTCAAGTTCGGCATTTTTAGCTTCCAATTCAGTTTTTTGTGTTCTGAGAGTTAATACTTGAGATTGGATTGTAGTAACTTGTGCTTGTGCAGCCTCTTGTTGAGAAGCAAGGTTACTAATTGCGTTATTTGTAGCAGCGATTTGCGAATCATAATCCTCTGCATGTACTGATGCAGCTGCTGATAAAGTTACACCACTTACCAACACTGCTGAAAGAATACGTTTTTTCATAATATAAAATACTACTCCTTTTCGATAAGACTCCTTAATTGTATCAAAAAATGGCGCAAACTTTGTTACGCCAATATTACAGTTTTATTTAAATCTATCAACTGAAAGATACAAAAATAATTTTTCGACAAAAGGTTTGATCAAAATAAAAATCAAAAGATTAAACACTAGACTAGGACAGAGTTGATAAATAATAAAATCACTAATATACTCATTTGTGAAGCCATAATATAAGGCAAAACCAAAATTTAAAGTATCAAAGAGAAATAAGAATAAAAAAGCCAATAAGCAATCAACATAAGCATTTCTCTTGACAAAACGCAATAGTTGAGAAAACAGATAGGATAAAAGTGGGAGAGTTATAATTACTATACCGAGTGTTTTGAAATAATATGTATCATATAGGAATCCTAAACAAACAAGGTATAGAAGTGAAAAATTATAAGGACGGCTGAGAGTTAAGATGGATATATAGATAATAAAGAGGTGGGACGATAGAAATAATTCTGGAGAAAAATAATGGTTAAGTAGCATCGAAATATGACCATCCCAGAGAAAAGGAATAATACTCAACCAGTATGGAGTAACAGAAAACTTGAAAAACTTCATATTATTTACCTTTTCCAACAAGAGTAACATAAGAAATTTTATCAAAATCAGCATGAGCTTTAACTAAAATCGTACGATTCCCTTCATAATCAATCACAGATTCAACCTTACCAATTGGGACATCTTTTACTGAAACTTCATCTAGGCCACTTGTTACCACTTCAGAACCAACTTTAACATCAGAAGATGAATTTAGCTGAGTCATTTCCAAAAGCTTCTTTTTATTATCATAACTTGATATAATTCCAAAAATCTGACTTCCATCCTCACCTTTTACACTAGAAGCAATATAAGAATCATTTGAGCTATTAGAGAGTAAAGAGACAGTTGTACTATGATCATAAATTTTAGTTATAAAACCAATTACTCCACCATTGGAAGTCGCCAACATAGACTTACTAACACTTTTAGACTTTCCAACATTAATCGTTAACTCCTTCAACCAAGTAACAGATGGACGCATTGAAACCTCAGCAGTAATTACATTGTAACGACTAAGTTTATCCGAAAGATTTAAAGAAGCTCTCAAAGAGTCATTTTCTTCTTGTAAATTAGAGATGACAGCAGATTGATTTTCTAAAGTAGATAATGATTTCTTTAAATCACGATTCTCAGAATAGGTTGACAAAAAATCAGAAATAATATCATGAGACTTTGCTAATGCAGTAAATGGAACTGAAATAACAGAATCTACTTTAGACACAACTCCCGAGACATTAGAAGAAACATCCCTGGACAATTTATTATTTCTAAAAACAAAAGAAATAAGCATTACAAAAAATAGAATAAGAACAAACGCGTATAGAAGAAATCGATAAAAACTATTTTTCATTTTGCCACCTCTATAAAAAAGAAAACGAATTATCTAAATGATAATTCGTCATAATACGGAGAATGGGGGATTCGAACCCCCGCGTCGGTTACCCGACCTAACGATTTAGCAAACCGTCCTCTTCAGCCTCTTGAGTAATTCTCCAATATGGGCACGAGTGGAATCGAACCACCGACCTCACGCTTATCAGGCGTGCGCTCTAACCATCTGAGCTACGCGCCCAAGCTAGATGCTTGGATATTTGTTTCAAAATAAAGCGGGTGACGAGAATCGAACTCGCGACAACAGCTTGGAAGGCTGTAGTTTTACCACTAAACTACACCCGCTTAACAACAAAATGGCGCGAGACGGAATCGAACCGCCGACACATGGAGCTTCAATCCATTGCTCTACCAACTGAGCTACCGAGCCATATTGCGGGAGCAGGATTTGAACCTACGACCTTCGGGTTATGAGCCCGACGAGCTACCTAGCTGCTCCATCCCGCGTTAATTATAAGAATTATAAGGAGGATGTGGGATTCGAACCCACGCACGCTTTTACACGCCTGACGGTTTTCAAGACCGTTCCCTTCAGCCGGACTTGGGTAATCCTCCCAATATTATAAATAATATATGGACCTTGTAGGACTCGAACCTACGACCGCTCGGTTATGAGCCGAGTGCTCTAACCAGTTGAGCTAAAGGTCCAAGTAATCCATATATAGCGGCGAAGGGGATCGAACCCCCGACCTCCCGGGTATGAACCGGACGCTCTAGCCAGCTGAGCTACACCGCCGTGAATCGGGAAGACAGGATTCGAACCTGCGACCCCTTGGTCCCAAACCAAGTGCTCTACCAAGCTGAGCTACTTCCCGATAAAAATGCACCCTAGAGGAGTCGAACCTCTAACCGCCTGATTCGTAGTCAGGTACTCTATCCAGTTGAGCTAAGGGTGCTCATTATTAAGTTATGCCGAGGACCGGAATCGAACCGGTACGAAAGTTTCCTTTCGCAGGATTTTAAGTCCTGTGCGTCTGCCAGTTCCGCCACCCCGGCTCCTCAAGCGAACGACGGGATTCGAACCCGCGACCCCCACCTTGGCAAGGTGGTGTTCTACCACTGAACTACGTTCGCATTTAATGCCGGCTACATGACTTGAACACGCGACCCTCTGATTACAAATCAGATGCTCTACCAACTGAGCTAAGCCGGCTAACTTTTTTTCTAATGCGGGTGAAGGGACTTGAACCCCCACGCTGTTAAGCGCCAGATCCTAAATCTGGTGCGTCTGCCAATTCCGCCACACCCGCATATATGACCCGTACTGGGCTCGAACCAGTGACCCATTGATTAAAAGTCAATTGCTCTACCAACTGAGCTAACGAGTCTCAAATATTTCTACTTGAACGGTCCCGACGGGAATCGAACCCGCGATCTTCGCCGTGACAGGGCGACGTGATAACCGCTACACCACGGGACCTATGGGAGTTAACGGGATCGAACCGCTGACCCTCTGCTTGTAAGGCAGATGCTCTCCCAGCTGAGCTAAACTCCCTTTTTGCTAAGCGACTACCGTATCTAACAGGGGGAAACCCCCAACTACATCAGGCGTACTAGGGCTTAACTTCTGTGTTCGGCATGGGAACAGGTGTATCTCCTAGGCTATCGTCACTTAACTCTGAGTATTCTCAACTCAAAATTGAATATCTATACTGTATCAAGAAACCAAATCGTTGTCAATATATCTCAGTTACTTTCGTTGGATAAGTCCTCGAGCTATTAGTATTAGTCCGCTACATGTGTCACCACACTTCCACTTCTAACCTATCAACCTGATCATCTCTCAGGGCTCTTACTGATATAAAATCATGGGAAATCTCATCTTGAGGTGGGCTTCACACTTAGATGCTTTCAGCGTTTATCCCTTCCCTACATAGCTACCCAGCGATGCTCTTGGCAGAACAACTGGTACACCAGCGGTAAGTCCACTCCGGTCCTCTCGTACTAGGAGCAGATCCTCTCAAATTTCCTACGCCCGCGACGGATAGGGACCGAACTGTCTCACGACGTTCTGAACCCAGCTCGCGTGCCGCTTTAATGGGCGAACAGCCCAACCCTTGGGACCGACTACAGCCCCAGGATGCGACGAGCCGACATCGAGGTGCCAAACCTCCCCGTCGATGTGAACTCTTGGGGGAGATAAGCCTGTTATCCCCAGGGTAGCTTTTATCCGTTGAGCGATGGCCCTTCCATACGGAACCACCGGATCACTAAGCCCGACTTTCGTCCCTGCTCGAGTTGTAGCTCTCGCAGTCAAGCTCCCTTATACCTTTACACTCTGCGAATGATTTCCAACCATTCTGAGGGAACCTTTGGGCGCCTCCGTTACCTTTTAGGAGGCGACCGCCCCAGTCAAACTGCCCGTCAGACACTGTCCCCGATAGGGATAACCTATCTGGGTTAGAGTAGCCATAACACAAGGGTAGTATCCCAACAACGCCTCACTCGAAACTGGCGTCCCGAGGTCATAGGCTCCTACCTATCCTGTACATGTGGTACAGATACTCAATATCAAACTGCAGTAAAGCTCCATGGGGTCTTTCCGTCCTGTCGCGGGTAACCTGCATCTTCACAGGTACTAAAATTTCACCGAGTCTCTCGTTGAGACAGTGCCCAAATCATTACGCCTTTCGTGCGGGTCGGAACTTACCCGACAAGGAATTTCGCTACCTTAGGACCGTTATAGTTACGGCCGCCGTTTACTGGGGCTTCAATTCATGCCTTCGCTTACGCTAAGCACTCCTCTTAACCTTCCAGCACCGGGCAGGCGTCACCCCCTATACATCATCTTACGATTTAGCAGAGAGCTGTGTTTTTGATAAACAGTTGCTTGGGCCTTTTCACTGCGGCTGACCATCAGTCAGCGCCCCTTCTCCCGAAGTTACGGGGCCATTTTGCCGAGTTCCTTAACGAGAGTTCTCTCGCTCACCTGAGGCTACTCGCCTCGACTACCTGTGTCGGTTTGCGGTACGGGTAGAGTATAATTAACGCTAGAAGCTTTTCTCGGCAGTGTGACATCACTAACTTCGCTACTAAACTTCGCTCCCCATCACAGCTCAATGTTAAAGATATAAGCATTTGACTCATATCACACCTCACTGCTTGGCCAGACACTTCCAATCGTCTGGTTTAGTTAGCCTACTGCGTCCCTCCATCACTATATACTCTAGTACAGGAATATCAACCTGTTGTCCATCGGATACACCTTTCGGTCTCTCCTTAGGTCCCGACTAACCCAGGGCGGACGAGCCTTCCCCTGGAAACCTTAGTCTTACGGTGGACAGGATTCTCACCTGTCTTTCGCTACTCATACCGGCATTCTCACTTCTATGCGCTCCAGCACTCCTCACGGTACACCTTCTTCGCACATAGAACGCTCTCCTACCATACCTATAAAGGTATCCACAGCTTCGGTAATATGTTTTAGCCCCGGTACATTTTCGGCGCAGGGTCACTCGACTAGTGAGCTATTACGCACTCTTTGAATGAATAGCTGCTTCTAAGCTAACATCCTAGTTGTCTGTGCAACCCCACATCCTTTTCCACTTAACATATATTTTGGGACCTTAGCTGGTGGTCTGGGCTGTTTCCCTTTCGACTACGGATCTTAGCACTCGCAGTCTGACTGCCGATTATATCTCATTGGCATTCGGAGTTTATCTGAGATTGGTAATCCGGGATGGACCCCTCACCCAAACAGTGCTCTACCTCCAAGAGACTTAACATCGACGCTAGCCCTAAAGCTATTTCGGAGAGAACCAGCTATCTCCAAGTTCGTTTGGAATTTCTCCGCTACCCACAAGTCATCCAAGCACTTTTCAACGTGCACTGGTTCGGTCCTCCAGTGAGTTTTACCTCACCTTCAACCTGCTCATGGGTAGGTCACATGGTTTCGGGTCTACGACATGATACTAATGCGCCCTATTAAGACTCGGTTTCCCTACGGCTCCGTCTCTTCAACTTAACCTCGCATCATATCGTAACTCGCCGGTTCATTCTACAAAAGGCACGCTCTCACCCATTAACGGGCTCGAACTTGTTGTAGGCACACGGTTTCAGGTTCTATTTCACTCCCCTCCCGGGGTGCTTTTCACCTTTCCCTCACGGTACTGGTTCACTATCGGTCACTAGAGAGTATTTAGGGTTGGGAGATGGTCCTCCCAGATTCCAACGAGATTTCTCGTGTCTCGCCGTACTCAGGATACTGCTAGGTATAAAGACTATTTCGAATACGAGGCTATTACTCTCTTTGGCCTACCTTCCCAGGTAGTTCTTCTATAATCTTTAAGTCCACGTTGCAGTCCTACAACCCCGAAGAGTAAACTCTTCGGTTTGCCCTCTTGCCGTTTCGCTCGCCGCTACTAAGGCAATCGCTTTTGCTTTCTCTTCCTACAGCTACTTAGATGTTTCAGTTCACTGCGTCTTCCTCTACATTACCTTAACAGTAATGAGTGACAGGCATTACCTGCCGGGTTTCCCCATTCGGACATCTCTGGATCATTGCTCACTTACAGCTCCCCAAAGCATTTCGTCGTTAGTCACGTCCTTCATCGGCTTCTAGTGCCAAGGCATCCACCGTGCGCCCTTATTAACTTAACCTTATTTTTGGCCTTTCGACCTAACTCATTAAATATTCACAGCGTTTCGGTTTATTTTCTTGTTACTATCTATATGTAATTACTTACATATGGAATTTGATATAGATATTCAATTTTCAATGGACAATACTTGAATCTTTCGATTCAATGGAGCCTAGCGGGATCGAACCGCTGACCTCCTGCGTGCAAAGCAGGCGCTCTCCCAGCTGAGCTAAGGCCCCACAAGACCTCTCAAAACTAAATAAGAAACTCAAGTACATTCCGTTTTTCCTTAGAAAGGAGGTGATCCAGCCGCACCTTCCGATACGGCTACCTTGTTACGACTTCACCCCAATCATCTGTCCCACCTTAGGCGGCTGGCTCCAAAAGGTTACCTCACCGACTTCGGGTGTTACAAACTCTCGTGGTGTGACGGGCGGTGTGTACAAGGCCCGGGAACGTATTCACCGCGGCGTGCTGATCCGCGATTACTAGCGATTCCGACTTCATGTAGGCGAGTTGCAGCCTACAATCCGAACTGAGATTGGCTTTAAGAGATTAGCTCGCCGTCACCGACTCGCAACTCGTTGTACCAACCATTGTAGCACGTGTGTAGCCCAGGTCATAAGGGGCATGATGATTTGACGTCATCCCCACCTTCCTCCGGTTTATTACCGGCAGTCTCGCTAGAGTGCCCAACTGAATGATGGCAACTAACAATAAGGGTTGCGCTCGTTGCGGGACTTAACCCAACATCTCACGACACGAGCTGACGACAACCATGCACCACCTGTCACCGATGTACCGAAGTAACTTTCTATCTCTAGAAATAGCATCGGGATGTCAAGACCTGGTAAGGTTCTTCGCGTTGCTTCGAATTAAACCACATGCTCCACCGCTTGTGCGGGCCCCCGTCAATTCCTTTGAGTTTCAACCTTGCGGTCGTACTCCCCAGGCGGAGTGCTTAATGCGTTAGCTACGGCACTGAATCCCGGAAAGGATCCAACACCTAGCACTCATCGTTTACGGCGTGGACTACCAGGGTATCTAATCCTGTTCGCTCCCCACGCTTTCGAGCCTCAGCGTCAGTTACAGACCAGAGAGCCGCTTTCGCCACCGGTGTTCCTCCATATATCTACGCATTTCACCGCTACACATGGAATTCCACTCTCCCCTTCTGCACTCAAGTTTGACAGTTTCCAAAGCGAACTATGGTTGAGCCACAGCCTTTAACTTCAGACTTATCAAACCGCCTGCGCTCGCTTTACGCCCAATAAATCCGGACAACGCTCGGGACCTACGTATTACCGCGGCTGCTGGCACGTAGTTAGCCGTCCCTTTCTGGTAAGCTACCGTCACAGTGTGAACTTTCCACTCTCACACCCGTTCTTGACTTACAACAGAGCTTTACGATCCGAAAACCTTCTTCACTCACGCGGCGTTGCTCGGTCAGGGTTGCCCCCATTGCCGAAGATTCCCTACTGCTGCCTCCCGTAGGAGTCTGGGCCGTGTCTCAGTCCCAGTGTGGCCGATCACCCTCTCAGGTCGGCTATGTATCGTCGCCTAGGTGAGCCATTACCTCACCTACTAGCTAATACAACGCAGGTCCATCTTGTAGTGGAGCAATTGCCCCTTTCAAATAAATGACATGTGTCATCCATTGTTATGCGGTATTAGCTATCGTTTCCAATAGTTATCCCCCGCTACAAGGCAGGTTACCTACGCGTTACTCACCCGTTCGCAACTCATCCAAGAAGAGCAAGCTCCTCTCTTCAGCGTTCTACTTGCATGTATTAGGCACGCCGCCAGCGTTCGTCCTGAGCCAGGATCAAACTCTCATTAATACTTTAATAATTGTTCGAGCGTTAACTCATTACCGTCGTCTGACGATTTATTCTTGTAAATTGACAGGTTATAATTCTTCTATCATAACCCTGCACTTGGTTTCTTATTCAGTTCTCAAAGGTCTTTGCCTCTCTTGAGACAACTTCTATATTCTAGCAAAGATAGAATAGCTTGTCAACACTTTTTTTGAAGTTTTTTTCTCTTCTTCGTGCTAGCCGTCTCTTGCGAAACAGCTTTTTTATAATATCATCCCTTCTTAAACTTGTCAATAGCTTTTTTAAAAGTTTTAGAACCTTTTTTATAATTTTTTGTTATTAGCGAACTTTTTTCATTAAAAGTAGAAAAAAGATTAAAAAATCCCATAAGACCTGTACTGACCCCAAAAAGTTAGACAACTAATTTATACAAAGGATTTAGTCCTGTATTGCACAGGACTAAATCTTTTTATTTTTACCTTAATACGTTTGTTGTTGTAGTAATCAATATAGTCTACAATAGCTTGTTCCAATTGCTCAAGTGACTGAGATGTCTAATCGTAACCACAAAACATCTCAGACTTAAGAATACCAAAGAAGGACTCCATCATACCATTGTCTGGACTATTTCCCCTTACGTGACATGGACGATTGGATCCTTTTATCCTCTAAAAATTGATGATAATACTGATGTTTGTATTGCCAACCTTGGTCACTATGGTTATCTGCTTTCTTGCCAACTTCTCCTTGGTATGAAGAATACTTGCATTTACGACGAATTTGGGAACTTAAACCAAGGAGCTTCATCAGACGTTGGACCTTCTTCTGGTTCACTACAAAACCACGATTCCTCAATTCAAGAGTTATTCGGCGATAGCCATAATTTCCTTTATGCTCATAATAAATTTCTTGAATTTCGCCTTTAGTCTCTTTATCTTTGTCGTGCCCATCTAGTTGTTTCAACTGATAATGGTAAGTCGAGCGAGCTAAACGTGCTGTTTCAAGAAGTAAATCGAGTCGAAATCCTCCTGAAATCATTTCTCTAATTGTTTCTGCCTTTCTCGCTGTAAGGCTTCGTCCCTTTCCTCTAACTCTTTTAACTTTTTTAGGTAGGCCACCTCGGTACGTAAGCGTTCATTCTCCTCTTGAAGTCGCTCTAGCTCTGTCATCTCTTCGGATTTCTTCTTTGGTTTACGCCCCATTTTAGGTACTTTCCCTCTTCTTTTCTCAAGAAGAGTATACCCATTTTTGTATTGTGCTATCCAATTAGGCAACATGCCACCACTTGGAAGACAATAATCAAGACTTACACTTTTTTGTGAACGACCTTCAAGTAGAATTTTATCAATCATTTCTTGTTTTTATTCTGGTGAATCGTAACGATTCTTTCCCTTTTTGATGATTTTTATTCCATAACGGTCAATTAATTTCACCATATATTTTAGACCAGAAATGTTCACCCCAAATTGATTTGAAAGTCGGATAAAGCTTTCTCCTTGCTTTCTCAATTCATATATTTGAACTTTATCTTCATAAGTTAATTTCATAATAAAAACACCCTAAAAGTTAGATTTTTCTATCTAACTTTTGGGATGCAGTTCAACCTATAATGAAAAGTGACCAAACCATCATTAGAAAGAACCTCAAACCATCATTAGAAAGAACCTAATGGAACAATTAGATTTTATAACAAACATATTCGGAATTAGAGACAAGAACATCATATTCTTGGATTATTTGGATGCTGGAACACATAAAAAAATCATTGCTAAGCTAGATTACCCTGCTCCTATGTGTCTCGACTGTCAAGGACAAATGGCTAAATTTGACTTCCAAAAAGAATTTAAAATTCCCTATCTAGAGTGTGCGGTCTACAAAACTCTTATTCGATTGAGAAAACGCCGCTTTCGTTGTAAAGTATACGGAAAAATGGCTGTCGCAGAGACTTCCTTAGTTCAAAAAGAACCACCAAATTTCAACGATCGTCAACCATAAAATCACTCAAAAATTAATCGAGAAAGTCTCTATGACGGCTATCACCGAAACTTTATCGGTCTCTACTTCGACAGTCATCCATAATTTTAAAGAGTTCGAGTTAAAGTCTGATCTTAACCACCTTCCAGAACACATGAGCTGGGATGAGTACTGCTTCAAGAAAGGTAAGATGAGCTTTATTGCACAGGACTACGATACAAGAAAGATCGTAGCTATCCTAGATAGACGGACTCAAGCAACTATTCGCAATCATTTACTTCATTATTCTAGACAGGTGAGATGTCGTGTGAAAGTTATTACCATAGACATGTTTAGTCCCTACTACGATATTGCTAAAAAACTTTTTTCAAATGCAAAAATCGTTCTCGACCGCTTTCACATTGTCCAGCATCTCAATCGAGCAATGAATCACGTATGCATACAAATTATGAATCAGTTTGATCGGAGATTGCACGAATATAAAGCACTGAAACGTTACTGGAAACCCATCCAACAGGATAGCCGTAAACTCAGTGATAAACGATTTTATCAACCAACTTTTCGATCACACTTGACCAATAAAAAGGTTCTAGAAAAGCTCCTTTCATACTCACAAGAACTTAGACAGCACTACAATCTCTATCAACTCCTACTCTTTCATTTTCAAGAGAAACAAACGGAACATTTCTTTAGTCTTATTGAAGAAACAATTTCTTCTGTAAATCCTATTTTTCAAACTCTTTTTAAGACCTTTTTGAAAGATAAGGACAAGATTATGAATGCACTGGAACTTCCCCACTCAAACGCAAAAATAGAAGCTACCATTAACCTCATCAAAGTCATCAAGCGAAATGCTTTTAGCTTCCGGAACTTTGACAACTTTAAAACTAGAATTTTAATTGTTTTGAACATCAAAAAGGGGAGAACCAATTTGGTCCTCTCCAGGTTGTAACTTTTCATCAACCCACTACAGTTGACAAAGAGCCGAAAAATTCTACTCTTCGTCATCTTTATTTTTGTTTTCAAGTCTCTTTTTAACTTCATTAAAAGATAAAGCATGGTTATCTTCTTCTGAATCTACCGGCATCTTACCAGTCTCATAAATTGATTTAATTTGTGCAGCATCAAGTGTTTCATACTTAAGCAAAGCTTCTGCAATAAGAGCATGTGTGTCTCGGTTCGCATTGATAATTTCAGCCGCTCTGTCGTGTGCCTCAACTAAAAGTGATCGAATTTCTTCGTCGATGAGTTGAGCTGTATGAGCTGAGTAAGACTTGTCTGGCGTAAATTGACCTGGGGTCATCGCGTGGTTACCCTCATATTGGACTGGTCCAAGTTTTTCACTCATACCATATTCAGTAACCATTGCACGTGCTAACTGTGTTGCCTGCTCAAAGTCGTTGGAAGCACCAGAAGTTTGAAGATTAAAAATAATTTCTTCTGCAACGCGTCCTCCCATCAAGCCCGCTAATTGTTCTTTCAGTTCATCTTTAGATGACAACATTTGATCTTCTTTTGGTAAAGAAATCATATAGCCACCCGCACGACCTCGGGGAACAATAGTAACTTTGTGAACATCACGAGCACTAGAGAGTATTAATCCAACAATCGTGTGACCAGCCTCATGGTAGGCAACAACTTTACGTTCATGTTCCGAAACTTGGCGATCTTTCTTAGCTGGTCCAGCAATGACACGATCCTCTGCTTCATCAATATCACTAGCATCAATCTTAGTCTTACCACGTCGTGCCGCAACTAAAGCAGCCTCATTCAAGACATTCTCTAAGTCAGCTCCAACAAAACCTGGAGTTTGCTGAGCAACAACCTTAAGGTTGACATCTTCAGCCAATGGTTTATTCTTAGCATGTACTTTCAAGATGGCTTCACGACCTTTTACATCAGGGCGTCCAACAAGAACTTTGCGGTCAAAACGTCCCGGACGTAGAAGAGCTGGATCAAGAATATCACTACGGTTAGTTGCAGCAATGACAACAATATTCTCATTACCATCAAACCCATCCATCTCTATCAACAATTGGTTAAGGGTTTGTTCACGCTCATCATTGCCACCTCCCATTCCGGTACCACGACGACGACCAACAGCATCAATTTCATCAATAAAGATAATAGCACGCTCTGCCTTTTTAGCATCTTCAAACAGACTACGTACACGGCTAGCTCCGACACCGACAAACATTTCAACAAAATCAGAACCTGAGATGCTAAAGAATGGTACATCAGCTTCACCAGCCACAGCTTTAGCAAGGAGGGTTTTACCTGTTCCTGGAGGGCCTTCGAGGAGGACTCCTTTAGGAATACGTGCACCCAAAGCTTTATATTTACGTGGATTTTTGAGGAAATCTACTATTTCTACAAGTTCTTCTTTTTCTTCTTCTGCACCGGCTACATCTGTAAAACGAACTTTAATATTTTCTTTTGACTGAATTTTAGCACGATTACGGCCAAAGTTCATGGCACCGGGGTTACCACCTTGATTCATCATAAAAATGAAAAAAATAGCAATACCAATCAAAGGAAGGTAACTAAAGAGATACGAAATCCAAGTACCACTTGAACTTTCATGTATCATTTTGATATTAACATTAGCTTTTTCTGAAGCTGACTGTAATGCCTGTATTATCGTTTCATTATTAAGCACAGTTGATGTAAAACTTTGTGTCTCTGACGATGCTCCACCTAAAAATGGCAAACTTAGGTCATTATCAACCTTTTCAGCCTTTTTGTAGTCTCCTTTAACTTCAATGATACTACCATTAGGTTGATAGGTAATTGATTTTACCTTACCATCTTCAATTTTCTTAATCAACTGGGTATAAGATAATTGTTGACTTGGACTTTGACTTCCTCCAACAAAATACTGTACTGCCGTTACAACCGCAATAATCATTACGATGTAAAGGAAAGCATTCCGTAAGAAGCCATTATTATTTTTATTATTCATAAGTTAATTAGCCCTTTACTTATTATAAATTTCTTCTTTTAGGACACCAACGGAAGGAAGGTTACGGTATTTTTCATCATAATCTAGTCCGAAACCAACAATAAATTCGTTAGGGACATCATAACATACATAATCAGCCTCAATATCAACGACGCGACCCTCCGGCTTATCAAAAAGAGTTGCAATTTTTACTGAGCTTGCTTTGCGGTATTTGAACATGTCTCGAAGATAAAGGAGCGTACGACCCGTATCGATGATATCTTCAATAAAGATAACGTCTCTCCCTTCGACATTAGTATCTACATCCTTAAGAATCTTTACTTCACCACTGCTGACAGTCCCGCCACCATAGCTTGAAACAACCATAAAGTCCATCTCAATATGTGTATCAATATGTTTGATGAGTTCTGACATAAATGGAATAGCACCTTTCAACACACATACTAAAAGGGGATTTTTTCCTGCATAATCCTTTGTCAGTTGTTGACCTAGTTCTTTAGTTTTAGTTACGATATCCTCTTGGGAAAAGAGGATTTTTTTAATGTCTTTTTCTAACATTTGGTTTCCCTTTCTCGAAGTCGATATTGTCTTATTATACCACTTTTACTTCAATCATCGTTATTTTAACATGGTATTTGATTAGAATTTCTTATAAATGACAACAGTGCCATAAAGTATAGCATTTTTGGGTCTTTTTTTCAAATAGAGACGCCCCGCAACATAGAGAAAAATAATCTGACCATCTTGTTCCCCTATAATGGCTTTTTGACGATCTTTCTCTGAAATTTTATTGTCTATGAACAATCGTCTTATTTTTTTGTGGTGAGTACCCAAGTCAATCCTATCACCTTCATGTCTATGACGAATCACTATCGGCGCATCAGACCAAATATTAATAGTATCCACATTAGAAACGACATGTGGTTCAGAAAAAGTCAATAGGTATTCCTCAAACACAATAGATTTTCCAAATTCTAGGAGGATTGGAGAAGATAGGCTGATGGGATCTTCTTTGGTTATTAAGAAATCCGTCTGTGTTTTGACTAACACGTAACCATTTTTTAGTGGCATCTTTCCTGAAGTTTTTTTTCTTAGGAAACTCATCAATTGATTGAACTGACCTTTTGAAAGCTGTAAATCAGGAAAGGATCCTAAATAATTCTGAATAAGAAGGTGTTGGACAGCATCTGTCTGTTGTTGAAAAACAGACAAATCGGTTATAGTAATATCCTTCGTTAACTCCTCTAATGCTTTTTCCATAAGGGCAATCTCATCTGCTAGAAGACAAAGATGCTCCTTAAATTTAGGATTTTCCTGAGATAGAGTAGGGAGGTAGGTCAGTCTAATGCGATTTCGGAGATAGGCTAAAGAAGAATTACTCCTATCTTCAAAATGAAAGGTTACGGGAAGTTGATCTTTCGGAATATGCAAAAAGGGACGAATAATCTGACCAGTGCCAAATGATCTTACATCACAAATCCCACTCAGATGTCTTAAACGACTTCCTCTCAACAATCTCATAAAAATTGTCTCAGCCTGATCATCAGCATGATGGGCTGTAACAAGAGCAGAGTAGTCAGCTTCTTTCATAATTCGCTTAAAAAAATCATAGCGAAAAGTACGGGCGGCATTTTCTGAAAACTTTCCTGAGAATGCGCTGTAGTGAAAAGGTACCTTATGTTCCTTTGCCCAATGACGTAAATAATTTTCTTCGTACTCCGACTCTTGCCGTTGCTTATGGTTAACGTGAGCAATGCCCAGCTGAATATCTAAATCTTTTTGATGGTTATACAAAAAGTGCAGCAAACTCATCGAGTCTGCTCCACCTGATACTGCTACTAAAATTTTCTTGTGCTGGTTAAAATAACCTTTTGCTTGCATCATTTGCAACAATTTTTCTGTCATTATTTTAAAATTCCATAAACATCATCTGCAATTGAGGTGATTTTGTCATAGTCTTCTTTATCTGTAAAAATCGATAGAATAAAGGGAGAATCTGTATAGACAATAGCGACATCATGTTTAAAATCGTAGGCATCCCCTATTTTATGTGCAACAGGGACATCAATATTTTTTGAAATACGTTCGCCATCATAGTCTGTACTTGAAAGATAATTAATAATATCCCCATTTTGCCTATAAACAGCCTCCATCAAAGTACCTGCTGCTCTAGCAGTCAACTCTTTTTTATCCATATTCCATGAGGTTGCTGACGCCTTATCTACTGATTTTTGGAAAGAATTATCATACTGATGAGCTACATAATAACCTAAGATATTTGTCGCTACATTATCTGAATTTTGGGCTACAGCCTTTAACAAGTTTTCCAAGCTATAATTCTTATCATCAGTCATCTTACTAATCTTTCCTGAGCCATCTGGATCATAAGCACCTGGAAAACCATTCACAGCAGAGGTATATTGATACTCATTGGATAATGACAATTTCTTTTGAGACAGACGTTCCTGTGCATAATAGAGTACACCTAACTTGGATACGCTAGCAGCATACATGCTTTTTTCATCATTGATAGCTGCTACGCGGTCTGTATCAAGCTGCTTGACATAAACTGAGATGTGCTCTTGATTATTATACTTCTCATTAAGGACCCTCTGGACATCCTCGATGCGATTATCTGTAGTTGACAAGTCGGAAGCATTAATCCAACCCTCTCCATCTGCTAAATAATAAGTTCCAGCATGCGTCTGGGCAGCTCGGCTAACCTTTATCGGTTTGAAACTAGCAAGTTTAGAGTCGGCTTTTTCAGTTCCTAAAACGTAGGGGGCTTTGTAAACTGTTAAACCATCTTTAGTCCAGAAGGTCATGTCTACTGGTTTTTGATTATAGACACTATCATCAATAATCAATCTCTGACTAGCGGCTACAAAATCACCATCTTGAAGTTGGAAAACAGGTTCACCTTTAGCATTCCAAAAAATAGCAGAAATCGATAGTTTGGTATCTGCTTTGATACTGGTTTTAAATTCTGTTAATTCCTTGTTCTTATAAGTTAGGATATTTGTTATCGTTCTTGGATTTTTGGGAATCTGTTTAAATTGACTCAAGCTAGCTATAGTATTTTGAGACAACTTTTGGACCTGGTTTGGAGTCAGAGTTAGCTCTTTCTCCATAGGAAGTAGGAATATGGGGCTAGAAGATACAAGCACAGCAGTTGCAGCTATTAATAGCTTTTTCATGCTTGTTTCTTCACCCCCTCTTTCCTCGGTACATCCGTTTTAAGTTGCTGATTTTTTTCTGATAGTTCCTCTAACTTGGCTTCTGAATAGGTTAAAAAAATTTCTACAGTTTTAAGTAAATCTTTCATTAGGGTAATAAGCTTGGTATAGGATAGATAGACTCTCCTTCACGTGAATAGTAATATTTAGCACGCGCATATTTCTCAGCGAAAGCATCATCCTTAAGTTTCTTAGCCAAATCCTTTCGTTCCTTTGTCTGATCTGACAATTTATCATAGTCCTTCTGTAATGACAAGACTTCCTTCTCTTGCTGTTTAATATTCATATACGTTTCAACTAGATTATAAGTTGGCAAGATAAATAGTAAAACAATCACAAAGAGAATCCACCCCATAAAGCGATTCCTTTGTTCGTGTTCGGCACGCTCTAAACGTTGCTCTTGATTGGCATTATCAATGTAATCGTTAGTAAGTTGTACAATATTAGGCTTCTTGCTCATCCACTTCAATCCTTGTTTCACTTATAATTTCATACATTTTTGCTGCATCTTCTTTTTTCGTACTGTCTTTCATTTCTAGAACACGAACAGTCAAAAGTTTATTTCCAAAACGAACTTCCACTTGATCACCGATTTTCAAATCTGTAGATGACTTAGCGAGTACACCATTTACTTTAATACGCCCTTTATCAGCTACTTCTTTAGCCACTGGACGGCGTTTGATAATTCGTGATACTTTTAAATATTTGTCTAATCTCAATGTTACTGTTTCCTTTCCGTTAGGATACCAATTCTATGATATCATTTTTTTTTAGAAAATAGGTGACTAAAGCCTTTTCAAACACAAAAATAAGAGGATCGATACTAGTCGACCCTCTCAGGAGATTTATGAAAAAGAAAAGTTTTAGGATGTTTTGTTTTAGGATGTTTTATAGTATATAGAGATTTGCTTAAACTTTCCTTAAGTTTCTTTTTTTTCTTTACGTTTTTTAATTTCCATAAATGTCTGACCAAAAATCTTTAATTCTTCAAGGATTTCATAGTCTTTCTTATTACGAACATCAAAAATAATTTCTACTTTTCCTTGGTTATCACTAATTCTTGCCTTTAAATTCGTCTTAGAGATGGCTTCAAAATAGTCTTGTGTCAAGAAGAATTTTAGAGAGACTTTTTCGAAACGAACGACGATAGTATCGTTCTTACGATCGACTAATTCTGCAAAGGCAGCATCTAAATAGGCCTTAACCAGACCAATCTCAATGAGATAGGCAACTTGATCTGGATATTCTCCAAAGCGGTCAATCAACTCATCTTGAAGGTCCTGATAGTCTTTCTGATTATCAATTTCACGAATACGCTTATAAATTTCAATTTTTTGGCGCTCGTCAGAAATATAGTCAGAAGGAAGGTAAGCATCAATCTGAAGATTGAACTCTGCATTTCCTTTTCGACGAACCTGAGTCTTACCTTGACGCTTATTGATAGCCTCTTCCAAAAGTTGCGAGTACATTTCAAATCCGACTGAGTCGATGAAACCACTTTGAGAAGCACCAAGAATATTCCCTGCACCGCGAATCGATAAATCACGCATAGCAATTTTGAAACCTGATCCCAGTTCTGTAAATCCCTTAATAGCATCCAAACGCTTCTCTGAGACTTCCGTCAACACTTTGTCAGGACGATACATAAGGTAGGCATAGGCAATTCGATTACTACGTCCCACACGACCTCTTAGCTGATAAAGGGTAGACAAGCCCATATGGTCTGCATTCTCAATGAAAAGTGTATTAACATTGGGGATATCAATGCCTGTCTCGATAATGGTCGTTGCTACCAAAATATCGTAATCACCATTCAAAAAATCCAACAGAGTATTCTCCAACGTAACTTCACTCATCTGACCATGAACAAATCCGATACGTGCTTCAGGGACTAGCTCATGCAGTTCAGAAACTTTTTGATCAATGGTTTCAACACGATTATAAATATAAAAAATCTGGCCACCTCTGTCCATCTCCCTTAATATCGCTTCTCGAATAAGACCAGGATTGGTTTCCATAACATAAGTTTGAACTGGATAACGGTTGGTAGGTGCTGTCTCAATAATCGACAAATCACGAATACCCAACATAGACATATGAAGTGTACGAGGAATAGGGGTCGCAGTTAGAGTAAGGACATCAACTTTAGCTTTCAACTCCTTAAGTTTCTCTTTATGCTTCACGCCAAAACGTTGTTCTTCATCAATTACTAGCAAGCCTAAATCAGAAAACTTAACATCTTTAGACAACAAGCGGTGGGTACCAATAATAATATCAATACATCCTTTAGCTAGATTTTTAATAGTCTCATCTTGCTCTTTTTTACTTCTAAAACGACTGAGTTCATCTACCTCAACAGCATGATTTTCAAAACGCTCTTTAAAATTCATATAATGCTGATGGGCAAGAACTGTGGTAGGAACTAGGATAGCAACTTGCTTCCCATCATTGACCGCCTTGAAGGCAGCACGCATGGCTACCTCTGTCTTACCAAAACCAACATCACCAACCAAGAGGCGATCCATAGGTTTGTCTGACTCCATGTCCGCCTTAATTTCCTTAATGGAACGCAGTTGATCCACTGTCTCAGCATAGGAGAACTCATCTTCAAAATCCCTTTGATTATCATCATCCGGTGAAAAAGCAAATCCTTTCAATTGACTTCGCTCGGCATAGAGTTTTAAGAGATTATCAGCAATATCCTCTACCTGCTTGCTTACTTTTTGTTTAGTCTTTTGGAAACGCCCATCATTGAGTTTATTAATTTTAGGCTCTTTCCCGTCCACTGACACATACTTAGAGAGACTCTCAATCTGCTCAATAGGTAGAGAAATTGTTGCAGCATCCTGATATTGAATGGTCAAGTAGTCACGGTGTACCCCTTTAATTTCAATAGTCTCAATACCTTTAAATTGTCCTATACCATGAGTCTGGTGTACAACATAATCACCTTTTTCAAGTTCATTATAGTCTTTAAGACGCTCAGCATTAGAAATATGGTTAGCACGCGTACGACGTTTTACTTTTTTATGAAAAATCTCACGTTCAGTAACCAGAACAACCTTTTCATCTGCAAAGTAAAAGCCATTCGATAAGTTTCCTAGGACTAGTTGAGCCTTATGAGGTATCAAATTTCCAAAGCTACTAAGAGGTAAATCTAGATTGTACTCTTCCAAGGTTTCCTTCAAAGATTTAAGTTGCTTATCAGACCCTACTTGTAAAATAACCGTTGCCTTATTCTTAGTATAACGACGAATTTCGTCAATCAGTAATGGAAATTGGTTGAAAAACTCCTGCATAGGGTATTGTGTGAATTGATACAACTTATCAAATTTAAGATTTCCTAATCCGTTATGGAAATTAGAAAAGAAGCTAGCTGGCTGATAGTTACGTAAAGTCTTAAAAGAATCCACGAAGTAGTTTAGATGACTCAGAGACTTACCTTGATGAAGATCCTCAGTTAAAAGATTAGCCACTTCCAATTCAAGACGTCCATGGCGGTCCACTATCTTTTGAAAATCATCAATGAATACAGGAGTCCCTTTTGGAAGATAGTCAAATAAGGTATAAGCTTTGTCATAAAAGAGAGACAAAAACTTACGTAAATCTTTATGGCGATGACCATCAATCGTCACTGATAGAACTTCCTCAAGGTAAGCCTTATGAAGACCTTCTGCCTTCGAGATCGCACTTTCTAGGGCCTTCTCAGCACGTTGGTAATCTTCTCTTGTTAAGATAATATCATCCGCCGGTGATATGACAACATGATCTAAATTGTTTAAAGATTTCTGACTATCGCTATCAAACTGACGAATGCCATCAATCTCATCTCCAAAAAACTCTAATCGGTAGGGAAGCTCTGCAGTCAATTCGTAAATATCTAAAATATCCCCCCTACGACTAAACTCACCAGGTGAAAGAACTTGCTCTACTCTTTGATACCCAATATGCGTTAGATGCCTACTGAGAGCATCTAAATCATGTTCCTTTCCTAGTACTAAGTCGATGCGAGAGTCCTTATAAACCTTAGGATTAGGCAAATGTAACTTCGTACCAACTAAACTTGTAACCAAGACCCCACTTGCCTCTTCATCCATTAAAAAGTTAAGACTTTCAAGACGAGAATGAGTTTTTTCTGGTGAAGCAAAGATAAATTCAGCAGCTGATACATCATCCGCAAAAAAAGAATAAACCTTATCCTCTCCTAAGATAGCTGACAAATCTCCTACTAATTGCTCAGCTTCATTTTGTGTTGAGGTAACTATAAAAATCTTAGGAACCTGATTAGAAAGGGCAGATGCCATGGCAACTGACTTGCTCGAACCAGAAAATCCCATGACCAATTGCCTACTCAATAAGCTTACCTTATCACGCCACTCAAGCAATTGATGATTCTTCTCAAAAAGCTCTAAGATCGTATTAGCCATTATACCGCCTCATGGTGTCTTCAAAATCATTTGTTTTTAAGTAGTGATGGAGGGCTGTCTCTACCTTGTCTAAAGTAGGTAAAATCATGGCATAATCGTCTTCACTAAATTTTCCAAGAACATGGTTAACAACCGTCATTCCTTTCTGTGGCCGACCAATGCCAATTTTTATACGATCAAATTCTTGAGTTCCAGTTTCAGCAATGATAGATTTAATACCATTATGACCACCTGCTGATCCCTTTTGACGAAAGCGCAATTTACCAACTTCCATATCTAAATCATCGTAAATGACGATAAAATCCTCCATGGGAATATTGTAATAAGCGAGCAGTGCTCTCACAGCTAGACCAGATAGATTCATAAAAGTTGTTGGTTTAACAAAATAAACTTTCTCACCATTTAAAAAGGTTGAAGCTACTTCAGCCTTAAAAGTCTTTTCCTCAGAAAAGGTTAATCCTAATTCTTTAGCCATTAGGTCTATAGCCATAAAACCAACATTGTGTCGTGTTTCATGGTATTTTGAACCAGGGTTTCCCAATCCAACTACTAATTTTGTCATTATTTCTCCTCATTGATAAACAGCAAAAGGACTGAAAAATACTTTTCAGCCTCGTGCACTATTTTTTATTTTCTAAACGTTGAAACGAAATTCCATGATGTCACCATCTTGGACAACATACTCTTTTCCTTCTTCACGAAGGCGTCCAGCTTCTTTAACAGCTTTCTCAGATCCATATTTAATCAAATCGTCATACGACATTGTTACAGCGCGGATAAAACCTTTCTCGAAGTCAGAGTGGATAATTCCAGCTGCTTGTGGAGCCTTGATCCCTCGTTTAAAGGTCCAAGCGCGGACCTCTTTTTCACCGGCAGTGAAATAAGTTCCAAGACCAAGCAAATGATATGCTGCGCGTGTTAGTTTATCGACTCCTGACTCTGTCAAACCAAGGTCTTCCAAGAACATCTCCTTATCTTCATCATCCAACTCAGAAATTTCTTCCTCAACACGAGCCGAAATAACAACTACTTCTGCATTTTCAGTCGCTGCAAACTCACGAATTTGCTTCACATAATCAATATCATCAGGATTTGCGACCTGGTCTTCATCAACGTTAGCCACATAAAGCACTGGTTTTGTTGTCAAGAGGAAGAGTCCCTTAACAATTTTTTGTTCTTCCTCAGTAAAATCAATTGTACGGGCAGACTTACCATCTTCTAGAACGGGTTTAATCTTTTGAAGAATATTAAACTCTGCCACAGAATCTTTATCTTTTTGAGTACGAGCGATCTTTTCGACACGCGAATAACGTTTGTTAATTGACTCAAGGTCAGCCAAAATCAATTCTAGGTTGATTGTATCAATATCAGCCATAGGATCCACAAAGTCATCCTCGCGCCCTTGTTCACGCATAACATTTTCATCATCAAAGGCACGAACGACATGGATAATCGCATCCACTTCACGAATATTTGCCAAGAACTTATTTCCAAGTCCTTCACCCTTTGATGCCCCTTTTACGATACCCGCAATATCTGTGAACTCAAATGTAGTTGGCACTGTCTTTTTAGGGGTGATAAGTTCAGTCAATTTTGTCAAACGCTCATCTGGTACTTCGACCATACCAACATTTGGATCTATTGTTGCGAAAGGATAGTTAGCAGCTTCCGCACCTGCTTTTGTAATTGCATTGAAAAGAGTTGATTTACCAACGTTCGGCAAACCAACGATACCTGCTGTTAAAGCCATTTATTTATTTCTCCATTAAAAAGTAATTTAGTTAATTATAACATAAAAATTGTTAAAAATAGGCAACTTCCCTTTGAGAATCAGAAAAAGAGAAGTAAGGAAAAATGCTATAAGGAAGACGATTAGGGGACCTTGGATACTTTTTATTTTGCCAGAGTGCTATAGCTTTTAATATAAGAATCTAGTAGGTAAGTGACGTCCGTAATAGCTGTTATAAAACCTTTTTAAGCTTCTTTTCAAAATCATGACGACTCATCATGACCACATGATCACAATTTGTACAACGAATTTTTATGTCAGCTCCAAGACGAGTCACTTCCCACTCGTTAGCTTTTTTTCCTGTTGCTTTGATAGTACAAGCATGGGGTTTCTTCATTTCAACTAAACTTCCAATTTGGTACATACACTTCCTCCTTAGTAAAAAAGTTATCCACAGTGGATAACTTTTCGATTTTAGTTTGTTCTTACAGGTGTAATTAATTGAATAAAGTTTTCACTGTCATCTGCTGGCGTCAAAGTGAATGGGCGTACTGGAGAAATGAAACGAACACGAACTGACTCACTTTTTAGTGCTTTCAAAGCGTCTATCAAGTAAGTGGGATTAAAACTAATAACCAAATCACTTCCTGAAACGTCTAGCACATCAATATCTTCATTCACCTTTCCGACTTCAGGTGAATTAACATGAGCACTAACATTACCATTGATGATTTCGAGTTTCACCGTGCCACTTTGACTTGCATTTGAAATCAAATAGGAACGTTCCATAGCAGAACGAAGGGTAGATGTTTCAAACACAACCTCTGTTTCAAATGAATCTGACAAGAGCCGATTAGTATCTGGATAAATTCCTTCTAGTAAACGTGTGTAAAAAGAGATTGTCTCACTACGGAATAGAATTTGATTTGCAGAGAAGAAAATTTCCAAATTTTCAATACCATCACTAAAGACTGCTGATAACTCTTTAAGTGATCGGCTTGGGATTACTACATCAAAGTTATCTGCAGAATGTTCCAAAACAAGTTGACGTTGACTCATACGGTGAGAATCAGTGGCAACAGCTTTAAGATCTTTGTGATTTGAAAGAACAAAGTGAACTCCAGTTAAAATTGGACGACTTTCTTGCGTGCTTGCTGCAAATGACGTTTCAGCAATGATAGATTTTAACACTTTAGTGTCCATAATTAGTGGTGTCAGGCTATCAACTTCTTGAATACGAGGATATTGCTCAGCATCCTTTCCTTTTAGAGTAATCTCTGATTTAGCACTCTTTAGTAATACTTGGTATTGTTCTATTTCTTCAAATGTAAGAGTAACATCAGGTAAGCTTGAAACAACATTGATGAAAAAGTTCGCTTCTAAAAGGATACTACCTGGTTGTGTAATTAATAAACCTGCATTTTCTTCTGAAGCAGAGATCCTATTCTCTATCGAGATTTGTCCATTTGAGCCAGTTAAATAGATACCATCACTAGTAACTTCGATTTTTATAGTTGATAGAATGGGAATAGCATTTTTTGAAGAAATAGCACGTCGAGTTGTATGAAGGGCTTGTAAGAAATAAGCTTTATTAATAGCAAATTGAATCATGTTGCTC
The DNA here is from genome assembly GCF_038007145.1 of Streptococcus sp. FSL L8-0526. NCBI lineage: Bacteria > Bacillati > Bacillota > Bacilli > Lactobacillales > Streptococcaceae > Streptococcus > Streptococcus sp. FSL L8-0526. Next base: position 299,788 of record NZ_JBBOWP010000001.1, read on the forward strand.
CTTTATTTTATTAGTATTATGTTAGTAGTAGTAGTAGGTCTTGTGGATATTGTGCATAAATATCTAAATCACAGTTTTATCAAGATCTTAAACTTGTGCACATCTTGTGGAAAACTGTGTATAATTTTTAGTAGTTATCCACAAGTGTTATTTTATCTTGTTTTTAATGGTATCAATTTCAATGCGTAAACTGTCATCTTGAGCAAGCATATTTTTGATTTTATTGTAAGCATGTAGAACAGTTGAGTGATCTCTTCCTCCAAATTCTTTTCCAATTTTTGGAAGGGAATTATCAGTCATTTCACGCGCAAGATACATGGCAACCTGACGCGCTAAGACAATATTTTGTGTTCGTTTAGTCGCCTTAATCTCTTTAACCGTGACATTATAAAATTTCCCAACCTCACTTTGGATGTCTTCAATCGGAATGAGAGTTAACTTAGGGCCATCTATTTTACGTGCACGAATAGCTTCGGCAGCTACTTCAACTGTGATCGTATCTAACTGGCGGATATTTGCAACTAAGCTAATATCTTTCAAAGCTCCCTCTAAGTCGCGGACATTTGAGTCAAATTGACCAGCTAAATACTCAATTGTTTCAGGTGGAAAATGGTAATCATAGTCCATAATCTTATTGGTAAGAATAGCAACTCGGGTTTCAAAGTCAGGCGGTGTAATATTTACAGTCAAGCCCCATTTGAAGCGTGTGACAAGACGCTCTTCCATCTCATTCAATTGATCTGGATTTCGGTCGCTAGTCAAGACAATTTGTTTATTATTATCGTGAAGGACATTGAAAGTATTGAAAAATTCCTCTTGAGTGGCTTGCGTAGACTTTTTAGCCAACGATTGTATATCATCAATTAAAAGCACATCTAGATGGCGGTATTTTAGCTTTAGTTCATCCATTTTATCTAAACGGATATGTAAAACAAACTCATTAATAAAATTTTCGGCAGTTATGTATTTGATTCGTGCTTGGGGATTATCATGTAAGACCTTATTACCAATGGCATTGAGCAAGTGAGTTTTTCCTAGACCAGGTCCCCCATAAATGAATAAAGGGTTATAAGTCGCTCCTGGTGAATCAGCTACAGCTAGAGATGCTGCTACAGACCAGCGGTTTTCATCTCCTTGAATAAAATTATCAAAGGTATACTTACTATTTAAGTCCGAGTTCAAAGTGGGAAGATCAGGTGTTTGTTGTTCCCTTTTATTGCTGAAGTCATTGTTTGCTAAAGTTGATTTTGTTTCGCTAACGAGAGCCTCGTCAAAGACATATTTAACTTTTATTTCACTATTGTAGACTTCAAATCCAGTCATCAAAATGAAAGATTGCATGTTCTTTTCCCAGAATAGTTTCTTGACTTCTTCAAGCAGAATTGTAGCAACGTTATCTTGAATTTTAATGAGCTTGGTATCTAGGACATAATAATCAAAAGTGGCTTGTGTTAGTTCCTCTTTGGCTAGCTCTAAGAGCTTATTCCAAAAAAAATGCTCTTTTTCGGTCATTCTATCAATTCTCCATCTTTATTATTGTCCTCTGATTCTATCATAAAACAAAAAAGTTTTCCACAGGTCAGAAAGAGAAAAGTTTTGAGGTTATCCACAACAATAAAAAAGGTTATTCACACTGTGAATAAAAGTTATCCACAGTCTGTTAATAAGAAAGAAACCCTTTAAAATAAAGGGTAGACACTATTTTTAAGATGTGGATAAGTCTGATTTATCTTTTTCTACAATTAACAGCTTAGATAAGCTTGTTGATAATTCTGTTAAAATCTTCTTCTGTCGAAAAGTGTATTTGAATCGTTCCTGAGTGATTTTTGTGATAACGTAGAGTTATAGGGAGACCTAGTGATCTTTCAAGTTCTTTTTCTTTATCTTTTACATGGGTATCTTTTTTAGATTTTTGTTTTCTAGGAAGTTCCTGAAGTTTTTTTTCTAGAGTACGAACAGACCATCTTTCAGCCACAACCTGCTGAAAGATGGTTAACTGCTTTCGAGAATCCTCAATAGCTAAGAGTGCTCTAGCATGTCCCTGACTCAGACTTCCGTTTTCAATACTCGTTTGTATCTCTCGCGGAAGTTGTAGTAGTCTAAGAGTGTTACTAATATATGGTCTAGATTTCCCCATAGCTTTAGCGAGCTCCTCGTGACTATAATTTAACTCATCAATTAAATTACGATAGGCCTTTGCTTCTTCAATAGGATTGAGATTTGATCGTTGTAGATTTTCAATAATAGCTTGTTTACGACTCTCTTGATCTGTAACTTCCTTTACAACTGCAGGAATTTCTGTCATCCCTAAACGTTTACAGGCTCGTAAACGTCTTTCTCCAGCAATTAGTTCATAACCAATAATGTCAGATTTTCGTACAATAATTGGTTGTATTAAACCATTTTCTGATATTGACTGACTTAGTTCTACTAACTCTTCATCGGAGAATTTTAGACGAGGTTGAAAAGGATTGGGGTAAATTTCATTAATAGATAAAGTTCTGAGTTGTTCTGACATGGTGTTCCTTTCCCAAAAAAGACCTTTACATTATTGTAAAGGTCTTTTGACAGATTTGTCAATAATTAATCAGATATGTCTTTTGTAGATTTTGTTAATTTAATATCTACTGTTTTCTTATCTTTACCACGATAGAAGGTTACCTTGATAGTATCTCCGATACTATGTCTGTAAAGATTGGTTTGAATATCGGTTTTTGAGCTGATTTTCTTACCATCAATCTCAGTGATAACATCATATTCTTGAAGTTTACCGTCAGCTGGCATACCTTTCTGAACACTACCGACAACAACACCGGATTTGACTTCATCTGGTAAATTTAATTTAGAAATTGCGCTACTAGAAAGGCTATTAAGATCTGCTATTGAGATTCCTAGTGCTGGTCGTGTAACTTTACCATCTTTTTCTAATTGATTGATGATTTCAACAACATCGTTTGATGGAATGGCAAACCCTATACCCTCAACGGGACTACCAGCGACTGCAGACGTTGATGAAATTTTACTTGAGTTAATACCGATAACTTGTCCTTCAATATTGACTAGGGGACCACCAGAGTTACCAGGGTTAATGGCTGCATCTGTTTGGACAGCGTTTGTTGATACAGTTTCACCATTATCGTTTTGCATTGTTATAGTACGGCTAAGGCTAGAAACGATTCCTTCTGTTACTGAGTTGGCGTATTCGGTACCAAGTGGGCTACCGATAGCAATTGCTGTTTCACCCACAGTAAGGGAGTTTGAGTCTGCAAATTCTGCAACAGTTGTTATTTTATCTGAAGATACTTTGACAACTGCTAGGTCAGAGTAAGTGTCTTTACCAACAAGTTCACCAGTAATTTTTGAACCATCCGAAAGCATAATTTCAAGTTTTTTAGCCCCATCGACAACGTGGTTATTGGTTACGATGTAGGCTTCTTTGCCATCTTTTTTATAGATGACTCCAGAACCTTCACTAGCGACCTGCAGACCATCTGAATCTTTTGAATTTTCTTGGCTAGAATCAGAACTGTCCTCTCCGCCAAAGATATGGTCATATAGGTCATTCAGAGAATCTGAAGATGAACCTTCTTGATAATTGATGACAGAAACAACGGCATTTTGTACTTTCTTAACAGCCTTAGTTGTATCTGTTATATTGGTGTAGACGGTCTTAGCCGTCTTTACTCCTGTATCTGTTGTATTGGTAAAAGATACCCCGGCTGCTGTTAGTAGGATAAAGGCACCAAGTAAACCACCTAGTAAGCCAATAACTAGCATTGCAATTGGCTCTATTATTTTTTTCCAGTTAAATTTTTTCATGTTTAGTCCTCCTTCTTGATAAACATATCAAGGTAAGCTTAATTATATCATAAAGTGATTTAAAAAACAGTTATCAACAGTCTGTGGATAAGTGAAAAAATTGTAGATGATAGGCTATTATAGATGGAATAAATAGGGGTTAATAAATATGAAAAGCTGTGGATAAGGTGTTAAAAGACTGTGGATATGTGCTATAATGAATTTATGAAAGTTAAATTGATTACTGTTGGAAAATTGAAAGAAAAATATTTGAAAGATGGCATTGCAGAGTATATCAAACGACTAGGACGCTTCACAAAATTTGAGTCTATAGAGTTGACGGATGAGAAGACGCCTGATAATGCAAGCGAAGCTGAAAATAAAGCTATCCTAGACAAAGAAGGACAGCGTATTTTGGCTAAGGTTGGTGACCGTGATTACGTCATTGCCTTAGCAATTGAGGGAAAGCAATTTCCCTCAGAACAGTTTGCCAAAGAGTTAGAGCAAGCGACCCTTAGAGGCTATTCAGATATTACTTTTATTATAGGGGGGAGTTTGGGTCTATCCCCTAAAGTGAAAAAAAGGGCTAATCAATTGATGAGTTTTGGTCTTTTGACTTTTCCTCATCAGCTTATGCGCCTTGTATTAGTAGAACAAATTTATCGTGCATTCATGATTCAGCAAGGAAATCCATATCATAAGTAGAAAAAGGAAATCGATATGTTCAAAATGAAAAAACGCTCCTATCGTGTTTTTGAAGGTTTACGAGTAGCAACTCTAGTTAGTTATATAGGGGGCTTTATTAATGCCTATACTTACAATACTCAAGACGGACGATTCGCAAGTATTCAGACAGGGAATCTTCTCTATTTAGTCATTCACCTTGTTGAAGGGCATATTGCAAGAGCTTTTAGCTATGCAATACCTATTTTTTTCTTTATTTTAGGTCATTTTTTTGTTTTTTTTGTTAAGAAGTGGCTTATCAACCATAAATGGGGATGGCATTTACAAGCAATTAGGCTTGCCTTACTCTTGATGACTATTCTTGCAATTATCACACCTTATGTTGATTCCACTATTACTATTGCAGGCTTGGCATTCTTTACCTCTCTCCAAGTAGGTATTTTTAAGCGGGTCAGAGGAGTAAATTATGCCTCCTTCATGATGACTGGTAATATCACTAATACTTCCCTAACAGTTGCAAGAGCTATTGATGAGAGTGATCCTAAAGCACTAAAACAAGCTTCTTACACTATTATTATTATCTTTACCTTTATGGTGGGAGTCGCAGCATCAACTTGGTTTGCCCAATATTTACATGAATACAGTCTATATACAACTTTGCTCCCTTTGTTGATTTTAAATTATTTTCTATTTATCGAAGCAAAAGAAAAACGCAACTAGAGATTCTAGATTGCGTTTTTTCATCTGATCCCAGCAGGATTCGAACCTGCGACCGTTCGCTTAGAAGGCGAATGCTCTATCCAGCTGAGCTATGGGACCAATAACTCTATTAGTTTACAAAATATATAGCAACATGTCAATACTTTGTAAAAGCTAGATAAAAACTAAAGTAAAATTCGAACAAATTCAGTAAAATTTAATTTTATTTTTTGAAAAAAAGTATAGACAAAATCGAATAGTCTGATATAATAATAAGAGTGTTAGCAAGATAAAAATCTAAAAACTTGGTCCGTTGGTCAAGGGGTTAAGACACCGCCTTTTCACGGCGGTAACACGGGTTCGAATCCCGTACGGACTATTTTTGCTACTTAGCAGTTTTTTCCGCCATAGCTCAGTTGGTAGTAGCGCATGACTGTTAATCATGATGTCGTAGGTTCGAGTCCTACTGGCGGAGTGATAAGACACCTCAAGTTGTATATCTTGAGTTTTTTTGTACCCTAAACCTAAAAGGTCTAGAACGAATGTTCTAGATCTTTTAGGTTTTTATTTAGGGTGAGTAGCTTTTTGAGTAATTGTTATTTTACCGATGAAGTAAGCATAGCAACAAAATATTCCAAATGCCAAGCAACTAATAATCAAGCCAATCTTAAGGCCATAGGGGATAAAGGTAAGCACAACTTTTCCTTTACCACTAGGGACATCAACCTTCATGAACCCCTTTTGAGCTCGATGAATTTTAACTTTTTTATTATTTACTGTTGCTGTCCACCCCTTGTCGTATGGAATAGTGAAAAATAATGAAGCATTTGTATGGCTACTATAATCAGTAAATACTTTATTTTTTGATGTAGTAACCTTGGTATCACGTTCATTAATAGTATCCATAGCAATCTTGTAGTTTTGAGTATCAAGGGCATAAAAACTAGGATTATCAAAGGATATTGCTTTATTTCCGGGAAAATTAAGATTGATGGTGATTGCTTCTTCTGTTTCAAAGTAGCCAAGATCGAAGAAATCAAAAGTATTGTCAGTAACTTGATTCCTTGTCACCCCATTTACAGTAGTTGACAAAGAGTGATTATTGTCATCGGACCAAGAAATGTTAGGAATACTAACGTAGAGTTGACTATGTGGCGGAGCAATGACTTGATAAGTGATTGTAGCAAAATCGTTATTCGAGTTGCTAACATTTTTAGCCACGCGCTGATTCAAAGATTTAGCATCATTATCAGAAAGTTGGGATGGAACTCTTCTAAAGTATGTTAAGTTAAGTCCAGATAGAGCATTTATTAAGCTAGTTTGATTGTCAAGTGTATTGACAGTAAAGTTAACATTAGTGTAAATCCCATTAGTTAAGATAGCGAGCTGGCTAGCATAATCATTTTGATAAAGTCTTACTGTCTTTTCAGAAGCTATGTAATTAAAACCATACTTATTAAGGTCAAAGTTCGATAAATTATATTTTATTCCGAAGAGGCTATCAGCAATAAGTGTATTATTTTGGTAACGTAGGTTTAAATTAGTCCCTTCAGATTTGAACCCCAACCTGTCTAGTGTTGAGCTTGAAGCAGTGTTTCGAATGGATGAAAATTGAGAAATACCATTATAATTGAATTTCATACTGTCGTTACCAGTTTGAGCCTCAAGACTCTCCGTACGGTAAAAATGCTTATTAGTCTGCTTCGTATCTGAAACCAATTTTGAAATTGGCGACATATTCCGTAGGTATCCTTCACGAGTTGGAAAAAACCACTCATTTCCAAGAGCTCCAACAACATAGTAAGTATTTAGTCCAAGCTCAAAAATACAGAATAAGAAGGTGAAACAGCGAAAAACACTCCTAGGAATCTGCTGTCTAAAATAGCTAATAAATAGAATGGCATAGGCTAATAGAAATGCTAGGCTTAATATCCAGGAAACTGGTTCAATGAAACTACAGTGAGACTGAAAAATCCAAGTTAGTAAGTAAGCGACACTCAATCCTACGAAAGGTAGGAGCAGCCTTTGTAGAGAAAACTTTTCAATTCGGTTGAGAGTTTCTCCTGCCAAAAGAACAATTAAGAGAGAAAGAAGCCAAGAATAGCGATGGAGAAACATGTTAGGTGCATGCATGCCTTGCCAAAACAAATCAAGAGGTTGTAAGTTGAAACTAGCAATAAAGAAAGCTAATAACAAGAAGTAGCCTAAACGTAGTGATAGCTTGATTTCCTTACTAATGAAGAAAAGTAGAAAAAGAATCAAAGGCAAGAGTCCCACATAAATCATAGGGATTGATCCAAATTTAGTAGTATCGTAAACTCCGACCATATTCTTGGCAAAGAAATCAAAATAGTATGTGGATTCTGTCAATAAACTTGATGGAGCTGTAAACTTCTCACCATGTGTAGTTAAATCAAGTAGTGTTGGGAGTAGCATGATAGCGCTGCTTAGACCAGCTAGTATAGAGACGATTCCAAAGTCTATAAAATGAAGGATTTTACTCTTCCATCCCGTTATAGTTATTAGTTGTATAATAGTGTAAAGGGTTAAAAAGATAGACATCATATATCCAAAATAGTAGTTTTGGATAAAAAGACAGGTCAGACTCAAAAAATATAGCCCACGTTTATTGAATCTTAGTAAAAGGTGTAACCCTAATATGATTAAAGGTGCTAAAATAAAGGCATCTAGCCAAGTATTAATTTCTAACTGACTGGTAGCAAAGCTCATCAAAGAAAATCCTGTAGAAAGACATAAGATGAAACTTCTTGAGACTTTTGTAAAGAGATGCTTAAAACTGAAGGCTCCTGACAGACCAATAAGTCCGAACTTAAGCAGTGTTATGTAATAAAAAGCATCGGCCATTTGGTTGACGGTAAAGAAATAGTAGAGTGGAGACAAGAAGGAACCTAAGTAATAACTTGTTAGGGCATAGAAATTAAGCCCCAATCCACTTGTAAAGGTGTAAAAGAGGCTCCCATCTCCATGAAGTATATTTCTCAGTTCGGTTGCAAATATCACATACTGATGAAAACCATCACTTGTTAAAATAGTTCTCTCACTACCAGGATAGATTTTTTGGCTGTATAATACACCTATCATGATTAGTACTGGCAAGAAAAAAGCAGCCAGATAGAATAATAAGGTCGTATAGTATTTTTTATTTGTCATAATGATAATAAGACAGGTTGGGATATCCCAACCTGCATCTTTTTATAGTTTAATTAGCCCACAGTGCTTTGACTTTAGCTTGAACTTCTTCATTTTCAAGGAATTCATCATAAGTTTCATTGATACGGTCAATAACACCATTTTTAGAAATAACTACGATGTGGTTTGCTATCGTTTGGATAAATTCGTGGTCATGGCTGGCAAAGATAACAGACCCTTTGAAGTCACGGACGCCATCATTCAGACTTGAGATTGACTCCAAATCCAAGTGATTAGTTGGATCATCTAGAAGGAGAACGTTAGCTTTAAGAAGCATGAGTTTAGAAAGCATGACACGGACTTTTTCTCCCCCTGAGAGGACACTAACAGACTTATTGACTTCATCTCCTGAGAAGAGCATACGACCAAGGAATCCACGCAAGAAGGTATCATCGTCTTCTCCTTTTTTAGCGAACTGACGAAGCCATTCAAGGATTGATTCGTCAGATGCAAAGTCTTTAGAATTGTCTTTTGGAAGGTAAGAACGGCTAGTTGTAACCCCCCATTTGATTGTACCTTCATAGTCGATATCATCAGCTAGGGCGCGAATTAAAGCAGTAGTTTGAATATCGTTTTGACCGATAATAGCTGTCTTATCTCCTGGACGTAGGATGAAACTAATGTTATCAAGAATGGTTTCACCATCCATCTTAACAGTGAGATTTTCAACTGTTAGAAGATCGTTACCGATTTCACGTTCTGCTTTGAATTTGATAAACGGATATTTACGGCTTGATGGAACGATTTCCTCTAGCTCAATTTTATCAAGCATTTTCTTACGAGAAGTCGCTTGTTTAGATTTTGAAGCGTTGGCAGAGAAACGTGCAACGAACTCTTGAAGTTCTTTAATTTTTTCTTCTGCTTTGGCATTACGGTCGGCCTGCAAGCGTGCAGCCAATTCTGAAGATTGTTTCCAAAAGTCGTAGTTACCAACATAGAGTTTGATTTTACCAAAGTCAAGGTCGGCCATATGCGTACAAACCTTGTTCAAGAAGTGACGGTCATGGGATACGACAATTACAGTATTTTCAAAATCAATCAAGAAATCTTCAAGCCAAGAGATTGACTGGATATCAAGACCGTTGGTAGGTTCGTCAAGAAGAAGCACATCAGGTTTACCAAAGAGCGCTTTTGCAAGAAGGACTTTCACCTTATCACCATTAGCTAATTCGCTCATATTTTGATAGTGAAGGTCTTCTGAAATATTTAGATTCTGGAGTAATTGTGAGGCCTCGCTTTCAGCTTCCCAACCACCTAATTCAGCAAACAGACCTTCTAGTTCAGCAGCACGAACACCATCCTCATCTGAAAAATCTTCCTTCATGTAGATGGCATCTTTTTCTTTCATAATATCGTAGAGACGTTCATTTCCCATGATAACCACATCAATGACGCGTTCATCTTCATAGTCAAAGTGGTTCTGACGAAGAACAGAAAGACGCTCATCAGGACCAAGTGAGATATGTCCTGTTGTGGGTTCAATATCACCTGCTAAAATTTTCAAAAAAGTAGATTTACCAGCACCATTAGCACCGATAAGCCCATAAGTATTACCAGGTTTGAAGGCAATGTTAACATCATCAAAAAGTTTACGATCGCTAAAACGAAGCGATACATCTGATACAGTAAGCATATAATATCCTTTATTTTTATTCTTAAATACTATTTTACGAGAAATTAGACTTTATTTCAATTGATTTTATAAGGGATTAATTGAAATAAAGTCATTTGGAACACTCTTGTAATCTTTTTGAAGGCTAAATCCACGTCCCATAACTGTAGAAGCAGGGATAATGACAATGAAGGCAGTTTCGTCTATTTTTTGGATTTCTTCTTGGACTTTTGGGACCTCATGAGTTGACAAGGTGGTCATAATCATATTTTGAGAATGTCCAGTATGTCCACCAAGAACTGGAATTTTTGTTGCACCGCGATCAGCATCATTAGTGATGTAGTTTAGGATTTGATCACTCTTTTGTGAAATGATTAGGAGATTCCGTGATGAATTGAGTCCTACCATCATTTTGTCAATTGTAAGGGATACGACATAAAGAGATAAAATGGAGTACATAACAGTATCAGGAGAAAAGGCTATGGCACTAATGGCGACAATGATTCCATCAACTATGAGTAGGACCACTCCTAGAGGTAGAGGTGTGTATTTATTAAGAATTTGTGTGGTAATCCCTGTTCCCCCAGTTGAGGAATTCCCGTAAAAGACTATTCCTAGACCTAATCCTAGTATAATTCCGCCAAAAATTGATGCTAACAAAGGTTGTTTGGTAAGCGTAGGTAAACCTTCGGTTAATTTAATAAAAGTCGGGAAAACTAGAGATCCATATAAAGTTTTTAGGAGAACTTCGCGGCCAAGGAAGCACCAACATAAAATTAACAAAGGGATAGTTGTCGCTAAGACAAAGTTAGCATTATTCCAACCGAAAAGAGCATTTAAACTAATGGCTAGCCCTCCGACACCACCTGAAGCAATACTATTTTTAACTAAAAGTGAGTTATAACCAACTGCAGATATGAAAGAACCTATTGTAACTAAAAGTATGTCTATTATTCGACGTTTCATATATTATCTCCTAAATATGATATTCCTATTATCAAGTCTTTTTTAGTATCCGTCAAGTAATGACTATTTTGATTGTTTAGAAGGTTATGTTTCACGTGAAACTAGAAATATAACCTTGACAAAAATGGATAAAACAATGTAGAATAATAGTCATCAGAAGAGTAATTCTTCCTTTCTTTTTTAGAGAGCTGGTAGTAGGTGTAAACCAGAATGAAGGTGGAATGAATGGGCTGAGGAAAATTGACGAGTAACGTGAACACATAAACGTTAGGTTTGGCACCCCTTACCGTGCAACTTCTTTGTTGAGAAGTTTTAAGATGATAACTTTACAAAGAGTTATCAACTGAGGTGGTACCGCGTATCAAAAGTGATTAACGCCCTCACGCATATTTTTGCGTGAGGATTTTTATATTAGAGAGGTAATTATATGGCGAAACCTATTATTTTGACGGGAGACCGTCCAACAGGAAAACTACATCTTGGACACTATGTAGGTAGTCTAAAGAATCGTGTACTGTTACAAAACGAAGATAAATACAAGATGTTTGTATTTTTAGCTGACCAGCAAGCCCTTACTGATCACGCTAAAGAATCAGAAATTATAAAAGAATCGATTGGGAATGTTGCTTTAGATTATCTTTCTGTAGGTTTGGATCCAGCGAAGTCGACTATTTTCATTCAAAGTCAGATTCCTGAGTTGGCTGAATTGACTATGTATTATATGAACCTAGTTTCATTGGCTCGTTTAGAGCGTAACCCAACAGTTAAGACGGAAATTACTCAAAAAGGCTTCGGAGAATCTATTCCCACAGGCTTTCTAGTTTATCCAATTTCTCAAGCAGCTGATATCACGGCATTTAAAGCAAATTATGTTCCTGTCGGAAATGACCAAAAGCCAATGATTGAGCAGACACGTGAAATTGTACGTAGTTTTAATCATACTTACGACTGCGATATTTTGGTTGAACCAGAGGGAATCTACCCAGAAAATGAAGCTGCAGGACGCCTCCCAGGTCTAGATGGTAATGCTAAGATGTCTAAATCCTTGGGTAATGGAATCTTCCTTTCAGATGATGAGGATACTGTTCGTAAAAAAGTCATGAGCATGTATACTGATCCAAATCATATTCGTGTGGAAGATCCAGGCCAAATCGAAGGTAACATGGTTTTCCATTATCTTGATATCTTTGGTCGCGAAGAAGATGCTGTTACAATTGCTGAAATGAAGGAACATTATCAGCGCGGTGGTTTGGGAGATGTGAAAACAAAACGTTATCTTCTAGAAATTTTAGAACGTGAGCTGACTCCAATTCGTGAACGTCGTTTAGAGTATGCCAATGATATGGGAGAAGTGTTCCGTATGCTTGAAAATGGTAGTCAAGCTGCGCGCGAGGTTGCTGGACAAACATTAGTAGAAGTAAAAGAAGCGATGGGAATTAAATATTTCTAAGAAATAAAAATAGGGGTACAGTTTATCTGGATCCCTATTTTTATTTGGAAAAAGGTTTTCTTATAATCCTATGCGAAACCTGTTGACAAATCTGTTTAGCATGATATGATATTATCAATTAAAAAATAGACAGGGGTTTTTGTACCTCAAAACTTTGAGAAAAGAGGACGATTATAATGTCAAATTGGGACACTAAATTCTTGAAAAAAGGTTACACTTTTGATGACGTACTGCTTATTCCTGCGGAAAGTCATGTTCTACCAAACAACGTCAACTTGAAGACAAAATTGGCTAAAAATTTGACATTAAATATTCCAATCATCACTGCAGCCATGGATACAGTAACAGATAGTAAGATGGCTATCTCAATTGCTCGTGCAGGTGGCTTGGGTGTTATTCACAAAAACATGTCTATTGCGGAACAAGCTGAAGAAGTTCGCAAAGTAAAACGCTCTGAAAATGGTGTAATCATTGATCCATTCTTCTTAACACCAGAACATAAAGTTTCTGAAGCTGAAGAATTGATGGAACGCTATCATATCTCAGGTGTTCCAATCGTTGAGACACTTGAAAATCGTAAATTGGTTGGTATTATCACAAACCGTGATATGCGCTTTATCTCTAATTACGAGACACCAATTTCAGAACATATGAGTTCTGAGCAATTGGTCACTGCTCCAGTTGGAACAGATCTTGAAACTGCTGAAAGCATTCTTCATGAGCACCGCATTGAAAAGTTGCCTTTAGTTGATGAAGAAGGTCGTTTGTCAGGACTCATTACTATTAAGGATATCGAAAAAGTTATTGAGTTTCCTAATGCAGCTAAGGATGAATTTGGTCGTCTTTTGGTAGCAGGTGCTGTTGGGGTTACTTCTGATACTTTTGAACGTGCAGAAGCTCTCTTTGAGGCAGGTGCAGACGCTATTGTTATTGATACAGCACATGGTCACTCAGCAGGTGTTCTTCGCAAAATTTCTGAAATTCGTGCTCACTTCCCAGACCGTACTTTGATTGCAGGAAATATTGCAACGGCTGAAGGTGCGCGTTCGCTTTATGAAGCAGGTGTTGATGTCGTTAAAGTAGGTATCGGACCAGGTTCTATTTGTACAACACGTGTGGTTGCGGGTGTGGGGGTACCTCAAGTGACTGCTATTTACGATGCTGCTAGTGTTGCGCGTGAATACGGAAAAACAATCATTGCTGATGGTGGTATCAAATACTCAGGTGATATTGTAAAAGCACTTGCAGCAGGTGGTAACGCTGTAATGCTTGGTTCTATGTTTGCCGGTACTGATGAAGCGCCAGGTGAAACTGAGATTTTCCAAGGTCGTAAATACAAGTCTTACCGTGGTATGGGATCAATTGCAGCTATGAAGAAAGGCTCAAGTGATCGTTACTTCCAAGGCGCTGTGAACGAAGCTAATAAACTAGTTCCAGAAGGAATTGAAGGCCGTGTAGCTTATAAAGGTTCTGCTGCTGATATCGTATTCCAATTGATTGGAGGCATCCGCGCAGGTATGGGTTATACAGGAGCAGAAGATATCCAAGCTTTACATGACAAAGCTCAGTTTGTAGAAATGTCAGGTGCAGGGCTTATTGAAAGTCACCCTCATGATGTTCAAATTACAAACGAGGCGCCTAACTATTCAGCTCATTAAAAGACACAAAAGTACTTGCCAAGAGGCAAGTACTTTTGTGCATCAATATTTACATTAAGTTTACAATACATTTACGACAATAGAGCTGTTAATATAGGATTTAGGAGAAAATTATTTACAAGCTAACCAATGTTTATTATCAAAATTGTCAACCAAAAAAAGCAGCTCATTAATCGACTTGCTTTTCATGAATAGTACCATTCTTAACTAAGAAGGTCTTTAAATTGGGAGGTAGGTTGCTAAGATGATCGAGTGAGGTTGTCGTCATGAAAGTTTGGACCTCTTCATCAATACTTTCTAGCAATTTAAGTTGACGGTGATTGTCAAGTTCACTCATGACATCATCAAGGAGAAGAGTAGGAAATTCCTCTGTCACTTTTTTAATCAGAGTAATCTCAGCCATTTTTAATGAAAGAATAAAGCTACGTTGCTGCCCTTGACTACCGAAAGATGCGTTCATGTCATTAATGTAAAATCTTAAATCATCCCTATGTGGACCAACACCGGTGTTCTTTTTGAAGATATCTCTTTTGTGATTCTGTTTTAACGTAGTTAAAAATGCTTCTCGAATATCTTTGCTACTTTGTATTAGGATATTAGATTCATAGGAAATTTTAAGACGCTCAATCTGATTTGAGAGAATACTATGATGTCTATCAGCTTCCTCTTCTAATTGCTTGATAAATTCTAGTCTATGTCTAATAACTCGTGCTCCAAAATCGGCAAGCTGTTCATCTAAAACTGAGATGAAATTAATGTCTACCTTGTCAGTAGATTTGAGATAGGCATTACGCTGCTTAAGAACATGATTGTAATTTGATAGGTCTGAGAGGTAAACAGGCTTAATCTGTCCTAAATCAATATCTATAAATTTACGTCTTAGACTTGGAGATCCTTTTATAAGTTGTAAATCCTCAGGAGCAAAGAGTACCACCGTCATGTGACCTATATAATCAGATAATTTTGCCTGCTTGAGGTAGTTGACCTTTGTAACTCGTCCCTTATTAGATAAGTTGATTTCCAGAGGTAGATTTCCACTCTGACGATGCACGATGCCGTTTAGTTTAAGACTATTTTGCTGGAACTGAATTAGTTCCTTGTCTGAACGGGTCCGATGACTACGTGTTAAGGCTAGAAAATAGATAGCTTCAAGAATATTTGTTTTTCCTTGTGCATTGCGTCCAAGAAAAATATTGAGATGTGGTGAAAAGCTCACAGAGGCTTCAGAATAATTTCTAAAGTGTTGAATATCAATTTTTTCAAGCCACATGGTTAGATTCCTGGGAAACGGACAGGTTTCCTTTTTGTTTTATTACTTTCTTTTGTTTGGAGTTTTTTTTGTTTCTTTTTGTTATCTTTATTCATTTTTTTAACAATAGCAGAAACACGTAATCTCTCAGCGACTTCTTTTTTATATTTTTCAATTTCACTTTGTGTAGGAACTACGATAGTAATTTCAAGCTCTTCAGACGGTATGGTAATAACATCCCCATAACGAAGTTTTTTTCCACGCCGTTTTTCCTCCTCACCGTTGAATAAAACAACATTGTTAGCTAAAAAGCTTTTAATAGCTCCACCACTGTGAATGATGCTTAATTCTTTTAAAAGTGCCTGTAGTGTTATGTATTCATCAAATAATTTATATTCCATAGAATCTCAACTTTCTCTTGAGATAAGATAGCATAAAAATGGTATAATTTAAAGCATAAACTTTCTAGAGGTTATCAATGAAAATTGCTGATGGTGTATATGTACACTTCATTCCAACACAAAAATATAAAACTAACCGTATTGTTTTTCGAATGACAGGTTCTTTGAATAAACAAACAATTGCTAAACGGGCTCTAGTTTCACAAATGTTAGCTACAGCTAATCAGACATATCCAACAGTACAGTCTTTCAAAGAGAGATTAGCTTCACTTTATGGGACACAGTTATCAACTAAAGTGTCAACAAAAGGGTTGACACATAGTGTTGACATAGAGTTGACATACCTGAAAGACTTCTTTATTCCAATGAATACAGGTTTATTTTGGGAAGTCTTAGGTTTTTTGAAGGATTGTCTTTACAAGCCATTATCAATAGTAGCTCAATACCAAAACAAAGTATTTGACATAGAAAAACAAAATTTAATGACCTACCTGGATGTTGATATAGAGAATAATTACTACTATAGTGAAGTTCAGGGACGAGAGCTTTACTTTGTAAACGAGGCTTTGAAAGTTCCCAAGTATGGGCGAGTAGAGCTTGTTGAAGCCGAGACATCGTTTACAGCCTATCAAGAATTTCAAAGCATGTTAACTAAAGATCGAATTGATATCTTTATGGTTGGGGAATTTGATGACTATCAAGTACTCCGAGGTTTACACAAATTTCCTTTAGAGGGACGCCAAGTTGATTTACAGTTTAGTTATAATCAACCTTATTCTAAAGTTGTGAAAGAAAAGATAGAGACTAGACAGACTAGTCAATCTATTTTACAGTTGGGTTATCAATTTCCTTGTCAATATGGAGATAAAAGTTATTTTGCTTTAATTGTATTTAATGGCATGTTTGGTGAATTTGCTCACTCAACTTTATTTACAAAGATTCGAGAAAAAGAAGGATTAGCTTATTCAATTGGTAGTCAATTTGATGCCTTTACAGGTTTACTAGAAATTTACGCTGGAATTGAAAAATCTAATAGAAATCAAGCTATGCGAGGGATTATCAGAGAGTTGAATCACATTAAATTAGGACGTTTTTCAAATTCCCTTTTGAATCAAACCAAAAAAATTATACGGATGAATGCCCTTCTCTCTGAGGATCATGCATTAACACTAATAGAACAACACTTTAATAAGGTTATTTTTGGCGATAAAAATATCTCATTAGAGGATTGGTTAGATAAAATCGAGAAAGTTACTAAAAAAGATGTTTGCCGTATAGCACGTCAAGTCAAGCTACAAAGTTTGTTCTTTTTAGAAGGAGTGTCTTAGAATGGCTGCTTTGAAAAAGCGTTATTATCCAAAGATTGCTGAAGAAGTTTATTTAGCAACTTTAGATAATGGTATGTCGTTATCTATTATCAAGAAAAAAGGATTCATTGAAAAAGCCGCCTTTCTGTCTACAAATTTTGGGGCACTAGATAATCACTTTTGTATTGATGGTAAGTTGCAGACATACCCTGCTGGTATTGCTCATTTTCTTGAACATAAGTTATTTGAGGATGATCAGGGAAGGGATGTTACATTGGACTTTGTAAAGCTAGGAGCTGATGTCAATGCTTTTACCACCTTGGATAGGACAACATACTATTTTTCAACAATTGATCACTTTGAGGAGTCACTGGAGCTTTTGTTGAAGTTTACAAATGAGTTTACAAGTTCCGAAGATGCTGTCAACCATGAAAAAAGAATTATTGAACAAGAAATAAACATGTATCAGGATGATCCTGATTATAGAGTTTATTTAGGGTGTTTACAAAGTTTGTATCCCAATACTATATTAGGTCAAGATATTGCTGGAAATATTGATAGCATTAAAAAAATTACTGCAGAGGATTTAAAAAATAATTTTGATTATTTTTATAGACCGGAGAACTGTCATCTTGTCTTAATAGGCGATTTTGATATTGAACAAATTTACAGATTTGTAAAGGAAACGCGAAGTGAATTTACAATATCTCATAAAACAGTCGAAAAAGAAAAACAACCCATTGAGGAGAATATCCAAAAGTTAGATAGTCTTCAAATGGACATCTCAATTTCAAAACTAGCCATTGGTTTTAAGAACGTCCATTTTTCCGATAATTATATGAGAGAGAGCATATTGGTACAATTGTTATTTAATTTATTGTTTGGATGGACATCGCCTTATTATAAAAATTGGTATGCTGAAGGAAAAATAGATGAGTCTATGTCAATTGAATATGAGGTATCTAGTAGATATTCATTTGTTATTATGACTATGGACACTGCAGAACCCATCCGTATGTCAAGTTTAATTCGTCAAGTGATGACATCGGCAGATAAACAAAGATTGTTGACAGAAGAAGCATTGGATCTACAAAAGAAAGCTTTGTATGGTGAATTTTTACGTAGTTTAGATAATATTCAGAATTTAGGTAGCCAGTATTTAGCTTACTCAGATGATGGCAAAACTTACTTTGATTTTGGTCAGGAATTGATGAGTATTACTTCTAAGGATTTGAAGGATTTTTTTAATCACTATCTCTCAAATATGGTGATTACCGATTTTGTTGTCTTCCCTAAATAAGTAAATATTTGCTATAATATAAACACTAAAACATAGAAGAATATTAGAAAGGGGAAAAATGAAGCGATACTCTCTTGGTGAGCAATTACGTGCAGCGCGAATAAAAAAAAAATTAAGTTTATATGATGCAGAAAAAGTTTCTGGGGTTGAAGCGCAGTATCTTCTAGCTATAGAAATGGATCAACTTAAAGCTTTACCCAAGGACATTCAGCAAGAAGCACTTGAAAAGTATGCTACTTCGCTTGATTTAGATGGAAAACATCTGTACGAAGAGCAGAAAAAGAATGATCGAAAAGTTAAAGAAGAAAAGAAACAAGTTGAACGTAAGGAAGATATTTTAGATACCAAAGTCCCCATGTCACGTTTTTCAAAACTTAAACGTGAAGAAAAAAGAAAGTCTAACTATATCCCCTTACTGATTCTGAGTGCGGTTTCATTACTTATCATCTGTTCAGTTGGATATATTATTATTAGACACCTCTCTAACCAACCTCAGGTGATTAAGCCCAATACTATCTCTACAGCTAATCACTTATCAATTGCAAGTGGAGCTAAGTTGTCTCGAAGCATTTCTGAGGTTACAGTATCGGGGGCCAATGTTACAACAACAACTCAAGGAAATCAATTAATGGTTGATTTCTCCAATGAAAAATCTTCAGTAGTTTTAGAAGTGGAGTTATCAGAAAATAGTAACGATACATGGTTTTCTGTAGATAACTCAGATACTTCAGAGAGTTATTATCTTTCAAAAACGAATAAATCAAAATACTCTTTGGATCTTTCTGATAAAATCAAAACAACTCAAATTATTATCGCTCAACCTTCAAAAGTTACTCTCAAGGTAAATGGAGAGTCACTTGATTTATCTCAACTAGATCAAAATAAACCTAGCCACCTAACATTAAGAATCCAATAGAATCGAGAAGCAATGTTTAAAAAAGAAAATTTACCTAACCTATTGACACTTGCTAGAATTGTCTTAATTCCCATCTTTTTATTGATGACCTCACTTGCGTCGAGCAATGTGATGCATATTGCGGCAGCAATTGTTTTTGCCATCGCTAGTATTACAGATTATTTAGATGGCTATTTGGCACGAAAATGGCATGTTGTTACTAATTTTGGGAAATTTGCAGATCCTTTAGCGGATAAAATGTTGGTAATGTCAGCTTTTATTATGTTAGTAGGTATTAATCAAGCACCTGCTTGGGTTGTTTCAGTTATCATCTGTCGGGAGTTGGCAGTTACAGGACTTCGTCTTTTGTTAGTTGAAAACGGTGGCACAGTTCTCGCTGCAGCTATGCCTGGTAAGATTAAAACAGTGACTCAGATGTTATCTATTATTTTATTATTGTGTCATGTGGATCTTGTAGGGACAATCATTCTGTATGTAGCTTTATTCTTTACGATTTACTCAGGATATGATTATTTCAAGAGTGCAGGTTTCTTGTTTAAGGACACCTTTAAGTAGTACGATAAACCAATGATTGAAATAAAAAATTTAAAATTTAAATATAATCAAGATCAAACTTCCTATATCCTGAATGATGTATCGTTTCACGTGAAACATGGGGAATGGTTATCCATTGTAGGCCATAACGGATCTGGAAAATCCACGACAGCACGTCTAATTGGCGGACTTTTAGTGGCAGATTCTGGGCAGATCATTGTTGATGGTCAGGAATTAACAGAAGAGACTGTCTGGGATATTCGTGATAAAATTGGTATGGTTTTTCAAAATCCAGATAATCAATTTGTTGGAGCTACTGTTGAAGATGATGTTGCTTTCGGTCTTGAAAATAAGGGACTCCCCTATAAAGAGATGGTTTCTAGAGTTCAAGAGGCATTGTCTTTTGTAGGCATGATGGATTTTAAGGACAGAGAACCAGCCAGACTATCTGGAGGTCAAAAACAACGTGTGGCTATTGCTGGAATTATTGCCATGAGACCATCTATTTTGATTTTGGATGAAGCAACAAGTATGCTTGATCCAGAAGGTCGCCAGGAATTAATTCAATCTATTAAGGCTATTCGTCAGCAATATGGAATGACTGTTTTATCAATTACTCATGATCTCGATGAGGTTGCGATGAGCAATCGTGTTTTAGTTTTAAAACAAGGTAAAGTGGAGTCTATTTCAAGCCCTCGTGAACTTTTTAGCAGAGGATCAGAGTTGGTTGACTTAGGTCTTGATATCCCCTTTAGTGCGTTACTAACTCAGAAACTTAAAAATCAAGGTTTGATAGATTGTGAAGGCTATCTGACAGAAAAGGAATTGGTAGAACAATTATGGGAATATCTCTCGAAAATGTAAGTTATACCTATCAATCGGGTACTCCTTTTGAGAGGCGTGCCCTTTTTGATATGACAGTTACGATAAAAGATGGTTCATATACAGCCTTTATTGGACATACAGGGAGTGGTAAATCAACGATCATGCAGTTGCTGAATGGACTTTATTTACCAACTAGTGGTCAGGTTAAAGTTGATGACACTATTATAACTAGTCAATCCAAGAATAAGGAAATAAAGCCAATCCGTAAAAAGGTCGGTTTAGTTTTTCAATTTCCAGAGAGTCAGTTATTTGCAGAAACTGTTTTAGAAGATATTGCTTTTGGACCTCAAAATTTCGGAGTTTCTAAGGAGGAGGCCGAACAGCGTGCTCTGGAAAGTCTAAGATTAGTTGGTCTCTCAGATGAGTTACGTGATCAGAATCCTTTTGATTTATCGGGAGGGGAGATGCGACGTGTTGCTATTGCAGGTATCCTAGCTATGCAACCAGATATTCTAGTGTTAGATGAACCGACTGCTGGTCTAGATCCTCAAGGACGAAAGGAGTTAATGTCACTCTTTAAGCAGTTACACCTTTCTGGGATGACGATTGTTTTGGTTACACATTTGATGGATGACGTTGCAGATTATGCAACAGCTGTAAATGTTATGGAAAAAGGGCGACTAGTATTGTCAGGAACTCCTAAAGATGTTTTCCAAAAAGTCGCTTTTCTCAAAGAAAAGAAGTTAGGTGTTCCTAAAATCACAGAGTTTGCGCTACAACTGCAAGAAAAAGGTTATAGCTTTGAAAGTCTTCCTATTACAATAGAGGAATTCGTAGAGGTGTTGGTTCATGGATAAGTTAATTATTGGGCGTTATATTGTTGGTGATTCTTTTATACACCGATTAGATCCTAGAAGTAAATTATTAGCAATGCTTATTTATATTATCATCATTTTTTGGGCTAATAATCCTGTAACTTATGCTGTGATAACTCTATTTACACTTTTCTTGGTTTTCTTGTCTAAAATCAAGCTTGGTTTCTTTTTGGGTGGTATTAAACCAATGATTTGGATTATATTATTCTCTACCCTGTTTCAAGTTTTCTTCAATACAAGAGGGAATGTGCTTTGGTCCATCGGATTTTTTAAGATTACGGAAGTTGGTTTAAATCAAGGTTGGATGATATTTCTCAGGTTTATACTCATTATTAGTTTTTCCACCTTACTTACTCTAACAACTACGCCGTTAAGTTTATCTGATGCAGTAGAGTCACTTTTAAAACCACTGACTATTTTTAAAGTACCGGCACATGAAATTGGTCTAATGTTATCTTTGAGTTTACGTTTTGTACCAACCTTGATGGACGATACAACGCGTATTATGAATGCTCAGAAGGCGCGTGGTGTTGATTTTGGTGAAGGAAATATTATTCAAAAGGTTCGGTCAATTATACCAATCTTAATTCCTTTGTTTGCATCTAGCTTTAAACGAGCAGATGCTCTGGCTATAGCTATGGAAGCCAGAGGTTATCGGGGTAGTGAAGGGCGAACAAAATATCGTCGACTTTTATGGAACTGTCGAGATACCTTGTCAATTATTGCTATTTTAGCTTTAGGGTTAATACTTTTTTATCTTAAGAGTTAATTCGTAAAAATGAATAAAAACTAGGTCTTAAGACCTAGAAGTATTTAAAGAACGTCTACGTAGGCGTTCTTTTTCGTCTAATCTCAATCTATCTGTAATATTTTTAATATCACTAACAAGAAGATGTTACATTTGCACGGTATTATAGATACATGGTTATAGTTCTTCAGCTTAATCTGGATTAAAGAATCCCTATAGTGAATAAGCAAGTTGATTAACGATTAACCTATTGGTCATAAATAGAATAATTTAATAACTTTTACTAATATGGATTGGACTATAAATAGATAAAGGAGTATTATCATGCAAACAAAGAATACATTTAACACTAAAAAACTAGGTCTTTTTGGACTTGTTACAGTGGCAACACTTGGAGCAACAGCTTTAGCTAATGCAGAAACTTACACAGTTCAAAAAGGAGATACCCTTTCAGCGATTGCTAAGAAGAATGGTACGACAGTGGACGAAATCGTCTCAAAAAATGGCATCCAAGATGCTAATAAGATTTATATTGGTCAAAAATTAACGATTAATGAAACTACTGAGGAGCCAGCAGAGACATCTGCTTTAGTAGAAACATCAACAGATTCTACCCAAAGTGAAAGTAATCAAACGACCGACACAAATCTTTCTTCTTCAGAGGCAGCTGCTAAGGAAGAAATCGCTCAACGTGAGTCAAGTGGTAGCTACACAGCCCAAAACGGACAATATTATGGACGTTATCAATTATCTTCATCATATTTGAATGGTGATTTTTCTCCTGCGAACCAAGAAAAAGTAGCAGATAATTATGTAGCAAGTCGTTATGGTTCATGGACAGCAGCCCTTGCTTTCTGGAACGCCAATGGCTGGTACTAAAATTTTGTCATTGAATTGTGAGAAAATAAAGTAGAAACTCATACAAATAAGAGAAAAAATGCCAGATTTTTGGTATTTTTTTATTGAAATTATAAATCATTGTAACATTAGGCATAATATGAATAATCGGCAGTAATATTACTAGGTTATGATGAATATAACTAGAAGAAACTAGGAGAGATTAATGTTTAAAAAAAAGTTATAAGGGACATCGTATCAAATTAGCAGTAAAAAAATCATTGGCGGTACCAGCAGCAATTGTAACGAGTTTTATTGTCATTTTGGTAGTTTCACTCTCTCCTTTAGTTAATAAAGGATTGGTTAACGCATTCTCGGATTCAGTTATACCAACTCCTTCAACAACATCAACAACGTCAGAATCAACAGCAGATTTGGTGAAATCAACAGAGGTTAGCTCAATCAAAGAGAATAAAGAAAAGGTTGAAGAAAGTAAAGCTCAATCAGAGACAATGACCGAAACAGTAGGAGCATCAGAAAAACCTCAATCAGAGTCTGCTACAACAGCAAGCATTGACGCTACGTTTACTCAAAATAATGGAGCAGCTTCTTCGGTTGCTGCTTCGACTACTGGAAATGGTTCAGTTATTATCTCAAATGGCAACACTGCAGGAGAAATCGGTTCTTATGCAGCAGCACAGATGGAAGCAGTAACTGGAGTCCCACAGTCAACCTGGGAGTCGATTATTGCGCGTGAATCAAATGGTGATTATACTGTAGCAAGCAGTTCAGGGGCATCAGGTTTCTTCCAAACAATGCCAGGATGGGGTTCAACTGCAACAGTTGAAGATCAAATTCAATCAGCCTTGAATGCCTATAACGCACAAGGATTGTCAGCTTGGAATTACTAAGATTTATAGAAGTTGGGAGGTATCTCTCAGCTTTTTATTTCGGATATTAGTAATCGTTTTCACGGAGCTTTTTGTTATAATGGGTAATGAAAGGTTTAGCAATGAAACAATTTTTTAAATCAAAAGAAAAGTTATGGGTTCCCCTTATTATTGTAGTTTTTGCTGTGTTATTGGTTACGCCACAATTATTTACAAGAAAAGTCATTTTAGGTTCAGATTCCGTTTTTCACTATAATAGGTTTTATGAAGCCGCTATGCAATTAAAGAATGGTAACTTTTCTTACTTTTTATCTTTGTATGGCTTCCAACAGTCAGGCCGCATTGTCAATGCTCTTTACGGTCCTTTTTTTGCTTATTTACAAGGAGGACTTGTTTTAATAAGTGGCACTTGGTTTCGTTATCAGATTGTGTCGAGGATACTACTACATATATTAGCTGAGTCCTCAATGTATGCTTTGCTCAAGCAGTGTAAAGTTAAGACTACCATTGCCTTGTCATTAGGTTTACTCTATGCTACAACATTCTCTATTCAGTACTGGACGATGCGTCAGGGGTTTTCTAGTTGGGGAGCAGCTTTATTACCTTTTTGTTTTATCCCAGCAATTCGCTACATTTTTTATCAAAAAGTAGAACCAATTAGACTTGCCTTATCCATGGCCTTGATTTTTCAAGTTCATGTGCTTAGCGCTTTAATGTTAGTGATGATGTATATTCCTTTCTATCTTTACACCTTTGTAACGTTATCCGTCGCTAAGAAGAAGGAAACCTTCTTGCAAGTCTTTATAGCAGTCATTCTTTTCCTCTTGCTGACTGTCAATGTCTGGTTAATACTCCTATATTTGAGAGGCACGAATCATCTTTTAGATCCATTTATAAATAGGGAAATAGGTAAGAATGGAATTGATGGAACAGCAAGATACTGGCTATATACTCCAATTTCCTTAATGGTATTACTCGTTTTACAGTTTGTTTATGCTATTTTGAATTGGAAGAAATTGGCCAAATGGAAAAAAATATTGCATTTTATCTATTTTGTCTTCTTTTTCTTATCAACAGGTCTTTTTCCGTGGCAGTATCTAGTAGAAAATGGAAATACCTTTGCTGAATTGATTCAATTTCCATTTCGATTCTTTGTTCCTGCAACCATTTTGCTTTTAGCCATTACAGGATTAACTGTCACACGATTTGTTAACTGGCGAAAAAGTATTGCTGTGTTACTTTTCGCTTTTGCGGGTATTGGTCTTATTCAGAATATGATGGATACTACCGATCGTGTAAAAACTGCGGCACAAGATGGTGAACTTATTACCATTGTTAAACATACTTACGTTGAAGGAGATTACCAGACGATAAGTCTTACCATGAATGACAGTGACTTGTCACAGTTTTTAAATTTAGTTATCAAACCCACACCAGATTACGTACCTATTTATGGGACAATAGGTAAGCAGAACACTTATGATCTTTATTACGAAAATATCGTTACTAATCAGAAGGCAGAAAAGCTACTAGAAGATGGTTATCTTGTATTAACTTGGCAGGCTGCTGAAGGGGAGAAACTGAATCTACCGATAGTTGTCTATAAAGATTCCATCTTGACACTAAATGGTAAAGAACTAGACAAGGATGACTATAACTTGTCAACGATTGGTACACCCACTGTTTCATCACAAGAAGGACATAATAAACTTGCGTTAAGTTATAACGAGCCAGGATGGCTATTTGTAGCGTTATTGACTCCAATAATAGTCTTGGCAGTAATATGTTTACAGTGTCTTTACACGAAAATAAGTATCAAAAAGGTTACAACTAGGTAACCTTTTTGCATTATTCTTTAATCATGATATAATTAAGCTTGCGTGCTTTTACGCTTCAAAATCGACCTTCAAATCGATATTTGAATAACTAGACCCTTCAAGTCTATGTTAATTTTTATTTGATGGGAGGAGTTATCTATGACTGATAATTCAAAAACACGTGTTGTTGTTGGTATGAGTGGTGGCGTTGATTCATCAGTAACAGCCTTACTTTTAAAAGAACAAGGTTATGATGTAATCGGTGTTTTCATGAAAAACTGGGATGACACGGATGAATTTGGTGTGTGTACAGCAACCGAAGATTATAAAGATGTAGCAGCAGTGGCTGATCAGATTGATATCCCCTATTACTCTGTCAACTTTGAAAAAGAGTACTGGGACCGTGTATTTGAGTATTTCTTAGCAGAGTACCGTGCAGGACGTACCCCTAATCCAGATGTTATGTGTAATAAGGAAATCAAGTTTAAGGCTTTCTTAGATTATGCGATGACATTGGGAGCGGATTATGTGGCTACAGGGCATTACGCCCAAGTTGTTCGCGATGAAAATGGTATTATCCATATGTTGCGTGGTGCAGATAACAATAAAGATCAAACCTACTTCCTTAGTCAACTTTCGCAAGAGCAGTTGCAGAAAACGATGTTTCCTTTAGGGCATCTGCAAAAGTCAGAAGTTCGTGAAATTGCTGAACG
This sequence comes from Streptococcus sp. FSL L8-0526, assembly GCF_038007145.1. Classification (NCBI taxonomy): domain Bacteria; kingdom Bacillati; phylum Bacillota; class Bacilli; order Lactobacillales; family Streptococcaceae; genus Streptococcus; species Streptococcus sp. FSL L8-0526. The sequence continues at coordinate 326,277 of NZ_JBBOWP010000001.1, forward strand.
TGCTGGTCTTGCAACAGCCAAGAAAAAGGATTCAACAGGAATTTGTTTTATTGGTGAAAAGAACTTTAAAGAGTTTCTTAGTCAGTACCTGCCAGCTCAAAAAGGTCGTATGATGACGGTTGATGGTCGTGACATGGGTGAACATAACGGACTTATGTATTACACTATTGGTCAACGTGGAGGTATGGGGATTGGTGGCCAAAAAGGTGGGGACAATGCTCCTTGGTTTGTAGTAGGAAAAAATCTTTCTAAAAATATTCTTTACGTGGGTCAAGGTTTCCACCATGAGTCACTGATGTCAACTTCTCTTGACGCTTCAATGATACACTTTACGCGTGATATGCCAGAAGAATTTGAAATGGAATGTACAGCAAAATTCCGTTATCGTCAACCTGATAGCAAAGTTACTGTAAAGGTTAAAGGTGATAAATCTGAGGTGATTTTTGCTGAACCTCAACGTGCTATTACACCTGGGCAAGCTGTTGTTTTTTATGATGGACAGGAATGTCTAGGTGGTGGTATTATAGACCAAGCCTATAAAGACGGAAAAGTTTGTCAGTATATTTAACTGAAGTAAAGGTCTGAGTTCCCAATTTTTAATGCATTTATGGCCTTTTTCGCTATAATGAATCCAAATTCAACTCTTTATTCTAATCAAATAGTGATTTTAATTGACAAAACGATTTGATTTGATAAAATAATTTTAACAATAGTCATGATGGTCAAAGCTCATGGGAATTGTGCGTTTTTGCGTACAGTTTTCTAGAGTTTTGACTATTTTTGTAGAAAAAAAAAACAAAGAAAGGATGAGGTAGTTGACTGTAAATCACTGCAGAAATCTAAAAATGTCTTACGAGTTTGATGAAAATTTTGATGTAATTGTCGTCGGTGCTGGTCACGCCGGTGTGGAAGCTAGCTTGGCTGCAGCCCGTATGGGATGTAAGGTTTTATTAGCGACCATTAACCTAGAGATGCTGGCTTTTATGCCGTGTAACCCTTCTATCGGTGGATCGGCCAAGGGGATTGTTGTTCGTGAAATTGATGCTCTTGGTGGAGAGATGGGTAAAAACATCGACAAAACCTACATTCAAATGAAAATGTTGAATACTGGTAAAGGACCCGCAGTTAGAGCTTTGCGTGCTCAAGCAGACAAAGCCTTGTATGCTATGACAATGAAACATACAGTTGAGCGTCAGGAAAACTTGACTCTACGTCAATCAATGGTTGATGAAATACTTGTTGAAAATAGCAAGGTAGTCGGTGTAAGAACAGCCACAAATCAAAAATACGGAGCTAAAGCAGTTGTTGTAACAACAGGAACGGCTTTACGCGGTGAAATTATCATAGGTGATCTCAAATATTCTTCTGGACCAAATAATAGTCTTGCATCGGTTACTTTGGCTGATAATTTGAAGGAACTTGGGCTTGAAATTGGTCGATTTAAAACAGGTACTCCTCCTCGTGTCAAGGCATCATCAATTAATTACGAAGAGACCGAGATTCAACCAGGCGACGAAAAGCCGAATCATTTTTCATTTTTGTCGAAGGATGAAGACTATCTTCAGGATCAAATTCCTTGTTGGCTAACTTATACGAATCAAGAGAGCCATGATATTATCAATAACAATTTACACCGTGCACCGATGTTCTCGGGTATTGTCAAGGGAGTAGGACCTCGTTACTGTCCATCAATAGAAGATAAAATTGTCCGCTTTGCTGATAAAAATCGTCATCAGCTTTTCCTTGAACCCGAAGGAAGAGAGACTGAAGAAGTCTATGTACAAGGTATGTCAACAAGCTTACCCGAAGATGTTCAAAAAGAGTTGATTCACTCAATCAAAGGTCTGGAAAAGGCAGAGATGATAAGAACTGGCTATGCGATTGAGTATGACATTGTCCTTCCACATCAATTACGTGCAACACTTGAAACGAAGTTGATTTCAGGTCTATTTACGGCAGGACAAACCAATGGAACTTCTGGATACGAGGAGGCAGCAGGTCAAGGTCTAGTTGCTGGTATTAATGCAGCTCTTAAAGTTCAAGGTAAACCAGAGCTTATTCTCAAACGTAGTGATGCCTATATTGGTGTAATGATTGACGATCTTGTCACGAAAGGAACCTTGGAACCATATCGTTTATTGACTTCACGCGCAGAGTATCGACTTATATTACGTCATGATAATGCTGACATGCGCTTGACACCTATTGGTCGAGAAGTTGGCTTGGTTGATGATGAACGTTGGAATATCTTTAAAATTAAGAAAAATCAGTTTGACAGAGAGTTGACACGTCTGTCAAAAGAAAAATTAAAACCTATAAAAGGAACAAATGAAAAAATTCAAGCTCTAGGATTTAAGCCTTTGACAGATGCCATGACAGCCAAAGAGTTTATGCGTCGACCTGAGATTGATTACGCTACAGCTACTCAGTTTGTCGGTCCAGCTGCAGAAGATTTGGATGCTAAGGTTATAGAGTTACTTGAAACTGAAATCAAGTACGAAGGGTATATCAATAAAGCTTTGGATCAAGTAGCTAAAATGAAGCGAATGGAAGAAAAAAAGATTCCGGAAAATATTGATTGGGATGCTATTGATTCTATTGCAACTGAGGCTCGTCAAAAATTTAAGAAAATAAATCCTGAAACCATTGGTCAAGCAAGCCGTATCTCAGGGGTTAATCCAACAGATATCTCTATTTTGATGGTTTACCTTGAAGGCAATAATAAAGCTCGACGTAAAGTGGATTAACAGTCGTAACACTTGTAAAAGCCTTTTAATTAAGGCTTTTTTATGTTATAATTGTTAGATTAAGAGGTTTTATATGAAAAGATTTCACTTTGCTACTATTCACCTGATAATGATAGGACTAATTCTTTTTGGAATTGCTACCATTTTTGTCCGCGTATTACAAACGGAGTCTGCGCTCATTTTTGCGCTTTTTATCATTATGGTAGTAGTTGTTGCACTATTGCATTACCAGAAGACAACATATGAGTCTTTGGAAATAGAGCAATTAGATGAACTGAATCAGGATGTGGAAGCTTCTTTGAAGACTCTTCTTGGAAAGATGCCTGTCGGAGTCGTTACTTTTGACGAAAATGACCATATTGAATGGTTTAACCCCTATGCTAAGTTAGTGCTTTCAGATGAATATGGGAACTTCAATAAGCATTTGATTACAGATTTTATCTCCCAGAAACGAAAGGGGTCACCTTCGAATGTGATAACTGTTGGTGACAATAAATACGCTGCCTTTGTGGATTTTGACAATAAGTTGACATATTTTATTGACAATGTTTATGATCAAGATGAAAATGTTGATCCAAATATGACTCGACCTGTTATTGGGATTATTTCAGTTGATAACTATGACGATGTGACAGGAAGTTTGCCAGATGCGGATGTTTCAAAAATCAATACATTTGTAGTAGGATTTATTTCTGAGTTTTCTAAGGCTAAGCATATTCATTATCGACGTATTGAAGGGGATCGTTTTTACTTCTATACCAATTACAGTGTTTTGACAGAATTCATGGATCAAAAGTTTTCTGTCTTGGATGACTTTCGTCAACAAGCACAAGAACGTGGTTTACCACTGACTTTGAGTATGGGAATATCCTTTGGTACGCTTAAGCATGATCAAATCGGGCAAGTTGCTTTGCAGAACCTTAATATTGCACTTGCTCGAGGCGGAGATCAAGCTGTTGTTAAGGAAAATGATGATCACAAGGAACTTCTTTATTTTGGAGGAGGCTCTGTCTCAACAGTTAAGCGTTCTCGTACAAGAACAAGGGCTATGATGACTGCAATTTCAGATAAGTTAAAAACAGTCGAAAAAGTATTTGTTGTAGGTCACAAAAATCTTGATATGGATGCCTTAGGGGCTACTGTTGGTATGGCCCATTTTGCTAGTCAGATTGTTAGAAAGAGCTATGCTGTTTATGATGATATGGCTATGAATGCGGATATTGAGCGTGCGGTAGAACGTTTGAAAGAAGATGGGCAGTCACCCCTTATTACACTCTCAGAAGCTGAAGAACTAGTCAACCAACACTCATTGCTAATTATGGTTGACCATTCAAAAATCAATCTAACCCTATCTCAGGATTTTTATGATCGATTTAATGAAGTTATTGTCGTAGATCATCACCGTCGAGATGACGACTTCCCTGAAAATGCAGTTTTGAGTTTTATTGAAAGTGGAGCAAGCTCTGCTTGTGAATTGGTTACGGAGTTGTTACAATTTCAAGGGGCTCCAGAACGTTTGAGTAAAATCCAAGCTTCTATCCTTATGGCAGGTATAATGCTGGATACCAAGAATTTCTCTACTCGTGTTACTAGTCGAACTTTTGATGTTGCCTCTTACCTTCGTAGTTTAGGAAGTGACAGTGGAGAAATTCAAATGATTTCTGCTACTGATTTTGACGAATATCGACGTATTAATGAGTTAATTATTGCAGGCGAACGAATTACTGATGATATAATCGTTGCTACAGGAGATAACCATAAGTGCTATAATAATGTTGAGATTTCTAAGGCAGCAGATACTATGCTTGCAATGGCTGGAATCGAAGCGACCTTTGTTGTTGCTCGAACAAGTCACTCGACTGTAAACATATCTTCTCGAAGCCATAATGCGATTAATGTACAACGTATTATGGAAAAATTAGGTGGTGGAGGACATTTCAACCTAGCCGCCTGCCAATTACGAGACTGTAGTGTTTCTCAAGCGCAAAATAAATTAATTGAAACTATTATGGGAGAGTTGGCTCCCAAGGAGGATTAAAATGAAAGTTATTTTCTTACAAGACGTTAAGGGTAAAGGAAAAAAAGGTGAAATTAAAGAAGTACCATTAGGTTATGCTCAAAACTTCTTGATTAAAAAGAATCTTGCTAAAGAAGCAACAAACCAAGCTATCGGGGAGTTGAAAGGAAAACAAAAATCAGAAGAAAAGCATGCTGCAGAGTTGTTAGCTGAAGCAAAACGCATTAAAGAACAACTTGAGAAAGAAGAAAATCGTCTTCAATTTACTGAGAAGGTTGGGCCAGATGGTCGTACATTTGGTTCAATTACAGCTAAAAAGATTGCGGAAGGACTTCAGAAACAGTTTGGAATCAAGATTGATAAACGTCATATTGAACTTGAACATCCTATTCGAGCGATTGGCTTGATTGAGGTTCCTGTAAAGCTTCATAAAGAAGTGAATGCACAAATTAAACTTAACATCAAAAATAGTGCTGAGTAATTCGTTGACACTCACTATAGGTAAATCTTGTAAAGGAGGGAATAATTGTGGCTGAAGCTCAAGAATTACGAGTGCAACCTCATGATTTAGTAGCGGAACAGTCTGTTTTGGGGGCTATTTTCATTAACCCGGAAAAGTTAATTACGGTTCGAGAGTTTATCGAAGCAGATGACTTTTACAAGTATTCCCATCGTGTCATTTTTAAAGCAATGGTAACGCTGTCGGATCGAAATGATGCCATTGATGCCACGACAGTACGTACTATTTTAGATGACCAAGATGACCTCCAAAACATAGGGGGTATTTCTTATCTTGTAGATTTGGTCAATAGTGTCCCAACATCCGCAAATGCTGAGTACTATGCTAAGATTGTGGCTGAGAAAGCCATGCTTCGGCGTATTATAAATAGGTTGACAGAAATTGTCAATCAAGCATATGAGGGCACAACTGAATCTGATGAAATTATTGCAAATGCTGAGAAAGCCTTAGTTGATGTTTCAGAGCATAGCAATCGTAGTGGTTTCCGCAAAATATCTGAAGTTCTTGATGTCAATTTTAATACTTTGGAGATGCGTTCACAGCAAACATCAGATGTAACTGGATTACCGACAGGTTTCCGTGACCTTGACAAGATTACAACAGGATTACACCCAGACCAATTAATTATTTTAGCAGCTCGTCCCGCTGTTGGTAAAACAGCCTTTGTGTTGAATATTGTTCAGAATGTTGGCACCAAGCAAAATAAAGCTGTTGCAGTCTTTTCCCTAGAGATGGGTGCAGAAAGCTTGGTTGATCGTATGTTGGCAGCTGAAGGTATGATTGATTCTCATGCTTTACGTACAGGTCAATTGACAGAGCAAGATTGGAATAATGTCATGATTGCTCAAGGGGCACTGGCTGAGGCACCTATTTACATAGATGATACCCCTGGTATAAAGATTACTGAGATTCGTGCACGGTCCCGTAAATTATCTCAAGAAGTAGAGGGTGGTCTCGGTCTCATTGTGATTGACTATTTGCAGTTGATTACAGGGACGCGACCGGAAAATCGCCAACAAGAGGTCTCAGATATTTCAAGACAGTTAAAAATCTTAGCCAAGGAGCTCAAAGTTCCTGTAATTGCCTTAAGTCAGTTATCACGTGGGGTTGAACAACGTCAGGATAAACGACCAGTCTTGTCTGACATCCGTGAATCAGGATCTATCGAGCAGGATGCCGACATTGTAGCTTTCTTATATCGTGATGATTACTATCGAAAAGATAGTGAAGAACCAGAGAATGCGATTGAAGATAATACAATCGAAGTTATTTTAGAAAAAAACCGTGCTGGTGCGCGTGGAACAGTTAAGTTATTATTCCAAAAAGAATATAATAAATTTTCATCGATTGCTCAGTTTGAGGAATCGTAACTTTCAGATTTAAGGAGATATATATGAGTGACGCATTTGCAGATGTTGCTAAAATGAAAAATATTAAGGAAGCTATTAAAGCTCATGAAGGTCAGTGGGTAGAATTGACTCTAGAGAATGGACGTAAACGTGAAAAGAATAAGATTGGTCGTTTGACAGAAGTCTATCCATCATTGTTTATTGTTGAGTATCAGGACTTTGGTTCTCAAGCTGACGCTATTAATAATAGTTATGTTGAATCTTATACTTATTCAGATATTTTGACTGAAAAGACTCTCATTCGTTATTTGAGTCCCGAGGAACAAGCTGAAATCGAAAATAAATAAGAAAAAGCCTTTACTTGGGCTTTTTTTCGTGGTAAAATAGCGGAGTATGTGAAATAATAGCAGGATAAAATGAAGCTCGTCAACAGGAAGTCAGCTAGAAAAGTAACCTTTGCTGTTTGGGCGAAGTCTTTCTGAACGAATCAGGTTTATCTAAAATGTTATTTCCTAAAAATATTTTTTATAGGAGGACATTATTAATGTCACGTTATACAGGTCCGTCATGGAAACAATCACGTCGCCTTGGTTTCTCACTTACAGGCACAGGTAAAGAATTGGCACGTCGTAACTACGTACCAGGTCAACATGGCCCAAATAACCGTTCAAAACTTTCAGAGTACGGTTTGCAATTGGCTGAAAAACAAAAGCTTCGTTTCTCATACGGTTTGAGTGAAAAACAATTCCGTAACTTGTTCGTACAAGCTACTAAAGTTAAAGGTGGAACACTTGGTTTCAACTTTATGGTTCTTTTGGAACGTCGTCTTGATAACGTTGTGTACCGTCTTGGTCTTGCAACAACTCGTCGTCAAGCACGTCAATTTGTAAACCACGGTCACATCCTTGTTGACGGTAAACGTGTTGATATCCCTTCATACCGCGTTGAAGTTGGTCAAGTAATCTCAGTTCGTGAAAAGTCAGCTAAAGTTCCTGCTATCCTTGAAGCAGTAGAAGCTACTATCGGACGTCCAGCATTCGTATCATTTGATGCTGAAAAACTTGAAGGTTCATTGACACGTCTTCCAGAACGTGATGAAATTAACCCAGAAATCAACGAAGCACTTGTCGTTGAATTCTACAACAAAATACTTTAATTTTAATATTATTGTATCGAAAAGTCCGTTATTATGGGCTTTTTGCTTGTTTTAAAAGACTGTTTCAGCAATTTACTTACCTTCTTGCTTACTTTTATATAGATTTTAGAGCTATTTCACAGAATGATACGGCTTTTTGTTTTCTAACATAATAAGCTCCTAGTCATTTATATTAGACTAGGAGCTTGTTCCATTATCTTATGATATGTGATTTTGAGGTATAGTTCATTTATTTTCCAGTCCACCTTCAAAGTCTGCTGAAACTTTTGAAACGTAGTTGGTGAAGTAGGCTTCAAAATCTTTTTTTAGTCGTTTGTACTCTTTCTTCAGAGTATTCTTTATCCTCTATATAAGCTTGAAATCTAGAGATTTTCAAGTCTTTTTGTAGACGTTGTGTTACTTCTGTTTTTGCCATAAGGATATCTCTTTCAGTCTTTATTTTACCATATTTTAAATTGTATAAAACATGTGTGTTGTTTTAATGCTTTACTTTTGATATACTGTCGAAGTTGTTTAAGAAGGGAGGAACTATGTCTATTATTACACTAATTTAGCTGGGATTGTTGCATTTGAGCATCTTTATATCATGTATTTGGAAACTTTTGCAACACATTCAGACACAACTAGTAGAGTTTTTAATATGAGCAAAGAAGAGCTTCAACGCGATTCTGTTATAAACTTATTTAAAAATCAAGGTATTTACAATGGTTTAATCGCTGTATTCCTCTTGTATGGTATTTTTACAAATAGTCAGCTACTTGTAACTGTTTTTGTTCTTAATGTTTTCTTTGCTGCTGTTTATGGTGCTGTAACTGCTAATAAGAAGATTATTTTTACGCAAGGGGGACCCGCAATATTGACCTTGTTTTCACTTATTATCTCATTGTTCTAGGAATTTAATTATAAGAGAAAAAAGCTACTTTATCTACCGAGATACTTTGTAGCTTTTTTGTGCTTCTGGTGTTATTTTATTGTGGAATAAATCGTAGAAGGAAGTCAGTCATTTCTTGAGGTGATTCCTTTTTGCCATTTTTTATCCATGCTTGACAAGCTCCAAAAATAGCATGAGCAAGATAAATGCTGGCATAGTCTTTCTCGAATCCTTTGAGAGCTCTTTTTTCAGCAGTAGGGTCAATAAAATCTTCAGCTATCATACGCTGAAGTTTGTTTATCAGAAAATCTTGAATTTCTTTTGCTCCATTTGTAGATAATAGAGCTGAAAGAAGTTTTTCACGAGTAAGAATTTCAAAGATTTCGAGAAAGGCCCCTTCTTTCTTTCCGTCGTATTTATCAAAGATATCTTCTAGTTTATGAAACAATTCTTTCTGATAGATATCTATCATTTCAAATTTATCCTTGTAGTGAGTATAAAAACTTGAACGGCTAATCCCAGCTGTTTGAACTAGACGAATAGTTGTAATCTCATTGAAATCTTGGTCTTTAAGGCATATTACCAAAGCATCTAAAAGAGCTTTTTTAGTCAGTGAACGCCTTTGATCTTTTGTCATGTATTTCTCCTTTCACACAGTTTTAGATAATGTGTCCAAAAAATAGTTTTTAAATATTGATTTATAAAATTAATGAGCTTATAATTGATTATATCATAAAAATAAACACGATGTCTAAAAAGGAGAAATATGTTAGCAGAATTAAAGGCTCTTCTAAAAAGTCCAAAGCTATGGATAACCATTATTGGTGTTTCATTGATACCCGCTTTGTATAATTTAATATTTTTATCTTCTATATGGGATCCTTATGGTAATGTGAAACATCTGCCAGTGGCAGTGGTGAACAAAGATAAGAGTGCTAGATTTCAAGATAAGGCGCTTAATATTGGTCATGATATGGTGGACAATATGTCTAAAAATAAAAATTTGGACTATCATTTTGTAACTGAAACTGAAGCACAAAAAGGAATAGAAGACGGTGATTACTATATGGTTATCACTTTCCCAGAAAACCTCTCAAGTAATGCAGCAAGTCTTCTGACAAATGATCCTAAAAAACTAAAAATTTCTTATCAGACAACAGCAGGTCGTAGCTTCGTTGCTTCGAAAATGAGCGATTCTGCCATGTCTAAGTTAAAGGAGACTGTTTCTAAAAATATTACGTCAACTTATGTTGGAGCTGTCTTTAAGAGTATGTCTCAACTGCAGGGTGGGATGAGAACTGCAGCGAATGGGGCCGGTCAATTATATGCAGGTGCAGGAGCACTTCAATCTGGAGGTCAGATCTTATCAAATGGTCTAGGGACTCTTGCTGGTTCTACTCAAACATTGGCGACAGGTGTTGATACCTTGAGTTCGGGGGCATCTGCTTATACTTCAGGTGTGTCAACTTTGTCAGGTGCTTTGTCACAGTTGAATCGTAACTCAGAGTCTGTTAATTCTGCTGCAGGTCAATTTGCATCAGGGGCAGAAGCTATGAATACCTTAGTTACAGGTGCGAATTCTTTGTCAACGGCGCTTAGTCAAATGGCTACAGCAACAAGTTTATCTGAAGAACAGCAAACGCAGTTGTCAAGCTTGTCAGCTAATTTAACTGATTTAAATACAGCAATTCAAAATCTTAATACGGCAGTAAGTAATACATCATTCCCTAGTGGAACATCAACAACATCAGTAGATACAAGTTCAATAGCGACTTATCTTTCAAATATTTCTTCTGCAGCTAGTTCTATAGCTACAGCTAGTGCCACTGACAAAGCGAACGATTTGGCTGCGGTACAAGGAACAGCTGCATATCAAAGTTTGACAGCAGATCAACAAGCAGAGATTGCTTCAGCAATTAGTAATGCTGGCTCTACAGCTAGTAGCTATGCTTCAACTATTGCATCAGATGTGTCAGGCATGTCAACAGCTTTGTCTAGCTTGGCAGGCACGACAACAACTAGTAGTGGAGAATCAAGCAACTTAGCTTCTCTACAAACGTCTATTTCAGGCATTGCAAGTTCGGCAAATGCTCTTCTTCCTTTAGCTTCCTCAACTATATCATCAATGCAAGCTAATATTGCTAATGTTAACTCAGTACTTGTTAATCAATTATTGCCTGGGGCAATTCAAGTTGCTTCAGGTGTGTCAACAGCTCAAACTACTTTAGCCAAAGGTGCAAGCAATCTCTCAACAGGTTTGTCAACCTACACTGGTGCTGTGTCAACGATTGCTAGTGGTGCACAAACTCTAGATGCTAACAGTAGTACCTTAATGAATGGATTTTCTACCCTTAAAAGTGGTGTAAGTGCTCTTAATACAGGTGCCCAACAATTGGCAATTGGAGGAAATAATTTAACAAATGGATTGACAAATCTGTCAATCAACCTTTTTACCTTGTCTGACTCATTAAACAAGGCTAATCAACAGTTATCACTTGTTTCTGTAAACCCAGAAAATGCTAAGATAGTCAGTGCTCCTCTAAAAGTGAAGAAAACTGATAAGGATAAGGTTGACACTAATGGTGTGGGAATGGCTCCATATATGATTTCGGTTTCTCTGATGGTTGTAGCTCTTTCAACAAATGTTATCTTTGCTAAAAGCTTGACAGGAAGAAGCTTTACGAGTCGTTTTGACTGGGCTAAAAATAAGTTATTTATCAATGGTATTATTGCAACTATGGCTGCAACTGCCCTTTATATTACTATTCGATTTATGGGAGTTGAACCAAATCATCCACTAGCTACATTTGGTATGATTCTACTTGCAGCATGGACTTTAATGGCACTCGTTACAGCCCTTGTAGGTTGGGATGATAGATATGGTGCATTTGCTTCCATGATTCTGTTGCTTTTACAGTTAGGTTCTAGTGCAGGGACTTATCCAATTGAACTTAGTCCTAGGTTCTTTAAGGTCGTACAACCATTCTTACCAATGTCCTACTCTGTGTCAGGCCTTCGTCAAACTATTTCTATGACAGGACAAATCTCAGATCAAGTCCGTATGCTAGTCATTTTCTTACTTACTTTTGTAGTTGTAGGTATTGTTATTTATAGACCAAAAACTGAGAATGTATAAACTAAAAGCCGGCTAATGTGAGCTGGCTTTTTTATGTTATTCTACAGTTATATTACCGAGATCGGAGGTGATGGTAAGTGTATTATCTTTTGAGTTCTTAGGGTTATTCGTAACATCCACATCTCCTGAGTGACTATCTGCTTGAACATTGATAGTGTAATCTTTAAGAGCTATTTCAACTTCACCGGTTGTGACGTCAAGTTTATTGTGACCGTTAAAAATTAAGTTATTACCAGAGTATTCTCCCATTGCAATAGATAAATCTGCGTTAGTAAAAAGGGTAATTATCACTATCAACATTACCAACATCAAGGTTAGTTTTTAGGTTGCTGACTATCATTTTAGTAAAAGTCAGGTCTCCTATATTTAGATTAATGTCTGCTTATCTAACCGTGCTATGGCTTAAATCTAGATTTCCAGTTGCTAAATCACCTTTTAAGAAATCAATCGTTTTTTTTAGGAAGTGTAATAATAATGGTTTGCTTTCTGACTTCCTGGTCGATAGCAGAAGAGAGGCTTATTAAATCTTTTAATTCGAAAAAGTTAATGTGTTTTTTAGAAGTCGAATCTAATTTAGAGTTGTTATCATTAATAGTTAATTGACCATCCTTTACAGTTGTATCAATTTGATTTTTTATTTTTTGGTAGTAAGAAAGTGTAGCTTTGTTAACATCAGAACTTTGAATAAGTACATTGTAGTTGCTACTTTTAATATTAATCTTATTGAAGTTATCAGTTTCCTTCTTGACATAATCTAGCTAACTTTTATTTTGATTTTGTAAATCTGTCAATCCACCTTGACTATAAACCCAAGTTGCTAATCCCCCGCCTAAAAATAGAGATATGAGAGATACTCCAAGGACAAAGGACAATCTTTTTCCCAAATTTTCATGATTTTCTTCCTTTATTGATGAGCCATCTAATTGATAAAGTAATTAGCTTTACAGTAAGTTTACAGACTTCAAATGAAATCAAAAATAGTAAAAGTGCTCCCCAAAACATCAATAGTCCTAAACCTAGTCCAAACAGTGTTGAAGCTAGTGAAACAACTTAGGAGAGAGAAACTTGTAAAGAAAGTGTGAACACCACTAATGAGTAAGACAAGAGTAAGAGCTAAGGCAGTCACCATGACCGCAAAAATGATCATAAGAAGTGTCATTAGCATAGCTAAGAAGAAAAGGAGAATTGGAAAAGCTACTGGACTAGCTAATACTGCGAGAATAGCAATCCAAATAATAGTTGTTTTATTGCGCAAACTAGTCGTATCCTCAATAACCTTTTCATCTAGTAGACGGCTAATGACTTCATGAGCGTCTTCCTTACTAAAAAATTGAAGTTGCTCTTTTTTCCATCTGGGGTAATACCATAATATTTACGTTTGCGCCCTTGATAATCTTGGCCTAAGGTGGTGGTCATATAGCCTGTTTTTTCAAGCTTTTGTAGAATAGGTTAAAGTGTTGATTCCTTGATATTAGCCGCAATCTTTATGGTTTGGCTAATATCATAAACATAATAGTCTTCTCTATCAATAATAGCTAATATTAAGAACTCAATCAGGGTTGACGATGTTGGAAAATACATGGTTTGCTCCTTTTATTTTAGGATAGGTATAAAAATTATATATAATTATGTTATATATTGAGTGTATGTCCTTTAGAAAGATATATAATAAGGTTATCTTATTTTTTTATGACAATATGAAGTCAAGGAGTAGTTATGACTATTAAAGATAAATTAGCTCATTATGAGCCGAAGCCACTGGGGGAGAAAGGACACTATGCAGTTCTCTTGCCCTTAATATATGATGTAAAAACTGGTAAGTATCAAGTCCTTTACCAAGTGCGAAGCGAACATATTTCTCAACCGGGTGAGATTTCTTTTCCTGGTGGACGCGTGGAAGACGGCGAGACTTTCCAAGAGGCTGCTATACGAGAAACTTGTGAGGAGTTAAACCTAGTTCCTGATCAAATTGACATTTGGGGAGAGATTGATTATCTGATCCATCAGAGTAGAACCATCCATTGCTTTGTTGGAAAGATAAAGATAGAAAATTGGGAGTATATCCATCCGAATGAAGAGGTAGACCGGCTGTTTACAGTTGAAGTTGACACATTGTTGACAAAAAAACCGATTTATTATACGGTGACTTCTACCTTAATCGAAGCGAAAGATTTCCCATTTTTCCTAGTAAAAAACAGGGAAAAATATAATTTTGGGTACAGTGAACGTCATATTCCTTTTTACAGAAACTTGACAGAAAATATATAGGGGATGACGACTATATTTACACATAGGTTTACAAATATAATGAAAGATTTAGAGTGAAAAGTAAAGATCAACGATAGTATGGTGATCTTTTTGATATTAGTTAAGTTGTTAATTTGGTATTAATGGAGTAAAATCCGCCGTTTCTGATGTAGGAGTTTAGGTTATTACTAAAACGATTTTCAAAATTAATATCGAGTTTTTTATCTAGGTGGAAAACTCGATATTGAATAATGACATTTTCGATTTATTGTATCCTCTTTGCGACAGGAAGGTAGGAGTAAGATATTAATAGAGGCTATCATGTGTTTGTGATTCTTTTTACTAGAACGAATAACTGTTATCTTTGGTAAAAAAACCTTGAAAATAATATTTTCACGGATTTTTAATTCAATTACTTAACCTCATTCTGAGGTTAAGTAAAATCTGTACTTTTATTTTTTTAAAAATAATATAAAAAGCACTCTAGCTTCTATAGTTTAAACAAAACTACAGATTTTAGAGCGCTATTGCTATCAGAAGGAATATACATATGAGGTTAGAAAGGATCTAAAAGTAATCTAAAGAAAGCTGATTTTTCACCTGATTAATATTGTAATGTTAAGGATTTGTCATAGTTTTTGGTGTTGTTTTAAAAGTGAGTAGTTAGGACTACAACAACCTTAAATTTCTTGTAGAGTAATCCCATGTTTTAAGTAAAAAATCAACCGATTTTAGAATTATTTATCGTCCTTTTTAACCATATTTTTAACGCCTTCAATTGCTCCTTCAACAGCATCTTTGGCATCTTTGGCAACTTCTTTAACTTTTGAAACTCCTTTTTCAGCAGCTCCTTCTTTTTCGGTCTTTTTATCATCAGTTACTTTTCCGACACCTTCTTTAATAGCACCTTTAGCTTGATTAAGTTTTTCTTCTACTGACATAGTGTTACCCTCCATTGGGAAATTAGATTATTGAAAATGAACGTTTTTAAACCTTTTTAGACATAAAAGAATTTAGTGAACTCTTGGTTCTGCTTTAGCAGTCTCTTTGGTATCTTCGGCAACTCCTTTAACTTTTTCCTTTGCAGCTGAGAAGCCATCACTCAATCCCTCTTTTGCGCTTTCAAACTTATCGGAAGTAAATTTACTTGTTGATTCAACAACTCCAGTTGCTCGATCTTGCAGGCTTACTGAGTCTGCTTCATGTTGCTCTTTAGTCTTGATATCAACAACATCTACATTAACTTCAACCACTTCCAAATTAGTCATATTAGAAATTTCTGAAACAACAATCTCTTTGATTTTCTTGTATAATTCAGGAATATTCTTTTGATATTCGACAACTGCTTTCAAATCCACAGCAACTTGCTTTTTACCAACTTCAACATCGATTCCGCTTGCAACGTTATCAGTATTGATAAGTTTTCCAGTTAGTTTTGAGAAAAAGCCGCCATCAATATCCAGTAAACCTGGAACATTCTCTAAAGAAAGACCAATAATTTTTTGAATGACTTTATCTTCATAGGTCAATTCGCCTTTTACTTCTTTTACTTCTTTTACTTCTTTTACTTTTTGTTCTACATTTGACATATAAATCACCTTTACTATTTAAATAATTGTTTTTGTTGAATATAATACCCAATTCCAACTCCTAGAGTGGCGCAAATCAAGACAAATAAAGTCTTAAAAAAACCATAGGATAGGATGAAGCACGCTAAGATAGCACCCGCCAATCCGGAAAGAAATAGATATTGGTATTTTTTAAACCATTCCATTTTTTTACTTCCTTACTTTACACGACTAACAGTTTTTTTACGTGGTGGTTTAGGCTTGTATTCTTTTACAGAAATATACAGTTTTACACGATGATTCATTCCAAAAAACTGTTTCAATCCATCAGCTATCTCATCTTTAATTATTTGAGTTCGTTTAATAATGTTGTCTGATGGAAGCATCTGTCCTTCTACGTGAACTAAACATTTATTCTTACGACAGTCTACCTTAATAGTAGGATCCTTTATAAAATTGTGATTAGCAACCACACAACGTACAAATCCTTCAATAGCTGAATTTTTTAATTTTAGGTTCCCATCGACATCAGGTAACTGAATCTCTAAATATTTGACCTAGTCAAGCATTTTTGTAACACTAGTGTATAAAATTTCTTACGCTGCACGACATCGTGCAGCATAAGGTGTAAGTCCACCGTTTGCACGATGTGGTCTTACGTGATTATATTTCCCATAAACGAATTCATAGAGCTTTTGGTCAAGAATGTCATTTGAATCAAACATGTAGAGATAATAGAATTCGTGTTTGAGCGTATTGTAGAATCTTTCCATAACGGCATTGTCATATGGACAGCCTGCTTTGCTCATACTTTGTTGGACATAGTTTTTATCACAAAATTTATTGAATTCTTTTGCAGTAAATTGACGCCCTTGATCAGAATGCAGGATAATTCCTTTTGCTGGTTTTCGACGTTCTAGTGCGATTTTCAAGGTTTCCTTTGCCAATTCAGTATCGATATGACTGCTGTTTAATGATGCAACCACTTCACGACCGCAAAGGTCTATAATCGTGCAATTGTAACGCATTGTTCCATCTGGACGAGTTAAATATGTAAAATCAGTACACCATATTTTATTGGGTTCTTTTACATCAAATTCCCTATTCAGAAGGTTTGGAAAGATTTTATTGGCAGTTCCTTTTACATAGTTTGGTTTCTTTCGACGTGTGATGGAACGTAAGCCCAATTCATTCATAAAATGATGTATTGTTAGATCTGAACGAATGCTTCCGATACCCTTAAGATAATCGTTCATCATTCGGTATCCAGGAACTCCATTTTCGCGGTGGTAGATTTCAACAATTTTACGTTGAATCTCTGCCTTTTCCTGACGATAAGCATGTTTTTTGTTTTTAAGATAATTATAGTAAGCATTTGGACAGATGTTCATTCTTCTAAGAAGCCATCTGACCCCAAATGTCTGTTGATATTTCTGGATGAACTGGTACTGAGCTAATCGATTTCCTTCGCAAAGAATGCTGCCGCTTTTTTTAAAAAATCATTTTCCTTTTTGAGTTCTTCAATTTCTTTGCGTAGCTTTTTTGCAACTTCGTATGAATCAGATTCTTCCCGTTTTGTTGGGCTGTTATCGCATTCTTTGCGGTATTGCTGTAACCAGTATGTCAGCGTGCCTTGTCCAAGATTATATTCTTCGGTCAGGCTTTTCTTGGTTCGTCCCTCTTCCAGATAGAGGCGAAGAACCTTTTGTTTGAGCTCAGGCTCGTAACGATTGTTTGTCATTGTAACATCTCCTTGGATTATGTATGTATTTTACCAAACTATACACAGGTGTTACAACTTAATTATATCAGGTCATTAATCCAAGGAAGGGTATTTATGACAAAGGGAATACTAATTAAAGCTCCAGATCTTTTTACAGTTGACGAACAGTTAGAAATTCAAGAACGATTAAAAAGTAATGATATTGAAGTTGCTTTCCTTAGGGATGATTAGATTCAAGCTTCGTTCTATTCTTTTATTGAGATATTGGTTAATAATGACTTTTTAAATGAACTTGAAATAGCTCTATGTGTAGATATTTTGAAAGATATTATTATTAAGATTATTTCTAAAATAAAAAAAAGAACGTAGTGATACTTGATGCTAAACAAAATGAAAAACCTGCTAAACTGACCATTAAATCTAATACCGATAAAGGAACAATATATCTAGAAGTGCCATGCGATATTCCTGACTATGGACTACAGGAGTCCATAGAAAAAATTATCGAAGCAAAATGTATTCTCGATAACAATAGCAATGAAGGTCTAAATGATTTGTATATCGTTGAAGATAAAACTGGAAATTTGTCAATTATGACATTAACCGAGTATAGTAATTACAGGAAAAGTATTAGATAAGATGTATTGCTATCATTTAAACAAGGTTAAGTTGACTTGGCTTATTATGAACAGAAATCAATTAAGAAAAAGGTAGAGAAAAAGGTAGAGATTGAATTGAAATACAGTTCAATATATAGAGTTTGACAAAAAGAAAAAAACGCTTGAAATCAGCGTTTTTCTTTTCTATTGATTCGTATTGAATCTTTATTTCACCTCAGTAAAGGTTCGGAAATGTTATTTTAGCGCGTCATAAACACTGTTATATCAAGGTTTATAGATTTTACAATATTAAATGTAGTCAAAAATGTAGTCATATAATTAACTAGTAAGCTTAGCTATTTGTTTGAGATAAATATCAACAGCTTCAGCTTTCTTTTTAGGTGCTAATTCGGCATAAGTATCCATTGTTGTCTTAATAGATTTGTGCCCCATTCTTGTTTGAAGTTCTTTCCAATTAGCTCCAGCATTCAACATTAAAGAAGCATGGGTGTGTCTAAAAAGGTGAAAACCATAGTCAGGTAGCCCTAGTTCGGTAAGTCGCTTTTTAAGTGTTGCTCGTTCATTCCTATCACACATATAGTTTCCATAAATGGTTGGGAATATTAAATTTGTTCTAGGTAATTCGTGCTTATCGAAATAAAGGTTCATTTCATTATGGAAATCCTTTAAATTTTGGAGTGTTTCATGAGGAACAGGCACTCTTCGATTGCCAGCGTCTGTTTTGGGAGTATTTTTGCAAAGAATTTCCCCACGTACGCCAAGTTTACGATTGCCAGCTTTCCAGACTAAAGTTTTATTAACAACAATCTCACAGCTTTCAAAATCCAAGTCTTGGATATCTAAAGCAAGAAGCTCATTAATCCGAAGTGCAGAAGCTAGCAAGGTATCGCAAATGACTTTAAATCTTCGATTAGCTCTTGTATTTGGAAGAGTCTCCAGAAAGGATAGCCATATTGTTAACTCTTTATCATGGAGAACCATAATTCTTTTTTTAGTAGACTTGGGTTTCGGGGGAACTTTAACGGTATTTGCAGGATTATGACCTAATTCAAAATTAGTGATACCAAAATCAAAAATATCACTTAATTTGTGTAAAACAGCTCCAAAATCTTTAGCACAGCCTTTTTTTGATTTTTTTACGCCAGATTCAACAGATAATTTTGAATTTCTTGCTAGTTGATTTACCCAAATTTGAATATCAGCTGATTTTATTTCTTCTGGTTTATAATCACCAAATTTGGGGATAATATAGGTATCAAGATAATTTCTAACACGATTAATCGTATTTTGTGATGATACCCACGTGATAAAACTAGAGAACCATGCTTCAGCTAACTCTTCAAAAGTGTTAATAGCGGCAGTCTCTTTTAAGGTTGAGCCGTTTGCTTCAAAATCTAATTTTGCCTGAGTGATTTTTCGGTCAAGACTTCGTAAGGTTTTTGCGGTAATTGATGAGGTTACCTTTTTGCCAGTTTTGATGTCTATACCTAAATAAACACCTCTTTGAGTGTAACTAATAGTACCATTATTCTTAGTAGTTTTAGTGACTTTCCTGTTATTATGAATAATAATTTCTTTTTGCATATAGCCTTCTTTGATTTGGATATTCAAAAGGCTAAAATAACACCTTCACATATTTAGTGTGATAGCCTTATTTTAGCATAAATATTGTTAAGGAGTTAAATATTTTATAACATCTTCCATTTTATAATAGACTGTTCTTGTCCCTTCTATGGGAGGTTCAAGTCTATTAAGTCCTGTTCTCTCCCATGATTTCAAGGTATTTGGAGAGATTTGAAGGATATTTAGTAGTTCCTTTTGAGTAACAATGGTTAAGTTTTGTCTGTTTTGATTTTGTTTTGCTAATGCCAATAAGCAATTTAGTAATTGTTCTATTTGTGATAATTTACTGAGTTCAAGATTTGCCATGTCTACACTTCCTTTCGTTTTTATCATACCTTCTTGAGTCTAGATACTTGGCGAAAAAGTAAGTCTTATCCATGATTAAGCTTAGTAATTTTGGGTTTTCTGTCCGTGCATAATGAACTAAGCTGTTAAATTCCAAGAAGTTGTGCTCTTCAATAATATCAATCACTAGTGTCAGAAAGTCATCTGAGTTATTAGTGATTAGAAATTTGTCTAAATCAAAGCCACAACCTGATTCAATATCATTGATATCATAAAGAGTTTTTTCAGGGTTTTCGGCATGGGTGAAATAGTCATACATGCCTTTAGGAGACATAATCACTTCCACATGTGCTGGAGTGTTTAGGTGCTTCGTTACTAACTCCGAAACTTGGGAGTAGCTTTTCAGGGAATCGAAGTAGAGAGCACCGTGTTTGTGAGCCTTTTTGAATTCGCCAGTCTCTTTATTAACATCTTTATCATGCCAAGGACTGAGGACAAAGGGGATGTGCATGTCTTCCAGAATGTCTAAATAATTGTCAGGGGTACTTTCTTGGTAGAGTAAGAAAGCCCATTTGTTAGAACGTTTTTCTTTTGCCATAGGCAGTTACCTCGTTTCTATTGGTTTATCTATCAGGAGAATTTTTAGGTGATTTTGGTAGTTTTTCAAAAAATCGTGATTATTGATTATTGGTATCATGGGGGTCGTAGTAGCCCCATGATACCGTTAGTGACTTTTAAAAAGGTAGGGCAGTTGGTCTTCACTTCGTGAACCAAGCCCTACCTTTTCCTTACCGCCTTGTTCCGATAAACCAGAGCTGATTGCCTACCCGATTAGGCGCTGAGAAATAGTAATGAGGATAACGATTGGCAATCTCTTCTTTGATATCTTCTTCCATTTCTTTTAACACTTTCTGAGCTTGTTGCGTTCTTGGAAGGCGTAATAACACCGTTACAGTTTCTTTTCGGATATCCACAACACATTTGGAAACAGACTGGTTAAAAACTTTTAAGATCGGGTTAGTATGTGTCACAGTTTGGGTGTCAGCTGTTAACAGCGGTTCAAACTGGTTGTCTTGTTTTAAAAACTGTCGCAGCCTTAAGGTTTGATAAATGGAGGTGAGGTAATTCCACAGAGAGTCGTTGACAATTCGATGAAGTCCCTCAAAAGCCAGACAGCTAAGCGCTATTGCCCCTGTTAATTTGGTGAACCTATCAACATAGGGACTAATGAGGGTTAGCTTGGCTTGAAGCCAAGAAAAGAGAGCAAAATTTGCTAAGTCATTGACATCAATAGAATGGTTTATCATGGTTAAACTAGATTTCAGAAGAAAACCAAAGAGACTCATAGAAATAAGACCTAGGACAAGATTAAATGTGAGCTGAAAGAAAGTTCTTCTCATTTATAAAATCCCTTTCTTTGTGTAATAAGTTGGGCAAAGGAGGGGCAACACCTGATAGGGGTGCTCGTTGTCAATGATTTGAATAAGTCCTGTCCCTTTACCGATGGGAATGACAATTCCTTCAGGGTCTAAGTCTGGGAAGAGAAATTGAACCGTCTTTTTAGACACATTTCCAATTTGAATCAGGACATTCAATTGTTCTCGCACGGAAATCGGAATAGAGGTATGGTCAAAGCGTTGGCTAACGAGTAATAAATGGACTTTTGTCGCTCGTCCTAAGAGCGCAATCTGAGATAGAAGAGAAAAGAAGGACTCTTTAATAGCTTTATTCACCCCTTCGGAAAGCGCTAAGACTTCATCAATGACAATCGTCAAGTGGTCAAAAGCATGGTCTGGGTCATCGTAGAGAATGGCTTGACGCTTTTGAATGAGATTAAGGCAATCACTTAAGCTTTCATTGATTTCCGACACAAAATCTGATTTGGAGCGATTTTGTTGGGGATGAATGACGGGAATCGCATTTTCACGTGCCCAGCGACTTGGGGTATCAAATTTAGGGTCAACAAGGATTAATTCCGACATACTTTTGAGTAAGCTGAGAAAATAGGTCAGTGCATAGGACTTACCAGAGCCAGAGTTTCCAGCAATCGCTAGGTGTGTTACCTTATCGTAGTCAATGGTGAGGTTTTTCATAATGGGGATGGTCTTTCCTTTTTGATGACTAGCAAAGGCTTCTAAATCAGGAATGACAAGGCGCTCTGAAATCCCTTTTTTCCACGGGAAGAAGAGACCACGTTGCACATGAATGTCATCGGTATCAAGAGCGATAAAGTAGGCTGAATTTTGCTTAAGTAGCGTGTAGCGAGGATAGAGAGCAGCGTTAGCGATTAAGAAAATCTTTTGATAGAGGTCATCATCAATCAGGTAGCCTGCTGGTAACCGTGGGATAAACACAAAGCCATCTTCAAAAATCGTGATGGTAAATGAATTGGTATAGGACGTTTCCCCCTGCATGAGCGAGCCTAACGCCATGTTTAGGCTCTGCAGGAGATACTGTCCCAAGGCTTTTTGAGATAGTGGCATCATCTAGTTGACCTCCTTAAGGTTTTGGGCACGGAAGTAGACATTATAGCCTACTTCACAGGCTTCAAGGGTGTCAAAAGTAACCACAGCCATATAATCAGGAAGAGCTACCTCAGATGGAAACTTCACTTGAAAAGGCGGTAGTCCCTTTTGTGTAAACCAAGCTTTATAGGCGATAATCTCCCCCGTTGGTTGCCCGTCCTCAAATTTAATTTGGGCTTCCAGTTCGGTGCTTAAGCAGTAGATGGCTTGTTTGTGGTCAATATAGTCATTAGCGGTATTGGCTGAGTAGCCACCTTTACGATTATTCGTTTTCATAACATTTTCCTTTCAGAGTGTATCAGGAATCAGCAACTTCCTGATGAAGTGGGTTAGACTAATTGCGCAGCTAGCTAACCGTTAACCATCAAAGTTTTGCTGTAACTTTGATAACTATATAGTATCTTATCCTCGATTATAGCGTTTGGATATGGAGTTGTTTATTTTTTTATTTTTAACAACCGTTTTGACAACTTTGATAATAAAATCAAAACCACCCGTGAGAACGGGTGGTTCAGACTGAAGACAAAAAGACTGACTGATTAAAATCAGTCAGCTCCCTATTTTGAAAATCGTCTTAACTCATCTTTCGTGACAAGTCTCAATAAGTTATTTTGAATGATGATAAATGTTTCCATGGCTTCTCTAACTTCTACGTTTAATCGACTTTGCCATCTATTAATGATTTGGCTATTTACTGTAAAATAGCCTGGAATATTGATGTGGGTGAAGTGAATAAAGTCAAACCAATCATCATAAAATTTTCTCATATCTTCAAATGAGTCAAAATCAGAAGTTTTTACAATTGGTCCCATTTCAATAGAAGGAAGTGGTAGTGATGTTGTTTTTCCCCAGTTTCTTGATATTATCGCTTGGTCTATGATTGCATCAATGTCTACCTCTTTTGTTTCAATATGTTCGGGTCTTCTTTCAATTTGAATTCCTAGTTTGTTATAACTTTCTATTTCTTCTTCAGTAGCATCCAATACTTTACCTGTTCTCATTAAGGTATCAATAATTTTTGCACGTTCCTGTTGTTGTTCAACAGTATCAATATGATATCTTTCTAAATCATTATCAATACCTATTTCAAAGCCAGCTGGACGTTCAATTTGAAGGGGAATTGTTGTTTGATAAGATTCAGGTAAGTCTTCATTTAGAAAATCATCAATCAAATTATGGACTAAGATACCTATCTTGAAAATGCTATTGCTTTTGAGTTTTTTAGCAATTTCAGGCACAATAACGTTTATAAATTCTTCGTCAACCCATTGATAAATAGTTTTATTCAAGGAAGAGTACTTAAAATTATTGAACAAGTTGTTTTTCAAGTAATTACGGAATGAAAGTGTAAATTTCTCACAGCAAATTAGCCATAGTTTTTCTTCCATATCATCTATATCAATAACCGTGTCTTCGTTGATAGGCCCTGTATAGCAAATCCTACCTATATTATATGGTTTACCACCAATAAAAACAGTTTTATCCCATTGTTTATTAACACAGTCCATAAACAATTCGTCTGTTTTTAAAAAGTTATACCTTTGTAAATTATATTCTGCAAAGTAGTTTGCCAAGGAAATTACTGCTTTTTGAAGTTTGATATCGAGTGGACTAAATGCACCTTTTTTATATCTATCCAAATCAACTGTAAGGTCCCTTCTAGCTACAAGCCGAAACATATCGTCAAAAAAGTCAAACAATAGCTCTTCTAATTCTTGAGCTGACCCAAATATAATTTCTTCTTTAGTTACATTAAAAGCTAATTCATAACTTTCTAAAACCGTATGAGATATAAAATTATCACCTGGGCTATATTTTGCGTTTTCAATCCGACTAATTGCTCCTTTATCAGCTATATCATCTTGATTAAAGGAACTATTACTCCTCAAATTACAGCAGCGGTTAGAAATAGACTCGACCAGTTCAGTTTCAAAATTAAATGCCATAAAATTTATCCTCCATTTAAAAAAATAGTATCATGTTAAAGGCATAACAGTAACCAATAGTCCTCATAAGGAACTAATTAATCTGGAATATTGGGGTTAATAGAGACTAAGCGCATACTAGCTGTTTCACGGTATACTTTACAAGTTTTTTCTTATCAAAAATTAAGGTATAGATAGTACTTAGGATTATTGATTGAAATTTTTAAGTTTATAATAATCCTTTAGGAATAAGCCGGTTCAAATTATTAATAGTGTCATAAGTTATCTAAAATTTTATATTTTATAAGGTAGAATATAGAGACTACCAATGAATTAATATTTTCAGAGGGTCAAGCAAATCAGTTAGTCTACTTCTCTTGGATAAAAAATACATAAGTGAATACAATAGTTAGGATTGAAAAAATTGCCATAGATATGAATCCTTGTGCAGATGTTTTTAACATTGAAAAGATTATTGGAAAAACAAATCCTCCTAAGCTTCCCATTGCTGCAACGATACCTGATGTTATACCAATTTCATTTGGAAAATAAAGAGCCACTAATCTAAAAACAAATCCATTTCCTAGTCCAATTAATAAACCATATATTAATAAAAAGAGTATGAATACAATTAAATTAGTAGAAGTAATTGCTAAAAGTATATCGCAAAGACAAAGGGAAATTAATCCAGCCATTAGTAAAAATTTGGGATTATATTTATCAGAGAGTTCTCCTCCAAGAGGCCTTGAAATGACAGTAAAAATTGAAAAGACTGCGCTTAGAACCCCAGATAATATGGCACTCAGATGAAATATTGATGAAGAGCCAACTAGAACAGGGATAAGATTACTAAAAGTAACAAATGCTCCTGATGATAGTACGCAGGAGAGAGACAAAATGAATAAAATAAGTTTCTGATTTATCCCAGGTTTTCTTGTGCTTTTAATTTGATGTGAATCTGTTTCATCTGCTAAGGCTATAAATAAAATTAAGAAAACTAGTGTTATTACTATTAAGAAAAGAAATGCAGCTGCTACTGAATGAAAAAATTGGGCAATAGCTGGCAAGAAGACAGCTCCTATGGCATTTCCAACAGTACCAACCCCAACAATTCCTAAAATTTTCCCTTGTTCTTTCTCAGAAAAATAGCTACTCACGTATCAGGTGGAGACTGAGAAGGAGGCTCCAGATATACCGATAAACGTTGATAAAATTAATAGTATTGGATAGGTGGGATGAAAATAAAGAAAGATAAAAAATAAAGTGAATAGAGGAAGTAAAGTTAATAGAAATAGGATGATATAAATTCTTTTACCTCCATACCTATCGCTTAGGTACCCAATTGGTATCCGGAACAATGATCCTAGTAAAACTGGAAAGGCAACTAAAACTTTTTGTTGACTTTGACTCATGCTGACAACCAAATTAATATTATTAATTAGTACACCAAAACTTGACCAACTCATAAAAGTTATTATCATGGCTAAAGTTCCTAAGATGAGAGCACGATTTTGTCTGTTTGCGTTACACATTATTTTTTACCCATTCTCTTAGTTCATCTAAATTATAATTTGAACTTATTTGATTGAAAACCTGAGCTAAGGAAATTGAAGAGAGTGTTGTGACTAAGGTATTTTCGATAATATCAAGTGAATCAGTAATTGCACATTTTTGTGCTTTTTTCCCTTCGTTTTCACCTAAAAATTTTTTTAATAGCTGTTGACTAGCAAAGATTTTTCCTCGTCCTTCAATAGCAATAAAAACATCATAAAAAGTTATCTCCTCCAGAGACTTTGCTAATGAAAAACCACCATATTTTCCAGGAATAGAAGTGATTAGCCCCTCATTTACTAGAAGTTTTATTATTTTTTTTAAATATGAATGTGAGGTCCCTAATCGCAAACTTAATGCTTGAGAGTTTATTGTTTTGTTATCTGGTAACTGAGATAATATTAAAAGAACATATACTGATTGTTCCCAACCAGATGATAATTTCATGTTGACATCCTCCTACAAAAGTTCTATAATCTCTAATAGAGATATTCGATATCTCTATTAGAGATTATATCTTTTTATATTATAACTCTTTATAGATACCTTGTAAAGAGAGAAAGGAGGATAAAATTGAATTTTAAAAAGTCGTCAAGAGTTTCGTTTTTGCTTAGTATTACTCTAACAACTATTTTTATGGGGTCATCATTTCCAACGGGCAAGTATTTAATTTCACTAAACCATGCCCCGCCTTTTCTGATTGGAAGTTGGAGATTTATTAGCGCGGGTATTTTAATGTTATTACTTACTCTTCTTACTAAAGGGGTATCTAAAGTTATACCTAAAAGTAATGGCAAGGTAACCAGCGGTTTTCTTCTAGTAACCGTTATAGGAATTTTACAGACAACTGGTACTATGGGTTTTTTAAATCTTGCAATGTCTAAGGGTTTATCTTCCTCAATGTCCTCAATTATTTTATTTACTAATCCTCTGTGGTTAGCAATTTTGGCACATTTTCTTTTAAACGACAAGCTTAATAAATGGAAAATTTTATCATTATTTTTAGGAATTATGGGAGTAATTCTATGTTTAGGGCTAGATAAAACAGCGTTTAGCGTAGGTGCTTTTTTTGCACTTCTTGGTTCATTTTGCTGGTCTATTAATACGGTCATTACTAAGCGAGTTCCTTTTGATCAAGGTTCATGGGTGTTTACAGGATGGCAACTTCTTATAGGTGGTATAGGAATGTTTGTAATTTCGACATTTCTACATGAGCATTATAATTTGACACAGATTGATACAACTGGTTGGTTTTGCTTTATTTGGTTAATTTTGCCAGCATCTATCGGCTCCTTTGGGCTGTGGTTTCATAGCCTAAAACAAGGAGGTGCTACTAGTGCAAGTAGTTTTTTATTCTTAGTTCCACTATTCTCTACAATTTTTTCAATGATTGGTCTGCACGATCATTTTACGCTAGGCTTAGTAATAGGTGGAATATTGATAACATTTTCATTAATTTTGGTCAATAAAAGTATACCTGATACAGGAGGTGATTAAATGGCAAAAGTAGAAAGTTTCGAATTAGATCATACTAAAGTTCGTGCTCCGTATGTTCGCAAAATTGATACACAAGTTGGAGAGAAAGGAGATTCTATTAGTAATTTTGATGTAAGACTTGTTCAACCTAATCAAAATGCTATTCCGAGTGGGGGAATTCATACTATTGAACACTCTCTTGCCAGTCTTATTAGAGATCCTATCAATGGAGTAATAGATTTTTCTCCATTCGGATGTCGAACAGGATTTCATCTTATTATTTGGGGAAATCACACATCAGAAGAAATTGCTTTAGTGATAAAAGAATCTCTAAAAGAAATGGTAAGTGATGGATTCCGTTGGGAAAATGTTCCTGGTATTTCAGAAAGACAATGTGGTAATTATAGAGATCATTCACTTTTTACAGCAAAGGAATGGGGAAAACAGATTTTGAGACAGGGAATATCAAGTGATCCATTTTTACGTAAAATTGTATAGTTATTTATCAAGGAGGAAAATAAAATGGTAGTTAAAGTTGGAATTAATGGTTTTGGTCGTATTGGTCGTTTAACCTTACGTCGTATTCAAACGCTTGAAAATATTGAAGTAACACATGTTAATGATTTAACTGATTCAAAAATGTTGGCTCATCTTTTAAAATATGATAGTACACAAGGAAAATTTGATGGAACAATTGATGTAAAAGAAGATGGCTTTATTATCAACAACAAGTTTATTAAAGTAACAAGTGAGCCTAACCCTGAAAAAATTGATTGGGCTTCATCTGGTGTAGATATTGTGCTAGAAGCAACAGGTTTCTTTGCAACGAAAGAAAAAGCAGAAAAACATCTCCATAAAAATGGTGGGGCAAAGAAAGTAATCATTACAGCACCAGGTGGAAATGATGTAAAAACTGTTGTATTTAATGTAAATCATAAAACTTTAACTGGTGAGGAAACAGTAATTTCACCAGGTTCATGTACAACAAATTGCCTAGCTCCTATGGCTGATACTTTAAATAAAAAGTTTGGAATATTTGTTGGTACTATGACAACAATTCATAGCTATACTGGAGATCAAATGACTCTTGATGCTCCTCATCGCAAAGGAGATTTACGACGTGCAAGAGCAGCCGCAGTAAATACAGTTCCAACCTCATCTGGTGCTGCAAAAGCTATCGGACTTGTTATTCCAGAATTAGATGGTTTACTTAAGGGTCATGCACAACGTGTTGCAACTCCTACAGGTTCTCTCACAGAACTTGTTAGTCTTGTAAAGACACCAGTGACTGTTGATGAGGTGAACGCCGCAATGAAAGCTGCACAAAATGAAAGTTTTGCCTATAATGATGATTTGATTGTTTCTAGTGACATTATAGGAGATACTCATGGTTCAATTTTTGATGCTACTCAGACAGAGGTTACGACAGATGGTAAAAACTATCTTGTCAAGACAGTAGCTTGGTATGATAATGAAATGAGCTTTACAGCTCAGTTGGTTCGTACGCTGAATTACTTTGCTAGTATCGCCAAGTAGTAACAAAGAGATTAAGGCAGTTGATTAAATAGGAGGTATCCAATGGAAGTAGGTAATGATATAAAATTGGTTAATGGACAATGGTCATTTTATAATGGTGTAGCTAAACATTTTGATGATCATGTAAAATTATCCGTTCCATTGTATGAAGAAGGTCACGAACTTATTTGTTACTTAAGTGATTTCTTTCTAAAAGATAATTCTATTTGTTATGAAATTGGAAGTTCAACAGGAACGTTAATAAAGAAGTTATATTGGCGTCACCATGACAAAAATAATATAACCTTTTATGGAATAGAACCTGTAAAAGAAATGATAGAAGTAGCGCAAAGTAAGGATGATACGGAAATTGAATACATCAATGATTCAATTGAAAATGTGAATATGCTGTCAGCTAATCTAATTGTTGGGTACTATTTTTTACAATTTATTCCAATTTCCAAACGTAAAGAAGTTATTCAAAAAATTTATGATTCACTAGTGCCTGGAGGTGGATTTATTCTATTTGAAAAAGAGCTTCCATTGGATCCTAAAATTTATAAACTCATGGCTTCATCATATATGAAGTTTAAGATAGACCATGGCTTTTCTCCTGAAGAAGTTCTGTCAAAGCAATTTAGTTTGGAAGGAACGATGGTTACAAATACACATTCTGAAAATCGATGTCTTTTATCTAGTGTAGGCTTTTCACATATTACGACAGTAATGAAATATGGAGAATTTAATGGATACTTATGCTTCAAATAATAGCAAATGGGAATTACTACATAAAAATTCACAAAATAAAAAAACAAGGATAGAACCAAATTATGCAATAAAGAGAATATTCTCTTTTCAAAGTGATATTTTTCAGAGTAACTTACCAACACGAACACTAGAAATTGGGTGCGGTTTTGGCCGTAATCTTAAATATCTTATTGAAAATGATTTTTCCGAGCAATACTTTGGAATTGATTTAACTCAAACAGCTATTGATAAATGTTCAGAGACACTGATAGGACCAGTTAATGATGGCTTACTTGAATTAAAGAAATGTAATGTTGGGGAGGGAATTCCTTTCCCTGATAATTACTTCAATTGTGTTTTTGATATCATGTCTCCTATTACATTTATTGTAGATGATGAAGAGAGAGGGAAATATTTTTCGGAAGTTTATCGAATATTGAAGAGTGGAGGGGTATTTTTCTTCTTAGCAGCACGTAAAGAGGGAAAGTTTATCGATGCATACGATGATCCTAATCTACTTGAAAAAGGATATATAAAGAGAAAGATTGATGATATGATAGAGAAGGTGTATACTTCTGCTGAATTGACAACCTTATTATATCCTTTATATAAAGAAAATTTAGAAGTAGCTTCAGAACACACTAGAGCATTTGGCTCTGAAAAATTTATTCGTGAAAATGGTTTCTGGTTTGGACAATTTAAAAAATAATTTTCTATTACTATCCTTAATCAAATAGATGATAAAACCATTAGCATAAAAGGGACTGAATTTGCATTGAGTAGGATTCAGTCCTTTTTATTATCTAAATCTGCTTCTATAATAACCAATTTATGGAGTAAAACTTGTGTCACGTCAGTGTGCACAAAAAGAAAACGTTTGCAAAAAGAGGAATAATTTGTTACCATGACCCTGAAAGCCATAGTTTTATAACTGATTTGAAATTGGCTGTATTTTGAATAAAACATATCAATAATATAGTGAAATAGCATTAAAATTTGGGAGGACTTACATATGGTATTTAATAATGATTGGTTATTGAGTCAAATAAGAGGCACAGCTAATATGATTGGAAAGGTTTTTAAACTAGAGACCATTTTAATTGATTTAGGTGTTGTAGAGGATGAAGAGGGGCGAACAATAAATGGAAATGATTATCTCAACCAACTTATTATTGATGAAAAATTTGATTTAGCTACCGAATTTATCCATGGGCAAATGAAAAGGCTTAGTACATATGAATATAATCGCTTAGTTGATATTTATATTGTATATCTAAAATCATTAGATAGTGAAACACAGAAAAGAAATAAAATTAGTGATGATTCTATACAAGTAGTCCAAGATAATCTTAGAAATTTTAGTTGGTAAAGGTTATGCTTAGAGCCATTTCAAAAGGAAGAAGCTAGCTTTCTTAATAACAATTCATACAAAAAAGAATTTAGAATCGAATACTTAGCGTATTAAAAGAATAAGGTCATATATAAGTTTTATATCTAACCTTTATTATTACTAGACAAAATGTTTTCGCATATAACTAAAAAGGACTCAGATAGGATATTGGCTTAATATTATAAATGAGTTTCCCAATATCATTATTATTTAGTAGAACATCATTATGAATCAAATTTGGTATCACAGAGTTATAAATTTGATAGTGGCAATCTTATTAAAACAGAGTAGGTGTTATAAAAAGTTTAGTAATGCTACTATATATGTTTATTGTGTTTTTAAAGCTCTCATATTGAAAAAACTTCATACTAAAAAAGCACTCTAACAATAATGCTAGAGTGTTTTTGAATATCCAAATTTCTAATTTTATTTCACAAAAAAATGTAGTCAAAAATGTAGTCATTTGGTTGATTTTTAATGCAATATACTGAAATTCGAAAATTCAATAACCGCATAAAATCAAGGTTTTAAACGTCAACTGACGTGTAATGACCTATTATTTAACTTCAGTAAAGATTACATGTTTACGCAATTTTGGTGAGTATTTTTTTAATTGAAGACGGTCTGGAGTGTTACGTTTGTTTTTTGAAGTAAGGTACAAGCGTTCACCAGATTCTTTGTGTTCAAGTGTAATATTTACGCGCATGGTATCTCCCTTCTATTATTCAGCTGATGCAGCTTTAGCGATTTTACGTCCTTTGTAGTATCCTTTAAGTGATACACGGTGTGAACGTGAGTAATCTCCAGTTGTTTTGTCAAATTGTACTGATGGAGCAGTCAATTTGTAGTGTGTACGACGTTTGTTTTTCTTCGCTTTTGAAGTGTGACGTGCAGGTACTGCCATTTCTTTATTTCCTCCGAATTAATAGTTATGTTCTTGATTTTAAATCAACTATAACAGAATAACATATCTTTATTGTAAAGTAAAGTTACTTGACAAAAACTTTTTATCAATATATATAGTTAAAAGTTATATAGAATGATAGTAAATACATATTTCACAGCTATAACGGAAAGTGCTAGAATAGGCTTATTATAACATTAAGTGAAAGAATAAAAAGGAGTAAATAACTATGAGTAAAGTACATTATCATTTTGATCATGTTGGTTCTTACCTTCGTCCACAAGCTCTAAAAGAAGCACGTGAAAAATTTGCCAATGGTGAGATTTCGCAAGAAGAATTACTGAAAGTACAAGATGAATTGGTTAAGGAATTGGTTCACCATGAGGTAGAAAATGGTCTTCAAGTCGTTTCTGATGGTGAATTTGGTCGTTCTTGGTGGCACCTTGATTTCCTATAGAACCTAACTGGTTTTGAAGCTTACCAACAAGAAGATTCATACAAATTCCATGGTGCCAAGACACGTACAACCAACGTCCGTATCAACGGTAAAATTGCCGAAAATCCCAACCATCCTTTCTATCACGACTTTGAATATCTTAAATCAGTGACTCCTGAAGGAATCACTCCAAAAGTAACTATTCCAAGTCCATCACTCATCATTAAACGTGACCACCGTAGTGATCTTTATGCAGATTACTATGATTCATGGGCTGATTTCCTTGATGCTTTGGCTAAAGCTTACCATGATACCATCCAACATTTCTACGATTTGGGTGCACGTTATGTGCAATTGGATGATACAACTTGGGGGTATTTGATTCAACAGTTTGAGAATGAAAAAAATAATCCTGAGAAAACAGCTGAGTTGGCAAAAATTGCTGAGGATGATGTATACACTATTAATAAAGCTTTGGAAGGTCTTCCAGAAGATTTGACTTTGGCTACTCATATTTGTCGTGGGAACTTTAAATAAACTTATCTTTTTGAAGGTGGCTATGATTCAGTAGCTAAATATCTTGGTCAATTGAACTATGATATCTTCTTCTTGGAATATGATGATGCGCGTTCGGCTAGCTTCGCACCACTTCCAACGATTTGGAATAACCGTGATCATGTTGAATTGGTACTTGGTGTGATTACTTCTAAGGATCCAGTTTTGGAAGATGTAGATGCTGTCATTGCTCGTATCCATGAAGCGGCTGAACTTGTACCACTTAAGAATCTTGGAATCTCAACTCAATGTGGTTTTGCCTCAATTGAAGAAGGTAATATCTTGACTGAGCAAGACGAGTGGAATAAATTGCAATTGATTAAAACTATTACTGATAAGGTTTGGTTATAATAGAAAGAGTGTATAGGATGGGGTAAGCCTGTCCTATTTTTAATAGCAAAAAAAGTTTCGTGGAAGATAAAGAGACAAAACAAAGAATTCTACAGTTTTTTGGGAAAAGGAGAGCTCCTAATAATTTCACTACTTGTTTGTTGATGAGTAAGCTTGACCATTATATATACCCAGAGGTCTATTTCTTTCTTACGTTGAAAAAACCTGCACCATTTCCCAAAAGCTATGTAAATTATGATAGAATAGAGTGATTATATCTGTAATAACGGAAAAGGAGGGCAGGTCTATTTGAGACCTGTATCATCATTATGAAACTTCAAAAACCTAAGGGAACGCAGGATATTTTACCTGGGGATAGTGCCAAATGGCAGTACGTGGAGAATGTTGCACGTGAAACATTTAAAAAATACAATTATGGTGAAATTCGTACGCCTATGTTTGAACATTACGAGGTCATTTCACGTTCGGTAGGTGATACAACTGATATCGTTACTAAGGAAATGTATGATTTTCATGATAAGGGAGACCGTCATATTACACTCCGCCCAGAAGGAACAGCACCGGTTGTACGCTCTTATGTAGAAAACAAACTCTTTGCGCCAGAGGTCCAAAAACCTGTTAAAGTTTATTATATTGGCTCAATGTTCCGTTATGAACGTCCTCAAGCAGGACGCTTGCGCGAGTTCCACCAACTAGGTGTAGAGTGCTTTGGCTCAAAAAATCCAGCAACAGATGTTGAAACAATTGCCATGGCCTACCAACTCTTTAATACGCTTGGCATTAAGGATGTTACTCTTCATTTGAATAGTCTTGGAAATACTGACAGTCGTCTGGCTTATCGTCAGGCCTTGATTGACTATTTGACACCAATGCGCGAGAGTTTGTCAAAAGATAGCCAACGCCGTTTGGAAGAAAATCCTTTGCGAGTACTTGATTCAAAAGAAAAAGAAGATAAGGTTGCAGTTGAAAATGCTCCATCTATCCTTGATTATTTAGATGAAGAAAGTCAAACTTACTTTGATGAAGTGCGTGCCATGCTCGATAGTCTTAACATTCCATATGTGATTGATACCAATATGGTACGTGGTCTGGATTACTATAACCACACGATTTTTGAATTTATTACCACTATTGACAAGTCTGAGTTAACAATCTGTGCGGGCGGTCGTTATGATAGTTTGGTTGAATATTTCGGTGGTCCAGAAACAGCTGGATTTGGTTTTGGACTTGGTTTAGAACGCTTGCTTTTGGTTCTTGATAAGCAAGGCATTAAACTTCCGGTAGAAGAAAGTCTTGATGTCTACATTGCAGTACTTGGTTCGGGCGCTAATGGCAAAGCTCTTGAGTTAGTTCAATCCATCCGCTACCAAGGATTTAAAGCTGAACGTGATTACCTTGGACGTAAGATTAAGGCACAGTTTAAGTCAGCAGATACCTTCAAAGCCAAGACTGTTATCACATTAGGTGAGAGTGAAGTGGAGTCAGGTGTGGTTAAGGTCAAAAATAATGCTACTCGTGAGGAAGTTACCGTAAGTTTTGAAGAGCTAACTACAAACTTCGCAACAGTCCTCAAACAGTTAGAAAAGTAGGGGGTATATGGTTAGTATAGTTGATATGCTCAAACGGAGTGAAAAATTCAGTTTGGCTTTTGATCGTAGTATGCCCATTCGTTTCCAACAACAGTTTTGGCAGTTGATTGCATTTCTCGATAAACATGAGATTACGTGGTTTAATGATGAACCTGCGAGTGATCATGCTATGTGTCAACAATTGCTTGGTCAAGTTTGGCGCCAAGATTGTCAAGATGTAGTTTTGAATTTTGAAACCCAGGAACGCTATTTGGGCTGGCAAGTAGATGAGGAAACTGATGAACTTAGTGTTATCATTGAAGATGTTTATGGTTTCCGTTGGAATAGTTTGCTTGATTTAGAAACAGCTGACTACCGTTTTGAAGATTTTGAAGAATTTGCTGAAGATTATGTGGATACTAGTGAATTGTTTAAACAATTTGGTAAATAGTTTTATAAAAAAGAAAGTCTATTAAAATTCGAGCCTGAAATGGGTGGGGTTTTGATGGGCTTTTTGCTATAATAGTTAAGACTAAAAAATTAACGAAAGAAGTGTATTTATGGAACGTTCTATGTATGCCGGTCGTGTTCGTAGTGAACATATCGGAACTACTATTACTTTGAAAGGTTGGGTATCTCGTCGTCGTAACCTCGGAGGTTTAATTTTTATCGATCTTCGTGACCGTGAAGGTTTGATGCAGTTGGTTGTTAACCCTGAAAATACTGATGCAGCTGTTGTTGAAACAGCTGAGAGCTTGCGTAGCGAATTTGTTATTGAAGTAACAGGAGCAGTTGAAGCGCGTGAACAAGCTAATGATAACTTGCCTACAGGTGCTGTCGAGCTTAAAGTTGAAGATCTTAAAGTCCTTAATACTGCCAAAACAACACCGTTTGAAATCAAAGATGGTGTTGAGGCTAGTGATGATACACGTATGCGTTACCGTTACTTGGATCTTCGTCGTCCAGAGATGTTGGAAAACTTTAAGCTTCGTGCCAAGGTAACCCATACCATTCGTAATTATCTTGATGACTTGGAATTTATCGATGTTGAAACACCAATGTTGACAAAATCTACACCAGAAGGTGCACGTGATTACTTGGTTCCAAGCCGTGTTAGCCAAGGCCACTTTTACGCTCTTCCACAAAGTCCTCAGATTACTAAACAATTATTGATGAATGCTGGTTTTGACCGTTATTATCAAATTGTAAAGTGTTTCCGTGACGAAGATTTGCGTGGTGATCGTCAACCTGAGTTTACACAAGTTGACTTGGAGACTTCTTTCCTTAATGAGCAAGAAATCCAAGATATTACAGAAGGATTGATTGCTAAGGTTATGAAAGAAACTAAAGGGGTTGAGGTGACACTACCATTCCCACGCATGTCTTATGATGATGCTATGAATAACTATGGATCTGATAAGCCAGATACACGCTTTGACATGCTTTTACAAGACTTGACAGGACTTGTCAAGGATGTAGACTTCAAAGTATTTGCTGAGGCACCAGCTGTTAAGGCGATTGTTGTTAAAGGAAATGCAGATAAGTATTCACGTAAAAGCATTGACAAGTTGACAGACTTTGCCAAACAATTTGGTGCTAAAGGTCTTGCTTGGGTTAAGATGACTGATGGAGTTCTAGCAGGTCCAGTTGCTAAATTCTTGACAAGTATTGAAGAAAAGTTGACAGATGCTTTACAGATTGAAGAAAATGATTTGGTTCTTTTTGTAGCAGACACACTTGAAATCGCTAATAACACACTTGGTGCTTTGCGTAATCAAATTGCTAAAGAACTTGACATGATTGACAACACTAAATTTAACTTTCTTTGGGTTGTCGATTGGCCAATGTTTGAGTGGTCTGAAGAAGAGGGCCGTTATATGTCCGCCCACCACCCATTCACTTTGCCAACAGAAGATTCTGCAGCAGAACTCGAAGGAGATCTTTCTAAGGTACGTGCTGTAGCCTATGATATTGTCTTGAATGGTTATGAGCTTGGTGGTGGTAGTCTACGTATCAATCAGAAAGACTTACAAGAACGTATGTTGAAAGCCCTTGGTTTCTCTGAAGAATCTGCCTATGAGCAATTTGGTTTCCTTCTCGAAGCTATGGACTATGGATTCCCACCACATGGTGGCTTGGCTCTCGGGCTTGACCGTTTTGTTATGCTTCTTGCAGGTAAAGATAATATTCGTGAAGTGATTGCCTTCCCTAAAAATAATAAGGCATCCGATCCTATGACTCAGGCTCCAAGTCTTGTGGCTGATAAACAGTTGGAAGAACTTGCCCTTCATGTAGAATTAGAAAATGAATAAAGCACCTCTTCATAAATATGTTAAGTATATAGAGAAAAAATCTGCAAAGAAAATGGGCGTTTTACAAGCGGCACGTAGTATCTCTCGTGAAAAATATACTGAAAAATTTTCAGCGTCAGTACTCTATGGGCTCTTGTCATCAATTGCTGTGAATTTCTTCTTTCAACCTGGGCATGTCTACTCCAGTGGATCTACAGGGTTGGCGCAGATATTATCAGCATTGAGTCTCAGGACTCTAGGCTTTGAGATTCCAGTATCATTGACTTTCTATGCGATTAATATTCCACTCTTGATTTTAGCTTGGTATAAGATTGGCCACAAATTTACCATCTTCACCTTCATTACGGTAACAATGAGTTCCCTTTTTATTCAGGTGATGCCTCATGTGACCTTAACGGAGGACCCATTGATAAATGCTATTTTTGGTGGTCTGGTCATGGGAGCAGGGATTGGTTTCGGTTTAAAATCACGTATTTCTAGCGGAGGAACAGATATCGTCAGTCTCACTATTCGTAAGAAAACGGGTCGTGATGTTGGGAATATCTCCTTGATTGTCAACGGGATTATCATGATTTTTGCAGGTATTCTTTTTGGCTGGAAATACGCTCTCTATTCTATGGTTACAATTTTTATTTCTAGTCGAGTAACGGATGCAATTTTCACTAAACAGAAGAAAATGCAAGCCATGATTGTCACAAGTAATCCTGATCCAGTTATAAGGATGATCCATAAGAAACTTCACCGTGGTGTAACGATGATTAACGATGCGGAAGGAACTTATAATCACGAAAAGAAAGCAGTATTGCTAGCTATTATTACCCGTGAAGAGTATACGGACTTCAAGTATTATATGAGAAAAGCAGACCCTAAAGCTTTTGTTTCAATCGCAGAAAATGTACATATTCTAGGTCATTTTGTTGATTTAGATGATTAATAAAGAAGGGAGTTGACGACTGTTTGCTTCCTTTTTTACTAGAGAGAATTCTTGACGAAATGCCAGCATGGCTTTACAATAACAATATGATTAGATTTTTAATTCCAACTGCAAAAGAAATGAAGCCCAGTAAGGAAGTCCCCTCCCAAAAACTATCTGAAAAGAGTGAAGCTATTCTAACAGAAATAGCTAAGTTATCCACAGACGATTTGTCCATAGCTTATAAAATAAAGCCTGAGCAGGCTGAGAAAGAAAAGCAGCGTTGGGATGCAATTTTAGCAGGTGAAGCGAAGAATTACCCAGCTGTCGAGCTTTTTAACGGACTGATGTATCGTCACATTAAACGCAAGGACTTATCCACATGTGAAAAAGATTTCCTCAGTCACCAAGTATTTATCACATCTTCTTTTTATGGGATTATTCCCGCTTTCTATCCGATTCAAGAACATCGTCATGACTTTCATACAAAGGTTAAGGTTAATGGTCAGTCCTTAAAAAATTATTGGCGTGCTGAATATGACCAATTCCTAGAAGATAGTCAAGTTCCAGTTGTTTCCTTGCTTTCAAGTGAATTTGAAGATGTCTTTAGTCCAAGTCTTCGTAAGCAGTTATTCACAGTTAGTTTTATGGAAGACCGTAATGGTATTCTTAAGACACATTCAACGATTTCTAAAAAGGCTAGAGGAGCTTTTTTGACAGCTGTAATGGAGGAAAGTTGTCAAACCATAGATGCCTTACGAGACTTATCCTTTGATGACTTTTACTATCGTAAGGATTTATCTTCTGATAGTGAATTGTTTTTTGTAAGAAAAGTTAAAAAAGCCTGAGTTACAAACTCAGACTTTTTCTTATATCATGTCTTTACGATCGACTTGCTCATAGTTGTTTTGACCGTCATTCAACTTGTCCCAGATAACAACCTTTCCTTGATCAAGAGATTTTTTGACATCAATAATACGTTGATTAGATGATCCTCGAAACTGGAGCATAAGGTTCTTTTTAGTAATATCAAAACGTCCATCTACGAGAATGTCAACGAGATGAAGAAGTTCTATCTTATCAGGAGTTTCAAGCATTAGCTCTTCCCAAGTATAACCAGTCCAAGACCAAATGTCTTTTTCGGGTAGTTCCTTACGGATACGCTTGACTAAGGGAGTTAGAATACCAGTATTTAGAAAAGGTTCTCCACCCAGTAGTGTGAGACCTTGCACATAGGGTTGTGCTAAATCTTGTATGATTTGTTCCTCTAGTTCTTTGGTATAGGGAATCCCTGCCTTGAAGGACCAGGTAGCAGCATTATAGCATCCCTCACAGTGAAACATGCAACCAGAGACATAAAGTGAGTTACGGACCCCTTCACCATCAACAAAATTAAAGGCCTTATAGTCAATAATGCGTCCTTGGCTAAGCTCTTCGGACTTCCATTCTTGTGGTTTTGGTGTATT
This sequence comes from Streptococcus sp. FSL L8-0526, assembly GCF_038007145.1. Classification (NCBI taxonomy): domain Bacteria; kingdom Bacillati; phylum Bacillota; class Bacilli; order Lactobacillales; family Streptococcaceae; genus Streptococcus; species Streptococcus sp. FSL L8-0526. The sequence continues at coordinate 365,773 of NZ_JBBOWP010000001.1, forward strand.
CCATGTCATGATTTTACTCCAAATCTATCCAATAGCGCTCAGTTTCGTTACAAATGTCCTCTAGTTGACCACCGTTGGCTAATATAACAGCTCGGCTGGCTGGATTTTCTGTACTACAAGTGACCAGAGCACGCCGGATGTTCTTTTCCTTAGCAACTTGTAAACCTTGGCGGAGGGCCTCTTTAGCATAGCCCTTACCTCTTTCAGATGGACGAATGGAGTAGCCAATGTGGCCACCTTTTTCTAGTAAGCGCCCATTTAAACGAAGACGAAGATGTAGAAAACCAAGAGGATAACCTGATTCGTTGAAACTGACCAGCTGTATAGCAGGAACCCAGTTTTCAGGGATATTAAGTCCTGCTTCTGACTGAAGATTTTCTTCTAGCCATTCTTCATAAATAAAATTGTCCGTTTTCCAAAATCCACCATCATGGACAGATTTCTCCCTTTCAAATTCACCCATCATGTCTAAGATAGCTTCTTTATCTGCTTGACTTGGTCGGCGTAAAATCATCTTATTTCTTCTTTCCAGCTTTTTTTAAAAGGGCTTGGACACGTGCTTTTTTGTCATTTTTGACAGTTGCATTTTTTTCGTGGTAACGTTCCACCTGTCGCATACCTTTATAATCTAATTGATATTTACCCATTGTATTCCTTTCTAAAAACTAAATAAGCAAAGCAGTTGGAGGATATTATCCAGCTGCTTCTAGTTTATTATAATGCATTATAGGTCTTATTAGAGATGTTTGCCACCATATTTGATGGTTGAACCATTCATATGTTTGACTCGGGCTGAGATTTCTTTGTGGCGTCCTTTAACCATAGGGCGGGCCTGTGGATTCCCTAAATAACCGCAAGTACGTTTGACGACATCAACTGTTTTAGGATCTGTGTTACCACAATTAGGGCACATGAACCCACGTTCTGTTGGAGTGAAATCCCCTTCAAAGTCACACTTGTAGCATTTATCAATTGGAGTATTAGTGCCAAGATAGCCGACACGGTCATAGGCAAAGTCCCAAACAGCTTCAAGTGCCTTAGGATTTTGTTGGAGGACTGGATATTCACAATAATGGATGAACCCACCAGTTGCACCAGCCTCTGGGTAAGCTTTCTCAAATTCCAACTTTTCAAATGGTGTTGGATTTTTACGGACATCGTAGTGGAAGGAGTTGGTGTAATATTCTTTATCTGTGATATCAGTTATGACACCGAATTTTTCAGTATCCAAGCGACAGAAGCGATCTGTTAAACTTTCTGATGGTGTTGAATAAACAGAGAAATGATAGTCATATTCGTCAGACCAACTTTCACAAGCATTTTTCATTGCTTTAACGATATTTAAAGTAAATGTCTTGGCTTCTAGATTAGTTTCCCAATCGTTACCATAAAAAACAGATGCTACTTCATAAAGTCCAATGTAACCAAGTGATACGGTTGCACGACGATGTTTGAAGAGTTGGTCGACGCTGTCGAATTTACGCATACGCTGACCAAAAGCGCCATACTGATAAAGAATAGGTGCATTGGCAGGTGTAGCTTCTTTTACCCGCTCAACTCGATAAACGAGAGCATCTTTGGCAATTCCCATTCTTTCTTCAAAAATTTCCCAAAATTTATCTTCGTCTCCTTTAGACTCTAGCGCAATTCTAGGGAGATTAAGGGTGACTACGCCAAGATTCATTCGTCCAGAATTAACTTCAACGCCATTTTCATCTTTCCAACCCTGAAGGAAGGAACGACATCCCATAGGGGCTTTGAAGGAGCCTGTCAATTCAATGATTTTGTCATATGATAGGACATCTGGATACATACGCTTAGTTGCACATTCAAGTGCTAGCTGTTTAATGTCGTAGTTAGGTGAGTTAGGTTCCAAGTTAAGTCCGCGTTTTAGGGTGAAAATGAGTTTTGGGAAAATGGCTGTGCGGTGCTCTGATCCAAGACCTAAAATACGAACTTGGAGGATAGCTTTTTGGATTTCACGTTCAAACCAGTTTGTTCCCAAACCAAAACCGAGAGAGGTAAATGGTGTTTGACCATTTGAGGTGAAAAGCGTATTTATCTCATATTCAAGAGATTGCATAGCATCATAGATATCTTTACGCGTTTTAGCATGAGCATAGTCTTCCTGTTTTTCCTCAGTCACCCATTCTTTAGCATCTGCTAAATGTTTCTTGTAGTTGAGTTCTGCATAAGGCGCCAAGAATTCATCGATGCGATCTGCTGTACAGCCACCATACTGACTAGAGGCAACATTTGCGATGATTTGTGAAATTTGTGCTGTTGCAGTTTGAATGGATTTGGGACTTTCTACTTCAGCGTTACCGATTTTAAAACCATTTGCCAACATGCCTTTGAAGTCAATCAAACAACAGTTTGTCATAGACGTGTAAGGGCTGTAGTCTAAATCGTGGAAATGGATATCTCCCTTTTGATGAGCATTTGCTACATGTGGAGGAAGCATCTTAAGTCCAACAGATTTTCCAACAATACCTGCGGTTAAATCACGTTGTGTATTGTATAAATCACTATCCTTATTGGCATTCTCATGAACAACAGCCTGATCCTTATTAACCAGTTTGTTAATGGTGAAATTGATATCAGTAGCCTGAGAACGCTCAAAATCACGTTTGGTACGGTAGTTAATGTATTCTTGAGCGATAGCGTATTCGTTAGCTTCGAATAACTCATGCTCTACGATACTTTGAATTTCGTATATTTTGATATTGTGAGAGAAGCGATCATTGATTTCGGCCACAACACGGTTGGCAATTCCCTCCAATTTAGTCTCAATTAATGGTGTGATAGGTGTAATAGTTTCGCTTGCTTTGAGAATAGCTTCATATATTTTGCTTGAATCAAAAGTAACCATACGCCCATCACGTTTGATAACTTTGATATCGGGGTTGACTGTAACCTTTTCTTTTTCTAATGTAATCATCTAAAAACACCTCGCTGCTAATTATAGCACTAATTATAGCACTAGGCAAAAAAAAATCAATATATTGTGGTATATTTTTATCTCAACCACTATATATTGATTTTCGATCTATTTTAGGACATAGATAGTATATCGTTCAACGCCTTTTACAGGTGCTTTTTTATAGTTTTTTGAAAGTGTCGATTTAAACTCAGAAGGCAATTGCGTATCTTGTTGGACAACAAGATATTGTGCTGAATCTTGAACAAGAGTGTCTAAAAGAGCCTTTTGATGACTTGATTTAGCTGTGTTAAGATCAGGAAGAACAAATGGTGAAGCTGATTTACGATTACTTTTCAAATAAATTTTTGCTGATGAATCATAAACGTAAATAGTTTCATCTTTCTTGGTATTTTTAGCGAGGTAATTTGCGACACTGCTACGTTCAGCATTATTTCCTAAATCAAATAGGAACATGATGATTGGTATAGCAAAGGCAAATGCAAAAACGACTATAGGTAAGAAATAATTACGGCTAAGGAAGATACCAAAAACTTTTAGCGTGCAGATTTGGTTATCATTACGACCTCGGTGAGAGGTTCGCTCCGCTCTCTTTTTAATAGCATCATCCAGAGAAAGTGCAGTCAAGACTAAACCATATGGGACGATGGTAAGAATGCTGTAAAGTCCAAAACTTTGAGAGAATAGACTGTAAACTAGTGTAAAGATAAAGCTAAGGATTAATATCCATTTAATGCTTTTATCTTTAGCATCACCAAGGAGGTGGTTACCTGTAGTAACTACACCAATAAGGAGTCCAGAACCTATAACAGCAAAACTTTGGTAAGCCAATGTCAGTAGGAAGTTATTTTTTTCTACAGCGAGTTGTGTAAAGTTGTAAACTAGAACTTGATTAATATAGTCCGAAGTGATTTGCAAGTTTAGGATGAAATAAAGGCATAGGTACAGTACTAAAATATTACCAAAAATAATACAAAGGACTTGATAAAAACCACGAGCAAAGTGCTTGTTGACAAGATTGTAAACGAATATTGTCACAAGTGATAATACCCAGAAAATAAGAGTTCGAGCTTCAAAGAGTGCTCCAGCAGCACCAGCAAAACCGTAAAGAATAAAGGCTTCATCACGACTGTGACCAGCAAAGTACCGGGTTAAGAAGAAAATAGCACCGAGGACAAAAGGCATGGCAAATTGGATTGGATAGAGTCCACCAAAACCAAGTGTCCCATTAATTAAAAAGAAAATAATACTAATTAGAGTTGCAATTTCCTTCTTATTTGTCATATGCATGACAACCTTGTAAAGGTAGCTGCCAGAAAGATAGTAGGTTAGAAACTGTATTGGAATTAACCAAAGAGTAGACCCCAGACGAAAAGCCAGAGAAATTAGGAAATAATAGAAGAACCCACCTGTCGCAAAAAAGTCAGAATAGGGTAAACTACCATTGGCAAACATTTTTGCAATGTAAAGGTTTTGGGATTGTATATTATTGGAAAAGTCTGTAAAGCAAGGGACTGATATACTACATGCACTCAAAATCAGACTGAGGATAAGGATATGTGCTTTATGCTTACAAGGAAGTGAAATCTTAGTTTTTTTCTCTATCTGATAAGAAGTTGATTCTTTTGTATGCCCTTGAATTGTTACTTCACCCTTTTCAGATTGCTTATCATGTGTATGAGATTGATGGGGGCTTCGATGATAACCTTGATAGCTACCTGATCCTAGGATATTGTCTTTGTTATATGGACTCAAATTAAACTCCTTTGCTGTCATTTTGAAAGTTACAAATAAGGGAAAAAACCAAAATCTCTTATTTAAAGTATATCAGATAATACCATTTAGTCAATTTCTCTCTTATTTCTTACATTTAAGAAAAGACCGTCTAAAAAAGAGACTGAAATAAACTATTTCAGTCTCTTTTTTAGAAGTAAATGATTAGGCTTAGTTACGCCCAATATTATTTTTTAGTTTTCATCGATAAAGCTATTGAAAACTTCTTCAATCATATTCCATTCAGCATCTGAATCTTCAGGAATTGGTTGAAGGTCGCCTTCAGTGCCGTCCTCATTTTCAGTGAATGAGTATGCCTGGATTTCGATTTCTCCATCTGCATCTTCTTCAGCACCAGCTGGAACCAAAAGAACATAGTTCTTACCGAATTCTTCACGTCCATCAATCGTTAATAAGATTTCAAAAAGTGTTTCATTCCCTTGTTCGTCTACTAAAGTGATGACTTCATGGTCATGGTTGTGATCGTGATTGTGTGACATATTGTTCTCCTTTTTGAAGAGAGTACTCAATAGTGAGGTGAATCTAGAAGTTCTGACTGGTAGTTCACTAGATTGTCGCTCGACTAATCGGTCTCTATTTACAGTTTATTAAAACATTCGATCGAGGTAGTTTTGCAAAATAAGTTGAGCAGCCAATTTATCAATAACTTTTTTACGCTTACCACGGCTGACATCTGCTTGTTCAACTAACATACGTTCTGCTTGAACAGTTGTCAATCGCTCGTCTTGGTAATCTACAGGAAGGTTAAAGATTTCCTTGATTTTATCACCATAAGCTTTGCTAGCCTCAACACGTGGTCCTTCAGTGTTATTCATATTTTTAGGGAGACCAATGACAAATTTATCTACCTGATATTCTTTAACGAGTTCACCTAGACGGTCGAAGCCAAACTCTTTATCTTCCTCGTTAATTTTGATAATTTCAACGCCTTGGGCCGTAAAACCAAGTGGGTCACTAATAGCAACACCCACTGTTTTTGAGCCAACATCAAGTCCCATTACTCGCATTAGAGGTCAGTTCCATTTCCTTTAAGATAATAGCGAACGAGTTCTTCAACGATTTCATCACGTTCGTATTTGCGAATTTGGTTACGGGCATCATTGTAACGCGGAACATAAGCAGGGTCACCGCTCAGAACATAACCAACGATTTGGTTGATAGGATTATAACCTTTCTCAGCCAACGAACGGTAGACATTTGTCAAAGTATTACTGATTTCATCTTTATCACCGTCGTTTAGGTTGAAACGAACAGTTTCATCTGTAAATCCCATACTGACACCTTCTTTCTATAAGGATTATCTATTAGTTCCTTATTATAACATAAGTATACCCAAAAGTGAAAGACGATGAACACTAAAAGAGATGACTGATGTCATCTCTCTTAATGTCTAATAAGATTAAACGCGTTCAACTTTACCAGATTTAAGTGCACGAGCTGAAGCCCAAACTTTTTTAGGTTTACCGTCGATAAGAACAGTAACTTTTTGAAGGTTAGGCTTAAAGACACGTTTAGTTTTGTTCATAGCGTGTGAACGGTTGTTTCCAGAAACAGTTTTACGTCCTGTAAAGTAACATACTTTAGTCATTTCGTGTTTTCCTCCTAGGTAGAATTTATTACGGATGTGCTAGCACCACATACCAAAATATTCTATCATAAGAATTTAGGTTTGACAAGAACTATTTATAATTTCTTTTTACAGAAAAATAGTATATTCTTATTATAAGAAGAATAAATAGTTAAAAAAAGGAGAGAAGATGCCAGATAATCTTGCCTTACGCATGCGTCCACGTTCAATTTCAGAGGTGATTGGTCAGAAACATTTAGTTGGTGAAGGTAAAATTATTCGCCGTATGGTAGAGGCGAATATGCTGTCGTCAATGATTCTCTACGGACCTCCAGGAATCGGGAAAACCTCGATAGCCAGTGCTATTGCAGGAACAACAAAATTTGCTTTTAGAACTTTTAATGCCACTGTCGATAGCAAAAAACGTCTACAGGAAATTGCAGAAGAGGCTAAATTTTCAGGTGGTTTAGTTCTACTTCTAGATGAGATCCATCGTTTGGATAAAGCAAAACAAGATTTTTTGTTACCATTATTAGAGAACGGAAATATTATCATGATTGGTGCCACAACCGAGAATCCGTTTTTTTCTGTAACACCAGCCATCCGTAGCCGTGTACAAATATTTGAGTTGGAACCACTCTCTAATGAAGATATCAAGGAAGCTATTTTGAATGTTCTAGGGGACAAGGAGCGTGGCTTCGCCTTTGAGGTTCACTTAGATGATGATGCTCTAGATTTTATTGCGACAGCTACTAATGGTGATTTACGATCGGCATATAATTCTTTGGATCTGGCTGTCATGTCGACACCAGCTTCAGGAAATGGGCAGCATCATATTACTTTAGACATAGTGGAAAATAGCTTACAACGCAGTTATATTACTATGGATAAAGACGGTGATGGGCACTATGATGTCCTTTCTGCCTTGCAAAAATCTATTCGAGGATCTGATGTTAATGCCAGTCTTCACTATGCGGCACGTTTGGTTGAGGCAGGGGATTTGCCTAGTCTAGCACGTCGCTTGACTGTGATTGCCTATGAGGATATTGGTTTAGCTAATCCAGATGCACAAGTTCACACGGTCACAGCCTTGGAAGCTGCACAGAAAATAGGTTTTCCGGAGGCACGTATTTTGATTGCCAACGTAGTTATTGACTTAGCATTATCACCTAAGTCGAATTCGGCTTATAAGGCAATGGATGCTGTCCTGGCGGATCTTAGAAAGTCTGGGAATTTACCTATTCCGCGTCATCTGAGAGATGGACACTATGCTGGAAGTAAGGCACTGGGTAATGCACAAGATTATAAGTATCCACATGCCTATCCTGAAAAGTGGGTTAAGCAACAATACCTTCCAGATAAATTAAGAGGAGTCAATTATTTCCAACCTAATGAAACTGGGAAATACGAAAGAGCTCTTGGAGCTAATAAAGAACGAATCGATAAGTTATCTAGATAATACGAGAAGAATCAACGAAAACGATTGCAAAAAAAATGATTTTTCCTCTTGCAATAATTTTCAAAAGTGGTATTATAAAAACATAGAAATTGCTGTGGTATACGAATCCACATATAAGTGTTGACCGACTAATTTTTGTATTATCGGGAGACAGAGGTCTATTAACAGTGTGCAGGCTGGCTCACCCAGAAGCAACTGAAGTTAGTAGCGAGTCGCCCACCTGCTTTTTTACGTCGCGGGTTCAATACAAACTGTGGATCATCGGTACCAATACAGCATCCAGCCTCCTTAGCTCAGTTGGTAGAGCAGTGGACTCTTAATCCATGGGTCACAGGTTCGAGCCCTGTAGGGGGCATCTAAATACAACAGGAAAAGCCTTGATTTACAAGGCTTTTTTTGCTTGTTTAAACATGAATTATTGCCTCGTAAGATATCTGCTTTATGTTATGATATCAGTCAAGCAATAGAATTGAAGAAGGAGGCATGTGTTGAAAATTGCAATCATTGGCTATAGTGGTTCTGGAAAGTCGACTTTGGCAAGTTTTTTAGGTCAACACTACAGTTCTGAAGTACTTCATTTAGATAAAATTCATTTCACATTAAACTGGCAAGAGCGGACAGTTAATGAAATGACTGATAATATATCAAAATTTATGTTACAAAAAGGTTGGATTATCGAAGGTAACTACTCGACTTGTCTTTATGAAAAACGTATGAGAGAAGCAGACTGTATTATATATTTCAACTTTAACAGATTTAATTGTCTCTATCGGGCTTTTAGGCGATATTTAAGATACAAGGGGTAGACGTGTCCTAGCATGGCGGAAAATTGTAATGAAAAATTCGATTTCGAATTTGTGAAATGGATTTTATTAGACGGACGTTCACAAAAGAATGTAACGAAATTTAAAGTTGTTGTAAAAAAAGTATCCTGACAAAACAATAGTTTTAAAGAATCAAAAGCAGTTAAACAATTATATGAGATACTGTCAATAATTATGTGTAAACACTCAAGTAGAGTTGAAGAATGTTAATCAAATAAGCTTTCAAGTGTGTCAGCACATTGGCCAAACCCTTTATGGATGCGTTGATTTTGCTTGAAATTATAATCTTCAAACAGGGTAACTAAATAACGTCCCAGAGCCTCCTCGTTAGGAAAAAGAATCTTCTTTTTCGTTTGACGTTTGATCTCTTTGTTAAGAGACTCAATGAGGTTTGTCGAATAAATGCTATGCCAAATCTGGTAGGGAAACTGATAAAAAGTTAAAAGATTATCCGTATTCTCCAGACTTTCCATGACTTTCCTATACTTTGGTTTCCATTCGGAGATAAAGTTCTCTAAAGCTTGCACTGCCATTTCTAAATTTTCAGCACGATAAATCGTTTTAAATTGCTCCAGAATAACCGCTCTATCTGCTCGTTTCACTTTACTAGCTAGATTTCGACTAATATGAATTAAGCAACGTTGTTGTTTAGCTAATGGGTAAGCCTGATTGATAATCTCTTCAAGCCCCTTGAAGCCATCGGTCACTACAAGAGAAACCTGTTGGATTCCTTGGTTTTGAAGCTTGTCTAACAGGGTGGACCAAGAAGCATTGTTTTCATTTGGGGCGATTTCATATCCAAGAACAGCCTTCTGTCCTTCTGGTGTAATGCCAAGTGCGATATGAATACATTCTTTACTAACGGTTCCACGTCTTAATGGAAGATAGGTTCCGTCAAGAAATAAAACAGAGTAATTGGCTTCTAAGCTTCGCTCATGAAAAGTAGCGACATTCTCCTGAGTTGCTTTTGAGATATTAGAAATTGTGGCAGGACTATAGTGATGACCATACATTCGCTCGATGATATCACTAATTTCTCGAGTAGTTACACCGGTTTGATAGAGTTTAATAACCATCTCTTCCAAGTGGTCATCTCGACGTCCATAAGTGGGAAGCAAAGCTGGACTAAAGTTCCCATTACGATCTCTAGGAATGCTCAACTGAACAGTCCCATATTTGGTTTCGAATTTCCGTGCATAGCTTCCGTTACGACTATTCCCAGAATTATAGCCTAATTTATCGTAAGGTTCATACCCTAAAAAGGCTGATAACTCTGCTTGAAGCAGATCATTCATAGCTGTTTCAAGAGAAGTACGGAAAAATTCATCAATATCTTGCTTTTGGGCTAGGAAGTTAAGTAGTTCTGTGGTAAACTGAGTTATAGGAATAAATCTCTTTCTAGTAATGTTTTGCAACTCTACTATAACGGATTTATTCCTTTTTGTGTTTACACAACTTATTTTACACTACCAACTGGCAAGGGCGGACAGTTAATGAAATGACTGATGATATATCAAAATTTATGTTACAAAAGGGTTGGATTATCGAAGGTAACTACTCGACTTGTCTTTATGAAGAACGTATGAGAGAAGCAGACTGTATTATATATTTCAACTTTAACAGATTTAATTGTCTCTATCGGGCTTTTAGGCGATATTTAAGATACAAGGGGCAGACGCATCCTAGTATGGCGGAAAATTGTAATGAAAAATTCGATTTTGCATTTGTGAAATGGATTCTATTAGATGGACGTTCACAAAAGAATGTAACGAAATTTAAAGTTGTTGTAAAAAAGTATCCTGACAAAACAATAGTTTTAAAGAATCAAAAGCAGTTAAACAATTATATGAAGAAGGTTAAAAAACTGCTATAACTATTTACTCATAAAATAATTGATAGCTCTATATAAGATATGAGATTAAAAAATATAGTAAGTAATTAGTTGCAATCTGGGTTGTAACTGTCAGAATATTTTGATATAAATGCTTTTATCGTTGAACAATTAGTCTCTTTTCTGATATAATAAAATGTAACGCAAAACTTGTGGGTGAAATTCCCACCGTGAAGTTTTTCAAGAAAGGTGGGGACAGTCTCGTAAAGATGGAACTGTCCGTTATCAAAATAATATGACATCAGTAGTTGTTGTAGGAACCCAGTGGGGTGATGAAGGTAAAGGGAAAATCACAGACTTCCTAAGTCAAGATTCCGAAGTAATTGCACGTTATCAAGGTGGGGACAATGCAGGTCACACGATTGTTATCGATGGTAAGAAATTCAAATTGCACTTGATTCCATCAGGTGTTTTCTTCCCAGAGAAAATCTCTGTCATTGGTAATGGTGTCGTAGTGAACCCTAAATCACTTGTCAAAGAGTTGGAATATCTTCATACAAAAGGTGTGTCAACAGAGAGTCTTCGCATTTCTGACCGCGCACATGTTATCTTGCCATACCATATTAAACTTGATCAACTGCAAGAAGCTGCTAAAGGTGACAATAAAATTGGTACAACTAACAAAGGTATTGGTCCGGCCTATATGGATAAGGCTGCGCGTGTTGGTATCCGTATTGCCGATCTTTTGGACAAAGAAATCTTTGCTAGTCGATTAAAGACAAACCTGTCTGAGAAAAACCGTCTTTTCAGTAAGATGTATGAGTCTGAAGAGTTATCATTCGATGAGATTTTCGAAGAATACTACGCCTACGGACAACAAATTAAACAATATGTCACAGATACATCTGTTATTTTGAATGATGCTCTTGATGCAGGTAAACGTGTCCTCTTTGAAGGGGCTCAAGGAGTTATGCTTGATATTGACCAAGGAACATACCCATTTGTAACGTCATCAAACCCTGTTGCTGGTGGTGTTACAATTGGTTCTGGTGTTGGGCCATCTAAAATTAATAAGGTTGTGGGTGTATGTAAGGCCTATACGAGTCGTGTCGGCGATGGTCCTTTCCCAACTGAGTTGTTTGATGAAGTGGGTAAACGTATCCGTGAAGTTGGCCATGAATATGGAACAACAACTGGACGTCCACGTCGTGTAGGATGGTTTGACTCAGTGGTAATGCGTCATAGCCGTCGTGTATCAGGTATTACAAACCTTAGCTTGAACTGTATCGACGTTCTTTCTGGTCTTGATACTGTGAAAATTTGTGTAGCCTACGATCTTGATGGTGAGCGCATTGATTACTATCCAGCTAGCCTTGAGCAATTGAAACGTTGTAAACCAATCTATGAAGAATTGCCAGGTTGGGAAGAGGACATTACAGGTTGTCGTAGTTTAGATGAGCTTCCTGAAAATGCTCGTAATTATATTCGTCGTGTTGGTGAGTTGGTCGGTATACGTATCTCTACCTTCTCTGTAGGACCTGGACGTGAACAAACAAACATTCTTGAGAGTGTTTGGTCAAATATCTAATAATGAAGATAAAGAATCTAGGAAACTAGGTTCTTTTTTCTTTAGTCAGTAAACATAATAAGGTCCTAAATGACTTGGTAACTGTTAAAAAAAAACGCGTGTCAATTTTTCGATAGTATTAGAAGAGAAATCTTTCTATTTGATTAGTTTTTCGGTATAATATGGTTTGATTAAATGAAAATTAACGAGAACCTACTTTCATGATTTAGGAGTATAGCAACAATTGTAACCAAGAGAATAAGTGAGCAAATTTCTTAATAGCTTTGGGGTAAGAGGTGAGTAATGAATAAGGTTGTATTTGTTTGTCTGGGAAATATTTGTCGAAGCCCTATGGCGGAGTTTATAATGAAAGCGCTTGACCAAGATGGGTCTTTGCATATTGAAAGTCGTGCAACTTCGTCTTGGGAACATGGAAATCCAGTTCACCAAGGAACTCAAAAGATTTTAAGGAAATATGCGGTTTCTTTTGATTCTTCCAAAGGCTCACAACAGATAAGTCAGTCAGATTTTGAATTCTTTGATCTGATTGTGGGGATGGATGAGTCAAATGTTGAGGATCTCCTACAAGTATCTGCGGGTCGTTATGACGATAAAATTAAGCTCTTTAGACCTGGTGGGGTTCCGGACCCATGGTACACAGGTGATTTTGAAGAAACATACAATTTGGTAACTGCAGCTTGCCAAGATTGGCTACAGTGGATTAGGGATAGACAATGAATTTTAAACAGCTAAAGAATTTTGATTTCAAAAATATTGATATTAATCGTAATCAATTTGAGCATATCACGGTAGGGCTTATTATTTTATGCGCTCTGTCCTTGTTGTTGGTGACTATAAAAACGCAACATTCTATTAAAATTGATGGGACTAAAATCACCTATAAAGGTCAGATGCAGAACCATCGTTTAAACGGTCAAGGAACTCTGACCTATGATAATGGTGATACCTATACGGGTGGATTTAAAAATGGTTCTTTTAATGGTCAAGGAACTTTTAAATCTCACGAAGGTTGGACTTATGAAGGAGAGTTCAAGTCTGGTCAAGCAGATGGCCAAGGAAAATTGACTACTGAAAATAAGGTTGTCTACAAAGGAAAATTTACACAAGGGATTTTTAAAGGATGAGAATTAACTGGTTTTCTTATATTCGTGTGACAGGTCTTCTTTTAGTTCTTGTCTATCATTTTTTTCCAAGCGTTCTTCCTGGGGGATTCATTGGTGTTGATGTCTTCTTTACCTTTTCAGGCTATCTGATTACGGCACTTTTGATTGATGAGATGTCTAGAACACATCGCATTGATTATCTTGGTTTTATGCGACGACGCCTTTACCGTATAGTACCCCCACTTGTACTGATGGTTCTTATCTGTACCCCTTTAGCACTCTTGGTTCGAAATGATTTCATTGCAGGCATAGGGCATCAGATCACCTCTGTTATTGGTTTTGTAACTAACTATTATGAAATTTTAACTGGAGGGAATTATGAGAATCAGTTTAACCAGCATATCTACCTCCATACATGGAGTCTGGCTATTGAGGTTCATTATTATATTCTCTGGGGTGCCTTACTTTGGTTCCTAGCAAAGCGTGTTAAGCATCAAAATCAATTTAGAGGCCTAGTTTTCATGGTATCTCTTACCTGCTTTACGGTGAGTTTCCTATCAATGTTTATTAGTGCTTTCTTTGTTGATAGTTTTTCTCGCTTGTATTTTTCTTCAATCACGCATGCTTATCCTTTCTTTTTAGGTTCGCTTTTTGCGACACTTTCAGGTGTACATGAGACGACTGCTAGGTTTAAGAAAAATGTTCGCCTATGGGAACTTAAAAAGACAGTTCTTTATATGGTTGGTAGCTTTGCTCTGCTCTTATTGTTGGGCTTAGTCCTTCATTTTGAAGAACGTATTACCTATCTATTTGGGTTTGTTTTGGCTAGTTTGTTTACAGCTGTCATGATTTACTCTGCACGTATTCTCCATGAGAAGCTACCTGGCAAATCAGAGTCTGCTTTTATTAGTTATTTGGCGGAAATTAGTTACAGCGTTTATTTGTTCCACTGGCCGCTATATATTATCTTCAGCCAATTAACCAATAATATCATTGCAGTCATACTGACAACAATTTTGTCAATCGTTTTTGCGACACTTTCCTACTATATAATAGAGCCGTTTATTGCGGGAAGAAAGGGAAGTCTCTTTGGAATAGATTTGGACTTGACACCTTACCGACATATTGTGCTCTATATCTTCAGTGGGCTCACCTTAATTACAGTGCTCATTTCTCTCTTTGCGCCAGCTGTTGGGAACTTTGAGAAAGATTTGGTAGCTAATGGATTGTCACAAGCTCAGACGAAGATGAAATTAACACGTACCAATGCTGAAAACAGTCAAGCTACCTCTTTTGGTGTGAATAAAGGAGTGGTAATTCTAGGGGATTCCGTTGCTCTTAGGTCGAAAGATCAGATTGAATCAAGTATTGATAATGTCGCTATAGATGCAGTAGTCAGCCGTAATCTATCAACTATTAATGATTTACTTAAAGATTATGCGGATAGTAAAGCTCTTGCCAAAGATGTTGTTATTGCTGGTGGTGTTAATGAGATTGATGACTATAAAGGGGTCATTAATAAAATGATTAAAAATCTACCTAAAGGTCACCATATTATCTTTGTGACACCATATAATGGTAGTAAGTCTGGAATTGAAGCCGCATCTTTGGTTCAGTTACGTAAGTATGAGTTAGAGATGGCTAAGAAATATGACTTTGTGACGGTTGCTGATTGGTATCAAGTTGCTAAAGAAAATATTTCTATCTGGAATGGTACAGATGGGGTTCACTTTGGCTCCGATAGTGACTCTATTAACCGTGGGGCTAAATTATATACCAATACGATTAAAGAGGCTATCGCGAAAGCAAATAAGAAACCTGTTAAGGGTAGTAAAAAATAATAAAAAAAGAAGACAAGAGTTGTCCTCTTTTTTGTGGACAAATTTTGACTCAGTTTTTTGTTTTGTGCTAAAATAAGCCTATGGCAAGAATATTAGATGATGATTTACTAGGAGATGAGGAGTATGTGGAGCGTACCCTTCGCCCTCAGTACTTTAAGGAATATATTGGTCAAGATAAGGTTAAGGACCAATTAAAAATTTTTATAGAAGCAGCTAAACTCCGTGATGAGGCTCTAGACCATACCCTTTTGTTTGGCCCACCTGGTTTGGGTAAAACGACTATGGCGTTTGTAATCGCCAATGAGATGGGAGTTAATTTGAAGCAAACATCTGGGCCGGCAATTGAAAAGGCTGGTGATTTAGTTGCCATACTCAATGACTTGGATCCGGGAGACATCTTATTTATTGATGAGATTCATCGTATGCCTATGGTAGTGGAAGAAGTTCTTTATAGCGCTATGGAAGATTACTACATCGATATCATGATTGGATCAGGTGAGACAAGTCGTAGCGTTCATCTAGACCTTCCTCCCTTTACTTTGGTTGGTGCGACCACACGAGCAGGTATGCTGTCAAATCCCTTGAGAGCTCGCTTTGGAATCAATGGTCATATGGAATATTATGAGTTACCTGATTTGACAGAGATTGTAGAACGTACTTCGGAAATCTTTGAAATGACAATAACACCAGAGGCTGCCTTGGAATTAGCACGACGTAGTCGTGGAACACCACGTATTGCTAACCGACTGCTTAAGCGCGTTCGAGACTATGCTCAAATCATGGGTGATGGTGTCATTGACGATAAGATTGCAGATCAGGCATTGACTATGCTGGATGTAGATCATGAAGGATTAGACTACGTTGACCAAAAAATTCTCCGAACTATGATTGAGATGTATGGGGGAGGCCCAGTTGGCTTAGGTACTTTATCAGTTAATATTGCTGAAGAGCGAGAAACAGTGGAAGATATGTATGAACCCTACCTAATCCAAAAAGGTTTCATTATGCGTACACGAACAGGACGTGTTGCAACTGCTAAAGCCTATGAGCATATGGGATATGACTATACCCGAGATAATTAATAAAGAATCCATCTAGAAAGGTGGATTCTTTATTTAGTTTAAAAATAAAATAAAATAAGGGAAAAATTTCAAAAATGCCTTGCAATGAATGGGTTCTTCTGTTATTATATTGTGGTGCTGTTAAAACAGCGCTTAGCTATGATACAAGAGGTTGCGACACGCCTGGTTGCACTGCCACGCAATCCGTGTTGGTTTTCTTGAGGAGCTAGCCTATTATCTTAAATAGACGAAAGAGGAGAAAAAATGGCAAACAAAAAAATTCGTATCCGTTTGAAAGATTACGAACACCGTACGCTTGATACAGCGGCTGAAAAGATCGTAGAAACTGCAACTCGCACTGGTGCGACAGTTGCTGGGCCAGTTCCACTTCCAACTGAACGTAGTCTCTACACAATTATTCGTGCGCCTCACAAATATAAAGATTCTCGCGAACAATTTGAAATGCGTACACACAAACGTCTCATCGACATTATCAACCCAACTCAAAAAACAGTTGACGCTTTGATGAAACTTGATCTTCCAAGTGGTGTGAACGTAGAAATCAAACTTTAATTTAAAGATTGATTCATTGAGCATAAAAAACGCTCGTTAAAAACTTTTTTGAGCATAAAAAACGCTCATAAAAAACTTTTTAAAATACATTAAAGTAAAGGAAGTATTTTCTCATGACAAAAGGAATCTTAGGGAAAAAAGTGGGAATGACTCAAATCTTCACTGAAGCAGGTGAATTTATCCCTGTTACTGTCATCGAAGCTACTCCAAACGTTGTGCTTCAAGTTAAAACTGTTGAAACAGACGGTTACGAAGCAGTTCAAGTTGGTTTTTATGACAAACGAGAAGTATTGAGCAACAAACCTGCCAAAGGCCACGTAGCGAAAGCTAACACAGCTCCTAAGCGCTTCATTCGTGAATTCAAAAACATTGAAGGCTTAGAAGTTGGATCAGAAATCACTGTTGACATATTCGAAGCTGGAGATGTTGTTGATGTAACTGGTACTTCAAAAGGTAAAGGTTTCCAAGGTGTTATCAAACGCCACGGTCAATCACGCGGACCTATGGCTCACGGTTCTCGTTACCACCGTCGTCCAGGTTCAATGGGACCTATAGCGCCTAACCGTGTTTTCAAAAACAAACACTTGGCAGGACGTATGGGTGGCAACCGTGTGACAATTCAAAACCTTGAAATTGTACAAGTTATCCCAGAGAAAAATGTTATCCTTATCAAAGGTAACGTACCAGGTGCTAAGAAATCTCTTATCACTATCAAATCAGCAGTTAAAGCTGCTAAATAATAAGAAAGGAGAAATCAGTTAAAAATGGCAAACGTAAAACTATTTGACCAAACTGGTAAAGAAGTTAGCACAGTTGAACTTAATGACGCTATCTTCGGTATCGAACCAAACGAATCAGTAGTATTTGATGTCGTGATCAGCCAACGTGCTAGCCTTCGCCAAGGTACTCATGCGGTTAAAAACCGTTCAGCAGTATCAGGTGGTGGACGTAAACCATGGCGTCAAAAAGGAACTGGACGTGCTCGTCAAGGTTCTATCCGCTCACCTCAATGGCGTGGTGGTGGTGTTGTCTTCGGACCAACTCCACGTTCTTACGGATACAAACTTCCACAAAAAGTTCGTCGCCTTGCATTGAAATCTGTATACTCAGCTAAGGTTGCAGAAGATAAATTTGTAGCGGTTGAAGCTCTTTCATTTGCGGCTCCAAAAACTGCTGAATTCGCAAACGTTCTTTCAGCTCTTAGCATCGATTCTAAAGTACTTGTTATCGTTGAAGAAGGAAACAAATTCGCTGAACTTTCAGCACGTAACCTTGCAAACGTAACTGTTGCAACTCCTGCAACTGCAAGCGTACTTGACATCGTAAACGCAGATAAACTTCTTGTTACTAAAGAAGCTATCTCATCAATCGAGGAGGTTCTTGCATAATGAATTTGTATGACGTAATCAAAAAACCTGTTATCACTGAGAAATCTATGATTGCTCTTGAAGCAGGAAAATACACTTTCGAAGTTGATACACGTGCACACAAACTCTTGATCAAACAAGCAGTTGAAGCTGCATTTGAAGGTGTTAAAGTTGCTAGCGTGAATACTGTAACTGTTAAACCAAAACAAAAACGTGTAGGACGTTACACTGGTTTCACTTCAAAAACTAAAAAAGCTATCATCACTCTTACAGCTGATTCTAAAGCAATCGAGTTGTTTGCAGCTGAAGCTGAATAATCAAAGGAGAAATTAACGTGGGTATTAAAGTTTATAAACCAACGACAAATGGCCGTCGTCACATGACTTCTTTGGATTTCGCAGAAATCACTACAAGCACTCCTGAAAAATCATTGCTTGTTTCTCTTAAGAACAAAGCTGGTCGTAACAACAATGGTCGTATCACTGTACGCCACCAAGGTGGCGGACACAAACGCCACTACCGTTTGATTGACTTCAAACGTAACAAAGATGGCGTTGAAGCAGTTGTTAAAACAATTGAGTACGATCCAAACCGTACTGCAAACATCGCTCTTGTACACTACACTGACGGGGTTAAAGCTTACATCATCGCACCTAAAGGTCTCGAAGTAGGTCAACGTATCGTTTCAGGTCCAGATGCGGATATCAAAGTTGGTAACGCTCTTCCACTTGCAAACATCCCAGTTGGTACAGTTATCCACAACATTGAGCTTAAACCAGGTAAAGGTGCTGAACTTGTCCGTGCCGCTGGTGCTTCTGCTCAAGTTTTGGGTCAAGAAGGTAAATACGTACTTGTTCGTCTTCAATCAGGCGAAGTTCGTATGATTCTTGGAACTTGTCGTGCAACTATAGGTACTGTAGGTAACGAACAACAATCACTTATCAGCCTTGGTAAAGCTGGTCGTAACCGCTGGAAAGGTGTTCGCCCAACAGTTCGTGGTTCTGCAATGAACCCTAACGATCACCCACACGGTGGTGGTGAAGGTAAAGCACCAGTTGGACGTAAAGCGCCATCTACTCCATGGGGTAAACCTGCGCTTGGTCTTAAAACTCGTAACAAGAAAGCTAAATCTGACAAACTTATCGTTCGTCGTCGTAACGAAAAATAATTTAGTCGCTTAGTATATGACATCCGCCAACTCGGTAGCGCTTCTTAGCGCAAGCCGCTGTGGTACATTTAATTTAAAGGAGAAAACTACAAAATGGGACGTAGTCTTAAAAAAGGACCTTTCGTCGATGAGCATTTGATGAAAAAAGTTGAAGCTCAAGCAAATGACGAAAAGAAAAAAGTAATTAAAACTTGGTCACGTCGTTCAACGATTTTCCCAAGTTTCATCGGATACACTATCGCAGTTTATGATGGACGTAAACATGTTCCTGTTTACATCCAAGAAGACATGGTAGGTCACAAACTTGGTGAATTTGCACCAACTCGTACTTACAAAGGTCATGCAGCTGACGATAAGAAAACACGTCGTTAATAGGAGGAGGACACAATGGCAGAAATTACTTCAGCTAAAGCATTGGCTCGTACAGTGCGTGTTTCACCTCGTAAAACACGTCTTGTTCTTGATCTTATCCGTGGTAAGAACGTTGCTGATGCAATCGCAATCTTGAAATTCACTCCAAACAAAGCAGCTCGCATTGTTGAGAAAACACTTAACTCTGCTATCGCTAACGCAGAAAACAACTTTGGTTTGGAAAAAGCTAACTTAGTAGTATCTGAAACATTCGCAAACGAAGGACCAACAATGAAACGTTTCCGTCCACGTGCGAAAGGTTCAGCTTCACCAATCAACAAACGCACAACTCACGTAACAGTAGTTGTGTCAGAAAAATAAGGAGGTAAACTCGTGGGTCAAAAAGTACATCCAATTGGTTTTCGTGTCGGGATCATCCGTGACTGGGATGCGAAATGGTATGCTGAAAAAGAATACGCAGATTACCTTCACGAAGATTTGGCAATCCGCAAATTCATTCAAAAAGAGCTTGCAGACGCTTCAGTTTCAACTATTGAAATCGTACGTGCTGTAAACAAAGTTATTGTTTCAATTCACACTGCGAAACCAGGTATGGTTATCGGTAAAGGTGGATCAAACGTTGACGCTCTTCGCGCTCAACTTAACAAATTGACTGGAAAACAAGTTCACATCAACATCGTTGAAATCAAAAAACCTGATTTGGACGCTCACCTTGTTGGTGAAACTATTGCTCGTCAACTTGAGCAACGTGTTGCTTTCCGTCGTGCACAAAAACAAGCTATTCAACGTGCAATGCGTGCTGGAGCTAAAGGGATCAAAACTCAAGTATCAGGTCGTTTGAACGGTGCAGATATCGCCCGCGCAGAAGGATACTCAGAAGGTACAGTTCCACTTCACACACTTCGTGCAGATATCGACTACACTTTGGAAGAAGCTTACACAACTTACGGTAAACTTGGTGTTAAAGTTTGGATCTACCGTGGAGAAGTTCTTCCAGCCCGTAAAAACACTAAAGGAGGCAAATAACAAATGTTAGTACCTAAACGTGTTAAATACCGTCGCGAATTCCGTGGAAAAATGCGCGGTGAGGCTAAAGGTGGTAAAGAAGTCGCATTCGGTGAATACGGTCTTCAAGCTACTACTAGTCACTGGATCACAAACCGTCAAATCGAAGCTGCCCGTATCGCAATGACTCGTTACATGAAACGTGGTGGTAAAGTTTGGATTAAAATCTTCCCACATAAACCATACACTGCTAAACCTATCGGTGTACGTATGGGTTCTGGTAAAGGGGCACCTGTAGGTTGGGTAGCACCAGTTAAACGTGGTAAAGTAATGTTCGAAATCGCAGGTGTTTCTGAAGAAGTTGCACGTGAAGCGCTTCGTCTTGCTAGCCACAAATTGCCAGTTAAGACTAAATTCGTGAAACGTGAAGCAGAATAAGGAGAAGACATGAAACTTGAAGAAATCAAAAAGTTTGTTGCTGAGCTTCGTGGCTTGTCTCAAGAAGAGCTTGCTAAAAAAGAAAACGAACTTAAGAAAGAACTTTTCGACCTTCGTTTCCAAGCTGCAGCAGGTCAACTTGATCAAACTGCCCGTTTGAACGAAGTTAAAAAACAAATTGCACGTGTTAAAACTGTGCAATCTGAAATCAAATAATAGATTGGGAAAGGAGCAATTCTAATAATGGAACGTAATCAACGTAAAACCCTTGTTGGACGTGTAGTATCTGACAAGATGGATAAAACAATCACAGTTGTAGTTGAAACTAAACGTAACCACCCAGTCTATGGTAAACGTATCAACTACTCTAAAAAATACAAAGCACATGATGAAAACAACGTTGCTAAAGAAGGCGATATCGTTCGTATCATGGAAACTCGTCCACTTTCAGCTACAAAACGCTTCCGTCTTGTAGAAGTTGTGGAAGAAGCTGTTATTATCTAATAAAACTAAAAGGAGACAATTGAAATGATTCAACAAGAAAGTCGCTTAAAAGTTGCTGATAATAGCGGTGCTCGTGAGATCTTGACTATCAAAGTTCTTGGTGGTTCAGGACGTAAATTCGCTAACATCGGCGACGTTATCGTTGCAACTGTTAAACAAGCTACACCAGGTGGAGCTGTTAAAAAAGGTGATGTTGTTAAAGCTGTTATCGTACGTACAAAAACTGGTGCTCGCCGTTCAGACGGTTCATACATCAAGTTTGATGACAACGCTGCAGTAATCATCCGTGATGACAAAACTCCTCGTGGAACTCGTATCTTTGGCCCTGTTGCACGTGAATTGCGTGAAGGTGGATACATGCGTATTGTATCTTTGGCCCCAGAAGTACTTTAATCTGAATTAACACAAACTTAGTCCCCTGATTTATTCAGGGTGCCCATTAGGGCGTAAGAAATAATAGGAGAAATACTCAAATGTTTGTAAAAAAAGGCGATAAAGTTCGCGTTATTGCTGGTAAAGACAAAGGAACTGAAGCAGTAGTTCTTAAGGCTCTTCCAAAAGTAAACAAAGTTGTTGTTGAAGGTGTTGCAATCATTAAAAAACATCAAAAACCATCAACTGAAAACCCTCAAGGTGCTATCGTGGAAAAAGAAGCACCAATCCACGCTTCAAACGTTCAAGTTCTTGACAAGAACGGTGTAGCTGGACGTGTAGGTTACAAAGTTGTTGACGGCAAGAAAGTTCGTTACAACAAAAAATCAGGCGAAGTGCTTGACTAATCACGAAGGAAAGGAGAAAGTATTAAATGGCTAACCGTCTTAAAGAAAAATACACTAACGAAGTAATTCCTGCTTTGACTGAACAATTTAACTATTCTTCAGTTATGGCTGTGCCAAAGGTTGATAAAATTGTTATTAACATGGGTGTTGGTGAAGCTGTAAACAACGCTAAAACTCTTGAAAAAGCTGCTGCTGAATTGGCACTTATTTCAGGTCAAAAACCATTGATCACTAAAGCTAAGAAATCAATCGCTGGCTTCCGTCTTCGTGAAGGTGTAGCGATCGGTGCTAAAGTTACCCTTCGTGGTGAACGCATGTACGAATTCTTAGATAAATTGGTGTCAGTTTCACTTCCACGTGTTCGTGACTTCCATGGTGTTCCAACTAAATCATTTGATGGACGTGGTAACTACACACTTGGGGTTAAAGAACAACTTATCTTCCCAGAAATCAACTTCGATAATGTTGATAAAGTACGTGGTATGGATATCGTTATCGTAACTACTGCTAACACTGACGAAGAAGGTCGTGAATTGCTAAAAGGCCTTGGAATGCCTTTTGCAAAATAATCTAGGAGGTAAATAAATTGGCTAAAAAATCATTGATTGTTAAGAACAAACGCCCTGCGAAGTTCTCTACGCAAGCTTACACTCGTTGCGAACGTTGTGGACGTCCACGCTCAGTTTATCGCAAATATAAACTTTGCCGTATTTGCTTCCGTGAATTGGCTCACGAAGGTCAAATTCCAGGTGTTACCAAAGCTTCTTGGTAAAATTATGATTCATTCAAGTTAGATTTTTCTAAGTTGAATGTATTAAACACAAACTGAGCCCAGCTCAATCATTAACTAGCAAGTGAATTATTCAAACTACTAGTAAGAGGAGAAAATATAAAATGGTTATGACTGACCCAATTGCAGATTTCTTGACACGTATTCGTAACGCTAACCAAGCTAAGCACGAAGTTCTTGAAGTACCTGCATCAAACATTAAAAAAGGTATTGCTGAAATCCTTAAACGTGAAGGTTTTGTAAAAAACGTTGAAGTTATTGAAGATGACAAACAAGGTATCATTCGCGTATTCTTGAAATACGGACAAAACGGTGAACGTGTTATTACTAACTTGAAACGTATCTCTAAACCAGGTCTTCGTGTTTACTCTAAGCGTGAAGATATTCCTAAAGTTCTTAACGGACTTGGAATCGCGATCATTTCTACTTCAGAAGGTCTTTTGACTGACAAAGAAGCTCGTCAAAAGAACGTTGGTGGAGAAGTTATCGCTTACGTTTGGTAAGAGGTTAACAGTAAGCGCGATTGTTTAACTAGTCGTGCGAGTTTCATTGATTTAATTCTTTGAAACTCATCCCCGTGAAAACTAGTCACTTAGTGGCTTGATAATCTAACAGGAGAATTAAAGACTATGTCACGTATTGGTAATAAAGTAATTACTTTGCCTGCTGGTGTTGAAATAACAAACAACGATAACGTTGTTACTGTTAAAGGACCTAAAGGCGAACTCACTCGTGAGTTTAACAAAAACATTGAAATCAAAGTTGAAGGCAACGAAGTTACACTTCACCGTCCAAACGACTCCAAAGAAAACAAAACAATCCACGGCACTTCACGTGCAAACTTGAACAACATGGTTGTTGGTGTTTCTGAAGGTTTCAAAAAAGAACTTGAAATGCACGGTGTAGGATACCGTGCTCAACTCCAAGGAACAAAACTTGTTCTTTCAGTTGGTAAATCTCACCAAGACGAAATTGAAGCTCCAGAAGGCATTACTTTTGAAGTACCATCTGCAACTTCAATTGTTGTTAGTGGTATCAACAAAGAAGTTGTTGGTCAAACAGCAGCTTACATCCGTAGCCTTCGTTCTCCAGAACCTTACAAAGGTAAAGGTATCCGTTACGTTGGTGAATACGTACGTCGTAAAGAAGGTAAAACTGGTAAATAATAGGATTTTATCCTTGTGGCTATTCTTTTTGGATTTCCCACTTACCAAAAGCTCTCATGAGCAATCATTATAATTAAGAGGTGAAAATTGTGATTTCGAAACCAGATAAAAACAAACTCCGCCAAAAACGCCACCGTCGCATTCGCGGAAAACTCTCTGGAACTGCTGATCGCCCACGTTTGAACATTTTCCGTTCTAATACAGGCATCTACGCTCAAGTAATTGATGACGTAGCGGGTGTAACGCTCGCAAGTGCATCAACTCTTGATAAAGAGGTTTCTAAAGGAACTAAAACAGAACAAGCCATTGTTGTCGGTAAACTTGTTGCTGAACGCGCAGTAGCTAAAGGTATTTCTGAAGTGGTGTTTGACCGCGGTGGATATCTCTATCACGGACGTGTTAAAGCTTTGGCTGACTCAGCTCGTGAAAACGGATTGAAATTCTAATAGGGAGGACACTTAATAATGGCATTTAAAGATAATGCAGTAGAACTTGAAGAACGCGTAGTTGCTATCAACCGTGTTACTAAAGTTGTAAAAGGTGGACGCAACATGCGTTTTGCTGCTCTTGTTGTTGTTGGTGACCGTAATGGTCGCGTAGGATTTGGTACTGGTAAATCTCAAGAGGTTCCAGAAGCTATCCGTAAAGCAGTTGAAGCAGCTAAGAAAAACCTTATCGAAGTTCCTATGGTTGGTACAACTATTCCTCACGAAGTTCGTTCAGAATTTGGTGGAGCGAAAGTATTGTTGAAACCAGCTGTTGAAGGTGCTGGGGTTGCCGCTGGTGGTGCAGTTCGTGCCGTCGTCGAATTGGCTGGTGTTGCTGATGTAACATCTAAATCACTTGGTTCAAACACTCCAATCAACATCGTTCGTGCGACAGTTGAAGGATTGAAACAACTTAAACGTGCTGAAGAAGTTGCGGCTCTTCGTGGCATCTCAGTATCTGACTTGGCATAAGAAAGGAGATAACAATGGCTCAAATTAAAATTACTTTGTCTAAGTCTCCAATCGGACGCAAACCAGAACAACGTAAAACAGTTGCTGCTCTTGGACTTGGTAAATTGAATAGCTCAGTTGTTAAAGAAGACAACGCTGCTATCCGTGGTATGGTCAACGCAGTATCTCACTTGGTAACTGTAGAAGACGTTAAATAAAAATTAATTTAAGTCGTGAGGGTTACCTTACGACTTAAACTGAATTTCATGTATAGGCGAGTTTCTAATCAAGCTACCTTACTTGATTAGAGGCGCTAGCATTTTACAAAAAGAGGAGAAAATAATAATGAAACTTCATGAATTGAAACCTGCTGAAGGTTCTCGTAAAGTCCGTAACCGTGTAGGTCGTGGTACTTCATCTGGTAACGGTAAAACTTCAGGTCGTGGTCAAAAAGGTCAAAAAGCTCGTAGCGGTGTTGGCTTACGTCCAGGATTTGAAGGTGGACAAACTCCATTGTTCCGTCGTCTTCCAAAACGCGGATTCACTAACATCAACGCTAAAGAATACACCCTTGTAAACCTTGATCAATTGAACGTTTTTGAAGATGGTACAGAAGTAACTCCAGTAGTTCTTAAGGAAGCTGGAATCATTCGTGCTGAAAAATCAGGCGTTAAAGTTCTTGGTAACGGCGAATTGACTAAGAAATTGACTGTTAAAGCAGCTAAATTCTCAAAATCTGCTGAAGCAGCTATCACTGCTAAAGGTGGTTCAATCGAAGTCATCTAATGAGGGGTAACTCATTATGTTTTTTAAACTATTAAAAGATGCGTTGAAAGTCAAAAACGTTCGTAATAAGATTTTATTTACAATCTTCATTATTTTCGTTTTTCGTGTCGGGACTCATGTAACAGTTCCTGGTATCAACGCTGAAAGTTTGAAACAATTAAGTGACTTACCTTTCTTGAACATGCTTAACTTGGTGTCTGGTAATGCTATGAATAACTTCTCTATCTTTTCAATGGGGGTTAGTCCGTATATTACAGCATCAATCATTGTCCAACTTTTGCAGATGGATATCTATCCAAAATTTGTAGAGTGGGGCAAACAAGGGGAAGTTGGTCGGCGTAAATTAAATCAGGCGACTCGCTATATTACTCTTGTTTTAGCCTTTGTTCAATCGATTGGTATTACAGCTAGTTTCAATACACTCTCATCAATTTCATTGGTTAAGACACCTAATATTTCAACCTATCTATTGATTGGGTCAATTTTAACTGCTGGTAGCATAATTGTGACGTGGCTTGGTGAACAAATTACTGATAAGGGCTTCGGTAATGGTGTGTCAATGATTATCTTTTCTGGTATCATTGCTTCCATTCCAAAGATGTTCTCAACAATTTACGAGGATTTCTTTGTCAATGTTCGTACAGGAGATTTAACTCATTCCTATATCATCGTCGCTTTGTTGATTGTGGTAGGTTTGGCAATTGTCTTCTTTACGACATTTGTACAACAAGCAGAATATCAAATTCCAATTCAATATACTAAATTGGTTCAAGGTGCTCCAACGAGTTCATATTTACCTTTGAAAGTCAATCCAGCTGGTGTTATTCCCGTTATCTTTGCTAGCTCGATTACGACAATTCCTAGTACTATTCTTCCATTCTTCTCTAAGGTTACGTGGTTATCACATTTACAAGGATTACTCTCGTATAATACACCTAGTGGAATGATTACTTACGCGATATTGATTATCTTATTCTCATTCTTCTACACATTTGTCCAAGTAAATCCTGAAAAAACTGCAGAATATCTTCAAAAGAATGGGTCTTACATTCCTAGTGTTCGTCCAGGTCGTGAGACAGAAAAGTACATGTCTTCATTGCTTAAGAGATTGGCAACAATCGGGGCTGTATTTCTCGCGTTTATTTCATTAGCTCCAATTGCGGCTCAACAGTTTATGCACCTCACAAGTTCAATTGCACTTGGTGGTACATCACTCTTGATCTTGATTTCAACTGGTATCGAAGGTATGAAACAACTTGAGGGTTACCTATTGAAACGTCAGTATGTTGGATTTATGAATCTTGAAGACTAAGTTTTCTCATGAACAATCGAGAGGGAAAGAAGGGTAAGTTTCTGTCCCTTCTCTTTTGTTTTTTGATAACTCTATCAAGGTTCAACAACCTTCATAGAGTTATTTAAAAACAAAAATAAGGAGTTCGTAAGATGAATCTTTTAATTATGGGTCTACCAGGTGCTGGTAAAGGGACTCAAGCTGCAAAAATTGTTGAAGAATTTGGTGTAGCTCACATCTCAACTGGTGATATGTTCCGTGCTGCTATGGCTAATCAAACAAAAATGGGAAGTTTGGCAAAATCATTCATCGATAAAGGTGAATTGGTACCAGACGAAGTTACAAATGGAATTGTTAAAGAACGTTTGGCTGAATCTGATATTGCTGAAAAAGGTTTCTTGCTAGATGGTTACCCACGTACTATTGAACAAGCTCACGCTTTGGATGAAACATTGAAAGCACTAGATACTAAACTTGACGGGGTGATTAATATTGAAGTTAATCCAGAGATCTTAGTTGAACGTCTTTCAGGTCGTTTCATTTGTCGCTCATGTGGTTCCACTTACCATAAAGTATTCAACCCAACTAAGGTTGAAGGAATATGTGATGTTTGTGGTGGACATGAATTCTTCCAACGTGAAGATGACAAACCTGAAATTGTTAAACGTCGTCTAGATGTAAACATTGCTCAAGGTGAGCCAATTATTGCACACTACCGTGAGCTTGGTCTTGTATCAGATATTCAAGGAAACCAGGACATTGATGATGTATTCGCTGATGTTAAAAAAGCGATTGCAGCAATTAAATAATTATAGAATCTTACTTGCGTATCAGACTTAGGCATGTTATAATACTTTAGTCTGACTTTTAATTGTTACCTCTGTGCTCAGAGGAAATCAAATCGAAATTTTAGGGGGGACTTTTGCGTGGCAAAAGAAGACGTGATTGAAATTGAAGGTAAAGTTGTTGAAACTATGCCTAATGCTATGTTTACTGTTGAGTTGGAAAATGGACACCAAATTTTGGCGACAGTTTCTGGTAAAATCCGTAAAAACTACATTCGTATTTTGGTCGGTGACCGTGTGACTGTTGAAATGAGTCCTTATGATTTGACACGTGGACGCATCACATACCGCTTTAAATAATCGAAATAATTGGAGGGATTAAAACATGAAGGTAAGACCATCGGTTAAACCAATTTGCGAATACTGTAAAGTTATTCGTCGTAACGGTCGTGTTATGGTAATTTGTCCAACAAATCCAAAACACAAACAACGTCAAGGATAATATAGAAAGGAGAAATCATGGCTCGTATTGCTGGAGTTGACATTCCAAACGATAAACGTGTAGTAATTTCACTTACTTACATATATGGTATCGGACTTGCAACATCTAAGAAAATCTTGGCTGCTGCAGGCGTTTCTGAAGACATCCGCGTTAAAGATTTGACAAATGATCAAGAAGACGCTATTCGTCGTGAAGTGGATGCAATCAAAGTTGAAGGTGATCTTCGTCGTGAGGTTAACCTTAACATCAAACGTTTGATGGAAATCGGTTCATACCGTGGTATCCGTCACCGTCGTGGACTTCCTGTCCGTGGGCAAAACACTAAAAACAATGCCCGTACTCGTAAAGGTAAAGCTGTTGCGATTGCAGGTAAGAAAAAATAACCTAAAATAAAATAGGAGGTAAAAACATTGGCTAAACCAACACGTAAACGTCGTGTGAAAAAGAATATCGAATCTGGTATTGCTCACATTCACGCTACTTTCAATAACACTATTGTTATGATTACAGATGTGCATGGTAATGCTGTAGCTTGGTCATCAGCTGGTGCTCTTGGTTTCAAAGGTTCTCGTAAATCTACACCATTTGCTGCCCAAATGGCTTCTGAAGCTGCTGCTAAATCTGCACAAGAACACGGTCTTAAGACAGTTGAAGTAACTGTTAAGGGTCCTGGTTCAGGTCGTGAGTCTGCTATCCGTGCTCTTGCTGCTGCTGGTCTAGAAGTAACTGCAATCCGTGATGTAACTCCTGTACCACATAATGGTGCTCGTCCTCCAAAACGTCGTCGTGTGTAATTTTTAATAACAATAGTACACAAGATTCGTTTCGAGGGAGTATAATAAATGATTGAGTTTGAAAAACCAATAATAACAAAAATTGATGAAAATAAAGATTACTGCAAATTTGTCATCGAACCACTAGAACGTGGTTATGGTACAACTTTAGGTAACTCTCTTCGTCGTGTACTCTTGTCATCACTTCCAGGTGCTGCCGTAACATCAATTAAAATTGATGGAGTACTCCACGAGTTTGATACCGTACCAGGCGTCCGTGAAGATGTGATGCAAATTATCCTTAATATTAAGGGACTTGCTGTAAAATCTTACGTCGAAGACGAAAAAACAATTGAACTTGATGTTCAAGGTCCAGCTGAGGTTACTGCTGGAGATATCTTGACTGATAGTGACGTTGAAATTGTTAACCCTGATCATTATCTTTTTACTATCGCTGAAGGTGCTTCATTACAAGCAACAATGACAGTAGCTACAAACCGTGGTTATGTTCCAGCAGAAGAAAATAAAAAAGATGATGCACCAGTGGGAACTTTGGCTGTAGATTCAATCTACACACCAGTGAAAAAAGTCAATTATCAAGTTGAACCTGCTCGTGTAGGTAGCAATGATGGTTTTGATAAATTGACAATCGAAATCGTGACAAACGGAACAATCATCCCAGAAGATGCCCTCGGTCTCTCGGCTCGAGTTTTGATTGAACACTTGAATTTGTTTACGGATCTTACTGATGTGGCTAAAGCTACAGATGTGATGAAGGAAACTGAAAAAGTGAACGATGAAAAATTGCTTGATCGTACCATCGAAGAACTTGATTTGTCTGTACGCTCATATAACTGTTTAAAACGTGCCGGTATCAATACCGTTCATAATTTGACAGAGAAGACTGAGCCTGAAATGATGAAAGTCCGTAACCTAGGTCGTAAATCACTTGAAGAAGTTAAAGTTAAATTGGCTGATCTTGGACTTGGACTTAAAAATGATAAATAATATAGGAGGATAACATGGCATACCGTAAACTTGGACGCACAAGCTCACAACGTAAAGCGGTTCTTCGTGATTTGACTACAGATCTTATCATTAACGAAGCAATCGTTACAACTGAAGCACGTGCTAAAGAAATCCGTAAAACAGTTGAAAAAATGATTACTCTTGGTAAACGTGGTGATTTGCACGCACGTCGTCAAGCAGCTGCATTTGTACGTAACGAAATTGCATCTGAAAGCTATGATGAAGCAACTGATAAATATATATCAACAACTGCTCTTCAAAAACTTTTCTCAGAAATCGCACCTCGTTATACTGAACGTAACGGTGGATACACTCGTATCCTTAAAACAGAACCACGTCGTGGCGATGCTGCCCCAATGGCAATTATCGAACTTGTTTAATTTTTATCAATTTTGTTGAGTGTTATGATGATGGAATAGCTTAGCTTTTCTTAGTCTAGCTCTGGTCTACCGCTGGGCAGACGCCCAGCGGGAACACTCATCATAAAAAGGGAATAAATAAGCATGTAACGCTTGTTTACGAAAGATAATACTGTTATTTTTCGTAAGCAGGCGTTTTTTATATCTTGAATTGTCAAATTAAGTGCATACTTTCCCCATAAAATACTTCATAAGGTGTTTTCCAGTTAAGATATTTTTGTGGGCTATTATTAAGTTTGTTCTTCCACAGCTGAATAATCTGATCATTAACCAATGTTAAATCACTCCCTTTGGGAAAATATTCTCTTAGTAGTCCATTCGTATTCTCATTAGTCCCTCGTTGCCATGGAGCATGGTGATCAGGAAAATAGATTTCAATTTTTAATTGATCACTCAACTTCTGATGATAGGTAAACTCTTTCCCTCTATCAGGGGTCACAGTATGCTTGGTCAAGGGTTCTAGCATTTTTACCATAGCTTCTATTACCAACTTACTTTTCTTGACAGCTACCTTCTGGATTTTTAGGAAACGAGAATAACGGTTCAGTTATAGTCACTAAACAAGCTTTTCCAGTTTTACCTGCAACATTATCGGCCTCCCAATCTCCTATTCTAGTTCGGTTATTAGCATCTTTGGGTCTTTCTTGAATTGTATGAGATATAGAGATTTTCCCTCTATTTTCGACATAACCTTTTGTATGACGCTTTTTGCCACGATGGCGGTGCTTACGAATACCACCACGAGCACCATGAGATAGTGAGTTGTCATCAAAATGTCCTTTGTAAATGGCTCTATAACTTGTTTGATAACTAATAACAGTTTTTCCATACTCTAATCTCAACCGATCTTCTATTTCTTCAGGAGACTATTGATACTCGAGAAATAGATGTTTGGTGGTATTGCTTAAATTGCAATCTATTTCAAGTATCCGTTTCCGCCCACAGTGTGATTTAGCAATATAGTAGGATTTCTGTGCATGACATGGAGAATAGTTTCCTTCTCTTAGATGTCTCTTCCACTCACGACTAATACTAGAGGGATAACGATGAAGTAACTTAGCAATTTGAGACAAATTTAGGCCCTGCGTACGGTAAACGAGAATACTTTCACGCTCTTCCATGGTAAAATAATGGTAGCTCATAAGACTTCCTTTCGTAACTAGTTCGTTCAATTCTATTTTACTAGAAAATCTTATGAGTTTTTATTGTGCACTTATATTGTATATTAAAGCTATCAATGGTCTGAATATTTTGATATAATGGGAAAAACTTATTTTTACATGGGGCATTTTATTGTGACAAGAGCTAAGGAGCTGCTTAAACAAAGATACTACAAGCCAATCAAAGATCATACTGAACTATTTGTTGGAATCGAGTTGGAATACCCTGTAGTTAATTTGAGTGTGAATGCTACTGCTGTTTCTCTATCGAAACAGCTATTCATCTATCTTCTAAATAATTTTGATTTTCATGCGGATAAGTTTGATTCTGATAATAATCTTATTCAGTTTATTGATCAGGTTTCTGGTGATATGATTCTTTTTGAGGTCTTATACAATACGATTGAATTTGCTTTTGCAAAGGCTAGCCGCATTGCTGAAGTTGAGGAACGTCTAGGCAACTTACCTCAGTATGATTCAACCGTATCTTCGTGACAACAATCATGAGTTGCAAGGATGGGGCGTAAATCCAAACTGGGCAAAGAATGATAATAGGCCTGTTAAATCTCCTCGCTATGAGATGCTTATGGATTTTCTCGAGCTCTCTAAAGCAAAGAATGATTCTTTCTTTCACGATTATCCTGATTATGGCTTTTTTATCTGTGGAAGTCAGGTACAGTTAGATGTCTCAAAAACATCCTATTTGAGAGTTCTAAATGCTTTTAATCAAATAGAGGGACCCAAGGCGGTATTATTGGCAAACTCTGAATTTTGGGGTTCTGATTGGGATCTTGCGCTTTCACGTGATGTTTTCTGGGAGAATTCCATGCGTGGTGTGTTTGAGGAAAATACGGGAGTATTTCCGAAGGTGTTTGAAAACGAAGATGACTATTTTTCTTATCTATCCGAGACTGCAATTTTTACAGCTACGAGGGGTGAAGTGACTTACTATTTTGAACTTATTCGTGCTAAAGACTACTTGAATAAACCAGCTATTCAAGCCTGGTCTATTCATGGTAAAGAAGTTTCAATTCAGCCGAGTGAGGACGACTTTAAAACGCATCGTTCTTATCAATTTCAAGATTTAACGACTAGGGGAACCGTTGAGTTTCGAAGTGTTTGTACTCAGCCTTTCTCAGCGACTTTTGCACCAGCAGCCCTTCATCTTGGACTTTTAGTTAACTTAGAGACACTAGAAAGTATTTTAAAAGGCACATCTTTATTTGAAGTTTTGACTATGATTATCCTAGAATTCGTTGCTTGTTTTCGAAAAAGAAAATCTCAAAGACTGATTTTAAATTGATCTTGCCTTTGGCAGAGGTTCTACTAACTTGTGCAGAGGATGGGCTCAAAAATCGTGGCTTTGGAGAAGAAGTTTACTTATCTCCTCTTCAAGAAAAATTAGCTGCTTTGAAAAAATCGTTTAGACTAACTCCAGATAGTATAAACGTAATGTTTAGGAAAAGCTAAAAAAGTCAAAAAGCTTATTGACAATAGCATACAATAAATGGTATTATATAATAGTTGTTTCGAAAGAGACAAAAGAGAGTTTCAAAAAAACTTTCAAAAAAGTATTGACATTGATGGTCAAATTTAATATAATAACTAATGTTGTTAGCGGAAATGGCGGAATTGGCAGACGCGCAGGACTAAGGATCCTGTGACCGCTTTAGGTCGTGAGGGTTCAAGTCCCTCTTTCCGCAGAGTAACCAGTCAAGAGACTGGTTTTTTTTTATATTAAAAAATCAAAACGCTTACAAAACATAGAAAAACTAGTTTTTTGAGTCTAATTGTGATAAAATAAACATGTAAACGGGTTCAAACCCAAAAAAAAATAGGAGGCCTTTATAATGGCAATCGTTTCAGCAGAAAAATTTGTTCAAGCAGCTCGTGACAATGGTTATGCAGTTGGTGGATTTAACACAAATAACCTTGAGTGGACTCAAGCTATTTTGCGTGCAGCAGAAGCTAAAAAAGCTCCAGTACTTATCCAAACTTCTATGGGTGCAGCTAAGTACATGGGTGGTTACAAATTGTGTAAAGTTCTTATCGAAGAATTGGTTGAATCAATGGGTATCACTGTACCAGTTGCTATTCACCTTGACCACGGTCACTACGATGATGCTCTTGAGTGTATCGAAGTTGGTTACACTTCAATCATGTTTGATGGTTCACACCTTCCAATTGAAGAAAACCTTAAGTTGGCGAAAGAAGTTGTAGAAAAAGCACACGCTAAAGGTATCTCAGTTGAAGCTGAAGTTGGTACTATCGGTGGTGAAGAAGACGGTATCGTCGGTAAAGGTGAATTGGCACCAATCGAAGATGCTAAAGCTATGGTTGCAACTGGTGTTGACTTCTTGGCTGCAGGTATCGGTAACATCCACGGTCCTTACCCAGAAAACTGGGAAGGTCTTGACCTTGACCACTTGCAAAAATTGACAGAAGCTGTACCAGGTTTC
This sequence comes from Streptococcus sp. FSL L8-0526, assembly GCF_038007145.1. Taxonomy (NCBI): domain Bacteria; kingdom Bacillati; phylum Bacillota; class Bacilli; order Lactobacillales; family Streptococcaceae; genus Streptococcus; species Streptococcus sp. FSL L8-0526. The sequence goes on from NZ_JBBOWP010000001.1 coordinate 400,086, forward strand.
CCAATCGTATTGCACGGTGGATCAGGTATTCCTGATGATCAAATCCAAGAAGCTATCAAACTTGGTGTTGCTAAAGTTAACGTTAACACAGAATGTCAAATCGCATTTGCTAACGCAATACGTAAATTTGTTGCTGAATACGAAGCAAATGAAGCAGAATACGACAAGAAGAAACTCTTCGACCCACGTAAATTCTTGAAACCAGGTTTCGAGGCTATTACAGAAGCTGTTGAAGAACGTATCGACGTATTTGGTTCAGCAAACAAAGCTTAATTAGACTATATAAGCTTGAAAATAAAGGGTTTGTCCAATGTGGACAAGCCTTTTTCTTATGTTTTGCCCCCATTTTGCCCCCGATTTCTAAATTTCAGTCCATTTTTATTATAGATGTAATACAATTATGCTTATTTTGTCAATTGATCAATCATTGGTGTGATTGTGTTCTTAGTCTTCTGTGTAACGTGTAAATAAATTTGTGTTACTCGACTCCCCCTTGTGTGTCCAACACGATCTTGAATAGCCTCCAAGGGTACTCCTTGTTCAGCTAAGAAGCTGATATGCGTGTGTCGGAAGATATGAGTTGTAATATGTTTCTTGAAACTAAGCTTATTATCAATATCGATTCCTGCCCGTCTCGGGTTTCCCTTGCGGTTTAGTTTACCATTTTCTGAAGAGTTGAGGAAGTTGTTTAAGACGCTGTAATGAAGAGGAGTTCCATTGTAATCAGGTTTATGGATGCTCTTAGAGGTGAAAATCCATCCATTATCTTTATAGTCTGGATTGAATTCTATATGATGATGATTTAATTCAATTTCTTCTTTTAGAATTTCAACAGCCCTTAATGATAATTGAACGTTTCGATAACTTTGTACATTTTTAACGTTACCTTCATAGTTATCTTCAGTGGCTCCTCCATGAGTAGCACGAGTTCTAATAACTGAGGCTATATTTTTATTAAAATCAATAGCTTCCTCCTTTAAACCGAGTACTTCACCAATACGCATTCCGGTTAGTGCTTGAAATTCAAAAATACGTGCATACTGTTCATTGTACTTACGAACAATGGATAATACTTCTTTGAGTTCCCAAGATTCAAGATATTGATCTTCTATATCTGATTTCTTTAAACGTTCTAATTCGTCAGAAATCCCTTTTCTACCAATTGTTATATAAGGCATGGGATTCTGATCAGGCGTAATATAATCATGTGCAATAGCATACTTGAATATGGCAGATAAGTCTGATTTAATTGATTGAGCTATTCGTTTGTGGTTTCCGATTGGGTAAAGTTGATCTATAATCTCTTTTATTAAACTAGTGGGAATATTTTTTAGTATCGTTTCTTTTGGAATATGAGGTAAAATGTGGTTTCTGTATCTACCATCTTCCCCAGCTAAAGTTTTAGGAGCTACTAACTTCTGTTCAATTCTCGTTTGGTGCCATTCATGCCAAACTTCATACAAAGTGATATTGCTTCGTTTTCGTAAAGATTCTTTTGTTAGTTCTTCATAAAGTATATTTGCTTTATCTTGAAGCTCACTAAATATAAGCGATTTTACTTGTGCTGAAAGTTTGATTCGACCATCATCATCTTTTTTATTAGGTAATGAATACCAATCAGAAACTATTTCTCGCCTTTCAGGATACTGTCAATAATTATGTGTAAACACTCAAGTAGAGTTGAAGAATGTTAATCAAATAAGCTTTCAAGTGTGTCAGCACATTGGCCAAACCCTTTATGGATGCGTTGATTTTGCTTGAAATTATAATCTTCAAACAGGGTAACTAAATAACGTCCCAGAGCCTCCTCGTTAGGAAAAAGAATCTTCTTTTTCGTTTGACGTTTGATCTCTTTGTTAAGAGACTCAATGAGGTTTGTCGAATAAATGCTATGCCAAATCTGGTAGGGAAACTGATAAAAAGTTAAAAGATTATCCGTATTCTCCAGACTTTCCATGACTTTCCTATACTTTGGTTTCCATTCGGAGATAAAGTTCTCTAAAGCTTGCACTGCCATTTCTAAATTTTCAGCACGATAAATCGTTTTAAATTGCTCCAGAATAACCGCTCTATCTGCTCGTTTCACTTTACTAGCTAGATTTCGACTAATATGAATTAAGCAACGTTGTTGTTTAGCTAATGGGTAAGCCTGATTGATAATCTCTTCAAGCCCCTTGAAGCCATCGGTCACTACAAGAGAAACCTGTTGGATTCCTTGGTTTTGAAGCTTGTCTAACAGGGTGGACCAAGAAGCATTGTTTTCATTTGGGGCGATTTCATATCCAAGAACAGCCTTCTGTCCTTCTGGTGTAATGCCAAGTGCGATATGAATACATTCTTTACTAACGGTTCCACGTCTTAATGGAAGATAGGTTCCGTCAAGAAATAAAACAGAGTAATTGGCTTCTAAGCTTCGCTCATGAAAAGTAGCGACATTCTCCTGAGTTGCTTTTGAGATATTAGAAATTGTGGCAGGACTATAGTGATGACCATACATTCGCTCGATGATATCACTAATTTCTCGAGTCGTTACACCGGTTTGATAGAGTTTGATAACCATCTCTTCCAAGTGGTCATCTCGACGTCCATAAGCGGGAAGCAAAGCTGGACTAAAGTTCCCATTACGATCTCTAGGAATACTCAACTGAACAGTCCCATATTTGGTTTCGAATTTCCGTGCATAGCTTCCGTTACGACTATTCCCAGAATTATAGCCTAATTTATCGTAAGGTTCATACCCTAAAAAGGCTGATAACTCTGCTTGAAGCAGATCATTCATAGCTGTTTCAAGAGAAGTACGGAAAAATTCATCAATATCTTGCTTTTGGGCTAGGAAGTTAAGTAGTTCTGTGGTAAACTGAGTCATAGGAATAAATCTCTTTCTAGTAATGTTTTGCAACTCTACTATAACGGATTTATTCCTTTTTGTGTTTACACAACTTATTTTACACTACCGATCCGTTTAATAACGAGTTCAATAATTTATTTAGTAATAATACTACAAAAGATGCTTACACTTATGACGAAATTAATAAAATTGAAAAAGATCCTATAAGTGTATTACCTGTTAATAGAATGGAATATAATAAAAACAAATTAATTGGATATGAATTATGACTATCACTATTTAAGAGATTAAAATATTGCTTTTTACATAATTAAGATAGATATAAACTTATTAAAGTTATTTTTTTGCTATATTGCAACATTTTACAATAATAACAGAATAAACTGGACGATCGTCCACTTTTTTTATAAAATAAACTCAACCCAAATGGTTTAGTTATTTAATTAATAGTTGAAGGAGGTATCGTTCTTTGGATGAATTGTATGCAAGAGTAAGTAGTACAACTAAACAAAAGTTATATCAGTTCATTAAGGATTGTGATATTTCTTTGCTAAACTATCATTTCGACCACTATTTTCAGTTTTGTATTCAAAAAAATAATATTCAAGTGATTCCTCACCATTTCTCAAATCATAAAATCGAAGGACTAACTTTTGTTGATGAATTAGGAACTAGTTTCTCTTATGAAAGAGATAACCCAAAAGTAAAACAAAATTTCACACTTTATCATGAATTAGGTCATTTCATTCTTAAACATGATGGAAATTATTTTGCAGAATCAATTGATAATCATGAGAACTTACCCGAGCGAGAGGCGAATATCTTTTCTGCTGTGGTATTGATGCCAGATATTGTCCTTTTATCAAAAATCTACTATAGTTGTGATTCTTTTCATCAAGTACAAAATAGTCTTCAAGTTTCAAAACAGGCTTTATTTTTTCGTCTTTTGGACTTATTACGAGAATATTATCCAGATAATGATAGTGAAATAAAACAAGCAGTTGATATATATATTGAAGGGAATAACGCTTCTATTTATCATTTGTTTCATGATATTAGAGAACAAATTATAGAGGAGTTCCATCAGTTTCAACCTTCCCTTATTAATCAGGTTAAGCAGAGAGTGAGTAAACTAGGTTTTACAACTAGTCAAGAATATCCAGATTTATTGAATCAAGACAACTGGAAAGCAATCAAGGAAGAAAATATTAATTTAAAAGCGTGGCTTATTTATAATAAAGGAAAGTCGATTGCGTATGTTTGGGATAAAGAAAAATTCTCAGATGAAGAGGCAAGGAAAAAAGCAGAATTACAATTATTATTAATGTGAGGTGAACTATGTATCAGCCAGAAAAACTTAAAGCTCGTAGAAAAGAGCTAAAAATGACCCAAAAAGATATTGCAGATCAATTAGGAATCAGCTATCAAGCCTACTCTGCATGGGAACGTGGAGTGAAAGAACCATCTAAAGAGAAAGTAAAGCGACTAGAACAAATACTCAAAGTACCAAGAGGTTATTTTACAGAAATTGAGATTGTTCGTCTGTATAATACATTGTCGAATAAAGGTAAAAATCAAGTAGTAGAATATGCACGTGACTTGGTGCAAAAAGAGAAAACACAACAAGTAATATCAGTTTCAGAAAATCTCTATGAGTACCATGTATATGAAAAAATGTCTGCTGGTATTGGTGCATCCGTTTATGACAATCGAAATTACGATACCGTCTACTTTAACGAAGAGCTGGCACATGATTTTGCTTCATGGATATCGGGGGATTCAATGGAGCCAAAATATCAAAATGGGTCTGTAGCACTTATCCGTGAGACAGGTTTTGATTATGATGGAGCAGTCTATGCTGTAGTATGTAATAACCAAACCTATATTAAACGAGTTTACCGTGAAGAAGATGGTCTTCGCTTGGTTTCTATTAATCCAAAATATAAGGATATCTTTATCACTTATGACGAAGATCCACGAGTAGTAGGAATTATTGTTGGGAATTTTATACCATTGAAAGAAGGTTGAAGAAATGGATAGAAGGTCTTTATATGCAAGTGATTTACAAATAGACTACTTTTCTGAGAGCTACTCACATTTTGAGGAGGATTTTCAAAGGTACTCTAACATGAGTGTTCCACTAACATTTTTGACCGATGATATTCTTCGAACGATGGCATTATGTCACACTAACTATTTCAGATTAAATCAAGAAAATGCTAAAGATGGAAGGAATCATTATTTTGTTTTTAAAGTAAAGCAAAGGCAAGAGATGAAAAACATAAGGATATTTGAGTATAGCCACCATTCGTTAAACTTAGAAGGAAAATAAAAATAGGGGAAAGCCAGTATTCTCCTCCCATAGTTTTAATCAGATTACCAAAAAAACGCTTGAAATCAGCGTTTTTTCTTTTGTATTGATTCGAAATGGCCCCTTATTTTGCCTAAGTAGGTGAAGGAGCATATTCTTAGAGCTATTTGAAGTTGTGATTAATATTAAATAGGCCAAGAACTAAATCTCGAAGTTCACTTGCACTAAAGACTTCATAAGTAGGCATTTCTTCTTTCTCTTTTGCTATCTGTCTGTTTCTATGATTGAACCAGATAGGATGCCATCCAGCGTTATAACTTCCTTCAATATCATTGATAAACGTATCTCCGATGTATAGGCTTTCTGAAGGTAAGAAATTTAACTTTTTGGCAGTATAGTCAAAGATTTCTTGTTGTGGTTTGCTATACCCTGTGGTCTGACTAATAATGATTTTTTTCTTTTCAAAATATTGATAGGCACCAATAAGTTGGAGTTTTCGACTCTGTAAGTCAACAGGGCCATTAGTTAGAATACCTATTGGGATGTGGTTTTCATGTAGAGCCAGTAGTAGTTGATGTATCTCAGGAATCATCGTAATCTGATCGAGTTCATATTCATAGTCAGCTTGGAAGTCTAGAGCTTCTGTCCTAGAAATACTATCGATGCTAAATTCTTCCATAGTCTTCTGACAGCGAAAAATTCTAAGCTGCTCAATACTGATGAGTTTTTTCGTGTATTTAGGAAAAGCAACATCAGACCAATATCTGAAACGTTTGTAAATGTTATCTATTTGTTGGATATCAATCGTCGGAAAACATTTCTCAACGCTACGTTTAAAGGGGAGTTGATGGTCATAAAGAGTGTCATCAAGGTCAAAAATAATATTTTTATAAGTCATAATTCTAGTCCGCTTTTAAAATAGTAGTGTACTGGCTAAATTCCTCTAAGTGTTGAGGGCTAATCTGGTTATCTGTAATGATGGTATCGAGTTGATCTAGATTATAGAAGTTAAAGAAATCGTATCGATCGAATTTAGTACTGTCTACTAATAAGAATTTTTCTACAGCATTGTTTAGGGCAAGTTTTTGAATCACACCTTCCTTGTCACTATATGTAGCAATAGAATTATGGGTAACAGCATTTGCACTAACAAAAGCTTTGGCAAATCTCATTGCTTTTAAATTTGTCGAAGCCATTGAACCTACAAACGCTCCAGTTATTTCTCTATATTCACCGCCAAGAAGCAATAAATCAATGGTTTCGCTATCATTTAGAATCAAGAACACAGGAAGACTATTTGTAATGACACGAATTTTATAACATTTACGACCTTTCAATTCTAATGCCAGTTGTTCAAGTGTAGTTACGGGTCCAATAAAAATAGTATCGCCATCTTTGATTAAAGAGCAGGCTTTTTTAGCAATGTCAACTTTTTCTTTTGTATATAGACTTTTCTTCTCGATATGTGTCTTTTCAAGTGGCTTTTTAGAGGAAAGCAATTGTGCACCACCGTGAGTACGTGTTAAAAGTCCATCAGCTTCTAGAGTATCAAGGTCTCTACGGGCTGTCATATCGGAAATATCTAGTTCATCTATTATTTCTTTTATGGTTATGGTCCCATCAATCTTTAACATATCTAAAATTTTTTCTAATCGTCGTTTTTTGTTCATATGAAGACTCTTCTTTCATAAAGTAATTTTTTTCCAAAGATAATTTTCTTTTAATTGTATCATAAAAGACAATATTTTTAAGGTAAAACAAACAATTTCAAATAAAAACAAACGTTAGATGATGAAATAAGAATAGAGGATTGACGTATATTAGCTTAGGTCAGATTCTGTATAAGACGAAAATAAAGTAGGACCTCTTAATCAGTAAGTTATAGAAAGTAAAAGACTTTTGTAATACTTGAATAGATATTTCACGTCTATTTTGTGATGGATTAAATGAACAAAAATGAACAATAATTCAACGGTGTTATTTATTTAAAAAAAAAATAAATAAAAAACAAAAAATAAACAAAAAAATAAACAAAAATCGTTGTTTTTTGTTTGAATGTTTGATATTATATAAACAAAGAAATGATGAAAACGTTTTCTCGAACATTTTGTAAAATGTTTTCTACTTCTACGTAGCATTTCTTTCTAAAATTTAGGAGGTGGTCAAAATGGCTATTGTTGTTGGTGCAGATCTCAAAGGTACGAGATTAAAAGATGTTGTGAAAAATTTTCTTGTAGAAGAAGGTTTTGAGGTAATTGATGTGACTAAGGACGGACAAGATTTTGTTGATGTTACCTTGGCAGTTTCCTCTGAAGTAAATAAAGATGAGCAAAACTTAGGTATTGTAATTGATGCTTATGGAGCTGGTCCATTCATGGTAGCAACTAAAATTAAAGGTATGGTTGCAGCAGAAGTTTCAGATGAACGCACAGCTTATATGACACGTGCACATAACAATGCACGAATGATCACGGTTGGCGCTGAAATCGTCGGTGGTGAGCTTGCTAAAAACATCGCTAAAAATTTCGTCAATGGTAAATATGAAGGCGGACGTCATCAAATCCGTGTAGATATGCTTAACAAGATGTGTTAAGAAAGGGAGTTAAGGAATGAGAATCGCAATTGGATGTGACCACATTGTCACAGATGAAAAAATGGCAGTATCAGAATTCTTGAAATCAAAAGGACATGAGGTCCTTGATTTCGGGACATATGACCACGCACGTACTCACTACCCTATCTATGGTAAAAAAGTCGGTGAAGCAGTAGTAAGTGGTCAAGCAGACTTGGGAGTATGTATCTGTGGTACAGGTGTCGGCATTAACAATGCAGCCAATAAAGTTCCAGGTGTTCGCTCAGCGTTGGTTCGTGATATGACATCAGCTATATATGCAAAAGAAGAGTTAAATGCGAATGTTATCGGTTTCGGAGGAAAGATTACTGGTGGTTTTCTTATGAATGACATCATTGAAGCTTTCATTGAAGCTGAGTACAAACCAACAGAAGAAAATAAAAAATTGATTGCAAAAATCGAACACGTTGAAACACATGATGCACATCAAGCAGATGAAGATTTCTTTACAGAATTTCTTGAGAAATGGGACCGTGGTGACTACCACGATTAAGGTATAACAAATGATTCTGACAGTCACACTAAATCCTTCAGTAGACATCACTTATCCTCTAGAAACATTGAAAATTGATACAGTGAATAGGGTGAAAGATGTTAGTAAGACAGCTGGTGGAAAAGGCTTAAATGTTACTAGAGTCTTGTATGAATCTGGTGATAAAGTTACTGCTATAGGTTTCTTAGGTGGTAAAATTGGTGAATTTATTGAAAGCGAATTAGAACAATCTCCTGTTAGTCCAGCTTTTTATAAATTCTCAGGAAACACTAGAAACTGTATTGCTATCTTACACGAGGGTAACCAAACAGAAATTTTGGAACAAGGACCAATAATTTCTCATGAAGAAGCAGAAGGCTTTCTTGACCACTATAGCAATCTTATTAAACAATCAGAAGTTGTGACAATTTCAGGAAGTTTACCTTCAGGACTTCCCAACGATTATTATGAAAAACTTATCCAACTTGCTTCGGATGAAGGAGTAGCAGTCGTTTTGGATTGTTCAGGTGCACCTCTTGAAACAGTTCTAAAATCGTCAGCTAAACCTACTGCCATCAAACCTAATAATGAGGAACTTTCACAGTTGCTTGGAAAAGAAGTAACAAAAGATATTGAAGAACTCAAAGGCGTTCTTAAAGAGTCACTTTTTAGTGGTATCGAATGGATAGTGGTCTCATTAGGTCGAAACGGTGCCTTTGCAAAACATGGTGATGTTTTCTATAAGGTAGATATTCCTGATATCCCAGTTGTTAATCCAGTCGGATCAGGGGACTCAACGGTAGCTGGTATTGCATCAGCTTTAAATAGTAAAAAAAGTGACGCTGACTTATTAAAACATGCGATGACATTGGGTATGTTAAATGCTCAAGAAACAATGACAGGGCATGTGAATATGACTAATTACGAAACACTAAACTCACAAATTGAAGTAAAAAAGGTATAAAAATGGTACTTACAGAACAGAAACGCAAATCTTTGGAAAAAATTTCAGATAAAAACGGTGTTATCTCAGCTTTGGCATTTGACCAGCGTGGTGCTTTGAAACGTTTGATGGCACAGTATCAAGATACAGAACCAACTGTAGCTCAAATGGAAGAACTAAAGGTTTTGGTTGCTGATGAACTTTCAAAATACGCTTCTTCAATGTTGCTTGACCCTGAATATGGAATTCCAGCAACAAAAGCGTTAGATAAAGAAGCGGGTCTTCTTCTTGCCTATGAAAAGACAGGTTATGATACATCAAGTACAAAACGTTTGCCTGACTGCTTGGATGGTTGGTCTGCAAAACGTATCAAAGAGCAAGGCGCTGATGCCGTTAAGTTCTTACTTTACTATGATGTAGACAGCTCAGAAGAACTTAACCAACAAAAACAAGCTTATATTGAACGTGTTGGTTCTGAATGTGTCGGTGAAGATATTCCTTTCTTCTTGGAAATCCTTGCTTATGATGAAGAAATCTCAGATGCAGGTTCTGTTGAATATGCAAAAGTTAAACCTCGCAAAGTCATTGAAGCGATGAAAGTTTTCTCTGATCCACGCTTTAACATTGATGTTCTTAAAGTAGAAGTACCAGTTAACGTTAAATATGTCGAAGGTTTTGCTGAGGGTGAAGTGGTTTACAGTAAAGCTGAAGCTGCTGACTTCTTTAAAGCACAAGAAGAAGCTACTAACCTTCCATACATCTACCTAAGTGCAGGTGTATCTGCTAAATTGTTCCAAGAAACATTGCAATTTGCTCACGACTCAGGTGCCAAGTTTAATGGTGTCCTTTGTGGACGTGCAACTTGGGCAGGATCTGTAGAGCCTTACATCAAAGATGGTGAAACAGCAGCTCGTGAATGGTTGCGTACAACTGGATTCGAAAATATTGACGAACTTAATAAAGTTCTTGTTAAAACAGCTAGTCCATGGACTGATAAAGTATAGTAAAAAGACAAAACAGAGGATATTGTTATGAACAGAGAAGAGATGACTCTCTTAGGGTTTGAAATTGTTGCTTATGCTGGCGACGCTCGCTCTAAACTTTTAGAAGCGCTTAAGGCAGCTGAAAATGGTGATTTCGCTAAGGCAGATAGTCTTGTAGTAGAAGCAGAAAGTCGCATTGCAGAGGCTCACAATTCTCAGACAGCTATGTTGGCTCGAGAAGCTTCTGGGGAAGAGCTTCCATACAGTATTACTATGATGCATGGTCAGGATCACTTGATGACTACGGTCTTGTTAAAAGATGTGATCCATCACTTTATCGAACTTTATAAAAGAGGAGCAAAATAATGCATAAACTCATTGAACTTATTGAGAAAGGGAAACCATTCTTTGAGAAAATCTCTCGAAATATCTATCTCCGTGCTATTCGTGATGGATTTATCGCTGGTATGCCAGTCATCCTTTTCTCATCTATCTTTATCCTTATTGCCTATGTGCCAAATGCTTGGGGCTTTCACTGGTCTAAAGGTGTTGAAACTTTCTTGATGACTCCTTACAGCTATTCAATGGGTATCCTAGCATTCTTTGTTGGTGGTACTACCGCTAAAGCTTTGACGGACTCGATGAACCGTGACCTACCTGCGACTAATCAAATTAACTTCTTGTCTACAATGCTAGCATCTATGGTTGGTTTCCTTTTGATGGCAGCTGAACCTGCTAAAGAAGGAGGCTTCTTGACAGCCTTCATGGGTACAAAAGGTCTCTTGACAGCATTTATCGCAGCCTTTGTGACAGTTAATGTTTATAAAGTCTGTGTAAAAAATAATGTTACCATTCGTATGCCTGAAGAGGTTCCACCAAATATCTCTCAAGTATTTAAGGACTTGATTCCGTTCACTGTCTCAGTTGTTCTCCTATATGGACTTGAACTCCTTGTTAAGGGAACTCTTGGTGTAACTGTTGCAGAATCAATTGGTACCCTTCTTGCTCCTCTTTTCTCAGCTGCAGATGGTTACCTTGGAATTACTCTTATCTTTGGTGCTTATGCCTTCTTCTGGTTTGTTGGTATCCACGGTCCTTCAATTGTCGAACCAGCAATCGCTGCTATCTCTTATGCCAATATCGATGCCAACTTGCATCTTATCCAAGCTGGACAACATGCAGATAAAGTTATCACTTCTGGTACTCAAATGTTTATTGCTACCATGGGTGGTACAGGAGCGACATTGGTTGTTCCATTCTTGTTCATGTGGATTTGTAAATCAGAACGTAACCGTGCCATCGGACGTGCCTCAGTTGTTCCAACATTCTTTGGGGTTAACGAGCCAATCTTATTTGGTGCACCAATCGTATTGAATCCGATTTTCTTTGTACCGTTCATTTTAGCTCCGATTGTCAACGTTTGGATCTTTAAATTCTTTGTTGACACATTGAACATGAACTCATTCTCTGCCAACCTTCCATGGGTTACTCCTGGTCCGTTGGGAATTGTACTCGGTACTAACTTCCAAGTTCTATCATTTATCTTAGCCGGACTCTTGATAGTTGTTGATACTATCATTTATTACCCATTTGTTAAGGTATACGATGAACAAATTCTTGAAGAAGAACGTTCTGGTAAAACAAACGATGCTCTTAAAGAAAAAGTAGCTACAAACTTCAATACTGCTAAAGCAGATGCCGTTCTTGAAAAAGCAGGCGTTGCTAAAGAAGATGTAGTAGCAGACAATAACATCACAGAAGAAATTAATGTCCTTGTTCTTTGTGCAGGTGGAGGTACAAGTGGCTTGCTTGCCAATGCCTTGAACAAAGCAGCAGCAGAATACAATGTTTCAGTCAAAGCGGCAGCGGGTAGTTACGGTGCTCACCGTGAAATGTTGCCAGAGTTTGACTTGGTTATCTTGGCTCCACAGGTCGCTTCAAACTTCGATGATATGAAGGCTGAAACAGATAAATTGGGCATTAAACTTGCAAAAACTGATGGAGCTCAATATATCAAATTGACACGTGATGGACAAGCTGCTCTTGCATTTGTTCAACAACAATTTGATTAATAAATTTGTAAAAGTTATTTGAGACGAGATTATTCTTTCAATTCCTGATAATATTGTTAACCATATCATATTATTTCATTTCCTTGGTTTTCGGAACTCAGAATCTTGTCTCAAATACTCTTTTTGAAAGGATTTATAGTTATGACTAAAACACTCCCTAAAGATTTTATTTTTGGTGGTGCTACATCTGCTTATCAAGCAGAAGGTGCGACTCACACAGATGGTAAAGGCCCAGTTGCATGGGATAAGTATCTTGAAGATAATTATTGGTACACGGCAGAGCCTGCAAGTGATTTTTACCATAAATATCCTGTTGATTTAAAATTAGCTGAAGAATATGGCCATAATGGTATTCGTATTTCAATTGCTTGGTCTCGTATTTTTCCAACTGGCTATGGCGAAGTAAATGAAAAAGGTGTTGAATTCTACCACAATCTTTTTGCTGAGTGCCACAAACGTCATGTTGAGCCATTTGTGACTTTGCACCATTTTGACACACCAGAAGCTCTTCACTCAGATGGAGATTTCTTAAACCGCGAAAATATAGAACACTTTGTAGATTATGCTGCTTTCTGTTTTGAAGAGTTCCCAGAGGTAAACTATTGGACAACTTTCAATGAAATTGGCCCAATTGGTGAAGGTCAATACTTGGTTGGTAAATTCCCTCCAGGCATTCAATATGATCTTGCTAAAGTTTTCCAATCACACCACAACATGATGGTTTCTCATGCACGTGCTGTGAAATTGTATAAAGATAAAGGTTATGAAGGTGAAATTGGTGTAGTGCATGCTCTACCAACCAAATACCCTTATGATCCAGAAAATCCGGCAGATGTTCGTGCCGCTGAATTAGAAGATATCATCCATAACAAATTTATATTGGATGCAACCTACCTTGGACACTATTCAGATAAAACGATGGAAGGTGTCAACCACATCCTAGCTGAAAATGGTGGAGAACTTGATCTTCGTGATGAAGATTTCCAAGCACTTGAAGCAGCTAAAGATTTGAACGATTTCCTTGGTATCAACTACTACATGAGTGATTGGATGCAAGCCTTTGATGGTGAGACTGAAATCATTCACAATAGTAAGGGTGAAAAAGGAAGTTCTAAGTACCAAATTAAAGGTGTTGGTCGTCGAATTACACCAGATTATGTGCCTAGAACAGATTGGGATTGGATTATTTATCCTGAAGGCTTGTATGACCAAATCATGCGAGTAAAAAATGATTATCCAAACTACAAGAAGATTTACATCACTGAGAATGGTCTTGGATACAAAGATGAGTTTGTAGATAATACTGTTTATGATGATTATCGTATTGATTACGTGAAGAAACACTTGGAAGTTTTATCAGACGCAATTGCAGATGGTGCAAATGTTAAAGGTTACTTCATCTGGTCACTTATGGATGTCTTCTCATGGTCAAACGGATACGAAAAACGTTATGGACTATTCTATGTAGACTTTGACACGCAAGAACGTTATCCTAAGAAATCAGCTCATTGGTATAAGAAAGTAGCAGAAACTCAAGTGGTAGAGTAATATCACTTGAAAATGTAAAATATTGTTATCTGATACTTTAGAAAAAGTACAATACTTATTTAGGTCAGGCTTTGAAAAGGTATATATTGTTAGTTTCGAAGATTGTCCTATGATTCCTAAGCTTGAAGCTATCTCGTTGCTAAAATGTGGTAAATGATATGTTTCAACTGGAAAAGAGTTGATTTGCCATTCTGATTTAGAGTTATCAGCATTTGAATGGGAATTTTTACAATCACTCGATGTAGAAATACGTGAGACTGTTCACTTCGAGGTAAATTATTTGCCTTTCCAATAATAAAAAGAAAGGAATTAGTTGTGACTATCGAATTAAAAAACGAGTATCTTACTGTTCAGTTTAAAACACTTGGTGGTCAACTGACTTCGATTAAAGATAAGGATGGGATAGAGTATCTCTGGCAAGCTGATCCAAAATATTGGAATGGACAGGCGCCTATTCTATTTCCTATCTGTGGTAGTTTACGAAATGATTGGGCTATTTATAGACCTCAAGAAAGACCCTTTTTTACAGGTCTTATTCGTAGACATGGTTTTGTTCGAAAAGAAGAATTTACTCTGGAAGAAGTTAATGATAATAGCGTGACCTTCAGTATTAAACCAAATGCTGATATGCTTGATAATTACCTATATCAGTTTGAACTTAGAGTTGTTTATACCTTGAATGGTAAATCAATTAGAACCGAATTTCAGGTGACGAACTTGGAAACGGAAAAAACAATGCCTTACTTTATTGGAGCTCATCCAGCATTCAATTGTCCTTTAGTAGAAGGCGAAAACTATGAGGATTATTATATTGAATTTAGGGAGGTTGAGTCGTGCTCGATACCAAAGAGTTTTCCTGAGACAGGGTTATTAGATTTACAAGATCGGACACCTTTTTTGGAAAATCAAAAGATTCTCGATTTGGATTACTCACTTTTTTCCCATGATGCCATTACACTTGACCAGCTCAAATCTCGCAGCGTGACACTTCGGTCAAGGAAGTCTGACAAAGGTCTTCGAGTAGATTTTGATGATTTTCCTAACTTGATTCTGTGGTCAACAACTAATAAGAGCCCATTCATTGCTTTGGAGCCTTGGAGTGGTCTCTCCACATCACTTGAAGAAGGTAATTTCTTAGAAGATAAAAGACAGGTAACGAAGGTTTCACCTCAAGAAACTTCTAGAAAAACCTACGATATTACGATCCTTAATTAAAATTAGGATACTGTCAATAATTATGTGTAAACACTCAAGTAGAGTTGAAGAATGTTAATCAAATAAGCTTTCAAGTGTGTCAGCACATTGGCCAAACCCTTTATGGATGCGTTGATTTTGCTTGAAATTATAATCTTCAAACAGGGTAACTAAATAACGTCCCAGAGCCTCCTCGTTAGGAAAAAGAATCTTCTTTTTCGTTTGACGTTTGATCTCTTTGTTAAGAGACTCAATGAGGTTTGTCGAATAAATGCTATGCCAAATCTGGTAGGGAAACTGATAAAAAGTTAAAAGATTATCCGTATTCTCCAGACTTTCCATGACTTTCCTATACTTTGGTTTCCATTCGGAGATAAAGTTCTCTAAAGCTTGCACTGCCATTTCTAAATTTTCAGCACGATAAATCGTTTTAAATTGCTCCAGAATAACCGCTCTATCTGCTCGTTTCACTTTACTAGCTAGATTTCGACTAATATGAATTAAGCAACGTTGTTGTTTAGCTAATGGGTAAGCCTGATTGATAATCTCTTCAAGCCCCTTGAAGCCATCGGTCACTACAAGAGAAACCTGTTGGATTCCTTGGTTTTGAAGCTTGTCTAACAGGGTGGACCAAGAAGCATTGTTTTCATTTGGGGCGATTTCATATCCAAGAACAGCCTTCTGTCCTTCTGGTGTAATGCCAAGTGCGATATGAATACATTCTTTACTAACGGTTCCACGTCTTAATGGAAGATAGGTTCCGTCAAGAAATAAAACAGAGTAATTGGCTTCTAAGCTTCGCTCATGAAAAGTAGCGACATTCTCCTGAGTTGCTTTTGAGATATTAGAAATTGTGGCAGGACTATAGTGATGACCATACATTCGCTCGATGATATCACTAATTTCTCGAGTCGTTACACCGGTTTGATAGAGTTTGATAACCATCTCTTCCAAGTGGTCATCTCGACGTCCATAAGCGGGAAGCAAAGCTGGACTAAAGTTCCCATTACGATCTCTAGGAATACTCAACTGAACAGTCCCATATTTGGTTTCGAATTTCCGTGCATAGCTTCCGTTACGACTATTCCCAGAATTATAGCCTAATTTATCGTAAGGTTCATACCCTAAAAAGGCTGATAACTCTGCTTGAAGCAGATCATTCATAGCTGTTTCAAGAGAAGTACGGAAAAATTCATCAATATCTTGCTTTTGGGCTAGGAAGTTAAGTAGTTCTGTGGTAAACTGAGTCATAGTAATAAATCTCTTTCTAGTAATGTTTTGCAACTCTACTATAACGGATTTATTCCTTTTTGTGTTTACACAACTTATTTTACACTACCTTTTTACAAGGTTGTAATATAACAAAAGATTGATAATGTAAAATAATATCTATTTAAAATTATTTTATTGTAAAAATATTATGCAGAAAATAAAAAAAGAAACACATTAAATTGTATCTCTTTTTATTTATAAAACTTATCTTTGAAGAAGTAATTTATAACTTTTCCAAAATAATATTCTTTCAAAGCAAGGTATTGAGAGGATTTAACACTTTTTCATGGGATATGAATTCATACATAATACCTGCTTCCTTAATGTAAAAATTAAACTTATCGAAGCCATTTCTTTTATAAAAATCTTTTCTTTTAATTCTTTGCTCATTATTAGTAGCAGAGGAATCTATTTTTTCAAAGGTTAGACAGATAGCATAATTAGAATATTTTTTCTTAATTTCTTCTAAAACTTGACCACCATATCCTTTTGACCTAAGGGAATCATCGATGGCAAAGTAGGATATAAAAGTCAACTTATCATGCTTAACCAGATAGATCATACTAATCCAAGAATCATCATCATAAATACTTAAAAAATCGACATTTTCATCTTTAGTTTTTGTCATGAAAAAGAAAAAAGGTAATCTTTTCTCTGCTGGAAATGCTTTTAAATAAAGATTTTTCAGTTGATCTTTTTCTTTTTTATCTGTATTATATTTGGTTACTCTTTTAAATTTAATCATACTTTCTACTTTCAATTATACTTTCATTCATTATACATTTTTCTTGAAAACTTTTCTAAATTACTAAATTTCTGTGATAGAATTATTATTATAAAGGTTAAAGGAAACATGAGATAAATATAGCAGTTTATTGTGGAGTAAGTTTAGGGAACAATCTAGCCTATGAGAATGTAGCAGTTGAGCTGGGTAAATGGATTGCTGCAAACAATAATAGCTTGATTTACGGTGATGGCAATGTTGGTCTTATGGGAATTCTTGCCGATACTGTGATAGATAGTGGTTCTAAGGTAATTGGGATTATGCCTACTTTTTTACAAGAAAGAGAATTAGCTCATGATAAGTTAGATAGTCTTGAAATTGTAGAAAATATGTCCCTTAGAAAGCAAAGAATGCTTAAATTATATGATGTTTGCCTTGCCATTCCTGGTGGACCAGGAACTTTAGAAGAAATAGCTGAAGCATATTCATGGATTAGGGTTGGGCAAAGTTCAAGTCCATGTATCTTCTTGAATATCAATAGTTACTATGATCTACTTGAACAATTCTTTGATAAAATGGTAGAAGAAGGATTTTTAAGTTTGGTTGATCGAAAAGCCTTGAAATTTGTTAGTGGAATTGATGAGCTAGATCAGTTAATTAAGTCTTATAAAAATATCTAGATCAGTTAATTAAGTCTTATAAAAATATAAATAATGATAAATAAAAAAATCTTAGTTTCCTAAGATTTTTTTGTATATTAATGTGCTTTCTTTCTGATGCGAGCAACGGGATCTAATTTCTTTTCAATAATCCCCATTCCCCAGTCAGCTAGAATAGCCATAAGAGCTGTTGGTAAGGCACCGGCAAGGATTATAGCTCCTCCATTTGTGGCATTGGTACCACGGATGATGATGTCTCCAAGTCCACCAGCTCCGACGAAGGCTCCAATTGCAACAACTCCAATAGCCATAACAAGTGCATTTCTGATACCTGCCATGATTACTGAGATTGAAAGTGGAAGTTCAATCATAAATAGGCTTTGCCACTTATTCATTCCCATTCCACGACCTGCATCCAATACATTTTTATCGACCTGCCTAATCCCTGTGTAAGTATTAGTAAGGATAGGTAGTAGTGAATAAAGGAAGGTAGCAATCAATACAATTTTAACCCCAAGACCAAAGGCCAACATTAGCATGGAAACCATGGCTAGAGAAGGAACTGTTTGAATGATACTTGCAAGTCTAATAACCCAGTGGGCCATTTTCTTTCTGCGTGCGATGTAGATACCAATTGGTATGGCAACTGCAGCAGCAAAGAGTACCCCGTAAATTGAGATAAGGAAATGTCTTATGAATTGATGGAAGACATAGGCTCCATTTTCCTGGAAGTAGACAATAAATTGTTCAAATAGGTTCATATTTTCCATTTATTTTACCTCCTTATCTTCAAAGTAATTATGTTTTTCAAGGAATTCACGGGCTACAACAGATGGCTCTTTCAAGTTGTTATCAGCCTCGTAATTTAGTTTTTGCATTTCTTTAGTATCGATTGTATTTGTTAATTTTTCCAAAGCTTTCTTCACTTCTGGTTCCTGTTCAAGAAGCTTGTTGTCAACTACAGCACAGGCATCGTAAGCGGGGAAGAAGTGTTTATCATCTTCAAGCATGACCAAATCATAGCTACTGATACGTCCATCAGTGGTATAACCTAAAACGACGTCCATTTTCTTTTCAGCAACAGCCGTATAAACTAGACCAATCTGCATGGTATGAAGATTGTCAAAGCCAAAACCGTAAGCCTTCTTGAATCCTTCATATCCATCCCCTTCACGGGTTCTCCACGCAGTGTCTACACCAACAGTTAACTTGTCCTTATATTTTTCCATGTCGCTAATTTTCTTCAAATTATACTTTTTAGCTGTATCTTTACGTACAAGATAAACATAAGAATTGGCGAATCCATAAGTGGGCATCCAAGTTTGATTGAATTTTTTTTCGAATTCATCATGAACAATATTCCATGCCTTTTTGGGATCACTTTCTGCTGGTAGTCCTAGAGTTGTTGTAAGGTCAGTACCAGTGTATCGTGCTGCAGAAATTTGTGCATCTCCGTCAAGCATGGCCTGATGGTTGATGGTAACTGTGGCAAGATTGTTGAGTACACGGGTATCACGTCCTGTATAGTGAGTAACCATGTCAGCAACCATACTACCAAGAGTTTGATACTCTGATGTAATTCCACCTGCAACTACTATTTGATTATTTTCAGTTTTTGGAGGTATAATTGTGAAGTAGCCCCATAAAAGAACACCAATAGAAATGGCTCCTATTAATATAGTTTTTATATGTTTCATAATCTTAGCTCTCCCTTTCTTTTTTGATACCTAAAGGCCGTAATCTTTTCTTGGAATTTAGTTAGAAGCATGTCTACTAAAAGTGCAAGTAAGATTACAGGGATTGTTCCTGCAAATATCAGGGCAGGTTGGTAATTATAAAGTCCACTAAAGATTAGATCTCCAAGTCCCCCTGCACCGATAAATGAAGCAAGAGTAGCCCAAGAAATTACATAAACAGCAGATAAGTGAATACCAGCCATGATAGTTGGGAAGGCTAAGGGAAGTTCTACTGAACGAATAGACTGCCAGTTGGTCATTCCCATACCTTTTGCTACGTCTGTATAGTCGTCACTAACTTGACTCATTCCTATATATGTATTCCTCAAGATAGGTAGGAGTGAATAAATAAATAGGGCAACAATAGCAGGAGTTCGACCTACTCCAAAGATTGGTATCATAAGAGTAAGAAGAGCAAGTGAGGGAATTGTTTGCAAGGCACTTACAATATTTATAACTGGTCCTGCAATTTTAGAGTGGCGTGTAAGAATAATTCCTAAAGGTACAGCAACAATAATTCCTAGTAATAGGGCAAAGAAAGAGATGTACAGATGTTCTCCTGTTTTACTTAAAATTTCATCTCCATATTCTCCCATGAAAGCTTGAAATTTAGCACTAAATTCAGCCATATCATACCTCAGATTGGTATCATAAGAGTAAGAAGAGCAAGTGAGGGAATTGTTTGCAAGGCACTTACAATATTTATAACTGGTCCTGCAATTTTAGAGTGGCGTGTAAGAATAATTCCTAAAGGTACAGCAACAATAATTCCTAGTAATAGGGCAAAGAAAGAGATGTACAGATGTTCTCCTGTTTTACTTAAAATTTCATCTCCATATTCTCCCATGAAAGCTTGAAATTTAGCACTAAATTCAGCCATATCATACCTCCTCTGGATTGATGTCAGAGACGATTTGGCTAGTAGCACTTGCTATTGTGTCTTCATTTCCCCAAATAACATCATAAACAATGTCAACGATAGAAGAACGTGTAAGAATTCCAATTACTTTATTATCCTTATCAACAACTGGAACGTATTTGAGATCACGTTTTAAGATGCGTTGAAGGGTATTACGCAGATAGTCTGTTTCTTTAACAGTAAACATATCTGTATTTACAATATCGCCGACGCTAGATGCCTTATCATGCATTCTATTTAAATCTTCAACGTCAACAAATCCTTTAAAAACACCAGCATTATCAGTGACTAGGAGCATATCAACTCTTTTGTCCTTCATAAGCTTGATGGCGTCATTTAGCGATTTTTCAGTACTAACTGTTATTGGCTTCATAAGCATAATTTCAGCAACTGTGGTAGTATCTGGTTTTGCTTGTAGAAGTCTTTCTTTACCAATCAAATCTTCAACAAAAGAATTTGCTGGATTTTGTAATATATTGTTTGGTGTATCAAATTGTAAAATTTCACCCTTATCCATGATAACGATGCGACTAGCAAGAGCCAGAGCTTCATCCATATCATGGGTAACAAATATGATTGTTTTTCCTAATTTTTCTTGTAAGTTTTTAACAAGTTCTTGTAAGGAATCACGAGTTATTGGATCAAGTGCACCGAAGGGCTCATCCATTAAAATTATATCCTGATCAGCAGCAAGCGCACGAACTACACCGATACGTTGTTGCTGACCACCAGATAGTTCAAATGGATAACGATCTAACATTTCTGTAGGTAATTCAACAAGATTTATCATTTCTTCAGCAGTTTTATTTCTAGTAGCTAAATCAGTTTTTAGTAATTTAGGAACTAGTGTTATATTATCTCTAATAGTCATGTGAGGCATAAGCCCGATACTTTGAATAACATAACCAATTTTTCTTCTAAGATTTACAGGATCAATTTTTGAAATATCTTCCCCATCGATATGAATGCTTCCAGTTGAAGGATTCGTCATACGATTTATCATTCGCATTAGCGTTGTTTTTCCGCTACCACTAGTTCCGATAAAACAGATAAATTCTCCCTTATTGAAGGCAAGATTGATATTCTCAACTGCGACCTTCTTACCTTCGTAAACTTTTGAAACATTTTGAAATTCAATGAAATTACTCATTTTTTAACCTCCTTTTTCAATAATTTTTTTATGAATTCTCCTATGGTATTATTATGACATAAAATTAAAAAAAATGTGTGTTTGAACTCATATTCTAGTTTCATATGTAATTAATTTGGTTAAGATAATTTATTGAGAACCCTTACAAAATAAAGCTTGATGGCATAAAAAAAGCAATAACTTTTCTTTTAAAGTTATTGCTTGAAAATTATGCTGGATAGACACAAACAGCTTCAGGAACGAAGAAGTCGTCTTGAACTTTAGTTAAAAGTCCTGTTTGTTCATCTTTTAAATATGTTGTTACATTATCAGTATCTTGATTGGCTACTATAAGAACTTTCTCGCCTTTTGAAAGGTTGATATCGCGTGGAATGTCTCCAAAAGAAGAGATAGTTTGAATCTTTTCTAGAGTACCATCTGCAAGTGATTCATATACTACAATGCTGTTGTGACCTCTATTACTTGCATAGACAAATTTGTCATCTGAAGTCATACGGATAGCAGCTGTAGCATTAAATTCCTCCTTGTCAGCGTCATCTGGTAGAGTTGAAATTGTTTGTAACTTGTGAAATTCTCCTAGGCCGTCATATATGAGTACTTCGATGGTAGAATTAAGCTCACAAATCAGGTAGGCAATTTTATCAGTATTCTTAAATACTAAGTGTCTTGGTCCAGAACCTGGGCTGGCATCATAGCTATTGATTTCTTTTAACTTGCCATCAATTAAATCA
Source organism: Streptococcus sp. FSL L8-0526 (assembly GCF_038007145.1). Lineage (NCBI taxonomy): Bacteria > Bacillati > Bacillota > Bacilli > Lactobacillales > Streptococcaceae > Streptococcus > Streptococcus sp. FSL L8-0526. The sequence goes on from NZ_JBBOWP010000001.1 coordinate 422,280, forward strand.
TAAGTAGTTACTTTATCAGTACCTAAGTCACATGTTACGAGATATTTATCCGGTGTTAAATCTGTATAGTGGACATGAGGAACTTCTTGGTTTTCATGGGGACCAAAACCAGTATGTTGTATCCAGTCACTAAGGTGAAGTTTGCCGTCTTGATCACGCTTATAAACCATTACTTGCCCAGTATGATAATTAGCTCCGTAAACAAAATCACGGTCTTCATCAATTGCTAGAAAACATAAGGAAGCTCCATCTTTTACTACATAATTTAAAAGTTCATTATTAGCATCATAGGCTGCAATTCCACCTTGACCGTCATTTGAACCTACAGAATATATATTACCTTTTTTATCAATAGAAAGATAAGTAGGGCTGTGTTCTTTAATTTTTAGTTCTAAATCACTTAGAATTCCTGTATCAGTATCTAGCTGAGCCGTATAAATTCCTTCTGAAATACGTCTAGTATAGGTACCGAAATATATTGTTTCTTTCATAAAAATATCACCTCAAATAATTATGTATATATTTTAAATAATTATGTATATATTTTACCATATTTTGGGGAAATGTTTTTGGTCAGATAACAAGCTATGCTATAATAAAATATATTAAAGAAAAATAGGTAGGTGTATGAATGAATCAAAATAGACCAAACACGAGAACTTCTTGGTTGATACTGTCAATAATTATGTGTAAACACTCAAGTAGAGTTGAAGAATGTTAATCAAATAAGCTTTCAAGTGTGTCAGCACATTGGCCAAACCCTTTATGGATGCGTTGATTTTGCTTGAAATTATAATCTTCAAACAGGGTAACTAAATAACGTCCCAGAGCCTCCTCGTTAGGAAAAAGAATCTTCTTTTTCGTTTGACGTTTGATCTCTTTGTTAAGAGACTCAATGAGGTTTGTCGAATAAATGCTATGCCAAATCTGGTAGGGAAACTGATAAAAAGTTAAAAGATTATCCGTATTCTCCAGACTTTCCATGACTTTCCTATACTTTGGTTTCCATTCGGAGATAAAGTTCTCTAAAGCTTGCACTGCCATTTCTAAATTTTCAGCACGATAAATCGTTTTAAATTGCTCCAGAATAACCGCTCTATCTGCTCGTTTCACTTTACTAGCTAGATTTCGACTAATATGAATTAAGCAACGTTGTTGTTTAGCTAATGGGTAAGCCTGATTGATAATCTCTTCAAGCCCCTTGAAGCCATCGGTCACTACAAGAGAAACCTGTTGGATTCCTTGGTTTTGAAGCTTGTCTAACAGGGTGGACCAAGAAGCATTGTTTTCATTTGGGGCGATTTCATATCCAAGAACAGCCTTCTGTCCTTCTGGTGTAATGCCAAGTGCGATATGAATACATTCTTTACTAACGGTTCCACGTCTTAATGGAAGATAGGTTCCGTCAAGAAATAAAACAGAGTAATTGGCTTCTAAGCTTCGCTCATGAAAAGTAGCGACATTCTCCTGAGTTGCTTTTGAGATATTAGAAATTGTGGCAGGACTATAGTGATGACCATACATTCGCTCGATGATATCACTAATTTCTCGAGTAGTTACACCGGTTTGATAGAGTTTAATAACCATCTCTTCCAAGTGGTCATCTCGACGTCCATAAGTGGGAAGCAAAGCTGGACTAAAGTTCCCATTACGATCTCTAGGAATGCTCAACTGAACAGTCCCATATTTGGTTTCGAATTTCCGTGCATAGCTTCCGTTACGACTATTCCCAGAATTATAGCCTAATTTATCGTAAGGTTCATACCCTAAAAAGGCTGATAACTCTGCTTGAAGCAGATCATTCATAGCTGTTTCAAGAGAAGTACGGAAAAATTCATCAATATCTTGCTTTTGGGCTAGGAAGTTAAGTAGTTCTGTGGTAAACTGAGTTATAGGAATAAATCTCTTTCTAGTAATGTTTTGCAACTCTACTATAACGGATTTATTCCTTTTTGTGTTTACACAACTTATTTTACACTACCAAAATTTGTTATTATTTGAGTCCTCAATAAGATTTGAATACTCTTACCTTGTGATGATAGATTGGTCTTCTCCATACCAGTCTTATATCGCAAGGTTTTTAAGTTTTTTTGTGGGTCTATGTCAACTGTAGTGGGTGACGAAAAGCTAATATCTAAAGATAGTCTGGTAGAAAAAAATAAGATTATTTACTACTTATTGATTTAGAATAATAGTGAAGCTATTAATTTGTGGCAAATTTAATTTAATATTTTGCCTCAAATTAGCCACACTTTTTATAGAACTAAGAGGAATAATGAAGTTCTCTTCCTATTAATATGGTTGTTTAAAATCTTAAATATAGCGTTTTACGGTGTAATGGGAAGTATGGTGAATAAATCAACTATGTTCAGCAAACAAAGCTTAATTAGATTATATAGGCTTGAAAATAAAGGGTTTGTCCAATGTGGACAAGCCTTTTTCTTATGTTTTGCCACAGATTTGCCACACTTATTGTGTGAGAGTATCAAGGATAGGTATAATTTTATCCTTTGTTCTTTTAGTGATATGCAAATAAATTTCTGTTACACGACTACCTCTAGAATGCCCTACGTGGATGATACAGGATTAGTGACATTCTCTAATTATGCTCGTCGGATGCTCTTTAAGGAAACGTCGCTCTTTATTCAATTTGATGACACTCAGTTTGATGAAATGATTTATTCTCTGAGACGCATTGAAAATAATTTAAGGCAGTTATCTAAAATTGCAGAGCAGTCTCAAGATAGTCAAGCCTACAGAGCTATGGACTATAGCAGAAGGCTAGTTTCAAATTATAAAGAGCAGTTAACACGTTACCACAAGAAAAAGAAACAAAAATTATTATCTAAGGGAACTTAATGGTAAAAAAGAGAATTAGGAATGTTATTAAACAAGTCTTTTTGTCTGAAGAAGAAAATCAAAAACTGTTAGAGCGAATGAAGCATGATGGTTTTTCAAACTTTTCTCGATTTGCTAGAAAGCAGTTATTAAAACCTGATTTTGAAGTCTGGACAGTGAGCTTTCCAGAATATTTGTCGCTGACAGATAGATTATTATTTGTTGGTAGAGCAATTAATAGCCTCGCTAAAAGCGCAACCCAGTTTGGAAAAATTTCCCAACAAGATTTGATGGAATTAGGTCAGTTGATGGAGGAACTTGTAGAATTGGTGGAGAAACAACTGAAGGAAAACAAGTAACGAATAGGCTAAGAAGTGATAGACTTCCAGTCATTTTGATAACCTCATTTCAAAATATGATAGCAAAAACGCTGATGCTGATCAGCGTTTTTTATCATGTCGTCGTGAAAACTCCCTGTACGGACAATGTACGGCACCGTATCAAGTACGGCAATGTCCTTAAAATATCAAAAGGACTTTGCGAGCTCAGACAGTGTATACACACTACCATTAAAATATAAACATCAGTAAAGGTCAGACTGACACTTTTTAACTGATAGTTCAATTTTATTTTGGGGAGAATCCCCAACCCCCTGTGCATCTTATATGTTGATTTTTGCAACTTATAGACCAAAAGAACATAAATTTTATTGATGGAGTTATACTAATAATGTCAAAGGTGACAAATTTTAAATAAGGAGGAAACCTATATGAAACCTAGCAAACAAACATTTGCAATTTACGGGTTGCTATCTGGTTTAATTTGTGGGCTTATTTTCTTGTTTTGGAAAGGATAAAAAGTTATGGAACAACTAGAAATTTTAGAATTTCAAACACAAGGTTTTGAAGTCAAGAAACTAGATACAGATGATTTCTTATCTAGTGACAAAATGAACTGGAGTGTAACATTATGTTGCTGTCCATGTTGCTGTTGTTGTGGTTAATTTTTAACCCAATTTTTAGTTGTCAATAAAGCACTATAGTGATCTACTGCTTTTCAATTGGATTCTATAGTGCTTTTTTATCCATAAATTAGGGAGTTTTGAGTATGAGAACAAATATTACTTATTATATGTCATCAGAGAAAAAAATCTATATCAAGGATGGAACAAATATTTATGAATTGAAAGATTTCCCACAGAAAGAGTTTGAATTGTGTTGGAAAAGTTTACAAAACAGGAATCATGAAGATATTGATAATAATTTAATTCCTTTAAGGGAAAGTTTAATAAAATTTTTGAATTCTATAGGTGCCTTTAATGTGGTTCATAGTATTGAAGAACAACTGAATAATGTTGGATTAAATGGGTCTGGTAAATTTAGTAATTTTACTGTCGGTGTATGTGGTGACCAAGATCTTGTTAAATATTACTGTAAACAATATAACACGACTTATAATCTCATTGAGATAAAAACATTTACAGAGAACTTTGATTTTGGTTTGATTTTATCTAGGGATAGTAATGTAAAACAGTATTTACAATATAATAGAAAATTATATTCTACAGGAAAGGTATTTGATAGCTTATTATTTTCACAATTTAGTTTTCTTATTGGTCCACATACTGTTCCGAAATATACTTCTTGTATTGGGTGTATGCGTCTTCATGAAGTTGATAATAATTTTTATGGAAGTATTTTAACTGAATTTGATAAGATTGATATTGATAGTCAAGAATTTATTCCTGAACTAATGCTGAATCTAGGGCTTTCTTTTTATGAGATACAAGTATTGAAACAAATCTTAAGTGATAGAAAAGATGCTGTAGAAGTTGAAAATTCTCAGAAAGTTTTATCCTATCAATTGTTAGAAGGAATTTGGGAAGAACATCATTTATTAAAACATCCAAATTGTAGTTGTTGTTTTCCAAGAGAAATGGCAAAAAAACAGATTTTTGAGGTAAATGTAAATGGTAATTAGAAAAGCTCATAGATCGATATTTGTAGATGAGAGATATGGTCTAATAAAAAATATTTATAATTTACCAACTTTTGCAGGTCTACCTAGAGTACATGTGAAAATGGCTTTTGGAGGAAATTATTTCACAGCGGGTTTTAATGCCAGTGGAGCTGGTATTACTGAACAGTCAGCGGAAAATTCTGCAATTGGAGAATATATCGAGAGATATTCTTGTCTACATCCTAGGTCAGAAATAATTACTTGTGAATCAGACAGAAAAATATTACCATCAGTATTTAATGTGGGAGCTGATGATGGATTAGAAAATTATAATTGGATAAATGCTATCAATGTTATTGATTAGACTCAAGTTCAAATACCAATTGATTGTGTGTATTTGACGTATAGAAGCAAAGGTAATTCGTGGGTTACGACTTCGACTGGTGCAGCTTGTGGAGAAAGTTTAGACCAGTGTATGTGGAAAGGGATTGCAGAGATTTTTGAAAGAGATGCTTTTCAATACATATGGCGTAGGCAACTTTCTTGTCCTAAAATAGATATTGATGAAAATAGTGAACTAAAAGTATTTTTTGATAAATATATTAAATCTCCAAACATTGAGTTTTCTATTTATAAAATGGAGTTAGACTGGAATGTACCGGCAGTTTTTGGTGTAGCTAAATTTCCTAATGGTGGATGTGTAGTTGGAGCTAGTGTAAGACGTACGTGGATTGAAGCTTGTAAAAAAATATTAGTAGAACTTTCTCAGAGTGTTATCGGATATGCTGCATTAATTTTTGATCCCAAACGTGAAAATATTGTGGATTATTCATTGATTATCGAATATCAGGATCATTCATTGTTATATCTGTCAGATGGGATGTCTACATATTTGACATTTTTAGATAATGGGGAACGATTCACTTTACCAGACGAATTAATTGTTGAGAATGATAAAGAAATTGCGGAATATTTTATCGATGCGGTAAGACGGATTGGAAAAGAAGCTTATTTTGTAGATGTGACTTCTAAAGAGCTTAGTTCTTTAAATTGGTTAGTTGGTAAAACGATTATACCAAGTATGTTAGATATTGAACCGAATTTTGTTAAATATTTAGAAGCTAATCGTTTAGCTGAGATTGATAAGAATCTGATTGATTTAGGATTACGAACAGAAAAAGAGCTGGGAAACCCTCAACCAACTGTTCCTCATCCATTTCCGTGATTGGAGGCTAAGATGGACGATTTTAAATTTACGATGATTAGTAACTATCATGCTTGTAAATTATCTGATGATGACTATTTATTGCAATTATTTCATCAGAATACAAAACACGGAAATCAGTACTTGATGAGGAATATGTTCCAATCTAGAACTTTGCTAAATAATAAAAATTTTTTAAAGGCTAGCTCTGTTAGAGAGAAGCAATACCCCCTCTGTGAAAAAGTTCAACTACAGAATCGAACAAAAGATTTATTGATGGATTGTATGTATAATAGACGCTCACAAGTAAAGGAACCTGTTACAAATTATATTCTAACAGAAGAAATTATTTCGGATATTTTTTGGTCGGGTTATGGATTAAATTATAAACATACGAGGGTAGTTCCTTCAGGAGGAGCATTGTTTCCTCTTGAATTATATGGGGTTATTATGCAAGATGTAGGAAGGATAAAAAAAGGCCTATATCACTATAGTCCATCTTCTAATGCGTTGGAACTGATTTCAGAAGAAGAAGATGTTTTTAATATTGCTTCCTACATTATGATGTTACAAAATCTTGAGAATACCTCGCTAGTTCTGTTTACTACTGCTATTTTTAGTAGGATGACTTTTAAATATGATGCAAGGGCGTATAGGTATTTGTTATTAGAAGCAGGAGCAATGTTGCAGAATATTTCTCTAGTAGCTACTAAATATAAATTAGTTAGCACATGTATTGGTGGAACTGATGATAATAAAGTTGAAGAATTACTAGGGATTGATGGAATTAAGGAGAGTTTAGTTAATTGTTTACTCCTTACCAAAGATGGAAGTTGGCAATAAAATGAAATACTATACTATAAAAAGAGGTGAAAGAAGTTCTCGCAGTACTATATATATTGTATGCTCTAATTTTGAAAAAGATAGATTTCATATCATGGAATATATGATTATGAGTTTTCTCTTCAAAAAAGACATTCAAGGCGTAGATGCAGTGACAACTGAAGACTTCATAAAGTTTAAAATTTTCAACCCGCTCATAAATATACAGGAACTTATGAAAATTATTGATTCTGACTTGTGGTTTTCAGAAGAGTCATATTATTTTGCTTTGTCAGAAATAAAACAAGAAAATGCTTTAATTAGCTCTAACATCAGTAATTTGTTGAACAAAATTATTTGTACAAACTATAAACTAGGAGAGAATGTTCCATTTAAAAGTTATAAAGAGTGGTTTTATAAAGTATTATCTTCAATGAATTGTATGACAATCTCTAATCAAATTGAAAAAAGTGCAGATTTCTCTAGAAAAAGTGCAGATTTCTCTGAATTAACAAGTAGTTCAAATAGGGGAGTTCTTAGCTATAATGATGTTGATTTTTCTGAATTAACAAGTAGTTCAAATAGGGGAGTTCTTAGCTATAATGATGTTGATTTTTTCTATTCATATATTAAGTTAGCGTTTTCAGATATTCCTAACTTTTCTAGTTTTTATTTCTTGCAAAATTTTTCGAATCATATTAATAAAAGATTGAAGAAGTTGAGAAATTCGGGTATTTATTATGCATTTTGCTTTTGTAAATATCATAGAGAATATGTAGAGTTTTTTATCGTTATTTCTATAAATAAAACAGTTCCAGATTGTTATGACTATATTATTGATGAACTAACTGCTATTTACAGAGCTTATGATTATTGTGAAAATCATGATACTGGAATGCAGGAATTTAAAGAAGATTTGTGCGCAATATATTTGACAGATTCATTTATTGAGAGTAATATTCCCGAATTTACTTCTGTTCAAAATTATTTTGTTAATAAAATAATTTTGATGTTGGGTGGTGATTAAAGTGAATAATGTTTTTGAAATATCAAATATTACTAAATCATTCAAAAATAAACAAATATTAAAAGGTGTTGACTTGGTTGTGAACAAGGGTGATATCATTGGACTTTTGGGTTTGAATGGTGAAGGAAAGTCTACTTTAATAAAAATAATTTTAGGTATACTTTCTCAAGATTCTGGGGAGGTTAAGAGGAATTTCGAGATTAAATCTGATGTTGGGGTTATGTTGCAGGAAATTTCTATGCCTGAGAAGATGAAGGTCTACGAATGGTTAGATATGGTGAAGCGCTTTTCAACCAATTCCAAATCAGTCGAAAGTGTTTTAGATAGTGTTAACTTAAGAACAGTGAAGAATAAATATTGTGACTCTTTATCAGGTGGACAACAAAGGCGAGTTCAATTTGCTACTGCGATAATTAATAATCCTAAAGTACTTATATTAGATGAACCAACAGTAGGGATGGATGTAGTATCAAAAAAAGCATTTTGGGAGACATTAAACACATTTTCGTTCAGTAAAGATTTGACAATAATCTTGATTAGTCATGATATGGAGGAAGTTTCTAAGTTCTGTAACAGAGTACTTATTTTGTCAAAGGGGCTATTAGTTTCAGATAGTAAAATGACTAATGTTCAGGATAAAATCGAAAAACGTTCATCGTATTCAGTAGATAAGAGTCAAATAACTCAAAAACAATTAGAAGTAATTAAAAAATTTAGTTTTGAAGAGACTGATTCTGAAATAGAATTTAAGTATCAAATGATAGATGAAGTAGTATCTATAGGAAACATTCCTATTTCAATTATAAAAAAGAATCAAAGTAATCTACGTCAATATTTTATGGAGGTATTAGAAAATGTTCCAAGCGAGTAGACTTTTCTTCTTAATATGGTTGGATATAAAAAGGTTTTTTAGAGATACCAAATATGTATTATTTATCATTGCTTTGCCTATCATTTTTTATATTATATATACAGCGATTTTTCCTAAAAATGCTAATGTTAACGGTGTACCGTGGTCAGAGTATTGTCTAATTTCTATGATTGCTTTTGGAATTATGGGGAATGCAATCAATCTCCTTGGTACTAAAATTGCAGACGAACGAAAAAAAATGGTATACTTACTTGAAAGTATCTCCAGTTAATTCTATTTATTATGTGATTAGTCATGTATTTTCATATTTGTTGATCTCAGTTGCTTTTACATTCCTTATGTTTGTAGTTGCCTACCTTTATAAAGGAATCAATTTAGGAGTACTTGAAACGATTAATATAGGAATTACACTAAATATTGGAAGTGTTGTATTTTTAATTATGGCTTTGCTAATCGGTAGATTAGATAGTTTGTCTCAACCAATCGGAACCATAACATATTTAGTGCTTTCTTTTCTGGGTGGTTTATGGATGCCAGTGGCCGCTATGCCAAAATTTCTTTCTCAGATTGCAACTTTCTTGCCATCATATAACTACGCTCGCCTGGGGTGGCGATTGTTAGAAAATAAAGGTATTGATGTTAAATCTGTAACTATTCTCTTTATTTATATTATATGCTTCTTGGGAATCTATATCTTATTACAGAGAAAGGAGCAGGCTAATTAGGAGGCTTTTTTGAAAATAAACGAGTACTTTGGAAATATATCTAAATTAGAGAAAATGTTGTCCAAGTGGATTGATTTACCAGTCTCTTTAAACGTACGCTCAGCAGAGGCGAAAAATATAACATTTCTTTTTGAAAATTTTAGTGAGGAAGAGATTGTTAGTTTTTTTAAAAATAATATTCAACAGGCTGAACATGCCGTTGTTGGTTATAGACAAGATGACATTTATGGTGATATATTAGGGAAATGCGACTATCAGGATGTGCTGTATTTTGAAGGTATTGGTGAAAAGGTATATGCTTATGCTGACAATCTCACTTTGCGTCTAAAAAATAAGTTGTATGAGATAGAAGAGTTCAGCAAATTATATGTGAGAATTAGTAAATCTTTTATTGTTAATATATTAGTTGTAGAAAAAATTTATCCTTCTCTGAATGGAAAATTTATCATTGAATTAACAGATGGTCAAAACTTAACGGTTTCTCGAAAATATAAAAAACAATTTTTAGAGTACTTGGAGGATTAGTGGTGAAATACTTAAAAAAACTTCTACTCTTGCTTTGCATTGGTGCAATCTATAATCTATATTTTACTCTTATAAATTCAGGTTTAACGTCTTGGATCAATATTATTATATTCATAGTATTTGGATATGTTGAAGTACTTGCTTTAGAGTTGTTATTTAAATACTCCATTAAATTTCAGAAAAGTATCTATACCCAAATACTTACTATATTTTTAATATCTAGTATAGTTGAAATAGCATATATGCTGGTTACTGGTTTGAGTTTTACTATAGCGATTCATTTTGTTTTGCTAGGAATACCTATTACAATCATTGGTTTACTGTATTGGAAATATCATGTTGATAAAATTGAAAAATTATTAAGAGACAAAAAATCTAATCTATCGAATTGATTTTCATGATTAACATTGCTATTCGAGTTTCTAAATTAATTAAGCTCCAAAACTCATTTTTGATAATCTCTTGATAACCCTTTGTTTGAAATAATAGGTTAGAAGTGATAAGAAACGAATAAAGTATTTAATAGGTGCTTGGAATTACTGACATTTATCAAAGAATGATAAATGAGATAAAAAACCAGGTCTTATGATTTGTGGCAAATTCAATTTAATATCTTGCCTCAAAATAGCCACACTTTTTATAGAACTAAGAGGAATAATGAAGTTCTCTTCCTATTAATATGGTTGTTTAAAATCTTAAATATAGCGTTTTACGGTGTAATGGGAAGTATGGCGAATAAATCAACTATGTTCAGCAATCTAAGCTTTTTAATGTTCATCCGTCTTGAATGTGCAGTCGAACAATTTTTGTCGTGTTTCGTCTGGATAGTGTTTCATGTTATGTCCCCTATTCTAATGAATATTTTAACTTATTAGGTAAGAGTGTTACAAATTTACTATATCAGAACATCCGATTTCTACTAAATCTTGATTGGTTTCTACTAAGAAAAATTCATTGTCTTTTTTTGACAAATATAATGAATAAATTGAGCAGACTTTATTTAATTCCGTTAAAACCTTTTGTTGGTATTCTAAAGAATCAACTTCACCTTTTTGACGTTCTGTTAAAAGATATTGTTTGCTCAATATAATGCTGAAAAAAATCAAGTTTACCAGTTTCAGAGAAACTTAGTAATTTATCATTTACATAAATCCATCTTGTTGGGAACCCTTGACGGTAAACATCACTAAACCAAAATAGCTATTAAAAAAGTCTACTAACTGTGGTCCAGTTTTATAGGTAAATAATTCTGTTCCATCTCCACAGAGTATTTTTGCAAGTGTTTTGTAAAATTCTGGGTTGATCAATAACGATACCTCTATATAAATAAGCTAATGGATTTATTATAGCATTATAAATAAAGAAGACTATCTTTGTAATACACTTACTTAATTTTTTATATATCAACAATTTATTTGGTCAGTTTAATTTGCTTAATTGACAGAAAAATGAAAGATATCATTCAATCAGACCTATTTATTTTTTATGAATAAGTTGTGCAAGCCTGCTAAAGGTTGATATGAAGCTATTTATAAATTATTTGGAATCAAACCGTGTCCAATCTGATTTTACGATAAAAAGGTAGAGTTTGAACTGAAATATAGCAAGATACTGCATTTAGCAAAAAGAAAAAACGCTTGAAATTAGCGCTTTTCTTATGTATTGATTTGTATTGAATGCTTACTTAACCTCATTCTGAGGTACAGTAAAATCTGTACTTTTATTTTTTTAAAAATAATATAAAAAGCACTCTAGCTTCTATAGTTTAAACAAAACTACAGATTTTAGAGCGCTATTGCTATCAGAAGGAATATACATATGAGGTTAGAAAGGATCTAAAAGTAATCTAAAGAAAGCTGATTTTTCACCTGATTAATATTGTAATGTTAAGGATTTGTCATAGTTTTTGGTGTTGTTTTAAAAGTGAGTAGTTAGGACTACAACAACCTTAAATTTCTTGTAGAGTAATCCCATGTTTTAAGTAAAAAATCAACCGATTTTAGAATTATTTATCGTCCTTTTTAACCATATTTTTAACGCCTTCAATTGCTCCTTCAACAGCATCTTTGGCATCTTTGGCAACTTCTTTAACTTTTGAAACTCCTTTTTCAGCAGCTCCTTCTTTTTCGGTCTTTTTATCATCAGTTACTTTTCCGACACCTTCTTTAATAGCACCTTTAGCTTGATTAAGTTTTTCTTCTACTGACATAGTGTTACCCTCCATTGGGAAATTAGATTATTGAAAATGAACGTTTTTAAACTTTTTTAGGCATAAAAGAATTTAGTGAACTCTTGGTTCTGCTTTAGCAGTCTCTTTGGTATCTTCGGCAACTCCTTTAACTTTTTCCTTTGCAGCTGAGAAGTCATCACTCAATCCCTCTTTTGCGCTTTCAAACTTATCGGAAGTAAATTTACTTGTTGATTCAACAACTCCAGTTGCTCGATCTTGCAGGCTTACTGAGTCTGCTTCATGTTGCTCTTTAGTCTTGATATCAACAACATCTACATTAACTTCAACCACTTCCAAATCAGTCATATTAGAAATTTCTGAAACAACAATCTCTTTGATTTTCTTGTATAATTCAGGAATATTCTTTCGATATTCGACAACTGCTTTCAAATCCACAGCAACTTGCTTTTTACCAACTTCAACATTGATTCCGCTTGCAACGTTATCAGTATTGATAAGTTTTCCAGTTAGTTTTGAGAAAAAGCCGCCATCAATATCCAGTAAACCTGGAACATTTTCTAAAGAAAGACCAATAATTTTTTGAATGACTTTATCTTCATAGGTCAATTCGCCTTTTACTTCTTTTACTTCTTTTACTTCTTTTACTTCTTTTACTTCTTTTACTTTTTGTTCTACATTTGACATATAAATCACCTTTACTATTTAAATAATTGTTTTTGTTGAATATAATACCCAATTCCAACTCCTAGAGTGGCGCAAATCAAGACAAATAAAGTCTTAAAAAAACCATAGGATAGGATGAAGCACGCTAAGATAGCACCCGCCAATCCGGAAAGAAATAGATATTGGTATTTTTTAAACCATTCCATTTTTTTACTTCCTTACTTTACACGACTAACAGTTTTTTTACGTGGTGGTTTAGGCTTGTATTCTTTTACAGAAATATACAGTTTTACACGATGATTCATTCCAAAAAACTGTTTCAATCCATCAGCTATCTCATCTTTAATTATTTGAGTTCGTTTAATAATGTTGTCTGATGGAAGCATCTGTCCTTCTACGTGAACTAAACATTTATTCTTACGACAGTCTACCTTAATAGTAGGATCCTTTATAAAATTGTGATTAGCAACCACACAACGTACAAATCCTTCAATAGCTGAATTTTTTAATTTTAGGTTCCCATCGACATCAGGTAACTGAATCTCTAAATATTGTTTAGGATAAAAGAGTGTAACAAGCATTAGAAACAACACTACAGCTGAAAGTACTAGAGCTCCCCAGAAAATATATCTTGAAAGATAAAATTCTAAAAAGGAATTTTTATTCCAACCAACTAAATGAAGTCCTAAGCCACTGAATTTAAGATAATCTAGTAAAATAGGAATCAAAATTGTCAAGATTATAATACATAAAATAAGGTAAAATATTTTTTTGTTTTTTGACATATTGAATCCTTTCATCAATAGAATTTGAATTTTAATCTATTCCTGTCAAGAAAGGTTCAAGTTCAATCTTTTTTCCCTAGGAAAAATGATACTACTGAAACAACAATAACCGCTCCTAAGATTGATGGAATTAATGCCATTCCAGCTAGACTAGGTCCCCATGCACCGAAAAGTGATTGTCCAACAGATGAACCGACTAAACCTGCAATAATATTAGCGATTATTCCCATGGAATCTCCCTTTTTAGTGATTCCACCTGCAATAAGACCGATAAGTCCTCCTACGATAATAGCCCAAAGCATAATGTCTTCCCCTTTCTAAATTGTGGAAAGTTAGATTTTTTTGGAAAATCAAATAATCTAAAGAGTTATATTTTAGCTAAAGTATTTTTTATATTAATCTTAACAATCATAAGATTAATATATAGTATATACCTTTGCGAATAGTATAGGTTAATAAAAATGATAAGTCAAATAAAATGATCTCGCTTACAAAAAAATAGAATGAAATCTGTTAATCGTTTTACAATCAATTGTATAGATTTGCAAGTATATTTCTGATATGATTCTTGTTATTTTTTGAACAGTTTTGTAAATAATCTTCATTTATTCTACCTTATTTGATAGTAGATTTAAAACTTTGCAACAGAACCAAAAATATAACTCATTTTGTGTCTAATTATTTGCCTTTAGTACAACAGACAAATGTGTTGATTTGTCTAATAGTTTCGAAAGGGTTTTCTTTACAAGAAGTAATGAAAAACCTATAATCAAGTTAAGAAGGATGTTTATTTAGTGTCTATACAAAAGAGGCCCATTTATGTATTACAGTAACGGAAATTATGAAGCTTTTGCACGTCCAAGAAAGCCCAAAAATGTGGATCAAAAATCAGCGTATATTATTGGAGGAGGGCTGGCCGGATTGGCGACCGCTGTTTTCTTGGTGCGCGATGGACAAATGTCCGGGGAAAAAATTCATATATATGAGGAATTGACTACTTCGGGTGGGTCGTTAGATGGAGAAAAGCGTGCCAATATCGGCTTTGTGACACGTGGTGGTCGAGAAATGGAAAATCATTTTGAAACTATGTGGGACATGTATCGATCAATTCCTTCTTTAGAAATTGAAGATGCCTCTTACTTAGATGAATTTTATTGGCTAGATAAAGATGATCCAAATTCATCTAATACTCGCCTAATTTATAACCGGGGACAACGCGTCCCAACGGATGACCTGTATACTTTGGACGAAAAATCTAAAGAATTAATAGATTTAGTTTTAACCCCTGAGTCAAAACTGGGTAAGACGACTATTGAGGAATTTTTCTCAAATGAGTTCTTTGAAAGTAACTTTTGGATGTACTGGGCAACTATGTTTGCTTTTGAAAAGTGGCATTCTGCAGTTGAGATGCGTAGATACACGATGCGATTTATTCATCATATTGATGGACTACCTGATTTTAGCGCCCTAAAGTTCAATAGGTACAATCAGTATGAGTCTATGGTTCTACCAATTATAAAGTATTTAGAGTCATATGATGTCGAATTCATCTATGATACACAAGTTAATAATGTTGTGGTAGATTTTGAAAATGACGAAAAAATTGCCAAAAAACTCGTGATCCAGGATGGTGATGATGTTAGCCTATCACGTGATGATCTTGTATTCGTTACAAATGGTTCTATTACAGAAAGTTCAACATATGGGAGCCATGATAAACCCACTCCTATATCAAAAGAGTTGGGTGGTAGTTGGTCACTGTGGAAGAATCTGGCAGAACAATCTAATGATTTCGGTCATCCAGAAGTATTCTATGATAACCTACCTGAAAAAAGTTGGTTCGTGTCAGCGACAGCCACTATAAAATCACCAGAAATTGAACCCTACATTGAACGTCTAACCAATAGTGATTTGCATGATCACAAAATCAATAGTGGTGGAATCATTACCATAACCGATTCGAACTGGTTGATGAGTTTTGCTGTTCACAGGCAGCCACATTTCAAAGAACAAAAGGAAAATGAAACAATTGTATGGATATATGGACTATATTCAGATACCAAAGGAAATTTTGTTGATAAGACCATTGTAGAAAGTTCTGGGGAAGAAATTACGCAAGAACTCCTTTATCACCTTGGGGTCCCTGAGTCCAAAATCAAACAATTGTCTAACCAAAACAATATAAATACCGTTCCGGTATTTATGCCATTTATTACATCATACTTTATGCTCCGCGTTGCGGGTGATAGGCCAGATATTGTTCCTAAAGGGTCTCTTAATTTAGCCTTTATTGGTAATTTTGCAGAGTCACCTAGTAATGACACCGTGTTTACTACCGAATATTCAATTAGGACAGCCATGGAATCTGTCTATACTTTACTTGAAGTTGAACGCGCTGTTCCTGAAGTTTATGGCTCTATTTATGATATTCGAGAACTACTTAAAGCCATCTACTATATGGGAGATAAAAAAACCATTGATGAGGCTAATTTAGGAATCCCTAAATTAGCTAAAGTAGTTCTAAAAAAGAAGATAAAGGGAACGTTTATCGAAGAGCTACTTACCGAGAGTAAATTACTATAAAACGTGGTAGCTGTTAAAACTCTCTGAATTATCAAAAAACTGTTGCAAATTATTATTAATGCGACATATTTCGATATGTAATAAGCTTTTCATTTTTGAAAAAGACTTGATGATTATATTTATGATTATATTTCATCAAGTCTTTTTTATAGTTACGTATTTTTTAAGAAATAACCTGATTACGGGAAAATGTATACGGGAAGTCCGGACTGCTTTATTTCTAAATCATAATCCGAGATAATCATTGGGAACTCTAACATTTAAAGGAACCACAACACTAGTGAGTAGTAAAATTCAATCATTAAAGGAATAACGTAATGCCGATAAATTACGAAACACTTATGATGAAATTGTAAATGAGTTGCTTTCGGAACGAGAACAGGCAATCAGAATTGCTCAGGCATATAAAGAAGAATATGAAAAAGTACATATTGATGATAAAGATATTGAGTATTTGCACAATACTTTAGAACGGGTTATTTCTCTACTATCTTCATTTATTAGTGTTGAAGATGGGAAAGAAGATTCAATGAAACAATTAGTTGCTTTACTTAACAAGGATACTTTAAAGACTATGCAATTATTGGGATTTAATTACAAGGAGGCAATAGAGGAACCTCTAACGGAGGTTTGTTCAAATGCTATAAGAAATAAATTAGGAGGTCTATCATCTAAGAAAAACGTACGTAACAAAAAATAATTTAACTAATGGTGTGAACTTTTAGTATTTATCAGCTCAATTCTTTGTAATTTTGGGGTAAAATTCAGACCATTCAGATAAAATTAGTTGAAATTGATTGAAATAACACTTTCAGAAAAGCGTAGAAATGCTTGATATTAAAGACTTTTGAAATTTAGTCAAACAAAAGTTGTTCAAACCAGGTCTTACGATTTGTGGCAAATTCAATTTAATATTTTGCCTCAAATTATCCACACTTTTTATAGAACTAAGAGGAATAATGAAGTTCTCTTCCTATTAATATGGTTGTTTAAAATCTTAAATATAGTGTTTTACGGTGTAATGGGAAGTATGGCGAATAAATCAACTATGTTTAGCAAACAAAGCTTAATTAGACTGAAAAAACAAGATCCAGAAAGGATCTTGTTTTTTCATATCTTGAATTGTCAAATTAAGTGCATACTTTCCCCATAAAATACTTCATAAGGTGTTTTCCAGTTAAGATATTTTTGTGGGCTATTATTAAGTTTGTTCTTCCACAGCTGAATAATCTGATCATTAACCAATGTTAAATCACTCCCTTTGGGAAAATATTCTCTTAGTAGTCCATTCGTATTCTCATTAGTCCCTCGTTGCCATGGAGCATGGTGATCAGGAAAATAGATTTCAATTTTTAATTGATCACTCAACTTCTGATGATAGGTAAACTCTTTCCCTCTATCAGGGGTCACAGTATGCTTGGTCAAGGGTTCTAGCATTTTTACCATAGCTTCTATTACCAACTTACTTTTCTTGACAGCTACCTTCTGGATTTTTAGGAAACGAGAATAACGGTTCAGTTATAGTCACTAAACAAGCTTTTCCAGTTTTACCTGCAACATTATCGGCCTCCCAATCTCCTATTCTAGTTCGGTTATTAGCATCTTTGGGTCTTTCTTGAATTGTATGAGATATAGAGATTTTCCCTCTATTTTCGACATAACCTTTTGTATGACGCTTTTTGCCACGATGGCGGTGCTTACGAATACCACCACGAGCACCATGAGATAGTGAGTTGTCATCAAAATGTCCTTTGTAAATGGCTCTATAACTTGTTTGATAACTAATAACAGCTTTTCCATACTCTAATCTCAACCGATCTTCTATTTCTTCAGGAGACTATTGATACTCGAGAAATAGATGTTTGGTGGTATTGCTTAAATTGCAATCTATTTCAAGTATCCGTTTCCGAAGGGGACCTTGTTTTTTGTAGCAGAATAATGAGCAAGTCTTTGTCGATAGATAAACAAAGACTAATCTTCTATCTGGACTTTATTTGAGAGATATCCCTTTTAAGATAATAGGACCTATTTCCTAACTTTTAAGATATGCTATAATATGAATATGTTTGATAATTATATTGTACCTGTATTTTGACCTAGTCAAGCATTTTTGTAACACTAGTGTATAAAATTTCTTACGCTGCACGACATCGTGCAGCATAAGGTGTAAGTTCACCGTTTGCACGATGTGGTCTTACGTGATTATATTTCCCATAAACGAATTCATAGAGCTTTTGGTCAAGAATGTCATTTGAATCAAACATGTAGAGATAATAGAATTCGTGTTTGAGCGTATTGTAGAATCTTTCCATAACGGCATTGTCATATGGACAGCCTGCTTTGCTCATACTTTGTTGGACATAGTTTTTATCACAAAATTTATTGAATTCTTTTGCAGTAAATTGACGCCCTTGATCAGAATGCAGGATAATTCCTTTTGCTGGTTTTCGACGTTCTAGTGCGATTTTCAAGGTTTCCTTTGCCAATTCAGTATCGATATGACTGCTGTTTAATGATGCAACCACTTCACGACCGCAAAGGTCTATAATCGTGCAATTGTAACGCATTGTTCCATCTGGACGAGTTAAATATGTAAAATCAGTACACCATATTTTATTGGGTTCTTTTACATCAAATTCCCTATTCAGAAGGTTTGGAAAGATTTTATTGGCAGTTCCTTTTACATAGTTTGGTTTCTTTCGACGTGTGATGGAACGTAAGCCCAATTCATTCATAAAATGATGTATTGTTAGATCTGAACGAATGCTTCCGATACCCTTAAGATAATCGTTCATCATTCGGTATCCAGGAACTCCATTTTCGCGGTGGTAGATTTCAACAATTTTACGTTGAATCTCTGCCTTTTCCTGACGATAAGCATGTTTTTTGTTTTTAAGATAATTATAGTAAGCATTTGGACAGATGTTCATTCTTCTAAGAAGCCATCTGACCCCAAATGTCTGTTGATATTTCTGGATGAACTGGTACTGAGCTAATCGATTTCCTTCGCAAAGAATGCTGCCGCTTTTTTTAAAAAATCATTTTCCTTTTTGAGTTCTTCAATTTCTTTGCGTAGCTTTTTTGCAACTTCGTATGAATCAGATTCTTCCCGTTTTGTTGGGCTGTTATCGCATTCTTTGCGGTATTGCTGTAACCAGTATGTCAGCGTGCCTTGTCCAAGATTATATTCTTCGGTCAGGCTTTTCTTGGTTCGTCCCTCTTCCAGATAGAGGCGAAGAACCTTTTGTTTGAGCTCAGGCTCGTAACGATTGTTTGTCATTGTAACATCTCCTTGGATTATGTATGTATTTTACCAAACTATACACAGGTGTTACAACTTAATTATATCAGGTCATTTTTTGGTGGTGGAGCTCTTGCTCTACTTGGTTTATTGTTATTTGGTTGGGCCTTGCCTTCATTTTTGAAGGGGAAGTGGTCTTATTTGATTTCCTTACTAGGCCTACGTTTGGTTGCTTTTGCTTATTTTGATGGGACGATTGTTATCACTTATAAAATATGGATTGGCTTGCTTGGTATTATCATGATTGGTTGGGGCTTTCCTTTCAACAATCACAAAGGACACTGTGCTATGACCATTTTTTGGAGCATCATGGCCATTGTTGCTGGTATTGCTGCTATTGCCTTCATTTTTGCTTATGGTGTTATTAACCGCCACTAACATGAATCTATAAAACATGCTATAATAATGGCATGTTTTATTTTATGACCCTATCATTTATTATCATGCCTGCTTTGGGATGCTTCTTAATCGGTTTAGTATTGTCTAAATCAGATCGTTGGACTTTTTCTTGGATTCTATCCTTAATAGGTCTTGTGGCTTTTATTTCTTCTTTTTGGCATATAGAGCGTGCAGACCTATGGTTTATGCTTAGCTATAGTTTTGGTCCTTTTTTGATGGGATTTGGTTTTACATGGGATCTAAGTAATAAGCGTCGTATGCAGCTGCTACTGTTAGGGCTGTTTTTCCTTATCTTTTTTATGATTTTGTACTATCTTATTGTTCGAATCTTGAATACAGCTGTTGTTTAAAGGAGGTCTGTGATGTTGCTAGATTTAGAAGAGAAAACACGTGTACTTGTTGAAGACATTGTTGAGCGTTCGGCAATTGGATCTGGATCCATATTTGTATTAGGTTTATCTTCCAGTGAGGTTGTTGGTGGAATTATCGGAAAAGCTTCTAGTCGTGAAATTGGTCAACGAATTGTAAAAACTATTCTTGAGGTTTTGGAACCTAAAGGTATTTACTTGGCTGTACAAGGCTGTGAACATTTGAATCGGGCTTTAGTTGTTGAGCGTGAGCTTGCTTTGGCTAAAGATTTGGAAATTGTCAATGTGCTTCCAACTCTGCATGCTGGTGGGAGTGGTCAGTTGGCTGCTTTTGATTACATGAAGGATCCTGTTGAGGTAGAAGAGATAGTGGCTCAGGCTGGTATTGATATTGGGGATACGTCTATTGGTATGCATGTGAAAAGGGTTCAGGTTCCTCTTCGCCCTATTACTTCAGAATTAGGAGGTGCCCATGTGACTGCTTTGGCGAGTCGCCCTAAGTTGATTGGTGGTGCTCGTGCGGAGTATTTAGCGGATCCTATTCGTAAAAACTAAAAAGTATCGGACGTTTATGTGTCCGATACTTTTTATGTTGGTCGGGTCTTTAGCTTCAGTGATGACGCTTGGCATAATTGACAAATTTGAACGTTTCAAATTTATGTCGGCTTTCAGTGAACTGGAACTGATTTCCATTATTCAGATAAACTTTTGAGCGTATGCAGACGACGTGATGATCTTTACCGATATCGATGAGGATTTTGTCTTGCTCGCTAGTGTTGTCAATGGTGATTTCTTTAAAGGCATGAGAAATGCTAAGGTGGAGCTGATTTTCAAGATAATCATAGATGGAGTTCTCAGCGATGCTGCAGTTGAGTTGAGGCATAAGTCTCACATCAAGGTAATCAATATCAACAACAGAGGCACAGCCATCAACTATCCTTTGCCGAATAAGATACCAAACCTGTTGGCTTCTTGAAAATCCCGTTTTCTCTGAGAGAATGATGTCAACGATGATTTTGTCTAGAGAGATAATGTTAGTTTGTGATTTAAGGCCTTGTTGTTCTATGAGTTCTTGGTAACTGGTTAAGTCAGATACAGGGAAGTTCACTTGTTCTTGACTAATAACTTGAGAACCTACCCCATGAATCTTTTTAACCAGACCTTCTTCAACGAGTAAAGACAATGCCTTTCGTATGGTATCTCGACTGACTTTGAAAGTTTCTACTAATTCTTGCTCGGTTAGCAGGAAGTCACCAACTTGATACTTTTGACAGTGGATAGCTTTTTCTAAATCTTTATAAACAATCTGATATTTTTTCATCTCTCCTTACTTGTTGGCAAAAAAACATACAACTATTATTTTTTTCAAAGGTGCCTTCTATGCGCCTTTCGTTATCACTGGTTTTCACCATATGACTAATGCTATTGACCTTGAATTGGTGCGTACGGCAGGTGGTACTAGTTTATGACCAATGGATTTCCCTCTCTAACATTGCGCAGGGTTCAGCAGTGTTTGCTTACTATTTTATTAAACATCATGATGAACGTGAAGCATAGATTTCACTTCCAGCAACTATTTCAGCTTATCTTGGTGTCACTGAACCAGCACTATTTGGTGTTAACGTTAAGTATGTCTATCCATTAGTAGCAGGGATGTCTGATTCTGCCTTATCAGGATTACTTTCAACAGTCTTTGGCGTCCAAGCAAACTCTATTGGTATTGGTGGTCTTCCAGCTATTCTCTTTATTAAACCCCAATATTGGGGAATCTTTGCGATTATTATGGTTGTTGATATTGTGGTTGCTATGGTATTGATATTCCTCTTTCACAAAACTGGATTTTTAACGAAAACAGAAGAAGATGGACATGCACAAGAAACACTTAAAGAAGCTTCAGAAGGTTTGGTAGAACCAACTGTTTTTACTGAAACAACAGAGGTTATTAGTCCACTTGCTGGTCAAGTTAAATCGCTTAGCCAAGCGACAGACCCAGTATTCTCATCAGGTGTGATGGGATAGGGTCTTGTTATCGAACCAAATCAAGGTGATTGGTTTCACCAGTAAATGGTACAGTGACAGTACTCTTCCCAAATAAGCATGCAGTAGGCATTGTTTCTGAGGAAGGTGTTGAAATGTTGATACACATCGGTATGGATACTGTTAGCCTTGACGGAAAAGGATTTGAAGCACATATGAACAAGGGGATAAGGTTGTTGTTGGTCAAAAACTTATCACTTTTGATGTGGAAGCGATTAAAGGTGCAGGTCTTATCACTGAAACACCAGTTATCATTACAAATCAAGATGATTTTCAAGCGGATGTTGAAGGGAATCTTCCACGTAATATCAAATGTGGTGATATTCTTATGATCGTTCATCTCACAAAATAATCACGCATAAGGAGTGGAGACGATAGTCCCAACTTTTGACTTAAAAGTTCGGAAAAGGAATTAAATATGGCATTAGATAAAACAAAGGTTATTTATCAAATCTATCCGAAATCACATAGGGACACTACAGGAAATGGAATCGGTGATTTCAGAGGCATCATTGAAAAATGCCTTATCTGTCAGAACTAGGCGTGGATATGGTTTGGCTTAATCCTTTTTATCCAAGCCCACAACGTGACAATGGTTACGACATTTCAGATTATACAGCGGTAAATTCTGTATTTGGGGATATGGCTGATTTTGAAGAGATGGTCCGAGTTGGTAAAGAACACAAGATTGACTTTATGCTAGACATGGTGCTTAACCATTGCTCAACGGAGCATGAGTGGTTTCAAAAAGCATTGGCTGGGGACAAGTATTATCAAGATTTCTACTTTATTCAGGACCAGACAACAGATTGGTTGTCTAAATTTGGCGGCTCTGCTTGGGCACCATTTTGGGGATACGGGGAAATACTATGATCAACCTCGTGCCTTGAATCGCTTTTTGGATATCAAGAACTTCCGTGATGAAGGAGCGACCGTGCTAGCCGCTAGCATTCACTTGTCAAGTAGAACACCATACATCTACATGGGTGAAGAAATCGGGATGGTTGATCCAGAATATGATTCGATGGCAGATTACGTAGATGTGGAATCCATCAATGCTTATCAAATGCTCTTGGACCAAGGTAAATCTCCTGAGCAAGCCTTCAAGATTACCCAAGCTAAGTCACGTGATAATTCTCGTACGCCAATGCAATGGGATGCTTCTGAGAATGCAGGTTTTTCAACAGGTACTCCATGGTTGAAAGCTGGTAAATCTTACAAAGACATTAACGTTGAAAATGAGATTAATGGATCAATCTTTAAATTCTATAAAGAATTAATTCGCTTGAATTCTATAAAGAATTAATTCGCTTGAATTCTATAAAGAATTAATTCGCTTGCATAAAGAAATGCCGATCATTTCAGAAGGAAGCTACCAGCCAGCACTTGAAGATAGTCAACAGGTCTACGTCTTTGGACGCTACTTAGGCGATCAAAAACTCTTGGTGATCAATAATTTTTATGGAAGTGAAGCTGAAGTGGGAATTCCAGAAGAATACCAAGCAGGGCGCGTGCTCTTGTCCAACTATGACGATGCGGAGCTTGCTGAAAAGGTAAGCCTAAAACCTTATCAAACCCTATCAATCTTAGTTAAATAAGACAAACTTTCCTCAGTAAATGTTTTTGCTGGGAAATTTTGTTATAATAAAAACACTTTTAATGTTGATGGAGGAAGTGTAATGACACGCTTACAAGATGATTTTTACCATGCGATTAATGGTGAGTGGGAAAAGACAGCAGTGATTCCAGATGACAAACCATGTACAGGTGGTTTCTCAGATTTAGCAGATGAAATTGAAGACCTCATGCTTGAAACAACTGATCAGTGGTTGGCAGGAGAGAATGTTCCTGACAATGCCATTCTACAAAACTTTATAAAGTTTCACCGTATGACTGCGGACTATGATAAACGTGAGGCAGTTGGTATAGAGCCTGTTAAACCTTTGATTGAAGAATACAAGAAGCTTTCTTCATTCTCAGAATTTGCTTCGAAAATTGCTGAGTATGAGATGTCTGGTAAGCCCAATGAGTTTCCATTCAGTGTGTCTCCAGACTTTATGAATGCTCAATTAAATGTCCTCTGGGCTGACGCACCGGGTATTATTTTGCCTGATACTACCTATTATACGGAGGATAATGAGAAGGGAAAGGAGCTTTTAGAAATTTGGCGTGAGATGCAAGAAGAACTCTTGGAGAAATATGGCTTTACAGCTGAGGAAATCAAAGACCTCTTGGATAAGGTTATTGAGCTTGATGCTAAGTTGGCTAAGTATGTCCTTTCGCGAGAAGAATCTTCAAAGTATGTAGAACTTTACCACCCATATGATTGGGCAGATTTTACCAAGCTGGTGCCTGAACTCCCACTTGATAGTATCTTCACAGAAATCTTGGGACAAGTCCCTGATAAGGTTATCGTTCCTGAAGAGCGCTTCTGGACAGAATTCGCGGCGGAATATTACTCAGAAGCAAATTGGGAGTTACTAAAGGCGGTCCTACTTATCGATGCTACGACATCATGGAATGCCTATTTGACAGACGAACTTCGTGTTCTATCTGGAAAATATAGCCGTGCGCTTTCAGGAACACCACAAGCTATGGATAAGAAAAAAGCAGCTTTCTACTTGGCACAAGGACCTTACAATCAGGCTCTAGGACTTTGGTATGCAGGTGAGAAATTCTCGCCAGAAGCCAAGTCAGACGTCGAAGCCAAAGTAGCAACTATGATTGACGTTTATAAAACACGCCTTCAAACAGCGGATTGGTTGGCTCCTGAGACGCGCGAAAAAGCTATAACGAAGCTGAATGTCATCACACCTCATATCGGTTATCCAGAAAAATTGCCAGAGACCTATGATAAGAAGATTATTGATGATAACTTGTCACTGGTTGAGAATGCACAGAAGTTACTTGAAATTTCAATTGCTCATAGCTGGAGCAAGTGGAATAAACCTGTTGATCGTAGTGAGTGGCACATGCCTGCCCACATGGTTAATGCTTACTATGATCCACAGCAGAACCAAATTGTTTTCCCGGCAGCTATCCTGCAAGCACCTTTTTATGATATTGCGCAAAGCTCATCAGCCAACTATGGTGGTATTGGGGCTGTAATTGCTCACGAGATTTCCCATGCCTTTGATACTAATGGTGCTTCTTTCGATGAAAACGGTAGTCTTAAGAACTGGTGGACTGAAGACGATTACGCAGCCTTTAAAGAACGTACTGATAAAATTGTGGACCAGTTTGAGGGCTTGGATTCTTATGGTGCTAAGGTCAACGGCAAACTGACTGTTTCTGAGAATGTGGCAGATCTTGGTGGTGTGGCGTGTGCCTTAGAAGCAGCAAAACGTGATGAAGATTTTTCGGTTCGAGAATTCTTTGTTAACTTTGCGACGATTTGGCGTACGAAGGCACGTGAAGAATACATGCAAATGTTGGCTAGCGTGGATGTTCATGCCCCAGCTAAATGGCGTACCAATGTTATCGTGACCAACTTCGACGAATTTCACAAAGAATTTGATGTCAAAGAGGGAGACGGCATGTGGCGTGCCCCAGAAGATCGTGTCATTATTTGGTAAAAAGTGATGAAATCTGTCCAAAATGGACGGATTTCTTTATTTTTTTATCCATGTAAGGGTTTACATAATATACATAAACACTATAATAGATTTTTGTTAAAAAATGTGAAGTTTTTAACAATCATTCAAAGGAGTTTCATATGACTAAACAAACTAAAGATGTTCAAACAGTAATAGATGAATTGGCAACAAAAGGTGTTGAAGTCCTCGATGCCATGGCTAACTTTACACAGGAGCAAGTGGACCCACATTGTTCATCAAGCTGCGATTGCTGCCCTAGATAAACATATGTATTTGGCAAAATTGTCTGTTGATGAAACAGGCCGTGGTATTTATGAAGATAAAGCCATCAAAAACATGTATGCTTCTGAATACATTTGGAATAGTATTAAATATGACAAGCCAGTAGGCGTTATCGCTGAAGATAAAGAACAAGGTTCGGTTTCTATCGCTGAGCCAGTAGGCGTTATCTGTGGGGTGACACCAACAACTAACCCAACCTCAACAACGATTTTCAAAGCCCTTATCGCTCTTTAGACTCGCAACTCTTATTGTCTTTGCCTTCCACCCATCAGCTCAAAAATCATCTGCAGAGGCAGCTCGTATCGTCCGTAATGCAGCTATTGAAGCGGGTGCACCTAAGAACTGTATTCAGTGGATTGAAGAGCCATCTATCGAAGCAACTGGTCTTTTGATGAACTATCAGTAATAGCGACTGGTGGGCCTGGTATGGTTAAGGCAGCTTATTCAACTGGTAAACTCTGCTCTTGGTGTAGGCGCTGGGAATGTCCCATCTTATATTGCTGCTGATGCTAAAGTTAAGCGTGCTGTCAACGATATCATCGTTTCAAAAACTTTTTGACAATGGTATGATTTGTTCTTCTGAACAAGCAGCTATCGTTGACGCAGCTATTTATGATGAAGTTAAAGCTGAATTTGAAGCACATCAATGTGTCATTATTTCTAAAAAAGCTGATATTGCTAAATTGGAAAAAGTAGTTCATAATGAAGCACGTACAGCTGTAAACGACGCTATTTTAGGTCACTCATCTATCTGAATTGCTGAAAAAGCTGGTCTTAAAGTACCTGCAGGAACAAAAATGCTTTTGGCAGAAATTTTAGATGCAATAATGAAACACCCTCTTGCCTTGGAAAAATTGTCTTCAGTACTTGACCTTATCAAATCTGATGGCGTTGAAGATGGATTAAAAAATGCAGAAGGCATGCTCAATTTGGGAGGTCTTGGACATACAGCTGTTATTCACACTGAAAATGAAGAACTCCAATTCCAATACGGTATCCGTATGAATGCTTGTCGTGTCTTGGTGAATAGTCCATCGGCTAAAGGTGGCATTGGTAATATCTATAACAACATGATTCCATCATTGACTCTTGGTTGTGGTTCACACGGTCATAACTCAATTTCACACAATGCTAGCTCATTTGATCTCTTGAATTGTCAAGACATTGTCAAAGCGTCACAATAACATGCAATGGTTTCGTGTCCCACCAAAAATCTTCTTCGAAAAAGATTCAATAACTTACTTGCGTCACATTGAAGCTGACCGGGTGATGTTGGTTTGTGATCCTGGTATGGTTCAGTTTGGTTACGCTGACTTGGTTAAACGCCAATTGGAACATAACCGCCATAGACCAGCAGTAGATGTTTTCTCAGATGTTGAGCTAAATCCATCTACGAATACAGTTGGAACGTTTTGTAGACTTCCAACCAGATGTGATTATCGCTCTTGGTGGTTGTTCTGTAATGGATGCTGTTAAGGATATGTGGATGTTCTTTGAACACCCAGATGTAAGCTTCTTCGGAGCTAAACAAAAATTCTTGGATATCCGTAAACGTACCTACAAGATTCCTTACGCTCAGAAGACACAATTCATCTGTATCCCAACAACTTCAGGGACAGGCTCAGAAGTGACGTCATTTGAGGTTATCACTGATAGTGAAACTCACATCAAGTATCCATTGGCAGATTACGCTTTGACTCCAGATATTGCCATCGTTGACCCTGCTTTAGTAATGAGTGTGCCTGCTAGTGTTACAGCGGATACAGGTATGGACGTTTTGACGAACGCCATTGAGTCTTACGTATCAGTAATGGCTGGCGACTATACATGTGGACTCTCACTTCAAGCGATTAAACTTATTTTTGAAAATCTCGAACATTCTTACCACTTTGGTGATGAAGAATCACGTGAAAAGATGCATATGCGTCTACAATGGCTGGTATGGCCTTTGCCAATGACTTTCTTGGTATCAACCACTCACTAGCTCACAAGGTCGGTCCTATGTTTGACATTCCACACGGACCGTACCAATGCAATTTTGATGCCTCACGTAATCCGTTACAATGGTCGTGATCCTCAAAAACACGCTATGTTCCCTAAATATGATTACTTCCGTGCAGACAAGGATTACGCAGATATCGCTCGTTTCATGGGATGGGGTACTGATAAACAATCAGATGCTGAATTGGTTGAAGTTTTGGCACAAAAAGTTTACGAATTGGGTGTTGCCGTTGGTATTGACATGAACTGGAAAGGCCAAGGGGTTACGAAGAAACATCTTCAAGACACTGTCTATACTTTGGCAGAGCATGCGTACGAAGACCAATGTACAACTTGCTAATCCCAAAGAACCTCTTATTTCAGAATTGAAAGAAATTATCGAAGTTGCCTTTGACTACAAAGGTTAAGTGATAGCCTAAAGTAGCTCTATGAGGGCTACTTTTTTTGCTAAAGGCTACTATATTAGAGGGCTGATCCAAATTAAAAATAAAGGGCTTTCCTGAATAAGATAGAAAACGCTTTAAAAATTGTTATAATAACCTTACGGTAAAATAAAGAGTGTTCTATGACAAAAGAAGAAGGGCTTGGTTTGAATGCCACAGTGCATCTTCTCAATCCTCAGGAAATGAGGCCATCAAGGGTCTCCATATGAAGGGAATAGAGCGACTAATAAGTTTAAAGAGATTTAATGTTGATAGGATGGTAACTGTTTACTTCAATCCTCGTCAAAAATTAAAAGAATCATGGGACACAGTAACCTCAAAGAATAATGTGGTAAGGGTAAATCAAAAGATATCACTTTTTCAACTAAGAATGATATCAAAGATAAATTTAAAAAAATCTGGGATAGAAATTACGGATTTTTTCCGGTATTTAAATGAAATTAAACAAGTGAAATCTGAATGATTTTCTCACAAGTTACAATATGTGTAGAAATTTTCTGACAATTATGCTAAAATAGAGCCAAAGACTATCTAAAAAAGAGGATTTACCATGACACTTGTATACCAATCAACACGTGACGAAAATAATAAAGTAACAGCTAGTCAGGCTATTCTTCAAGGATTGGCAACAGATGGTGGCTTGTTCACTCCACTGACAACACCTGAAGTTACTTTAGACTTTGATCACTTGAAAGATGCTTCTTACCAAGAAGTTGCTAAATTAGTTTTGTCTGCTTTCTTGGATGATTTTACTGAAGAAGAATTGGCTTACTGTATCACAAATGCTTATGATGATAAGTTTGATACAGCTGCCATTGCTCCAGTGGTCAAACTTCAAAACCATTACAACCTTGAGCTTTTTCATGGTCCTACCATTGCTTTCAAAGATATGGCGCTTTCAATCTTGCCCTATTTGCTAACAACATCAGCTAAGAAACAAGGTGTTGATAACAAGATTGTTATTTTGACAGCGACATCAGGTGATACTGGTAAAGCTGCCATGGCTGGTTTTGCAGATGTCCCTGGAACTGAAATTATTGTCTTTTATCCAAAAGATGGTGTTTCAAAAATCCAAGAATTGCAAATGACAACTCAAGCAGGTGCTAACACTCATGTTATTGCAATTGATGGTAACTTTGATGATGCCCAAACAGAAGTGAAACGTATGTTTAACGACGTTGATTTGCGTGAGAAATTGTTGACTCATCATATGCAATTCTCATCAGCTAACTCAATGAACATTGGTCGTTTGGTACCACAAGTGGTTTACTATGTGTATGCCTATGCGCAGTTGGTGAAGGCAGGTCATATCCAAAATGGGGATAAGGTTAACTTCACAGTACCAACAGGAAACTTTGGTAACATCTTGGCGGCTTACTATGCACGTCAAATTGGTGTTCCAGTTGGTAAAATAATCTGTGCTTCTAACGAAAATAATGTCCTTACAGACTTCTTTGCAACAGGTACTTATGACAAGAAACGTGACTTTAAGGTAACAACAAGTCCTTCTATGGACATTTTGGTATCTTCTAACCTAGAACGCTTGATTTTCCACCTCCTTGGTAATGATGCGGTTAAGACTAAAGAGCTTATGGATGCGCTTGTGACTAAAGGTGAGTACACTTTGGCTGATGATGCAGATAAAGGTATCCTTGATTTGTTTGCAGCGGGATTTGCAACTGAGGATGAGACAGCTGCTGAAATCAAACGTGTTTATGAAGAAGACAAGTATATTGAAGATCCTCACACAGCGGTTGCCTCAGCTGTTTACGAAGCATACGTTCAAAAGACAAATGATCACACACCAACAGTTATCGCTTCAACAGCTAGTCCATACAAGTTCCCACGTGTAGCGGTTTCAGCTGTTACTGGTAAAGATAGTGGTGATGACTTCAAGGCGGTAGAAGACTTGCACCAACTTTCAGGAGTAGCTATCCCAGCTGCTGTAGATGGACTTGAACGTGCAGGAGTTCGCCATAAAACAGTTGTTGCTGCAGCTGATATGCAGAAAGCAGTTGAGAGCTATCTTGGTGTATAAGAATAAAAAAATAGGAGCTGAGAAATCAGCCCTATTTTTATCAATATAAAAGAAAATATTATGACAGAAACAAAGAAAATTTTAAACATAGCCTTACCGGCTATGGCTGAGAACCTCTTACAAATGTTGATGGGGATTGTCGATTCTTACCTAGTAGCTCAGGTTGGTATTGTTGCTATATCGGGGGTTTCCGTGGCCAATAATATCATTACGATTTATCAGGCTATCTTCATTGCGCTGGGGGCTTCGAGTGCTAGTGTCATTGCTAGAAGCCTAGGAAAAGGAGACGTTAAATCGACTAACAGAGATATCTGGGATGCTATTATTATTACCCTTGCTCTTAGTATCGTCTTGGGTCTACTCTCCATTTTTTTTGGTGGAGCCATTCTTAATCTTCTGGGAACTGAGCAATCTGTGACTCGGGCTGGCAGCCTCTATTTGGCTATAGTCGGTGGAGGTGTGGTCTTTCTGGCTTTGATGACTACCTTTGGTAACATACTACGAGCCAAGGGACGTCCTCGTATTTCCATGGTCGTCAGTCTTTTGACCAATCTTCTTAACGCTCTTCTATCTTCTTTGGCTATTTTTGTTGGACATTGGGGGATTATTGGGGTAGCTACAGCTACGGTTTTTTCTCGCCTAGTTGGGACAGTCATATTATGGACTGCAATGAAATTGGATGTGAAACAGTTTGAAGTTACCAAACCTTTTAACAAGGAGTTGTTGGGAATTGTTCTACCAGCAGCAGGTGAGCGGTTGATGATGCGTGCAGGGGATGTTGTTATAGTGGCCATCATCGTTACCTTTGGTACAGCAGTTGTTGGTGGTAATGCCATTGGTGAAAATCTCACCCAGTTTAACTATATGCCAGGTATGGGGGTGGCTACAGCTACGGTTATCTTGGTTGCCAATAGTTTGGGGCGAGGGGATACGGCGCAGATGAAGCGTATTATACGAGAGTCTTACTGGATTTCAACTTTCTTGATGGTTTTGGTTTCTGGGAGCATCTTACTTTTTGGCCAGGGCTTGTCAAGTTTCTTTACAGATAATAAAGTAGCTATTGCTGCTAGTCAGGTCGTTATTCTTTATTCATTCCTAGGAAATCCCGTGACTTCGGCGACTTTAGTCTACACAGCAGCCTGGCAAGGTCTTGGGAAGGCCAAGATGCCTTTTTACGCAACGACTATTGGGATGTGGCTAATCCGAATTTTCTTAGGCTACTTCCTAGGAGTGAGTTTGAGAATGGGCCTTGCAGGTGTCTGGATTGCAACGGTTGTTGATAATATATGGCGTGCGATCTTTCTCTACGTGATGTATCGTCATTATCTCGCAAAGAGATAGTTTAGATAGTAACATGATGGGGAGATGCTTTTATTTAAAAGGTATCTTCTTCTTATTTTTTACAAGTAGTCTCGAATATGATAGAATAAACTGATAAAAACTTTTTGAGGTAGTAATTATGACTGTAAAAATCAATACAAAAGATGGTCAAATCGAATTGTCAGACGATGTCATCGCAACAGTAGTTGGCGGTTCAGCAACAGAAATTTTTGGCGTTGTTGGTATGGCAAGTAAGAGTGCTATCCGAGATAATTTTCAAGCACTTCTTGGAAAAGAAAACTACGCAAAAGGAGTTGTCGTGAAATCTACTGATGCAGGTATCGCTGTGGATGTCTACACTGTTATGAGTTACGGTGTTAAGATTAGTGAGGTTTCAAAAAATATTCAAGAACGTGTGAAATTTAATCTTGAGAATCAACTCGGTATCAAGACAGGGGCAGTAAATGTTTACGTTCAAAATATCAAGGTCGTAGGAGAAAACTAGTGTCTAAAATTACAACAAGCTTACTTCAGGAGATGGTCCAAGCAGCAGCAACGCGTCTAGGTAAGCAAGCAGAATATGTGAATTCACTCAATGTCTTCCCAGTACCAGATGGAGATACTGGAACTAACATGGGAATGACTATGGATAATGGAGCCAAAGCTGTCGCAGATCAAACAGCTTCAACAGTTGGTGAAGTTGGTCAGGTTTTGTCTAAAGGTCTCTTGATGGGTGCCCGTGGTAACTCAGGTGTTATTACGTCACAATTGTTTCGTGGTTTTGGTCAAAGCATCAAGGATAAAACGGAACTTGACGGCCAAGATCTAGCTCACGCCTTCCAATCAGGTGTTGAAGTTGCGTATAAAGCTGTTATGAAACCTGTCGAAGGAACAATCCTTACAGTATCACGTGGTGCAGCTTCAGCAGCTATTAAGAAAGCTGAGTCTACTAATGATGCTGTTGAGGTTATGCGTGCAGCTCTTGACGGAGCTAAGGCCGCTTTGGCTAAGACACCAGAGATGCTTCCAGTATTGAAAGAAGTTGGTGTAGTAGATTCAGGTGGTCAAGGTTTAGTCTTTATTTATGAAGGTTTCTTGTCAGCCCTAACAGGTGAGTATATCGCTTCAGAGGACTTCCAAGCGACACCTGCTACTATGACAGAGATGATTAATGCAGAACATCATAAGGCAGTTGCAGGTCATGTTGCAACAGAAGATATTACCTTCGGGTACTGTACGGAAATCATGATTGGTCTTAAACAAGGTCCAACTTATGTGAAAGACTTTGACTATGAAGAGTTTCAAAATTACTTGAGTAATCTTGGGGATTCTCTCCTTGTTGTTAACGACGATGAAATTGTAAAAGTTCATATCCATACAGAGGATCCGGGTCTTGTCATGCAAGAAGGTATTAAATATGGTGCTCTTATCAAAGTTAAGGTTGAAAACATGCGTAATCAACACGATGCACAAGTTCAAAAAGCAGCAGCCATTCAAGCTTCGCCTTCTGCTCCTAAAGACTTTGCCCTTATTGCAGTTGTTGCCGGAGATGGACTTGCTAATATCTTTAAATCACAAGGAGTTGACTATGTGATTTCAGGTGGTCAAACAATGAACCCATCAACGGAGGATATCGTTAAGGCTATTGAGCAGGTTAATGCCAAGAATGTTATCATCTTACCAAATAATAAAAACATCTTTATGGCAGCACAATCAGCCACTGAAGTAGTGGATGTTAATGCGGCT
The DNA here is from genome assembly GCF_038007145.1 of Streptococcus sp. FSL L8-0526. NCBI lineage: Bacteria > Bacillati > Bacillota > Bacilli > Lactobacillales > Streptococcaceae > Streptococcus > Streptococcus sp. FSL L8-0526. The sequence continues at coordinate 456,004 of NZ_JBBOWP010000001.1, forward strand.
GTTGTTGAAACACGTACAGTTCCACAAGGCTTTAGGAGTTTGCTTTCTTTCGATCCAAACAAAAGTATCGAAGCTAATGTTGAAGCTATGACAGTTAGTCTTTCGGATGTAACAAGTGGTAGCGTGACTTTGGCAGTACGTGACACAACTATTGATGGCCTTGAAATTCATGAAAATGATATCCTTGGTATGGTAGACGGTAAGATTCTTGTATCTACACCAGATATGGATCAAGCCCTTCTTGATACCTTTGAAAAGATGATTGACGAAGACAGCGAAATTGTTATGATTTACGTCGGAGAAGAAGGCAATCAAGAACAAGCACAAGCGCTCGCTGAAAAATTGGAAGAGATTCATGAAGATATCGAAGTTGAAATCTTCCAAGGGGACCAACCTGTGTACCCATATCTCTTTAGCGTTGAATAATTTAAAAATAATCATTTTGGAAGTCTTAGGGCTTCCTTTTTGTTTAAATAGTTTCGATACTAAAAACTCATTTTTTTGGAATTACAGAAATATTCCGAAAATTCCTTGACATTACCTTCCAAAGTGGTAACATATGTTGTAAGAAATTTTATAAATTGAAGGTAAGATCATGAGAAGTGATATGATCAAAGTTGGTGTTGATAAAGCACCAGCACGTGGCCTTTTGTATGCGACTGGACAGGTTAAATCTTCTAAGGATATGCAAAAGCCCTTTATTGCTATTTGTAATTCTTATATTGATATTGTTCCAGGACATGTCCACCTACGTGAATTAGCGGATATTGCCAAGGAGGCTATCCGTGAATCTGGTGGTATTCCTTTTGAGTTTAATACTATTGGTGTGGATGACGGGATTGCCATGGGACATATTGGGATGCGTTACAGCCTCCCCTTCACGAGAATTAATTGCTGATGCTGCAGAAACCGTTATTAATGCCCACTGGTTTGACGGTGTGTTCTATATATCCCAAACTGTGATAAGATTACACCAGGAATGATTTTGGCAGCCATGCGTACTAATGTGCCGGCGGTATTCTGTTCAGGTGGACCTATGAAGGGTGGCGTTGATATGACTGGTCATCAGGCTACTTTATCAAGCTTGTTTGAAGCTGTAGGTACTTACCAGGCTGGAGATATGAGCAAGAAAGAGCTTGATTATTTAGAGAAAAATGCCTGTCCAACTTGTGGTTCATGTTCAGGAATGTTTACTGCTAACTCAATGAACTGTTTAATGGAAGTTTTTGGTCTTGCCCTTCCAGGTAACGGTACTATCCTAGCCGTTTCAGACGAACGTCGTGAATTGGTTCGTCAAGCAGCAACAAAATTAATGGATAACATCAAAAATAATGTTCGCCCACGTGATATTGTGACCAAAGAAGCCATCGATGATGCTTTTGCTCTAGATATGGCTATGGGTGGTTCAACCAATACCGTTCTTCATACCCTTGCTATTGCGCGTGAGGCTGGTATTGACTATGACCTTAAGGATATTAATGATATTGCTAAGAAGACACCTTATCTCTCTAAAATTGCTCCTTCCAGCATCTATACCATGCATGATGTACATGAAGCAAGTGGTGTTCCAGCCATTATTAATCAGTTAATCAAGAAAGGTGCCATTAAGGGTGATCGTATTACGGTTACTGGTAAAACCTTAAAAGAAAATGTAGCTGGTGCCGAAATCAAAAATGAAGAAATTATCCATCCAATCGAGCAACCTATTTCACCGGTTGGCGGTTTGTCTATCCTTTATGGAAATATTGCTCAGGATGGGGCTGCTATCAAGGTTGATGGTGTAGATCCATCCGTTAAAACTTTCCGTGGTAAGGCTATTTGTTGCGATTCACAAGCTCAAGCTCTTGAATTGATTGATAATGGAACAGTTAAGAAGGGTCATGTTGTTGTCATTCGTTACGAGGGTCCTCAGGGTGGTCCTGGTATGCCAGAGATGTTAGCGCCAACCTCTAAGATTGTAGGCCGCGGTCTTGGCAAGGATGTTGCTCTGATTACTGATGGTCGTTTCTCAGGAGCAACTCGTGGTATTGCTATTGGTCACGTATCTCCAGAAGCTGCGGAAGGTGGCAATATAGCTCTGATTGAAGATGGGGATGAAATTGTGATTGATCTTCCGAATCGTACCCTTGATTTGCTCGTTGATGATGTGACATTTGAAGCACGCCGTAAGCACTTGAAGCCTTTCACATCTAAGATCTCAAGTGGCTGGTTGCGCCGTTACGCTGTTTTTGCTAAATCAGCTAATGTCGGAGGAACTCTTATGAGTGATGAAGAATTTGAAGAACGTAAAGCAGAACGTCAGGCACAAGAAAAAAACTAAGAATATTATTTCCGAAGAGTTTGTGATATTTTTCTCTGAAACCCTTGCAAATTTAGTTAAAAATGTTATTATAGTATACAAGGTTTTGAATTTTTAGACAATTCGAAAAAAACAATTGCTAAAGGAGGTCCATGTGGAGAAAATTGAACTTGAAGAAGCACGCTCTGGTGCTGATTTGATTCTTGATACACTTCTCGAACTTGGGATTTCAACCATTTTTGGGTATCCTGGCGGAGCGGTTCTTCCTTTGTATGATGCTATTTACAAAAATGAAGAGATTAATCATATTTTGTCTCGTCATGAGCAAGGAAGCCTGCATGAAGCTGAAGGTTATGCTAAATCAACTGGGAAACTTGGTGTTGCTCTTGTAACGAGTGGTCCCGGTGCAACGAATGCTATTACCGGGATTGCAGATGCTATGAGTGATAGTGTACCTCTTCTGGTCTTTACGGGTCAGGTAGCAACATCAGGTATTGGTAAGGATGCCTTCCAAGAGGCTGACATTGTCGGAATTACCATGCCAATTACCAAATACAACTACCAGATTCGTGATACGGCTGATATTCCTCGTATTATTCGAGAAGCGGTTCATATCGCAACGACAGGACGTCCTGGTCCGGTTGTTATCGACCTTCCAAAAGATGTTGTAGCTAAGGAAACTGCCTTCATCAACGATCCTGAAATCAATCTTCCAAGTTACCAACCGACGCTAAGACCAAACGAGATGCAAATTAAGAAAATCTTGAAACAGTTGGGCAAAGCTAAGAAGCCGGTTATTGTAGCTGGGGGTGGAGTGGCTTATTCTGAATCTGCTAAGGAGCTAGTTGCTTTTGCAGAACGCTACCAAATTCCAGTTGTTACGAGTCTTCTAGGTCAGGGAACAATTGCTACTAGTCATCCCCTCTTCTTGGGTATGGGGGGTATGCACGGTTCATATGCAGCTAATATTGCTATGACTGATGCTGACTTTATGATCGCCATAGGTTGTCGTTTTGATGACCGCTTGACAGGTAATCCAAAAACATTTGCTAAGAATGCAAAGGTTGTTCATATTGATATAGATCCGGCTGAGATTGGCAAGATTATTGCGGTAGATTTGCCAGTTGTTGGTGATGCCAAGCAAGCTCTTGAAATGCTCTTAGCAGAACCAGTGGTTAAGAATAACACTGAAAAATGGATCGAAAAAGTCAAAAAAGATAAAGAGCGTGTACGTTCTTACGATAAGAAAGAACGTATGGTACAGCCTCAGGCGGTTATCGAGCGTATTGGTGAATTGACCGAGGGTAATGCAGTTGTTGTCACTGACGTTGGGCAACATCAAATGTGGACAGCTCAGTATTATCCATATCAAAATGAGCGTCAACTGGTGACATCAGGTGGTCTTGGAACTATGGGATTTGGTGTTCCAGCAGCAATTGGTGCTAAAATTGCTAATCCTGATAAAGAAGTTATCCTCTTTGTTGGTGATGGTGGTTTCCAAATGACGAACCAAGAATTGGCTATTTTAAATATTTACAAGGTGTCAATCAAGATTGTTATGTTGAATAACCACTCACTTGGTATGGTACGTCAATGGCAAGAGTCCTTCTACGAAGGGCGTACATCAGAGTCTGTCTTTAATACTCTTCCTGATTTTCAACTGATGGCTCAAGCTTATGGGATTAAGTCTTATAAGTTTGATAATCCAGAAACGATTGATCAGGATTTGGAAGTTATCATAGAGGATGTGCCGATGTTCATCGAGGTTGATATTTCTCGTAAAGAGCATGTTTTGCCAATCGTTCCAGCTGGTAAGAGTAATCATGAAATGTTGGGGGTGAAGTTCAATGCGTAGAATGTTAACAGCTAAACTTCAGAACCGATCAGGTGTTCTTAATCGTTTCACTGGAGTGCTTTCACGCCGTCAGGTCAATATTGAGAGTATTTCCGTTGGAGCAACGGAAAATCCTGATGTTTCACGTATTACCATTATCATTGATGTGAATTCTCATAATGAGGTTGAGCAGATTATTAAACAACTTAATCGTCAGATTGATGTGATTCGCATTCGTGACATCACTGATGGTCCCCACTTGGAACGCGAGGTTATCTTGGTTAAGGTGTCGGCACCAACTTCTAAACGTGCTGAAATCTTGGCAATCATTCAACCTTTCCGTGCTTCGGTGGTGGATGTTGCACCAAGCTCTATCACTATCCAGATGACTGGAGATGTTGAAAAGAGTGAGGCGCTTCTACGAGTTATTCGACCTTACGGTATCAAGAATATTGCTCGTACGGGTGCTACTGGATTGACCCGTGATTAAAAAATCCATTATAAATTTGTTAACCTAGCCTTAAAAAAGGCAATTAAATATTATTTTAGAAAAGAGATATACTACTATGGCAGTTCAAATGGAATATGAAAAAGATGTAAAAGTACCAGCACTTGATGGTAAAAAAATCGCCGTTATCGGTTACGGTTCACAAGGTCACGCTCACTCACAAAACTTGCGTGATACAGGTCACGATGTTATCATCGGTGTTCGTCCAGGTAAATCATTTGATAAAGCTAAAGAAGATGGTTTTGATACTTACACAGTAGCAGAAGCAACTAAATTGGCTGATGTTATCATGATTTTGGCTCCAGACGAAATCCAACAAGAACTTTACGAAGCAGAAATCGCTCCAAATCTTGAAGCTGGTAACGCTGTTGGTTTTGCTCACGGTTTCAACATCCACTTTGAATTTATTAAAGTACCAGCAGATGTTGATGTATTTATGTGTGCACCTAAAGGACCAGGTCACTTGGTACGTCGTACATTTGAAGAAGGTTTTGGTGTACCTGCCCTTTACGCAGTATACCAAGATGCTACAGGTAACGCTAAAGACATCGCTATGGACTGGTGTAAAGGTATTGGTGCAGCACGTGTAGGTCTTCTTGAAACAACATACAAAGAAGAAACTGAAGAAGATTTGTTTGGTGAACAAGCAGTTCTTTGTGGTGGTTTGACTGCCCTTATCGAAACTGGTTTTGAAGTCTTGACTGAAGCTGGATATGCACCAGAATTGGCTTACTTTGAAGTACTTCACGAAATGAAATTAATCGTTGACTTGATTTACGAAGGTGGATTCAAGAAAATGCGTCAATCAATTTCTAACACTGCTGAATTCGGTGACTATGTATCAGGTCCACGTGTTATCACTGAACAAGTGAAAGAAAACATGAAAGCAGTTCTTGCTGATATCCAAAATGGTAAATTCGCTAATGACTTCGTTAACGACTACAAAGCTGGACGTCCAAAACTTACTGCTTACCGTGAAGAAGCTGCTAACCTTGAAATCGAAAAAGTTGGTGCTGAATTGCGTAAAGCAATGCCATTCGTTGGTCAAAATGACGATGATGCATTCAAAATCTATAACTAATGCGATAGTCTCAAAAACCAGCCTAGTGCTGGTTTTTTTGTGTTCTTAAGAAAGTGGTTAGGTGTTAAGCTTATGGCTTTGTGTGTAAAAAAAATTCACTCCACTAGGGAGTGAGAATGGTCATAAATTAGTAAGTTAAAACAAAGTTTTTCTTCTTACCGCGACGGATAACAGTGATTTCATTGTCAATCTTATCGGTATCTGAAAGAGTGTAATCCAAGTCTTGCACGCGTTCACCGTTGATATAGATAGCACCGTTTTGCACGTCTTCACGTGCTTGACGTTTAGATGGTGAAATTTTAGCATTGACGAGAAGTTCAACAATGTTAAGATTTTCATCTGCTGAAATCTCATAGGTTGGGACACCATTGAGGGCAACTTTAAGGTCACGTGCTGAGAGGGCTTTAAGGTTACCAGCGAAGAGTTGTTCGGTGATATGAACAGCTTGTTCATAGGCTTCTTTACCGTGAACCAAAGTAACAACTTCTCGAGCCAGAACCTTTTGTGCTAAACGTTGGTGACGAGCTTGGTCAAATTCTTTACCGATTTCTTCGATTTCTTCAAGTGACAAGAAAGTGAAAATTTTCAAGAAACGAACGGCATCATCGTCCATAACGTTAAGCCAGAATTGGTACATTTCGTAAGGTGTTGTCTTAGTAGCGTCAAGCCAGACAGCGTTACCTTCAGATTTGCCGAATTTTTTACCAGTTGAATCTGTGATAAGTGGAACTGTGATTACGTGTCCAGATTTGTCCGCTTTACGACGCAAGAGCTCAGTACCTGCTGTCATGTTACCCCATTGGTCAGAACCACCAATTTGTAGGGTTACGCCATATTTAGCATTGAGTTCATAGAAGTCGTAACCTTGCATAATTTGGTAAGCGAACTCAGTGTAAGAGATACCTGTTTCGATACGTTTCCTAACAGATTCCTTACTCATCATGTAGTTAACTGTGAAGTATTTACCGACATCACGCAAGAAATCGATGAAACTAATTGAACCAAACCAGTCATAGTTGTTGACCATAACGGCTTTGTTATCACCATTTTCAAAATCAAGGAAGCGAGAGAGTTGGCCTTGGATTTTTTCTACCCAACCTTCAACGGTTTCTTTGGTTTGGAGGCTACGCTCAGCATCTTTAAATGATGGGTCACCAATCAAACCTGTCGCACCTCCAACGAGGGCGTAAGGTTTGTGGCCAGCCAATTGAAGGCGACGACTAGTAAGGATAGCGACGAGGTGTCCAAGATGGAGACTGTCTGCTGTTGGGTCATAACCGGTGTAGAATGAGACTGGCCCTTCTTCAAGGGCTTTTACAAGGGCTTCTTCATCTGTGGTTTGAAAAATCAAGCCACGTGCTTTTAGTTCTTCAAAAATTGTCATGATATTCTCCAGTAAAGTATATTCTGCACCATTATACCAAAAGAAAGCAACCCTATGCAAGCTTTGTCAAAGTTTGCTATAATAGAGCTTGAGGTATTTCTATGAATTTTGAAAAAATAATAAATTATTTTAGACGGTTAGGGAAGGTTTTTCGTGAAAAGTTTGCCGGCTCCAATTCTAAAAAAAGAGATAAATTTTTGAAAGTAAGGAAGGCTGGAATTAAATCTAAGTGGAATCGTAAGCAAGCGGAGAAGTCGCCTGAAGACAGAATGACAGTCTTAGACATGGCTGATGTTTTTTTAAAGACATTAAAGCTCTTGTCTGATTTCTTTTATGTGGTCATTATTGTCTTAACCTTGTTTGGTACTGGGCTTGGCTTGGGCTATCTGAGCAGTCAGATAGAGTCTGTTCCATTGATTAAGGATAAAACCTTGTTGAATCAGATTGGCGAGGTTAGTTTGGTGTCTTCGATGAGTTATTCTGATTCTAAGAAGATTGCAGATATTGATACGGACCTGCTTAGAACTCCTATTGATAGTGATGCAATTTCTAATAATGTTAAAAATGCCATTATTGCTACTGAGGATGAAAATTTCAATAAGCATAAGGGGGTTGTACCAAAAGCTGTCTTTAGAGCCTTGGTATCCTCAGTCTTGGGAGTAGGTTCCTCTAGTGGTGGTTCAACCCTAACACAGCAATTGATAAAACAACAGGTTACAGGAGATACTCCAACATTTAAACGTAAAGTGGCAGAGATTATCTATGCACTACAACTGGAACGTCATGCTTCGAAAAATGAAATTTTAACTGATTATCTGAATGTTTCTCCTTTTGGCCGTAACAACAAGGGGAAAAATATTGCTGGTATCGAAGAGGCTGCACAAGGGATTTTTGGGGTCTCTGCAGCAGATTTGACAGTCCCTCAGGCAGCTTATCTGGCAGGTTTACCACAGAGCCCAATTGTCTATTCACCCTATACTGCGGATGGTCAACTAAAAAATGAAAAAGATCTTTCCTATGGCTTGGCACGTCAGAAAGATGTACTCTACAATCTCTATCGAGGCGGTTACCTAGATAAGTCACAATACGAAAGTTATAAGAGTTATGACGTTACTCAAGATTTCAAGGCTTGTGAGAATCCAGATGCTGTCAGTCATGACTATTTGTACTATTCAGTCATGTCTGAAGCTCAAGATATCATGTATGATTATTTGGTGAAGCGTGACAAGGTATCTAGTCAAGATTTGAAAAATGATACGACAAAGGAAGCCTACCGTGAGATGGCTCTCCGAGAGCTACAAACAGGTGGTTATCATGTTAAGACAACAATTGACAATGCTGTCTACCATGCGATGCAAGATACTGCGAACCAATATGGAGATCTACTTGATCAGGGTGGAAATAACGGGGTCGAAGTTGGAAATGTACTAATGGACAATGCGACTGGAGCGATCTTAGGATTTGTTGGTGGTCGTAATTATGAGAATAACCAGAATAACCATGCCTTTGATACTGCTCGTTCTCCTGGATCTTCTATTAAGCCTATTATTGCTTATGGAATTGCCATTGACCAAGGTTTAATGGGTAGCTCAAGTATCCTTTCAAATTATCCAACTAATTTTACAGGTGGGACACCGATTCTTCATGATGGCGATAAGGGAACGGCCATGATGAATTTGCAAGAGGCGCTTAATACGTCGTGGAATATTCCTGCCTTTTGGACCTATCAAATGCTTCAACATCATGATGTTGACGTTGAGGGCTATATGACCAAGATGGGTTATAAGATTGCTAACTACAATATTGAGAGTCTGCCCCTTGGTGGTGGGATTGAAACTACTGTTGCTCAGCAGGTAAACGCCTATCAAATGCTTTCAAATGGCGGTGTCTATGAAAAAGGTTATATGATTGATAGTATTACTGATAGCGCTGGTGAGGTTATTTATCAACATAAACCTAAAGGGGTTCAGGTCTTTACAAGGGCTACGGCTAGCATTATGGATAACTTACTTAAAGAAGTTGTGGTTAAGGGAGCGACAACCCAATTTTATTCGGAGTTAAAAAATGTCAATGGTGCAGCGGCGTCAGCTGACTGGATGGGTAAAACAGGGACAACTGATAACTTTGCTGATTCTTGGTTGGTTGTATCGACGCCTGGCATTACCCTCGGAGGTTGGGCTGGTTATGATGACAATGCACCTACCAATTCTAAAACGGGTTACACCTACAATGCCCAATATATGGCTCATTTGACTTCAGCCATCTATAATGCTAATCCAGGTATTTTCAAAACGGGAGATAAGTTTAATATAGATTCAAGCGCCATTAAGGCAAGTGTGCTCAAGTCGACAGGCCTTAAGCCAGCAACGGTATCGGTCAATGGCCGTAATGTCTCTGTAAGTGGTGAAATGGTTGATAGTTATTGGGCTAAAAATGGACCTGGCGATACAATCTACAAGTTTGCCATTGGTGGAACGGATAGTGACTACCAAAAAGCTTGGTCTAGTATTCTTGGAGAACATTAGGCTATTTCCAATAATACTTGCAAAATAGTTAAAATTTAGGTACAATATAGACAGCTATTTGTCGTCTTATTTGATTGAAATATTGTCCAATCAAGTGATACAGCAGTTAAATCAACGTTTTTTCGGTCAGATTTAGCTGCTATTTTTGTGCTTATTTTTAGGATTTTTGGATTTTGTAATGAATATTTAAAAGTTCTAAAAATTTACATATTAAAGTTATCGCTTATCGCTAATCCGATAAGTCGATGTTAATATCTAATCACTTGTTATCGGGACAAGCAACCAAAAAAGGCAGGAGACAAATATTTAAAGTGCACGACTTGCAAAGCAGGTCTCGAATGTAGAAAAGGAGTAGAAGACTTGGCAGGACATGACGTTCAATACGGGAAGCATCGTACCCGTCGTAGTTTTTCAAGAATCAAAGAAGTTCTTGATTTACCAAACTTGATTGAAATCCAAACGGATTCATTCAAAGAATTCTTAGATACTGGTCTTAAAGAGGTTTTTGAGGATGTACTTCCTATTTCAAACTTCACAGACACCATGGAATTGGAATTTGTTGGTTACGAATTGAAGGAACCTAAGTATACACTTGAAGAAGCTCGTATCCATGATGCATCATACTCAGCACCAATCTTTGTGACTTTCCGTCTTATTAACAAAGAAACTGGTGAAATCAAAACTCAGGAAGTCTTCTTCGGAGATTTCCCAATTATGACTGAGATGGGTACTTTTATCATCAATGGTGGTGAACGTATTATCGTTTCTCAGTTGGTGCGCTCACCTGGTGTTTACTTTAACGATAAGGTCGATAAAAACGGTAAAGTGGGTTACGGATCAACAGTTATTCCTAACCGTGGGGCATGGCTTGAGCTTGAAACTGATTCAAAAGACATCGCCTACACTCGTATCGACCGTACGCGTAAGATTCCATTCACAACGCTTGTGCGTGCACTTGGATTCTCAGGTGATGACGAAATTGTTGATATCTTTGGTGATAGCGAGTTGGTTCGTAACACTATTGAAAAAGATATCCACAAAAATCCAGCAGATTCACGTACTGATGAAGCGCTTAAAGAAATTTATGAAAGACTTCGTCCAGGTGAACCAAAAACTGCTGACAGCTCACGTAGCTTGCTTGTAGCTCGTTTCTTTGACCCACGTCGTTACGACTTGGCTGCTGTTGGTCGTTACAAAGTTAACAAAAAACTTAACATCAAGACACGTCTTTTGGGACAAACAATTGCTGAAAACTTGGTAGATCCTGAAACAGGTGAAATCCTTGTTGAAGCTGGTACTAAAATGACACGTGATGTGATTGATTCAATCGCAGAACACTTGGACGGTGATTTGAACAAATTTGTATACACACCAAACGATTATGCAGTGGTTACAGAACCTGTTGTTCTTCAAAAATTCAAGGTCGTTGCACCAAATGATCCAGATCGTGTGGTTACAATTGTTGGTAATGCCAACCCAGATGATAAAGTTCGTACTTTGACAACAGCGGATATCTTGGCTGAAATGAGCTACTTCCTCAACCTTGCTGAAGGTATCGGTAAAGTAGATGATATCGACCACCTTGGTAACCGTCGTGTCCGTGCCGTTGGTGAATTGCTTGCTAACCAATTCCGTATTGGTTTGGCTCGTATGGAACGAAACGTGCGTGAACGTATGTCAGTTCAAGATAATGAAGTCTTGACACCACAACAAATCATCAATATTCGTCCTGTAACTGCAGCTGTTAAAGAATTCTTCGGTTCTTCACAGTTGTCACAGTTCATGGACCAGCACAACCCATTGTCAGAGTTGTCACACAAACGTCGTTTGTCAGCCTTGGGACCGGGTGGTTTGACACGTGACCGTGCCGGATATGAAGTTCGTGACGTGCATTACACGCACTACGGTCGTATATGTCCAATTGAAACACCTGAAGGACCTAACATTGGTTTGATCAATAACTTGTCTACATACGGACGCCTTAACAAGTACGGTTTCATTCAAACACCATATCGTAAGGTTGACCGTGCAACTGGTAAAGTAACAAACGAAGTGGTTTGGTTGACTGCCGACGAAGAAGATGAGTACATAGTTGCTCAGGCTAACTCTAAATTGAACGAAGATGGAACATTTGCAGAAGAAATTGTCATGGGTCGTCACCAAGGTGTTAACCAAGAGTACCCATCACACCTTGTAGATTTCGTGGATGTTTCTCCTAAACAGGTAGTTGCCGTTGCGACAGCATGTATTCCTTTCTTGGAAAACGACGACTCTAACCGTGCCCTCATGGGTGCCAACATGCAACGTCAAGCTGTGCCATTGATTGATCCAAAAGCACCACTTGTTGGTACTGGTATGGAATATCAAGCTGCCCACGATTCAGGTGCTGCAGTTATCGCTAAACATGATGGTAAAGTTGTCTATTCTGATGCCGATAAGGTTGAAGTTCGTCGTGAAGATGGTTCTCTTGACGTCTATACTATTCAAAAATTCCGTCGTTCAAACTCAGGTACTGCCTATAACCAACGTACTTTGGTTAAGGTTGGTGATATTGTCGAAAAAGGAGATTTTATCGCTGATGGTCCATCTATGGAAGGTGGAGAAATGGCCCTCGGTCAAAACCCTATTGTCGCATACATGACATGGGAAGGCTACAACTTCGAGGATGCTGTTATCATGAGTGAACGCCTAGTGAAAGACGATGTTTATACATCTGTTCACTTGGAAGAATACGAATCAGAAACACGTGATACAAAGCTTGGACCTGAAGAAATCACACGTGAATTGCCGAACGTTGGTGAAGAAGCCCTTAAAGACCTTGACGAAATGGGTATTATCCGTATCGGTGCTGAGGTTAAAGAAGGTGATATTCTTGTTGGTAAGGTAACACCTAAGGGTGAAAAAGACCTTTCTGCTGAAGAACGTCTTCTCCATGCTATCTTTGGTGATAAATCTCGTGAAGTACGTGATACATCACTCCGTGTACCTCATGGTGGTGATGGTGTCGTTCGTGATGTTAAAATCTTTACACGTGCAAACGGTGATGAATTGCAATCAGGTGTTAACATGCTTGTTCGTGTTTACGTTGCTCAAAAACGTAAAATCAAGGTCGGAGATAAGATGGCCGGTCGTCACGGTAACAAAGGGGTTGTTTCTCGTATTGTCCCTGTTGAAGACATGCCTTACCTTCCAGACGGTACACCAGTTGATATCATGTTGAACCCTCTTGGGGTGCCATCACGTATGAACATTGGTCAGGTTATGGAACTTCACCTTGGTATGGCTGCTCGTAACTTGGGTATCCACATCGCAACACCAGTCTTTGATGGGGCAAGCTCAGAAGATCTCTGGGATACTGTTCGTGAAGCTGGTATGGATAGTGATGCTAAGACAATCCTTTACGATGGACGTACAGGAGAGCCATTTGATAACCGTGTGTCAGTTGGTGTCATGTACATGATCAAACTTCACCACATGGTTGATGATAAACTTCACGCTCGTTCGGTAGGTCCTTACTCACTCGTTACCCAACAACCTCTTGGTGGTAAAGCACAATTTGGTGGACAACGTTTCGGTGAGATGGAGGTTTGGGCTCTTGAAGCTTATGGTGCTTCAAACATTCTTCAAGAAATCTTGACTTACAAGTCAGATGACGTTAACGGACGTTTGAAAGCCTATGAAGCTATCACTAAAGGAAAACCAATTCCAAAACCAGGTGTACCAGAATCATTCCGAGTACTCGTTAAAGAATTACAATCACTTGGTCTTGATATGCGTGTTCTTGATGAGGATGACTATGAAGTTGAATTGCGTGATCTTGATGAAGGTGAAGACGATGACGTCATGCACGTTGATGATCTTGAAAAAGCACGTGTACAACAAGCCAAAGAAGCTGCTGAATTAGAAAAAGCTAAAGAAGAAGCTTCAGATAAAACAGAATAAAATAGGCTTTAGAGAGGGAGTTAAATCTCTCTGCTAAGGTAGCTGATAAAGGTGAAAATAGCGCTGCTATTGTCAATAGAACAAAAGAAAGGGAATACTAGTGGTTGACGTAAATCGATTTAAAAGTATGCAAATCACACTAGCTTCACCAACTAAGGTCCGTTCATGGTCTTATGGTGAGGTTAAGAAACCTGAAACAATCAACTACCGTACGCTCAAACCAGAACGTGAAGGTCTCTTCGACGAAGTGATCTTTGGTCCTACTAAAGACTGGGAATGTGCGTGTGGGAAATACAAACGTATCCGTTATAAAGGGATCGTATGTGACCGCTGTGGTGTTGAAGTAACACGTGCTAAGGTTCGTCGTGAACGTATGGGTCACATCGAGTTGAAAGCACCAGTATCACATATCTGGTACTTCAAGGGAATCCCTTCTCGTATGGGATTGACTTTGGATATGAGTCCTCGTGCACTTGAAGAAGTCATTTACTTCGCAGCTTACGTGGTTATCGATCCAAAGGAAACACCGCTTGAGCCAAAATCTCTCTTGACTGAACGTGAATATCGTGAAAAATTGCAAGAGTATGGTCATGGTTCATTTGTCGCTAAAATGGGTGCAGAAGCTATCCAAGATCTCTTGAAACAAGTAGATTTGGAAGCCGAAATTGCTGAACTCAAAGAAGAGTTGAAGACAGCAACTGGTCAAAAACGTGTTAAAGCAGTTCGTCGTTTGGATGTTCTTGATGCCTTTTACAAGTCTGGTAATAAACCAGAATGGATGGTGCTTAACATCTTGCCAGTATTGCCACCAGATCTTCGTCCGATGGTTCAATTGGACGGTGGACGTTTTGCAGCATCTGACTTGAACGACCTCTACCGTCGTGTTATCAACCGTAATAACCGTTTGGCTCGTTTGCTTGAGTTGGGTGCTCCAGGTATCATCGTGCAAAACGAAAAACGTATGTTGCAAGAAGCGGTAGACGCTCTTATTGATAATGGACGTCGTGGTCGTCCAATTACTGGACCAGGTAGTCGTCCACTTAAATCTTTGAGCCACATGCTTAAAGGTAAACAAGGTCGTTTCCGTCAAAACTTGCTGGGTAAACGTGTCGACTTCTCTGGCCGTTCCGTTATTGCCGTTGGTCCAACACTTAAAATGTATCAATGTGGTGTGCCCCGTTTGATGGCCATCGAACTTTTCAAACCATTTGTTATGCGTGAAATCGTTGCTCGTGAATACGCAGGTAACGTGAAAGCTGCTAAACGTATGGTTGAGCGTGGTGACGAACGTATTTGGGATATTCTTGAAGATGTTATCAAGGAACACCCAGTGCTTCTTAACCGCGCACCTACCCTCCACCGTTTGGGTATCCAGGCCTTTGAACCCGTCTTGATTGATGGTAAGGCTCTTCGTCTTCACCCACTTGTTTGTGAAGCCTACAATGCCGACTTCGATGGTGACCAAATGGCCATCCACGTGCCACTTTCTGAAGAAGCACAAGCTGAAGCACGTATTCTTATGCTTGCCGCAGAACACATCCTTAACCCTAAAGATGGTAAACCAGTCGTAACACCATCTCAAGATATGGTTCTTGGTAACTACTACCTTACTATGGAAGACTCAGGTCGTGAAGGTGAAGGAATGATCTTCAAGGACCGTGATGAAGCAGTTATGGCTTACCACAATGGTTATGTTCACTTGCATACTCGTGTGGGTATTGCCGTTGATAGCATGCCAAATAAGCCATGGACTGACGAACAGAAACATAAAATCCTGGTTACAACTGTAGGTAAGATTCTCTTCAACGATATCATGCCTGAGGATTTACCTTACCTTCAAGAGCCAAACAATGCTAATCTAACAGAAAAAACTCCAGATAAGTACTTCTTGGCACCAGGACAAGATATTCAATCTGCTATTGACAGCTTGGAAATCAATGTACCATTTAAGAAGAAACATCTTGGTAACATCATTGCTGAAATCTTCAAACGTCTTCGTACAACTGAAACATCAGCTTTCCTTGACCGTTTGAAAGACCTTGGTTACTACCACTCAACACTTTCTGGATTGACAGTGGGTATCGCCGATATCCCAGTTATCGATAACAAACAAGAAATTATCGATGCTGCTCACCACCGTGTTGAAGAAATCAACAAAGCTTTCCGTCGTGGTTTGATGACAGAAGATGACCGTTATGTTGCTGTTACAACAACATGGCGTGAAGCGAAAGAAGCACTTGAAAAACGTCTGATTGAGACACAAGATCCTAAGAATCCAATCGTTATGATGATGGACTCAGGAGCTCGTGGTAACATCTCTAACTTCTCTCAACTTGCCGGTATGCGTGGTTTGATGGCTGCTCCTAACGGACGTATCATGGAATTGCCTATCCTTTCAAACTTCCGTGAAGGTTTGAGCGTTTTGGAAATGTTCTTCTCTACTCACGGTGCGCGTAAAGGTATGACCGATACAGCCCTTAAGACTGCCGACTCTGGTTACCTTACTCGTCGTTTGGTTGACGTTGCCCAAGACGTTATCATTCGTGAAGACGATTGTGGAACTGACCGTGGTCTTGTTATTCGTGCCATTACTGATGGTAAAGAAGTAATAGAAACTCTTGAAGAACGTCTTGTTGGTCGTTACACTAAGAAATCTGTTAAACATTCTGAAACTGGCGAAGTTATCGTTGGTCCAGATACTTTGATTACTGAAGATATGGCTGCAGCTATTGTCAATGCTGGTGTTGAAGAAGTAACTATCCGTTCAGTCTTTACATGTAACACTCGTCACGGTGTCTGTCGTCACTGTTACGGTATCAACTTGGCAACAGGTGATGCGGTTGAAGTTGGTGAAGCAGTTGGTACCATCGCTGCCCAATCTATCGGGGAACCAGGTACACAGCTTACCATGCGTACTTTCCACACCGGTGGGGTAGCCTCCAACACCGATATCACACAGGGTCTTCCGCGTGTCCAGGAAATCTTTGAAGCACGTAAGCCTAAAGGGGAAGCGGTTATCACTGAAGTTACGGGTACTGTTATCAAAATTGAAGAAGATGCTACGACACGTACTAAGAAAGTCTTCGTTCAAGGTAAGACTGGAACGGGTGAATATGTCGTTCCATTTACAGCTCGTATGAAAGTAAAAGTTGGTGACGAAGTACACCGTGGTGAGGCCTTGACAGAAGGGTCAATCCACCCGAAACGTCTCCTTGAAGTACGTGATACCTTGTCAGTTGAAACTTATCTTCTTGCAGAAGTGCAAAAAGTTTACCGTAGCCAAGGGGTAGAAATCGGTGACAAACACATCGAAGTAATGGTTCGTCAAATGCTTCGTAAAGTACGTGTTATGGATCCAGGTGACACAGATCTCCTTCCAGGTACACTTATGGACATTTCTGACTTCACAGATGCTAACAAGGATATTGTTATCTCTGGTGGTGTTCCTGCAACATCTCGTCCAGTCCTTCTTGGTATTACTAAAGCCTCACTTGAAACAAATTCATTCTTATCAGCGGCTTCCTTCCAAGAAACGACACGTGTGCTTACAGATGCAGCTATCCGTGGTAAGAAAGATCATCTTCTTGGTCTTAAAGAAAATGTTATCATTGGTAAGATTATCCCTGCTGGTACAGGTATGGATCGCTACCGTAACATTGAACCACTTGCAGTTAACGAAGTTGAATTTATTGAAAACATTGCTGTTGATGAAGCAATTGTGGAATCATCTGAAGACTAAGACTAAAATAAAAGAACTCACAAATATGGGTTCTTTTTGTATTTATATCATCAAAAACGCTTCTATTCTTGCTATGTGTGAAACATAAGACCATATTTTTTATCTTTTCTAGAAAATTTTGTATAATAAGGACACTAAAGATGAAGTGAGAAAGAAAAATGTACCAAGTAGTTGAAATGAAAGGGGATATGGAACCGTGGTGGTTCTTGGAAGGTTGGCAGGAGGATATCATAAGTACTAAGGAATTTGAAAATTTTTACGATGCCCTCAAGTACTATAAAAAACTTTGGTTTGCCATGAAAGAAATCTTGCCAAGTTACATCAGCCGTAGTAGTGTCATGACTGCTTTTTGGGACCAAGAGGATAAACACTGGTGTGAGGAGTGTGACGAATACTTGCAGGTCTATCGATCGATTGCACTTTTATATGATTGGCAGGAAATTCCTGAGGAAAAACACCGTCCGGGATATGAAAAACAAAATGACCTTCCAAACCATGCCCGTTGTAGAATAAAATGTTAAACAATGCAGAAGCTCGAATTTTTTCGGGCTTCTTTTCATTTTCTTAAACTTTTTACGAATAGGTTTGTGAGGAGGTCCTTATGATAACAGAATTTGCTAAGGAAATGATCAAAAATGCTGATAGTTGTGGGGCTCAAGACATCTATTTCATTCCACGTCAGGATAAATATGAGCTCTATATGCGAGTCGGGCAAGAGAGGAGATTGATTGATGTATATCGGCCTGATTTCATGGCTAGTCTTATTAGTCACTTTAAATTTGTGGCGGGAATGATGGTGGGTGAAAAGCGTAGGAGTCAACTGGGTTCATGTGACTATGATTGTGATGACGGTCACTTGGTTTCTCTGCGTTTATCAACTGTTGGAGACTATCGAGGTTTGGAGAGCTTGGTTATCCGTATCCTACATTCCGAACGTCGAGAATTAGTGTATTGGAATCAAGGAATCCAGCCTATTATGGATGCCTTGGATTATCGAGGACTGTATCTCTTTGCGGGTCCCGTAGGTTCTGGGAAGACTACACTTATGCATGAGTTGGTTCAGGAGTGTTTTAAGGGGCAGCAGGTAATTTCGATTGAGGATCCTGTTGAAATCAAACAGGATGATGTCTTGCAACTCCAGGTTAATAAGGCAATTGATATGACCTATGATAGTTTGATTAAGCTATCTCTACGTCACCGTCCAGATATTTTGATTATTGGGGAGATTCGGGATAAGGAGACTGCCCGGGCAGTTATCAGAGCTAGTCTAACAGGTGTAACTGTTCTTTCAACTATTCATGCTAAGAGTATTACTGGCGTTTACGAACGTCTCTTGGACTTTGGCGTAGATAAGTCTGAGTTGGATAATGCTCTACAAGGCATTGCCTACATGCGTTTGATCAAGGGAGGAGGTGTGATTGATTTTGCCAGAGAAAATTTCCAAAACCATTCGTCGACCAACTGGAATCATCAGTTGGAAGGTTTGGTTAAACAAGGATGTCTCACTGAGAGGGATATCCAAGGGGAAAAAATTAAAGATTAGTCAGCAAGTTAAGGTTATCCAGCTCTTCAAACAACTTCTAAAGGCCGGTTTTACCTTAACTGAAATCGTAGCCTTTTTGGAGCGAAGTCACTTGCTGAAAGAAACGTCCTTGTCTCTTATGAAGGAGAGTTTAATACGCGGTGATAGGTTGGATCAGATGTTCGCGTTAGTGGGGTTTTCGGACAATATTGTTACTCAGATTTCTCTTGCTGACAAGCACGGTAATCTTCTAGGGAGTCTAACAAAGATTGAAACCTATATGCTTCGTATGACAAAGGTTCGCAAGAAACTCATGGAGGTGGCGACTTATCCCATACTACTTCTAGGTTTTCTGATTCTGATTATGCTAGGACTTAAAAATTATCTTCTACCCCAACTCTTAGAGGGTGATGGTAGGAATAATTGGGCTGTACAGTTGGTTCAAATTTTTCCTCAGCTCTTTTTTGTGAATTTGTGTGGATTCCTTGTGTTGGGCTTAATTCTCTATCTATGGGTGAAACGACAGTCAGCCCTTGTTTTTTATAGGCGAATGGCCCAAATCCCTTTTATTGGTCAGATAGTAAGGCTTTACACGACCGCCTATTATGCTAGGGAATGGGGAAATTTATTAGGTCAAGGCGTTGATTTGCTAGATTTGGTGGCTCTTATGCAAGAGCAAAAGTCTAAACTCTTCCGTGAGCTGGGAGCCGATTTGGAAGAAGCCCTGATGCTGGGACAGAGTTTTCCTGAACGTATTGCCAGTCATCCGTTTTTTACTAAGGAGCTCTCGCTAATTATTGCTTATGGAGAGGCCAATGCGAGGTTGGGCTATGAGTTGGAAGTTTATGCCGAGGAGGTTTGGCAAAACTTCTTTAACCGTCTTAATAAGGCAACAACCTTTGTGCAACCCCTCATTTTTGTTATTATTGCAGTTGTGATTGTGATGATCTATGTAGCCATGCTATTACCAATGTATCAAAATATGGAAGGAATGATGTCATGAAATTGATGTTAAAAAAATTGAATGCCGTTAAATTACGAGCCTTTACTCTGATTGAAATGCTAGTCGTACTTCTCATTATCAGTATTCTCCTTTTGCTCTTTGTTCCTAACTTAAGCAAGCAGAAGGATTCCGTTAAGGAAACTGGAAATGCGGCTGTAGTCAAGGTCGTGGATTCTCAGGCAGAACTTTATGAAATGAAGAATAACAAGACAGCTAGCTTGGCAGCTCTTGTTTCAGAAGGTCAAATTACGCAAAAACAGGCAGATTCATACAATGATTACTATGCGAAACATGGTAGTGAAAGCCGCTCAGTGGCCAATTAGAGCTTTCA
Organism: Streptococcus sp. FSL L8-0526; assembly: GCF_038007145.1. Classification (NCBI taxonomy): domain Bacteria; kingdom Bacillati; phylum Bacillota; class Bacilli; order Lactobacillales; family Streptococcaceae; genus Streptococcus; species Streptococcus sp. FSL L8-0526. Next base: position 476,172 of record NZ_JBBOWP010000001.1, read on the forward strand.
CCTTGTTGGAGAGCCTGATGACACTAGCAGTGGTTGTCTTTCTCACTCTGAGTTTGTCAGGCTCAGTCACAGGTATTTTTCAGCAGGTCGAGATTAATCTTTTCTATCTGCGTTTTGAGTACCTATACCGAGATAGTCAGCGCTTGGCATCAGCGGAAGGATCTAATGTTGAATTGCAGTTAACTAAGGATAAGGTTAGTAATGGAAGGTCTAGTCTGCTTGTTCCTAAAAGTATTCATCTGGATAAGGGGCAGACGCTAGTGTTTGATGCTAAAGGAGGCAACTCTAGCCTCACGAAAATTCGTTTTTCAAGTGATAAGGAGGTGGTGACCTATCTGCTTAACATGGGCAGTGGTAAATATAAAAAGACGATCTCTTAGAGGATATATTCTTATTGAAAGCCTGGTAGCTATGGCTGTTTTAGTACTTGTCAGCAGTCTGATATTGGAACAAATTAATACCAACCGCAGACTAATGGCTGATAATCTCCATCAACAAGATGTCTTGAGTGTGGCAACAATGGCAGTTCAGACCAAGCAAGACCAGTTAACGCTAAATGGCATAGCGGTGACAGTTAAACGTAGCCAGCAAGGTATCACGGTTTATGAATCGGGAAAGGAGATTATTCATGTATCTAAGCAGTAATCTGCGTGCCTTTACCCTCTTGGAATGTCTAGTGGCCTTGTTGGTCATTGCTGGCTCAGTTCAAGTTTATCAAGGGTTAACCACTGTACTTGTGAGTAATGTTAAGCAGGTAAGACAACAAGAAAACCAAGACTGGCTTCTATTTGTTCAACAAATGGAGGCAGAATTAGAAGGATGTCAGTTGGTCAAGGTAGAGGGGAATAAACTCTATGTCAAGCAGGATAATCAAGACTTGGCTTTTGGTCTTTCAAGTGCCTCTGATTTTCGAAAAACAAATGCTGACGGTCGAGGCTATCAACCAATGCTTTTCGATGTCAAATCTAGTAAGGTAAGTCAAAAGAACCAGATAGTTACCATCCAAGTGACTCTTAAAAATGGACTACAAAGGAATTTTATTTATGCTTTTGAAAAAACAGGTTAGGGGAGGCGTTCTTCTCTACGCTTTTTTTATGGCTGGCATTTTTACACTCCTTCTTCAGGTTTATCTGGAACGGGTGGTAGCTAGCTCTAGACAAAACCAAGCGCAAATAGTGGCCAGTCAAAGCCGTCTCATGGCAGAGATGACTATGGACTTGGTGGATAAGGAAGCAGGTGCTTTTAGTTTTTCTCAGGGGACTACGACTTACGAGGTTAAGGGTAAGCAAGTGATTGTCAGAGTTGCCAGTAAAGGCCAAATCAAGACCTATCGTTATGTGAAGAAACAAGAGTAGAAATAGAAATTCTCTTTCCTTTTTGATATGATAGAGGAACGGAGGAAATCATGAATTTTGAAGCAATTGAGACAGCTTTTGAGCTGTTGTTAGAAAATGTCCAAACTATTGAAAATGATCTTGGAACCCATGCTTACGATGCACTTATTGAGCAAAATTCCTATTATTTGGGGGCTGAGGTTGCTAATGAGCTCATCATCAAAAACAACGAGAAATTACGGGCGCTTAATCTAAGTAAAGAGGAGTGGCGTCGTGCTTTTCAGTTTTTGTTTATCAAACTAGGGCAATTGGAAGCTTTACAAGCCAATCACCAATTTACACCAGATGCTATCGGATTTATCATTCTGTACTTGCTCGAAGGTTTGACCCAGGAAAAACAATTGGATATCTTGGAGATTGGTTCGGGAACAGGGAACTTGGCTGAAACTCTTCTAAATAATACTCAGAGAACCCTTAATTATATGGGGATGGAAGTTGATGATCTTCTTATCGATTTGTCAGCTAGTATTGCTGAGGTGGTGAATTCAGTAGCGGTCTATATCCAAGAGGATGCTGTTCGACCACATATTCTCAAAGAGAGTAACGTTATTATCAGCGATTTACCTATAGGTTACTACCCTAATGATGAGATTGCGAGTCGTTTCAAGGTGGCAGCAACCGGCGAACACACTTATGCCCATCATCTTCTTATGGAGCAATCGCTTAAGTATTTGAAGAAAGATGGTATTGCTATTTTTTTGGCACCAACCAATCTTTTGACAAGCCCTCAAAGTGATCTGTTTAAGAAGTGGTTATCAGGATATGCTGATATTATTGCTGTTATTACTCTTCCAGAAGCAGCTTTTAGCAATAAACATAACATGAAGTCTATCTTTGTGCTAAAAAAACAAACTAAAAATGCTCCTGAGACCTTCGTTTACCCACTTAGCGATTTGCAAAATCCAAGGGTCCTCAAGGATTTTACAGAGAATTTCCAAAAATGGAAATCAGATAATTCCATTTTCTAGTAAAACATGATAGAATAGGTATGTATTATTGAAAGCGTTTTATAAAGAGGTGCTTATGACAAAAACAATAGCAATCAATGCAGGAAGTTCAAGCTTGAAATGGCAATTATATGAAATGCCAGAAGAAGTTGTTCTTGCTAAGGGTTTGATTGAACGTATTGGCTTGAGTGATTCTGTTTCAACAGTAAAATTTGCTGACCGTTCTGAATCGCAAACCTTAGATATTGCTGACCATGTTCAAGCGGTAAAAATTTTGCTTGATGACTTGATTCGTTTCGATATTATCAAGAGCTATGATGAAATTACAGGTGTTGGTCACCGTGTGGTTGCTGGTGGAGAATATTTCAAAGAATCAAGCTTGGTGGATGAATATGCCTTGGCTAAGATTGAAGAATTGTCAGCCTTGGCACCGTTACACAATCCAGGTGCAGCCTCAGGGATTCGTGCCTTCAAGGAGCTTCTACCAGATATTACAAGCGTTGCTGTTTTTGATACAGCTTTTCATACATCTATGCCAGAAGTGGCTTACCGTTACCCAGTTCCTAACCGTTATTATACAGACTATCAAGTTCGTAAATACGGAGCACACGGAACTAGCCACCAATATGTTTCTCAAGAAGCAGCTAAGCTACTAGGAAAACCTATTGAAGAAACGAAGATTATCACAGCCCATGTGGGAAATGGTGTTTCAATTACTGCCGTTGATGGTGGTAAATCTGTGGATACTTCAATGGGATTGACACCACTTGGCGGAGTTATGATGGGAACACGTACTGGAGATCTCGACCCTGCGATTATTCCATTCATTATTGACCGTGAGCCTGACATTGCCGATGCTGAACGTATATGTCATGTCTTTAATAAGGAATCAGGTCTTCTTGGTATTTCTGAAAAATCAAGCGATATGCGTGATATCATTGCTGGTAAAGAGGCTGGTGATAAAAAATGTACGTTGGCCTATGATCTTTATGTGGATCGTTTGCGTAAATACATCGCTCAATACTTTGGTGTCATGAATGGAGCGGATGCTATCGTCTTTACAGCGGGTATCGGTGAAAATTCTGCGGATGTTCGCGCTTCAGTTTTGGATGGTCTCACTTGGTTTGGTATTGAAGTGGATCCTGAAAAGAATGTTTTCGGACATGTTGGCGATATTACAACAGCAGATTCAGCTGTTAAAGTATTTGTTATTCCAACGAATGAAGAATTGGTGATTGCGCGTGATGTTGAGCGCCTTAAAACTAAATAAGTTATCAAAAATTTGATAAGACCAGAAAAGTTGGCTGAGCAATTGCCAGCTTTTTTGAATGCTTTGAAAGAATCATTCAACTATTTCTGTGTGTGGTCATTGAAAAGCTAAAGAAAATTTCGCAAAAAATGTAAAAAAGAGTTTACAAAATATGTAAAGTAAACTTTACTGTAAATGTAAAGCAAAATTTACAAAAAAGGAAAAGAGCCGAAATATTTGAGAAGAAACGATAGAGTTGAGGTATCATATGGAAACAAGGATTCAGGAACTTCGCAAGGCTAATAAGATTAGTCAGGCAGAATTAGCAGATGAGATGGGAGTCACGAGACAGACCATCATTTCACTCGAAAAAGGGTGCTATAATGCGTCGTTGGAACTAGCTTTTAAAATTGCTAGGTATTTTGGAAAGACTATTGAAGAAGTTTTTATTTTTTAGGAAGATTAAGGAGTAAAGATATGTTATTAAAAACGTTAGGAAAGAAGAAACATAATTAGATTATAAAAAATACATATCCCGAGTAGCATGTTCTTTCTTTTCTTTGGGTATTTTGGGATTATTTATTGTTCGCTCTAACAGTCTTAATGATTATGCGTTAGGATTAGTAGTGGGGGTTACCATTGGGAGTTATGCCCTGTCGATTTATTATTTTGCAGCGCTTAGGCATTCGAAACGTCTTCACCAGATGTATATTACTTACCTATGATGAGCGAAATAAAAAGATTTTGCAGGTGGCACAGTTGCAACACTGGTTCTGGAGTTTTCGCTTATCTTTGCTTTGGTTGCCCTATATGCCTTTGCTAATATTCAGTAGCCCTATGTTACAGTCCTATCTATCTTGCTCTATGGCTTGGTTCTGGGATTTGCTCTTATTCGTCTGATTCTATCTAAAATAGGATAAGATTACCTAATTGTACCTCTATTTTCATGGTGTCTTGTCAAAACAGTAGATTTGTATTATAATAAAAGCACAAAATATAAAAAGAGGTAGCTTACTATGAGCAAAGAGTCCATTTTAAAACGTTTTCTTTATTTTTTACTGGCTTTTCTAATTTTGTGTATTGAACAAGCTCCAACCATATTTGTTCGTGTTAAAGACTTGAGGGCAGTGAGTCTCCTAATTTTGGTTATGCTACTCATTAGTGCAGGAGCTCTTTTCTTAGGAAAACGCATGGGTCTTCTTGAGGGATTCAAGACACTTTCTTCCTTAAAAGCATGGGGGATGATTGGCTTGACCTACCTAGGTATTTACATTGTTACTAGGATTGGTGCAATGGTCATGATGTGGGAAGGTGTTAGTAATAGCACCAATCAGGAAATCATAGAAAATGCCCATATGAATCCCTTTGTTCTCATAACAGTTACAGTGGTTATGGCACCGATTGTGGAAGAGTTGATTTTTAGAGGGCTCCTCATGGGACGAGTCTTTAATCCAGATTCTATTGTTGGCTTGATTTTGAGTAGCTTACTCTTTGGCCTTGCTCATATGCCTAATAGTATCGGTGTCTGGATTATATATGCAGGTATGGGGTTTACCCTTGGGACAGTATATCGTAAGTTTCAAAAGTTAGAGTACTGTATCATGGCCCATATGATTAACAATAGTATTGCGGTTTCAATGATGTTACTTTTGCAATTGTTAGCGCCCTATATCAAATAAAGCTCGGAATTTTCCGAGCTTTATTTTTACTATAATTTTTTGGCTTTGGCAATGGTTGTATCAATACTTGAAGCCACACTATGGGTGAAACCTGTACGCTCAAGGTCCATGAGACCGGCGATAGTGGTCCCACCAGGGCTACATACCTTGTCAATAAGATCATGTGGACTATCGCTACCTAGACTGAGATTTTCAGCAGTAGCTAGAACTGTCTGTGTGGCAATGGTCAGAGCAACTTGCTTACTTAGGCCATTTTTGACGCCAGCCTTAGCCAGAGCCTCGATAAAGAGGGCGATATAGGCCGGACTAGAGCCAGCTAGAGCAGTAAAGGTATCGAAGTCCTTCTCAGCCAATTCAACAGTAGTTCCAAAACTATCTGTGATTTCCTTGGCAACTGCCAAAAGGTCCTCAGATACCTTATCATTGGTACAAAGCCCGGTAGTGCTCTTAAGAATCTGAGCATTAAGATTAGGCATGATACGAATAAGAGGTAGGTCTGCACTTGTGAGTGAAGCGAGGCGTTCCAAGGTCACTCCAGCAGCCATACTCATGATAGGTTGATGGAAGTTGAGGTCAGTTAGCACCTTATCAAACATTTGAGGTTTAATACCAAGGATGACCAGATCAGCATTTTCTACTAATTCTTGATGGGAAGCAGCAGCTTCAACCTCTAGTTCCTCTGCAATTTGGCGCGAACGAGCCAAAGAAGACCCTGAAATAATGATACGATGTGAGCTTTTATTTAGGCCGTTGATAATAGCTGTTGCCATTTTTCCGACACCGATAAAACCTATAATCATGGGTTACTCCTTATCTTAGTAGTTCTTAATCAAATCTACTGTTGTGCGATCCAACTTCTTAACAATAGCTTGTAAAAAGGCTTGTGCTTCTAGGAAGTCATCCATAGCATATAGGGTTTGGTGCGAGTGAATGTAACGGGCACAAACACCAATAGTTGTTGATGGCACTCCAGAATTTTGCAAGTGAGCGGCACCAGCATCTGTCCCCCCTGCAGCGCAGTAGTATTGGTATTTGATACCAGCTTCTTCAGCAGTAGTTAAAAGGAAATCCTTCATATTTGGCAACATGATGTGACCTGGATCGAAGAAACGAATAAGGGTACCATCACCTACCTTACCTTGATTACCATAGATGTCACCTGCAGGGGAGCAGTCCACTGCAAAGAAAACTTCAGGATCAAATTTAGTGGTAGAAACATGGGCACCACGTAAACCAACTTCTTCTTGAACATTGGCACCAGCAATTAGAGTATTATTGAGTTCTTGATCTTTAACATTTTCCAAGAGCTCACGAATCATGAGAACACCATAACGGTTGTCCCAAGCTTTAGAAATCACATTTTTTTGATTAGCTGTTAGAATCGTTTCTGATTCAGGAATAATGACATCACCCGGGAAAACACCGTAGGTATTAGCTTCTTCTTGGTTGGCAAAACCAGCATCAAAGACGATATCAGAGACACTAGGAAGACTTGAAGTCCCACTGCTGCCACGCAAGAAATGAGGTGGGACTGAACCTGAGATGACAGGATAGATACGGCCGTCACGAGTGTGTAGGGTAAAGCGTTGAGAACTGACAACCAATGGGTTCCAACCCCCAAGCTCGACTACACGGAAAGTCCCGTCTGCCTTGATTTCTTTAATCATAAACCCAACTTCATCCATGTGGGCAGCCACGAGCACCTTAGGGGCATTTTCCGTTTGACTATGCTTGATACCGAAAATACCACCAAGGCCATCTGTTTGCACCTCGTCTACGAGCGGTGTGATAGTTTTACGAAGGTAGTCACGTACAGGTGTCTCAAAGCCCGCAGTGGCCTTGAGTTCGGTTACTTCTTTAATTTTGTTAAATAGGGTAGTCATAAAATCCTCCTTGAGTAGTACTTGCTACTATTTTAGCACGATTCTCAAGAGATAGGTAGCCTCTCCCCATTCCTCTAAAATTATGGTAAAATGTTTCTTATGAAACGTAAAACATTGGCCTTGTTTGCTGGAGGCGTGGGAGCTTTAGGTCTCTTGGCAATGACAGAGAAGTATAGACAGTCACGCGTAGAAATGAAGAAAGCTGCATTAATCCAAGATATTAGACAAGAATTATCACATCTGGGCCCCATCGCAGTTCTTTATACGAATCCTACGGATAAAGAAAATCCTGGGCTCACAGGAGGTATCGTCTTAGAGGATGGACGTGTCTATAGCTTTGTTTATGCAGAGAACAAGCTGACCTATGAGGAGGAACAAGCATGATTATTCCTAAGAATCTTGAAGAACTGGCGGGCTATGTTGAGAGTGATCAAAAAGTGGTCTTCTTTTTTACTGCCGATTGGTGTCCGGACTGTCAGTTCATCTACCCCGTTATGCCTGAAATTGAAGCCAGCCATCCAGATATGACCTTTGTGCGTGTTAACCGTGATGATTATATGGCTTTAGCACAAACTTGGAATATTTTTGGTATCCCAAGTTATGTCGTGACTCAGAATGGTCAGGAATTGGGTCGTTTGGTCAATAAAGCTCGTAAAACCAAAGAAGAAATCACTGCCTTTTTGGCAACACTATAAGGAGAATCCATGATTTTTGCATACAATAAAGAACAAGTTGGCGACGTTTTGTTAGTTATCTTGGAAGATACTAAGGACATTAAACGTAGCGTAGAACGTAAAGGTAAGGTGGCTCGTGTCACGGCTGATGAAATAGGTAAGACTCTTGCTTGGAACATTTTTGAAGCATCAAGCCTCATTGATATTGAAGGAAATGGTCAAGTTTTCTTGTCAGACCAAGATGTAGCTATCTTAAATGAGGAATTGGCTAAAGAGGGATTTGAAGAGCGTTTGGAAAATACGCAAGGTCCAGTCTTTGTGGTTGGACAAATTGATGAAATGGTTCCACATCCAGACAGTGACCACCTTAACATCTGTCAAGTGAACATCGGTGATAAGAAGGTCCAAATCGTTGCAGGAGCACCAAACGCATCCCCTGGTCTTAAAACTATCGTAGCTCTCCCTGGTGCTATGATGCCTAGCGGGGCTATTTTCTTCCCAGGAAAACTTCGTGGTGAAGATAGCTATGGAATGATGTGTTCCCCACGTGAGTTGGCCCTTCCGAATGCCCCGCAAAAACGTGGGATTATTGAACTTGATGATTCAGCAGTAGTCGGCGAGGCTTTTGATCCAGCTAAACACTGGAAAAGGTAAGTAAGAGAAGAAGCGGTAATAATCCGCTTTTTTTGTTTGCCATAAAGAAAGTTTATGGCTAACCATAAAAAAGAAAGATTATACAAGTTATAATATTTTTTTTATAATGTATTCAATATTTACTTTAGGAGGTACTTATGCTTACGACTGCTCTTTCTGGTGGGATCATTGGTCTGATATTTGGATTCATTTTGCAACGAACTCGTTTTTGTATGACGGGTGGTTTTCGAGACATGTATATTGCACGTAATAATACCTTATTTTACGCTTTCCTTATTGCAATCACAGTAGAAAGTATAGGAGTGCTTTTCCTGATTAAATTAGGTATTGTTGGAAATCCCTATGAAGAATTTTCCGTGTTAGGAGCTATTGTGGGTTCCTATCTATTTGGAATTGGAATTGTTCTTGCGGGGGGATGCGCCACAGGAACGTGGTATCGTGCAGGTGAAGGACTCTTAGGTAGCTGGGTTGCACTATTTTTTTATATGACAAGTGCAGCAGCTATGAAATCAGGATTCCTTGTACCTTTGAATCAATCAATAGCTAAGCGATGGGTGATTAACGATGATTTAGCGAGTCAATTAGGAATTCCGGTTTGGTATCTTCTTGTTTTCTTAGTAGTTATAACAAGTTTCTTTATAATTCGAGAGTTACGTAAGCCCAGACGTCAGATTGCTTCGCTTCCACCAAGATATAAGGGAGTGAGACACTACCTATTTGAGAAAACTTACCATAAATATTTTGCAGGACTTCTAATTGGTTTTGTTGCTTTAATTGCTTGGCCAGCTAGTCAGCTGACTGGTCGTGTTGGAGGGTTAGGAATTACAACACCATCAGCACATCTAATTAGTTATATTATTACAGGCGATAGTAAGCAACTTGGTTGGGGTGTTTTTCTTGTATTGGGTATTTTTATCGGTTCCTTTCTTGCTGCAAAGGGATCTCAAGAGTTTCGCTGGCGTTTGCCAGACTTGCCAACCATCGGTAAGAGCACACTAGGAGGTATTTTTATGGGAATCGGTGCTTCTTGGGCTGGTGGCTGTACAATTGGTAATGGTTTAACAGCTACAGCAATTTTTTCTAGTAAGGGATGGATTGCTTTGCCAGTGACTATTTTAGGTGTTTGGACGGCTTCCTATATTATCTTTGTAAAACCAAACAAAAATTAAGAGGAGAATATAATATGACTTTGGTAAAACTTGAAACTGGTGGACTGGTATGCCCATTTCCATTGATTGATGCGAAAAAGAAAATGGCTGAATTAGCTGTTGGAGATGAGTTGTTGATTGCTTTCGATTGTACGCAAGCAACGGAAAGTATTCCAAACTGGGCTGCAGATAATGATTATCCTGTAACTCGCTTTGACCAAGTCGGTCCTGCTTCTTGGGAAATTGTGGTTCAAAAACGTTGAGTTAGCTAAGCGAGTCGAGAAAATTTAAAGATCAATTTTGTAATGAAAATATCTTATGGAGTACTATCTCTAGAAAAATAATATTCTTCGAGTAGTAGAGGGATTTGAGTATTAGAGAGGATCCTCCCGAAAAAATTTGTAAAACTATTAAAAATAAACCACTTTTTTACTCCCTCTTACGAATAGATAGGTGGAGGTAAAAAATGTATAACAAAGTAATTTTAATTGGACGTTTGACAGCAACACCTGAAATGGTTAAGACTGCTAGTGATAGGTCTTTTACACGTGTCACAGTTGCGGTTAATCGTCGCTATAAGACGCAAAATGGTGAGCGTGAGGCTGATTTTATCACAGTAGTAGTTTGGGGTCGTTTAGCTGAGACATTGGCATCTTATGCTAGCAAGGGAAGTTTAATTTCTCTTGATGGTGAGATTCGCACTCGTAAGTATGATAAGGATGGTCAAACTCATTACGTTACTGAAGTGCTTTGTTCCTCTTTTCAACTTCTGGAGAGTCGTGCTCAGCGTGCTGTTAGGGAAAATAATCCTGATAATGACTTGGCTGACCTGATTTTAGAAGAAGAACTTCCCTTTTAGTTTATCCTTTGTACTTGCTGTTTAAGTCTTCAATCTTTAAAGCAATAACTCCAAAAAATCATTATCTTGTTCCATACCTTGTTTTAAAGAATTATTGGAGACGGAATATTAAACATTTATTAGACTAATAAATAGTAAAATTAGATAAGATTTAGGGCGATAGGTGTTTGAAAGTATAGATAGAGTAGAGAAGTTTATTCGAAAAACCTTTAAATGTAGTTATAACATATTTTTTGCTGTTTGGTGTATTAGCCAAAATAGTGGACACAATTAACAATTTTCTTTCATTAAAATCATTTTTTTATTACCTATTTTTAAATTAAATGATAGAGGTTTCGTGATAAACTATAGGTGGGTAATGCCTACTCTAAAAATTACTTTTATAGTAAGCATTACTTGTTTGGAATGAAAGTGTTAAATATCACAACTATAATACTATGCTTGCAATTGTTTGAGACGGTTACGTTTTAGTTTATTGTTGTGAGGCTATAGATCGATTCAATGATTTCACAGACAATTGACTGTAACACTCCGACTGACATATAAATTAGGATGTTAAGTGGTCGTTGACTTTTCGTCTAGCCTTGGGGAGAACACATTGGTGTGATTCCTAAGACTCACCAAACTAATGTGTTTGAAGCTAGGATGATTCGTCTTAGCTTTTTTTGTACCCTTTAGAAAGGGAATGTTTTTCTTATGCTATAATAATAGAAAGACTAAGCGAGACGCCATCTCGTAAATCTTGGAACAGGAGTAAGACTAATGCTTGACTATAGCCAAGAAGAGAAAGAGTTTTTTATGTCTGAGGCTCTTAAGGAGGCTCAAAAATCTCTAGATAAAGCAGAAATTCCAATTGGTTGTGTTATTGTTAAGGATAGAGAAATCGTTGGTCGTGGGCATAATGCGCGTGAGGAACTCAACCAAGCTATTATGCATGCGGAGGTCATGGCCATTCAAGAGGCCAATAGGACAGTGGGCAACTGGCGTTTGTTAGACTGCACCCTTTTTGTGACTATTGAACCCTGTGTCATGTGTAGTGGAGCCATTGGTCTGGCGCGTATTCCCAAAGTTATCTATGGAGCATGTAATCAAAAATTTGGTGGTGCAGGTAGCCTTTATGATATCTTAAGAGATGAGCGTCTCAATCATCGCGTAGAAGTTGAGACTGGTGTCATGGAGGAGGACTGTGCTAAGATTATGCAAGACTTTTTCCGCCAGAGCCGCGAACGCAAAAAAGAAGCCAAACGATTGGCTAAATTAGAAGTCGTGCAAGATATGTAAAGACAAAATGCAAGCCAAAAGAGCTTGCATTTTTCAATGGGAGATTAGAGGGAGTCTTGTTTTTTTGAAGGATCTTTAAGTCACTCTTCCTTAGTCTTATGTTTTTCTTGTTCTCTTGTCAAAAGAAAAATAGGTATGAAGAGTATAAGTGTCCAAAAAGCTGACTTCAAATTAGTGTCAATAATTGGTGTTCCTAATCGTTCATGAAAGATTAGGTTGATTAGGAGTATGAGAAATAGGCTACTGATAATTCCAGCTAAAGCGATTTTTACGAGTAAATAGTTGTTCATTTTAGGGAATTGATTAGCAGTAGTACTATTTGTTTGATTTCTTGTAAGCTTCATAAGTTATCATTCTCAAAATCTTGGAGATGTCAGTTGAAGTTAAGTTCTTTTATTAGTGTTTGAGATTGCAGAAAGATTTACCCGCAGCATAGCTTAGATCATAAGTCAGTTTTGCGCCAGCAATTCCTACTGAAATAGCAGCCCAAGGAACTGTACCACCTGATACGATTTCGAGTTCTTGAGTAGTCATTTTCTTACGGTTGTTGATTGTTTTAGTCATTGTTCTTATTGTTCTTTCTTCTTATCGAGCAGTATCCATGTAGCCGTTGTAGGCACCAATACATACAAGCGTTCCAATAGGTTCTGAAGCAAGACAGAGACCTCCAACGGAAAGATTTATTTTCCATCCGCCTCCTGTTACTGTAGCCAAATCAGCCGTGTTCCTGTCTTTGTTAATCATTGTCATTTTCCTTCTCCTTTTTTATTCTTGGTTAGTTTTATAATTCCTTAGCCCCTAACCACGAGTTAAGAGATACCCTAAGTATGACTTCTCCTTTCAATAAAGTCAGTTATGTCACTAGCTTTTGGTGCTTTCCTCAAGCTGTGGATTTATTATAAGGTGAAGAGAAATAAAAAAGTAGTGACATTTCTGTTACTATGGCATTGCTAGGGTTTATCAAAGTTTATACTGATGAAAGAAAATAATGAGCTTCGATGAGGGATAATTCCATCTAGTCTTGTCTTAAGTTTCCTACTTGCAATCACTTCGATTTATGGTATAATATTTCTCGGAGCAACATCTGTGCGTGAAGCGGGTCAGGGGAGGAATCCAGCAGCCCTAAGCGATTTCAGGTGTGTGCTCTTTTTTTTGTGTCGAGGAGGATTTATGGCCAATTTTAGCGTTTTTAAAAATCAAGAAAGCCTTTTTGCTTGTCCTATTTGTCAGGCTTCAATGCATTTGGACCAGTCTAGCTTGGTTTGTCAGAATAGGCATACCTTTAATATCGCCAAGCAGGGCTTTGTCAATTTTTTGAGACAGAACAAGGGAGATAAACACTATGATATGGCTTCTTTTGAAAATAGGAGTCAGATTCTTGCGGCAGGCTACTATGATTCCATCCTGGAGGTGATTTCCGAGCGTTTGCGTGACCTTCCTAGACATTCGCATGTTCTAGATGTTGCCTGTGGTGAGGGCTATTACAGCCGTCAGTTGGCTTTAGCATTTGACAAAGATTTCATGGCCTTTGATTTGTCTAAGGACTCCATCCTTCTTGCGGCTCGTCAAAATCCTCAGAAAAATGTGGCATGGTTCGTTGGTGATTTGGCTAAACTGCCCTTGCGTGAACACAGCATAGACCTGATTTTAGATATCTTTTCGCCAGCTAATTATAAAGAATTTGGACGACTTTTGACTGATCAGGGGTTGATTTTCAAGGTTATTCCTCATGAAGATCATCTTAAAGAGTTTCGCCAACTATTACCGGAGGTGCATGCTTACTCTAATCAGGATGTTTTGGAACATTTCCAGGAATCCTGTGAACTTTTGGAGCGTGTGACTATTGTCAGGACTTGGTCTATGCCACCAGAACATGTTCAAACATTTGCAGAGATGACACCTCTTTTCTTCCATGTTGATAAGAACAGTTTAAATTTGTCCTCGGTGACGCAATTGACAGTTGCAGGAGAGTTACTGATTGGTCGTATTAAAAATGATAAGTAATCCTAACGGTTATTGGGATTTTTTTGATGGGAAATTTTCTTGGTTAGTTTGTTTGATTCTCTTAAAAGGTGTATGATAAAGAATAAGAAATCTTGAGTAATGAGTAAAAAGGCGATGATGAATAACGTTTATAAGAACTATATTTTTGATTTTTATGGAACCTTGGTTGATATCCTAACCGATGAGAAAGATCCTGAGTTATGGGATAAATTAGCCCAACTTTACCAAGCTTATGGGACGGATTATAAGGGTGAAGGTCTTAGAAAATCTTATGCTAAGCGTGTGGCACTGGCTCGTAAGGAGTTAATAGAGCTTAAAGGAGTAGCGTATCCAGAAGTTGACTTAACTCACATTTTCAAACAGCTTTATGTAGATGGTCGACCTCAGTCTAGTTGCCTTCTTTATCAGCTAGAGGATTGGGGCCAATTGATAGCTATAGTCTTTCGCGTCTTATCTCGTAAGCACTTGTTAGTTTATCCGCATACCAAGGAGGTTTTGACCTTTCTAAAAGATCAGGGATGCCATCTTTATCTCTTGTCTAATGCTCAAGCGGCCTTTACGAACGCCGAGATTGACCTAATGGAGTTAAGATCTTGTTTTGATACCATTTATTTGTCTTCGGATTCGGGTATCTGTAAGCCTCAACCAGAATTTTTGAAGCAAGTTCTAGATGACTATGGGTTGAACCCATCTGAGACTGTCATGGTGGGAAATGACTTGACGACGGATATTGCTGTAGCTAAAGCGGTTGGAATTGATGGAATCTTGTTGAATACTTTTCCTTATTCTCGTCAAGAGCTGGAGACATCCCCAATCAAGCCAGACCGAGTGATTACAGATATAGAGGATCTAAAGACAGTTTTTACATAAAAATACATTCGATTTGGCAAAAGTAAAGACAATTATCAGAATTTTTGGTATAATGATTCCTAACTTTATGTGAATGGAGAATCTCATGACTGCACAAAAAATGTCTGCACAAGAAATTATTGCTTTTATCGGTAATGCAGAAAAGAAAACAAATGTTAAAGTAACTTTTGAAGGGGAATTGGCAACTGCTGTTCCAAGTTCTGTCACTAAGCTTGGTAATGTTCTTTTCGGTGACTGGAAAGATATCGAGCCACTTCTTGCAAATTTGACGGAAAATAAGGATTATGTTGTGGAACAAGATGGCCACAACTCAGCTGTTCCATTGCTTGATAAGCGTCACCTTAACGCCCGTATCGAGCCAGGTGCCATTATACGTGACCAAGTAACGATTGAAGACAATGCCGTCGTTATGATGGGTGCTGTAATCAATATCGGAGCGGAAATCGGTGCAGGTACTATGATTGATATGGGTGCTATCCTTGGTGGTCGTGCTACTGTTGGTAAAAACAGCCACATTGGTGCGGGTGCAGTCCTTGCTGGCGTGATTGAACCAGCTTCAGCAGAGCCAGTACGTATCGGTGATAACGTGCTTGTTGGTGCTAATGCTGTTGTGATTGAAGGTGTTCAAGTAGGTAACGGTTCAGTCGTTGCCGCTGGCGCTGTCGTTACTCAAGATGTTCCTGAAAATGTGGTTGTAGCAGGTGTTCCAGCTCGCATAATCAAGGAAATCGATGAAAAAACACAACAAAAGACAGCACTCGAAGACGCTTTGCGTAACTTGTAATATATTGATAGTAGAGGCCCGTAAGGCCTCTATTTCTAGATTCTCTATAAAATAAATATAAACAAAAAGGACAAAAACATGACACTTGATTTAATCAAAATCAGACGAGACCTTCACCAAATTCCCGAAATTGGTTTGGAAGAATTTAAAACGCAAGCTTATCTCTTAGAGCGTATTGCTGAAATGACTGAAGGTAAGGACTTTGTGGAGCAACGTACTTGGCGTACAGGAATCCTTGTTTTTCTTCATGGTTCTGCGCCTGAGAAAACTATTGGTTGGCGTACAGATATCGATGGTCTACCAATTGTAGAGGAAACAGGTCTTGACTTTAAATCTATTCATGAAGGTCGTATGCATGCTTGTGGTCACGATATTCATATGACGACAGCGCTTGGTCTCTTGGACCAGATGCTTCAAGTACAGCCTAAAAATAACATGCTCTTCCTTTTCCAGCCAGCTGAAGAAAATGAAGCTGGTGGTATGCTTATGTATGAGGATGGTGCCTTTGGAGATTGGTTGCCAGATGAGTTCTATGGGCTCCATGTCCGTCCGGATTTTAAGGTAGGAGATATTGCTACAAATACGAATACCCTTTTTGCAGGAACTTGTGAAGTACTCGTTACTTTCAAAGGTAAAGGAGGTCATGCCGCCTTTCCACACGAGGCTAATGACGCTCTTGTAGCAGCTTCTTACTTTATTACACAGGTACAAACTATTGTTAGTCGTAATGTTGATCCTATCCAAGGCGGCGTAGTTACCTTTGGTTCTTTCCATGCAGGAACGACCAACAATGTTATCGCTGAAACAGCAGAGGTCTATGGTACTATTCGTACTCTTACTCAGGAAATGAGTCTCCTCATCCAGAAGCGCGTGCGCCAGATTGCAGAAGGCGTAGCAGCTAGCTTCGGTATGGAAGTGGATATCATGTTGAAACAAGGTGGTTATCTCCCTGTGGAAAATAATCCAGCCTTGGCTAAAGAGTTGATGGCCTTCTTTGATGCTAGTCCAGCAGTGAACTTGATTGATTGTTTGCCAGCCATGACGGGCGAGGATTTTGGTTATTTGCTTAGTAAGGTTCCTGGTGTCATGTTCTGGTTGGGGATTGATACGCCATATGCACTTCACCATCCTAAGATGAGTCCAAACGAAGAAGCTCTTGCTTTTGCAGTGAGTGAAATTGGTAAGTTCCTTAAATACAAGGCAGAGGACTAATGATAGTTGACAAAGCTAAAAAACTACCAAATCTGATTTTTGGTAGCTTTTTTGATATGATAAACCTATGAAAAATAAACTTAGAAAAACGGTCTTGTCTCAGTTGACTTCACAAGAACCTGAGACTAAGGCTGAGATAGATAAAAATTTTTTGGAGAAATTGATTGCCTTACCTGCTTATAAAGATGCCCAGGTGATTGCGACCTATTTGGCTTTTCCGCATGAATATGATACCAGTCTCTTAATCAAGCAGGCCTTAAAGGATGGTAAGCGTCTTTTGATTCCCAAAACCTATAAACAAGGTCGAATGATTTTTGTGGATTACGATCCAGATAATCTTGTTGCAACCTCTTTCGGCTTGATGGAACCTGCCTCTGATTTGGCAGTGGAAAAATCAGAGATTGATTTGATTCATGTGCCGGGAGTAGTTTTCAATGCTGAAGGCTATCGTATTGGTTACGGAGCAGGTTACTATGATCGCTATTTGTCTGATTTTGAGGGGGAGACAGTTAGCACGGTTTATCCCTGTCAGGAAATGGATTTTATTCCATATAGCCATGACATCGCCGTTAGGGAGGTTATTACATGCAAGTAAGTGAATGGAAGAAATACCCTGCAACCTATCTATTGTTGGGACTCACGATGCTGACTTTTATCTGTCAATATCTTTTAAATAGCTTTCAAGCGACGTCACCTCTTAGTCTCTTTAAGACGGGGGCTATGTATGGGACTTTCGTTCAATACAAACCCTTAGAACTTTGGCGTCTTATAACACCTATTTTTGTTCATATAGGTGTCGAGCATTTTATTTTCAATATGCTTACCCTTTATTTTATGGGGAGGATGGCTGAACAGATTTTTGGTACTCTGCGTTTTCTAGGGCTTTATTTACTAGCTGGTGTTATGGGAAACGCCTTTACCTTGTTTTTTACACCTAATGTTATTGCAGCTGGTGCTTCGACCTCCTTGTTTGGCCTATTTGCGGCTATTGTGATTCTTGGTTATTACAGTCACAGTCCCTTACTCAATCAGTTGGGCCGTAATTATTTGGCTTTGATTGTTATTAACTTAATCTTCAACCTATTTACACCTAGTGTTGGGATTACAGGTCATATCGGTGGTTTAGTTGGAGGTGCTCTGGCAGCTATCTTTTTGGCCAATAAGGTTGAAAGTCGCCTATTTAGTAAGGGGTGGCGCTTCACTTCCCTTTTAACTTACGTTACACTCTTGCTAATTGTTCTAGGCTTTACTTATCTTTAAATTAAATGAAAAATCCATCGAATATTATGAACAGCTCCCTGTCAAGTGGACAATGAAATAATAAAATATTAGGCGACGGCCTTGTTCCTCATTTCAAGAGGGGCAAGGCCGTTATTGCGCTCTTGAAAACGTTGATGATTGTAAAAATAGATGTAGGCATCAATATCTGAAACTAGCTCCTCAAAAGTCTTATACTTCTTCAAATCATAGCACTCCGTCTTAAAGTGCCCAAAGAAACTCTCAATTGGTGCATTGTCAATACACTTACCAACACGAGACATGGAGCGGGTCATCTGATACTGGGTAGTTAAACGGTAATAATCTTTCGAAGTATACTGCGAACCTCGGTCGCTGTGAATTAATGGTGTCGCATTAGGATTAGCTTTTTGTGCTTTACGAAGTGTTTCCAATACCAATTCGTTATCATTAAATTGACCAACTACATAGGCGACAATTGAGCCGTCGTAAAGATCCTTAATAGCACTCAAATAGGCTATACAGCTGAAACCGTACTTCAAGAAAGTCACATCTGTACACCATTTCTGATTTGGAGCAGTGGCTGTAAAATTACGATTGAGAATGTTGTCCTCTACATTGACAAAGCTAGTTTTAGTACAATAGCCCTTGGCTCTTCTGATAATGGAACGTAGACCTAGAATGTGCATCAAGCGTCGAATCCGCTTCTTGTTGTAGTTTGTTTCAAGCTTGCGATTGACAAATAGCGTCATACGACGATAACCAAGAATACCATTATGCTGGCTATGAAGTTTCTTGATGATATCCATCAAGCCTAAATTTTCCTGTTCAGAAGTTGTTTCTTGATGTTGTAACCACTTGTAATAGCCTGAGCGAGATACCTTTAGAATATGGCACAAGTGGCTGATAGAAACCTCTTCATACTCATCCGCATATTCTTTAATCGCTTGGAAGGTTTCCAAGTGCCGACCAAGTCTTACCGTCGGTTTCGTCGTTTGATTTCTTCTAACTTTTTTAGCAGGCCGTTCTCCATTTCAAGATACTTAATCCGCTCTTCCTGTTGCTTGATTTTGAGGCGTAACTCTTCTTCTGGAGTAAGGTTTGGTTTACTTGTAAGACCTTTTCCACGACGATCTAGGAGACCGTTAGAACCGTCCTTCTCGAACTTTCTGACCCAAGAATAGATCTGCTGGTAGGAAACACCATACTTCTCAACAGCCCCTTGGTAATCTTTCTCGTAGGCAAGGGTAAAATTGACAATCTCAATTCGTTCTTCAAATGTTGTCTTGCGTCCTTGCTTCATGCGTCTCATTCCTTTACTAGTAGCTTTCAGTTCTTTACCACTAGTATAACTTTTTATCCATGATCTGAGAACATAAGGGTCAGAAATTCCATATTTTTTGGTCAGATCTTTGAGACTTCCCAAGCCATTAAGATAGTCGGAAACAGCTTGTTCCTTTAGTTCCTTACTATACTTCTTCCATTGACGGCTTTCCTCTAGCCCATCAACACCAGCTTCTTTGTACTTCCGAACCCAGTTCGATAGGGTGTCTTTAGAGATACCTTGGTTTCTAGTTAACCAACTAAGTGATTTACCTTCTTCCAAGTGAAGCAGAACAATTTCTAGTTTCTCAGATACAGATTTTGGACTTCTTTTGGACATAATAAAACTCCCCTTATAGTTTCTAGTGAAAATTTTTATTTTTTCACTGTCCACTATAAGGGGAGTATATCACAGCACATAATGATAAGCAGTTTTGCATAGGTAGTGTAAAATAAGTTGTGTAAACACAAAAAGGAATAAATCCGTTATAGTAGAGTTGCAAAACATTACTAGAAAGAGATTTATTCCTATGACTCAGTTTACCACAGAACTACTTAACTTCCTAGCCCAAAAGCAAGATATTGATGAATTTTTCCGTACTTCTCTTGAAACAGCTATGAATGATCTGCTTCAAGCAGAGTTATCAGCCTTTTTAGGGTATGAACCTTACGATAAATTAGGCTATAATTCTGGGAATAGTCGTAACGGAAGCTATGCACGGAAATTCGAAACCAAATATGGGACTGTTCAGTTGAGTATTCCTAGAGATCGTAATGGGAACTTTAGTCCAGCTTTGCTTCCCGCTTATGGACGTCGAGATGACCACTTGGAAGAGATGGTTATCAAACTCTATCAAACCGGTGTAACGACTCGAGAAATTAGTGATATCATCGAGCGAATGTATGGTCATCACTATAGTCCTGCCACAATTTCTAATATCTCAAAAGCAACTCAGGAGAATGTCGCTACTTTTCATGAGCGAAGCTTAGAAGCCAATTACTCTGTTTTATTTCTTGACGGAACCTATCTTCCCTTAAGACGTGGAACCGTTAGTAAAGAATGTATTCATATCGCACTTGGCATTACACCAGAAGGACAGAAGGCTGTTCTTGGATATGAAATCGCCCCAAATGAAAACAATGCTTCTTGGTCCACCCTGTTAGACAAGCTTCAAAACCAAGGAATCCAACAGGTTTCTCTTGTAGTGACCGATGGCTTCAAGGGGCTTGAAGAGATTATCAATCAGGCTTACCCATTAGCTAAACAACAACGTTGCTTAATTCATATTAGTCGAAATCTAGCTAGTAAAGTGAAACGAGCAGATAGAGCGGTTATTCTGGAGCAATTTAAAACGATTTATCGTGCTGAAAATTTAGAAATGGCAGTGCAAGCTTTAGAGAACTTTATCTCCGAATGGAAACCAAAGTATAGGAAAGTCATGGAAAGTCTGGAGAATACGGATAATCTTTTAACTTTTTATCAGTTTCCCTACCAGATTTGGCATAGCATTTATTCGACAAACCTCATTGAGTCTCTTAACAAAGAAATCAAACGTCAAACGAAAAAGAAGGTTCTTTTTCCTAAGAGAAGGCTCTGGAACGTTATTTAGTTACCCTGTTTGAAGATTATAATTTCAAGCAAAATCAACGCATCCATAAAGGGTTTGGCCAATGTGCTGACACACTTGAAAGCTTATTTGATTAACATTCTTCAACTCTACTTGAGTGTTTACACATAATTATTGACAGTATCTAATCTTTAAGTATATTTAAGTGATAAGAGTTTCATAATTAGTATGAAAAAAATAGAAGAGCATAGGCTCTTCTATTTTTTATCATACCTCAATCCCATCGCGTTGATTGAGACAATCACGGTTGAGATTGACATCAGGACTGCTGCAATGAGAGGGTCAATATAAAATCCTGTAAATGGATAAAGAATACCCGCTGCAACAGGAATAGCAATAATGTTATAGCCTGCTCCAAACCAGAGGTTTTGTTTCATTTTTCTAAGCATGCGTTTGGAGATGTTAATCATATCCAAGACGTCACTTGGATTGGAGTTAACTAGGACGACATCAGCGGTACTGATAGCAACCGAAGTTCCTGCTCCAATCGCAACACCAATCGTAGCAGTTGCAAGGGCTGGGGCATCATTGACACCATCACCAATGAAAAGAACACCGGCTTTCTTTTGGTATTCTTTCACAATTTCTGCTTTATCTTCAGGTTTTAATTCCGCTCTAAATTCGGTAATATTTAGTGCACTAGCAATTTTTTGAGCAGTTTCTTTATTATCACCCGTGAGCATAACAGGGGTAATTCCTTGGGCTAATAAACCATTAATAAAGGCTTTCGCGTCTGCTTTAGGAGAATCTCCTAAGGCAATAAATCCTAAAACATCTTGTTGTTCATTGATTAGGAAAGATAAAGTTAAACCTAAATCTAAATATTGAGCAATCTTTTGTTCATCATAAGAAAGTTGATTTTCACGAAGATATTTATAGTTAACAATTTGATAAAAGTTTTGATTAACTTGCCCTTTAATTCCAACTCCTGGAATATTTTCAACCGCTTCAACTTTTAGATTTTTAAGAGGTTTAGCAGCTGAAACGATTGATTGAGCAATCGGGTGAGTGGAACTTCCTTCAAGTGCTGCCATGATTTGGAGAATGTCTGTTTCATCAGTAAAATCAATAACATCACGGACAATAAACTTACCGTCAGTTAATGTTCCTGTTTTATCCATTAAGGCATATTTAATTGTATTTATTTTTTCCAAAGAGGTTCTGTTTTGAATTAATAAACCATTTTTAGCAGAAATACTGGTTAAGCGAGAAACAACAAGTGGAACCGCAAGACCTAAAGCGTGTGGACATGCAATTACAAAAACAGAAACCGCAAGAAGTAGAGCAAAACTAAAGTTAGAACTAATTGTCCAAAAAATTAATGAGAAGATACCGACAATAAGTGCAACATAGAAAAGGTAACCAGCCACTCTGTCAGCCATATTTTCCAAATTAGATTTTTGAGCTTGGGCTTTCTTGACTAATTCGGCCACTTGATTGAGAAATGAATCTTTTCCAAGGGCTGTGACTTTCATCTCAAATGGTTGGTTTAGATTGAGGGAACCACCATAAACAAGGTCATTTGGTTTTTTATTGACTGCTCGGCTTTCACCAGTAATCATCGACTCATCAACGAGCGCTTCACTTAATATAAGGCCATCTGCAGGAATTTTTTCATTTTCTTTCACTAAAAGCAAATCGCCAACTTTTAGTTCTGAAAGCTCCACATCCTTCCCACTTTTTAAGTGAGCTTTTTTGGGAACAAGGCTTGCTAAATCTTTCAATGCATCGCCAGCACCCATGATTGCTTTCATCTCAATCAGGTGACCAATCAACATAATGACAATTAAAGTTGCCAGTTCAAACCAGAAGTTCATGCCCATATGTCCGTTAAGACTCATAATTGTGGCATAAACAGAATAAGCATAGGCAACGGAAATTCCCATTGTAATCAGCATCATCATGGCTGGCTTACGGCTTTTTAATTCACCTTTTGCTCCTCTAAAAAAAGGAGTCCCAGAGTAAAAGAAGATAATTGTACCAAGGATAAGTTGCAAAATTTCACTTCCGGGGAATTTAAGGATAGTAAAGCCAGCGATTGGTGAAATGAGTAGAAGCGGAATCATTAGAATGATAGCCACTTTGAGCTTTTTACTCATATCACCCATATGCATCATGTGTCCTCCATGATTCATCATATCCATATTGTCCATATCATGCATATTATCCATATTGTGCATGTTGTGCATCTCATGATTTTTGTGCTTCATATCCACCATTTCATGATTGTGATGATGCTCAGACATCATTTCTTCGTAATTAGACGAATGAGTTTTATTTGACATATTTTCCTCCTAAATGAATGCTTTGAAATTTCTATCTGTATATAGTTTACATTTGTAAACTATCAAAGTCAAAAATTTTGTATTCTATAAATGTTACGAAATAATAATCGATATGTTTCTTTTGTAACTTAAATATATGGATACTATCAATAATTATATGTAAACACTCAAGTAGAGTTGAAGAATGTTAATCAAATAAGCTTTCAAGTGTGTCAGCACATTGGCCAAACCCTTTATGGATGCGTTGATTTTACTTGAAATTATAATCTTCAAACAGGGTAACTAAATAACGTTCCAGAGCCTCCTCTTAGGAAAAAGAACCTTCTTTTTCGTTTGACGTTTGATTTCTTTGTTAAGAGACTCAATGAGGTTTGTCGAATAAATGCTATGCCAAATCTGGTAGGGAAACTGATAAAAAGTTAAAAGATTATCCGTATTCTCCAGACTTTCCATGACTTTCCTATACTTTGGTTTCCATTCGGAGATAAAGTTCTCTAAAGCTTGCACTGCCATTTCTAAATTTTCAGCACGATAAATCGTTTTAAATTGCTCCAGAATAACCGCTCTATCTGCTCGTTTCACTTTACTAGCTAGATTTCGACTAATATGAATTAAGCAACGTTGTTGTTTAGCTAATGGGTAAGCCTGATTGATAATCTCTTCAAGCCCCTTGAAGCCATCGGTCACTACAAGAGAAACCTGTTGGATTCCTTGGTTTTGAAGCTTGTCTAACAGGGTGGACCAAGAAGCATTGTTTTCATTTGGGGCGATTTCATATCCAAGAACAGCCTTCTGTCCTTCTGGTGTAATGCCAAGTGCGATATGAATACATTCTTTACTAACGGTTCCACGTCTTAATGGAAGATAGGTTCCGTCAAGAAATAAAACAGAGTAATTGGCTTCTAAGCTTCGCTCATGAAAAGTAGCGACATTCTCCTGAGTTGCTTTTGAGATATTAGAAATTGTGGCAGGACTATAGTGATGACCATACATTCGCTCGATGATATCACTAATTTCTCGAGTCGTTACACCGGTTTGATAGAGTTTAATAACCATCTCTTCCAAGTGGTCATCTCGACGTCCATAAGTGGGAAGCAAAGCTGGACTAAAGTTCCCATTACGATCTCTAGGAATGCTCAACTGAACAGTCCCATATTTGGTTTCGAATTTCCGTGCATAGCTTCCGTTACGACTATTCCCAGAATTATAGCCTAATTTATCGTAAGGTTCATACCCTAAAAAGGCTGATAACTCTGCTTGAAGCAGATCATTCATAGCTGTTTCAAGAGAAGTACGGAAAAATTCATCAATATCTTGCTTTTGGGCTAGGAAGTTAAGTAGTTCTGTGGTAAACTGAGTCATAGGAATAAATCTCTTTCTAGTAATGTTTTGCAACTCTACTATAACGGATTTATTCCTTTTTGTGTTTACACAACTTATTTTACACTACCCTTCAGGGCCCAACACAACAAATTGGGGGAAGATTAAACACTAATAAAGGGTTGAAGGAGAGAAAAATGACTGATGAAGTAATGACTAAAAAAAACATTTACTTAGTGTCAGACGTTGACAAAGCTAGGGAACTTGAGGCATACATCGTAAGTACTAAAGATGGAATGGAAGTCTTTGGACTTATCGGTTGTGATGAACTTGAGGAATTAACAGATACTCAACGAGAATTTGTTCAGAGCGATGAAGCAATGCGATTTAAGAGCAACTAAATGATTAAATTGAGTCTCTATAATTTCTGTAGTGGGTGAAACCACTGTAGAGATTATAGAGATTTTTGAGTGCACATAAAAAGCCCCATAAGAACTATAATGAAAAGTGACCAAACCATCATTAGGAAGAACTTATGAGAGTTCTTTTTTACTATCGAGAGCGTCATTAAGTCGCAGAAAAGTATTTTTTGCAATTCTTACTACAATTCTTTTGCAGTGAGTAATTCTTAATTTATTGTATCGTCACTGTTGTTAGAAATCAGCCTTACACCGCTTTTCGACAAAGGGATGTTAACCATGTTTGCTTCCGTCCTTTTTTATTTGTGACTTTATCAAGTATAGTAAGAATTAGATAGCACTATTTCAAACTTAGGTAAAGAACTACTGTGGTTAAAATGTCCTGTAGCCCATTATTACTGACACACGCCTAGCTATTTCTCCAAACCCATATCATAAGACTCCCTTAGATATAGAAACTAAGCTTGAGCTTGAAGGAAATTCATTTATCGAAAAATATCCGCCATCCTCTTACCTTATAGAGTCACGATATTTTTTATATGCTTCATAAAACATGACATGGGCTTTAAAAATATCTTTATCATATGGCGTATCAAAACAATCATTGTCTAGTAAGAATTGATTCGTTATAACAAAGGCACTAACTTCGGTTAGATTATTCCTTTTTGCATCATCTACACGATGATTTCCGTCAATCACACGATTTAATTGTTCAAATTCAGACAAAATAATAATTGGTTCACTTGACACTTCTATTATATCTTTTGGCTTAGTATAGAAAATAGTTGATGAATCTAAACTATTGAAGTCTGTTCCCGAGGGGGTAGCCTCTTTGAAATTTTGGACTGCAATAGTTTCCGTTGTAATACTTCTATTTTGAATAGATTGTTTAATTTTGTTGATTGAAAGACCGATTCGACACGGGAATAGTCCACCAAAGTCAATCTCCATTTGATAATAATTCCACCAATCGTTACGATTTTCATCGAAGAAGTAACTAGTAGGAATATGTGCAAATGCTTCAGCAATTAACCGTATTTGCAAAGGGTTCAAAAAACCGACTGCTTGGAACCGCTCTAAGTACATAAAATATCGTTTAGCGATTAGGTTCCCTGGCTCTCCTGATACATTCTTACGTTCTTTGGCAAGTTTATGCCTTTTTTGCTTCATTTTTTTATGTTTCATAACTTTTTCCTTTCCAGGACAACTGACCTATATTGACTTTTTATATCATATATGTTATAATTATATCAAATAAACCCAATAAAGGGAAATAAATTATGGAAAAGCCTTCCGCTCGTTGGAAAGGTAATGGTGCTTGATGGATAACAATAAGAACCTCTCAAATCCAGAAACAGCAAGTAATAGCGTTACTCCTAAATTAACCTTTGATTATTATGACGAAGACGAATTTAGATCATTTTTAAATTCTCTCCCCACATCTGTAGTGGCCAAAGTTATTGCAAAGATACAATACGTTTCTACTGTCGGGATAGTAGAAGCCGTGGCTAAGCAGGTAGTCAAAAAAGTAGACCGAAAAAAGGATATCTATGAGCTTAGAATTGATACGAAAGGCCTTTTCGCCCGTTCATTATTCTTCCGTTTAGAAAAAGCTAGCGAAGATGAAAATGATGTGACTCCACCTACTTATATCATCACAAACTCTTTTAAGAAAAAAACAAATAAAACACCAACTAAGGAATTGAAGAAAGCTATCAATCGAAAATTAAACTACAGGAACAAGCGATGATATAAACTGGATTCTTGCAATCCGGTTTTAAGGGCTGAAAAAAATTCAACCTTTAAAACTGGACTGAAAAGTTTAGTGAGAAATTGGACTATATATTAAGGAGAAATGTTCATGAAAGAAATCACACTTACACCGCTAGATAAAGTGGATAGAAACGGGTTTCTTGCTTCATACTTGGCAGAAAGGAGTCAACAGGAACCTGAAATTCTACAGCACTATAACGATGAAATCGAGTGTATAAAGCTATCGCATAAAATTAAACAATTAAGAGAAAACATCAATTTAACTCAGCAAGAACTCGCTGATCGTATGGGAAAAAGTCAGGCTAGTATCGGACGTATAGAGAATGGCACCGCTAATCCAACATATAAAACATTGGAAGAAATTGCCGCTGCAACCAATACTAGATTAGTTGTTGACTTTGTTCCAATAAAGAACTAGTTTTTGTATACACTCAAAAAGCTCTATAATCTCTATAGTGGTTTTACCTACTACAGAAATCATAGAGTCTTTTTTATATTATACCCTTGTTAGAGAACAACATCATACCTTAACTACACCACAAAAGTTAGACATCGAAAGTCTAACTTTTGTGGTGTCTTTATTATGTGACTTTAAGTCCGTTTCGCTCCAAAGGTGGGAAACAAATAAACCACCCGCTATGCGGGTGCGCATCGAAGGTTATACCGTCATAACAAAAAAACTCCAAACGAGTTACAATATAGGTGTTCAAGCCAATTGTAAAGCGGAAGGAGTTAAGACTATGGCGCAAAAAGCTCACAGTTTATCACATACAAAATGGATGTGTAAGTACCACATTGTATTTACACCTAAGTATAGACGAAAAATAATCTATAATCAATATAGGAGTAGTCTGGGAGATATTTTTCATAGACTATGCCAATATAAAGGCGTTGAAATAATAGAAGGCCACTTAATGCCAGAACATGTTCATATGCTTAGGAGTAGTCTGGGAGAGATTTTTCATAGACTAAGCCAATATAAAGGCGTTGAAATAATAGAAGGCCACTTAATGCCAGAACATGTTCATATGCTAGTGAGTATTCCACCATGAATGAGTGTAGCTAGTTTTATGGGATATTTAAAAGGTAAAAGTGCATTGATGATGTTTGATAAACACGCCAATTTAAAATATAAATTTGGTAACAGACATTTTTGGGCAGAAGGTTATTATGTAAGTACGGTAGGACTTAATGAAGCCACAATTAAGAAATATATTCAGGAACAAGAGAAGCATGATATCGCTTTGGACAAATTAAGCGTAAAAGAATATGAAAATCCCTTCAGGGATAATAGTAAGTAATGCGAATGCCTCTTTGAGAGGCTTGTGACGAGTCAAAAGCAATAAGGCTTGAACAAAGTGAAAGCCAGCGTCTTTAGGCGCTGGCTGGTATTATGGGCTTATAGCCCTTGATCAAACCACCCGTTAGACGGGTGGTTATGATTTTCTATTTGTTTAGCCAACAGCAATTACAATAATGCTTTCAAAAATTAGAAGTAAGATAGCTAAAAAACTTTCTTTATTCATAGAAATTAACCTCCTATCTCACTATATGATATAATACTTTTAAGTTTATCTGGGAAATTCTCGTATATGCAAAAGAGGTGCTTTTTATGAAAAATTATGGAAAATTATTTAAGAAATTTAGAGAGTCTAGGGGATTAGTCTTAAAAGATATTGCAAAGTTAGGCGTATCAGTATCTCATATTTCCCGCTTTGAACGTGAAAATACAGATTTGACAATTAGTAAGTTTATGTCAGCTTTAAATGCAATAAATATGCCTATTGATGAGTTTATGTATGCAGCAAACGACTTTCAGAGAGATGAGTTTAATGAAATCTTAGAAAAGATTAGTTTATTTGTTTCAGCAAGGAACGTGTCAGGTATGGAAAAGTTATTAATCTCTCAAGTAGAAAAAATCGAAAAGCGTGAGACTTTTTATACTCTAAATACTATTTTAATAAAAATTCGTTTACAGGACTTATCAGACAAAAGTTACTATGATGAATCTGATATCCAATATTTATCAGACTACCTATTCTCTGTAGAATATTGGGGTTGTTACGAACTACTGTTATTTGCGAATACTGTAGATGTATTGAATCATCAAACAATGATGCTTTTATCAAGAGAAATGTGTAAACGTTCAGAATTTTACAAGGATTTACCAAACTACCGAAGGTTACACTCAACAATGCTATTAAATTGTTATATCATAAGTATTGAAAGAGATGAGTATATTGATGCGTTGTATTTTGAAAAACAGTTAAATCATAGTTGTTTTACGGAAAGTGAGATTTACGAGAAATTAGTGTTTCATTATTCAAAAAATTTATATGAATTAAAGAAGAATAGGAGCAATAAAGCTATTCTAGAAATGAAGAAGTGTATTGCTGCAATGAAGCTGGCTAATAGTGAGAATTTAGCTATAAAATTTGAAAATCATTTATCTGGAGTGTTAAAAATGTAGTTGGATTTGTGTATATGGTATAAATTATCAGTGTCAAAATTAAATGATATATTATTGATATGAGAATTATTAAATTTCCTGAACAGATTTCAGAAGATATCATTCATTATATGTTTCTAGATGATATTATCTCTTATAATTGTGAAAAGTGTAGAGGATCTTGTTGTCATGTGAATAATTCTTTATTACTTGATGCAAAGACAGCAAGTTTTCTAAAACGCACGTATCTTAAAGATTTTATTGTTAGTGATGATAGTGTTTCATTGTTGAGTTGTGGTAAAAAGTGCTGGTTTCATTCTGAATTGGGTTGTACGATAAATGATTTAGGCATGAACAAGCCATTAACTTGTGAATTATATCCTTTTCATATTAAGAAAATTCAGAACTTCTATATTGTTTCTTTTACTCCTTGTCCGACATTTCAACTGAACCTTGGTGAGGGGCAGAGGTACAAGGATATAGAGGATGTAGTTTTACGATATATTAAAACTGGGGTGCCAGTTTTTAGTCCGTCTTTGCATGTTTCAGAGGAAAGGCTGAAATATGAGATTGAGTATCAAAACGATTTTAAAAACACTTTATCAGAGTATTATCGAACAAAGACTGCCGATGGCACTACAGAGTTTAAAGAATATGAAAAATGGTATATATATTATTTAGATTTTAGATGGGGAAGTATACCCTTATCTTATACAAGTTCACAAGCAAATCAATTTTGGAATCTTTACAAGAGAGTTTGTGAAGATGTTTATAAAAAAATATCATATATACGAACAGATAACATATACTTTATTATTGCAAATCAGTTTAATAAGACAATTTCAAAGCATTTTCAGCTAAATTTTATAGATAAAGAATGATTTCTATGATTTGTTATGGGTACTTATTGATTCTTAAATAAATAGAGGATATTACGATGCAAGTTAGTGATGCTATTGCACAAATTGAATTAGCAGAAGAAGAAGTTGTTTCTAGCGGTCTATCTATTGACATTATGGAAATTAAACCTTCTGTTGCTACAGAGTTGATTGATGGACTCAAAGGTCGTTGCCCACCGTCTGTCTGATAGAACTGATTGTAGGATTAGAGTCTATCTCTAATCCTTTGGTTTTTATATTAATATTTTTGGAAGATTGCAGGGAATTAATATGACGAGCAATGTTTACTCGATTTTTTTAATTGGTACAATAAGCAAGGAATACTCAGGAATAATAGGAATAATAAACTATTTTCATTAAATTTAGCTACATTTTTAAGCTACATTTTTAGCTTTAAAATTTATGTACCAATTTTCATTGAAAAAGTTTTCTGATTCAAAGAGTCAGGTAATAAAAAATGTTATAGATTTTCTAAATAACAATGAAATATCACTCTCTAAGACCAACACTAAAATTGTTGAATTTTCAACGAAAATACCATTAAAAGTGATACAGATTGAGGTCACGAACAAATGTAACCTAAGATGTATGCATTGTTATTTACCTGATTATTCAAAGGAGCTCGATAGAAAGAAAATTTCAAGTATAGTATATGAAGCTAAGCAGCTAGGAGTAATGGATGTTGATTTCACTGGAGGCGAACCATTATTATTACAGGGATTAAGTGAAATTATCGAGGAAGTATTAAAAGAGGGAATGTGTACAACAATTTTTACAAATGCTGTATATATTCCTGAAGATTTTAAAATATTGATTCAAAGATATGATGGTATAAGACTAAAAGTTAGTTTAGATGGTTGGAATGAAACAATACATGATTCAATTAGAGGAAGAGGTACATTTAAGAGAACAATTAAGAATATTGAATATTTTAGGAGTTTAGGAGTACCTGTTACTGTTAATGTTGTTTTGAATAACAAGAATATTAGTGGAGTGAAGTATTTTTTGGAGTTGTTTGATCGATTAGATGTGAAATATGCTTTTGATAGGTTTTTACCTTTTGAAAGGAATAATCGACTATCAATTAGTGATGAAGAATTCAATAATGCTATTTTGTGTATTCCCAATATTCAAGCAAATTGTAATAATATATCCGAATCCACATTTGAATCATTTTATTGTGGTGCTGGCAATTCTTATGTGTTTATAAATTCGTCAGGTGATGTTGGATTTTGTCCGACATTATCTTCCACTAAATTTTGTGGAGGTAACATTAATGAAAAGACTTTAAATGATATTTGGATTAATTCGAAGTTCTTCAATCATATTCGAAATGTACGATGTAAGTATTATAATGAATGCCCTGCAAATTATGTTTGTCAAGGTGGGTGTAGAAGTCGAGCTCAGTTTTTCGGAGGTTCTATTGGGAGTCCCGATATACAGGAGTGCAAGTTAGCATATAATTTAACTGGGATTAAGCCAAAGTCAATGAGTTTATGAAAATATTATCTATTATTTATGATGGTGCAAGTAGAATTCCAGGAGCGAGATTTGCTCCCACAAAATATTATCAAGAAGCGATGTTATATGATAGGAAAGATTCTGATATAATTACAATTAATTTAGGTAACCAAGATTTATTTTCTATTGATTTAGAAAGTCTAAGTCGAACTATTGCTGAATCTAAAGTTCAGATTGCTTTAGGAGGAGATCACTCAGTTACTTATCTATTAGCAAAGGCCACTGTTCGAGAGGGAGCATATTTAATTGTTTTAGATGCTCATTTAGATTACTTCAAAGACTTTGAAAGTGTTGTAAAAAATTGGAATTTTTTAAGTTTTTTAACCGATATTTTTGAAAAAATAATTATCATCGGGGAAAGGAATTTTGAGTTTCCTAGTTCATTTGATAATAAAATAATCATCCTCTCAATGGAGGAGTATTGGTTAAATAAGAGTAGAGTTTTGAAAAAGTTAGATAGTTATATTGATGAGTCAAAAGATATTTACTTATCAATAGACATTGATGTTTTGGATCCATCTGTTTTTGATTCAGTATCATATCCTATTATTGGAGGATTTCAAATGAACGATTTTCTTGGAATAATTTCCAAAATTTTATGTTCTGATAAGGTATATTTTTGTGATATAGTTGAATACAATCCGATGGTTGGAAGTGATAATGCTCACATTTTTTACCAAATAATTCAATTTGTTAAATCAAAATTAAGGAGGATATAGGAAATATTGAAAATAAAAAAATATGCAGCATTGAGTATTTATTTTAATCGTTTCTCATCGTTAATCTCAGAGTATGGTTATACTATCTTGATCAACATTCTATTGTCTAGAATTTCTGTGCAATTAGTTATGTATTTTTGGGTGGTAAAGTGTTTAGCTGCAATAGTTACAAATAGGATTAATATCTCAAATAGTAAACTGAGCAGAAAATACCTGCTTATTCTGTTAGAAATTACAAAGGCAATCTTACTTTTCTTACTAGGTTTTGGATTAAACCATATAATTGTCCTATTAGTTGTATTCATAATTGAGGTTGTCAATGTATTGTTTTCCAGTTTATTATATAGTTGTGTACCAATTATTATAGACAAGGATTCATTGATTAAGTTTAACGCTAGGTATACAAGCATTGGTTCAGTATCTTATTTTTTAGCACCGTTGTTTGTTGGTTTATTTATTAATAAAAGTCACTTTTTATTGTTTGCAGTTTATGCTCTTCTTTTGATAGTGGGAGCTACTAGTCTTTTATTTTTACCAAATATTTCGACTTTAAATTTGAAAGAAGAAAGAAAAAAACAAAATTTAAACATTACATTATTTAACATTCTGAGATCCAAAAAAATTGCATTAGTTCTATTATCTGGAGTTATTGTGGGATCAATTGGAGTTGTTTATGATACTTATGAAGTTGTTTATTTAACAAAGTATCTCGGTATTAGTGATTCTATGTATTCCTTTTCCTTATCATTTTTAGCAGTTTCATTCTTAGTAATAAGCTTCCTTCTTAGCTTCGTGAAACAAATAAGTTCTCATATGAAAGCTTTCGCCTTAGGTCTTTCATTTTATGTTCTATATCTACTTTTATTTAGTACATCTTCGAACATTTATACAGTACTAATGAGTTATGTTTTTCTAGCGATAGGTCAGACAATGATGGGGATAATCGAAACCAATTATTTTCAGTTGTCACTTAACATGAAAGAATTACAGAAACTATATATTTACTCGGAGACCTTACATTCTGTATTTTCAGGCATTGCTGTTTTAGTAATAGGAAGTTTTGCCTTTTTAAGTAGTCATCTTGTTTTAGTTTTCAGAAGTCTTGCTGTTTTTGCTCTGTTTATTCTTCTGTGTTATTGTGTGTTTGTAAACCTCAAAAAACTAAGCATTGATAAGTAATATTTATAAATCAGAAAACAAGCAAATGAGATAGTTAATTTATAAAGTAGACAAACGCTATTTTGAGTGTCTGTCTTTTTTTAGTCACCTAGTCTGCATTATTGCATTGACGTCAATAGATGATTTTTTAGTAATGTTTTACTTTATACTCCCTAAAATTGAGTGTGTGAGGGATTATAGTTAAAAAACTAGGGGTAATCCTAGTTAGCGGTAGGCACTAATATAAAATTTTAATGTCACCAATAACTAAGAAAAAGTCTCTGTGAGATAGAAGTGAATTAGAGACCATGGGAAGATTGATTCAATGATATCATACGTCCCAGAGATAACATTTCCTATTAACATAGGGAACTATACATATGTTCGGAAAACAAGTATTTGTTGAATACACATGTTAGCTATGATAAACTACTACTAACAAGAAAATTGTTAGATTTGAGGCTGATATGAAACAAAAAACACTAATGAAAAATATAAACGGGTTGCTTGAGATTATGCCTTGGTATGTTAAGGAATATTATCAAGCAAAGCTCGTAATTCCATATAGCTATAAGACACTGTATGAGTACTTAAAGGAATATAGACGATTTTTTGAATGGTTGATTAGAGATCATGAGAAATTGGGTAAAACCGCACGATACGCAGATTATGATACGATTGCCGATGTTCATATTGATGAGCTGGCCCATTTACCAAAGTCTATTATCGAAGCTTATTTTGTCTATCTTCGTGAAAATACTGAGCGTCGTTCAATCTCTGAAGTCAGCATTGTTCGGACTAAGGATGCTCTCTCAAGTTTGTTTAAGTATCTTACTCAAGAAACTGAGGATGACGAGGGTGAGCCTTATTTTTACCGAAATGTCATGGTTAAGGTCAAAATCAAGAAACCTAAAGATACCTTGGCTAGTCGTGCTGATAACATGAAAGAAAAACTCTTTTTAAATGATACACAGGCTTTCTTGGACTATATCGATAATGAACATGAAAAGAAAATCTCAAAACGTGCCCAGGTATCCTTTGTCAAAAATAAAGAGCGTGATCTTGCTGTCATAGCACTTCTACTTTCTACTGGAGTCCGGTTATCTGAATTAGTGAACCTAGATATGCAAGATGTCAATCTAGCCACAAGAACAATTACAGTTATTCGAAAAGGTGGGAAAAAGGACGTTGTAAATATCGCTCCATTTGGCATACCTTATATCGAGCGTTATTTATAAATTAGGAAGGGACGCTACTCAGCAAATGATTCAGATAAAGCATTCTTCTTAACGACTCAGAATAAAGTGCCTGCAAGGCTTGGCACACGTTCTGTTGAGCTTTTGGTGAAGAAGTTATCTACCGCCTATGGTAAGCCTACTACTCCTCACAAACTGCGACACACACTTGCGACACGTCTATATGAGCAAACAAAAGATAGTCTCCTGGTCTCCCAACAATTGGGACACAAGGGGACTGCAATGGTAGAGGTTTATGCACACGTAGCTGCAGAGACAACTAAGGAAGCACTGAGTGACTTGTAGTTTATAGTCACTTCTATTTTAGCTATACACGATACATAGTACAATATATATGTATAGGCTTAAGAGTTCTAGTTAAAAAGCAACAACTACATAATATAGGTTGTTGCTTTTTTAGTGAATATGATTTTCCAAAAGCTGAATTTGAAGGATATTGTCGAGTTGGACTAATCTATACCCTTCACTAGTCTTTATTGATATTTCATTACGAGACAGTTCTCTCACTTCGCCAAATAAAGTCACTTTTTTATCACGATGTTTGATAGTGAACTGCCCTTTAAGTTGGTTGGCATAGAGTTGAGAAAGTAATAAGAGTTTCTGAGGCTTACTTAAGTCTGTTGAGAAATCAACACGATATTTAGCAGCATGTAATGATGAGGTATGCTCGGACAGAAAGAACCCCATCCACTTCTGCATCCCAGGGTCCTGATATTCTCTTGCTGCTTGAA
Organism: Streptococcus sp. FSL L8-0526; assembly: GCF_038007145.1. Classification (NCBI taxonomy): domain Bacteria; kingdom Bacillati; phylum Bacillota; class Bacilli; order Lactobacillales; family Streptococcaceae; genus Streptococcus; species Streptococcus sp. FSL L8-0526. The sequence continues at coordinate 511,527 of NZ_JBBOWP010000001.1, forward strand.
ATGGTAAATAGGAACGATCAATCATTTTAAACCATCCAATCCTCCAGCTGAATGTCCTCCGATGAGGTTACTTCTGGCAATACTCCTCGATGCACTATCAAGTGCATTAGCTTTTAGCAGAGAGGTAAAACCAAATTGGTCTCTGATAGAATCTATTGCTGTCTGGAGCCTTTCTTCTTTTTCGATTTGTTCGACATCATCGAACAGTGAGATTAAACCAAAAGATTCATCTACAAAATCAGAATAATTAACTGCTACACTTCGGATTGCTCCTGAAGTGTATTTATTATGGAATAACTTCAGGACATAGTTTGTCAGCATGTCGGTGTTATTCGTTGGTTCAATTTTCATTTGGGTATTGATAGAACGCTTGTTCTCATGCTTAGAGTAGCCAAGGTGTATTGAAACAACAGTCGCTTTTTTGCCTATCTTTCTCAGTCGGATAGCAACTTGCTCGGCCATCTCTCTAAGGACAATTTCAATATCTCGTTGTCTAAAATAGTCTCTAGGAAGAACCTGGGAGTTGCCTAGACCTTTTGATTTTGGTTTATAGGGTTTATGAACGTTACTTTCATCAATACCATTAGCATGAAACCATAATCGAAGACCAGTTACTCCTAGCTCTTTCTTCAAGATATCTGGGTTAGCATTTGCCAAGTCTTTGATTGAGTAGATACCTAATGTGTTGAAGCGTTTCTCCATTCTTTTACCGATACCCCAGAAATCTGTCATGTTTGGAATAGACCATACCTTCTGCTCCATGTCCTCATAGGACCAATTAGCTCTCATGGTTGGTGTTTTCTTTGCTTCATTATCAAGGGCAAGTTTAGCAAGTAAGGGGTTAGCGTTTGACATACCAACGGTTGAATAGATGCCAGTTTGTCTCCAGATGTCTCTCTGGATCCTCGCAGAAATAAGGTCGAGCTTTTGTTTTCGCGACAACTGTTTTTCTGGCACGAAGTAATTAAGAGAACTAGACAGGTCAATAAAGCCCTCGTCTATAGAATAAGGGTAAATGTCGTTAGGACTACCATAGTTTTGAAAAATGCCTTGGATTTCCATATTAACTGAGATATATTCGTCCATTCTAGGAGGAACGATGAAAGTCACTTTTGCCCAATCTTCAATGAATCGCACGTATTCTGGATCTGTTCTCAGTCCTTGTCTCTTGGCATTGTAATACGAGAACCTTCTTGTTTGAACATCAAAAGGGAGGTCGTATGCTCTTCCAACATTTGATTTTCCAAACACTTTCTTAAATATCGGTGAAGAAGCAAGGATAAGACCTGCAGAGTTATCAGCTCTACTCATAACACATAAAAAAGTCTTTAAAGGATGTAGTCCTCTCTCAACACATTCGACGCTAGCATAAAAAGACTTCATATCGATAAAAGCGATATCGCTTCTTGGCTCTCTTGAATAATCAAAATATCCCATGTGCCACCTCTTTTGTTAGTTTATAAGCTAACAAAAAGTATAGACTAATTTGGTGAGGTTTTCAAGTGATACGATATTACCAATAGATTTAACAGTTGCTTTCGTAGAGCTTGAACTAGATGATGATGGTTATATAACTTTATGGTTAAGGATTTTTTAAGCTTTCTAAAATTAATGGTATAATACAAGGAATTTAGAAAGGAGAGTTATGAAACGTAAGCATTACCAATCCTTAGGGATTGGCTTATTCAGTAGTTTGTTATTACTTACACCGTAAGTGTTGGCTGAAGAAATAACGACACCACCGACAACACCTGCCACAGATGCTGTGGCGACAACAGATGAAGCAACAACGGCTGAAACATCACACAATTATACTGATAGTAGCCAATTGAATCAAGCCATCTCTGAAGCAGTTACTGAAGGTATCACTGCTCTTGAAACCAAAGAGGAAACCTTCGATACAACTCAAGAAGCTAAGGCTGATTATACTGAGCAGATAGAAATGGTCAACGAGGTCACCAAAGAGTACCGAGAAGCAAAGTCCGCTTATCAAAAGGCCGAACAAGATTATCAAAACTATCAAAAGCAAGAACAAGACTATCAGGATGAGTTCGTTAAATATCAGGATTATCAAAAGAAGGTCCACCAATATAACATTGATCAAAAAACATATAATCTGGCTAAAGCCCGTTATGATGAAGACTACAATACTGCTTTAGGAAACACCAACAAAACGGGGTACCTTCCTGAAGTTTTAGCTCAGAACCTCATTTTTCGTTCCGAGCCAAATGCCACTCAGACCTTTACGGGTAATATTATTCCTGATGAGATTTTAGAGACGGTCGTTAAGGATAGTCACGGTTGGATGGATCCTGGGACGGTTACTGCCTATGCACCAGGTCAAACCGTTATCACAACAGGAAGATGGAATACTGCCTTGATGGATATTGGCGATACCGTCGTGGTAGATTATTCTAACCTTGAGCATTCAAGTTTTTCGGGTTATCAATTAAAAAGAGTTCGTTTTACTTATCGTCTCATTGATACGACCCACTATTCTGGTAAGGTGATTTTTCAAGCTATTGATGACCCTACTGTCACTTCTTATACGCATATCTACAACAAAGATGGCGTTACTCAAAGTTCCTTTGAGATGGAGATGACAGTCCAGTTCTATGATGCCGCTGGTAAAGAAATTTTGCCTACTAAAGACAATTACGCTTTAACTAGTTTTGCCAGCATCAATTCCCTGAATGGTGAGGGAGAATTTGTTGGGAACTACAACGGAAGATTTATCCCCATTAAATGGTTCAACTATTACTGTTCAAGATAATTATGCATTAAATTATAGTTCTGTTCCTCAAGCATCCTTAGCTAGCGATTGGGATAGTGAAACCAGTCCAGATGCTTACATCGGAGCTATTGTCGGAAAATCAACTGAGAGGATCCGTTTTCATTTTGGAAATTCCAATGGCTTTGCGGATTGGTTTGCGTTTAACTCAGATGTTAAGGTTAAAGGCGGCATTTTAAATCCTCCAACACCACCAACAGCCCCTGCTTTTATGGCAAAACCAATCGCTCCTAAAAAAGTTGAGAAGCCCCATGCAATTCTTACCCCTATTATCTTATACCACAACAATAAAGTGGTTCCTAAATCAGCTCCAACTCCTCAGAAAGATAATACACCTAAAAAGCCTACTCAGAAGTCTTCTCCGAAGGTTACTATAACCCCAACTTATCAGCGACAAAACAATGTTGTATCAAGACTTTATACCTATGCCAAGCCAAACTTTGGGTCAGGACAAGTCATCACAAGAACAGTAACCCCGACCTATACGGTAACTCTTCCAAATCCAACAATTGCAACACAACCTTCAGTGAAAGAGAGCTCTTCTATAGAAACACAAATACCAAAGAAAAACTCAGTTTCTAAGGAGAAAGATTGGTTTGGTATTAATACAGGAATTATTAACACTCTCGAAGATGGACCTCAACAGACCGACTTGATTGCTTTTATTAAAAAAATTGGGGAGGAGGCCAAGAAGAAAAATGGCAATAATACAAATGCTATAAATAGAGATATTGCCTTAACGCTAGCTTCTCCTTCATATCGTGAAGACTTTCTACAAAACCTTTATAACACGTATAAAGGAGCGACACTCGATATTCCAGATAATGTGAAAACAACAATACGGAAAAACCATTCTGACGGTAAAATCGATTTTGCACATGTTATGACAACGCTAGCTTCTTTAGAACAACAAAAATTTTCTGATGAAGCCATGAAATATGTGTCCTCTCGTTCACTTCTATATCCTTCTTTTCTAGGTTCAAATCCATTATTTGAGATTTACAATAATGACAATATGAGGAATAACATTCTTCAACAGAATTCATTGGTCGGAGATTTGTTAACCTCAATGCCTGAAACAGATATTTTTACTGATATGGATGCCATTATTTTAGCTAGACATCCTGACTACAAAGATTTACCCCTCGATGAGCGTATCTTAAAGTATTATGGACAGAAAGATTTAGATAGTAAACGCAAACAGCTTTTTTTAGAAATTTATGGGAAAAATCAAGGAAAAGACAAGGGAGAAGCGCAACTAGCCTCCTTTATGGAGATTGTCTCAGCTTTTCTAACAGTAGGCGGGGTAGGCGCCTTATTTTACTCTGTCTTTAAAGGGAAAAATAAGGATATTGGAAAGAACATTCATAAACTTGATACGGTTCTTTATGATGGGAACATTGACAAATTTCTAAAACATCCACTAAAGACAACTGCTTCCGCAGTGGCTAAAACTGTTAACAAAAAAGTCATTAAACCTGTAGTTAACAAAGTTCAAAAAATAAATAATAAATTTATCAAACCTGTGATACAGTCTGTCAAGAAGACATCCACAAAAGTTTGGAATGCTACTAAAACTCTTGTCACTAAAACAGTACCTAGAACTATTAATAAAAAAATCATTAAACCTGTAGTTAACATGATATACTCCCCTTATAGTTTCTAGTGAAAATTTTTATTTTTTCACTGTCCACTATAAGGGGAGTATATCATTAGATTCGATGGATTTTATACTAGTCTTTTTTAGTGGGTTTGCCTTCAAGTTTGTGGCCCAATTCAATAAGGTATTGCTTAAGGTCATCTTTAATTTGAGGGTGTTTAAGTGCGTAATCAATAGACGTCTTCATAAAGCCAAATTTGTCACCGACATCATAACGATCTCCTGTAAATACATGAGCAAAGACGCATTGTGTTTTGTTAAGAGTATCGATAGCATCAGTCAATTGGACTTCATTCCCAGCACCTGGTTCTTGATTTTCTAAGATACCGAAAATCTCAGGTGTTAAAAGGTAACGTCCGATGATAGCAAGATCACTTGGTGCATCTTCTGGATTTGGTTTTTCAACGAAAGTTTCAACGCTGTAACGCCCATTTTCGCCTTTACCCTGAGGAGCGATTACACCATAAGCAGAGACTTCTTCATGAGGAACAGACATAACCGCAATAGTAGATGCATGTGTCTCCTCATAATCGTTGATAAGTTGTTTAGTCAAAGGTACCGCTTTGTCGTTAGTAATATCCATGAGGTCGTCACCAAGCATGACAACAAAAGGTTCATTTCCGACAAATGCTTTGGCTTGGAGAACAGCATCTCCGAGACCACGTGGGTGACTTTGACGGATAAAGTGGAGATTAATAGAAGTGGTGTCATTAACCAAATTCAACAAGTCAGTCTTACCTTTTTGTTCCAAGTTATATTCTAATTCGAAGTTTGAGTCAAAATGGTCTTCGATAGAGCGTTTTGATTTACCGGTAACAACCAAGATATCTTCAATACCAGACTTAAGAGCTTCTTCAACGACAAATTGGATGGTTGGTTTGTCAACGATTGGCAACATTTCTTTGGCCAATGCTTTAGTAGCTGGTAAAAAACGTGTTCCGAGTCCTGCAGCGGGGATGATAGCTTTTCTAACTTTTTGATTCTTCATGAGAACTCCCTAGATTTTTTATTTTTTATCCCATTCATTTTCAGAGCGCAAATCATTGGACATCATATTGAGAATAGATTCCTTGATATCAGCACCCTCATAGATAGATTTGTAGATTGCTGTTGTAATTGGCATGTAGACGCCAAGTTCTTGAGCAATTTCGTAGGCAACCTTAGTGGTTGAAATTCCTTCGATAACCATACCCATGTTACGTTCAATGTCTTCTAGTTTTTCGCCACGACCAAGCGCATCTCCGGCACGCCAGTTACGTGAATGGATAGAAGTTCCAGTAACGATGAGGTCGCCAACGCCAGATAGACCGCTATAAGTCAAAGGGTCAGCTCCGAGTTTTACACCAAGACGAGTGATTTCTGCCAGTCCTCGAGTAATTATGGCTGCCTTAGCATTGTCTCCATAGCCCATACCATGGAGAGCACCAGCACCGACTGCGATAATGTTTTTGAGGGCACCGGCTGTTTCAACACCAATCACATCATAGTTAGTGTAGAGACGGAAATAGCTATTACTAAAAATACCTTGGGCATACCTTGCTATTTCAAGGTCCTTAGATGCTGCTGTAATCATGGTGATATCACGAACAATAGTTTCTTCAGCATGACTTGGGCCAGATACAACGACAATCTCACTTCGCATTTCCGAAGGAATCTCCTCTTCAAGGATTGTAGAGAGGCGTTCGTGTGTTCCTGGTTCCAAACCTTTTGAAGCATGCATGACAACAACTTTGTGGTCTAAAAGTTCGGCAACTTGCTTAGCAACTAAGCGAGTGACCTTAGTTGGAACAACAAAAAGAATAGCATTAACACTATCTAGGGCTTCAGATAGCTCTTTGTAGGCTTTAATGTTTTCATCCAAAATCACATCTTTAAAATAGCGGGTGTTGGTGTGTTTTTCGTTGATTTCATCAATTTGTTCAGGGATGTTTCCCCAAATACGGACCTCGTGTCCGTTATCGTTGAGTACCTGTGCGAGAGCTGTTCCCCAAGAACCAGGACCCAAGACAGCGATTTTTTGTTTTTTCATCATTCGGTCTCCCTTTATGTCCTTTCTAACAAAGTAGAAAAAGATTATATTCTTTCTCATTATAGCATAAGAAAAGCGAGTTTGTCTTGTCCGCTCTGTTAGGAAGATTGCTGGCTATTTATTTTTTAGACAATTTTTAGCAATGTAGCCTCCAGTGAGAGCAGTCATAAGAGTTCAGCCAATCAGGATTAGAGCATGATTGGCTGTGAATGGGACCATAACTTGGTCTACATAATCTTGTGTTTTGCCTTTAGCTAAGAGCTGTGCACTGTAGGCTTTAGGAGCTAGCCACATGGTCACTATAGGTGCCAAGTTTCCTAGAGAAAAGACCATATAGGAGAGTAGATTTACTTTATCATTCTCATAGTTGCCCTTCTTGACGAGTAAGTCAGCGACAAGGCCAGCCAGCAAACTTGGAAGGAAGGTTAGGACAAAGTGACCAGAGGCAAAGAAGAAGATGGACATGAAGAGACCAAGGCAGGTAACAGCTCCAAATTGTTTGGTCTTTTGGATTAGCTCTAAATAAACCCAGCCCGAAAAGATAGCCACCAAGGCAGGTGTGTGGTACATGTTTTTGACTTTAAAAAAGATTAAATCAATCGCAACTGCAATGGTTAGGCATATAAAATACAGTAGAAAAGCTCGGCAAGTTTGTTTGATAAATATCTTTTGACGCATGTAGCCTCCTAATCGATGTGAGTTGTTTTGGTTTTATTGAGCCAAGAGTATGCCAAACCAATGAAAATACCGCCACCAATCCAGTTGCCGAAGAAAACGATCACCCACTGATGTAGAATATTTGCTAATGTGAAATTGTCCACAGCATTACGGACACCGTTGAAACCGATTAACATGAAAGATGTAAAGTTTGCAATCAAGTGTTCATTCACCAAAAAGACAAACATGAAGATAGCTGATAGGGCAATGAAAATCTTGGCAGACTCTTCTTTGAGGAGCATATAGCTCAAGATAGCAAGGTTGACGAACATACTAGCAGTAATACCTTCTGTAAAGTTCATCCAATCTGTTTGTCCAAGCTTAGTTGAGACAGCAGTTACCAAGAAACTCCTATCTGTCAGATGATTGAAAGAGAGGGATTGGTTGAAAAACCAGGCCAAGATAAGGGCACCAACAAAATTAAAGAAGATACAGTAGAGGAGGATGGTAAAAACCTTACTCCATCTGATTTTACCATAATAGGCACCACTAGTAAGGAACATCATGTTTGAAGTGGCTAACTCTCCGTTGAAAATGAGAACGAATACCAAATCCGATAGCAAAGATAAAAGCAAAGACGAAGCGATAAGGAGCTGGGCTAGCTGCAGCAATAATATCAGCGCCAATAATTCCTACAGCAGTTGACATGGTAAGATAAACGCCTGCAAGCATAGAACGTAAGGCATAGCGACCAAGACTTTCGTTAAAGAGAGCTTCTTTTTAGCGCAAGCAGCAAAAACTTTTTCTTGGAATTGAGACATAAGTTTACCTCTAAGTAGTGTGACATGGAGCATGAATAGATACATATGCTCGGGTGAATGTTAATCTAAGATGACCATGAAAAAAGTTAGGATATTTTGTCCCAACTTTTCCAAGTCTTAGTATGAGGACGCTCCAGATGTGGCATCTGCGGCTGGCGATGCATCGCCAGCGTGACCACTAGCGTCTGATGCTCCAGATGTTGCATCGCTACCGTTATGGCTAGTTACAGCCGGTGCAAAAGGACCGCTTCCTCCGACAAGGCGTTGACCAGTTGTTTCGAGATACCAGTCAAGTCATGGTTTAAAGTTAAAGACGATTTCATTGATTCCCGCATAAGAACCATCATCATAGTACATAGCTTGATAGTTATGCGTATTGATAACACCTTTAGGCAAACCAGGTACAATTGTACGCACATATTCTTGGTTGCCGTTACGAAGGGTACCGATAACCCATTCCACATTCTTCATACGAGCTGGTGGAAGTGAACCGTGAACTGTTGACATACGGCTACCTGATTGAGTCGGTACACGTTTAGCGAACATGGTATCAGGATCTTGACGGGCATTATTGTAGTAGAGGAACTGGTTGTTATCATCGGCGTAGGTTAATTCAAACGGCATAGCCTTGAGGAACATATCAATTTGGTTAACCGTCAAAATACCGTGATCTAGTTTAACATAAGTATCACCAGATACTGCACCAGTGATCTCAGCTACTTTTTCGACCCATTCTGGATCGTCAGGATCAACCTCGGTAACAGTTGTAGCGATTGGTTTGTCACAATCCAAGTCTTCAGGTTCGATTGGTTTTGGTTTTTTCAATTTAGAAACCACTCCTACGTATTGGATGAAATTATCTAAGCATTGTTCAAGGAAGTTAATAGTACCTTCATTGGTAATGTTACCCTCAAGGTCAAAGGCTTCTTTGGCTTTTCCAAGCAAGAATTCATTACACGGAAGAGTATAAGCATTGACGCCAGGTGCTTCAAGGATTTTACGCAAATGCACTTGGGCACGTGAAGTTCCTTGGTCGTAGTAAGAAGCACCAACAATCATAACTGGTTTGTTTTCAAATGGGTGCACTTCGAATGAGAGCCATTCTAATACTGACTTAAGTGCTGCAGAGATAGTGTGGTTGTGCTCAGGTGTAGCTATGATAACACCATCAGCGCGTGTAATTTTGTTATTAAGTAAGCGAAGTTGGAAACTTTCATCCCATTTTTGATCTTGATTAAACATAGGGACTTCATCAATTTCTAAAACTTCAAGTTCAAATTTAATTTTAAAATGTCTTCTGATAAATTCGAGAAGTTTACGGTTATATGATTGATCATAATTTGCTCCAACGAGTCCAACAAATTTCATAGTTTATATTCTCCTGTCTTATAGGCTTTCCCAGTTGGAGTCTTCAGCTTCTTTATGTAGTAACTCTGTAGCATGTGAGAGTTTACCGGTAATTTTGACATAGAGACGGAAGTCATCGAAAATAGCATCTAATTTTTTGATGACATCGAGGTCAACTAAATCGCCGTTGCTATCAAAAGCTTGAAGGGAATGTGAGAGCAAGAATTCGTCTGGAAACACATTAGCTTTGATTTCTGGAGCATTCAAAATTTGACGAAGTTGTAGCTGTGCACGAGAAGCTCCTAGAGTTCCATAAGATGCCCCTGTAATCATAACAGGCTTATTCAAAAGGGGAAAAACTCCGTATGAGAGCCAAGCTAAAGCATTCATGAGAACAGCCGGAATTGAGTGATCATACTCAGGTGTTCCAATGATGACACCATCAGATTCATCGATTTTTTTAGCGATTTCTAGTGCACTTTCTGGCAATTGCTTATTAGCAGGCTTGTTAAAGACAGGAAGATCTTTGATTTCTACAAGTTCAATTTCTGCCTTATCTGCAAAATGCTTCTGAATATATTGCAATAATTGTCTATTAGTTGAACGTTTTGAATTCGTACCAACAAGTTCGATGAATTTCATGACAATTCCCCTTAAAAGTATTATATCTAGTATCATGTTAGCGTTTTCCTAGATAAAAGTCAATCTTCGTTTGATGATAATACGATTAGCCTATTACTTTTGTCATCTTATTTCGAATAGATTATAATAGGATAGATTTAAAAAATATTCTTCTTAATTCAGTGTAGATGATTTTACAAGAATTAGTTAACTGATGTATTGAAAGGAAAAATAATGACTAGAATTCGTGGATTTGAACTTGTATCAACCTATAACAATCAGGACTTACTTCCAAAGCGAGAGACTGCCCATGCAGCTGGCTATGATTTAAAGGTTGCGGAGAATACTGTGATTTCTCCTGGGGAAATTGTTCTCGTACCAACAGGTGTTAAGGCTTACATGCAACCTGGTGAGGTTCTATATCTCTATGACCGTTCCTCTAACCCTCGTAAAAAAGGTCTGGTCTTAATCAACTCAGTTGGAGTTATTGATAGCGATTACTATGGAAATCCCGAAAATGAAGGACATATCTTTGCCCAGATGAAAAATATTACTGACCAGCCTGTGACTCTTGAAGTTGGTGAGCGCATAGTTCAAGGTGTCTTTATGCCCTTTTTGATTGTTGATGGAGACGAAGCAGATGGCGTTCGAACTGGTGGGTTCGGGTCAACTGGAAAATAGAAGAAATTTGCGGCCGGCTTTCTGGTTATATCTTCTCATATCTTTGAGCAGCGTAGGGCTTCTTGCTTAACCAATCTGGATTTAAAAGAGTTTTTCTGGAAGAATCGTGCTAAAACTAGAGCTTATAGGAGTCGATGGCAATGTCTGAGTTTATCATGAAAGGAAAGGATTAGAATCATAGCTAAGAAAAAATCAACTTTTGTTTGTAGAGAATGTGGCTACAATTCACCCAAATATCTAGGGCGCTGTCCCAATTGTTCTTCTTGGTCCTCTTTCGAGGAAGAGGTTGAGGTTCAGGAGGTTAAAAATGCCCGTGTCAGTTTGACGGGTGAAAAGTCCAAACCTACTAAGTTAAAAGAAGTCTCTTCAATTAGTTATGCCCGCATAAAAACCGATATGGACGAGTTTAACCGTGTTTTAGGTGGCGGTGTGGTTCCGGGGAGTTTGGTTCTTATTGGAGGAGATCCAGGAATAGGGAAATCGACCCTCCTCTTACAGGTGTCAACACAGCTGGCTAACATGGGAACTGTCCTCTATGTTTCTGGGGAAGAATCGGCCGAGCAAATCAAATTGAGGAGTGAACGTTTAGGTGATATTGATAACGAATTTTATCTGTATGCTGAGACCAATATGCAGGCAGTCCGTAGTCAAGTGGAGAGTATCAAACCCGATTTTCTCATTATTGATTCTATTCAGACCATCATGAGCCCAGAGATCTCTGGCGTTCAAGGTTCTGTTTCCCAGGTTCGTGAAGTAACTGCCGAACTCATGCAGATTGCCAAAACCAATAACATTGCCACTTTTATTGTGGGGCATGTGACCAAGGAGGGACAGCTGGCTGGACCACGTATGTTGGAGCACATGGTGGATACTGTGCTTTATTTTGAGGGGGAACGTCATCATACCTTCCGTATTCTGCGGACAGTTAAAAACCGTTTTGGTTCAACCAATGAGATTGGGATTTTTGAAATGCAGTCAGGTGGTCTGGTCGAGGTACTAAACCCTAGCCAAGTTTTCTTAGAAGAACGCCTAGATGGTGCCACAGGTTCTGCCATTGTTGTCACAATGGAGGGGAGTCGACCTATCCTAGCTGAGGTTCAAGCTTTGGTGACACCGACCGTCTTTGGTAACGCAAAGCGGACAACGACGGGACTGGACTTTAACCGTGTCAGCCTTATCATGGCTGTCTTAGAGAAACGTTGCAGCCTTCTTCTCCAAAATCAAGATGCCTATCTCAAATCAGCTGGTGGTGTCAAGTTGGACGAGCCAGCTATTGACCTTGCAGTTGCCGTTGCTATTGTTTCTAGTTACAAGGAGCTTCCAACCAATCCACAAGAAGCCTTCGTAGGAGAAATTGGCTTGACCGGAGAGATTCGTCGTGTGACTCGTATTGAACAGCGTATCAATGAAGCCGCTAAACTAGGTTTTACTAAGATTTATGCTCCTAAAAATTCGCTTCATGGCATGAAGATTCCAGAAGGTATTCAGGTCATTGGGGTCACAACGGTAGGAGAAGTACTCAAAAAAGTCTTTTCTTAAAAGATATGCTCAGAGTTGGAATCTGAAAGTGGCTGCAAGAATACCTGTATGATGCTATACTTTTCTTATATGCAATTTTTCACAGACAGCAATATGCAATTCCCGCTGGTAGAGTTAACTCTTAATCAAGGTGAAACGGTTTTTATCCAACGTGGCAGTATGGTCTACCATACACCTAATGTGTGACCCTCAACACCAAATTAAATGCAAGTGGCTCTGGTGTAGGACGCTTTGTAAAAGCAGTTTGACGGTCAATGGTTTCGGGTGAAAGTACCTTTATTACCCAGGTATTTGCCCAGTCTAATAACGCTTACCTAGCATTGGCACCCGACTCACCAGGTCAGGTGATTCCGCTGTATCCTGGTGAAAAGCATTACCGACTTAATGATGGTGCCTTTTTAGCACTTGATGGTACGGCTTACTATACAATGGAAACTCAATCGATCGGTAAGACTCTCTTTGGTGGCCAGGGAGGATTCTTCGTTATGACGACCAAGGTCAAGGGACTCTTTTGGCCAATGCTTACGGTTCCATTAAAAAAATTGAACTAAACAATCAAGGAGTGACTATTGACAATGCCCATGTTGTTGCTTGGAGTCAGACTCTTGATTATAATATTCATTTGGAAAATGGTTTCTGGCAGTCTATCGGAACAGGTGAAGGTGTGGTTAATACCTTCAGAGGAAACGGAGAAATCTACGTTCAAAGTCTCAACCTTCAAACCTTCGCAGGCTTACTTAATAGATACTTACCAAAATGTTCATAAAATAAAGGAGAGTAACCTCGATAGGTAGGACTCTTTTTTTTACTTACAGAAGTTGATAGCTGACAAGTTAAGAAAAAGATGATAAGATAGACTGTAAATAATTTAAATATCGAATTATTTCTCCGTTAGAAAGTGAGTTATTATGTCTTATTTTGAAAACTTTCTCAATGCCAACAAAGCCTATGTTGATCTTCACGGGACAGCCCATCTTCCCTTGAAACCTAAGACTAAGGTGGCTATTGTTACTTGTATGGATTCACGCCTTCACGTTGCCCAGGCCTTAGGGTTGGCACTAGGTGACGCTCATATTTTGCGCAATGCGGGTGGTCGTGTTACGGAAGATGTGATTCGTTCTTTGGTCATTTCCCAACAACAAATGGGAACACGTGAAATCGTAGTTCTTCACCATACAGATTGTGGTGCTCAGACCTTTAAGAACGATGAGTTTACGGCCTATCTTAATAAAGAACTTGGCGTTGACGTATCTGATCAAGATTTTCTTCCATTTACAGATGTAGAAGAGAGTGTTCGTGAAGATATGGCTATTCTTCGTCAATCGCCACTTATTCCTAAGGATGTTATCATCTCTGGTGCGGTTTACGATGTAGATACTGGACGAATGACTCAGGTCTTCCCTTAATATCTAAAAATTTAGCAGGCATGATTGCCTGCTTTTTTTTATAATTCAATGTAAAAAACTCAGCTTACTAAAATATGCTGAGTTTTCTTGTTTTTAAGAGACGATAAAAATGAGAATTACAGTCCCTAAATAGAAAATACTAGTAATAAAGAAACTGATGCGCCAGAAAAACTTAAGGAAGCGTTTAAATTTAAAGGATTGTGTTTTTCTCAGCATCTGAATCGTGATAATAATAGCTGCCAGTGATAATAAGATGGTGATGTATGGAAGAAAACTATGGGTAAAAAAATGAGCTGATATAGCAATGACTTCAATAAAATAAAGTGGAAAGGTTAAATCAGCAAAATTAAGACCGAGATATTTTAAACTGAAGAAGCGGTGGATAATAAAAGCAAAGATAGGTGTTAAAATCAAAAATGCTACAGCAAAGAATTTATATAGAACCATAGGTCTATTTTACCGCGAAAAAGTCTTAATGTAAATTTTTTCCTAAACTTAATAAGAATTTCTTGCATCTAAAAAGAATTTCTGTATAATAGATAAGGTATGTAAAAACATACTTGTGGGAGGTAACAAAACTTACTTACCGACAAAACCACAATAGGAGGAAATTACAAAATGGCTAAAAAAGTCGAAAAAATCGTAAAACTTCAGATTCCTGCTGGTAAAGCGACTCCAGCTCCACCAGTTGGACCAGCTCTTGGTCAAGCCGGAATCAACATTATGGGATTCACTAAAGAGTTTAACGCTCGTACAGCTGATCAAGCTGGTATGATTATCCCAGTTGTTATCTCTGTGTATGAAGATAAATCATTCGATTTCATCACTAAAACACCACCAGCTGCTGTTCTTTTGAAAAAAGCTGCAGGTGTTGAAAAAGGCTCAGGTACTCCAAACTCAGTTAAAGTTGCTTCAGTAACTCGTGCGCAAGTACGAGAAATTGCTGAAACTAAAATGCCTGACTTGAACGCTGCAAACATCGAATCAGCTATGCGTATGATCGAAGGTACTGCACGTTCAATGGGATTCACTGTTACTGACTAATTCAGTTAACAAGAAAACCACAGACGTCGTCTCACTTCGCTGAGTGACGTGGAAGATGAAAGTCGTTATGACCACAATACACAAGGAGAAATAATTAACATGGCTAAAAAAAGCAAACAAATGCGTACTGCTCTTGAGAAAATCGACAGCACAAAAGCTTACAGCGTAGAAGAAGCTGTAGCTCTTGCACAAGAAACTAACTTCGCAAAATTCGATGCTACTGTTGAAGTATCATACAACCTTAACATCGATGTTAAGAAAGCTGACCAACAAATCCGTGGCGCAATGGTATTGCCAAACGGTACTGGTAAAACTCAACGCGTTCTTGTATTTGCCCGTGGTGCTAAAGCTGAAGAAGCTAAAGCAGCAGGTGCTGACTTCGTTGGTGAAGACGAACTCGTTGATAAAATCAACGGTGGATGGCTTGACTTTGACGTTGTTGTTGCAACACCAGACATGATGGCAATCGTTGGTCGTCTTGGACGTGTCCTTGGACCACGTAACTTGATGCCAAACCCTAAAACTGGTACGGTAACTATGGACGTTGCTAAAGCAGTTGAAGAGTCTAAAGGTGGTAAAATCACTTACCGTGCTGATAAAGCAGGTAACGTACAAGCTATCATTGGTAAAGTTTCATTCGAAGCTGAAAAATTGGTTGAAAACTTCAAAGCATTTAACGATGCTATTCAAAAAGCTAAACCAGCTACAGCGAAAGGTACTTACATCACAAACCTTACAATCACTACTACACAAGGTCCTGGTATCAAAGTTGATCCTAACTCATTGTAAGAGTAGTAAAAACCTATCTTCGGATAGGTTTTTTAATTGAGATAGATAGGAATACTAGAGTAGAAAATAAAAAATCTTCAGAAGGTAGTGTTGATTGTTGGAGATTATGGTATATTTTATGCGTATACACATAATTTTTGATTTAAAACTTTTTGCGTTACATTTTAAAGAGGCAATGAAAGAAAGGAGTAAGGTGTTTTTACTGGTAGCCGTAGGCCTGTTGTCTGTAGGTCTTTTAACGGCTTGCTCATCATCAATTAAGATGTCTGGAAAGACTTATAACTATGTTTACGGAGGTGATCCTGCAACCCTAGACTATCTTGCTACAAATAAGAAAAACATGACGACAGCTGTTAGTAATGGTGTTAATGGTTTGTTTGAAAATGATCAATACGGTAATTTAAAACCATCTGTAGCTGAAAGATTGGTCTGTCTCTCAAGATGGCTTAACATATACTTACAAGATTCGTAAGGGGCTCAAATGGTACACTTCAGACGGCGAAGAATATGCAGATGTGACTGCTAAGGACTCTGTAACAGGTCTTAAACATGCCGCAGATACAAAGTCTGAAGCTATCTATTTGCTACAAAAATTCAGTTAAAGGTCTAAATGAATACCTCTCTGGAGCTAACAAATATTTTTCAGCTATAGGTATGAAAGCGGTTGATGATCACACCTTGCAATATACATTTAGCCAACTAGTACCTTACTGGAATTCAAAAATGACTTACTCTGTCACTTGGCCTGTTAACGCAGAGTTTTTGAAATCTAAAGGAAAAGATTTTAGTAAGTCAACGGATCCAACGTCTATTCTTTATAACGGACCATACCTTCTTAAAGCTTTGACAACTAAATCATC
This sequence comes from Streptococcus sp. FSL L8-0526, assembly GCF_038007145.1. Classification (NCBI taxonomy): domain Bacteria; kingdom Bacillati; phylum Bacillota; class Bacilli; order Lactobacillales; family Streptococcaceae; genus Streptococcus; species Streptococcus sp. FSL L8-0526. The sequence continues at coordinate 527,772 of NZ_JBBOWP010000001.1, forward strand.
TATTGAGTTCACCAAGAATGAAAATTATTGGGATAAGGATAATGTCTACTTTGACAATATCAAATTAACTTATGATGATGGATCAGATCAAGACTCTTTGGAACATAAGTTCACTGATAGTGTCTATACATTAGCTCGTCTCTTACCTAGTAGCTCAAATTATTCTAAGGTTTCTGAAAAGTATAAAGATAATATCTATACTACTCAACCAGCAGCATCAGTAGAGGGGGGTGGGGTGGTATTAATATTGATCGCCAAACTTACAATAATACCTCTATAGAAAATGACCAACAGAAATCATCAACTAAAGCAGCACTTCTTAATAAGGATTTCCGTCAATCATTAGGGTTTGCTATTGATCGTACAAATTATGCGGCTCAGTTGAATGGTAAAGAAAGTGGTAATACAGCTTTCGTAATATCTTTGTTAAACCAGACTTTGTTCAAGCAGATGGTAAAGATTTCGGAACAATGGTAATGGATCAACTTCCAGCTTATGGTGATGAGTGGTCTGGTGTGAATCTTGCAGATAGTCAAGATGGTCTTTACAATCTAGAAAAAGCTAAGGCTGAGTTCGCGAAAGATAAGGAAGCCCTTCAAGTAGAAGGAGTTCAGTTCCCGATTTATTTCGACGTTCCAGTAAACCAAACAAGTAAATTTTTGTGAATCAAGTGCAATCTATCAAACAGTCTATTGAAGCTACACTTGGAAAAGATAATGTTGTCATTGATATCCATCAATTGTCAGCCGACGATTTCTACAATATTACTTACTATGTTTCGAATGCAGCAGAAGAGGATTGGGACTTGTCAGTTGGTGTTGTTTGGGAGCCTTATTACCTCGATCCATCCACATATCTTGATGTTTTGAAAACGACTAGTAGCGAGAAAACCAAGTCCTTTATGGGTTACGACAATCCAAATAGTCAAGCTGTGGAAAAAGTAGGTCTTAAAGAATATGACCAATTAGTTGAGGATGCTTCTAAGGAAACTACAGATTTAAAAGTTCGTTATGAAAAATATGCTAAAGCTCAAGCATGGTTGACAGATAGTGCCCTCTATCTTCTAACTACCACTTATAGTGGTGTAGCAACGGTAGTTTCTCGTATACAGCCATTTTCAGGAGCTTACGCTCAAGCTGTTGATAATGGTTCGACCTGCTACTTCAGGTATATTAAATATCAAGATAATATTGTAACTAAGAAACTGTATGATTCAGCTTATAAAGATTGGCTTAAAGAAAAAGCAAAATCTAATGACAAAGCTCAAAAAGATCTTGCAAAACACGTTAAGTAAACTATCGAAAACGTCTACCTTTAGGTGGTCGTTTTTTTGACAAAATTCCTCGAACCACCTTTAGATTGTGTTATAATAAAAAGGATTGATACTTATAAGCTTATGCTTAAGCTTGGGGAGAGCCTTCAAGCTAACCAGGTATCCAAAGACTGAAGAATGAAACATAAAAAGGAGATTTATCTTGGCTAAAGATATCCGCGTTCGTTACGCACCAAGTCCAACAGGGCTGCTACACATTGGTAATGCCCGTACGGCATTGTTTAACTACCTCTATGCACGTCATCATGGCGGTACTTTCATTATCCGTATTGAAGATACTGACCGTAAGCGTCACGTTGAAGATGGTGAGCGTTCACAGCTTGATAACTTGCGTTGGTTGGGAATTGACTGGGATGAAAGTCCTGAAACACATGAAAATTACCGTCAATCAGAGCGTTTGCCACTTTACCAAAAATATATTGATAAACTTTTGGCAGAAGGTAAGGCTTACAAGTCATATGTAACTGAAGAAGAGTTGGCTGCAGAACGTGAACGTCAAGAAGCAGCAGGTGAAACACCTCGTTATATTAACGAGTTCCTTGGTATGACTGAAGAAGAAAAAGCCGCCTACATCGCAGAACGTGAAGCCGCTGGCATTGTTCCTACAGTTCGTTTGGCTGTTAATGAGTCAGGAATCTATAAATGGCATGATATCGTTAAAGGAGATATCGAATTTGAAGGTGGCAATATAGGTGGTGATTGGGTTATCCAGAAGAGGGATGGTTACCCAACTTACAACTTTGCGGTTGTTGTTGATGACCACGATATGCAAATTTCACACGTTATCCGTGGAGATGACCACATTGCCAATACGCCAAAACAGCTTATGGTTTATGAGGCTCTTGGTTGGGAAGCGCCTGAGTTTGGGCACATGACCCTTATCACCAATTCTGAAACTGGTAAGAAGTTGTCTAAACGTGATACTAATACCCTTCAATTTATCGAAGATTACCGTAAAAAAGGTTACCTGCCAGAAGCAGTCTTCAACTTTATTGCTCTTCTAGGTTGGAACCCTGGTGGCGAGGACGAAATCTTCTCTCGCGAAGAACTTATCAAACTCTTTGATGAAAACCGTCTAAGTAAGTCTCCAGCGGCCTTTGACCAGAAGAAACTGGATTGGATGAGTAATGACTACATCAAGAATGCTGATTTCGATAAGGTCTTTGCTCTTTGCAAACCTTTCTTGGAAGAAGCTGGTCGTTTGACAGATAAAGCCGAAAAATTAGTTGAACTCTATAAACCACAGATGACAGCTGCGGAAGAAATTGTACCTCTTACAGACCTCTTTTTCGAAGATTTCCCAGAATTGACAGCGGCTGAAAAAGAAGTTATGGCTGGTGAAACAGTACCAACAGTACTTGAGGCTTTTAAAGCTAAACTTGAAGCTATGTCAGATGATGAGTTTGTTACAGAAAATATTTTCTCACAAATTAAGGCTGTTCAAAAAGAAACAGGAATTAAAGGGAAAAACCTCTTCATGCCAATTCGTATAGCTGTTTCAGGAGAGATGCACGGCCCAGAATTACCAGAGACTATCTTTTTACTTGGTCGTGAAAAATCTATTAAACATATTGATCAAGTTCTCGCAACACTATAAAAAAACGAACCCAACATTTGTTGGGTTTTCGAATGTACATAAGCGATATGTCAGCCATCATATGATTTTAGTTAAGAGTGTTTTTGTAATACGATGATGATATAACGTAGTCATATTATCATTTCAAAAACTTTAAATTAGTTTTATAATAGATTTGTAATAAAAAGTAGAGAGAAGTGAAGATTTGGTTGGTATTTCTACTACGTCATTGACATGTGTCTATAATTGAGGTTATAAGTCAGTTAAAGAGCTTGGGGTATCTAGGCTCTTTTTTTTATGTTTCGTAAATAAATTTATATGTGACATGGTCTGACTGTCAGTTGAATAGTTGATGGTTCTTAACTAGAAAAAAATAGATTTATATTTTTAGTTTTTTCTAATAGGAATGATGCTAAAATATATATTTATCTTACAATAAAGTAGGTTGATTTTTGAAAGGAAAAGCGGGAGTCCCTTGCTTATTTTTAGGAGGCATTACGGGATGGCTTTTAGTGATCAAATTTAGCAATTTATAAAAATAGACTAAGAAATTACAGTTCAGGATAAAAAACGACATTCATTCTATCTAAAATTGTTGCTCTGTTCTCTACCGAGGATATTGTTGTTCAAAAGGTCTGTACTTTGTACAGGCCTTTTGGCATTTTAGAAGAAAAATAGTTAAAAACATTTTTAAATCTATTTAAACAGTTTCAAGGCTGTTATTTATTTTCAATCTGATATTGCATAAAATTGAATAAAAACCAAAAAAATAAAACACTTTTTGACTAAAAATATAAAAAATAAAAATAAATATAAAAAATATCAAAAAAATAGTTGACATATGAATAAATATTCAATATAATTTATCTCGTAAGGTTGATAGAGATAGTAACCCTAAGAAAATATAAGAAAAGAGAAAATAATATGTCAAAAGAGAAAGTTATTCTTGCCTATTCAGGAGGTCTTGATACCTCAGTTGCTATTACATGGCTTAAAAAAGATTACGATGTTATTGCTGTTTGTATGGATGTGGGTGAAGGTAAAGATTTAGAGTTTATACATGACAAAGCTTTGACTGTTGGAGCTGTTGAGTCTTATGTTCTTGATGTCAAAGATGAGTTCGCTGAAGATTATGTGCTTCCAGCACTTCAAGCTCACGCCTATTACGAGCAAAAATATCCTTTAGTTTCAGCCCTTAGCCGTCCGATTATTGCTAAAAAATTAGTTGAAATTGCTCATAAAACAGGTGCAACAACCATCGCTCACGGTTGTACTGGTAAAGGTAATGACCAAGTTCGTTTTGAAGTTGCCATCGCTGCCCTAGATCCAAGTCTTAAAGTAGTAGCGCCAGTGCGTGAATGGAAATGGTCTCGTGAGGAAGAAATTAAGTATGCTAAGGCTAATGGTGTTCCAGTTCCGGCAGACCTTGATAATCCTTACTCAGTCGACCAAAACCTTTGGGGACGTGCCAATGAGTGTGGTGTTCTTGAAAATCCTTGGAACCAAGCTCCGGAAGAAGCTTTTGGAATTACTAACTCACCAGAGTCTGCACCCGATGAAGCTGAGTATGTAGATGTAACTTTTGAGGAAGGCAAACCAGTTGCTCTTAATGGTAAAGAAATGAAATTGGCTGACCTTATCCAAGAAATGAATGTTATCGCTGGTAAGCATGGCGTTGGACGTATTGACCACGTTGAGAATCGTCTTGTGGGTATCAAGTCACGTGAAATTTATGAATGCCCAGGAGCTATTGCACTTTTGGCAGCTCATAAAGAAATTGAAGATTTAACTTTGGTTCGTGAAGTATCTCACTTTAAACCAATTCTTGAAAATGAATTGTCAAATCTCATCTATAACGCTTTGTGGTTTAGTCCGGCAACAGAAGCTATCGTTGCTTATATCAAGGAAACACAAAAAGTAGTTAATGGTATCGCTAAAGTAAAACTTTACAAAGGGCATGCACAAGTAGTCGCACGTCAATCAGCTAATTCATTGTATGATGAAAACTTGGCTACTTACACATCAGCCGACAGCTTTGATCAAGATGCTGCGATTGGATTTATCAAGCTTTGGGGACTTCCAACACAGGTAAATTCTCAAATTAACCATCCATTTGACAAATAATGACAGATTTCATAAAGAAAAGCAGGATATGAGAAGAAACTTCTTAATATCAGATAAAAGTGGACAGGGAGCCGCATCTGATACTCTTTTCTTATAACTTATATTATTCTCGTGAAGACGCTCTGCGAGGCGTCACGATCCTAAATAAACTACGACTGAGATCGGGTTTTAGGAAAACAAGTGTCCAGAGAGACAAACTAAGCTAGACAAAAAATATCTAGCTTTTTTCATTTAAAACACTGTGGCCTAAGAGGTCATTACTTGTTATAAGTATTAAGAAAGGACGGAAGGTTATCTTATCGTTTAGGAAAATCTTCAACATAAAAACTATGGCAGAAAATCATAAACTATGGGGTGGTCGGTTCGAAGCTAGTCTTGAAAAATGGGTAGAAGAATTTGGTGCTTCAATCTCCTTTGACCAAAAGATGGCTGAGTTTGATCTGAAAGGCTCTATTGCCCATGTAACCATGTTGGGTGAGACAGGAATTATTGCTCAAGAGGAGGCTTTGCAAATTAAACAGGGCTTGGAAGAGCTTCTGGAGGAATATAAGGCGGGTAAGCTAGAATTCGATGTTTCCAACGAAGATATTCATATGAATATAGAAAGTCTTCTAACGGCTAAAATTGGACCTGTAGCAGGAAAGCTTCATACAGCGCGTTCACGTAACGACCAAGTAGCGACAGATATGCACTTGTATCTGAAAGCCAAACTCGTGGAAGTTATTGAGAAAATTGATAACTTACGTAATGTCTTGGTCAGTCTAGCAGATAAACATACTTACACAATTATGCCAGGGTACACCCACTTACAGCATGCTCAGCCGATTTCTTTTGGTCACCACTTGATGGCTTACTACAACATGTTCACACGTGATTCTGAACGTTTTGAATTTAATATCAAGCATACCGATATTTCCCCACTTGGTGCTGCCGCTTTAGCAGGGACAACTTTCCCAATTGATCGTAATATGACATCTGATTTAATGGGCTTTGCAAAACCATATAGTAATTCTCTAGATGCTGTTTCCGATCGTGACTTTATTCTCGAATTCTTGTCAAATTCAAGTATCCTTATGATGCATATGACACGTATTTGTGAAGAAATCATTAACTGGTGCTCTAACGAGTTTAAGTTTGTAACTCTTTCGGATACTTTTTCAACAGGATCTTCCATTATGCCTCAAAAGAAAAATCCAGATATGGCGGAGCTTATTCGTGGGAAATCAGGTCGTGTTTATGGTAATCTGATTGGACTATTGACCGTGATGAAATCACTACCTTTGGCTTATAATAAGGATCTACAAGAAGATAAAGAAGGTATGTTTGATACGGTAGAAACGATTACTGTCGCTATTGACATCCTCGCAGGTATGCTCAATACTATGACTGTTAACGACAAGCATATGGCAGAGTCGACAGAAAAAGATTTCTCAAATGCTACGGAATTGGCGGATTACCTTGCAACTAAAGGACTTCCATTCCGTGAAGCTCATGAAATTGTAGGGAAACTTGTCCTCGAGTGTACTAAAGCAGGTTATTACCTTCAAGATGTTTCTCTTGAACGTTATCAAGAAGTTTCATCTTTGATTGAAGAGGATATCTATGAAACATTAAAGTCTCACACTGCTGTTGAGCGTCGTCATTCTCTTGGTGGGACAGGTTTTGATCAAGTTAAATGGCAAATCAAAGAAGCTCAGCAAAGTCTTAACAAGTAAGTCTCTAAGCCCCTAACAATAAGGTTTTGGGCTTTTTTTGCTATTTATGATATAATAGTACTAGTTTTGAGTTTGGAGTCACATTTTGAAAAAATCTTATCGCGTTAAGAAAGAGAAAGACTTTAAAGCATTATTTGATGCAGGACACAGTGTTGCTAATCGAAAATTTGTGGTCTACTGTCTGGATCGTAATCTACCTCATTTTAGAGTAGGTTTATCTGTTAGTAAGCGTCTTGGTAATGCGGTTACTCGGAATCGGGTAAAACGTCGTCTACGACATGCACTGATGGACGTGTCATCTCAGTTAGAACATCAAGATTTTGTCGTTATTGCTCGTAAAGGTGTTGAGGACTTAAGTTACCAAGACATTTATAGCAATCTCGTTCATGTCTTAAAAATAGCAAAGTTGTATAAAGACTAGACAATTACCTTGCTTCGTTACATTATAGGAATGACTAAGATTGTTCATGGTCTCAGGAATCATCTTAATGGACGAAGAAAACTAGTTCTCTGGTCTATTTTAAAGGAGTTTTTAGTGAAGAAAAAACTTAGTTTATCTTTTTTAGGGACAGGAGCTCTCTTGCTTTTGTCGGCTTGTGGACATGGTGACGTTACAAGTCAATCTAGTGGCGTTTGGGAACGTCTCATTTTAACCTTTGGTAAGGCTATTCAAGGACTCTCATTTGGAGGATCCATTGGATTAGGTATTATCATTTTTACGATTTTGATTCGTTCGGTCATGATTCCTTTGTATAACCGCCAAATTAAGTCAAGTCGTGAATTGCAAGAGCTTCAGCCAGAGTTGCGTCGCTTACAGAGTGAGTATCCTGGCCGAGAGAATCGTGAGGCCCTGGCTTATGCACAACAAGAACTTTATAAAGAGCATGGTGTAAATCCTTACGCAAGTTTCCTTCCTCTCATAATTCAGTTTCCTATTTTGATGGCTCTTTATGGAGCTCTTACACGTGTCCCAGAGTTGCGAGAAGGGTCCTTTTTGTGGGTTGATCTGGGTCAAAAAGATCCGTACTTCATTCTTCCGATTCTGGCGGCAGCTTTTACTTTCCTTTCAACTTGGTTGACTAATAAAGTTGCTAAAGATCGTAGTGTTATGCTTATTGTCATGAATATCATGCTGCCAATCTTTATTTTTTGGTTTGGGACACAGATTTCTTCAGGGGTAGCACTTTATTGGACAGTTTCGAATGCTTTCCAAGTCGTTCAAATTTTAGTTTTTAATAACCCATTTAAAATCATTGCTGAGCGTAACCGTTTGGAAGCAGAAGAAAAAGAACGTAAAGCTAAGATTCGTCGTGCCAAGAAAAAGGCGCATAAACGTAAATAAGGAGGCTTTTTATGGTAGTCTATTCTGGACGAACAGTTGAACAAGCTATCGAGAAAGGTTTGAGAGACCTTAATCTACCGCGTATGAAGGCTCATATTAAGGTGATTTCTCGTGAGAAGAAAGGTTTTTTAGGGTTCGGAAAGAAACATGCCCAAGTTAGCGTTGAACCAATCATTGAAGAAATAGCTCACAAAGCTGATCGCGATGTTATTAAAGTGGCTCCTGATGCTGTAAAGCAGCCGGATGATTTTGTTACAAGTTCCAAAGAAGAAACTACTGCTTTCAAGAAAGTGACAAAGCTTATTACGGTTTCAGATAATAAGGGAGAGGCACAGGAAATCTTAAAGCAACCAGTGGCTACTGAGACCTTTGGGGAAGAGGTGCTTGGTAAAATACAGGAGCAGCCAAAGGCGACAATTATTCCTTTGTCTGTTCAGCACGAGTCATCAGAAGAGGATGCTACAGAACCTAAGGTTACTTCTCTTGCGCCCAAACTAGAACCTGTTGCTCAACTTCAGAATGTAGAAACTTCAGAATCAGAAGATGATTTCAGCTCTTTTGTGGCATCTGAGTTTAGTTCAGTTGAATATTCTGAAAGCAATTTTGAAGAAGTTCAATCAGCTGCAGATGACGTTTTATCTTACCTTGAAAAAATCATCTATGAAATGGACGTTGATGCTAGTCTGGAGGTTAGTCACAATCGTCGTAATATCATTATACAGATTGAGACAGACCAGCCAGGACGTGTTATTGGCTATCACGGTAGGGTTCTTAAGTCTTTACAACTTTTAGCACAAAATTATGTGCACGACCGTCATTCTAAACGCTCTAGTGTTGTTCTTAATGTTCGTGATTATTTGGAGCAACGTACAGAGACTCTGATTGATTTAGCAGAAAAAATAGCAGCCAAAGTAAAAGAAACAGGGAGAGAGTATGTGATGGATCCAATGACCAACAGCGAACGTAAAATCATTCATAAGTATCTCTCTCAAATTGAAGGTGTAGAAAGTCACTCAGAGGGTGATGATCCTAATCGTTATGTTGTGGTGACAAAAGTATAATTATAATAGAGTTTATTGCTTGCAAAAACTAGTCTTATTTTAAGGCTAGTTTTTTTGACAATGAAAAGTAGTCGCTGTCTAACAAAGTGAAAACAGGGTCAAAATGAAACGTAATACTACTAAACTAAAGGAAAAGTTAATCACAACTGGAAGCGGGAGAGATAAGAGCAAAAGGAATCGAACAACTATCTATATGGAAGGAGCTAAATAATGGAGGTCTCGATTATCTACGCATATCCAAACAACAATAGCTACAATCTCTCTCTATACTAGAGACTGAAAAAAAGAATTTATCACCCCCTACAAGGCATTAGAATCTTTGATTTGTACAAAGAGAAGTTTGATCCTGTTTTACGATTCGATGCCACATATAGGAGAAGAGACTTGGCTCATGATATAAATATGAAAGTCTATAGAGACTTGTTGATTTGGATTGTTTATTTGATTTTTATATTTCTAACTTGGAGGAGTGGAATGTCAACAATCTTAAAAGGATATATTGAACGAGTTTTTGTTGCTGTTTTTGCTTATGATAATACAGTACGTAGTTGAAAAGGTAGACTTGATGATACGGTGCGGATCATTACTAGACATAATACACCCAAGATTTTTTCCTTTTGCGCAAGACTACACCAAAGTTTTAAAATATTAAATTCTAAAAACTTGTGGCATTAAACTATTCAAAGTCACTTAGCTTACACGTGTTGAATATATGAGTGAGCAAAAGCGAAAAATAAAGCTCAAAAATATTGCAAAAATAGTTAAATCCTTATAACTAAATATTGATAGTGTGAGGAGTTAAGGGGGTAATATATACTAGATTTTTAAAACCATTCTACTACGGTTATCGGTCTGTTCTTTTTATTAATGAATTTTCTAGTACTTCAAGCTATGGTGAAAATAATCTCTAAGTATTTCTTGACAAGAGCATGCTATTACTATAAAATAATATGGTATGTTTAGTAACTGATCAAAAATAGCCGGCTAAACGAATACGAAAATCTATTAGGAGGTATTCAACGTGAAACGTACTTATCAACCAAGTAAAATCCGTCGTCAACGTAAACACGGATTCCGTCACCGTATGTCAACTAAAAACGGACGTCGCGTTCTTGCAGCTCGTCGTCATAAAGGACGTAAAGTTCTTGCAGCTTAAGACATTCATGAAAGCAACAGTGCTCGAGACTGTTGCTTTTTTGTTGTCTTTCGAAAACCATTAGCTGTGCTAGTGGTTTTCGAAAAGCTTTTAGCGATGTATCAAATAATCCTCCAACTAAAGTGTTTCATTAGATAAGGTTTTCCGACCATTAATTAGTATATTAAAGGAGGATTCTTGATAAGACAGAGTAATAATAGTTTGGCATATACTACATGGAATTGTAAGTATCATATTGTTTTCGTCCCAAAATATAGACGTCAAATAATCTATGGGAAATACAAAGCAAGTATTGGTCAAATCTTACGATTATTATGTGAAAGAAAAGGCGTTGAAATTCATGAAGCAGAAGCTTGCCCAGATCATATTCACATGTTGGTGAGTATACCACTGAAACTAAGTATCTCCTTATTTATGGGATATTTAAAGGGTAAAAGTAGCTTAATGATATTCGACCGACACGCTAATTGAAAGTATAAATATGGTAATCGCAAATTCTGGTGTCAAGGGTTTTATGTTGATACGGTTGGGCGAAATCAGAAGCGAATTGAAGCATATATTCGTAATCAATTACAAGAAGACGTGATAGCAGATCAGCTCAGTCTTTTCGAGGAATATAATCCATTTACAGGTGATAAGAATCAAAGAAAGTAGTCTAAAATAGACCCGCTAGGAGGGTCAGCTAGCAAAGGTGGTGCTGAAGGGAAACCATTCAGTAGGCCTTTGGGCCTCGGCTGGTAGCTTCGGATGAAATTGTTAGGTGATGGGTTTTAAAGAGTTTGAATCGACAGTTTGAAAATAGAGAGCTGACAATTCTTATAAAATTTGATACACTAAAGCAGTTGTGGATAATGTCCGCTCGCTAAAAAATACTTAGGACTGTTTTTCCTAACGTAAGGAGTTTAAATGACTGATTTTCCTATTAAATATCGTCTTATAAAGAAAGAAAAATACACAGGAGCACGCCTAGGAGAAATTATAACGCCTCATGGCACTTTTCCAACACCGATGTTTATGCCTGTCGGTACCCAAGCTACTGTAAAAACGCAATCCCCTGAAGAACTAAAGCAGATGGGTTCAGGAATTATTTTGGCAAATACCTATCATCTATGGCTGAGACCTGGTGATGAGCTTATTGCTAAAGCTGGTGGACTCCATAAGTTTATGAATTGGGAACAAGCCATTCTTACAGATAGTGGAGGATTCCAGGTTTACTCATTGGCGGAAAAGCGAAACATTTCAGAGGAAGGTGTAACCTTTAAAAATCACCTTAATGGAAGTAAGATGTTTCTTTCTCCTGAAAAAGCTATTTCAATTCAGAATAATCTCGGCTCAGATATTATGATGAGCTTTGACGAATGTCCGCAATTTTACCAGCCATATGATTATGTCAAAAAATCTATCGAACGTACGAGTCGTTGGGCAGAGCGTGGACTAAAAGCCCATCGTCGGCCACACGATCAAGGGCTCTTTGGTATTGTACAAGGAGCTGGTTTCGAAGACCTTCGCAGACAATCTTCGCATGATTTGGTTTCTATGGATTTTCCTGGGTATTCTATTGGTGGTCTTGCGGTTGGAGAAACTCATGAAGAGATGAATGCCGTACTAGATTTTACTGTACCTCTACTTCCTGAAAACAAACCGCGTTACCTTATGGGAGTAGGGGCGCCAGATAGTTTGATTGATGGTGTTATCCGTGGAGTCGATATGTACGACTGTGTTTTGCCGACAAGAATTGCTCGAAATGGGACGTGTATGACTAGCAATGGACGCCTAGTAGTTAAAAATGCTGCCTATGCAGAAGACTTTAGCCCAATTGATCCAGAGTGTGATTGTTACACATGTAAGAATTACACACGTGCATATGTGAGACACTTGTTGAAAGCAGATGAGACGTTTGGAATTCGTTTGACAAGTTATCATAATCTTTATTTCCTAGTAAATTTGATGGCCAAGGTCCGTCAAGCTATTGTTGATGACAACTTACTCGAGTTTCGTCAAGACTTTATTGAAAAATATGGATATAATGCGAGTAATAGGAATTTTTAAATAATTTATTTAGCAGTACCGAATGTACTGCTTTTTTTCTTTCTTGAATTGTCAGATTAAGTGCATACTTTCCCCTTAGAATACTTCATAAGGTGTTTTTCAGTTAGGACATTATCGTGGCCTATTATTAAGTTTGCTTTCCTGCAGCTGAATAGTCTGATGACTTGTCTTTCCACGATGGCGGGGCTTACGAATACCGACACGAGCACGAAGACGATGAAGTGACTTAGCAAAATGATGGTAGCTCATAAGACTTCCTTTCGTAACTAGTTCGTTCAATTCTATTTTACAAGAAAATCTTATGAGTTTTTATTGTGTACTTGTCTCTTGTATTGTATATTTAAGTTTTTAAAAACTCTTGACACCTATCTAAAAGGATGTTAAGATATAAAAGTTGTCTTAAGTGATTTGTCTCTAACTCGTAAAGGTTCCAAAACTTTTAAAAAAGCTATTGACAAGTTTAAGAAGGGATGATAATATAAAAAAGCTGTTTCGTGAGAGACGGCCAGCACGAAGAAGAGAAAAAAACTTCAAAAAAAGTGTTGACAAGCTATTCTATCTTTGCTAAAATATAGAAGTTGTCTCAAGAGAGGCAAAGACCTTTGAGAACTGAATAAGAAACCAAGTGCAGGGTTATGATAGAAGAATTATAACCTGTCAATTTACAAGAATAAATCGTCAGACGACGGTAATGAGTTAACGCTCAAACAATTATTAAAGTATTAATGAGAGTTTGATCCTGGCTCAGGACGAACGCTGGCGGCGTGCCTAATACATGCAAGTAGAACGCTGAAGAGAGGAGCTTGCTCTTCTTGGATGAGTTGCGAACGGGTGAGTAACGCGTAGGTAACCTGCCTTGTAGCGGGGGATAACTATTGGAAACGATAGCTAATACCGCATAACAATGGATGACACATGTCATTTATTTGAAAGGGGCAATTGCTCCACTACAAGATGGACCTGCGTTGTATTAGCTAGTAGGTGAGGTAATGGCTCACCTAGGCGACGATACATAGCCGACCTGAGAGGGTGATCGGCCACACTGGGACTGAGACACGGCCCAGACTCCTACGGGAGGCAGCAGTAGGGAATCTTCGGCAATGGGGGCAACCCTGACCGAGCAACGCCGCGTGAGTGAAGAAGGTTTTCGGATCGTAAAGCTCTGTTGTAAGTCAAGAACGGGTGTGAGAGTGGAAAGTTCACACTGTGACGGTAGCTTACCAGAAAGGGACGGCTAACTACGTGCCAGCAGCCGCGGTAATACGTAGGTCCCGAGCGTTGTCCGGATTTATTGGGCGTAAAGCGAGCGCAGGCGGTTTGATAAGTCTGAAGTTAAAGGCTGTGGCTCAACCATAGTTCGCTTTGGAAACTGTCAAACTTGAGTGCAGAAGGGGAGAGTGGAATTCCATGTGTAGCGGTGAAATGCGTAGATATATGGAGGAACACCGGTGGCGAAAGCGGCTCTCTGGTCTGTAACTGACGCTGAGGCTCGAAAGCGTGGGGAGCGAACAGGATTAGATACCCTGGTAGTCCACGCCGTAAACGATGAGTGCTAGGTGTTGGATCCTTTCCGGGATTCAGTGCCGTAGCTAACGCATTAAGCACTCCGCCTGGGGAGTACGACCGCAAGGTTGAAACTCAAAGGAATTGACGGGGGCCCGCACAAGCGGTGGAGCATGTGGTTTAATTCGAAGCAACGCGAAGAACCTTACCAGGTCTTGACATCCCGATGCTATTTCTAGAGATAGAAAGTTACTTCGGTACATCGGTGACAGGTGGTGCATGGTTGTCGTCAGCTCGTGTCGTGAGATGTTGGGTTAAGTCCCGCAACGAGCGCAACCCTTATTGTTAGTTGCCATCATTCAGTTGGGCACTCTAGCGAGACTGCCGGTAATAAACCGGAGGAAGGTGGGGATGACGTCAAATCATCATGCCCCTTATGACCTGGGCTACACACGTGCTACAATGGTTGGTACAACGAGTTGCGAGTCGGTGACGGCGAGCTAATCTCTTAAAGCCAATCTCAGTTCGGATTGTAGGCTGCAACTCGCCTACATGAAGTCGGAATCGCTAGTAATCGCGGATCAGCACGCCGCGGTGAATACGTTCCCGGGCCTTGTACACACCGCCCGTCACACCACGAGAGTTTGTAACACCCGAAGTCGGTGAGGTAACCTTTTGGAGCCAGCCGCCTAAGGTGGGACAGATGATTGGGGTGAAGTCGTAACAAGGTAGCCGTATCGGAAGGTGCGGCTGGATCACCTCCTTTCTAAGGAAAAACGGAATGTACTTGAGTTTCTTATTTAGTTTTGAGAGGTCTTGTGGGGCCTTAGCTCAGCTGGGAGAGCGCCTGCTTTGCACGCAGGAGGTCAGCGGTTCGATCCCGCTAGGCTCCATTGAATCGAAAGATTCAAGTATTGTCCATTGAAAATTGAATATCTATATCAAATTCCATATGTAAGTAATTACATATAGATAGTAACAAGAAAATAAACCGAAACGCTGTGAATATTTAATGAGTTAGGTCGAAAGGCCAAAAATAAGGTTAAGTTAATAAGGGCGCACGGTGGATGCCTTGGCACTAGAAGCCGATGAAGGACGTGACTAACGACGAAATGCTTTGGGGAGCTGTAAGTGAGCAATGATCCAGAGATGTCCGAATGGGGAAACCCGGCAGGTAATGCCTGTCACTCATTACTGTTAAGGTAATGTAGAGGAAGACGCAGTGAACTGAAACATCTAAGTAGCTGTAGGAAGAGAAAGCAAAAGCGATTGCCTTAGTAGCGGCGAGCGAAACGGCAAGAGGGCAAACCGAAGAGTTTACTCTTCGGGGTTGTAGGACTGCAACGTGGACTTAAAGATTATAGAAGAACTACCTGGGAAGGTAGGCCAAAGAGAGTAATAGCCTCGTATTCGAAATAGTCTTTATACCTAGCAGTATCCTGAGTACGGCGAGACACGAGAAATCTCGTTGGAATCTGGGAGGACCATCTCCCAACCCTAAATACTCTCTAGTGACCGATAGTGAACCAGTACCGTGAGGGAAAGGTGAAAAGCACCCCGGGAGGGGAGTGAAATAGAACCTGAAACCGTGTGCCTACAACAAGTTCGAGCCCGTTAATGGGTGAGAGCGTGCCTTTTGTAGAATGAACCGGCGAGTTACGATATGATGCGAGGTTAAGTTGAAGAGACGGAGCCGTAGGGAAACCGAGTCTTAATAGGGCGCATTAGTATCATGTCGTAGACCCGAAACCATGTGACCTACCCATGAGCAGGTTGAAGGTGAGGTAAAACTCACTGGAGGACCGAACCAGTGCACGTTGAAAAGTGCTTGGATGACTTGTGGGTAGCGGAGAAATTCCAAACGAACTTGGAGATAGCTGGTTCTCTCCGAAATAGCTTTAGGGCTAGCGTCGATGTTAAGTCTCTTGGAGGTAGAGCACTGTTTGGGTGAGGGGTCCATCCCGGATTACCAATCTCAGATAAACTCCGAATGCCAATGAGATATAATCGGCAGTCAGACTGCGAGTGCTAAGATCCGTAGTCGAAAGGGAAACAGCCCAGACCACCAGCTAAGGTCCCAAAATATATGTTAAGTGGAAAAGGATGTGGGGTTGCACAGACAACTAGGATGTTAGCTTAGAAGCAGCTATTCATTCAAAGAGTGCGTAATAGCTCACTAGTCGAGTGACCCTGCGCCGAAAATGTACCGGGGCTAAAACATATTACCGAAGCTGTGGATACCTTTATAGGTATGGTAGGAGAGCGTTCTATGTGCGAAGAAGGTGTACCGTGAGGAGTGCTGGAGCGCATAGAAGTGAGAATGCCGGTATGAGTAGCGAAAGACAGGTGAGAATCCTGTCCACCGTAAGACTAAGGTTTCCAGGGGAAGGCTCGTCCGCCCTGGGTTAGTCGGGACCTAAGGAGAGACCGAAAGGTGTATCCGATGGACAACAGGTTGATATTCCTGTACTAGAGTATATAGTGATGGAGGGACGCAGTAGGCTAACTAAACCAGACGATTGGAAGTGTCTGGCCAAGCAGTGAGGTGTGATATGAGTCAAATGCTTATATCTTTAACATTGAGCTGTGATGGGGAGCGAAGTTTAGTAGCGAAGTTAGTGATGTCACACTGCCGAGAAAAGCTTCTAGCGTTAATTATACTCTACCCGTACCGCAAACCGACACAGGTAGTCGAGGCGAGTAGCCTCAGGTGAGCGAGAGAACTCTCGTTAAGGAACTCGGCAAAATGGCCCCGTAACTTCGGGAGAAGGGGCGCTGACTGATGGTCAGCCGCAGTGAAAAGGCCCAAGCAACTGTTTATCAAAAACACAGCTCTCTGCTAAATCGTAAGATGATGTATAGGGGGTGACGCCTGCCCGGTGCTGGAAGGTTAAGAGGAGTGCTTAGCGTAAGCGAAGGCATGAATTGAAGCCCCAGTAAACGGCGGCCGTAACTATAACGGTCCTAAGGTAGCGAAATTCCTTGTCGGGTAAGTTCCGACCCGCACGAAAGGCGTAATGATTTGGGCACTGTCTCAACGAGAGACTCGGTGAAATTTTAGTACCTGTGAAGATGCAGGTTACCCGCGACAGGACGGAAAGACCCCATGGAGCTTTACTGCAGTTTGATATTGAGTATCTGTACCACATGTACAGGATAGGTAGGAGCCTATGACCTCGGGACGCCAGTTTCGAGTGAGGCGTTGTTGGGATACTACCCTTGTGTTATGGCTACTCTAACCCAGATAGGTTATCCCTATCGGGGACAGTGTCTGACGGGCAGTTTGACTGGGGCGGTCGCCTCCTAAAAGGTAACGGAGGCGCCCAAAGGTTCCCTCAGAATGGTTGGAAATCATTCGCAGAGTGTAAAGGTATAAGGGAGCTTGACTGCGAGAGCTACAACTCGAGCAGGGACGAAAGTCGGGCTTAGTGATCCGGTGGTTCCGTATGGAAGGGCCATCGCTCAACGGATAAAAGCTACCCTGGGGATAACAGGCTTATCTCCCCCAAGAGTTCACATCGACGGGGAGGTTTGGCACCTCGATGTCGGCTCGTCGCATCCTGGGGCTGTAGTCGGTCCCAAGGGTTGGGCTGTTCGCCCATTAAAGCGGCACGCGAGCTGGGTTCAGAACGTCGTGAGACAGTTCGGTCCCTATCCGTCGCGGGCGTAGGAAATTTGAGAGGATCTGCTCCTAGTACGAGAGGACCGGAGTGGACTTACCGCTGGTGTACCAGTTGTTCTGCCAAGAGCATCGCTGGGTAGCTATGTAGGGAAGGGATAAACGCTGAAAGCATCTAAGTGTGAAGCCCACCTCAAGATGAGATTTCCCATGATTTTATATCAGTAAGAGCCCTGAGAGATGATCAGGTTGATAGGTTAGAAGTGGAAGTGTGGTGACACATGTAGCGGACTAATACTAATAGCTCGAGGACTTATCCAACGAAAGTAACTGAGATATATTGACAACGATTTGGTTTCTTGATACAGTATAGATATTCAATTTTGAGTTGAGAATACTCAGAGTTAAGTGACGATAGCCTAGGAGATACACCTGTTCCCATGCCGAACACAGAAGTTAAGCCCTAGTACGCCTGATGTAGTTGGGGGTTTCCCCCTGTTAGATACGGTAGTCGCTTAGCCTTTATCCGCCATAGCTCAGTTGGTAGTAGCGCATGACTGTTAATCATGATGTCGTAGGTTCGAGTCCTACTGGCGGAGTATAATTTTTTAAGCTAGACATTGTCTAGCTTTTTTGGTTTGTTTTCTTGTTAATTACTAATTTTTTGGGTATTATATGAATATATTTTTTATTTGAGAGGTATTATTATGTCAATTTTTGCATCTGCTTTTACGCCCATTTCTGTCTCTTCGGCTAAGGAGAATATTGCTTCAGCTGAAAAATTTATTTTGTTTATTGGACGTCCTTCGTGCCCGTATTGTCAGCTTTTTGAGCCTAAATTATCAAATGTTGCACGTAAGTCTGAATTTAATATTTTTTATATTAATAGTGAAAATACTGATGAACTGGGAGAGATTCAGGCTTTACGTAAACGCTATGGTATTGCGACTGTACCTGCATTGTTTGTCTCAGAAAAAGGAGCTGTGAAGGTTGTTTGTGACTCTACGCTCTCTGAGGAAGACATTTTAGATTTTATTTCTTAAGTTATTTATATTTAGAGGTTCTTATGTTTTTTTGTAAACACAAGGGCCAGTACCAGTATTATGAAACAGATCGAATGGGAATTACTCATCATTCAAATTATGTTCAATGGATGGAAAAGGCCAGAACTTTTTTCTAAGGAATTTAGGATGGCTTTATGAAAAAATTGAAGAGGAGGGTATTATTTCTCCTGTTATTTCTATTTCGTGTGAATACAAAGCTAAAACAACTTTCGCAGATCAGGTTTCTATAGAGATTTCTGTTAAAAGTGTTAAACTTTCTAAACTTTCTTTTCTGTATTGAATGGTAAATCAAGATGGTATTCTAGTTTGTACAACTGTTTCAGAGCATAGTTTTTGTCTAAAGAAGGTAGTTTTATTAATCTAAAAAATGATTTCCCTGTATTCTTTGCTTTGTTAGAAGAACAATTAACTTTAGAATAAAAAAGAAAATCAAAATGATTTTCTTTTTTATTCTTCAAGAAGTTTTTGATAAATATTTAAATTTTCATCATCAAAGACGTTAAAAATAACTTTTTTAACAATTTGAGAGTGATCAATAAAGGATTTTACAGTTTTGATTGCGATCTCTGCTGCTTTTTGTTTTGGAAAATTGAAATTGCCAGTTGATATACATGGTATAGCAATTGATTCTATCTTGTTTTTTTCAGCTAGTGCTAATACTGAAAGATACGATTTAATCAAAAGATCTTCGTCAATTGGTGTTACTTGGTTTTCAATTTTTGGACCAACTGTATGGATAACAAAGGCAGAAGGGAGATTGTAGGCTGGGGTTATTTTAGCCATTCCTACTGGTTCTTCATATCCTTGTTCTAAGATGAGTTCGAAACAAGCCTGACGTAACTGGACACCTGCATATGTATGAATAGCATTATCAACACAATTATGGAGTGGTTTCATACATCCAAGTAAGGTCTTATTTGCTGCATTTACTATTGCATCGATCTCTAGTCTTGTAATATCACCTTTCCATAGATAGATTCTCTTATCTTGAGGAATAGACTGGAGAGAGTTGAGTTGTACAATTCCTCGTTCCCCTTTTCTAACTTGTAGGTAAAGATCTTGTATGGTCAAGAATTGTGTTGATGCTGCCATTGGTTTACGTGTATTAAAGAGTGCTCTTAGGAGTTTCTGCTTTTCTTCGAGCTCTTCTGGAACAATCAAATCATGTAATTCTAGATTTTCTTTTTTGAGTTCACCTATGAGATAGGTAATCATTGCAACTTTATCCATATTTATTCTTTCTATTTTTTAGTTTATTTATTATTATACTCTCAAGGTATTCTATGGGCAAGTGATGTCCATGATAGACAATGACTAATATTTGATAAGAAATTCTTATGTATGTATCAAATTCTTGCAATGGCCTTTAGAATCATATAGAATAGGTCTACAAATGTTTTATAATATTTAGGAGGACAATTAAATGACAAAAGTAGTAACAGACTCTACATTTGAACAAGAAACAGCTGAAGGACTCGTCTTGATTGATTTTTGGGCTACTTGGTGTGGGCCTTGCTTGATGCAAGCACCAATTCTTGAGCAACTTTCTGAAGAGATTTCAGAAGATGAACTAAAGATTGTGAAGATTGATGTTGATGAGAATCCAGAAACAGCACAAAAATTTGGAATTATGTCTATCCCAACTTTGTTATTCAAAAAAGATGGTGAGGTTGTTAAGCAAGTTGCAGGTGTCCATACAAAAGAACAAATTAAAGCCATCATTTCTGAGCTTAGCTAAGTAATCATGGCCATTCCATTTAGGGAGAGTTTATTTTTTTGAACGATGAGGAGAGTCAAATGTCTTATTCATTTTAAAACCCTAGTGCTCAGGTTATAGAATCTTATTAAAAATCAGCAAAGACTATCGCAATCGTTGGTCTATCTCATCGTAAGGAGGCAGTATCTTATCAAGTTGCGCATTTCCTACAAGCTACTGGTTATCGTATCATGCCAGTAAATCCTAAACTAGAAGGTCAGGAGCTTCTAGGAGAGCATGTTTATGCTTATCTTAAGGACATCCCGTTTTCAGCAGATATTGTTGATGTTTTTAGACGCAGTGAGTATTTACCAGATGTTGCTTATGATTTTCTTGAAACGAAGGACAAAGTTTTTTGGAGTCAAATCGGTCTTGAAAATGAAGAGGCAGAGACTATTCTTCGTCAGGCTAATAGACAGGATATTGTAATAAATTGCTGTACAAAGATAGAATATATGCGACTCTTTGTTTAATAAAATGAAAAGATGAGTGAGCTAAGCTCGCTCCTTTTTGTTATAATAGACCTATGATTAAAATTTTTGATACACATACCCATCTTAATGTGGATAATTTTGCAGGAAAAGAACTAGAAGAAGTAGATTTTGCAGCTGAACTTGGTGTTGTTAAAATGAATATTGTTGGTTTTGATAAAGCGACAATTAAGAAGTCTTTAGCACTGTCAGAGCAATACGACCAGCTATATAGTACAATCGGATGGCATCCTACAGAAGCGGGATCATATACTCAGGAAATTGAGGATATGATTGTGTCACAATTGGGAAATCCGAACGTAGTGGCACTTGGCGAGATTGGTTTGGACTATTATTGGATGGAAGATTCTAAGGAGGTTCAGATTGAGGTCTTTAAGCGTCAAATAGCCTTGTCAAAGGAATATAATTTGCCTTTCGTTGTACACACACGTGACGCAATAGAGGATACTTACGAGGTTATTAAAGAAGTTGGGGTTGGTCCTTGTGGTGGGATTATGCACTCATACTCAGGGTCCCTGGAGATGGCTCAAAAATTTATTGAGCTTGGTATGATGATTTCATTTTCAGGTGTTGTAACTTTTAAGAAGGCTTTGGATGTCCAAGAAGCTGCTCAGTACTTACCTTTAGATAAGATTTTAGTTGAAACAGATGCACCGTATCTAGCACCTGTGCCAAAACGTGGTCGTGAAAATCGTACAGGGTATACACGTTACGTGGTGGATAAGATTGCCGAGCTTCGTGGTTTAACAAGTGAAGAGGTTGCAAGAGTTACTTATAACAATGCGATGAGGATTTTTGGTCTGAATGAGTAAAATAAAAATTCAAGAAGTTATCGTCGTAGAAGGCAAGGATGATACGGCAAATTTGAGACGTTTTTATGAGGTGGATACCTATGAAACTAGAGGCTCTGCTATTAATGAGGATGACTTAGAGCGTATTGATAAGCTTAATGAATTACGAGGAGTGATTGTTTTCACAGATCCAGATTATAATGGAGAACGTATTCGGAAAATCATCATGGAAGCTGTTCCGACAGCAAAGCATGCTTTTTTGAACCGTGGTGAAGCGAGTCCAAAATCTAAGACAAGAGGCCGTTCCTTGGGAGTCGAGCATGCAAATTTTAAAGATATTCAGAAGGCACTGGCTGGAGTTCTAGGTAGTTACGATGATGATAATCAGTTTGATATCAGTAAATCAGATCTCATGAAGTTAGGACTTTTAATGGGATCGGATAGCCGTAAACGTCGAGAATATTTGGGGGAAGCGCTTCGTATTGGTTATTGCAATGGAAAGCAGCTATTAAAACGTTTGGAATTGTTTGGAATTACTTTAGAAGAACTTGAAGAGGTCATGGCGAAATACTAGGGTTATTAGTGCTCTTAGAAATTAAGAAGTCGCTAAAGTTGCTGCTAAATCGTTTATTTTAGCAGTTGAGATAATTAAGAATTTGATTTAATTTTGAATCAAAGTAACAAGAATCCTGATATTAAAAATAAGAAAAGAGAATGAATGAGAATTGCAGATTATAGTGTGACCAAGGCTGTTCTTGAACGTCATGGTTTTACCTTTAAGAAGTCTTTTGGACAGAACTTCTTAACAGATACAAATATTTTACAAAAGATTGTTGATACGGCAGAGATTAATAAAAACGTCAATGTTATCGAAATTGGGCCAGGTATTGGAGCATTAACTGAATTCTTGGCTGAAAATGCTTCGGAAGTTATGGCATTTGAAATTGATGAGCGATTAGTTCCGATTTTGGAAGACACTTTGCGTGATCATGATAATGTTAAAGTGATTAACGAAGACGTTCTCAAGGCAGATTTACAGACACGTGTCAAAGAATTTGAAAATCCAGACCTACCAATCAAGGTTGTAGCCAACCTGCCATACTATATTACGACACCAATTTTAATGCATTTGATTGAGAGTAAGATTCCTTTTGCAGAATTTGTTGTTATGATGCAAAAAGAAGTTGCAGATCGTATTTCTGCTGAGCCCAATACAAAGGCCTATGGGTCGTTATCCATCGCTGTGCAATATTATATGACTGCCAAGGTGGCATTCGTTGTCCCTCGTACAGTTTTTGTGCCAGCACCTAATGTTGACTCGGCTATTTTGAAGATGACACGCCGTAAGCAACCTTTAGTCGAAGTTAAAGACGAAGATTTCTTTTTCCGTGTATCAAAGGCTAGTTTTTTGCATCGTCGCAAGACGCTTTGGAATAATCTGACAAGTCATTTTGGTAAGTCTGAAGAAGTTAAAAACAAGCTTGAGCAGGCTTTGAAAAATGCAGCTATAAAACCTTCTATTCGGGGAGAGGCACTGTCTATTTCGAATTTTGCACATCTCTCAGATGCTTTGAGAGAAGCTGGTCTATAATTCAAAAACCCCACTGAATGTCAGTGGGGTTTTAGCTATGCGGAGAAAGGGAGTTGAACCCTCACGCTTGAAAAAGCACATGCGCCTGAAGCATGCGTGTCTGCCATTCCACCACCTCCGCAGTGATAGTATTATTATACTGCAAATTAGTAAAAATTCAAGGAGTCCAAAGTAATTGTGCTCCGTGCTTGTTTTGGGTCAGAAATGCTTGTAGTTTTGTGGTATAATAAGGCTATTAAACGAATGAGGAGTTCACTTGCAAGGAAGAATTATCAAAGCACTAGCAGGTTTCTATTATGTAGAGCATGATGGTGTTGTTTACCAGACGCGTGCACGAGGAAATTTTAGAAAAAAAGGGCAAACACCTTATGTTGGAGATTTTGTTGAATTTTCGGCAGAGGAAAATTCAGAGGGGTATATCCTTAAAATCGGTCAACGAATCAATAGTCTAGTGCGTCCGCCCATTGTCAATATCGATCAGGCTGTGGTTATTATGTCTGCTAAGGAACCAGATTTTAACAGTAATCTTTTGGATCGTTTTTTGGTTTTATTAGAGCATAAACATATAAAACCTGTAATCTATATTTCTAAGATGGACTTGGTTGAAGATGATTCGGAGATGAAGAGTATTCAAACACAGTATCAACGAATTGGTTTTGATCTTGTCTTTACTTTGGAAGAACTATTGCCTCTCTTGGTTGATAAAGTCACAGTCTTCATGGGGCAGACTGGTGTAGGAAAATCGACTCTGCTAAATCGTATTG
Source organism: Streptococcus sp. FSL L8-0526 (assembly GCF_038007145.1). Lineage (NCBI taxonomy): Bacteria > Bacillati > Bacillota > Bacilli > Lactobacillales > Streptococcaceae > Streptococcus > Streptococcus sp. FSL L8-0526. The sequence continues at coordinate 551,707 of NZ_JBBOWP010000001.1, forward strand.
CCCCGCAGTTAAGTTTAGAAACAGGTGAAATTTCGGACAGTCTAGGTCGTGGTCGTCACACAACAAGGGCTGTAAGCCTTTATGATGTTCATGGTGGGAAGGTTGCTGACACACCGGGGTTCTCTTCACTAGACTATGAAGTGGCTAATTCAGAAGATTTGAGTGAAGCTTTTCCAGAAATTCGTCAGGCCAGTCATGGCTGTAAGTTCCGTTCCTGTACCCACACCCATGAACCTTCTTGTGCTGTTAAAGATGAAGTGGACAATGGTCAAATCTGGGAAGTTCGTTATGATAATTACCTTCAATTTTTAAGTGAAATTGAAAACCGTCGCGAAATATATAAAAAAAATATCAAAAGAAAGTAGGTCTCTCATGTCATATAAAATTGCTCCATCTATCCTAGCTGCTGATTACGCTAATTTTGCTTCTGAACTAGCTCGTATTGATGCATCAGGCGCAGAATATGTTCATATCGATATCATGGATGGCCAATTTGTTCCGAATATCAGTTGGGGAGCAGATGTGGTTGCTAGCATGCGTAAACATAGTAAGTTAGTTTTTGATTGTCATCTTATGGTTGTTGATCCTGAGCGTTATGTGACTGCTTACGCACAGGCTGGTGCAGATATTATGACTATTCATGTCGAAGCTACTAAACACATTCATGGTGCCCTTCAGAAGATTAAAGCTGCTGGTATGAAAGCAGGTGTTGTAATCAATCCTGGCACACCAGTTGAGGCACTTATTCCAGTGCTTGCTTTAGTGGATCAAGTACTTATTATGACTGTAAACCCAGGTTTTGGTGGTCAGACCTTTATTCCAGAAATGATGTCTAAAGTAGAACAGGTCGTTGAACTTCGCCAAAAAGGTGGCTATTCATTCGATATTGAAGTTGATGGTGGGGTAGATAACAAAACCATCGCAGCATGTGCTAAGGCGGGAGCTAATGTTTTTGTAGCGGGCTCTTACCTTTTCAAAAATCATGATTTGACTGCGCAAGTTCAAACGCTCCGTGATGCTATCGATGCCTAAAATAGCTTTGTTTGTCGGTGGTGAGCTAGATTGGTTCACTACCGATTTTGATTATTTTGTTGGAGTGGATCGTGCTTGTTTGTACTTGCTGGAGTTAGGGTTACCTCTTGACCTGGCGGTAGGGGATTTTGATTCGGTCTCTGAGTTAGAATTAGACGTCATTCAATCGACAGCTAAATCTTGTAAGAAAGCTTCAGCTGAGAAGAATGACACAGACACTGAGTTAGCTTTAAAATTGATTTTTCAGGCTTACCCCGAAGCTGAAGTAACCATTTTTGGTGCTTTTGGTGGTAGGATAGATCATATGTTGTCAAATGTATTTCTAGTCAGCAATCCGCAACTAGCTCCTTTTATGGATCGTATCTGCTTACGGGATAAGCAAAATAAAATTACTTATTGTTCAGAAGGCAAACATGAATTTCTTCCAGAACCTGATATGACTTATATATCCTTTTTACAGGAAGGTGATGGAGAACTGACGATTTTGGGAGCAAAATATGAATTAACCAGTAGTAATTATTTTCAAAAAAAAATCTATTCCAGCAATGAATTCGTTGATGGTCCAATTCATGTGACAGTACCAAATGGATACGTGATTATCATCCAGACTAGAGATAGGAGTTAGTATGATCTACCTGCTTACACTTTTGACTTTTTTAAGCCTAGGGCTTTTGGCTGTTCTCTACTTGAAGAATGTGGAGTTAAAAGAACAGCTTAACAAGAGTCTGGAAGAAAATGCAGATAATCTTTCAGATCAAATTTCTTTTCAGTTAGAAAATTTTGCTAAAACAAATCAACTCGAAACGACAAAGCAATTGAATCAATTGCAGGTGGCACTTTATCAACAATTGACAGATATTCGCGAGGTTTTGCACCAAAACTTGTCCGATAATCGAGATCGTTCTGATCAACGCCTAGAGCAAATAAACCAAAGCCTGGCGAAAGCTGTTAGGGATATGCAGAATTCCAATGAGAAACGTTTGGAACAAATGCGTCAGACAGTTGAAGAGAAACTGGAACAAACTTTACAAACACGTTTACAAGCGTCTTTTGAGACGGTTTCAAGACAGCTAGAGTCTGTTAACCAAGGTTTGGGGGAAATGAAAAATGTTGCTAAGGATGTTGGGAGCCTCAACAAGGTCCTTTCAAATACAAAAACACGTGGTATTCTGGGAGAACTTCAATTAGGACAAATTATTGAAGATATACTGGCTGCTAATCAGTACGAGCGAGAATTTCCTACGGTATCAGGTTCAAGTGAACGGGTTGAATATGCAATTAAGATGCCTGGAAATCATAAAGACGAATATGTCTACCTCCCGATAGATTCTAAGTTTCCCCTAGAAGATTATTATCGTCTGGAAGATGCTTATGAATCTGGCGACAAAGAGCAGATTGAGAGTCATCGTAGGTCACTTATGACTAGTATTCGACGATTTGCCAAGGATATTAATAAGAAGTATCTTAATCCACCTGAGACTACCAATTTTGGCATATTATTTTTGCCGACGGAAGGACTTTATGCTGAGGTGGTACGACAGCCGGCCTTCTTTGATGCCCTTCGTCGCGAGGAGAATATTGTAATTGCAGGTCCATCAACATTATCTGCACTCTTGAATTCATTATCTGTGGGATTTAGAACTTTGAATATTCAAAAGAATGCGGATGATATTAGTAAAATTTTAGGAAACGTTAAACTGGAGTTTGGTAAGTTTGGAGATATGCTTGCTAAGGCTCAAAAACAATTAAATACAGCAAGTAAAACTGTCGATAGTCTGCTTAACACACGGAGCAGGGCAATTGTTAGAGCTCTTGATACCATTGAAACCTACCAAGATAGTGCGACACAAAGTTTGTTAGATTTACCACGATTAGAAAATGAGGATGAGCATGAAAATTAATCAAATGAAAAAAGATGAGTATTTTGAAGGCTTTTATCTGATTAAGCGTGCAGAAGTACGTAAGACACGAGCGGGAAAGGACTATATTGCTTTTACCTTCCAGGATGATTCTGGTGAAATTTCAGGAAATTTATGGGATGCTCAGCCTTATAATGTTGAAGAATTTACAGCTGGTAAGGTAGTCCATATGAAAGGACGCCGAGAGGTTTATAATAATACGCCTCAAGTCAATCAAATTACCTTGCGACTCCCTTTATTTGGTGAACCGAATGATCCGGCTGATTTTAAGGGAAAGCCACCGGTAAATTCATCCGAAGTGCGTGAATATCTTGAGCAGATGATTTTCAAAATAGAGGAAGCTACGTGGCAACGTGTGGTCCGTGCCCTTTATCGTAAGCATAATAAGGATTTTTTTAGTTTTCCTGCTGCTAAAACAAACCATCATGCCTTTGAAAGTGGATTAGCTTATCATACAGCGACTATGATTCGCTTGGCTGATAGTATTGGAGATATTTATCCAGAGCTAAATAAGAGTTTGCTCTTTGCAGGAATTATGCTACATGACCTAGCTAAGGTCATTGAATTAACTGGTCCTGAAAATACAGAATATACCGTTCGTGGAAACTTGATTGGTCACATAGCTTTGATTGATGAAGAAATTACCAAAGTTCTTGTCGAGCTTAATATTGATGATACACGTGAGGATGTTGTTGTTTTACGTCATGTCATTTTAAGTCACCACGGGCAATTGGAGTATGGAAGTCCAGTTCGTCCTCGTATCATGGAGGCGGAGGTTATCCATATGATTGATAATCTCGATGCTAGTATGATGATGATGACGACAGCTCTGAACTTAGTTGGACCAGGAGAGATGACTAATCGCCTATTTGCCATGGATAACCGTTCTTTCTATAAGCCAAAATATGACTAGAAGCGAAAGTAAGTGAACATTTAATGAAAAAATGTTCGCTTTTTATTGTATTATGGTATAATAGTTAAAAAGTACAGAAAATATAGGTAACATATGAAATTAAAACGAAGTGAGCGTATGGTAGTGATTTCAAACTACCTGATTAATAATCCATATCAACTAACAAGTCTTAACACCTTTGCAGAGCGTTATGAAGCTGCTAAGTCGTCAATCTCAGAAGATATTGCTATTATTAAAAAAGCTTTTGAAGAAAGTCAAATAGGGGAAATCGAAACAGTAACGGGTGCCTCTGGGGGTGTTATGTTTACACCAACTATTTCTGATGAAGATGCAAGAAGTCTAGTTGAAAATCTTTGTGAACGCCTTTCTGAGAGTGATCGTATCTTGCCAGGTGGTTATCTCTATCTATCTGATTTATTAAGTACCCCATCGATTTTGAAAAATGTTGGTCGTATTATTGCTAGTGCTTTTAAAGGTCAAAAAATTGATGCTGTAATGACTGTTGCAACAAAAGGTGTGCCTTTGGCAAATGCAGTGGCAGATGTCTTGAATATTCCATTTGTTATTGTTCGTCGTGATTTGAAAATCACAGAAGGATCAACAGTCTCAGTAAACTACGTCAGTGGCTCAAGCAATCGTATTGAAAAAATGTTCCTTTCAAAACGCAGTTTGAAACCAAATAGTCGTGTTCTTATTGTTGATGATTTTCTTAAAGGTGGCGGCACTATTACCGGTATGATTAGTTTGCTTTCGGAATTTGATAGTGAGTTGGTGGGTATAGCTGTATTTGCAGAGAATGCCAAAGTCGATCGAGACATTCATGAATACAAATCATTGCTCACTGTATCTGACATCGATGTAAAATCACAAAAAGTAGAAGTTGAAGTAGGTAATATTTTCGATAAATCAAAAGCTTAGAACGTAATTCCTAATTTAATATTTAGGAATTTTCTTTTTGGCAAGAAATTATTGACAATGTTCCTTAGAATATGGTATTATATCAGACGGTACTTTTTACTTTTGGTCTCTCAAAAGTGTACAGAGACGTGCTGACATAAGTTGCAAAAGTACACACAGATATGGATTGTCACCAGTGCCATATCAACCAAAAATAAAAAACACAGGAGAATGTAGATGCCTACAATTAACCAATTGGTTCGTAAACCACGTCAATCAAAAGTTGTTAAATCTAAATCACCAGCTTTGAACGTTGGTTACAACAGCCTCAAAAAAGTTCAAACTAAAGTATATTCACCACAAAAACGTGGTGTTGCAACACGTGTTGGAACAATGACACCTAAAAAACCTAACTCAGCCCTTCGTAAATTTGCTCGTGTACGTTTGAGCAACCTTATCGAAGTTACTGCTTACATCCCAGGTATCGGACACAACCTCCAAGAACACAGCGTTGTTCTTATCCGTGGTGGACGTGTAAAAGACCTTCCAGGGGTACGTTACCACATCGTCCGTGGTGCACTTGATGCTGCAGGTGTAGCTGGTCGTAAACAAAGCCGTTCTAAATACGGTACTAAACGTCCTAAAGGATAAGAAGGGAGATAAGATAAAATGAGTCGTAAAAATAGAGCGCCTAAACGCGAAGTATTGGCAGATCCATTGTACAATTCAAAAATCGTTACACGTCTTATCAACCGTGTAATGCTTGATGGTAAACGTGGTACTGCTGCAACAATCGTATACGATGCTTTCGAGCAAATCAAAGAAGCAACTGGAAACGATGCTCTTGAAGTATTCGAAACAGCTATGGACAACATCATGCCTGTACTTGAAGTACGTGCACGTCGTGTTGGTGGTTCAAACTACCAAGTCCCAGTTGAAGTTCGTCCAGAACGTCGTACAACTCTTGGTCTTCGTTGGTTGGTTAACGCATCACGTGCGCGTGGTGAACACACTATGAAAGAACGTCTTGCAAAAGAAATCATGGATGCTGCAAACAACACTGGAGCAGCAGTTAAGAAACGTGAAGATACTCACAAAATGGCTGAAGCAAACCGTGCCTTTGCACACTTCCGCTGGTAATTATAAGTTTCAAGCTGTATTACAGTCATATATTATTCATAAGCTGATGCTTTGGAACTGTAACAGCTTGAGTTTTGGCTTTGGTTCAAATTGTATAATTTATATCGTTTGAAAACCAGTTGAATATCATTGAAGAACGGGTAGGTCCTGCCTATCCGTTTTTTGACAATAATGTTATAATAAATAAGTAAACTAAAATATTTATAGGAGAATAAACCTAATGGCACGCGAATTTTCACTTGCAAAAACTCGTAATATCGGTATCATGGCCCACGTTGATGCTGGTAAAACAACTACAACAGAGCGTATCCTTTACTACACTGGTAAAATTCATAAAATCGGTGAAACTCACGAAGGTGCATCACAAATGGACTGGATGGAGCAAGAACAAGAACGTGGTATCACAATCACTTCTGCCGCTACAACAGCGCAATGGAATGGTCACCGTGTTAACATCATCGATACACCAGGACACGTGGACTTCACTATCGAAGTACAACGTTCACTCCGTGTATTGGATGGTGCCGTAACCGTTCTTGACTCACAATCAGGTGTAGAACCTCAAACTGAAACAGTTTGGCGTCAAGCAACTGATTATGGTGTTCCACGTATCGTATTTGCCAACAAAATGGATAAAATCGGTGCTGACTTCCTTTACTCAGTAAGCACACTTCATGATCGTCTTCAAGCAAACGCACACCCAATTCAATTACCAATCGGTGCTGAAGATGACTTCCGTGGTATCATTGACTTGATTAAAATGAAAGCTGAAATCTATACTAATGACCTAGGTACAGATATTCTTGAAGAAGATATTCCAGCTGAATACGTAGATCAAGCAAACGAATACCGTGAAAAATTGATCGAAGCAGTTGCTGAAACTGACGAAGATTTGATGATGAAATACCTTGAAGGTGAAGAAATCACTAACGATGAATTGAAAGCAGCTATTCGTCGTGCTACAATTAACGTTGAATTCTTCCCAGTTCTTTGTGGTTCAGCCTTCAAAAACAAAGGTGTTCAATTGATGCTTGATGCGGTTATTGACTACCTTCCAAGTCCACTTGATATTCCAGCCATCAAAGGTATTAACCCAGATACAGGCGAAGAAGAAACTCGTCCTGCTTCTGATGAAGCGCCATTTGCAGCTCTTGCCTTCAAGATCATGACTGACCCATTTGTAGGTCGTTTAACATTTATCCGTGTTTACTCAGGAATCCTTCAATCAGGTTCTTACGTAATGAACACTTCTAAAGGTAAACGTGAACGTGTCGGACGAATCCTTCAAATGCACGCTAACAGCCGTCAAGAAATTGAACAAGTTTATGCCGGTGATATCGCTGCTGCTATCGGTTTGAAAGATACTACAACTGGTGACTCGTTGACTGATGAAAAAGCTAAAGTTATTCTTGAGTCAATCGAAGTTCCAGAACCAGTTATCCAATTGATGGTTGAGCCTAAGACTAAAGCTGACCAAGATAAAATGGCTATCGGTCTTCAAAAACTTGCTGAAGAAGATCCAACATTCCGTGTTGAAACTAACCCTGAAACTGGTGAAACTGTTATCTCTGGTATGGGTGAACTTCACCTTGATGTCCTTGTTGACCGTTTGAAACGTGAACACAAGGTTGAAGCCAATGTTGGTGCCCCACAAGTATCATATCGTGAAACATTCCGTGCTGGAACACAAGCACGTGGATTCTTCAAACGCCAATCAGGTGGTAAAGGTCAATTTGGTGACGTTTGGATTGAATTTACTCCAAACGAAGAAGGTAAAGGATTCGAATTCGAAAATGCCATCGTTGGTGGTGTGGTTCCACGTGAGTTCATCCCTGCAGTAGAAAAAGGATTGGAAGAATCAATGGCTAATGGTGTCCTTGCTGGATACCCAATGGTTGACATTAAAGCTAAGCTTTATGATGGTTCATACCACGATGTCGATTCATCTGAAACTGCCTTTAAGATTGCTGCATCTCTTGCACTTAAAGAAGCTGCTAAGACTGCACAACCAACTATTCTTGAGCCAATGATGCTTGTAACTATCACTGTTCCAGAAGAGAACCTTGGTGATGTTATGGGTCACGTTACTGCTCGTCGTGGACGTGTTGATGGTATGGAAGCACACGGTAACACCCAAACCGTTCGTGCCTATGTACCACTTGCTGAAATGTTCGGTTATGCAACAACACTTCGTTCTGCAACTCAAGGACGTGGTACATTCATGATGGTATTTGATCACTATGAAGATGTTCCAAAATCAGTTCAAGAAGAAATCATCAAGAAAAATTCTGGTGAAGCTTAATTAGAAGTTTTTAAGTTAAGGTGCTTATGAAAGTAAGTGCCTCTTTCTATTTGCATTCTCCTGAAAAAAATTATATAATAGGTATGTTAAAAGGTTAAATGAAAACCCTCAAGTTAATCTTTTCACAATAGTGAGAGTTTGCTCTCAAAATTATATTTATTCGATTTTCATAAGGAGGAAATCACTAATGGTAGTTAAAGTTGGTATTAACGGTTTCGGCCGTATCGGTCGTCTTGCTTTCCGTCGTATCCAAAACGTAGAAGGTGTTGAAGTTACACGCATCAACGACCTTACTGATCCGGTTATGCTTGCACACTTGTTGAAATACGACACAACTCAAGGTCGTTTCGACGGTACTGTTGAAGTAAAAGATGGTGGATTCGAAGTTAACGGTAAATTCGTTAAAGTTTCTGCAGAACGTGATCCAGAACAAATTGACTGGGCTAATGATGGTGTAGAAATCGTTCTTGAAGCAACTGGTTTCTTCGCTAAGAAAGATGCTGCTGAAAAACACTTGCACCCTGGTGGAGCTAAGAAAGTTGTTATTACTGCTCCTGGTGGAAATGATGTTAAAACAGTTGTATTTAACACTAACCACGATATCCTTGATGGTACTGAAACAGTTATCTCAGGCGCTTCATGTACTACAAACTGTTTGGCTCCAATGGCTAAAGCACTTAATGACAACTTTGGTGTTGTTGAAGGGTTGATGACTACTATCCATGCTTACACTGGTGACCAAATGCTCCTTGACGGACCACACCGTGGTGGGGACCTTCGTCGTGCACGTGCTGCTGCTGCAAATATCGTTCCTAACTCAACTGGTGCTGCTAAAGCTATCGGTCTTGTAATCCCAGAATTGAACGGTAAACTTGACGGATCTGCACAACGTGTTCCAGTTACAGCTGGATCAGTTACTGAATTGGTAGCAGTTTGTGAAAAGAACGTTACTGTTGATGAAGTGAACGCAGCTATGAAAGCAGCTACAAACGAATCATATGGATACACAGAAGATCCGATTGTATCTTCAGATATCGTAGGTATGTCTTACGGTTCATTGTTTGACGCAACTCAAACTAAAGTTCTCGACGTTGACGGTAAACAATTGGTTAAAGTTGTTTCATGGTACGACAACGAAATGTCTTACACTTCACAACTTGTACGTACTCTAGAATACTTCGCGAAAATCGCTAAATAATTCAATTGTATAGGAAGAAGAGCTTAGGCTCTTCTTTTTTTCTCACGAAAACCACTAGCACAGCTAGTGGTTCCGAAAAGCTTTTAGCGATGTATCAAAAAAGTCCCCCTAAAGTGTGTACTGACCCCAAAAAGTTAGACAATTAATTTACACAAAGGACTTAGTTCTGTATTGCACAGAAATGAGTCCTTTTAGTTTTACCTTGATTAGTTTGTTATTGTAATAATCAATATAGTCTACAATAGCTTGTTCCAATTGCTCAAGTAAGTGAAACATCTTCTCGTAACCATAAAACATCTCAGACTTAAGAATGCCAAAGAAAGACTCCATCATACCATTGTCTGGACTATTTACCTTACGTGACATGGACGGTTGAATCCCTTTATCCTCTAAAAATTGATGATAATACTGATGTTGGTATTGCCATCCCTGGTCACTATGGAGAATTGTATTTTCATAATGCTCCTCTGTGAAGGACTGGTCTAACATAGATTTCACTTGTTCTAAGTTTGGTGAAGTTGAGAGATTATAAGCGATAATTTCGCTGTTGAAACCATCTAAAACAGGCGATAAATATAATTTATGTGTGCTATTTGGAATGGCAAACTCTGTCACATCTGTGTAGCACTTTTTCATTGGGTTGGCTGCTTCAAACTGCCGTTGAATAAGGGTTATCTGCTTTCTTACCAACTTCTCCTTGGTATGAAGAATACTTGCGTTTACGACGGAATTTGGGAACTTAAACCAAGGAGCTTCATCAGACGTTAGACCTTCTTCTGGTTCACTACAAAACCACGATTCCTCAATTCAAGAGTTATTCGGCGATAGCCATAATTTCCTTTATGTTCATAATAAATTTCTTGAATTTCCACTTTGATAGATTGATTTTTATCTACTTGATTCAGTTGCTTTAAGTGGTAATAATAGGTTGAACGAGCAAGTTTGATAATCTTTAGAAGAATCCCTAAAGCAGACTCTGTTACCAATCCTTGAACAATTTCTGTTTTTCTTCTTGCTCCTTTTCGTCCCTAAATCGGAGTTCTCTCAACTTTTTTAGAATTGCATTCTCGGCTCTCAGGTACTCATTTTCTGCTTGGAGTCGCTCTAGTTCTGTCATTTCTTCCCAAGTTTTCTTACGTTTACGCCCCATTTTAGGTACTCTCCCTCTTCTTTTCTCAAGAAGAGTATACCCATTTTTGTATTGTGCTATTCAATTGTTAAGCAATCCTTGATTTGAGAAGACCTAGTCCAGGCAAACACTTTGTTGAGAACGACCTTCAAGTAGAACTTTATCAATCATTTCTTGTTTTTATTCTGGTGAATTGTAACGATTCTTTCCCTTTTTGATGATGTTTATTCCATAACGGTCAATTAATTTCACCATATATTTTAGACCAGAAATATTCACACCAAATCGTTTTGAAAGTTGGTTGAAGGTTTGACCTTGCTTTCTCAATTCATATATTTGAACTTTATCTTCATAAGTTAATTTCATAATAAAAACACCCTAAAAGTTAGATTTTTCTATCTAACTTTTGGGATGCAGTCCAAGTGTTATATTAGATAAGGTTTCCCGACCACTAACTAATATACAAAAAGAGAACCCTTGATGAGACAGGATAATAATAGTTTAGGACATACTACTTGGAATTGTAAGTATCATATTGTTTTCTCCCCCAAATATAGACGTCACATAATCTATGGGAAATACAAAGCAAGTATTGGTCAAATCTTACGGTTATTATTTGAAAGAAAAGGCGTTGTAATTCATGAAGCTGAAGCTTGTCCAGATCATATTCACATGTTGGTGAGTATACCACCAAAAATAAGTATTTCCTCATTTATGGGATATTTATAGGAAAAGAGTGTTTGTTTAAAAGTAAGAAAGAAGAGGAATAAGTGTAATTATGAGGATTATATTTAAATCGAAATTAGCTTTTTTCTGAATTTTATTTAGGTGTTTTTTCGTTGCTATTCTGACTTTCTATTTTGATTATATGATAAAAGTAGCTTACTAGCAATTAGCTAGAAATCCTTCTGATTTTACTATCTCTTTTATGCATTTTGTGGTATAATGAGACCGTATTAAAAAATTAAGGAGTCTGATCAAATGGCTAAATTGACTGTTAAAGACGTTGAATTGAAAGGGAAAAAAGTTCTCGTTCGTGTTGACTTCAACGTACCTATAAAAGATGGCGTGATCACTAACGACAACCGTATCACTGCTGCCCTTCCAACTATCAAGTATATCCTTGAACAAGGTGGACGTGCAATCCTCTTCTCTCACCTTGGACGTGTAAAAGATGAAGCTGATAAAGAAGGTAAATCACTTGCTCCTGTAGCTGCTGACTTGGCTGCTAAATTGGGTCAAGATGTTAAGTTTATTCCAGGTGTTACACGTGGTCCTGAATTGGAAGCAGCTGTTAACGCTCTTGAAGATGGCCAAGTTCTCTTGGTTGAAAACACTCGTTTTGAAGATGTTGATGGCCAGAAAGAATCTAAAAACGATCCTGAACTTGGTAAATACTGGGCATCACTTGGAGATGGTATCTTCGTAAACGATGCATTCGGTACAGCTCACCGTGCACACGCATCTAACGTTGGTATCTCAGCAAACGTTGAAAAAGCTGTTGCTGGATTCCTTCTTGAAAAAGAAATTGCATACATTCAAGAAGCAGTTGAAAATCCAGAACGTCCATTCGTGGCTATCCTTGGTGGTTCAAAAGTTTCAGATAAGATCGGTGTTATCGAAAACTTGCTTGAAAAAGCTGATAAAGTTCTTATCGGTGGTGGGATGACTTACACATTCTTCAAAGCGCAAGGTATCGAAATCGGTAACTCACTTGTGGAAGAAGACAAATTGGATGTAGCGAAAGCTCTTCTTGAAAAATCAAATGGTAAATTGATCTTGCCAGTTGACTCAAAAGAAGCAAATGCATTTACTGACTACACTGAAGTGAAATATACTGAAGGTGAAGCAATAGACCCAGGTTTCCTTGGTCTTGATATCGGTCCAAAATCTGTCGCTAAATTCGACGAAGCTTTGACTGGTGCTAAAACAGTTGTATGGAATGGTCCTATGGGTGTATTTGAAAACCCTGACTTCCAAGCTGGTACAATCGGTGTGATGGACGCTATCGTGAAACAACCAGGTGTTAAATCAATCATCGGTGGTGGTGACTCAGCTGCTGCAGCAATCAACCTTGGATATGCAGACAAATTCTCATGGATCTCTACTGGTGGTGGTGCATTTATGGAACTCCTTGAAGGTAAAGAACTTCCAGGAATTGCAGCTTTGACTGAAAAATAATTTTTGGTAAATCAAGAACGTTCTATAGAGCGTTCTTTTGGCTCCTTGTCAACTGTAGTGGGTGACGAAAAGCTAACATCTAGAGAGGACCGGATAGGTTTTCTCTTTTTGTATGTTCAGAGTGATGAAGACACGTTTCTTAAAGTTGATGAAGTTTCTAAAACCAAAGCCTAACTGTTTGATGTCTTTAATCATCTTGTTAGTCGCTTCGAGTTTTGCATTTGAATAGTCTGTTTCTAGTGCATTCTTGATGTATTGTTTGTGTCTAAGAAAAGTCCTAAAGACAGTTTGAAAGTATTGATTGACGACGTTTAAGTTTTCTTGAATGAGCTCAAAAAACTCATCTACTCTTTTTTCCTGAAAGTGAAAAAGTAAAAGCTGATAAAGTTTGTAGGCATTAGCGATCTCTTCTGAAAAGACCAATGTCTTCTCAATGATTTCATGTGGTACTAAAGTTTGTCGGAAGGTCTTTGAATAGAGGACGTTGAGAGATAACTTACGACTGTCCTTTTGAAAAAGTCGCCAGTGATTTTTCAAGGCTCGATAAGGTAGTGGCTTCTTATTGAACTGGTTCATAATGGCAATTCTTGCCTTTAAAAAGGCTTGATCAAGATGCTGGATGATGTGGAAACGATCAATAATGATTTGGGCATTTAGGAAAACTCTTCGAACTAGTGACATATAAGCTCCAGACATATCGATCGTGATAAATTGTACCTGTTGTCGGATTTTCAATGGATACTTCAAAAAGTAGTTTCGTATACAGGATAATCCAGTTTTGCTTGAACCTCGATATGAGTATCCGTTTCAAAAACAAGAGAAATAATGATGTTAGGGTCTTTAATTCTGCGGTATTCTTAATAAGTCTCATAAGTTCTTCCTAATGATGGTTTTGTCGCTCTTCATTATAGTTCTTATGGGACTTTTTGTGTATACTTAAAAAGCTCTATAATCTCTACAGTGGTTTTCCCCCTACAGAAATTATAGAGCCGTTCTTTTTTTGTTGAATTGAATACTATTCAATTGTAAAATGTAAAATATCAACATTCTTTTTTATTTTTTAATTATACAGTGAAATATCCCAAAAACTAGTAAATCATGGTAAAATAAATGAATGGGATTGAAATTTGAACCAGAAAAATTTAAGTTTGGTATGCGTACACTAAAGACCGGAATAGCCGTTTTTCTTGTTTTAGGCTTGTTTTCTGCTTTCGGCTGGGATGGGCTTCAGATTGGTTGTTTAACTGCTGTTTTTAGTTTGCGTGAGAACTTTGACCGTAGTGTTCAATTTGGAAAGTCACGTATTTTTGCAAATACAGTTGGGGGTCTTTTATCGCTTTTATTCTATTTTGTGAATATGTGGTTTGACAATTCAGTTTGGGTGACCTTGCTATTGGTCCCTATTTTAACAATGTTGACTATTGTCATTAATGTATCCTTTAATAATGCTTCTGGAGTTATTGGAGGAGTGGCTGCGCTTCTGATTATCACTTTGTCTATCCCACCTGATAATACTTTCACCTATGTGATAGCAAGAGTATTTGATACGTTTTGCGGAGTCTTTATTGCAATCCTTGTTAATTATGATTATGATTGGTTACTTAAACATCTAAAATAAGAATAATAGAGTTCTCTTGAGCTCTTTTTTTATTTTTTTTTAAAATAAAATCCTTGAATATAAGGTAATAAGCAATACAATGTTCGGGGTTTTCTTATTGTGTAAGAAAAAGTGACATTATCTGTTGACATGTAGTAACATTCAGAATATAATTGTTAGGAAAGGAGCATGATCATGGCAAGAGAAAAAGAACTTAGACGTACTTTGGCTGTTTTTCCGATTGGCACAGTTATGAAGTTAACGGATTTAACTGCTCGTCAAATTCGTTACTATGAAGATCAGGGGTTGATTCAACCTGAACGTACAGCTGGGAATCGTCGTATGTACTCATTAAATGATATGGATCGTTTATTAGAAATCAAAGATTTTTTGAATGACGGTTACAATATTGCAGCAATTAAGCATGAGTATGAGAAACGTAAAGCTCGTGTACAACAAAAACAAGTAGCTTTAACTGATGCGGACGTTAGACGTATCTTGCATGATGAACTCCTTCAGCAAGGTCGTTTTACGACCCCATCGCAACAATTTGGTAACTTGCGTATTTAATTACGCTTTGAACTTTTATTTTTGATTTTTATAAAGGAGACCCCTATTATGGTAATCACAGCAGCTGATATTCGTCGCGAAGTCAAAGAGAAGAATGTTACTTTTTTGCGTTTAATGTTCTCTGATATCCTTGGTATTATGAAGAATGTTGAAATTCCTGCGACAGATGAACAGTTGGATAAGGTACTTTCAAATAAAGTTATGTTTGATGGTTCATCAATTGAAGGTTTTGTTCGTATCAATGAATCTGATATGTATCTTTACCCAGATCTTGATACTTGGACAGTCTTCCCTTGGGGCGATGAAAATGGGTCAGTCGCTGGTCTTATTTGTGATATCTATACTTCGGCAGGTGAACCATTTGCAGGAGACCCACGTGGTAACTTGAAAAAAGCTTTGCGTCATATGGAAGAAGTTGGTTATAAATCATTTAATCTTGGACCAGAGCCAGAATTTTTCCTTTTTAAATTAGATGAACAAGGTAATCCTACGCTTGAAGTTAACGATAAAGGTGGTTATTTTGACCTTGCACCAACTGACCTTGCCGACAATACACGTCGTGAAATTGTTAATGTGTTGACAGAGATGGGATTTGAAGTTGAAGCATCTCACCATGAGGTTGGGGTTGGACAACACGAAATCGATTTTAAATATGCTGATGTTTTAAAAGCTTGTGATAATATCCAAATTTTCAAATTGGTTGTTAAGACAATCGCTCGTAAACACGGTCTATACGCTACATTTATGGCGAAACCTAAATATGGTATTGCCGGTAGTGGTATGCACTGTAACATGTCTCTTTTCACTGAAGAAGGAAATGCTTTCTTTGATCCAAAGGATCCACGTGGTATGCAATTGTCTCAAGACGCATACTACTTCCTTGGTGGTTTGATGAAACATGCATATAACTATACTGCAATTATTAACCCAACAGTGAACTCTTACAAACGTTTGGTTCCTGGTTATGAAGCTCCTGTATATATTGCATGGGCGGGTAGCAACCGTTCACCATTAATCCGCGTTCCTGCTTCTCGTGGTATGGGTACACGCTTGGAATTGCGTTCAGTTGACCCAATGGCAAACCCATATTTGGCAATGGCCGTTCTTTTGGAAGCCGGACTTGATGGTATCATTAATAAGATTGAAGCTCCAGCTCCAGTTGAAACAAACATCTACTCAATGTCTCCAGAAGAACGTAAAGAGGCTGGTATCATTGATTTGCCCTCAACACTACGTAATGCTCTTAAAGCATTAGAAACGGATGAAGTGGTTCGTCAAGCATTGGGTAATCATATCTATACAAACTTCCTTGATGCGAAACGTTTGGAATGGGCAAGTTATGCTACTTTCGTTTCACAATGGGAAATTGATAACTACTTAGATCTGTATTAATAAAATAATTTGAAGATCAGGGTTACCTGGTTTTCTTTTTTCTCTCTTAATTACATTAAAATATTAAGATGTTAAACTAATTTCATATCAATCTTAATCAGGAGGAAATATAAAAACAACAAAAAATACTGCCTCAGCAATAGTCCCAAGTACATTATTGCTTGGTCTTGCAGTCACCCAAACGACTGATGCTGATTTATTACACTGTTCAAAATGGGAAACTTGTTCTTCTCAATTGCTAGCCAATATAGCGTAGCTACATATCAATTAGCTGCTGAAAATGGCATGACTATCTGGTCAAGACTCGTTCTTGGTGGAACTTCGGATGTTTCAGGAACTTCCACAGCAGCTGAAGATATATCTGAAATTTTTTATTCAGAGGTAACAGCTACTGATACAGATATAGATTCCACATGGAATCGTTATCTAGTTGGTCAATGTACATGGGGTGTTAAAGAATTTACTCTATGGGGAAGTAACTGGTGGTGTAATGGGGGCGATTGGGCAGGAAGCGCTGCTAGACAAGGCTATGCTGTTGGTTCGATATCTGCTGCTCGTTCGATTGTATGTTGGACTGATGGTGAATATTAGATACGTTGGTTATGTTACACAAGTTGGTTAGATTAAAATCTTGGAGTCGAACCATAACAATTTGCAACAAATTGATAACTATCGTGGTTAGTTTAATCCATAAAATTCAACAACACCAGAGATGATATCTTACATTTATTCAGGTGCATAAAAGGAGAAGCAGCGTTTATAGAACTTTTTTACTTACTGAAGATTTGTAGCATACTAAAAAATGGTAGCTGTCAGGCTACCATTTTTTAGTTATCAGGTGTGAGAATCATTGGAATGATAGTTGGCTCACGTTCTGTTTTTTCGTATAGGAATGGTCGTAATGCATTGACGATAGCTCCGTTAACGGATTGAATGCTGGCGTCCTTATTTTTAAGAGCAATACGAATAGCGTTGAATAGAATGCGTTGGCTATCACGAATAAGATCACCAGATTCACGCATATAGATAAATCCACGACTGAGAATATCTGGACCAGCTAGAATCATCTTAGACTTGAAATCAACAGTTGCGACAGCAAGGACGACACCGTCTTCAGAAAGATCACGACGGTCACGAAGAACGGCCGCCCCAATATCACCGATACCATTACCATCGATATAGATGTCTTGAGCATTGAAATGACCTGCACGACGAGCAGAATCTTTTGTTAGGGCTAAGACATCACCATTTTCCATGATAAAGATATTCTCTTTCGGAACACCACAATCAACTGCGAGACCTGCGTGGACCTTTTGCATGCGGTATTCACCATGAACAGGCATGAAGAATTTTGGTTTAATCAAGCGAAGCATTAGTTTTTGCTCTTGTTGACCACCGTGACCAGAGGTATGGATATTGTTGATTTTACCGTGAATAACATCTACACCCGCTTCTTGAATGGTATTAATCAAACGGTTAACGCTGGTTGTATTTCCTGGGATAGGGCTAGATGAGAAGATAACGGTGTCACCAGGTTGTAGTGTTACTTGTCGGTGCATACCATTGGCAATACGTGCAAGGGCCGCCATAGGCTCCCCTTGAGAACCGGTACACATGATAAGAATCTCACTGGCATGATAGTTTTTCATTTCACTAGGATCAATAATAGTTCCTTTTGGAACTTTGATATAGCCTAGTTCAACACCATTAACAATGGCTTTCTCCATAGAACGTCCAAAGACAACAATCTTACGACCGGTTTTTACAGCAGCCTCAGCAGCTTGTTGAAGACGGAAAATATTAGAGGCAAATGAGGCGAAGATAATACGTCCATGAATGCCTTCAATTATTTTCATGATGGATTGTCCAACGACCTTCTCGGAATTAGTGAAAGTTGGGACTTCAGCATTGGTTGAGTCTGAGAGGAGGCAAAGAACGCCTTCTTCACCGAGTGCCGCCATACGATGAAGGTCCGCTGGCTCACCTACTGGAGTGAAGTCGAACTTAAAGTCACCGGTACAAACAATTTTACCTTGTGGTGTATGGATGACAATTCCGAGAGGTTCTGGAATTGAGTGAGTTGTGCGGAAGAAGGTTACGCTCATATTTTTGAAAGTAAGCTCTGTATTAGCGTTAATTTCATAGAGTTGTGCATCACGTAGTAGTCCGTGTTCTTCCAATTTTCCTTTGATAAGAGCAAGAGCAAGTGGTCCTGCATAGATTGGGATATTTGCCTGTTTAAGAAGGAAGGGGATACCACCAATATGGTCTTCGTGACCGTGAGTAATGACAAGAGCCTTAACACGGTCAACGTTTTCAACGATGTAAGAATAGTCCGGGATGACGTAATCGATACCGAGAAGATCATCTTCAGGGAATTTAATACCCGCATCGACGATGATGATTTCATCTTGGTATTCAATACCATAGGTATTTTTACCGATTTCTCCCAAACCACCAATAGCATAAACCCCAACTTCTTCAGGTTTTAGATTGATTTTTGATGTCATGGTCTTAGAACTCCGTTACTTCAAAAACGCCTGTTTCTTTTTCGTATTCAAGGGCTTTTTCTGAGAGGAGCTCAATGAATTCGATGTTGTAGGCAGTGTTTTTTTCGATGATTTGACGAGCTTGGATACGTCCCTCAAGTTCAGTTTCTGCATCGATATCTAGATAGAGTGATTTTGTCTGTTCACGGCGTGGGCTACGCTCTTTAGTTTCTTGGTAAAAAACTTTATAAATCATGATTTTCCTTTCTTTCCAAAAGGCTCTACCATTCTATAAAAAAACCGGTCAAGTCAATCTTTTCTCTGATTTACTTGACGTTTTGATATTCACTTTTATGAGTAATAGGTAGTAGCCTTGATTCGTATAACAATTACTATTATTGTACCATAAGATAAGGGGTAGATAAAGAAAATGGCGGAAAAAGTTGGGAAATGTTCATTTTTGGGAAACAACTACTTGTGTTATAATAGAGAAGCATAAAAAGAAACAAGGAAAAAAGATGAAAATATTAGCATTTGATACTTCCAGCACTGCTTTATCAGTAGCCTTGTTGGAAGATGAGAATTTAGTGGCAGAAGCAACAGTGACAGTGAAAAAGAATCATAGTATTAGTCTAATGCCCACTATTGATTTTTTGGTTGCTCAGGTGAGCTGGCAACCAGCTGATTTAGACCGTGTTGTTGTTGCTCAAGGACCCGGATCCTACACAGGGCTTCGTGTGGCTGTCGCAACAGCTAAGACTTTAGCATATGCCCTTGACATTGATTTAGTGGGAGTTTCAAGTTTGCAGGCCTTGATGGATCATTCAGCTGATGGTGTCGTAATTCCTATCATGGATGCCCGTCGTAATAATGTTTACGTCGGATTTTATGAAAATGGCCAAGCTATCGTCCCGGATCGTCATGCTGCCTTTACAGATGTTCTTGAGCAAGCTAAAACTTTTGAAAAGGTAACTTTTGTAGGTGAAGTGGCTAAATTTGTGGATCAGATTAAGGAAAGCCTTCCAGAGGCAACTATCTTGCCAAGTCTTCCGTCAGCCCTGTTAATTGGTCGTTTAGGCTTATCCTTGCCTCCTGTTAATGTGGACGCTTTTGTCCCTCATTACTTGAAGCGAGTTGAGGCGGAGGAAAACTGGCTTAAGACACATGAGGAGACTAACCGTGATAACTACATCAAGCGCGTCTAGATTGAGTAGTCAGGAACAGGCTCAGCTTATTTACCAAATTTTGTCGGATGTTTATGACAAATCTCCATGGACACTTGAGCAGGTGATAGCAGACTTGGCTTTGGACACTACTGAATATTTCTATGTTTATAATCAAGAAGAAGTTGTTGGTTTTTTAGCTCTTCAAAATTTAGTTGGTGAGATTGAAGTTACCAATATTGCGGTTCTAAAAGCTTATCAGGGACGTGGATATGCAAGTCAGTTGATGAAGTATTTAGAGGAGCGTAGTGAACCCATCTTTCTTGAAGTTAGAGCGTCAAATCAAGTTGCTCAGGCGCTATACAGAAAATTTGGATTTGAAAGTCTAGGAATTCGGAAAAATTATTATCATGAGCCTCAGGAGGATGCAGTTATCATGAGGCGAGAGGAAATCTAATGGCAGATAGATATATTTTGGCGGTGGAGAGCTCGTGTGACGAGACTTCAGTTGCTGTTTTAAAAAATGAGAAAGAACTTTTAAGTAATATTATTGCTAGTCAGGTAGAAAGCCATAAACGATTTGGTGGCGTTGTTCCTGAGGTGGCTAGCCGTCACCATGTGGAAGTAGTGACTCTTTGTATTAAGGATGCTCTATCTGAGGCGGGAATTGTTGCTGAACAATTGGATGCTGTAGCTGTAACCTATGGTCCAGGCTTGGTTGGAGCCCTCTTGGTTGGGATGGCAGCAGCTAAGGCCTTTGCCTGGGCGCACGGTTTGCCTTTGATTCCGGTCAATCATATGGCAGGGCATCTGATGGCGGCGCGTGAGGTTCAAGAGTTGGAGTACCCCCTCCTAGCGCTTTTGGTATCTGGAGGCCACACAGAGTTGGTTTATGTGTCAAAACCAGGGAATTACAAGATTGTTGGTGAGACACGTGACGATGCGGTTGGTGAAGCCTATGATAAGGTGGGACGTGTGATGGGCTTGACCTACCCAGCAGGACGAGAGATTGATGAATTGGCTCATAAGGGGAAAGATATTCATGATTTCCCACGTGCCATGATTAAGGAAGACCACTTGGAGTTTTCATTTTCAGGATTGAAGTCAGCCTTCATCAATTTGCACCATAATGCTGAGCAGAAAGGGGAGGTTTTAGTCACAGAAGACCTTTGTGCTTCCTTCCAAGCTGCTGTTTTGGATATTCTCCTAGCTAAGACCAAGAAAGCCTTAGAGCGTTACCCTGTCAAGACACTTGTTGTTGCTGGGGGCGTGGCAGCTAATCAGGGCTTACGTGAACGCCTAGCTGAAGAAATCACAGATGTAGATGTGGTTATTCCGCCTTTGCGTCTTTGTGGTGATAATGCTGGTATGATTGCTTTAGCAGCAGCTATTGAATATGATAAAAAACATTTTGCTGACTTGGATTTAAATGCTAAACCAAGTCTAGCCTTTGCAGGATTTGAAGAATAAGAAGAACCGCTTACTCGTCTGGTAAGAGGTTCATTCAGAAAGGAATTGAGTGTGTCTGACTTTCGTTCGGGTATGAAAGCCGCAGTACCGACAGCTCTAGGATATGTGGCTATTGGTCTAGCATTTGGTGTCGTAGCGGCAGCTTCTGGTCTATCGGCTCTTGAGGTCGCTCTCATGTGTGCATTGGTCTATGGTGGCTCGGCTCAGTTTGCTATGTGTGCTTTAGCCGTTTCAGGAGCTGGCCTTGGTGAGTTAACCTTGACTGTTTTCTTAGTTAATTTGCGTAACATGTTGATGAGTTTACATGCAACAACGATTTTTACCAAAACAAGTCTCTGGAATCAGCTGGGAATTGGTAGTCTGATTACGGATGAAAGTTATGGTGTCTTATTAGGAGAATATGTACATCGTAAAGATATTCCCGCTAACTGGATGCATGGTAATAATATTTTCAGTTATTTGGTTTGGATTGTGTCGTCAGTTGTTGGTTGTTTAATTGGCTCAATGATTCCAAATCCTGAGCTTTTTGGTTTGGATTTTGCCTTGATTGCCATGTTTATTGGTTTGTTAAGTAGTCAGTTTGATGCCTTGCTAGGTGAAGGAGTGCGTAAGCTGTTTCTGATTCTGTTATCTATTGCTGTGGCATATCTGAGCTTTAGCATCATTTTGTCAGAATCTTTGGCTGTTCTAGTGGCCACTTTGATTGGATGCAGTGTGGGGGTGATATGTGATGGCCGTCAATAGCTTCACTCTTATCGCTATTTTACTAGGGTTTGTGGTCAGCTGGGTCCCTCGTGTCCTCCCTTTTATCTTAGTGAAATATAAGGGATTACCAGATATTGTTGTTCGATTTTTGCACTACCTACCAGTTTCTATTCTCTTTGCACTGATTCTCTCAAGCCTTATGACTGAGAAAATCGGTCACTTGCCACAGATTAAGTGGATGGAAATCCTGGCTTCGGTGCCAACGGTAATTGTAGCGTTTAAGAGTAAAAATCTGCTCTATGCAGTAATTGTTGGTATAGTGTCTATGGCCCTGATTCGTTTAGTATTTTAGCAAATGAAAAGACTTGAAAAGTGGCTCATTCAGAGCGACTCTAAGTCTTTTTTTCTTAGTTATTGTTAAAAAAGGCTGCAATATCGTCTTCGCTGAGACCTATCATTGGATCGATAGTTGCCCAATTTTCTTCAGTTAAACGATAGTTTTCTTCTGTTTGCACAGGTTTGTTAACAGACTTATCCACAGGATGTGAATAAGTGTTAATAAGAGTTTGGGATGGATTGATATTTTCTAAGAAGTCTTTGTTTTCAATGGTTTCTGAGGGGCTACTATTTTTCCTTTCTGTTTGATTGGATGCGTCTGTTCCCTCGTTTTTAACATTCTTTTCGACAGACTTATCAACAACTTGTGTATAAGTTTGTTCAAAACGTTGGATGAGGTAGGTATTACGTTTGGCCCCCTCGTTGTGAACGGCATAATCGAAGGCTGCGATTTCCCCCAACATGACCAGTTTACTTTTGGCGCGTGTGATAGCGGTGTAGATGAGGTTACGTTGCAGCATACGCCCACTTTGGCGTGTGATGGGAAGGATAACGACTGGGAATTCACTCCCTTGGGATTTGTGTATAGACATGGCATAGGCCAGAGTAATCTTATTCCATTCGTTACGAGGATAGATAACCTCATTGCCATCGAAGGACATGTAAATTTCGTCTTGCTTACTTTCAGTATATTTACCAGGTATGAGATCAGTAATGATTCCAATATCGCCATTGAAGACATTGAGCTCTGTATCGTTGACCAGGTGGAGAATCTTGTCATTCTTACGGAAGAAAATATCATTAAAGGCAAATTGATTGGCTTTTTCTTTGGGATTAAGTAGATCCTGCATAATGGTATTGAGATTGTTGATACCAGCCTGTCCCCGGTACATGGGGGCCAGAATCTGTATATCCTGAGCAGCGATCCCACTTTTAATAGCGGCAGAGACAATTTTAGGGATCATCTGTGGAATATGGTTAGCATTAGCCTCAAAGTATGATCGGTCAGCTTTTTTCTCTGTGAAATCAGTGGGTAGTTGGCCTTGGCGCATCTGGCTAGCTAAGGTAACAATAGTGGAATCCTCAGATTGTCTGAAAATTTTGGTTAGGGAAACCTTAGGCAAGTCATCAATCTGCAAAAGGTCAGCTAAGACTTGGCCAGGGCCTACAGAAGGTAGCTGATCTTGGTCACCTACAATGATTACTTGAGTGGTATCGGAAATGCTTTCGAAGAGTTGATTGGCCAACCAAGTATCAACCATAGAGAACTCATCGATGATAATCAAATCGCAATCGAGATAGTCATCTAAGGTCTTGAAATCGTCCTCGCCATTAAGCCCCAAATGTCTATGGATAGTGGCACTAGGGAGCTTGGTCAGTTCGTTCATCCGACGAGCAGCCCGTCCCGTTGGTGCTGCTAAAATAATGGGTAAATCAGATTTTTTGAGGTCTAAACCATGAAGGTCTGCATAGGTTTTAATAATTCCGTTAATAACAGTGGTTTTCCCTGTTCCGGGACCGCCTGTCAGGATGAAGACCTTGCTTTGTAGGGCTTTAAGAATGGCATCTTTTTGAACCTTGTCATAGGTGATACCAAGCTCCTCTTCCACCCTTTCAAGACTTGCTTGGATTTTGTCCTCAGCACTGATGTCAGGCTGGTCTTTCATGATACGAGTTAGGTGGGTATAGATGCCCTGTTCTGCAAAATATAGGGTATTATCAAAAATTCTAGTCTCTATATTTTGCACCTTATCCTCTTGGATGAGATTGGTTAATTGGTTAGCAACCAAGGCAGGGTCAAGTTCAATCTGGCGAGAACTTTCCAAAAGAATGATAGTCCGTTCAAGCAAGGACTTGGCTTCGATGTAGGTGTCCCCTTCTTCCATACTAGTTTCTAGCAGACAGTTAATTAGGGCGGCTCGTAAACGCTCAGGAGCATCGCTAGCAATCCCTAGGCGTTCGGCTAGTTGATCGGCCATTTTAAATCCAATTCCCTGGACTTCCTCTACCAAGAGATAAGGATATTTTTCAATAAGGTTAAGTGATTCTTCCTTATATTGGTTGAAAATTTGTGAGGCAGCCTTTGGTGTGAGGCCATAGCTGGAAAGTTTGGACAAGATTTGTTCAGTACCATAGTTCATTTTTAATTTTGCAAGGAAGGCCTCTCGGTTTACCTTGGACAGATTAGGAATCTGCTCTAATTTACTAGGGTCTTCGAGAATCTTGTCAATAGGGTCTTCGCCATAAATCTCGACAATACGCTCGGCCGTTTTCTTACCGATTCCTTTGAAATTATCACTGGAGAAATATTTGATAAGGCCACTGGCTGAGGGTTTTGAACGCTCGTAGCGAGTCATTTGGAGTTGTTTGCCATATTTGGGGTGATTGGTTAGCTGACCCCAGAAGGTGTAGTCTCCCCCCTCCATGACATCCCCCATAGTTCCAGTAACAATGATTTCATAGTCTTCAAAATCACTGTCAGTTTCATCAATTTCTAAGAGTAGGATACGAAAAAAATTACTGGTATTTTCAAAAATGATGCGCTCGATAGTTCCTGAAAAATAAAATTCTTGCATGTGTTTTTTCCTAGATACATAATAAGGCTGGGTCTCCCCAACCTTATCTTATTTAGTGTTCTTAGTTGTCCTCAACTGTGCCAATTTTATCAAGTGGCCAGAAGCGGAATTTAACTTCCCCGACAAGAGCACTCTTGTCAAAGTAACCAACTTCGCGGCTATCTTTTGAAACGATACGGTTATCTCCGAGTAAGTAATATTTGCCTTCAGGAACAGTGACAGAAAAAGTAGTGTTTTTGTCAGCATTGACAGTGAAGGCATTTGATTCCTTAGCCAGTTGTTGGAAGTAGTCGCTATAGGCGTACTCTTTTTGGAGTTTATCCTTAGCAAAGGCAGCTTGGAATTTTTTGAGGTATTCTTCCTTAACTTCTTTACCATTGACAGTAAGTTTATCGTTTTGATAGGTAATAGTATCACCTGGCATACCGATGATACGTTTTACGATTTGTTTAGTCTTACCATTTTCAACTTCCTTGGCAACGACAATGTCAAAACGCTCAATGGACGTGTGTTTTAAAACGATCACACGTTGTCCATCTGCTAGGGTAGGATCCATTGAGTGTCCTTCAACCTGAACAGGGAGCCAGAGGAAGAGACGGGTCAAGAGGAAGAGACTGATAAAGAGAATGAAGAGTCCCCATTCATGAAGAAAAGTGAGGAAATATTGGGTCCATTTGTTTTGCATAGTTAAGGCCTTTCAGGGTTATTTTAAGCGTTGGTAGGCTTTTTTAGTATTGGCAAAATGATATTTAGCAGTAGTCTGGAGAGCCTGGTCTCCATAAGCTTGAAGGAGTTTAGCAGCGACCTGGTCTGACTTGGCACCAGCACCTGAAGGAAGGGTATAACCCACCTCTTGGCTGAGTTTATCCAGATTTTCCAGGAAGAGGTTGCGAGCAATGATAGAGCTCACCGCGACGGCCAAGTATTTACCTTCAGCCCTTCCTTCTAGAGTGATGGGGAATTCAAAGTGATTGCGTTCGTTCTTGAGGTATTTTTGATAATTCTTCTCACTGATAAAAGCATCAATGACAATCTTATCTGGTTTAGCACCAGATTGTAATAGTAGGAAAATAGCCTGATTGTGGAGGGCTACTTTGACGGATACAGCATTGTGAGCTTTACCGTCTCCAACTACTTCATTGTACTTTCTAGGAGAAAGTAGGAGTGCTTTGTGGGGAATTTTCTCCTCCAAGAGAGGTGCAATCTGACGAATCTTGCTATCATTTAGATTTTTAGAATCGTCGACTCCTAGAGATTTCAAAAAAGCATGGTCAGCGGTAGTAACTAGGCTAGCTACAACAGCCAAACCACCAAAATAGGAGCCGTTTCCAACTTCGTCTGATCCAATTAGGGCTAGATTTTGCCCATCAGGTGACTGCTTAGGCTCAGCTTGGTAACCAAAACGGCTAGCTAGGAATTCTGGTTTAGCACCCTGGAAGGTCACCTTGCCTGAAGTATAGGCGATGATACTTGTTCCATCGACCTTGGCTGAAAAACGAGCGTATGGATTTTTAGTCGCAGTTGCATAGCTTGCTAGATCCTTCTGGAGTACTGAAATCTGCTCTGCTGTCATTTTTAATACGATTGTGCCCATGGAATCTATTTTAGCACAAAAAAGGAAAATTGGTAGATATTTTACAGGTTAGGAATCCTTGAAAAATGATTTTTCTGGAGAAGGGAAAAGTCTAAAATTTACGAAATTTAAAATTTAGGATATAATGATTAGAAAGACAATGCCAAATTCTCCTCTTTTTTCTATGATTGGATGAGTCAGTTGGTATTTATGTGTCGAACATGCCCTGGAGAAGGTGTTAAAATCTGACTAAAAAGGGTGCTAAAACAAAAATAAGGAGAAGCTGCGGTGGAGACTTCATGTCCACCATTGATTAGGCAGTTAATAAGCAAATGGCAAACAAAAACCGTTACAAATTTCATTTTGGAGAAAAGAATCTCACGCTAACAACTGATAAGGACAACTTATTCATGGAAGAGGTGGAGCGTGTTGCTTATGAAAAATATAAAATTATCAAAAAGCAGATGAAAAATGCTGATAATGAAACGATTGCTATCCTAATGGCTATCAATTCTTTATCAACTCAGTTGGAACGCGAAATCCAAGTTGAAGATATGGAAAAAGAGTTGGAAATTTTGAGGGCTAAGCAACTCGAACAACTTAAGGTCAAGGCGACAGCTCAAAGTGATGACGATGAGGATGACGTATGATTGGACTCCTTGTCTTAGCCCTCATGGCTTGGAATTTCTATATTGGCTACCGAAGAGGTCTCTTTATGCAAGCCTATTACGTGGTTTCAGTCATTATCGCCATGTGCGTCGCGACTTATTTTTATAAGTCGCTAGGAGAGGCTATAAATCTTTGGGTACCTTATACTAATCCAACCAAAGATGCCAGTGTAGCTTTTTTTACAGACCAGAATATCTTCTCACTTGACCGTGTCTATTATGCGGGCGTCGCCTACTTCGCCATTTATTGTGTAACCTATTATGGTTTGCGTTTTCTTGGGATTTTCTTCCATTTTGTGAGAATTGAGCGCCTTGATCAGACACGGTTCAAAGTGGTAGGCGGTATTTTAGCTTCTTTGGTAAGTCTAGTACCTTTGACGATGTTGGGGAATATCCTTGCGACCGTCCCCATAAACAATATTCAAACGGTCTTGTTATCTAGCTGGGTTTTGCGTCTTTTGATTAATTGGAATTTTCCAGTTAGCCAGATTATCCAACACTTGTGGACAAGTGTGATATAGAAAACAGACGTCTTCCTTGCTTAAGGAAGACTTTTTTGTGTTTGGATTTGAGATATATGAAAAAGACTGGACATAGTGTCTCAGTCTCTCTTAATTAGTTTTAACCCAAGGTTACGATGGTACATCCGGAACCACCAGCACTTTGTGGGGCATATTCAAAATTTTTAACATGGCGATGACGGCGGAGATATTTGGTTACAGCATCTCGGATGACACCGGTACCAATACCATGGATGATTTCCACCTGACTCATGTTGTTAAGTAGAGCTTGGTCAATAAAGGCATCGAGCTCTTGCATGGCTTCTTCGTAACGTTTCCCACGAAGGTCTAGACGGGCACGAGGCCCATCAGATGATGCCTTCCTGGCTTTTTTAACCACATTAATTTGTTTTTTCTTGGGTTGTTGTGCTTCTGCTTGGGTACGAACCAGAGTGAATTCGTCTGCCTTTAGGCTCATCTTGATGAGACCCACTTGAGCTTCCCAGTTACCATTTTTGGCTTGCCTGGTGAGCGTACCACGTTGCCCATAGGCAGTAACGATAATATCATCACCGACACGAGGGGCACGCGCAGCCTTTTCTTTCTTGGCTTTACGAAGAACCTTGTTCTTAGAAAGGTCGACTTGTGCGGCAAGTTTCTTAAGTTTCCCTTTGGCGTCGATAACTTCATGAGGCTTGAGTTGACTCTTATCATGGAGATTTTTGAGAATACTATCGCTTTCAGCTAAAGCTGTATCCACCATCTCTTGAATTTCTTTTTGAGCCTTTTCGAGTTCCTTGTCGTACTCATGGGAGAATTCAGTATAGAGTTTCTTGACCGCACGGTTGAATTTAAGGTTCTCTTGCTCAACGTCCTTGATGTGCTCCAGACGTTTTTGTGTTTCTACAGTTTGGGCTTCAAGTTGCTCGATGATACGGTTGACATCACTATCCGTATCAGTGAGGTTTTCTGCTTCCTTGACAATAATCTCATTCAAACCGAGGCGGCGAGCAATCTCAAAGGCGTTAGAGCGACCAGGAACCCCTTGCATAAAGCGATAGGTAGGTCTTAGAGTTGCTGTGTCAAACTCCATGCTAGCATTTTCCACATGTTGTGTCTCAATCCCATAGGCCTTAAGCTCAGGATAGTGAGTAGTAGCCATGGTCTTAATCTGGCTCAAACGGAGGTGCTCTAGGATTGCCATGGCTAGACTAGCCCCTTCCTGAGGGTCGGTACCAGCCCCAAGCTCATCGACCAAGACCAAGCTATTGCTGTCGGCAGTGTTCAAAATCTCGACAATGTGCGTCATGTGACTAGAGAAAGTTGACAAGCTCTGTTCGATAGACTGTTCGTCTCCGATATCCGCAAAAATCTCTTGGAAAATGGCTACACGACTGCCCTTATCAGCCAAAATTGGCAGACCAGATTGAGCCATTAGTTGAGCTAGTCCTAGAGTTTTAAGCATGACCGTTTTACCACCAGTATTGGGACCTGTAATGACAATGACCGTGAGATCCTCATCAAAGCGCAAATCGTTGGCTACTGGATTGATTAAAAGAGGGTGACGAACGTTAAGCAGTTGGAGTGTTTGGTTGTCACTAATCTCTGGAATAATTGCCTTTTTATCATGGAGATAGAGGTATTTTCCTCTAATGAAGTCCATATGGCCCAAAATCCAAGCATTGTTAGCGATGGCAGCAGTATGTGGACGGAGTTGATCAGACAGTTCATGTAGGATACGTGCCATCTCATGGCGCTCGTCTGCACGTAATTGTGTAATTTTTTCGTTAAGCTGGATAACGGCTCGTGGCTCGATATACACTGTGTTCCCAGAGCTTGAGATGTCATGAACAACCCCCGCAATACGGTTACGGTAGGTATTTTTGACAGGAAGCACTGAACGGCCATTACGACTAGCAATTAAGTTCTCAGCTAACATGTGCCCAGATTTCTTGAGAATGTCTTGCAAGGTCTGGCGAATGGCATCATCACAAGCCTTAAGTTGACGACGGATATTTTGCAACTCAGGACTAGCAAAATGCTCAATAAAACCACCATCATTAATACTTTGAAGACTACCTTGTAGACTTGGAAAGGCCTCAATCTTTTCAAAAAGACGTTTAAGAGCGATGAGTTCAACATTTTCAAGGTCAGCGTAGAAGCGGCTAAGGTCAGCTGAAGCTTGCAAGACCTTCTTGATAGCAATGAGCTCCTGGATGTTGAGGTCAGCATCCAGTTCCAAGCGACGCAAGGGCTCAGAAATATCTCTTAAGCTACCAATGGCAAAGCCATGATGCTCTACGAAAATCTCAGACATTTCTTGGATTTCTGAAAATTGGTTTTGAATTCTTTCTGGATTGGTCATAGGCACCAAGTCACGCAACTCCGCCTGAGCCTGTTCGGTCTGCAGGTATTCTGTGAACTGGTCTTTGACCTTGTTAAATTCTAATTGGTCTAAAATCTTTGTGTTCATAGTTCCTATTATAGCATATTTTACTATAGGACGTGGAGCTGGGAAATACCTGTAACAATACTGTTGACTGATTCGTTCTAAAATTTGTCGATGGACAATTTTCCTTATGGCTTATTATTTATGAATGTTTATTTTACAAAACAGTCTTCTCAAAATAAGAGATTTTCAATCAAAACCAATGCACTCATCTATGTTATAATAAACCTATGACTAATCAGAAAAAATTACTATTAATCGACGGTTCGTCCGTTGCCTTTCGTGCTTTTTTCGCACTCTATAATCAAATTGACCGTTTTCGTAACAATAACGGCCTTCATACCAATGCCATCTACGGCTTTCACCTTATGTTGGACAATCTACTTGAGCGTATTCAGCCGACCCATGTCTTAGTAGCTTTTGATGCGGGAAAAACAACTTTTCGTACAGAGATGTTTGCGGACTATAAGGCTGGTCGTGCCAAGACTCCAGAGGAATTCCGTGAACAGCTCCCTTATATCCGTGAGATGTTGGCTGCACGTGGCATTGCCTATTATGACTTGGCTCAGTACGAAGCAGATGACATTATCGGTACCTTAGCTAAGATGGCTGAAAATACTAGTGAGGCCTTTCAAATTACTGTTGTTTCTGGGGATAAAGACTTGATTCAGCTGACTGATGAAAATACAGTCGTTGAGATTTCGAAGAAAGGCGTAGCTGAGTTTGAGGCCTTCACTCCTGACTATCTCATGGAGAAAATGGGGATTACTCCAGCTCAATTCATCGATCTTAAGGCCCTCATGGGTGACAAGTCCGACAATATTCCAGGGGTTACTAAGATAGGTGAAAAGACTGGTCTCAAGCTCCTCTTGGAACACGGTTCCCTTGAAGGCATCTATGACCACATTGATGAGATGAAAAAGTCCAAAATGAAGGAAAATCTCATCAACGACAAGGAACAAGCCTTTCTTTCTAAGACCTTGGCAACCATTGATACACAGTCACCTATTGAAATTGGCCTAGATGATACGGCCTTTAAGAGACCTAACCTTGAAAAATTGCTAGCTTTTTATGACGAGATGGGCTTTGTTCATTTCAAAAATGCTCTTCGCGGAGAGGCTGTCCCACAGGATTTTGATGTGGCCTATGTAGAGCCTAGCCAAGTGACAGCGGATCACTTTAGCTCTGAAGATTTCTTCTATTTTGAAATCCTCGGTGACAATTATCACACAGAACCTATCATCGGTTTTGCTTGGGGAAATGAAAAGCAGATTTATGCGTCTACAGATACTGACCTACTCAAATCAGAAGCATTCCAAGCAGCTCTTTCTAAGGCTGTTAATATCTACGATTTCAAGCGCAGTAAGGTCCTTTTGAGCCATCTAGGTATTGACTTGCCGACAGCTAATTTTGATGCCCGTTTGGCCAAGTATTTGCTCTCAACTGTTGAGGACAATGAATTGTCAACCATTGCTCGTCTCTACACAGATTTACCACTGGAAACAGATGAGGTGGTCTATGGTAAGGGAGCTAAGCGTGCCATTCCTGAAAAAGAGGTCTTGCTCAGCCACCTGGCAAAAAAAGTCAAGGTCCTTCAGGTTGCCAAACCGGTCATGCTAGAAAAGTTAGCTGAACATGGCCAATCAGAGCTTCTCTTTGACATGGAATTACCATTGGCAAATGTGTTAGCCAAGATGGAAATGGCTGGTATTAAGGTCGATGGACAAACCCTTAACGAGATGGCAGTGGAAAACCAAGCAGTCATCGACAAATTGACCCAAGACATCTACGAAATGGCGGGCGAAGAATTCAATATTAACTCGCCTAAACAGTTGGGTGTTATCCTCTTTGAAAAAATGGGTCTACCTTTGGAATACACTAAGAAAACCAAGACAGGTTATTCAACGGCAGTGGATGTCCTTGAACGTTTGGCACCAATTGCTCCAATAGTAGCTAAGATTTTAGAGTACCGCCAAATCACTAAGCTTCAGTCTACCTATGTCTTGGGGCTTCAGGATTATATCCTTGAGGATGGTAAGATCCATACCCGTTACATGCAAGATTTGACCCAGACAGGTCGACTCTCATCTGTGGATCCTAACTTGCAAAATATCCCCGTTCGCTTGGAGCAGGGTCGTCTCATCCGTAAGGCCTTTGTCCCATCGACTAAGGACGCAGTGCTACTAAGCTCGGATTACTCACAAATTGAGTTGCGCGTGCTTGCCCACATTTCGGGAGATGAGCATTTGATTGCAGCCTTTAAGGAGGGGGCGGATATCCATACCTCTACAGCCATGCGTGTCTTTGGTATTGAAAAGCCAGAGGATGTCACACCTAACGACCGTCGTAACGCTAAGGCTGTTAACTTCGGTATCGTTTATGGTATTTCTGACTTTGGTCTTTCTAACAACCTTGGTATTAGCCGTAAGAAGGCCAAGGAGTATATTGACACCTATTTTGAGCGTTATCCTGGTATTAAGGCTTATATGGATAATGTGGTTCGTGAAGCCAAGGATAAAGGATATGTATCAACCCTCTTCCACCGCCGTCGTGAGTTGCCAGATATCAATTCTCGTAACTTTAATGTCCGTAACTTCGCAGAGCGAACAGCCATAAACTCTCCTATCCAAGGAAGTGCTGCTGATATCCTCAAGATTGCTATGATTAACTTAGACAAGGCTCTGGTAGAAGGTGGCTATAAAACCAAGATGCTCCTCCAAGTACACGATGAAATCGTCCTTGAGGTGCCAAGCGACGAACTTTTAGCTATGAAAGCTTTGGTTAAAGAAACCATGGAAGCTGCAGTAGAACTCGCTGTCCCCCTCATCGCAGATGAAAATGAGGGCTGTACATGGTATGAGGCAAAGTAAAGCATGAAAGAAAATCTCCCATTTACCTATTTTCTCCTGCGTTATATGCTGGGGTTTCTAGCCGTTGTCCTAGGTATCGTGGCAGTATTGGTGATTATCACCTACTTTATAACCAAGTAGAAATAGATAGATAAAAGCCGGACCTCAGTCCGGCTTTTTTGGTAGAACTACTTGTAATTATAAAGGATTATCGCTTAATCTATAGATAATTTAATTAAGATTCTAATTTAATCTAGTTTAGAATTGCTAAAACATAGCATTTAGTCCAATTGTATAAACGATTAGAGATATAAAAATATAGATTGATTTCTCAAAAAATACTTAACTTATCACCCGTGTAATTGTTGATGTAATACCAAAGAGATTTAAGTTATTTAATGTTTTTATTAGGTCGTTTTTTATGAAAGAATAGTTATGAAAAAGAAATTAACAGGATTTCTACTTTTATTAAGTTTATTTTTTTCTGACGGCTTGTAACGCAACAAATATGGACATTTCAGGTTCAGGCGACAGCACCTCTAAATCTGAGCAAGTGAGCGGTGTTTCTTCTGAAGCCGAGGAAGTGAGCTATGATGAGCTCTATGCTTTGGTCTTGGACCTCTATCGATCTATTGCCTTAAACCGTGATACATCAGCTGTTCCAAGCAACCTCTCAACTGAGGAAGCTTATTCAACTAATACGATTTTTGAATCCAATTGAGTGGATGAAAAAGTCCAATATAGCTATGTAGATATCAATAATGATGGCTCGGCTGAGGTTTTGATTGATACTCCTGACAGTGTTCATGTATTATATTATCTTAATAATGATGATGAGCTTGTATTTGTTAAAAGTGCTGGAACCTTTGCTAAGCTTGAGCACTATGAAATGCTATAAAGATGATACCTTTAACTTTAATCAGCTTCAATCGGTTGATTTCAGCATATCTGAGACGACAGATGGTGCAAGTAAGGTTATCCTGGGATACGTTAAGACCTTGGACTTGTTTTCCGAAGGCTGGTACGACTTTGATGACTCAAGTAGCGACAATACAGAAGAAAGTAGTAGCAACAGTAAGTCAAGCAAAGAGACTGGAATAGATATCGATGCTATTTAGGATGATGATTTTAGTATTCTGGAAGGAACTTGAGAAAATGGAAGAGGAGACACTATTGTATTTAGCAAGGATAGAGTCACACAATCTGGTACAATGATTACATTGAAATTCGGAGAAGTAAAAGACCGTATTTTGAAGGAGTATAGTTGGGCGGGGGAATCTGTAGGGAGTTCACAACTTTTTATGATTTCTTCGGGAGTTTCTATTCTAGACAATAACGAATCTGATAATAGTAAAGATAGACTTTTAGGAACACAAAGTAATCTTGAGTTAGGTCAATCATCTGATTTTCATTATCGTAAAATAAGACAAAGCGGTTGGGATTTGTAGTCTCAATGGCTTTGTTTCCCATAGTGACATTTATGTTATTATTTTTATGCACTTATTCTTGCAATCTATCATAAATAAAAGCGGGACCAGGAGCTGTGATAGGAGCTTAAAAAAGCAAAAGGAGAACCCATGTTTGATTTGAAAAATTATATAATAGGGATGGTTTGTATGGGTTTGTTGACTCTTTTTGATAGGTCAATTATATCCTATCTTAAAAAATATAAGTCAAGTAAACAGAGGAAAGATATTTACTGACTCTTATGATAGGACTATTATTTTGATTGGTTATGTTAAGGGTCGTAGCCGTATGTACGATAAACTTGGCGCATAAGAAAAAGGCTAGCGCGATGCTAACCTTTTTTGCTATCTTCATAAGTTTTAATCATTTTTTTCTGTGGTGTGGCCATTGGGAACTGGTTAAAGTCCTCAGTCGTTACCCAGCATAGCTCCTTGTGGGTAGGGAGTTTGTCATCTTTAACAATACCTTCCACTATTTCGATGGTCCATTTTTGGTGGCTGAAGGTATGTTTTACGGGTGTAAAGTTATTGTCTGTCCAGACTGGTTTAAGAGCATAATTTTCCTCGAAAATAGCTTTTTGTGAAGCGGTTTCGAGGGCACAATTATCCTTTTTAAAAAAACTGAGTTGTTGGCCAATAAAGTTCGTCTCTATGATAGGGAAAGTCCAGAAACCACCTAGTAGGCGCCCATCGATATTTTTTTCTAGAAGAAATTCACCCTTCATATTTCTGATAATAAAAGCCTGAATTTGCACAGGTTTGGGCTTTTTCTTTGGCAATTTGATGGGGTATTTGTCATAGGTTCCATTGAGATAGGCTGCACAGAAAAAGCGAATAGGACTTTCGTCTGGTCTTGGATTTTTAGCCGATTCGATATCGGACCCGAGGTCCATAAGTGCCTGATTGAAGTCACCTGGACGGTCAGAATCAATCAAAATTTCCATAATAGCTTGGAAAATCTTACGATTCTTAGGGTCTCCGATGTCATAGTTAACTTCAAAGAGGCGAGCCAAGACTCGCATAACATTCCCATCAACAGCAGGTTCAGGGAGCTCAAAAGCGATGCTAGAAATAGCACCAGCAGTATAGGGTCCTATCCCCTTGAGTTTTGCAATATTGTCATAAGTATCTGGGAACTGACCAGCAAAGTCAGTCATGATTTGTTGTGCGGCCTTTTGCATGTTTCGGACACGTGAATAGTAACCTAGACCCTCCCAAGCTTTGAGGAGTTTTTCTTCTGGAGCTTCAGCCAAATCCTTAACTGTTGGAAACCAGTCTAAAAAGCGCTCGTAATAGGGAATGACAGTCTGCACTTGAGTTTGTTGTAACATGATTTCACTGACCCAGATATAGTAGGGATTCTTAATTCGACGCCAAGGTAGGTCCCGTTTTTCACGATCGTACCAGTCCAGGAGGGTACGACGAAAAGATGCGATTTTCTCAGCATCCCACATAACAATGCCATATTCTTTTAAATCTAACATATATCTATTGTAGCAAAGAAATCTTTTTTCAAAAAATCTTGCATTTTCTAGAGAAAAAGATTGATAAAAGTAAGCGTTTACATTATAATAAAAATGTAAAGAAGATAAGGATTCATCAAGGAGGTAAAAGCCATGGTGAGAATCAATATTTCAAGGTATAAAAACGGAGACTAAGATCTCTAAACAAAATAGTAGGCAAAACAAATAACTTTACCAATTATCTCTGAGGAGCGTGGTCACATGACAGTAGGGCGATACAAGAATGGAGATTAATTAAGTCGCATAAAATAGCTACAAGGGAGTGATACCACCAGAAGTTGAAAGCTAAAATCAAATCAATTAACTTACGAAAAAAGTGAGGTAAAGCTCATGAGAAATGTTAGTAGGTATAAAAAATGGAGATACTTAAGCAGTTGTGTAAAATAGCTTAGGGAGTGATACCAATGTAATAGAAAATTTTAAAATGGTTAAAAATCATTTATAAGTTGATGGGGTAATATATGATTGCTAGGTATAAAAATGGTGACACACAATAGCTCCTCCTTATGAAAATATTTTTTACAAAATTCCTAAAGGATGTTCTAATGACAATTGAAAAATCTTAAAAGCTCATTCTTACACGCTAGAATGAGCTTACTGATATGTTTATTTTGGCGAAAGATTCTTAGTCCTTATTGTTTAACTGAACCTTTCGAAGCAAGGCTAGTCTTTTTTGTTCCTCTACTAGAGATAAAAAAATTTGGTATTGTTTTTGAAGATGTGGCAGGAAACTCTTGGGAATTTTGCTATCAAAACTTAAGTTATCCAGAAAAATCGGTGCACTACTATCTCTGTAAATTTGACCCTGAAAGAAGTAGTTATTAGTCACGATGTCAACAGAGATACGTGAAGATCGCCAACGGCGTTTGCGCATGTATTTAGGTTTCCAACGGATCTTAAGCTGTTGATATTTAATATACCAGCCCATGATGTCGATTTTGGCAGTTTGTCCAGTTTTATCATCAAAGTAGGTCACAGGTATACTCAGGACCTGCTGGTTCCGTGGTGAGCTTAAAAAGGGATGGAAATCAGGGAGAAAATCGTAGTCTTTGTTAGACACCTCGGACAAGTTGTTTTCTTCTTTCATCTTTCCTCGACTGGTGTACTTGAAAAATTCAAAAACCTTACCTTCTCTTTCTAGTTTCTCCGACTCCAGTTGGTACCTTGTTACCTGATCACCTATATTTTTTGTCGTCTTGAGATAACGCATGGTTTCTGGGTCTTTAAAGTATAGAGCGACTAGATTTTTAAGATACTGACTGGGTGCCAGAGAGTGTAACTCCTTTGGAAAAGCAAAGATCTGGATGCTGTAGACAGCAGCTAGGGGTACAGCTGCGATACCTGATAGGAGCTTGTCTTTTGTAAATAGAGAGGCGGCATCAAAGTGACTGGTGTGACCAAGATCATGTGTCATATCAACAATAAAGAGGTTGTTGTCCTATTTGAAAGTAATGATGTAGGTATCACTCTGCCCCGGGTTTTTAAGGTCAAATTCAAGAGCAGTGATAGAAATATTATAGTAGTGGTTAAAGATTGGAAGCTCTAGTTCCTCTCCCAGTTTATTTTTACGGTAAAGCATTCTATTATTTTAGCATGAAGTTTGACCTGAGAAAAGATAACAGATAGGGCTTAGTATTTTCTGAGTGATTTTTAAGTCTCACAAAAATAGAGCAGACACATTGACTTTTTCCTTGCATTATCACCTATTCTTTGGTAAAATGGTTTCTTGTGAGTGCACCTCACTTACTCGTGGCGAAAGACCATGAGTCATTAGACCAAAAGAGGAGGAAAATATCAATGGCTAAATACGAAATTCTTTATATCATTCGTCCAAACATTGAAGAAGAAGCTAAAAACGCTTTGGTAGCACGTTTCGATTCTATCTTGACTGACAACGGTGCAACTGTTGTTGAATCAAAAGATTGGGAAAAACGTCGTCTTGCATACGAAATCCAAGATTTCCGTGAAGGACTTTACCACGTCGTAAACGTTGAAGCAAATGACGTTACAGCTCTTAACGAGTTCGACCGTCTTGCAAAAATCAACCGCGATATTCTTCGTCACATGATCGTTAAACTTGACGCGTAAGAAGGTAAATTATGATTAATAATGTCGTACTTGTTGGTCGCATGACCCGTGATGCGGAACTTCGTTACACACCAAGTAATGTTGCTGTTGCAACATTCAGCCTTGCGGTTAATCGTAACTTTAAAGGTGCTAATGGTGAACGTGAAACTGACTTTATTAACTGTGTTATCTGGCGCCAGCAGGCTGAAAATTTGGCTAACTGGGCTAAGAAAGGTGCATTGGTTGGAATTACAGGTCGTATTCAGACTCGTAACTATGAAAATCAACAAGGTCAACGTGTTTACGTAACTGAAGTTGTCGCTGATAATTTCCAAATGTTGGAAAGCCGTGCGGCACGTGAAGGTCATAGTGGTGGTTCATACAATGTTGGAGGATTTGATAACTCAAATTCATTCGGTGGTGGAGCTTCCACTGGTGATTCGTTTGGTGAATCACAACCTGCACAATCTACACCAAACTTCGGTCGTGATGAAAGTCCATTTGGTAATTCAAATCCAATGGATATTTCAGATGACGATCTTCCATTCTAAGAATGGGCAAAACGAATTAAATATATAAAGGAGAAATAAACATGGCTCAACAACGTCGTGGCGGATTCAAACGCCGTAAAAAAGTTGATTACATCGCAGCTAACAAAATCGAATATGTTGATTACAAAGATACTGAGCTTCTTAGCCGTTTCGTTTCAGAACGTGGTAAAATTCTTCCACGTCGTGTAACAGGAACTTCAGCTAAAAACCAACGTAAAGTAACAACAGCTATTAAACGCGCTCGCGTTATGGCACTTATGCCTTACGTAAACGAAGATTAAAAATAATGCCCTCATCTGAGGGTGTTTTTTCTGTCTTAGTTTTGTAGATTTTTGTCATTTCTAGGGCTAAGAGTGGAGAGATTTAATCTTGTGCTTTAGGGTAAAAGAAAAACCAACTGGTCTTCTCATTTATCTTGAGGAACTAGTTGGTTGTTCTGTGGTATAAAGAATGTATTTTCTAAGAAATCATCAAATTTCTGATTATTAACGAGGATATCAACATTGTCTTTGAAAACCTTGAAACGATTGCCTAGCCAGTGTGTTTTGATATCGGACCAATTGTTGAAACGACTTCAGCGGTAAGGAAGTGTTGGATCTTGTTTTTCAAAAACATAGATACTACCATCTTTTTCGTAAGCTATAGCTGTATGGAAGTTACTAACATCACCAGGGCTATTTTGAAAGACAGAGAGGAGTTTTATATTTTCTGGAAACTTGAGTCCAGCTTCTTTCCAAGCTTTCAGGAGGTCATCTGTAGACTGGTAGCTGATATTATCCCCAAAGAGGAGGCTGTAGAGAGCTTAATCCTTGGCATTTAGTTCTTTGTGACGGGACTTGAGATCAAGAAATTCATTTTGAAGGGAGAGGTCCAGTTTAGTAAGGTCCTTCGAACTTGTAATGAGGTCATGAAGGATGAGGAAGGACGTCCGTCGGCAGTTCAAATCATCGGTGAAGTGAGATTTATTATTTTCAAAAGTTTTTTCGTTAAGAAAGGTGACAAATTGATTTTGATCCTTACCAATTTTGCTTGTGGTCCATTTTTTGACAATAGGTTGAAGATTTGTGTTTTCCTGATTATAGCGGTTGATATAAGGAACTAGATTATCCCAGTCTTTTGTTGGAATACCCTTGCTTTTTAAATCTTTAGCTAGCTGCTTTACCTGAGTTGGAATTGTCACATTGTTGAAATTATAGTAAGCATGATAGCTTTTTTGACTAGTCTTGTGGCCGCAAGCTATCAGTAATAGGCCGCAAGAGATGATAAGTAAAGGAAATTTGATTCGCATCTATTGGAGTTCTTTCTTTTGTCTATTAGCTTTAATATTTTAGTATAGAACAGCCAGCTGTGTCAAGATTTCTGACGTAAAAAAGCACCCTTATGGGTGCTTGAGGTATCGGTTGATTAAGATACTGGTGCGTAAGTGCTTTGAACGTTGTAATGACGTTTGAAGAAATATTTGGCAACACCAGCGATAACACCAATAATAAGGGTTACAATTGGAGAAAGCCCAGGATTGAGGTAAGTTGGAAGAAGGGCTGTAAGACTAAAGAGGGCAAACCATGCAATGAAAGAAAGTGTAATGATGGTCATGCTAAACCACCATTTAGGACGTTCTTCTTTTGGTTTGTTATTATGACGATAGATATAGTGGTAAGGGGTATACATAGCAAGGCCACCAATAAATGAGACTGAAAGAAGGGTTGTGAGGCCGTAGCTTGTTTGTGTTCCCGAGAAACCAAAGATTGCGTTCATAATAGCAACAATGGATAGAAGGAATAATGAGGTATCAAGCCACATCTTCCAAGGAGTTTTGTCTGTTTCTGGAATTTCTTTGCTAGGTTTTCCAGAAACAGCTTGTTGGTGCTTTTCAGTAGAGAAGCTAGCTGCCCAAACAGTTGGAGCACCAAGGAATCCACGGCCTGTGATTCCTTTTTTCTGATTTTTGATAAGTACAGGAATAACATCGCTAAGGATATCTTTGATTTCTTGGTCTGACTTACCATCTTTGATAAGTTGGTTAGTTGCTATATGAATAAATTCTTGGTTTTTCTTGGTGAGTTTTTGGATGTCCATGAGATGACCTTTCGATAATTAATATTATTTTTAGTGTTGAAGTTTAGAGAAAAGAAGAGGGGGCTCTATGTTAGAACCATTTTTTTCTGATAAAGTAGATAACAACGCAAGATGACCCGAAAGCCGCAATGAAGAAAATGATCCAAAAGGCGTTATCTAAATCGGTTAGTGGCATAGAATTGTTTTTTAAGTTCATACCGTAAGCGGAGAAGATAACGGTTGGGATGTCCAGAGCCATAGTCATGAGAGCGAGTGTTTTCATGATAGTGTTCTGGTTGTTATTGATGATAGAGGCTGAGGTTTCGGCCATGGCGTTCAAGACATTTTCATAGATGCCTGCCATCTCAATGGCCTGTTGGGTTTCGACTAAGGTATCTTCCAAGAGATCCTCGTCCTCAATATATTTCTTCAAGCTAGAGGCGTTACCTGTTAGTTTTTTGACAATTCGCTCATTCATCTTAAGTGAGGCTTTTAGATAGACAATGGATTTTTCCAATTCCATCATGTCAATCAAGTGTTCATTCTTTGTCGAATTTTCCAACTGAGCTTCCAATTTATCCTTTTGACGGTCGATAGAACGTAGGGCGGTTAGGTAAAGTTGAGCATTGCGATAGAGAATTTGGAAGACAAAGCGTGTCTTCATGAAGGTATAGAAGTTACGTACACGGTGATTGAGGAAGTCGTCCATAAGGCTGGTGTTCTCGAGGCAGGTAGTTACGACTACCTCATCGGTAACGATGATACCCAATGGAATGGTAACGTAATAACTTTTGTTATTACGCTCTTCTTGGGTGGGGATGTCGACCAGGATTAGGGTGTAGTCATCTTCGACATCGATACGTGATGTTTCTTCCACGTCCAGAGGGGCGCGGAGATCTTGGATATCAATGTTAAAACGTTCTGCAACCTTTAAGGCTTCTTCCTGGGAAGGGTTTACCAAATGAATCCAAGCACCAGGCTCGAATGTTTCAATTTCTTTCAATTCTTTTCCGGTGGATAAGAACATTTGTTTCAATGGGAACCCCTCCTTTGTCATTCGTTAAGTGTTGGCGTCATTATCTGAAAATGTCTTGTCCGTTTTTGGACCAGAAAAAGTCAGATAAATAAGCAGCTCTTAGCTTTTTAGTGATATCAATTGAGGCCTAGAGACTATTCTCTTTGCCTTTTTTGCACACTCAACCATTATACTATATTTGAAACATTTTTGGGTTGGATAAATTGAAATTTTGTTATAATTATGAGAGAAACTAGGGATGGTGTTCCCATCCGTCTGTAGAAAGGAGTGGCAGTGGCTTTAGGGCTAGGCCTCTTAAAAATATGCAAGATAAGTTAGTGATTCGCGGAGCAAGAGCTCACAATTTAAAAAATATTGATGTAGAGATTCCTCGTGACAAGCTCGTCGTCGTGACGGGGTTGTCGGGGTCTGGTAAGTCTTCTTTGGCTTTTGATACAATTTATGCAGAGGGTCAGCGCCGTTATGTTGAAAGTCTCTCAGCTTATGCCCGCCAATTCTTGGGAAATATGGAGAAACCTGATGTGGACTCGATTGATGGCTTGAGTCCTGCCATCTCCATTGATCAGAAAACAACGAGTAAGAACCCTCGTTCGACTGTGGGAACTGTAACGGAGATTAATGACTATCTTCGTCTCCTTTATGCGCGTGTGGGTGTGCCTTATTGTATCAATGGGCATGGGGCCATTAAGTCGTCATCAGTGGAACAGATTGTAGATGAGGTTTTAGCCCTTCCTGAACGGACAC
Source organism: Streptococcus sp. FSL L8-0526 (assembly GCF_038007145.1). NCBI lineage: Bacteria > Bacillati > Bacillota > Bacilli > Lactobacillales > Streptococcaceae > Streptococcus > Streptococcus sp. FSL L8-0526. The sequence goes on from NZ_JBBOWP010000001.1 coordinate 594,197, forward strand.
GTATGCAGATTTTAGCGCCGATTGTCCGTCGTCGAAAGGGGCAACACAAGGCGATTTTTGAGCGCGTGCAGAAGGACGGTTATGTTCGTGTTCGTGTGGATGGTGAGATATACGATGTGACGGAAGTCCCTGAGCTATCCAAGTCGAAGATGCATAATATTGAGGTGGTTGTGGACCGTTTGGTTAATAAGGAAGGTATCCGTAGTCGTCTCTTTGACTCAGTCGAGGCAGCGCTACGTTTAGCGGATGGCTACTTGATTGTGGATACTATGGATGATAATGAATTGCTCTACTCGGAGCATTATTCTTGTCCAGTTTGTGGTTTTACAGTGCCTGAGTTGGAGCCGCGTCTCTTTTCCTTCAATGCGCCATTTGGTTCTTGTCCGACCTGTGACGGTTTAGGAAATAAACTAGAAGTTGATATTGATTTGGTCATTCCTGACCCTAGTAAGACCTTGCGTGAAGGTGCACTAGCGCCTTGGAATCCTATCTCATCCAACTACTATCCTGCCATGCTTGAGCAGGCCATGGAACAGTTTGGCGTGGATATGGATACGCCATTTGAAAATCTTAAAAAAGAAGAACAAGATTTGATTCTCTACGGATCTGGTGACCGCGAGTTCCATTTCCATTATGTTAATGATTTTGGTAGGGTGCGTGATATTGACATTCCTTTTGAAGGGGTTGTGACTAATATCAATCGACGCTATCATGAGACTAACAGTGATTTCACCCGCAATGTCATGCGTGGTTATATGAATGAACTGTCATGTCCAACTTGTCATGGCTATCGTCTTAACGAAGCAGCACTCTCGGTTCGTGTTGGTGGTGAGGATGGCTTAAATATTGGTCAAATTTCTGAGCTGTCTATTTCTGATCATCTTCAAGAAATAGATCGCCTTGAATTAGGTGAGAATGAAGAATTGATTGCCCGTCCAATTATCAAGGAAATCAAGGATCGTCTGACTTTCTTAAACAATGTCGGCCTTAATTACTTGACTCTCTCTCGTATGGCCGGAACACTTTCAGGTGGTGAGAGTCAGCGTATCCGTTTGGCGACACAGATTGGCTCCAACCTTTCTGGAGTCCTTTATGTTTTGGATGAGCCCTCTATAGGTCTTCATCAGCGTGATAATGATCGCTTGATTTCAAGTCTTAAAAAGATGCGTGATTTGGGCAATACCTTAATTGTGGTGGAGCATGATGAAGATACCATGCGTGAAGCTGACTGGCTTATCGATGTAGGACCTGGCGCCGGTGCCTTTGGTGGACAAATCATAGCTTCAGGAACCCCAGAAGCAGTTGCTAGAAATAAGAAATCAATTACTGGTCAGTACCTGTCAGGTGCTAAATCAATTCCTGTACCGACGGAACGCCGTGTAGGAAACGGCTGTTTTATCGAGGTTAAAGGAGCCAGTGAAAATAATCTTAAAAATGTGTCTGTCAAGTTCCCACTTGGAAAATTAATCGCAGTGACAGGCGTTTCTGGTTCTGGAAAGTCAACTTTGGTTAACAGTATTCTCAAGAAAAAGATTGCCCAAGAGCTAAATCGAAACAGTGAGAAACCTGGGAAACATAAATCGGTGACTGGAATCGAGAATATCGAGCGTTTGATTGATATTGATCAAAGTCCAATCGGGCGTACTCCACGTTCCAACCCTGCAACCTACACAGGCGTCTTCGACGATATTCGCGATCTTTTTGCTCAAACCAATGAGGCCAAGATTCGCGGTTATAAGAAGGGACGTTTCTCTTTCAATGTCAAAGGTGGCCGTTGTGAAGCCTGCTCTGGTGATGGGATTATCAAGATTGAGATGCACTTCTTGCCTGATGTTTATGTACCTTGTGAGGTTTGCCATGGCACACGCTATAATTCTGAGACCTTAGAAGTTCGTTATAAAGGGAAGAATATTGCTGAAATTCTGGATATGACAGTTGATGACGCGGTTGATTTCTTTGCGGCTATCCCTAAGATTGCTCGTAAGGTGCAGACAATCAAGGATGTGGGGCTCGGGTATGTGACTTTGGGGCAATCAGCAACAACCCTATCAGGGGGTGAGGCACAGCGTATGAAACTGGCTAGTGAACTTCACAAACGCTCTACTGGGAAGTCTTTCTACATTCTCGATGAGCCTACGACTGGTCTCCATACAGATGATATTGCTCGTCTCTTGAAGGTGCTTCAGCGTTTTGTGGACGATGGTAACACGGTTCTCGTGATTGAGCACAATCTGGATGTTATTAAGACAGCAGACCATATCATTGATTTGGGTCCTGAAGGTGGTATTGGTGGAGGTACTATCGTAGCTACAGGGACTCCAGAAGAGGTAGTAACCGTTCCCAAAAGCTATACAGGACAATATTTGAAAGAAAAATTGAAATAAAGTGAAAAGGGCTCTCTGAGTCTTTTTTTGCTTTAGGCTGGTTTAAGTTGAATTTGCTATTCTACGGTTAAGAAAAAACAAAGGAGTCACACTATGGTTGAAAAGCGTTTTTTCATAGGATTTAATGGTATTCTTCTAGTCCTATTTCTAGATATTTGTCTTTTGATTAGTATTCGTACAGTTGATCATCATGGTCGTTTTGAATCAACAACAGATAAATGGCAAACCTTACTTTACGTTTCGGGAGTTTATGTTAGTTTTCTCCTTTTTGAAATGATTTTGTTTCTTATTATGAGACATCGTAAAAATAAGCAGATTGTTGGACAAGTCATATAAGTACTTGTTTTTTCGTAGCTATTTATGGTGACATCTATGTCACTATTTTTTTGATAAGGGAGATTCTATAATAAAGTCAAGCTCTGTAAAGTTAGCTGCTAAAAATAAGAGAGTAGCTGTATTTTTTAGCTTTAAACCTTATCTAAAAGATTACTCAAGAACAGCTGTTTTTAGAGTTATCAGAGATTAGAATGACACCTTTGAAAGGACCAGATATGGAGAAGAAAAATATGGATAAACAAAGAGTAAATCTTATTAATAGGTTGACCCTTGTTATTGTGATTGTATGGCTATTTATTGTAATGATGAATGCTACTTCAAGTTTTACAGAAGGCATCGCTTTTATTGACCATAGCCTTGTCTGGGCAACACTTTCATTGGCTGTCTCTTTGTTTGCACTTAGACTAGCTAGTAAGGACAAGGAAAGATGATTTTACTAGCTTTAGGCTGAGCTTACTAACTCAGTCTTTTTTTTGTTTTCATTTTTTCTTGTGCAGGGTAACATTTACATCACTATTTTTTATTTTATTCAGCTTTTATAATGGATTCATAGCTTGAACAGGGGGTGTAAGAGTCATTATGAGAGAGCTAACTTTATGGTTTAACTTAGAAAGGAGTCTTGCAATATTAGAGGAAAAACAATTATTTAAGGTGTTATCTGATGCCGACTTGGAGCAAATTACTGGTGGTTTCAATTCGGGAAAATATGGCAAGTACGTTATTAATGAATTTGTAAAAAGTTTTCGTCAAGCGTGGTAGTTATTGTTAATTAAAGACAGGAGAGAATATGAAGAATAAATTTCAAAAAGTTGATGTTAAAGATTTAGAAACAGTGTTTGGAGGAAGTGTCTACTGATCTGTAGGATATGGAATTGGGGTTGTTAGGCACACTATCTATGATTTTGGCCATGGATTTGTAGATGGATTTAGAGGTTAAGGTGAATTTTATATGGATGTAATGACAATGAAGAAATTTGATGGTTTGTCTATTGATAAGCTTTCTGAAATTGTTGGAGGAAATGTACCATATGATATTGGCTATGGAGTAAGGAATGTAAGTTATATTGCGGTTGAGATTCTAAAACTAAGAAAAATAAGATAGCATATTGGAAAATATTTATGTTTATGAGAATTAATAAAGAAGAATTGTTATAAGTTTTCATCGCCCAAGTGAATAGTTCACTTGGATGTTAAAGATTTACATTTAAAATATAATTAAGCAAAGAAAGGAAATACATGACAGTACTAGAGGTAGAGGGGTAAACTACAATTTTGGAAAGCAATCTGTCTTGGATAATATCTCTCTAACCTTGAAAAAGGGGGATATTGCTGGTCCGATTGGCAATAATAGTGCAGGAAAGACGACCTTAATGAAATTAATTTCGGGTATCTTAGAGAGACCTAATGGAACTACTGACTTAAATACTAAAACTGAGGGTGCCTTGATTGAAGCTCCAGCTTTATATCCCAACATGACGGTTGAAGCTAACCTTAAGTTTTATTGCAGGCTTTATCATAAAGATTATTCATCGATTGATTGCTATAAAGAAGATTTAGAGGTAGCAACCTATCTCAAACGCAAGGCTTCCAAGTTGTCCCTGGGTATGAAGCAACGTGTAGGTTTGTTTATTGCTTTAATTGCATCAGATGAATTTATTCTTCTTGATGAGCCTACCAATAGCTTGGATCCTAATGGTATCAATAGTATTTTAATCTTGATTGAAAGGCTAGCTAAAAATCATGGTCTAACTTTTATTATTTCCAGTCACATCTTATCAAATCTTGAACAGGGTTGTACAAAAAACTATTTGTTGAAGAATCACAAATTGATTTGTTTGGATGATGATGCGAATGCCAAATATAAAATTTACACTGAGGATTTAAGCATGAAACCTTTGATGACCCTGCTAAAACTAAATGACCTTGCTTTTGAATGTCAAAAGAATGATATTCTGGTTAAAGGAATAGAAAAGATCAAACAGGTTTTGGGACAAGGGGGAATTTTTTTCACAAATTTTTTTCACATATGAAAAATCGGGATTGAGTGAGGTACTTTTTAATGGCGACTAAATTGAAAACGGTATTTTTAAAGCAAGAATGTGTTACAAAGAGTGCCTTTAGTTGTCTTGTATTGCTAGGGCTGATTGGTGCGATTGTTATCTTATGTGATGGTTATAAGGGATCTTATCTTGGACTATCTGCGATTTTAGCTAGCTATTCTATCATGGTGTGGTGGATATTGTCTTTGCTTACTTAGCTTTATCCAGTTTGGGAAGAGAATTTCAGAATTGAACGATTAATATGATTCGGGTGAGTGACTTATCTGGTCGGGAAGTGATTCTCCGAAAGCTTCTGAGCTTCCTTATTTTATCTATATTTGCAGCTACTATCTTGGTTTTAGAGTTGATTTTTTACAAGTACTATGTGCAGCATGTCGATTTTCCTTTGTGGGTTTATGTCAGACAAATCTATGTTTATTTTCTAGCTTATGGGACTTTTATTTATATGGTTTCAACTTTGATTATCTTACTTTTAAAGAATACCTTAACAGCTTTTGTAACAGGGTAACAGGAATGACCTTCTTTACACTCTATTTGGCTAGTTTAGGAGATACTATGACTAATCTAATGACTTACGTTCCGTTGAGTTTTATGCGAGCGGTCTTTACTAGTGGTCAACAGTTCTTTAGTCTTCGTGATGCCTTTGTTTTGTTTGCTTGAACCCTATTTTTGCTCCTTTTGACGCCAGCCATTTACGAAAAGCGAGCCTATGTATAGTACTTATAAAGTCAGAGTTTCATCTGGCTTTTTATTAATGCCATCAAAAAAACACGCCAAAGCATCAACTTCGTTCTTTAAAATCTGAAAATTTGATATAATTAACCTAAAATACAAAGGGGTCATTCAAATGCAACGTAGACTTGAGCGATTTGATGCTAAACTTGCCCAATCAGGCCTAGATGCCTTGTTGGTGACAGGACAAAATAATATTTACTATTTGACGGATTTCTGGGGGACAAATGCGACTGTTTTCATTACGAAAAATCGTCGTCTCTTTTTAACTGATTCACGTTATACGCTTATTGCCAAACAATCTGTACACGGCTTTGATATTATCGAAAGTAAGGATCCACTAAAAGATATCGTTAAATTTGTCGAGGTAGATAAACTTGAGACAATAGGCTTTGACAATCAGGTGTCATTCGCTTATTATCAAGCTCTTCAAGCGATTTTTGAAGGCTATACCTTGTTACCGCAAACCAACTTCATGGAAGAGTTGCGTATGATTAAGGATGAGAAAGAATTGGCAACTATCCGTAAGGCTTGTTCTATCTCAGATCGTGCCTTTACAGATGTTCTTGATTTTATCAAACCAGGTCAAACAACAGAACTACAAGTGGCTAACTTCCTAGATTTCCGTATGCGTGAATATGGAGCTTCAGGTATTTCCTTTGAGTCTATCATTGCTTCAGGTTACCGTTCAGCTATGCCTCACGGTGTTGCTTCAGACAAGGTCATCCAGTCAGGAGAAACTTTGACTATGGACTTTGGTTGTTACTACAATCATTATGTTAGTGATATGACTCGTACTATCCATATTGGTGAAACGACTGACGAGGAGCGTGAAATTTATGATATCGTCTTACGTTCAAATCGAGCTTTGATTGATGCAACTAAAGCTGGCATGACGCGTCGTGATTATGATAAGGTTGCGCGTGATGTTATTGTTGAAGCGGGTTATGGTGATTACTTTACACATGGTATCGGACATGGTATCGGTCTTGACATTCACGAGATTCCTTACTTCGGTAATTCTGATGAGACTATCGAAGCTGGTATGGTCTTGACGGATGAACCAGGTATTTATTTGGCTGACAAATACGGTGTTCGTATTGAAGATGATATCATTATTACTGAGAATGGTTGCGAAGTGATTACGCTTGCACCTAAGGAATTGATTGTGCTCTAAGATTTGGAGGAATACTTTATGACAAACCGTCTATCTTGGCAAGACTATTTTATGGCTAATGCAGAGCTGATTTCTAAGCGTTCTACCTGTGATCGTGCTTTTGTTGGTGCTGTTTTGGTCAAGGACAAGCGTATTATTGCTACAGGTTATAACGGTGGAGTCTCTGAGGCAGATAACTGTAATGAGGTAGGTCACTACATGGAAGATGGTCATTGTATTCGTACGGTCCATGCGGAGATGAACGCTCTTATCCAGTGTGCCAAAGAGGGGATTTCTACTAAAAATACAGAAATCTATGTGACGCATTTCCCCTGTATTAACTGCACTAAAGCTCTCCTTCAGGCTGGCGTTGTTAAGATTACTTATAAGGCTAATTATCGCCCCCACGCCTTTGCGATTGAGTTGATGGAACAAAAGGGAGTCTCTTATGTGCAACATGATGTTCCAGAGGTACACTTGGGGATGGATGACTAGATTCTCCTTGGAAAATCCTAGGGTTTAGGTTTGATTCTATAAAATATTTGAGCCATGCTGTCATTTATGGTAAAATAAACTGATAATAATTTTTACAAAGAGGTATTTAATAATGATTGAAGCAAGTAAACTCCGTGCGGGTATGACTTTCGTAACAAATGATGGCAAATTGCTCAAAGTTCTTGAAGCTAGTCACCACAAACCTGGTAAAGGTAACACAATCATGCGTATGAAATTGCGTGATGTTCGCTCAGGTTCAACTTTTGACACCAGCTACCGTCCAGAAGAGAAATTTGAACAAGCGATCATCGAAACAGTACCAGCACAATACTTGTACCAAATGGATGATACTGCATACTTCATGAACACTGAAACATATGATCAATATGAAATTCCAGTAGTCAACGTTCAAGAAGAATTGAAATTTATCCTTGAAAACTCAGACGTAAAAATCCAATTCTACGGAACAGAAGTTATCGGTGTGCAAGTACCAACAACTGTTGAATTGACAGTTACTGAAACACAACCATCAATCAAAGGTGCAACAGTTACAGGTTCAGGTAAACCTGCAACACTTGAAACTGGTCTTGTGGTTAACGTCCCAGACTTTATCGAAGCTGGTCAAAAATTGGTTATCAACACAGCTGATGGTACTTACGAATCACGTGCCTAAGCCTAACTAAGTCTTTCAAACCACTGGTTTGAAAGCTTTATTTTCCAAACTAACGGAAAGGAAATATGCGATGACTACAGAAAATATCGGTGAAATCGTAATTGCCCCTCGTGTTCTTGAGGTGATTACTGGTATCGCTGCAACTAAAGTGGACGGTGTTTACGCCCTTCAAAACAAAAACGTTACGGATGGTCTCAGCAAAACAAGCTTGGGACGTGGTGTTTATCTTCAAACTGAGGAAGATGGTACAGTAAACGTTGATATCTACGTTTCCCTTCAGTATGGCGTTAATGTGCCTGCGGTTTCAATTGAAATTCAAAAAGCTATTAAAACAGCTGTCTACGATATGGCCGAAGTGTTAATTTCAGAAGTAAACGTTCACGTTGAATCTATTGTCACTGAAAAGTCACAAAAACCAGACTTGGCTGAATTGTTTAACGAGGATTTTTTGAATGACTGATATCTTTAAAGATTCACGTCGTGACCTTCGTGAGCGTGCTTTTCAAACGCTGTTTGCCCTGGAGTTTGGTGGCGAAGCTTTAGATCAAGCCTATTTTGCTTACACTTACGACAAGCCAATTGATGAAGAAACAGAAGTTGATCTACCATCTTTTTTACTTAGTCTAGTAACAGGTGTTCGTGAAGAGTTGCCTCAACTGGATAGTCAAATTGAAGAAAAATTGAAAGAAGGTTGGAGTCTCTCACGTTTGATTATGACAGACCGTACCCTCCTTCGTTTGGGGCTTTATGAAATCACGTCTTTTGAAGAGACACCAGGACGTGTGGCTATCAATGAAATTATTGAAATTGCTAAAAAATATTCTGATAAAACATCTGCTAAGTTCATTAATGGTGTTCTTAGTCAGTTCGTGACAGACGAAGCATAAGAAAAAGAAGTTGATTGCTGTTTCAACTTCTTTTTTTGATAACTAAGCTCAAGAAAAAGTCGCAAGTACAGATTTCTTGCGACTTTTATTTATATACTGGCACCAGAAATCAAATTTATTGGTAGCACATAATCACGACTGACTATTTCGCCTTTGATTTTCTTCAATAGAATTTCGACACAAAGTTTAGCAATTTCATCCAAAGGCTGTTGGATGGTTGTTAGCTCTGGATAGAAGTGTCGGATAAAGGCAGTACCGTCGTAACCGATGATTTTTAAGTCATTTGGGATGGAAAGTTCTAGTTGTCTAGCTACTTTTATAACTAAGATAGCTGTTAAATCATCTGAGACAAAGATACCATCCGGCTTTTCACGACAAATAATAGATTTGATTTCTAATTCTCGTCGCATGATAGATAAATCGTTTGGGACAGGACAGACAATACCCTGTTTATTCAATTCGTAATTAAATCCAAGTTGACGTAGTCCAGTTGGGGAATCTGAATTATCATTACCTGTAATCATGACAATACGCTGACAACCGGCCTTGGCCAAGGTTTTTGCGGCTAATTTTCCTCCTTCAAAGTTATCAGATGAGATAATAGGAATCTTTGGGGCCAGATTACGGTCGAAGGCAATGATAGGAGCTTCAACCTTTTCATAATCTTCTATACCAAGATTGTGAGAAGACGAGATGATACCATCACATTGGTTGGCGGAAAGCATTTCCAAATAGTCCTTTTCCTTATTGGGATCATGCTCACTGTTACAAATGATGGTTTTATAACCTTGCTTAAAGAGCTCGTCCTCAAGTCGTTCGATAAGCTCAGCGTAAAAAATGTTGGAAATATTTGGAAAAATCAAGCCAACGAGCTTGGCTGATTTTCCTTGGAGACCTCGAGCCAAATTATTAGGCTTGTAATTCAGCTCCTGCATGGCAGCGTGTACTTTGTCAATGGTTTTTTGTGAGAGATAGCCCTTTTTGTTTATGACGCGGGAAACTGTGGTTGGGCTCACACCAGCCAGTTCGGCAACGTCAGTAAGCTTTGCGACCATAAACCACCCTAGTATTCTAAGTCGAAGTAGTGACCAGAAACGTTCCCTGATGCTACTTTGATACCAGTTTGTTCTGCACCTGGAAATACGCGGCTAGTGAAGACTTTCTCACCTTTGTTGAAGAAAATTTCAACAATTGAGTTATCTACAAAGATGTTTGCTGTTGCAGCTTGTCCGGCATCAAGAGTGCATTCACGGCTTGTGCCAAAGTCTGTAGCGTACTGTTCGCCAGCTTTAGAACGGTCAAGGATAACTTTTCCTTTTGCAGTATCAACGGTAAGTGATAAGCCATTTCCTTCTTGGTCTGCGAAGAGGACAAGTTCTGTTTGAGTGTTAGCTTGGAAGTTAAGTTCAAGCTCGTAAGTGTTAGTTGTTGCCGTTTTTTCAGAGAAATCTTCTTGTCTAGTACGTAAGCTTGTAATAGCTTCTACTGGGTATTGGTAGAGTTTTCCATCTTTGATAGATAATTCTTTAACCAAGCTCAAAGCACCTTGGTAGTCGTATTTGTCAGTTGGATAGTCCACGTCTGGGAGACCAATCCAGCTAACAATAAGCGCACGACCATCAGGAGTGTTAAATCCTTGAGTAGCATAAGCTTCGAACCCGTAATCCAAGTTGATGATTGGTGTACCACCAACAAGGGCAGCTTTCTCAGGGTCGAAATCTTGGAAAATCTTATAAGTATTAGGATAAATATTGTTATAGTCGAGTTCAGCTTTATCAAGACCTTGTGGGCAATAGAGAAGAACAGGTTTGCCATCTACAAAGACAAGATTTGGACACTCAATCATGTATTCTGAGCCAGTGCCACCGAAGTCGAGGTCTCCAACCTCAACCCAGTTTTCGACATCATTATCAACTGCTTTGTAAAATTTGATGAAACCTTGTTTATTATGGTTTTGAGCACCTATGATAGCATAAAATTGTCCCTTGTAATCGAAGATTTGAGGGTCACGGAAGTGCTCAGTAACGTCAGTAGGTTTTTTGATAAGAACCTTGTCGATTTTTTTGATTTTGTAGTTTTTATCCATCCAGGCACCGATTTGACGTGGATCGCGAATCCAGTTTTCATCACGGACATTACCTGTATAGAAGATAAAAAGTTTATCACCGATTTGATAAGCAGAACCTGAGTAGACACCGTGGCTGTCATTTTCATGATCTGGCAAGAGTTTGACACCAGTTTCTGTAAAGTGAACCAAATCTTCAGATTCAGTATGAACCCATTGTTTCAAACCATGAGCGGCTCCAAATGGCCAACTTTGATAGAAAAGTTGGAACTTACCATTAAAGTAAGAAAAACCGTTTGGGTCATTTAGAAGTCCTGTTTCTGGTTCAATATGGTAGCTTGCACGCCAAGGGGATTTGCCAACATTCTCTTTAATCTTTGTTTTTTCTCCGTCTGTCCAATCTGTGTATGGACGGTAACGAACTTCTGTTGGTAGATTCATATTTAGTAATCTCCTAATTTATTTGTTAGTAATATAGTAAACGTTTTACCTAGAAAAATCAACGATTTATAATAAGAAAATAAAAAAATATGCTAAACGGTTGACATATGACAGAAAGATGTTAAAATTAATATCGTAAAAAAAGCGAAACGTTTTCAAAAACAAATTTTATTAAGGAGAATTTTGCAAATGGATTACAAACAAATTGCAAAAGAAGTCATCGAAGCCCTCGGTGGACGTGAAAATGTTATAAGTGTTGCTCACTGTGCGACACGTCTACGTGTTATGGTTAAAGATGAAAACAAAATCAATAAAGAAAAAGTTGAAAATATTGAAAAAGTTCAAGGTGCTTTCTTTAACTCAGGTCAATACCAAATAATCTTTGGTACAGGTACTGTTAACAAGATTTACGACGAAGTCGTTGCTCAAGGTCTTCCAACAGCATCTAAAGACGAACAAAAAGCAGAAGCTGCTAAACAAGGACACTGGTTCCAACGTGCCATCCGTTCATTCGGTGACGTTTTCGTTCCATTGCTTCCAGCTATCGTAGCGACTGGTCTTTTCATGGGTATCCGTGGAGCCATCAATAACGATACAGTTCTTGCTCTTTTTGGTACAACATCTAAAGCCTTCGCTGCTACTGATTTCTATACTTATACAGTTGTATTGACAGATACAGCCTTTGCCTTCTTCCCAGCCTTGATCTGTTGGTCAGCCTTTAACGTTTTCGGTGGTTCACCACTTCTTGGTTTGGTTCTTGGTTTGATGATGGTTAACAATGCTCTTCCAAATGCTTGGGATGTTGCATCAGGTGCTGCAAAACCAATTTACTTCTTTGACTTTATTCCAGTAGTTGGTTACCAAAACTCAGTCCTTCCAGCCTTCTTCGTAGGTTTGGTTGGTGCTAAGTTTGAACAATGGGTTCGTAAATGGGTTCCAGATGTTCTTGACCTTCTCTTGCGTCCACTTGTTGTCTTTGCTGTGATGTCAGCTTTGGCCCTCTTTATCATTGGTCCTGCCTTCCACACCGTTGAGAGCTACGTACTTGCTGGTACAGAGTGGATTCTTGCCTTGCCATTTGGTCTTGCAGGTCTTGTTCTAGGTGGTATTCACCAAATTATCGTCGTTACAGGGGTTCACCACGTTTTTAACTTGCTTGAAGCTAACCTTATTTCTAATACAGGTAAAGACCCACTTAACGCTATCATCACAGCTGCGATGACTGCTCAAGCTGGTGCAACACTCGCTGTTGGTGTTAAAACTAAAAACTCTAAGTTGAAAGCTCTCGCTTTCCCTGCAAGTCTTTCAGCAGTACTTGGTATCACTGAACCAGCTATCTTCGGGGTTAACCTTCGTTTCGGTAAACCATTTATCATGGGTCTTATCGCTGGTGCTGCTGGTGGTTGGTTGGCATCAATCCTTAACCTTGCTGGTACAGGATTTGGTGTAACAATCATTCCTGGTACTCTTCTTTACCTAAATGGTCAAGTACTTAAGTATGTAATCATGGTACTTGTAACACTTGCTCTTGGTTTCGCTCTTACTTGGATCTTTGGATATAAAGAGGAAGAGGTTGAAGCTCAAACAGAAGTTGTTGCTGAAGATATCGCCTCAGCAGGTTCTGCTCCAGTTGCATTGCAAGCTGAAACAATTGCTGCACCACTTAAAGGTGAAGTTGTAGCTTTGGAAAATGTAAATGACCCAGTCTTCTCTTCAGGAGCTATGGGTAAAGGTGCCGCTATCAAACCTTCAGGTAACCGAGTTGTTGCACCATTTGATGGTGAAGTGCAAATTACCTTCCCAACAGGTCACGCTTACGGTCTTAAATCTGATAAAGGTGCTGAAGTGCTTATCCACATCGGTATCGATACTGTCTCACTTGACGGTAAAGGATTTGATGCTAAGGTTCAAGCAAATCAACGTGTTAAAAAAGGTGATGTCTTGGCTACCTTCGATAGCTCAGTTATCACTGAAGCAGGTCTTGACGATACAACTATGGTTATCGTTACAAACACTGCAGACTACGAAGATGTTTCATCAGTAGCAACTGGTTCAGTTGCTGAGGGTGATGACTTCATCGCAGTTAAATAATAAGCTAGAAAAGTCGAAGCTGTTTCGGCTTTTTTAGTTGAATGTTTTATAAAGAAGAGTGATATGAATCCAAGTTGGTAGCAGCTTAAATATGCTTTTATTTAGATTGTCTTTTATCTTGATTTTCTTTATAATAGTGACAAGATAGTTATTTATTAATCATAAAAGGAGATAGCTTTACATATGGCTAAACTATACGGAAGCTTGGAAGCTGGTGGTACAAAGTTTGTTTGTGCTGTTGGTGATGAGAAATTCCAAGTCATTGAAAAAACTCAATTCCCAACAACTACACCTTACGAAACAATTGATCATACGGTTGAATTTTTCAAACGTTATGAAGATCAGTTGGCAGGAATCGCTATTGGTTCATTTGGTCCGATAGATGTTGATCCAAATTCAGAAACATATGGTTTTGTAACTTCAACGCCAAAACCACACTGGTCAAACATAGACCTTCTTGGTTTAATCGCTAAGGAATTTAATATTCCGTTTTACTTTACGACTGATGTGAATTCATCTGCTTATGGTGAAACACTTGTTCGTAAAGGTGTTAAGAGTCTTGTTTATTACACTATCGGAACTGGTATTGGTGCTGGTGCTATTCAAAATGGAGAATTCATTGGTGGCTTAGGTCATACTGAGGCGGGTCACGTCTATGTACCACTTCACCCAAAAGATATTGCCAATGAATTTAACGGAACATGTCCATTCCACCGCGGATGTTTGGAAGGTTTGGCTGCTGGTCCATCGCTTGAAGCCCGTACAGGTATTCGTGGTGAATTGATTGAGCAAAACTCTGAGGTTTGGGATGTTCAATCTTACTACATTGCTCAAGCTGCTGTCCAAGCAACTGTGCTCTACCGCCCAGAGATTATTGTCTTTGGGGGTGGTGTTATGGGACAAGAACACATGCTTCGCCGTGTCCGTGAAAAATTCACAGCTCTGTTGAATGGTTACCTTCCAGTGCCAGACGTGACTGAGTATATTGTGACACCGGCTGTTTCAGATAATGGATCTGCGACACTTGGTAACTTTGCACTTGCTAAAGATGTAGCTGACAAATACTCACGCAAATAACCCAAATATGTAAAATCGCTTTAAGACATGATCTTAAGGCGTTTTGCTCTATACAGGAGGATGTAATGGAACCTTTATTTTTAGATTCGCCAATGCATGAAAAAATATGGGGAGGTAATCGACTTAAGACAGAGTTTGGTTATGATATTCCTAGTGAAAGCACTGGGGAATACTGGGCAATCTCTGCTCATCCTAATGGTGTATCTTACGTCAAGAACGGGAAGTATTCTGGTTTTCATCTAGCAGAACTTTACAAAGACAAACCAGAACTTTTTGGACATCCAAAGGCGAGTGTATTTCCTTTGTTGACAAAGATTTTGGATACTAATGATTGGCTGTCAGTGCAGGTACACCCAGACGATGCCTATGGTATGGAGCATGAAGGTGAACTAGGAAAGACGGAGTGTTGGTATATTATTGACGCCGAAGAGGGCGCTGAAATTATCTATGGGCACAAGGCTCAAACCAAGGAAGAGCTGGCAACTTTGATTGAGGCGGGTGATTGGGATGGGCTTTTGTCGAAAACGCCTGTAAAAAAAGGTGACTTTTTCTTTGTACCTAGCGGCACCATGCATGCTATTGGTCCAGGTATACTTATCCTAGAAACACAACAATCTAGCGATACCACTTATCGTGTATATGATTTTGATCGTAGAGATGATCAAGGCAAACAACGTGAGCTTCACATCCAACAGTCTCTTGATGTTCTGAATCTTGGGGAGCCCCAAAATAGTGTCCCATCAACTGTTAAGACCATGCAGTTAGAGATGACTTGTTTGACATCAAACGCCTTTTTCACAGTATACAAATGGAAATTCAGTGGATTAGTTGATTTCAAGCGATCAGCCCCTTATTTGCTCTGTTCAGTGCTTTCTGGTAATGGGACTTTGACTGTCGATTCACGCATTTATTGTCTAAAAAAAGGTGATCACTTCCTTCTTCCAAATAATGTTACAAATTGGGAAATTGATGGACAATTAGAGATGATTGTCAGTCACCCTAACGAGGCTTGAGTATGAGTAATGAACAAGTATTATCAGCTCTTTTTGGGTGTGTTGAAATTGGGCGATCCTGTTATTTTGAAGGATCTTATTAACGTTTAAAAGACTATAGAGACCACATTTATGGTTTTCAACGGGCGATTTCTGGTATGTGTGGTGAAAAGACAGCCTCTTCTAGTATCAAATTTTACTGGGAAAACGGTGTCCTGGAATACGAATTTTACGTGCATTTTGAGGCCGGCCCTATGATTATGAAGGCTTATTGTAGTAGTGATAGAGCTTTCTTTGAACAGGCCTTTGAAAATCTCTTACATGGCTTTGAGGATTTCTTAGAGAATCAAGAAATCATTGAGGGATAGCCTTGAAATGTTATTGTCGATATTTTCAGTGAATCTAATAAAGAAGTTTTAGTTTATTTGCTAATCTATTGTGAAAGCCTTTAAACTGGGGCTTTTTCCTTTGTCAATACTTGAGTGATTTCTTGTTTAAAAGGGGCATTTATGATAAAATACGGAGATAAGGACTGTCGAAAGGAAAAAAGATGGCAAATATATTACGCAAAATCATTGAAAATGATAAAGGCGAAATTAAAAAACTAGAAAAAACTGCCAAGAAAGTTGAGAGCTATGCTGATGCAATGGCGGCTCTTTCAGATGAAGAACTTCAGGCAAAAACAGAAGAATTTAAACAACGATATCAAAACGGAGAAAGTCTAGATCAGCTCTTGCCGGAGGCATTTGCGGTTGTTCGTGAGGGAGCGAAACGTGTCCTTGGACTTTTCCCATATCGTGTGCAAATTATGGGTGGTATTGTGCTTCACCATGGTGACGTAGCGGAGATGCGTACAGGGGAAGGGAAAACCCTTACTGCGACAATGCCTGTTTACTTGAATGCTATTTCAGGTGAAGGTGTACACGTTATTACCGTTAACGAATACCTTTCAGAGCGTGATGCGACTGAAATGGGTGAGCTTTATAGTTGGCTCGGTTTGTCAGTAGGGATCAACCTTTCATCTAAATCACCAGCTGAAAAACGTGAAGCTTATAATTGTGACATCACTTACTCAACCAGCTCAGAGGTAGGTTTCGACTATCTTCGTGATAACATGGTTGTTCGTAAGGAAAACATGGTACAACGCCCATTGAACTTTGCCTTGGTCGATGAGGTTGACTCGGTTCTTATTGATGAAGCTCGTACACCATTGATCGTATCAGGGCCTGTAAGTTCAGAAACTAATCAGTTGTATCACCGTGCGGATGCTTTTGTTAAGACATTGACTGAAGATGATTATGCGATTGATATTCCAACAAAAACAATTGGTTTGAATGACTCAGGTATTGACAAGGCTGAAGAGTTCTTCAACTTGGAAAATTTGTACGATATTGACAATGTTGCTTTGACTCACTATATTGACAATGCCCTTCGTGCCAACTACATTATGTTGCGTGATATTGACTATGTTGTAAGTTCTGAGCAAGAAATCCTTATCATTGACCAATTTACTGGTCGTACCATGGAAGGTCGTCGTTTTTCAGATGGGCTTCACCAAGCCATCGAGGCTAAAGAAGGTGTACCAGTCCAAGAGGAAACCAAGACTTCTGCCTCAATCACTTACCAAAATATGTTCCGTATGTACAAGAAATTGTCAGGTATGACTGGTACTGGTAAGACTGAAGAAGATGAATTCCGTGAAATCTATAACATGCGAATCATCCCAATTCCAACAAACCGTCCAATTCAACGTATTGACCATGATGACCTTCTGTACTCAACTTTGGATGCTAAATTCCGTGCTGTGGTACAAGATGTTAAGCGTCGTTATGAGAAGGGGCAACCAGTTCTTGTTGGTACGGTTTCCGTTGAAACATCTGACTTGATTTCTAAGATGTTGGTTGACGCAGGTATTCCTCACGAAGTGCTTAATGCCAAGAACCACGAAAAAGAAGCGCATATTATCATGAATGCAGGTCAACGTGGTGCTGTTACGATTGCGACCAATATGGCCGGTCGTGGTACTGACATCAAACTTGGTGAAGGTGTTCTGGAGCTTGGTGGACTTTGTGTCATTGGTACAGAGCGTCATGAAAGTCGTCGTATCGACAACCAGTTGCGTGGTCGTGCGGGACGTCAAGGGGATCCAGGGGAGTCTCAATTCTACCTATCTCTTGAAGACGAATTGATGCGTCGTTTCGGTTCTGACCGTATCAAGCATCTCTTGGAACGTTTGAACGCTGATGACGAAGATATTGTTATTAAATCACGTATGTTGACCCGTCAAGTGGAATCAGCTCAAAAACGTGTCGAAGGGAATAACTATGATACTCGTAAACAAGTCCTTCAGTACGATGACATTATGCGTGAACAGCGTGAAATCATCTACGCTGAGCGTTATGATGTTATTACAGCAGAACGTGACCTTGAACCTGAAATCAAGGCTATGATCAAGCGTACTATTAACCGTACGGTTGATGGACACAGTCGTAACGATCAAGAAGAAGCTCTTAAAGGTATCTTGAACTTTGCACGTCAGGCCTTGGTTCCTGAGAATGCCATCTCGCTTGAAGATTTAAAAGAAGTGGGAGAGGTAACTAAACGTAGTGTTAATTATGATGCTATCAAGGTTTATCTGACTGAGTTAGCAGATGACGTTTATGATCGTCAAATTAAGAAATTGCGTTCAGAGGAGGCTATTCGCGAATTCCAAAAAGTCTTGATTTTGATGGTTGTTGATAATAAGTGGACAGACCACATTGATGCCCTTGATCAATTACGTAACGCCGTTGGTATGCGTGGTTATGCGCAAAACAACCCAATCGTTGAGTATCAATCTGAAAGTTTCAAGATGTTCCAAGATATGATTGGTGCTATTGAGTATGATGTAACTCGTACGATGATGAAAGCACAAATCCACGAACAATCTCGTGAACATGTTAATGAACGCGTTTCAACAACAGCAACAGGCAATATTCAAGCACATCAAGCAGATGCTAACGGTCAAGAGATTGACTTTAGCAAGGTTGGTCGTAATGACTTCTGTCCATGTGGCTCTGGTAAGAAATTCAAAAATTGTCACGGTCGTAAACAGTTTTAGATAAAAAAATAGGTAATTATAATGGTTTTTAAAGCAGTAAGTGAAAAAATTGATTTTGATGCAGTTAAAGAATCAACTACATTGACAGGAGAAGCCCTTGCCAAGAAGCAAGCTCGTGATAAAGAGCTTGAGGCAATCATTAAGGGTGAGGACAACCGTACACTTTTGGTGATTGGTCCATGTTCATCTGATAATGAGGATGCAGTTCTTGATTATGCACACCGTTTGGCTAAACTTCAAGAAGAAGTGAAAGATAAAGTATTTATGGTTATGCGTGTTTATACTGCTAAACCTCGTACAAACGGTGATGGGTATAAAGGGCTTGTGCACCAACCTGATGCTGAAGGAAAACCAAATCTCATTAATGGTATCAAAGCTGTACGTAATCTTCACTACCGTGTTATCACAGAAACTGGTATCACAACTGCTGATGAAATGCTTTACCCGGAAAACCTTCCTTTGGTAGATGACCTTGTGTCCTACATTGCCATCGGTGCTCGTTCTGTAGAAGATCAACAACACCGTTTCGTTGCGTCGGGTATTGACGTACCAACTGGAATGAAAAATCCAACATCAGGTAACCTTAACATTATGTTTAATGGTATCTATGCTGCACAAAACAAACAAGACTTCCTCTTTAACGGTGAAGAAGTTAAGACATCTGGAAATCCATTAGCACACGCTATCCTTCGTGGATCAACAAATGAATACGGGAAGAATATTCCTAATTTCTACTATGATGATATCCTTGATACTATTAACACCTATGAAAAGATGGGACTTCAAAATCCATTTATCGTGATTGATACGAACCACGATAATTCTGGTAAACGTTACTTAGAGCAAGTACGTATTGTACGTCAGACCTTGATTAACCGTGATTGGAATGAAAAAATCAATAAGCTTGCTCGTGGATTTATGATCGAGTCTTATCTTGAAGATGGCCGTCAGGACACACCAGAAGTTTATGGAAAATCAATTACTGACCCATGTCTTGGTTGGGAAAATACTGAGCAATTGATTCGTGAAATTCACGCAACACTTTCAAAATAATAATTTGAAAACAGTCTGAATGTAAAGAATTGAGCCGTTTTGGGATCTTCCAAACGGCTCGACTCTTTATCCAAAATAGGAAGTAGAGAATAGGGAAATGGGAATTCATAAAATTAGTTCATTAATTGATACAGCAGAAGTAAGAAAAGCACACGCTCTTACAGGAGATGACTTGGCGAAAAAACAGGCTAATGATAGTGCCTTAGCTAAGATAATTAAAGGTGAGGATGATCGTCTTCTCTTAGTTATTGGACCATGTTCGTCAGATAATGAAAAAGCTGTACTTGACTATGCTCATCGCCTATCTAAGTTGCAAGAGGAAGTCAAGGATAAGATTTTCATTGTTATGCGTGTTTATACGGCTAAACCACGCACAAATGGTGATGGTTATAAAGGACTTGTTCACCAACCTGATGCAGAAGGAGCTACTGATCTTATAACAGGTATTAAGGCAGTGCGTCGTCTACAATCTCGCATTATTAGGGAAACCGGACTTCCGCTTGCTGATGAGATGCTATATCCGACAAATCTGATCTATTTTGAAGATTTGTTAAGTTACCATGCTATTGGTGCTCGATCAGTTGAAGATCAAGAACATCGTTTTGTGGCTTCGGGGCTTGATGTCCCAACGGGGTTGAAAAATCCAACTTCTGGCAATCTTAATGTTATGTTCAATGCTATCTATGCTGCTCACAATGAGCAAGAGTTTATCTACAATGGCCATGAAGTGAAAACAGACGGTAATCCATTAGCACATGCTATTTTACGTGGTTCTAGTAACGAATATGGTCAAAACGAGGTTAACTACCACTACGAGGACTTAGTTAAGGCTTTGGATAAATATAGTGAATTTGGTTTAGAAAATCCATTTATTCTTGTTGATACAAATCATGATAACTCTGGTAAAAACTTCATGGAGCAAATCCGTATTGTGCGTGAAGTTCTTCTTAACCGTGAGTGGGATAAGCGTATTGCAGATACTGTGCGTGGCTTTATGATTGAATCTTATCTTGAAGATGGTCGTCAAGATACACCTGAAGTTTATGGAAAATCAATCACAGATCCATGCCTCGGTTGGGAAAAAACGGTTAACCTTATTCGTGAAATCCATACTACCCTTTCAAAATAGTTTATGATTTTTGGACATGGTATAGACTTGCAGGAAATTTCAGCAGTTAAAAAGGCCTATGACCGAAACCCACGTTTTGCAAAGAAAGTACTGACACCAAAAGAATGGGAGCGTTTCGAGTCCCTTTCTGGAGAGCGTCAGATGTCGTTTCTGGCAGGCCGTTGGGCGGGGAAGGAAGCTTTTTCAAAGGCCTGGGGTACTGGAATCGGAGCAGTCAGTTTTAAGGATATTGAAATTCTAAATAATGATAAGGGAGCTCCCGTGGTTACTCAGTCGCCTTTTGAAGGAGATGTCTTTATCTCCATTTCTCATAGTGGTGATTTTGTTCAGGCAAGTGTCATTTTAGAAAAAAACAAGAGATAGGTGTTGGAAGAGGATAGCTTATGATTGCGAGTTTACATCGACCAACCTTGGCAAAGGTTGATCTGTCAGCAATTTCAGAAAATATTGAACAAGTGGTTAGTCATATTCCTAAACAGGTGCAGACTTTTGCAGTTGTAAAGGCTAATGCTTATGGTCATGGCGCTGTTGAAGTGGCTAAACATGTGTCTAAGCAGGTGGATGGTTTTTGTGTTTCTAACCTAGATGAGGCGCTTGAACTTCGTCAAGCTGGCATAGAGCAACCTATACTTATTTTGGGAGTAGTCTTGCCAGATGGTGTTCCCTTGGCTATTCAAGAAAACATTAGTCTGACGGTGGCCTCACTTGAGTGGTTGGCACTGGCTCAGAAACAAGGGCTTGATTTGACAGGTTTGACCTGTCATATTAAGGTTGATTCAGGTATGGGTCGTATTGGGGTACGTAACCTAAAGGACGCAGATAACTTGATTGCTGGTCTGAAGGCTCTTGGTGCTGATGTCGAAGGTATTTTTACTCATTTTGCAACAGCTGATGAAGCAGATGATAGTAAATTTAAGCGTCAATTATCTTTCTTCACCGATTTGGTGGATAACTTGACTGATAGACCTCGCTTGGTGCACGCTAGCAACTCAGCGACAAGTATTTGGCATGCAGCAACCGTCTTTAATACGGTACGTCTGGGTGTTGTCATCTATGGCCTCAATCCTAGTGGCAGTGTCTTGGAACTTCCTTATAATATTCAACCTGCCCTAAGTTTAGAGACAGCTCTTATTCATGTTAAGACCCTTCCAGCCGGTCAAGACGTGGGTTACGGTGCAAC
This sequence comes from Streptococcus sp. FSL L8-0526, assembly GCF_038007145.1. Lineage (NCBI taxonomy): Bacteria > Bacillati > Bacillota > Bacilli > Lactobacillales > Streptococcaceae > Streptococcus > Streptococcus sp. FSL L8-0526. The sequence goes on from NZ_JBBOWP010000001.1 coordinate 616,048, forward strand.
CTATACAACTACGGATGAAGAAGTTATTGGAACGCTTCCAATTGGCTATGCGGATGGTTGGACTAGAGATTTACAAGGTTTCCATGTTATTGTGGATGGACAACTTTGTCCTATTGTTGGGCGTGTGTCTATGGACCAGATCACTGTTCGCCTTCCTAAGGTTTATCCACTAGGAACTCCAGTTACGCTTATGGGTGAAAATGGAGGAGCGAGCATTACTGCGACAGAGGTGGCTGAAAAGCGTGGCACAATCAACTACGAAGTCCTTTGTTTACTTAGTGATCGTGTACCTCGTAGCTATGACTAATATAAAAAAGGAAATCCAGTTTGATACTGGATTTTTTGATTCTAGGGAAGATCATTTCCATGTGTTATAATAGCTGATAAGGCTTCCTCTTTTACAAGGAACAGAACTCGATAGAAATGATATAGAATATGATTCAACTAGATTCACCAATTGCAGATTTGAAGGGCTTTGGTCCTAAGTCCGCTGAAAAATTTACCAAATTAGATTTACACACAGTTGGGGACCTCTTGCTTTATTTTCCTTTTCGATATGAAGATTTTAAGAGTAAGTCCATCTTTGAACTGATGGATGGAGAAAAGGCCGTCATTACAGGAACAGTGGTAACACCGGCCAATGTGCAGTATTATGGCTTTAAACGTAATCGTCTTAGCTTTAAAATAAAGCAGGGTGAGGCTGTGATTGCCATTAATTTCTTTAATCAGCCCTATCTTGTGGACAAGTTTGAGGTGGGGGCAGAAGTGGCTATCTTTGGCAAGTGGGATCATAAGAAGTCTGCAGTGACTGGTATGAAAGTCTTGGCTCATGTTGAGGACGATATGCAGCCAGTCTACCATGTGGCTCAGGGTGTTAGTCAGGCCCAGCTGATAAAGGCTATAAAGGTAGCTTTTGACAGTGGCGCCCTTAATTTGTTGGAGGAAAGTCTCCCCCAAGTGCTGATGGACAAGTATCGTCTCATGGGACGTCAAGAGGCTGTGCGTGTCATGCATTTTCCTAAAGATTTGGCTGAATATAAGCAGGCCCTACGTAGGATTAAGTTTGAGGAGCTCTTTTATTTCCAGATGAATTTGCAGGTGCTAAAGGCTGAGAATAAATCAGAGACCAATGGACTAGCGATTTCTTACGATGAGGTAAAAATAAAAGCCAAGATTGCTACCCTTCCTTTCCCTCTGACCAAAGCCCAGGAGCGCAGTTTATCAGAAATCCTAGCTGATATGAAATCTGGGGCTCACATGAACCGTCTCTTGCAGGGAGACGTGGGCTCGGGAAAGACAGTTATTGCTAGTCTTGCCATGTATGGGGCTTATACGGCAGGGTTGCAGTCTGCCCTTATGGTGCCGACAGAAATCTTAGCAGAGCAGCATTATCAGAGTTTGAAGGGACTTTTTCCTGAGCTAAAGGTAATCCTCTTAACTTCTGGGATGAAGGTGGCAGATAAGAAAGTAGCTCTTTCTAAAATTGAATCTGGGGAGGCTCAAATGATTGTGGGGACTCACTCACTAATTCAGGATGCGGTGATTTATCATAAACTTGGGTTGGTGATTACTGATGAACAGCACCGTTTTGGAGTTAATCAACGTCGTATTTTCCGAGAGAAGGGAGACAATCCTGATGTCCTCATGATGACAGCAACACCCATTCCTAGGACCTTGGCAATCACTGCCTTTGGGGAGATGGATGTGTCAATCATTGATCAGATGCCGGCTGGACGTAAGGCTATTATTACCCGTTGGGTTAAACATGAGCAACTAGACACCGTATTGGCTTGGATTAAGAGTGAGTTGGAAAAAGATGCTCAGGTCTATTTTATTTCTCCTTTGATTGAGGAGTCTGAGGCTCTTGATTTGAAAAATGCTGTTGCCCTTCATCAGGAACTCACAGAGTTTTTTGGAGATTCAGCTATGGTGGCTCTGATGCATGGTCGGATGAAAAATGATGAAAAAGACCAAATTATACAGGATTTTAAGGACAAAAAATCTCAGATTTTAGTATCAACCACAGTTATTGAAGTTGGAGTTAACGTACCTAATGCTACGGTTATGGTCATTATGGATGCGGATCGTTTTGGACTTAGCCAGCTTCACCAGCTTCGAGGCCGTGTAGGGCGTGGAGACAAACAGTCTTACTGTGTCTTGGTGGCTAATCCTAAAAATGATACCGGTAAAAAACGCATGAAGGCCATGTGTGAGACTACGGATGGTTTTGTTTTAGCAGAAGAGGATCTTAAAATGCGTGGCTCAGGAGAGATTTTCGGGACGCGGCAGTCAGGCATTCCTGAATTTCAGGTGGCTGATATTGTGGAAGACTATAATATCCTAGAAGAAGCAAGGCGCGTGGCCAGTCAAATTGTTTCGGACCCTAACTGGCGTGAGAATCCTGATTGGCAGGTGCTAGAAGCTCATTTGAGAAACCAAGCTGAGTTTGACTGAGTAGGAAACCAATGAAAAAGAAGCGGTTAAAACTCGATTTTTTGCTATCTGCCATGCCTTCTTTCTTACGATGATAGGTCTTATATTTTATTTTGCAGGCTTTACCTTATTTTATCCATGATAACAAAAACTCTCAGTGAACTTACTGAGAGTTTTTGTTTCCTTCAAGTTTATTACAAGCTTTCTTTAAGTTAGAGACCCTATAATAAAACCATCAAAACGAGATAGGTTTTGATAATAAAACGTTTTGGCTGGGTCACATCATTCCTAAAAAGGAGGAAAAACAATGACAGTAAATATTAAAGTAATTTATAACCCCAATTTTCAAAAGCATCCTCAAGACTTTAAGGTTTATCAAAACTAATAGTGATGCCCAGGAAGAGGCTAAATTACCCATATTCTACAACTTTCATCTCTTGATTTCCAAAAATCCTTTTTTCTTTTTTCATAACGTAGAATCCCTCTTCTTAAAATCATAACAAGTCTAGACGGAAGAATGACCAGTATAGGCGATTAACATAAGTAAGGTAACCGGTTGAGATTTTCTTAACTGGTTTTTCTGTTTTACGAATCATTGAATAAATCTTATTTGTAAAGTAGTAAAACATTATCTATAAACTAGTATTTTTTCTTCAGCCATGCAATCCGGGATAGACTGGCTAGCACAGTACCACAGACCATGGTGATATGTGTCTGTAAGACGATTAGTTCCTAGTGGAAATCTTTGTTTTCCAATTTATCGGTTGCTTCAATGCTAAGTTTCATGTCTTACCCCTCAATATAATCTTTCAATTCTTGGGCTTCTAGTCCTGCACTGAGTGCAATGAGGAGCTTGAGACGAGCTTTTGGAGCATTGAGTTCTTTGACGAACATAACGCCTGCTTCTTGGAGTTTAACACCACCACCATCATAGGCATAGACTGGCTCGGTGATGCCGTTAAAGCAACGGGAAACGAGTACAACGGAAACTCCCTTGTCCATAAGTGACTTAATTTCTCTTGCAGCTAGTGGGGGGAGATTTCCGGCGCCTAGGGCCTCGATAACCACGCCGTCAATCTTTTCAGGGTCTAGGAGACTGATGATACCATCTCCAATTCCCATTCCAGCATAAGCCTTAATGATTGGCACAGTTCCTGTAATTTGTTTCAAGTCAAAGCGAACACGAGGCTCAGCAGTTTTGAACCAGAGGATATCATGCTTCATGATGATGCCTAGTGGACCATGGGTTGGTGTTTGGAAGGTTGCCACGTTTGTAGTATGGGTCTTAGTCACGTACTTGGCCGCATGGATTTCATCGTTCATAACGACTAGGACACCTTTATCGGCAGCCTTGTCATTGCTTGCGACACGAAGGGCTGAGAGATAGTTGTAGACGCCATCGCTTCCTAGTTCGTTTGACGAACGCATGGCACCTGTTATGACGATTGGAATTTCAGGAACGTTCATGGTATCTAGGAAGTAGGCTGTTTCTTCCAGTGTATCTGTTCCGTGGGTGATAACCACCCCGTCATATTGTCCAGCTGTTTCCTTGATTTTTTTATAAATATCAAGCATGTGGTAAGGCGTAATGTGTGGGCTAGGGATGTTAAAGAAGTCTAGGACAGTTAAGGCTAGATTATCTAGATCAAGTCCAACATGGTTCATGGGATTATCAGCATTTTGACTGACCTTGCCATCGTCATCTGCGGACATGGAAATGGTTCCTCCAGTATGAAGGACTAGGATTTTTTTAATCATTTATACTACTCACTATCATATTTATGCTATAATTTATTTTAACACAAAAAGTTAGAAGGAGGGGAGCTTTATGGCGATTAAAGCAGTCTTTTTTGATATTGATGGGACCTTTTTAAATGATCGAAAGCGTGTGTCGAGTTCAACCAAAAAAGCTATCAGTCAAATGAAGGACGATGGACTCTTGGTTGGTTTGGCAACAGGTCGTGGTCCAGGATTTGTTCAGCCTTTCATGGACAATCTAGGTCTTGATTTTGCAGTGACTTATAATGGTCAGTATATTTTGACCCATGACAAGGTTCTTTATCAAAACCAGCTCCCTAAGTCAACTATCTACAACTTAATCCGCTATGCTACCAAGCACCGTAGAGAGATTTCTCTAGGGACTAGCACAGAACTGGTTGGTTCCAATATCATTAGTATGGGGACTAGTAAGTTTGGACAAATGGTAAGCCGTATTGTGCCAAAGTCTTGGGCTAAGATGGTGGAACGTAGTTTCAAATCCTTAATTCGTCGTTTTAAGCCACAGAGCATGGAGACCCTCAAAACAATTATGCGCGAGCCGGTTTATCAGGTGGTTATGGTGGCGACGGAGGAGGAAACCCAGGCTATCGAGGAAAAATTTCCACACGTAAAGATTACACGTTCAAGCCCTTATTCAGCCGATATTATTTCAGCTGGACAGTCTAAACTTAAAGGCATTGCCCATCTAGGTGAGGTTTTTGGTTTCGAACTCAGCGAGGTTATGGCCTTCGGAGATTCGAAAAATGACCTAGAAATGCTATCTGGTGTTGGTATTGGTGTTGCCATGGGAAATGGGGAAGATGAACTGAAAGATCATGCTACCCATGTCACTGATACCAATAACCAAAACGGGATTGCAAAAGCCTTGTCCCATTATGGTTTGATTCACTTTGAAACAGAGAATTCCTTCACCAGTGATGATGACAACTTTAACAAGGTTAAGGATTTCCACTATTTGATGGATGGCTCTACCAATGATATGCCTCGTGTCTTTAGCATAGAAGAGGCTAGTCATCGTTCGGACTTTAAGTTGGAGGAAATTGTCGAGTTTCTTTATGCCTCATCAGGTGGGGATAAGCGTGTTTTTGGCCAAGCTATTCTAGATTTACATGCTGCTCTTGATAAGGCTGCACTCAAGGTTAGTTCTAAAGAGCACTCAGAGTCAACAATGGTTGGCCAGGTGGATGCTTTGACAGACTTGCTTTATTTGACCTATGGTTCATTTGTTCTTATGGGGGTGGATCCTAAGCCTTTCTTTGATACCGTTCATGAGGCTAATATGGGTAAAATTTTCCCAGATGGCAAGGCTCACTTTGATCTAGTTACTCATAAGATCCTTAAACCAAGTGACTGGGAAGAGCGTTTTGCGCCAGAACCTCATATAAAACGAGAGTTGGATCGTCAGATTCAGAAATCGATCCAAAGAAATAAATAAGAAGAGAAAAAGGTTTGGACAGTCTGCTCCAAACCTTTTTCTAATAAAAATGACATTTATTGATAAGCCCTATTTGTGGAAAAATAATGTCATTCTATGTATTTTTAAGGAGTTTATTATGACTAAAGCAGATTGGTTAGATTTTTTTGAAGCCATTAATGTTCGTTCAGCAACTGAAGAACAAATTGCAGCAACACTTGCAGCAGGTGAGTTTCAAGATGACGCACCAGCAGTTGAAGCGGCGCCTGTTCAAGAAGCACCAGCACAACCAATCTTTGCAGGGGCTTAAACAACTCCAGTCCAAGGAGTACCAAATCAAGCAGTGCGACCACAAGCTGGCTTTGCGAATGGGCAAGCTGGTCAGCAAGTAGCTTTTGCTAACGGTCAACCTCTTCAACCAGGTCAAAATGTCCAATTTATCAATGGCCAAGCTGTAGTTGTTCCAGCCCAATCATCAGCATTTGCAACAACTTTCAAAAATTACTGGACATGATTGCTTAATGCATGGCGTCGTCTAGCAGATATGACAGATTATGGTAAACATAATGCTTGGCTTAATTATATCTTCTTGTCATTCTTTACAGGGCTTGCATTCTTTACTATCTTGAGCGCAATAGGACGTAAAATGGTTAACACTTTAGAGTCGACAGCGAGTGTATTCAGCAGTATCTTTGGATCTTTCGGATCAAATGATTACTCACCATCAGTTTCAAGTCATGCATCTAGTATTGGTTTTGCGGCTTTCTTTGCAAGTATTTTAGCTGCCTTCCTCTTTATCTTTGCTTTCATCTTGGCAGGATTTATAACACGTAAGGCCATCTTTCGTGACCCTGCAACAACCTTCTTAATTAGCTTCGATCGTTTTGGTCGTTTGACATCATTAGCCTTGCCAGTATTGCTTGTAACTATCTTGTTGGGAGCTATTGGACTTGTTGTCTTCCCAAGCTTTTTATTTAATATCGTTTGTACTTTGTTTGCAATTGCTAACCTCTTTACAATTGTTCCTGTAACAACAGCATGGAAGGCTGATAAGTTCTATCAAATGATCTTGGCAGCACTCTTGAACGGTGTCATTTTGTCTATCTTATTTGCGATCATATCTACTATCATGTCATCATTTATAATAGGTCTTCTATTCTAAGTAAGCTTAACTATTTTTGAAAAGGCAAGTGTATAGGAGTCTTTATGGCAACAAAAGAAAAGTGGATTGATTTATTTGAAAAGGCAGTTGGTCGTCCGCCCCGTGTCTTAGAAATTGAAGAAGGCCAAAAATCAGACTTTGATTTAAAGGCTATTAAAGGCATTTCCGCAATGGGATTGGATTAGGAAGTTGCTGCTCCTGAACTAACAGAAAAAGTTGATGAGTATGACGTTGCCGAGGAAGTGGTTGAAGATGTGGCCCTTGATGACGAAGAGGAAACGACTTTATTAGAAACTGAGGAGCTCACGCCGGTGTCTCGCGAAGACCAGACACATACCGAAGAACATTCATAAGCTACTTCTAAAGAAGCACAAGTAATCTGGATGAAGGCCTTCAAAAACTAAGTAGGTCGTCGTCAGCCTCGTCCTGAGGAATTTCTTATAGGTAGGTCTTCAGGTTATGATGAGTCGATCATCTATCAGTTTATCTCATATGGTAAGGCTGCTAAACCTGGCAATTCAGCCATGGCTAAAGGAAAGAAGACCCCGATTATTGCTGATATTATCGTGGTAGTCTTAGCGCTTGCTGGTTATGGATTTGGTTCTTATTACTACTCACGTGGTCAAGTAGCAGATCGTTATGAAGCAGCAACTTATGGTAAGTTTGTTAGTTATGCCTCAAATCATAACACAACTCCAGATGGTGTTTCTGACATTTTCCTTAATGGTACTGATGATACCATGTATAAGGATGTAACGGCTGATATCGATAAAAATACTACGGGAGCCAAGAACCGTTCCGCTGATAGTATTATTTTCTCAGATGTTGATGAAACTGAATTCGTTCAGACTGGTGAAAAGACCTTTCTTTAAAGTAACTTTCACGGCAGTCTATGATTTCTATTATGGCTATGATTCGAAGTTCAAGTCATCAGGAGATATTAAAGACAAAATTTCATGGTCATGTAATGTAGAATATGTTGGTGACGATAGTGACTCTAGTGGTAGCAGTTCTAACTACAGCGACTACCGTATCAATGGTAAAGCTGTCGAACCACAAAAAGTGAGTCGTGAAGATACTGTGAAATAGTAGTTGTTTTCTCATAGATCTAGTCATTGTTAAACTGATTACAATTAGGAGGGTAACCCTCTCTACTAAAAATGAGAGCCTGGTAATTGCCAGGTTCTTTTGTTTGTCTGTTTTTACCTCTTAGGGGCTAAACTGTACCACTTACCTAAAAGGCCTTGTTTTGTTTAAAGTAGCTGTAATAATAGAACCATCAAAAGGACAAAAAAGGAGTATTATGAAAGTTAGCATCGCATTGGACCCTTCTATAGATGAGCCTGAAATCTTGATTCGAGCTCCTCAATTAACAGAAGAAATAGCCACAGCTCCAAGAGTCCATTTTAAAGCAAAAGTTGGCTCCTTTAGCCTTTTATAAGGATCGTAGCGAATATTTTCTGGATTTGGAAACGCTTCTCTTTTTTGAAACAGATGGAGAGAGGATTTATGGGCATACCAAGGACGAGGCTTATGAGGTCAAGCAGAAGAGCTGCTTCCGATTGCCTTTTGTTGGATTTCCGAATCAACCATTGTCAACATAAAGCAGATTTATTCTTTAGAGAACTCTTTTTCAGGGACCAGCACGGTTAATTTCTATCAGATCCATAAGCAGGTTCATGTTATCAAGACGCTACTATCCAGTTTTAAAAGAACGACTAAACGAAATGAGAAAGAAATTAGTTGGGATCCTCTTGATCCTTTAGGCAGCTTTGGTTATTATACAAGACTATTTTATACAATGGGAAATTAGTTTTTGGATGTTAGCTTGGGTAGTCTTACTGGCTATTTTGTCCCTTTCTAGTTTTTTGAAACACCACTTTTTTTGGGGATTCATCTATGGTGTTTTGGCTCTCTTTTCACTCAATGGGCAGTTTCACTTTCTTACAGTATCCAATTCTGTCGTTATCATTTCTTCTATTCTTGCAGTTATTGGCTTGAATATCCTCTTCAATTCTTCTAGTAAAACAAAGAATCGTTTTGGATTGGGTTCTACTGGCTCAGACGCTAACAATGGTGGTAATGATATTGATGTGACTTTTTCAACGGTGACCAAATATCTCAATGACCAACACTTTACGCATGGAAGTGCGGATATAAGTCTGGGAGAAGCCTCGGTTTATTTTGATAACTGCCGTATTGAAGGGCCGTCTGCCCAGTTTGATGTGGACGTTTATCTGGGAAGTCTGAGTCTCTATGTGCCCAGTGATTGGCGGGTACATGTTAATGTGGACAACTTGCTCTCGGTTATTCAACACCAGGAAAATCCAAGCAATTTGACTAGCAAGGATTTATACATTAAAGGGGAAGTTTCCTTGGGTAATTTAGAAATTATGTATGTTGGTGAAAATGTGATTAATTAAGTTAGTGTAGGGAACCTCTGATTAATATAATACCTATTGTTTTATCTCAATCCCTGTGATAAGATAGACTCAATCTATTTTCAAGAGGGACAAGAGCTCTGAGATTCCTAACGTCATCAAGTCTGTTAAATCAACTAATACTCGAGGGAGTAAGACAAGGGAGAGTTTTTGAAAAGCTGTTCGGTATCACTCTCTTTTTTTCCTACTAGAACAGGAATTAATTTTTAAATAAAGTTGTGGTGCTAAATCTTTTGATTTGGTTCTTTTTTTGGGTAGAGGACCAGATATTTTGGGCTTTTCCTGTAGGAGATAAGCTTATGTCTGGCCCATAGGCCAGAGGTCTAGAAAGGGATGAGGGAGGAGTCTGATTGTCGGTTAATTCTGTGTTATAATAGCAAGGATTAGTGGTTGTTAGTGCTAAGTGAATGGCAATTCTTGCTTAGTCCGACTTAGTCCGAACGGCTGGTGTAGAGACAAGAAAGGGACGTCTTATGAAATTACTTTATACGGATATGTCTCAGGATTTAACAGAAATTCTGACGGAGCAGGCGTCTAGCTATGCTCAAAAGGGAAAGAGGGTTTTTTATATTGCTCCTAGTGCCCTATCCTTTGAAAAGGAGCGAAAGGTTTTAGAATACCTGCCTCAGTCAGCATCTTTTGACATTACGGTGACTCGTTTTACTCAGATGGCTAGGTATTTTATTCTCAATACGAGTAACCCAAAGACTCAGTTGGATGATACAGGTTTGGCCATGATTTTTTATAAAGTGTTGTTGCACATGGGCGATGATGAGCTCAAGGTCTATGGCCGTTTGCGTAAGGATAGCAACTTTATTAATCAATTGGTGGACCTTTATAAAGAGTTGCAGCAGGCCAATATGACAGTATTGGATTTGCAGCATTTGGATCAGGTTGAAAAACAAGAGGATTTGGTAAGGATTTTCAGTGCAGCTCAGGACCTCTTGTTGGCAGGAGATTTTGACAATCAATCAAAGCTCAGTGCCTTCTTTAAGGAAATCACCTCAGGGCATCTGGATGAGGCCTTGAGTAACACAGTTTTGGTCATTGATGGTTTTACCCGTTTCTCGGCTGAGGAGGAGGCTCTGGTTGCACTCTTGAACGACAAGTGCCACCAGATTGTAGTTGGGACCTATGCTAGTCAAAAAGCTTATAAGGCCAATTTTGTTTATGGCAATGTTTATCAGGCCTCAGTGGACTTCTTGAGGACTTTGGCTCAGACATATAAAGTGATACCCGACTACGTGACGACAGACAAGGAGGGCAATCTTTCTTTTGCGCGTATTAGTCGTCTTTTGGAGAGCCGTCATGACTTTAGTACGGTAGATGAGACGGTAATTGAGCAGGATAAGCATGCCCTGAAGATTTGGGAAGTGGTCAACCAGAAAGAAGAAGTGGCCCAGGTTGCCAAGAGTATTCGTCAGTTGCTGGCAGATGGCAAGCGTTACAAGGATATTTTGGTCTTGCTTGGTGACGAGGAGAGTTACAAGCTTCACGTGGGGCAGATTTTCCGAAAATTTGATATTCCCTATTATTTCGGCAAGGAAGAAAGCATGTCTAGCCATCCTTTGGTGCAGTTTGTGGATTCGCTAGAGCGTATCAAGCGCTATAACTACCGTGCTGAGGATTTGCTTAACCTTGTAAAATCCGGTCTCTATGGTGGTTTTGCTCAAGAGGGTTTAGACATTTTTGAGTATTATGTCAATTTTGCGGATATCAAGGGGCGTCATAAATTCTTGTCTAATTTTACAGCTAATAGTCGTGATAAGTATAATTTAGACCAGATCAATGTCTTGCGGTCACAATTGATAGAGCCCTTGGATAAGTTTCTTAATAGTCGCAAACAAAAGGGATCTAGTCTACTCAAGAAACTGGTGATCTTTTTAGAGGCTGTGCAACTGCCAAGGCAGATGGTTGAATTGTCCACCAAGGCCAGTGAAGCTGAAAAAGAACAGAATGAACAGGTTTGGAAGGCTTTCACTCATATCTTGGAGCAGGTTGAGACTATCTTTGGAGACGAATCGCTCTCAGTAGACGACTTTTTGTCTATCTTGCGTTCGGGAATGTTGGCCTGTGATTACCGTACGGTTCCAGCCACTGTTGATGTGGTCAATGTGAAAAAATACGACTTAATACAGCCACATTCGGCTCCGTATGTTTTTGCCTTGGGGATGACCCAGTCACATTTTCCTAAGGTAGGACAAAATAAGAGTCTCCTGTCTGATGAGGAGCGTAGTCGTATCAATGAGGCGACGGATGAGCACAGGAGTTTGGATATTGTTACGCAGAGCAATAGTAAGCGAGGTCATTTCATGGCTATGTCGCTTTTGAATGCTGCTAGTGAACAATTAGTGCTTAGTCAGCCACAAATTATAAATGAAAGTCAAGATGACATGTCGGTTTATTTGAAGGAGCTTCTTGACCTTGGTATTCCTTTGGTGGAAAAGGGACGCAATCGTTTCGAAGCAAAGGGGGACCAGATTGGGAACTATAGAGACCTTCTGTCGACTGTCATTGCCCTTAACAGTAGCCATTTGGATCTTGACTTGGACAAAGAAACCAAGACTTTCTGGTCGGTTGCTGTACGTTATCTCCGTAAGCGACTTGATAAGGATCAAGTCTTGATTCCAAAGGTGATTGACGATGTGACGACAACCAAGGTGGACGATCAGGTCATGCAGTTGGTCTTTCCGAAGGAAGAACCACTGAAATTATCAGCTACAGCTCTGACGACCTTCTATAACAACCAATATCTTTATTTCTTGCGTTATGTTTTGGAACTTGAGGAGCTAGAGTCTATCCATCCGGATGCTCGACACCATGGGACTTATTTACACCGAGTCTTTGAGCGTGTGATGGGTGATTCGTCGTCAGAAAGCTTCGATGATAAATTGGAAAAGGCCATTGCTCAGACCAATCAGGATCACCCTTTTGAAATTCTCTATACTGAGGACCAAGAGAGTCGTTTCTCACTTCAGATTTTGGAGGACATAGCGCGTTCAACAGCCAGTGTTCTACGTGACAATGCGGCGGTTAAGGTTGAGCGTGAGGAAGTCAAGTTTGACTTGCTTTTAGAAAATAGCATCAAGATTACTGGGATTATTGACCGAGTGGACCGTTTAACAGATGGTGCTCTGGGTGTTGTTGACTATAAAACAGGTAAAAATGTCTTTGATATTCAGAAATTCTACAATGGCCTCAGTCCGCAATTGGTGACCTACCTGGAGGCTCTCCGTCAAACCTATAAGGTTGATGCTGATCAACTTTTTGGGGCTATGTATCTTCACATGCAGGTCCCACAGCTTAACCTAGCTCAGATTGGTTTGGAAAAGCTAGTGGCTCAGGCTCATAAGGAATTGACTTATAAGGGACTTTTTGTGGCTTCAGAAACGGAGCATTTGACTGGTGGAAACTATGATCTGCAAAAGACTGTCACCTATGACAAGGAGGATTTAGAAACCTTGTTGGAATACAATATTAAGCTCTTTAGGAGTGCTGCTGAAGTTATTCGAAGTGGGAATTTTGCGATCAATCCTTATACTGAGGATGGCAAGTCTGTTCAAGGGGATCAAATCAAGTCTATTACTCACTTCGAGGCCGACCGCCACATGGGACAGGCTCGTAAACTCTTGCGTTTACCCAAAAAGGGCAAGAAGGAAGCCTATTTGGAGTTGATGGCAAAAACTGAGGAAGAGAATCAGATGCAAGTTTCTGAAAATCCTATCTCCTTTTCAGTCATTGATCATGCTGTGAGAGTAGACAAAAAAGACCAGGAGGATAACCATGTTGACTAAAGCTTTTTTAAGTCCAGCAGAGATTGAGGAACGTATTGCCCAAGAAGCAGCTTCTGACAAGGATTGCAAGTTAACACCTGAACAGATTGAAGCTATTTACAGTAATGGTACTAATATTTTGGTATCTGCCTCAGCTGGTTCAGGGAAAACCTTTGTCATGGTTGAGCGTATCCTTGATATGATTGGACGTGGCGTTAGTATTGATCAACTCTTTATCTCAACCTTTACGGTAAAAGCTGCAGGTGAGTTAAAGGAGCGTCTAGAAAAGCGGCTGACAAAGCATTTAGGACAGGCAGAGACGGATGAGGAGCGGGCATTTCTTTCAGAACAGATTGCCAAGATTGGGACGGCTGATATTGGAACCATGGATGCCTTTACCCAGAAATTGGTCAATCAGTATGGCTATCTCCTGGGTGTGTCACCTACTTTCCGTATCATGACAGACCTTGCTGAGCAGACGCTTATGAAAAATGAGGTCTATGCTGATCTCTTCAATGATTACATGCAAGGAAAGGATGCCCAACTTTTTCAAAAATTGGTCCGTAATTTCACTGGACATAGCAAAACTAGCAAGGCTTTTCGTGATTTAGTTTACGATATTTACAGCTTTTCTCAGGCTACTGCAGATCCTGAAAAATGGCTACGTCAAAATCTCTTGAAAGGACAGATCGAGGCCAAGCCAGAACAGGCTAAAAATGAGCTTTTAGACGGTCTTAAAGATGGCTTGTTGGCTGATTTCCTAGCTTTCTTAAGAGACCATTTAGGTATAGCTCAGCGTGAATTTGCCAAGGCCAAGTATCTGAATAATGTGTCAGATGCCATTATCCTTCTTGAGGGCTCCTTGATTAATGACCAAACTGACATGGAGGACCTCCTCAAACAACTATTGACTCTGTCAGGAGGTACTGGTTTGACCAATATGACCCGTCCTAAAGATGAGGAACTCAAGGCCTACAAGGAAGCATACAACAAGACCAAAAATGAGTTTGTGGCTCAGTTGCGAGAGGTCGATACTCAGCTCACCGTTCTGGAGGTTTTGACCAAGCATAATGATGACATCCTACCTATGTTGGAGCTACTTCAGTTCTTTATACTTGATTTTTCGGATCAGTATTTACAGGCAAAGATTCAGGAAAATACCTTTGAATTCTCGGATATTGCTCACTTTGCTATCCGTATTTTGGAAGAAAATCCAGAGGTGGCAGTCAGATACCGTGACCGTTACCATGAAGTTATGGTGGATGAGTATCAGGACAATAGCCATACTCAAGAACGAATGTTGGAACTTCTATCTAACGGTCATAACCGATTCATGGTGGGAGATATCAAGCAGTCCATTTATCGTTTCCGTCAGGCAGACTCTCAGATTTTTAATGGTAAGTTTCAGCTTTTCCTTGAAAATCCTGATGCAGGTAAGCTGATTCTCCTTAAGGAAAACTTTCGTAGTCAATCTGAAGTCATTGATGCGACAAATGGTGTTTTTAGCCACCTCATGGATCAGGAAATCGGGGACATCCTATATGACAAGACTCATATGTTGGTAGCAGGTAGTCAGAAGCAAAAAGAGCCCCATCCTGAAAATGAAACTGAGGTTCTGATTTATAATAGTGATGAATCTAGTACGAGTGAGGATGAAGAAGGTCCTGATCAAGCTATCAGCAGCGGTGAGATTTCCTTGGTTATCAAAGAAATTATCAAACTTCATGAGCAGGGTGTACGTTTTGAGGACATCACCCTCCTAGCACCGAACCGTAACACCTATCTGGACTTGATGGTAAGTTTCGAGGAACACGGGATTCCCTTGGTTCCTGACGAGTATAAGTCAAGCTACCTAGAGTCGCTAGAAGTTATGATTATGTTGGACACCCTTCGTGCTATCAATAATCCTCTTAACGATTATGCTCTCGTTGCTCTCCTTCGTTCACCTATGTTTAACTTCAACGAGGATGACCTGACTCGTATCGCAGTTCAGGCTGACAAAGGCCAATTCTATGATAAGCTTCTTGCAGCTCATACCAAATCAGGTCTTTATCCGGAAGTTGTGACGCAAGGACTTGATGCCAAGTTGACTCTCTTCACAGAGACTCTGGCAGATTGGCGTGACTACGGTAAGTGTCATTCGATTTATGACCTCATTTGGAAGATTTACAACGACCGTTTCTATTATGACTACGTCGGAGGTCTTCCACGAGCTGAGCAACGCCAGGCCAATCTTTATGCCCTTGCCTTGCGTGCTAATGCTTATGAAAAGACAGGATTTAAGGGGCTTTCTCGTTTTATTGGCATGATTGATAAGATTATTGCCAGCGGTAATGACCTAGAGGAAGTGACAGATTTGGTTCCCAAAAATGCCGTTAGCCTCATGACCATTCACAAGTCCAAGGGGCTAGAGTTCAAGTATGTCTTTGTCCTGCAGATGAATCGCAAGTTCATTGGTCACAGCAAGGATGGCCTGAGTGGTAAGTATATTATCAATCGTGAAAAAGGGCTTGGTATTAAGTATCTAGCTGACCTCAAAGACCAGATAAACACCAATTTGCCTAAGTTAAATGTTGTTCTTGAGACCTTGACCTTCCAGGAAAATCGTAGGGAAGAGCGCAGGGCAAGTATTTCAGAAGAGATGCGTCTACTTTATGTGGCAATGACACGTGCAAAGAAGAAACTCTACCTAGTTGGTAAGGGAAGTAAGGAAACCTTAACCCAGCAGTATGGCACTGATATCGAAAATAATCGCCTACCAGTGGCTCTACGTGACCAGATTGCTACTTATCAGGATTGGATTATGGCACTTGATACTGCTTTTATGAGAAAGAACCTCAAGTTTACTGTTCGCTTTATTGAGGATGAGGAGTTGACGCCAGAGGCTATTGGACAGGTTGAAGTCAAGGCAGCAGTAGATGCCGATGATTTATCTAACAATCGTCAGACGGAGGAGATTGAGCGTGCCTTGACTGTCTTAGAAAGTGTTGAAAAACTCAACCACCTTTATGCACCAGCGATTAACCTACCATCTGTGCGTACCCCAAGCCAGCTCAAGACCTTTTACGAACCAATTATGGATACAGAGGGCGTAGATATCATGGATAAGAAAGAAGGAGTGCAACCTCTTGAGACGGCTAGCACTTTTGAGCTACCAGACTTTGGGCAAAAAACTAAGGTCACTGGAGCTGCAGTTGGTTCAGCAACCCATGAACTCATGCAACGCTTGACTCTTTCTGATACAGTGACTCTCCAAGATTTGACTCAGGCACTGAGTCGGGTATCGGCATCTGATCAAGTCAAGGCGCGTGTTCAGTTAAAAAAACTTTTAGGCTTCTTTGATACAGAGCTCGGGAAGCTTATTTTGGCCAACCGTGATAAGTTGCGTCGTGAAGCACCTTTTGCCATGTTGGCAGAAGACCCAGCTAGTAAAGAAGACTTTGTTGTTCGTGGAATCATTGATGGCTATCTTCTTCTTGAAGACCGTATTGTCCTCTTTGACTACAAGACCGACCACTTCACTCGTCCTAGTGAGCTTAGGACGCGCTATCAAGGGCAAATGAGCCTCTATGCTAAAGCGCTTAGCCAAGCCTATCAAATGGAAAAGGTCGACAAATATCTTATCCTCTTGGGTGGAAAGGACTTAGAAGTTGTAGAAGTATAAGTTATCGCAGAACCATTCTTTCATAGTAGGAGAGTGGTTTTTGTATCTCAAACCCCTCAAAAAAGACTGGTGTGAATACACCGGTCTTTTTTGATAGATGTCCATTACTATTGTAAATTCGTTGAAATATTAGAGGGTGGAAATAGTTATGAAAAAAGTATCTTGTAAGTTGCTTAGGCCTAAAAGGGCTATTATAATAAACCAACTTTAGTATAAATAAGGTGAGAAAGAATTAAAATTATAAATACATAAATTATAAGGTTTCAATTATCTAAACCTGTAATAATCAGTAGAGTAATTCTCTTCAAAATGACTTTTTACCCCAATTTCCCAACAGATAAAATACCGCCAGGAGTTAAGTACCAACGGTATTTCGTTATTTCGATAGTAATTTCAGCCAAGAAAAGGCAAGATCCAATTAACCCAAGCCCAAGAAATAGGCATAACCAGAATCATGGCTGGAATCATGTCTGCTGTTGGGAATTGACGTAGTTTCATAATACGAAATCCCGTCGCAATCATGAGAAAGCCCCCACAAGCCTTAAAGTCTCCAATCATGGCTTTTGTCGTTAGAGGAAGAATGATCCCACCGCTCAAGAAGAGAAGGAAAAAAACAATAAATTGTGGAATGGCAATCATGGAAACTATGTAGCCCAGACTACAAGAGAAAATCATAGCTGTGAAGAAATCTAGGATAGACTTGGAAATTAAGATAGAAGCATCACCAGTCATTCCTGACTCAAGACTCCCGTAAATTCCTGTCCCACTCGCGCAAAAGAGGACGATAACTGTCAGAAGTTGTGCATAGAATTCATCGTGAGCCAGTCTGGTTTTCTTGCTTGGCGTAACCTTGGACAAGCCTTTTTCCATAAGTCCAGCTCCCTTGTTGATGAGGTTTCCAAGCTTCAATAAGAGGCCGATGATAGTACCGATAACCACCGCGAAGATAACCGCAGGCATATTAACCATATTCATAATAGCACTAATCCCCATAACCATAGAGGCTAGTCCGAATATGAGATTAAGGTTCTCCTTGAAGTCTTCTCTGAAATAGTCACCGAAGAGTCCTCCAGCGATTCCTCCTAGGATGATTGATAGCGAGTTGATGATAATTCCGGTTGGCACCAGTGATTTTCCTCCTATTTGTTCTAAATACTATAAGTTTAGCATTATCAAAGGCTGAAAGCAAAATCGTCTCGTATTTGTAAACTTTTCTTGAAATTGTACCTTTAAAATGATACAATAAATGAGAAGGTGATGAGATAGCCATATCTAAATCTATTGTCAGTGTTTTTAGAGTGTTGTTCATAAAAAATAAGGAAACAACTCTAACTCACAATCTGATATACATTATAAAATGAGACCATCGTTAAAGAGGTTCTCAAGAAAGGATAAAAGATGATTCGATTTGAACATGTAACGAAACGTTATGAAAATAAGGATGCTCTCTCAGATCTTAATCTCGAGATTCGAGACGGTGAAATCTTTGGTTTGATTGGTCACAATGGAGCTGGTAAAACCACGACTATTTCCATTTTGACGTCTATTATTGAAGCCAGTTACGGAGAAGTTTACGTGGATGATATGGCCCTCAGCCTACATCGTGATGCTATTAAGAAGAAAATAGCATATGTGCCAGATTCGCCGGACTTATTTCTAAATTTGACTGCCAATGACTACTGGTACTTTTTGACACGTATCTATGATTTGGAAGCTAATCAGGTTGAGGAACGTTTGATTAATCTCATGTCTACCTTTGACTTGACTGAAAATCGCTATAACCTCATTTCATCCTTCTCTCACGGTATGCGTCAGAAGGTTGTTGTTATCGGTGCTCTTCTGGTTAATCCACAGATTTGGATTTTAGATGAGCCTTTGACTGGTCTGGACCCACAGGCATCTTATGATTTGAAAGAAGCTATGCGTAACCATGCTAAGGAGGGCAATAGTGTACTCTTCTCAACCCACGTTTTAAGTGTAGCTGAACAGCTCTGTGATCGCATCGGTATTTTGAAGAAAGGAAAACTCATCTTCCAAGGGCCTCTAGCTGAACTTAAGCATCAGTACCCTGACAAGGATTTGGAAACCATTTATCTAGAAATGGCTGGACGTAAGGCCGAGGAGGTGTAGTCATGAACTGGAACCATGTTTGGGAGCTTTTTAAAATTAATCTCCTCTATGCGAATCCTCAAGCAGTTACAAGCCTACAGAAGCGTCAGGAGAAAAAGAAAAAAGCCAATTTTTCCATCGTTAACGCCATGCTCAGGCAGCAACTCTTGATTTTAATTATTTTTACGATTATCTATAGCTATCTTTTTGTAGGTATTGATTATAAGGCTAACCCTGGTGTTCTAACCCTATATCTCTTGATATTTTCAGTTATGGGACTTCTCCAGACATTTACAGCTCTCTATAGTACCTTTTATGATAGTAAAGATAGCAAGGTCTATTTACCTCTTCCCTTAAAACCATCAGAAGTTTTCCTTGCCAAGACCTTGTCAGGTTTTATGGTTGGTATGACCTTTATGGTACCTATCCTTAGTCTTCTGATTCTAGCTTACTGGCAATTTATTGGACCACTTGGGATACCTGTAGGGCTATTTGCCTTTATCCTTTGTCTTTTTGTCAATCTCGTTCTGTCAGTAGTTCTCGCTAATAGCATTGGGACCATGATTGTTCGTAGCTCTCGTCAAAAGCTCTATTCGAGTATCCTAATGACTCTGTCGACCCTATTGATTATGTTGCCTATCATGATGGTTGGTTTTCTTAATGGTTATATTAAGGGTGCTGGGCATGTCAATTTTCCCTTGTTGCCTTATCTAAGAGGTTACTATGATGTCGTAGCTGCTCCGCTGTCTATGGAGACTCTCCTAAATCTATACCTTCCTCTTGGCTTAGTATTCATTCTGGCCTATTGGTTTTATAAGGTTAGAATGCCTCGTTATTTTCACGAAGCGATTTATAACCAAAAGGCTAGAAAGACTCAGGCCAAAGCTGTTACTCAAAGTCAAAGACAGGTCTTGGTCCGACATCATTTATCTACTTTGGGAAATCCCACCCTCATTATTAATACCTATATGGTACCAGTGTTATATATGATCATGTTAGGTGGAGGTGCGGTCTTTTTGAAGGACCTGGGCCCAGACTATTTCGGACTTATGCTTTTAGTCGGAGTTGCCTTTGGTTTCTTTTCAGCCCAACCAACAAGTTTTCTTGGTGTAGCAACTTCCTTAGAGGGAACAAACTTTGACTTTATTCGTAGCTTGCCAATCAATACTGGTGACTATCTTCGTCAAAAGTTTTGGATTTTCTATGGCTTGCAAGTCAGTGTTCCCCTCTTATTAGGAGGACTTGGTTTAATATTCCTTGCACATCTCCATCCGGTTTTAGTACTGAGTTTCATCATTGGTTTCCTTGTGACAACCTATCTTGTAGGTGGCTATTTCTTTGAACGTGACCTTAAATTGTTAGAAGTGAATTGGCAAGAAGTCACCCAGCTCTTCAATCGGGGCGGCGGACAGTGGCTTTATATGGGGATTTTTATCCTTACCATTTTTATTGCAGCTTTGCTGGGTGGTCTTGTCTTCTTTGCAAGTAAGTTCTGGATTGCCCTAGTTGTTAATGTTATAGCAACTGGACTTCTAGTTTTAATTGCTCTAATCATTTATCTTTTTGTTGATCGTAGACGTTGGAAACGCATTAGAACTATGTTTTTTACCTAGGTCAAATTGTTTAAAGAGTCTCTCTGATTGGAGGGATTCTTTTTTGATGGATAATACTGGATACTGTCAATAATTATGTGTAAACCTATGCATTATATATGTTAAAATACAAGAATTTAGTATATAATCATAAACATGAAACGAAATTTTGACTCAGTAAAACGCCTAGTTATCAAAATCGGGACCAGCTCCTTGGTTTTGCCATCAGGGAAAATTAATCTTGAAAAAATCGATCAGCTAGCTTTTGTGATTTCTAGCTTACACAATAAAGGGATTGAGGTTGTCCTCGTATCCTCTGGTGCTATGGGATTTGGTCTTAATGTTCTAGATCTTGAGAAGCGTCCAGCAGAGGTAGGTAAGCAACAGGCTGTCTCAAGTGTAGGGCAGGTGGCCATGATGAGCCTTTATTCTCAAGTCTTTTCACATTACCAAACCAAGGTATCTCAGCTTCTTTTGACCCGTGATGTGGTCGAGTACCCCGAGAGTTTGGCCAATGCCATCAATGCCTTCGAAAGCCTCTTTGAGCTTGGAGTAGTTCCAATTGTTAATGAAAATGATGCTGTCAGTGTAGATGAAATGGATCATGCAACTAAGTTTGGGGACAATGACCGCTTGTCAGCTATCGTAGCTAAGGTTGTTGGTGCGGACTTACTTATCATGTTGTCAGATATTGATGGGCTCTTTGATAAGAACCCAAATGTCTATGAGGATGCAACCCTTCGTAGCTATGTACCAGAGATTACCGAGGAAATTCTAGCCTCAGCTGGTGCTGCTGGTAGTAAATTTGGTACGGGTGGTATGATGAGTAAAATTAAGTCAGCTCAGATGGTTTTTGAAAATCAAAGCCAAATGGTTTTAATGAATGGTGAAAATCCACGTGACATTCTTCGTGTCCTAGAAGGAGCCAAAATCGGTACACTTTTTAAACAGGAGGACTAATATGACATACGTTGATACATTGGGCCAGCAGGCCAAAGTGGCGAGTCGTCAGATTGCTAAATTGTCAACAGCAGCTAAAAACGACCTTTTAAATCAGGTAGCTAAAGCTCTAGTAGCTGAGAGTGACTATATTATCACTGAAAATGCTAAGGATATGGCCAATGCCAGCGAAAATGGCATTTCAAAGATTATGCAAGACCGCTTGCTCTTAACGGAAGACCGTATCGCAGGGATTGCTGAAGGTGTTCGTCAAGTCGCAGATCTCCAAGATCCCATCGGCCAAGTAGTTCGTGGTTATACAAATCTAGATGGTCTTAAAATTGTTCAAAAGCGTGTTCCCATGGGTGTTATCGCTATGATTTTTGAGAGCCGTCCTAATGTTTCAATCGATGCTTTTAGCCTTGCCTTTAAGACTAATAATGCCATTATTCTTCGTGGAGGACGTGATGCTATCAATTCCAATAAGGCTTTGGTTACGGTAGCTCGTAAAGCTTTGAAAAATGCAGGAATTACAGCAGATGCCGTTCAGTTTGTTGAAGATACCTCTCATGAGGTAGCCGAGGAACTCATGGTGGCGACCAAATATGTTGACTTGCTTATCCCTCGTGGCGGAGCCCGTCTCATCCAAACTGTGAAAGAAAAAGCCAAGGTTCCAGTCATCGAAACGGGAGTTGGTAACTGTCATATTTATGTGGATAAATATGCTAACTTAGATATGGCGACACAGATTGTCATCAATGCCAAGACCCAACGACCAAGTGTGTGTAATGCTGCAGAATCTCTCGTTGTTCATGCTGATATTGTAGAAGAATTCTTGCCTAACTTGGAAAAAGCTATTTCAAAAATTCAGTCTGTTGAGTTCCGTGCGGATGAAAGGGCTTTGAAACTTATGGAAAAAGCTGTACCCGCTTCACCAGAGGATTTTGCGACAGAGTTTCTTGACTACATTATGTCTGTTAAAGTAGTAGACAGCCTTGATGAGGCGATTAATTGGATTAACACTTACACGACATCGCATTCAGAAGCTATCGTGACTCAGGACATCAGTCGTGCTGAGCAATTCCAAGACGATGTTGACGCTGCAGCTGTCTATGTCAATGCCTCGACCCGTTTCACAGACGGTTTCGTCTTTGGACTGGGTGCTGAAATCGGAATCTCAACCCAAAAAATGCACGCCCGTGGACCAATGGGACTTGAGGCCCTAACTTCAACCAAGTTCTATATTAACGGTCAAGGTCAAATTAGAGAATAACTCATCAAGCTCCATGAGGGGCTTTTTTTGGTCAGTTTGCTAGAGTAAAACGCTTCTGATATATTGGGGGCATCAAAAATGAGGAGCTTTGGTGATGTTTTAAAGACCAATAAAAAGCTTCGTGTATACGAAGCTAATAAATGAGGTGATTTCATACGTCAGGTTATACTTGGCGTTTTTTATTATATTTTAAATTCAGTAATAAAATTCTAGATTAGAAGAGTATTGTTTTCCTGAAAAAATGAAAATATATTAAATTTTTCAAAAAATACCTAAAAAAGTCTTGACAAATTTTCGGGGAGGGGTAATTAGTGGGAGTTTTAATGTTTAAAAGTCAAAAGGAGTTTAGGATGAATTCTAAGAAAATCATTTCATCAGTTTCTTTGGCGACAGCTGTCCTTGCGACAGGTATCATTAGCCAAGAAGCACATGCTGATAGTGTTGATACTACTACGACAACAGCCAGTTAGGCACAGCCCCAGTTAGTTACCTCAGAACAATTTGCATCCGCAAAAGCAACATTTGAAAACAATCAAGAAGCTCAATCACAAGCTCA
This sequence comes from Streptococcus sp. FSL L8-0526, assembly GCF_038007145.1. Taxonomy (NCBI): domain Bacteria; kingdom Bacillati; phylum Bacillota; class Bacilli; order Lactobacillales; family Streptococcaceae; genus Streptococcus; species Streptococcus sp. FSL L8-0526. Next base: position 639,183 of record NZ_JBBOWP010000001.1, read on the forward strand.
GTCAGCGGCTGATAGTAAAAAGCAGACCTTTGGAGTCTGCTTTTTGGATACCTAAATTTTATCGAAAATAGTAATATTATTTTGATAATAATTTTTGTATTCAATTATAATTGCTAGTCTATTTTATGGTGTTAATTGGTGTCAATTTCATCCCAATTTATGGCTTTTAGTCTATTATCATGAAAGTTTCATTTTTTAAATATTGCTATAAAGGGATTTGTAAGTATTGAGTATTTGTAGTTTTCAATAGAGAAATTCTCTAAAAAATATTGGATGGGCTATGTCGATCTCACGGGACGTTCCAGCTGCTCAGATTATTGGTTTGTCTATTTGGTCAATGTTCTGATTACATGGTGCCTATATATAGTGGTAGCAGTTGTTGGAATAATTGCTTCTTCAATTGGTTCAAGTGCTCTGGCAATCATTTCACTCATCCTTGGACTTATCATGTGGGTCTATACAATTGGTGAGTTCTTACCAGGTCTTGCTGTAATAGTTGGTAGTTTGCATGATACTGGATATACATGGCCTTATATTTTTACTATTTTTATTCCGTTTGTAGGTTGGATTATTTTACTTGTTTTGTTATGTAAGCCAACTAAAGTTGAGTCCCCATTTAACAACTCTTAGCGATCAATCTCGTATGGAATATTGTTCTCGGTATTATGATATTTACTTCGAAACCAGGTACGAAATACCATCAAGATGCTTTAGGAAATGAATTGCTCGATTAATGGATTTTGAATAATGTAGGTAATCAAACCAATTTTTGAATTCTTTTAAAGTTGGTTTCTCTAATCCCCTAATCTTTATGCTAATATTGCACATTTGAATATTTCTGATATAATTTTATCTAAGACTAATTGATACTAAAATTATATTTAATAAATGTGAATACTCTATGAAACTACTTCGTGTCATTTAAAAGAAAAACATTACCTTATTTTGGCTTTTACCCTACCGGCTATCCTTTTAGCTTTGGCAATCGTCTTTTTGTAGCTCACGCACAATCGTGATAAGGTACAAGTCAAGGTAGCTACTAAGCAGTCATCATCAAGCAAAACCAAGTTTTCGTCCAAGTCATCTAGCTCTAGTTCATCGACATTTTCAACAAGCTTAAGTGAATCTTCGTCCTCAAGCTCCTCGGTATAACTATGAGCCATCAACAACTGATACCGACTCAAATAGTGATACCTCAAGCTATACAGACCCTGCCTACGGCTCAGATATTAGCTCTACTGTAACCGAATAGAGAGGAGAAAGATTATCATGAAAAAGAAAATATTGTTATTAGTAACTGGCTTATCTAGCCTTGCCCTTTTGGAAGCTTGTTCAAATCAGTCTAATCATTTATCACAAACAAATTCTGCCTCATCAGTAGAGCAGTCCCGATCAGACGGGAGCGAAAGCGAAGACTCAAGTTCAAGTGAAGAGAAGAAAGTAGATACCTCTGCTTATGATGACATTATCAGCAAGTATCAAACAGCTGTAGCTGACAATCAAACTGACGCTTCAATTAATCCTTTGGTGGTGACCTATGCTCATTCTCAAGCGAATCCGGCGTCACTATCTATGCTTATTATGATATGGATGGTAATGGGGTTGACGAGTTGGTGTTTGCTTTTAAACCTGGAAATGTCTTTAAAGACTATATGATTACGGATATCTACACTATTTCTAAGGATGATGGTCAGGTGATTCGTCTGACTGATGGTTTGCAATTGGGAATGTTAGGTGAGCGTATGACCTTGGCTTACCTCAAGGATAAGACGTTTAGCTACTATGGTAGTGTCGGTGCCACGGCAGGCGGTGGTTCAGGTTATCACTTTAATAATGACGGTCCCTCCTCTTGTCAAAAACGACAGTGATTCAGGTGCTGAAAAAGCAGATCTTTCTAGTTGGGATTGGGAGGATTTGAGTAGTGATGAAAGTAATAGTAGTTCTAAAACATCATTGGAAGATAAAACAAGCTCAAGCTCACTTAAGGCTGATGAACTGAAAAATGGTAACTATAAGTCAGCTGTAGGCACATGGAAGTCCTCAAATGGAATGACCATCAAAATTACTTCGGATGGACAATTGGAACTTTGGGGGAATGCTTATCCAATTGATAAGGTTTCACAAAGTCAATATGTGTCTGGGATATATAGTTTAACTTATATTGATTCCATTCCGACAGGTAACACACCCCAATTGAGCTTTGTCCTAAAGGGGTTAGCGATGGAAGTGATGCTGGAGATAACAGTAAGGACCGAATTTTAGCGACTAATGGGATGCCTTCAGAGAAAAGTTATTATTACAGAGTAGACTAATTTTTGAGTACTAATATATCAATCATAAAGCCAGGCCTAGGGTCTAGCTTTTTTGACTTCCTAACAACTTTCAAGTCGAGACAATTTCTCTGTTCTTATGCTATAATAAAAATTATGACTAATGAATTTCACCATGTAACTGTTCTTTTGCACGAAACTGTTGATATGCTTGATATCAAGCCTGATGGCATCTATGTAGATGCGACTTTGGGTGGCGCAGGACATTCGTCTTATCTTTTGTCACAATTGTCTGAAAAGGGACATTTGTATTGCTTTGATCAAGACCAGAAGGCTATTGATAATGCTCAAGTGCGTCTCAAGGACTATATTGATAAGGGCATGGTGACCTTCATTAAAGATAATTTCCGTAATCTCAAGTCCAACCTTGAAGCTTTGGGTGTGTCTGAAATCGATGGTATTCTCTATGACTTAGGCGTGTCTAGCCCGCAGTTGGATGAGCGTGAGCGTGGTTTCTCCTACAAACAGGATGCCAAGCTGGATATGCGCATGAATGAGGAGGCAAGTCTGACCGCATATGATGTGGTCAATACCTATCCTTACAATGATTTAGTACGTATTTTCTTCAAATACGGTGAGGACAAGTTCTCTAAACAAATTGCACGTAAGATTGAGCAAGTACGTCAGGTAAAACCTATCGAGACGACGACGGAACTGGCAGAAATTATTAAATCAGCTAAGCCTGCTAAGGAATTAAAGAAGAAGGGCCATCCAGCCAAACAAATTTTCCAAGCCATCCGAATCGAGGTCAACGATGAGCTTGGTGCTGCGGATGAGTCTATTCAGGAGGCTTTGGATCTCCTAGCTGTGGATGGTCGTATTTCGGTGATTACCTTCCATTCTTTGGAGGACCGGTTGACTAAGCAGCTTTTTAAGGAAGCTAGCACGGTAGATGTGCCTAAAGGCTTGCCCTTTATTCCCGAAGACTTACAACCTAAGGTAGCTCTGGTTAATCGCAAGCCTATCCTACCTAGTCAGGAAGAATTAGAAGCCAATAACCGCTCGCACTCTGCTAAGTTGCGTGTGGCTAAAAAAATCAGGAAGTAACTATGGAAAATAAGGAACGTCAGATTGTTAATAGGGCTATTAGAAACCATATTCGTTTTATGACACGTATGGAAAAGGCCTTCTATTCGGCAATTGTTTTGACAGCTATTGTAATGAGTATCTCAGTCGTCTATTTGCAAGGACGTAATCAAGCCATCAAGAATCAAATCACAGACCTTAATCGCAAGATTAGTGACGAAAAGACAGAGCTTAACAATGCTAAGCAGGCAGTAAATGAGTTAACTAACTCTGATCGTATCAAAGAGATTGCCACTAAGGCAGGCCTGTCTATTAATAACGATAGTATTAAGAGTGTGAAATAGCAAATGAACAGACTTAAAAAACTTAAACATTTATTTCTAAACTATGTCGTAAGGGATAGGAGAAAGCCAGCTCAAAACCGACAGCATGTTGGTCAGAACCTGATGGTTCTCAGTATTTTTATCTTTTTTGTTTTTATTATCAACTTTGTGGTAATTATTGGAACCGATAGTAAGTTTGGTGTTGATTTGTCAACACAGGCTGCTAAGTCTTATAAAACGAAAACCGCAGTGGCGGCCAAGCGTGGGACGATTTATGACCGAAATGGGAATGTTTTGGCTGAGGATTCAACCAGTTATTCCATTTATGCTATTGTATCAACCAGCTATGTGTCACCAACTCGGGAAAAACTCTATGTACAAGAGAGTCAGTTTGATAAGGTTGCCGATATTTTGAAAGACAAGCTAGGAATTAAAAAGAGTTATACTTTGGCTCAATTGCGTACCAAGGGTGCCTATCAAGTATCCTTTGGACTAAAAGGAAAAGGAATCACCTACTCTGTCAAAGAGGACCTTGAAAAGACTTTTAAGGATGCAGGTATTAAGGGGATGGCATTTGAGGCAACAACATCACGTATGTACCCTAATGGCATCTTTGCATCAGAGTTTCTTGGTCGTGCTGAACCTATTGAAAATAAAAAAGATGGTTCTTATTCTTTGATTGGTCAAACGGGTTTGGAGCGTTCGCTTAATAGCTTGTTGACTGGGACAGATGGGGAAGCTATCTATGAGAAGGATAAAGACGGTAATACGCTTCTGGGTACGGAAACGATTACCAAAGAAGCAATCGATGGTAAGAATATCTATACGACTTTGTCGGCCCCCCTTCAGACCTTCCTTGAAACGCAAATGGATACCTTTATGGAGCAGACCAAAGGCGTAAATGCTTCAGCAACAGTTGTCAATGCGAAAACAGGTGAAATCCTTGCAACGACACAACGTCCAACCTATAACTCGGATACGCTAGAAGGACAGGCTAAAAAGGGTTACGACTGGGTCAACCGCCTTTATGAAGCTCAGTATGAGCCAGGGTCAACCATGAAAGTGATGCTCTTGTCAGCAGCTATCAATAATGGAAGTTTCAACCCGAATGCAACCTACAGTAACGCTAATGGTATTAAGGTTGGTGATGTTGAAATCAATGACTGGTCAATCAATGAAGGTATCTCAACAGGTCGAACGATGTCATTTGCACAAGGTTTTTCATATTCAAGTAACGTTGGTATGACCATGCTGGAACAAGCCATGGGAGACAAAGTCTGGTCTAACTACCTATCGCTATACAAATTTGGAATTCCAACCCGCTTTGGGATGGTTGGCGAGTCTTCAGGGATTGTCTCTCGAAACTCAGTTAATATTGCCCAATCATCTTTTGGACAAGGGATTTCAGTAACTCAAGTCCAAATGCTTCGAGCCTTTACCGCAATCTCTAACAATGGTATTATGTTAGAGCCTCAATTTATAAAACAAGTTGCTGATACTAATAAAGGTACTGTTCGTACAGCCAAGAAAGAAGTTATTGGCAAACCTGTCTCTAAGCAGGCTGCTTCTGAAACCCGTAATTATATGATTTCTGTTGGTACAGATCCAGAGTTTGGTACCCTGTACAACAAGTCTGAAGGTTCACCAATCATTCAGGTTGGTAACAATGATGTTGCGGTTAAGTCAGGAACAGCCGAAGTGCCCGATGAAAAGACAGGAACCTATAAAGTTGGGACAAACGAGACTCTCGACTCAGTTGTAGCCATGGTTCCTTCTGAGGATCCAGAATACATCATGTATGTGACCGTTCAAGAGCCTAAGACCTGGAATAATAATTTCTTTGCGACTGTGGTGAACCCTGTTTTAGAAGAAGCCATGTCTATGGGTGCTACTTTGGATACTTCTGTTTCTGAGGGGAGTGGAAAGACTGAAGAGACTAGCTACCAAACTGGTGATATCATTGGTAAGACACCAGGAGAGACAGCTAATACTCTTCGCCAAAACCTAGTTCATCCGATTGTTCTGGGTGTTGGCAATAAGATTGAAAAGGTTTCTGTAGATGCAAAAGAAGATATTAAAGCTAATGAGCAGATCCTAATCATGACTAATGAGTTCACAGAACTTCCAGACATGTATGGTTGGACCAAGAAGAATGTTGAAACATTTGCCAAATGGAAAGGCATTAAAATTACTTATAAAGGTGGCAAGTCAGGGACTGTTACCAAACAAAGTGTTGCGGCAGGAGAAGCCCTGTCTAAAACCAAAAAGATTACCATTACTTTAGGAGACTAAGATGACTATGAGTCTGATAGCAGGCGTGGCCGCTTTTGTGTTGACGGTGCTCGCCATGCCCCATTTTATTACTTACTACAAAATCAAAAAAATCGGTGGCCAACAGATGCATGAAGATGTGAAGCAGCATCTGGCTAAGGCTGGTACACCAACTATGGGAGGGACAGTCTTTCTAGTGGTTGCCATCTTGATTAGTTTGATTTTCAACTTTCACGTCTTTACTGAGGGGCACCAAGCTTATGGTGCTACAGCAGGGATTCTCTTTGTAATATTGATTTATGGTATTATCGGCTTCCTTGATGATTTCCTTAAGATTTTCCATCAAATCAATGAGGGTCTTAAACCTTGGCAAAAGATGGCTTTGCAGATTGTTGCAGGTTTGCTTTTCTATTTCATCCATGTACTCCCTAGTGGGACAAATAGCCTAGCTATTGGAGGATTGACAATTCAGCTTGGTGTCTTCTATGTTCTCTTTGTCCTTTTCTGGATCGTTGGTTTCTCAAATGCGGTCAACTTGACAGATGGTATTGATGGTTTAGCTTCTGTCTCTGTGGTTATCAGCTTGATTGCCTATGGAATCATCGCTTTTGTCAAGGGTGAGTTAGCTATCTTGACTATCATTATCACTATGATTGGTGCCCTTCTTGGCTTCTTTGTCTTTAACCACAAGCCAGCCAAGGTCTTTATGGGGGATGTCGGTTCCTTGTCACTTGGTGCCATGCTTGCCGTTATTTCCATCGCTCTACGCGTGGAGTGGACACTACTCTTGATTGGTGTAGTCTATGTTTTAGAGACAGCTTCTGTTATGCTGCAGGTCAGCTACTTCAAATATACTAAGCGTAAGTATGGTGAAGGTCGTCGTATTTTCCGTATGACACCATTTCACCATCATCTCGAGTTGGGTGGTATCTCGGGTAAGGGTGAGAAATGGTCAGAATGGAAGGTTGATGCTTTCCTTTGGACTATTGGAGCTCTTGCAAGTTCCATTACCCTTTGGATGGTTCTTGGAAACGTTATGAAATAAATGAAAAAGAGCAGAAATGCTCTTTTTCTGTTATAATGATAAGGGTAGACTAGATAGAAAAGAAGTAAGAAAAAATGTCATTTAAAGATTTTAATTTTAAAGACTATATTCAAGAGGCTCTCGACGAGATTAAATTTAAGGAGCCAACACCTGTTCAGCAAAAATTGATTCCAGTAGTCCGTTCTGGCCGTGATTTAGTGGGTGAATCAAAGACTGGTTCAGGGAAGACACATACCTTCCTATTGCCAATTTTTGAGAAGCTTAATCCAGAGAGCAGGGATGTTCAAGTTGTTATCACAGCTCCATCGCGTGAATTGGCGACACAGATATATCAGTCGACAAAACAGATTGCCAAACACTCTGATACAGAAATTCGTGTTGTTAATTACGTCGGTGGTACGGATAAACAACGTCAGATCGAGAAACTTAAGGTAGCCCAACCGCATATCGTTATCGGGACACCAGGGCGTATTTATGACCTGTTTAAGTCTGGTGACTTGGCTATCCACAAGGCACATACTTTTGTCGTTGACGAGGCCGACATGACCATGGATATGGGATTCTTGGCTACTGTGGATAAGATTGCGGCAAGTTTTCCTAAGGAAGTTCAAATTTTGGTCTTCTCAGCAACCATTCCTCAAAAATTACAACCATTCTTGAAGAAATATTTGACCAATCCTGTCATGGAACAAATCAAGACTTCAACGGTGATTGCGGATACCATTGATAACTGGTTAGTATCTACCAAGGGGCGCAACAAGAATGGACAAATTCTTGAGATGCTTAAGGGGATGCAGCCATACTTGGCAATGATTTTCGTTAATACCAAGGAACGTGCGGATGATTTACACAGTTATTTGGTATCAAACGGTCTTAAAGTAGCGAAAATTCATGGCGGTATTCCACCACGTGAACGTAAGCGTATCATGAATCAAGTTAAGAAGCTTGAATTTGAGTATATTGTAGCGACTGACCTTGCAGCGCGTGGAATTGATATTGAAGGGGTTAGCCATGTTATCAATGACGCTATTCCTCAAGATTTGTCATTCTTTGTTCACCGTGTAGGACGTACTGGACGTAACGGCTTGTCAGGAACAGCAATCACCCTTTATCAACCAAGTGACGACTCAGATATTCGTGAGCTTGAAAAGATGGGGATCACCTTTGAACCTAAGGTCTTTAAAGATGGTGAGTTCCAAGATACCTATGACCGCGACCGTCGTGCCAACCGAGAAAAAGCCTATCAAAAACTTGACACGGAAATGATTGGTTTGGTTAAGAAGAAAAAGAAAAAAATCAAGCCTGGTTACAAGAAGAAAATTCAGTGGAAGGTTGACGAAAAACGCAAACGTGAACGTCGTGCAGCCAATCGTGCTAAGGGACGTGCTGAACGTAAAGCTAAGAAGCAAAGCCTCTAAGCTTGGCTTTTAGATAAAGGTAAATTTAGATTAAAAAATTTAAGAGGTTGAAACTATAAAGTTTCGGCCTCTTTACTTATTATTCATCTTTTGATCCGAAGATCTCACTCCCCAAGCCTTATGACTACAAAGATTTAGGTGTTTTTATCACAGTGGAAAGCCTTAGTTTTTAGAAGATTTTCTTTAAAAGTAAAAGAACTTGTAAGTCCTAAGCTGAATCAACTCTCAAAATTATAATTTCACTACTTTTTTGTTGGCTTCCCACCTATAATAAAATCATAGCTTTTAAGAAAAGCCTAAAACAAAATAGTTTAAAGAAGGTTGTTTTCATGACAACAAAAATCATTAACAATTTTAATTCACTTAATTCCGAAGACCTTTCTATTATTGAAGGTGAGGGTGTGATTGGTTGTGTAGCTGGGGCTGCTGGATCTCCTGTGCTTAGATTTTTGACTGGAACATCAGTTGGAACCCATACATTACCGATTGTTGGGACCATTTCAGGTGGGGTATTTGGGGCATGGTCAGGAGCCGGTGTTGGAATGGCTATATTTTGTGGAGTTTAGTTAGAAATTTGAAAGAACAAAATGATCCGTGCGTTTTTATTTGTGTGTGTTTCATTCTAGCAAGTTGCTATCAGTTGTGTGTTCCTCATCATTGGTTCTTTACAATGATAGATGTTTTAGGAGTTACAGGTTTTGTAGTCCTTATCTATACTAAAAAAACATCATTACTCATAAGCCTTTCAGTAATTAAAAAATTGGATAGCAAGGAGCATCGTCTCACATATAAAAACTTGGCTGAATGAATGTCAAGTTTTTTTGTGGTAAAAGTGCTAAAATAGAAGTCATGAAAGACAAGATTAGAATTCTCCATATCAATGATTTGCACTCTCATTTTGAACAGTATCCACAACTCAAGCGGGCTGTGGATGATTTGAGTCAGACGGACAGAGAGTTGATTAAGGTAGATCTTGGGGATAATGTGGATAAGTCTCATCCCTTGTCAGATGCGACAGCTGGGCGTTTTAATATAGCCTTGATGAATGAGCTGGGGATAGACTATGCGACTATTGGAAATAATGAGGGGATTGGTCTAGCTAAGGATGAGCTAGACTGTCTTTATGAGCAGGCTCAGTTTCAACCGATCATAGGAAATCTCAAGGATGAGGAGGGACAGCCTGAATGGGCCAAGCCCTATCTTGTTCACAAAACTAAAGCTGGTACAAAAATTGCTTTCTTGGCCTATACCTTTCCCTATTACCTTACCTATGCTCCCAATGGTTGGCAGGTGTTAGAGCCTATGGCTAGGTTGGAAGAGGATTTGGCCCGCTCTGAGGTAAGGGATGCAGACCTAGTCATAGTACTTAGCCATCTAGGTGTGCGTTATGATGAGCAGATTTCAGAGACTTATCCACAGGTCAACCTTGTTATCGGAAGCCACACCCATCACCTTTTTGAAGAGGGCAAATTGATTAATGAGACCTATTTGGCAGCTGCTGATAGATATGGCTATTTTCTTGGCTGTATTGACCTAACTGTGGAAAATGGGCAAATAATAGCGTGTCAGATCGAGGCTATCCCCACTAAGGACTATATCTTGGATTTGGACAAGGAGGACGAAGCCTTTATCAAGGCCATGCGTGAGGAAGGTCATCGTCGTTTGGCCCAGGAAAAAGTGGCTAATCTAGGTCGAAAATTAAATTTTAATGAGACCTGTCAATTGGTTTTACAAGCTGTTTGTCAGGAGACAGATAGCCAGTTAACGCTTTTGAATACAGGACTTATCATGAAAACGCTAGGTCCTCAAGTGACAATGGCAGACCTTCAAGAAGCCCTTCCCCATCAGATGCGGATGGCCCGTCTATTTGTGACAGGGCAAGAACTAAAGGAAATTTGTCGTGAAGTTTTTACCAAGGCTGAACTCCTTAAAAACCAAGCTATTAAAGGTATGGGCTTTAGAGGTAAGGTATTTGGTGAGCTAATTACAGGGAACTTTGCTTACAAAAACGGTAATTTGTTGTATAATAGTAGGGTTGTAGATTCCAATGAGAAGTTTAGTTTGGTCCTTGTGGATCAGTACTACTTTTCTTCTTACTTCCCTACAATCAAGAAAAAGGAAGTCACGCTTCTTTTTCCAGATTTGTTAAGGGAACTTGTGGCCAAGTATCTAAGAAATCATTGTGCTGATTGGGATAAGAGATAAGAACATTATCACTGCATCAGGATAAAAAATAAGAGAGCAGAAAGGATGGCACATGCGTAAAGAAATCTTGCCAGAAATGTTTAATTATAATAAATATCCAGGGCCAGACTTTGTGTATGTGGCCGACCTTCTGAAATCAGATGCCTATCAGTTTAAGGTTCTTGAAAATCACAAGGATGCTTTAGACGCTACCCGCTTTGGGCAACGTTTTTCTGAAATCATGCTCAAGTATGACTATATTGTTGGGGATTGGTCTAATGACCAGCTTCGCCTTAAGGGATTTTACGAGGACGATCGTCCCAATACGCGTAAGACAGATCGTATTAGCCGATTGTCAGAGTATTTACGCGAATACTGTGCCTTTGGTTGTGCCTACTTTATTTTGAAAAATGAAGAGCCGCAATTAATCGTCTTTGAAGAGGAGACAGAGCCTCGTCGCAAGTGTCGTCGTTCTAATAATCGTCGTAATTCTTCTCAGGAATCTAGAGAGAAGGAGCATAATGCTTCTCAAAAGAATAAGGGACAAAAAGTTTCTGCTAAGCAAAAGCGGGATAAGTCCAAACGAGGAGACAGGGACCAAGAAGGGGCAAGCTTTGAGAAAGTCAAGCGTCGATCTAAGTTCAAATCTAAGTCCGAGGATGGTAGTCGTGAGCGAAAGCCTAACTTCAAGAAGAGTCAGAAGAAAGCTTCAAAAAATCAAACCCCCTCACTGAAAAAGCAAAGTAATGCCAAGTCAGATGGTCAGCATTTTACAATCAGAAAAAAAGGAAATTAAACTATGTCAGAAGTAACAACACAAGCAAAACCAGAACGTCGTAAACGTCAGAAATTAGAGGATATGGAGGGCTACAAACCTTCTATTTACGGTCTTACTCGTGATGAGTTGATTGACTGGGCTGTGGAACACGGTGAAAAGAAATTTCGTGCTACTCAAATTTGGGATTGGCTCTACAAGAAGCGTGTGCAGTCTTTCGAAGAAATGACCAACATTTCTAAGGACTTCATTGCTAAATTGAACGATAATTTCTGCGTAAACCCATTAAAACAGCGTATCGTTCAAGAATCAAAAGATGGTACGGTTAAGTATCTTTTTGAATTGCCAGATGGTATGTTGATTGAGACTGTTTTGATGCGTCAACACTATGGTTTGTCTGTCTGTGTGACAACTCAGGTTGGATGTAACATCGGTTGTACTTTCTGTGCTAGTGGCTTGATTAAGAAACAGCGTGACTTGACTGCTGGTGAGATTGTTGCTCAAATCATGTTGGTACAAAAGTACTTTGATGACCGTGGTGATGGTGAACGTGTCAGCCACGTGGTTGTTATGGGGATTGGTGAACCTTTCGATAACTATGACAATGTGCTTCGCTTCTTGCGTACCATTAACAATGATAATGGCCTTGCTATTGGAGCTCGTCATATTACAGTGTCAACATCTGGTTTGGCACCAAAAATTAAGGAATTTGCTAACGAAGGTGTTCAAGTTAACCTCGCCGTATCACTCCACGCGCCTAACAATGACCTTCGTTCAAGCATCATGCGTATTAACCGCTCATTTCCACTTGAAAAACTCTTTGAAGCTATTGGATATTACATCCAGACAACCAACCGTCGTGTAACTTTTGAGTACATCATGCTTAATGAGGTCAATGATCACCCTGAAAATGCTCAAGAGTTGGCTGATTTGACTAAGAAAATCCGTAAGTTGTCATACATCAACTTGATTCCTTACAACCCAGTATCAGAGCACGACCAATATAGCCGCTCAACTAAAGAACGTGTGGCTGCCTTTTACGATGTGCTCAAGAAAAATGGTGTCAACTGTGTCGTTCGTCAAGAACATGGTACAGATATTGATGCTGCTTGTGGACAATTGCGCTCAAACACTATGAAACGTGACCGTCAAAAGGCTGTGGCAGAAGCATCTGTAAATCAGAAGGTAAGTAAGATGTTTCAGCTGACGACTTGGGTAGATAAGAATGGAGAACTAACACCAAAAGGAAGAAAGCTAAGTCAAGTTTTGGTTTGTTCTTATCTTCTTTGTTTAGTACTCCTTTGTTGGACACCCCAGTATGGGCTAGTTGAAGGTGTTGAAACCCCCGGTATTCAACATTTTGGTAGGGTAGTGGTGCTTTTGACGCCGTTCAACAGTCTGACTAATTTTAATCAGCTGGATAGTCTTAAGGAGATTGTCTTTGTTCTTGGGCAAAATGTGGCCAACATTTTCTTGCTGAGTCCGCTGATTTTAGGACTCTTAGCCTTGTACCCAAGATTTAGGTCTTGGAAAAAGGTCCTTGTAGCGACGCTTGCCATGTCTTTGACGATCGAAATCGGGCAGGTGATTCTTGATCTTCTCATTGATGCTAATCGTGTCTTTGAGATAGATGATTTATGGACCAACACTTTGGGTGGTTTGGTGGCACTAGGTGCCTATCGCCTCCTTGTGAAACTGATTCAAACGTATTTTAATGAGTAAAAAACCTAGGACACTTTGCGTCCCAGGTTTCACTTATTTTCTCTCATACAAATACAACACATCCAAAAGAGGGAAAAATGAATAAACACTTTTAGTGAAACAATGAAATACTTAATGTGACAGTAGTCACCGTATTGACACTAGGAGCAACAATGACAATGGTTAAAGCAGATACTTATCAAAAGTGGCCGTGATGCCGATATTATGCGAGAAAGAGGGCAGGTTTGGAGCTATTCTGAGGTTAAGAGAGAGTCTCAATTAGCTAACTACAACACTGATGGTCGCTATCTCAGTGAGGCAACTAACTTCGAATTGTACAATTTTGTCAGAGAGTATAAGACATCTGATGAAATCAGACGTATTTGGAACCCTAAGAAGGACGAATCAGTTATCCACGATAAGGATAACTGATTCTATTGATGATGGGCACAAGGTCTATAATTTTGACTCCTTTGCTTATCAATTGCCAGAGTCTACTGATTTTGGAAAATTGACTTATATTGGTCACTTTCAGTTAGAAGATGGTACAATTTATCGCTATTGGAAATAACTTTCATTAGACTTATAATCATCCTTTTGTAGGGATAGGGGGAATAACTTGTTTTTTAAAGAATCAATCATTGCAAAACTTTGGTGGTTTTTCAAGTTAGAAAAACGCCGTTATATTGTCGGGATACTGGCACTGAGTTTGGTTTCGGTTCTCAATCTGATTCCTCCTATGGTTATGGGTCGGGTCATTGATGCTATCACATCGGGAAAATTGACCAATCAGATCTTGCTTTTGAATCTCGTTTATTTGCTTTTGGCAGCTTTAGGAATGTACTATTTGCGCTATGTTTGGCGGATGTATATCTTGGCAACGTCTTATCGCTTGGGACAGATTATGCGTTCGCGGCTTTTTGAGCATTTTACCAAGATGTCGCCTTCTTTTTACCAAAAGTATCGAACTGGTGATCTCATGGCCCATGCCACCAATGATATCAACTCTCTAACCCGTTTGGCTGGTGGGGGTGTCATGTCAGCCGTGGATGCGTCTATCACAGCCTTGGTGACTTTAATCACCATGTTCTTCAGCATTTCCTGGCAGATGACCCTGGTGGCAGTCTTACCTCTACCTTTCATGGCTTTTGCGACTAGTCGTTTGGGACGTAAGACCCACAAAGCTTTTGGAGAATCCCAGGCAGCTTTTTCTGAACTTAATAATAAGGTACAAGAATCGGTGTCAGGTATCAAGGTAACCAAGTCTTTTGGCTATCAGGAGGCTGAGCTCCAGTCCTTCCAAGAGACCAATAAGATGACTTTTGAAAAGAATATGCATACCATGAAGTACGACAGCCTTTTTGATCCTTTGGTCTTGCTCTTTGTTGGCTCATCTTATGTTTTGACCCTCCTTGTCGGGGCCTTTATGATTCAGGCCGGTCAGATAACGGTCGGAAATTTGGTAACCTTTATTACCTATTTGGACATGCTGGTTTGGCCCCTAATGGCCATTGGCTTCCTCTTTAATATCACGCAGAGGGGAAATGTGTCCTACCAACGTATCGAGACTCTTTTAGAGCAGGAATCAGATGTTCAAGATCCTGCTTATCCTCTTCCAAGCATTGAAAATGGTCGTTTAGACTTTGCGATTGACCGCTTTGCTTTTGAGGATGAGGATACTTTGCGAGATATTCATTTCACCTTGGACAAGGGGCAAACCCTTGGTTTGGTTGGACCGACTGGCTCAGGAAAGACAGCTCTTGTCAAGTTGCTCTTGCGGGAGCACGATGTCAATCAAGGAGCCATCTATTTGAATGGACATGACATCCGAGACTATCGCCTATCAGACTTGCGTAGCTTGATTGGTTATGTTCCTCAAGACCAGTTTCTCTTTGCCAGTTCTATTTTAGACAATGTCCGCTTTGGTAATCCAGATTTCTCCATTGATAAGGTGGAAGAAGCGACTAAGTTAGCTCAAGTTTATGATGATATCAAGGATATGCCTGAAGGCTTTGAAACAATCATTGGTGAAAAGGGTGTCAGCCTATCAGGTGGTCAAAAACAACGTCTGGCTATGAGCCGGGCCATGATTTTGAATCCAGAAATTTTGATTTTGGATGACTCCTTATCTGCGGTTGATGCTAAGACAGAACATGCCATTATTGATAATCTTAAGCATACTCGCAAGAACAAAACAACTATTATTACCGCCCACCGTCTCAGTGCGGTGGTGCACGCTGACCTCATCCTGGTCATGCAAGATGGTCGTATCATTGAACGTGGGCGTCATGACGACTTACTAGCTCAAGGTGGTTGGTATGCCAAGACCTACGAGTCTCAACAGTTAGAAATGGAAGGAGGAGAAGCTCATGCCTAATCAAAACCAATGGTCTGTGTTTAAGCGTCTCTTGACCTATCTCAAGCCTTACAAGTTCTTGACCTTTCTAGCTTTGACCTTCCTCTTGTCCACAACGGTTATCAAGAGTATCATTCCCTTGGTGGCCTCTTATTTTATTGATCACTATCTTCATGATATGAATCAGGCGGCAAGTATGATTCTGATTGGCTACTATGGTCTCTACCTCTTGCAGACACTAGTCCAGTATCTGGGAAATCTCTTCTTTGCGCGTGTGTCCTATAGCATTGTCAGAGATATTCGTCGAGATGCCTTTGCCAATATGGAAAAACTGGGTATGTCTTACTTTGACAAGACCCCAGCAGGTTCCATCGTTTCCCGCTTGACCAATGATACTGAGACCATTAGCGAGATGTTTTCAGGAACTCTGTCTAGTTTTATTTCGGCTATCTTTATCTTTGTTACCACCCTTTACACCATGATGATCTTGGACATTCGTCTGACCGGGCTTATTGTCCTCTTTCTTCCTCTGATTGTCCTTTTGGTTAACCTTTATCGCAAAAAATCAGTGGTCATCATTGAAAAGACCAGAGCCTTGCTTTCAGATATAAATGCCAAACTGTCAGAGAGTATCGAAGGGATTCGCATCATTCAGGCCTTTAACCAGGAGAAGCGTCTTAAAAAAGAGTTTGATGCCATTAATGAGGAACACCTGATTTATGCCAGCCGTTCTATATCACTGGATTCTCTCTTTCTACGCCCAGCCATGAGTCTACTGAAGCTCCTGGCTTATGCTGTTCTCATGGCCTATTTTGGCTACCGAGGTATCTATCTGGGTATCACAGCAGGTACCATGTATGCCTTTATCCAGTATATTAATCGCCTCTTTGATCCCTTGATTGAAGTGACACAAAACTTCTCGACTCTACAAACCTCTATGGTCTCAGCAGGTCGGGTCTTTGCCTTGATTGACGAGCGTACCTATGAGCCTGAACAGAGAGACACAGCTGCCAAGGTTACTGAGGGGAATATTCGCTTTGAGAATGTCTCCTTCTCCTATGATGGCAAGCACCAGATTTTGGATAATATTTCCTTCTCTGTCAATAAAGGTGAAACCATCGCCTTTGTGGGATCTACAGGCTCTGGAAAATCCTCTATTATCAACGTGCTCATGCGATTCTATGAGTTCCAATCAGGACGAGTTCTCATAGACGGTGTGGATATTCGTGATTATAGTCAGGCAGAGCTGCGCAAGAATATTGGTCTTGTCCTTCAGGACCCCTTCCTCTATCATGGCACAATCAAATCCAATATTGCCATGTATCAAGATTTAACTGATGAAGAGATTAAAGCTGCTGCTGAGTTTGTCGATGCCAATCACTTTATTGATAAACTTCCTGAAGGCTATGATTCCCCAGTTTCCGAACGTGGTTCAAGTTTCTCGACCGGTCAACGCCAGCTTCTAGCCTTTGCTAGAACCGTTGCTAGCCAGCCTAAAATCTTGATTTTGGATGAAGCGACAGCCAATATTGATTCGGAGACAGAGGCTATTGTTCAAAACTCTCTTGCAAAAATGCGTCAAGGCCGTACAACCATTGCCATTGCCCACCGCCTATCAACAATCCAAGATGCTAACTGCATCTATGTCTTAGACAAGGGCCGCATCATTGAACACGGTAGCCACGAAGAGCTCCTAGCCCTCGGCGGCACCTATCACAAGATGTACAGCCTACAAGCAGGCGCCATGGAAGGAGAGTAAGCTAATCTAGACCATAGCTTCTATATTCGAAAAGATTTCTTAAAAATCAAAATCGAGTAGTGACATTTATGTCACTACTTTTTTGTTGGCTACCACCCTATAATAAAATCATAGCTTGAGAGAAAAAGCTGAAAATAATTTAGGAGGTTGTTAGAATGACAAGGCAAACAAATAATACATTTGAAACACTCGATCTCGAGGCACTTGCAAACGTTGAGGTAGTGTAAAATAAGTTGTGTAAACACAAAAAGGAATAAATCCGTTATAGTAGAGTTGCAAAACATTACTAGAAAGAGATTTATTCCTATGACTCAGTTTACCACAGAACTACTTAACTTCGGCTCTATAATTTCTGTAGTGGGAAAAACCACTGTAGAGATTATAGAGCTTTTTGAGATGGTGCCACCTCAAGGTTGAGTAAATCAAAAGATAGAAGGCACAATTACTCAAGGTGGAAATAAGGTGGGCATTAAGGAAGGGAACCCCTCTAGTGACGCTAAAAATAGCATTGACAGTGATAACAAATACACTTACAAAGCTAAGGAAAATTAAACCGATAATTGAGTAATCGAATCTCAAGAGGCTGATTTAGCCTTTTTTGATAGGATTTTTTGAGATATGGATTGACGTTTTTCATAATGTTATCCCTTTTCGGAATAAAAATAATCAAATTATGACATCATACGATAGAGATAGGCTCCGAGGCTATCAGCAGTCATGGTTTCCTTTGAAAATACCAGGGCTGGCACAGTAATAATGGTTAGATCAAATACGTATGCTTGTAGGACTATTTTAGAATGTTTCCTTCTAATAACTATTGTATAACTTTGAAATCGATTTCAATGAACTTGTCCTAAATGACCCCAAATACGGCTTAAATGGTAATAGTGGAGATGACTTTAAGATTTTTCTTACCGTTTGGGACGTATGGCAACTTTTTGGGACGCTGGCTCTTTTTATCCTGAAAATATGACATACTAATCATATGATAATTTGTGATGAAAGGGTTTGGTATGTTTCGTTTTCGTAGGACTTTTGTCCCTCAAATAGACATGAGGGATTGTGGAGTTGCTGCCTTGGCATCAGTGGCCAAGTACTATGGTTCAGATTATTCATTAGCACATCTGCGTGAGTTGGCGAAGACCAATAAAGAAGGGACAACTGCCTTAGGTCTTGTAGAGGCTGCTAAAAAAATTGGCTTTGAAACGAGAGCTATAAAGGCTGAAATGTCGCTCTTTGAGATGGAAGATGTTCCTTATCCTTTTATTGCTCATGTTAATAAAGATGGGAAGCTTCAACATTATTATGTTATTTATAAAAGCACCAAGGATTATCTGATAATTGGAGACCCTGATCCAAGTGTAAAAGTAACTAAAATGACTAAAGAGCGTTTTGAGAAAGAGTGGACAGGTGTTACTCTTTTTATGAGACCGGAACCCAGTTATAAACCACATAAGGATAAGAAAAATGGACTCTGGGACTTTCTCCCTTTGATCTTTAAACAAAGGTCCTTGATAGCTAATATTGTCTTTGCCAGTCTCTTGGTTACTTTAATAAATATTTTAGGTTCCTATTATTTACAAGGTATTCTAGACGAATATGTCCCTAATCAAATGAAGTCTACCTTAGGAATTATCTCAATTGGATTAGTTGTGACCTATGTTTTACAACAAATGATGACTTTTGCAAGAGATTATCTCTTAACCATACTGAGTCAGCGATTGACCATTGACGTTATCTTGTCCTACATACGACATATCTTTGAACTCCCAATGTCTTTTTTTTGCCACAAGACGTACAGGGGAGGTTATCTCACGTTTTAGTGATGCTAACTCTATTATCGATGCTCTGGCTTCGACGATATTATCACTTTTCCTTGATTTCTCTATTGTGATTATCGTACGAGGCGTGTTATTGATACAAAATAGCAATCTCTTCAAGCTAGTTCTTTGTTCGGTTCCAATTTATACCCTTATCGTCTTTGCCTTTATGAAACCTTTTGAGCGAATGAATCATGACGTCATGCAGAGTAATGCTATGGTTAATTCAGCCATCATTGAGGACATTAATGGGATTGAAACCATAAAGTCACTAACCAGCGAAGAAGTATGCTATCAAAAGATTGATGGTGAGTTTGTTGACTATCTAGACAATTCTTTTCGCCTTTCTAAGTTATCTATACTACAAACATCATTGAAACAAGGTGCTCAACTTATTTTAAATGTACTTATCCTCTGGACAGGTGCTCAGTTGGTGATGGGAAATACCATTTCGATAGGACAATTGATTACTTTTAATATGTTGCTTTCCTACTTCACGAATCCTTTGGAAAATATCATTAACCTGCAAACCAAGTTACAGTCTGCTAAGGTAGCTAATACTAGGCTCAATGAGGTCTATCTGATTGAATCAGAGTTTGGACAAAGTGATGATACCTATCAAGAAGGCATTGCGGATGGAGATATCACTGTTACGGATTTATCTTATAAATATGGTTTTGGTCGTGATACTTTGACTGATGTCAGTTTGACGATTAGACAAGGAGAAAAAATCAGTTTTGTTGGTGTCAGTGGATCTGGTAAGACTACTCTAGCTAAAATGTTGGTCAATTTTTATCAACCATATAAGGGGCACATAGATTTTAATGGTCAAAATATTAGTCGCATAGACAAGAAAACTCTTCGTCAACATATTAACTATCTCCCTCAGCAATCCTATATATTTAGTGGTAGTGTTTTAGAAAATCTTACTTTAGGTGCAGCACGGGGTATTACGCAAGCTGATATTTTGAAAGCTTGTGAAATAGCAGAAATTCGTCAAGATATTGAAAACATGCCTATGGGGTTTCAGACAGAGCTGTCTGATGGAGCAGGTCTGTCTGGAGGGCAAAAGCAACGTATCGCTTTGGTGCGTGCACTACTAACGAAATCTCCTGTACTAATCTTAGATGAAGCAACTAGCGGATTGGATGTTTTGACAGAAAAGCAGGTTATTGATAACCTCCTAGCACTAAAAGATAAAACGATCATCTTTGTAGCACACAGGCTTAGTATCGCTGAGCGGACCGACCGTATCGTAGTCATTGATCAGGGACGCGTAGTGGAGACAGGTTCTCATCAAGACCTGATGTCTTATCCAGGTTTCTATTATCAATTATTTAGAAAGTGAGGAAAAGGAAACACGATGAATCCACAGTTGTTTAAAAGCACAGAGTTTTACCATCGTCGCTACCACAATATGTCTACTGTTTTGATTACTCCCTTGATTTTGTTAGTTATTTTCCTTTTTCTTTTCGCTTTTTTTGCTAAGAAGGAAGTTACAGTCACGTCTAGAGGAAGTATAGAGCCAACCAAGGTTATCGCAGTAATCCAATCAACCAGTGACAATACCATCATAGATAATCAACTGGTTGCTAATAAGGTTGTTAAAAAAGGGGACACCTTAGTTCAGTATTCAGAGACCATGGAGGCATCGCAAAAAGAGGGGCTTCAAAAGCAACTAGAACTTTTAAAAAGACAGGAATCAGGTTTGAAGACCTTGCAATCTAGCCTAACGCAGGGAACCAATCTTTTCCAAGAACAGTAAGACGAGTTTGGTTATCAGAGTACTTTTAACACCTACCTAAGTCAGGCACAGGATATTGACTTGGGTGTGGCTAAAACAAATACAGAGGTTAATAACCAAGCAGCAATTGCGAGTAATACCGGTTCTGCTATTGATAACCAGATTAGTCAATTGCAGACTCAGGTCTCAGAGTATGAGGCGCTCTCTCAAGCTATTACCAATCATGAAACGACTTTACCTGAAGGCAATCCTCATCAGGCAACCTTAAATGCCTATAACAGTCAGTATGCTACGACACCGGATGCCAGTGTAACAGACCAATACCTATCTCAAGTTAATACCAATATTTCGAGCTTGAATGCTTCCATAGGTAATCTAGAAATCCAAAAGGCTGGGACAGGCACAGTTGTAACTTATGACAATAGTGATAGCACTAAAAAAGAAGCTCTAAAAAATCAATTCTTGCAAAATGCAGGACAGCAATTGAGCTCAGTGGAAACACAAATTACCGATACCGAGAGTAAAATCAATCAGGCAGATGTCCTTCTGACTAATACCCTCATCCAGTCACCAGAAGATGGAATCTTACACTTGAGTCAAGCTGATAAAAAAGCAACCATGGCTGCGACAGGAACTGAGTTGGCCCAGCTTTATCCCGATATGACTCAAACTCAGGAAGTTGCCATTACTTATTATGTGAATTCGGATTATGTGCCAAAACTGCAAAAAGGCCAGTCAGTTCGACTGACCTTGGATAAGGTTGGTAATCACGGTACCACAATTATTGGAAAACTTGAGAGTATTGATAATTCTGCCACGGAAACAGAAAGGGGGAATGTGTTTAGAGTAACTGCTAGGGCAAGTATTTCAGAAAAAGAAGCCCAAAATCTACGTTACGGTCTAGAAGGTCGTGTGACAAGCGTTATTGACCAAAAGACCTACTTCAATTACTTTAAAGACAAGTTACTAAACTTGCAAGACCAATAGGAGGAGAATTACTGATGGCTAACAATACGATTAATAACTTTGAAACACTTGATAACCACGCTCTTGAACAAGTCGTAGGTGGAAGTGGGTGGATGGATTATATAAATGGTTTCCTAAAAGGATTCGGAGGGCAAAGAACGCTTCCAACAAAAGACTATAACATTCCTCAAGCTTAGGTATAGAAAAAAGGCTGTTAGGCCTTTTTAGTTATTGTTAATTGTTGTGTGAATGAGAAATTGTTACTCTGTGTTTCTAAGTTTACATTGATATAGTTATCTAAGATTTCTGTGACATTAGCAAGGCCAATGCCTCGCTCTCGTCCCTTGTTGGAGACACCTCTTTCAAATATGGTTTTGGTTTCTGTTTTTTCTTCACTTATGGTATTGCTAATAGATAATAGCTGTGAACAATGATCTTCCCAAAAGCTAATAGTAATTTTAGGGTTTTGAGTTTGAATGGCACCTTCAATAGCGTTATCTAAAAAAATAGAAGTGACGATAATGAAGTCCAGAGTCTCCATCCCAATCAAGTGGATGGGTTCTGGGATGCTAATCTGAGCTTCAATGCCTTCTTCTTCTGCTTGTAGAACTTTTGCGGACAGAAGGCTTTTCAAAGTGTTATCCTGAATATTAACGAGTCTAGCTAAGTCAAAGTTTCTTGTATTTAATCGTTTATCGGATTCTTGAAGCACACTATCATAGGCTTCTTTGACAATATCCATATCGTCTTTATCTATCCCCAATCGTAATGTGACTAAGAGATTACTATAATCGTGTCTAAAACTACGAACAGAATTGTAGAGACCTTCAATATGTTTATTGTAGGTGTAGAGATTTTCTAGCTGGAGATTTTTTTGGAAGTCCAATTGTCCTTGAATCATTTCACGAATGTTTCTGTCTAAAAAGACAATCATAATGAAGAAGAGGACAAGTGAAATAACAACACAGAGTTTTCGAAGCTCCAAAGTTGAAGAATGAGTAGTGTTTTCAAGATACATGAGGATCTGTAACAGTAGGGTGTACCCAAACATAAAAAAGTTAGCAACTATAATAATATGTTGAATCGGAGAATTTGATTTCTGCTTTTGAAGTATGGTAAAACTCCCCTTGAATAATTTAATAAAGAGAAATGATAGACAAAGAGGTGCAATAGATGAAGGGATGGATATTAATAGAGAGCTTTGATAATCGGTGATACTAATATTAAAAAAAGGGAAGATAAAGAAAGTAATCAATCTTAAACTAAGGTTGTTGAGGATATCAGGGAAGAGACCATTGAAAATCTTTATTTTTAATGGTTTTTTAGTCTTAGTGGATAAAAGGAAGGAGAGAAGAAGATAATAGATATCCTCACCCCAGAATTTAATGATAAACCAAGAAGAGTGGTTATAAATAAAATTAAAGGCTAAATTAAAAATAAGGAGTAGGAAAAAATACCTCAGACGAATCTTCTGTCCCATTAAATAAAGGAAAAGAATAATTTCTAGGCCTGCACTTAAAAGGGTGAGAAAAAGTAGCCATAACGTTGTTAACATCCTCTGCCTCTTTCCTCAACAATCTGTGCAATCTTTCCTATCTTCATACGGGATACTGGTAGGACTTGACCATTAATTAAGGTAGCTTCATAATTGGTCTTGTTGACAGAGATGATCATATCTGTATTGACGATATAGGACCGATGGCATGGGTAGAGCTTTTTGTGTATCTTTTTAAAGTCTGCCAGATTTGCTCGGATATCCATGAGGGTATGGATAGTCTGGAGGTGAACATGGTGTTTGATATCTGATGTGGATAGGTATAGAATTTGATCCATAGGAAGGTTTATTAATTGAGACTCTGTTTTGTAGAGAAAAAACTCATCCGTGGTAGTTGCGTTAATAGGGAAGACTTGAGCAATGGTTTCCCCTATTTCTTTTCTAAAGCTAGCTTCATCTAAGGTTTTATTGATGTATTTATAGGCTGTAACGCCAAAAGCTTGAGGCATGAACTCTATATGTGTAGTGACAAAGGCAATGATAGCATAAGGGTTATTTTGACGTACGATTTTAGCGATATCAAGTCCCTTCTTATCTTCACCTTTAATTTCAATATCAAGAAAGAAAATCTGATCGCTTGTATTAGAAGTGATAGCTGATAACAACTGGTCAGGTTTGTCAAAAGACTGGACACAAGATAGATCTTTTCCGAAGGATTTAAGTTCATGTGCCACAGCCTCTTCCAAGCGACCCATCTGAATAGAATTATTTTCTAATAGGTAAATCTTCAAGGTCTAGTCCTCTCTTTTATGACGAATACTGTTTATTGAAAAATTGTAACATAAAGAAAACGGTTTTTCATTTTTTTATGAGTATAAAATGAGATTTTTTTTTTCTGAATTTTAGAAATAATATACATTAGGAATTACCATTCGGGACATATAGCCACTTTTTGGGACGCTAGCTCTGATAGAGACACTTGAATGCTATACTAAAGATGTGATTGAGAGATCACACGATAAAAATTTTAGGAGGTAGTTGCCATGGCAACTCAAACAATTGAAAACTTTAACACCCTTGACCTCGAAACACTTGCTAGTGTTGAAGGTGGTGGATGTAGCTGGGGAGGTTTTGCTAAACAAGGAGTAGCTACAGGAGTTGGTAATGGTTTACGACTAGGTATCAAAACACGTACTTGGCAAGGTGCTGTCGCAGGAGCAGCTGGAGGTGCTATCGTAGGTGGTGTTGGTTATGGAGCAACATGCTGGTGGTGATGGATTATGTTTGATTTGAAAAGTTATATTTTAGGGATGGTTTCCATGGCTGTTATGAGTTTTTTAGATAAGCCAATTATGTCATTTCTTGAAAAACACAAGGCTACCAATTCCGTTAAGAAGAAACCCTAACTGAAATGTCTTGTCAATTGCTGGTCTGTGAATAGCATGTGAATTATGATTGAAAATTTCGATATAAGAGAAGAGGTATTTGTAATCATGACCAAAAAACGCCTAGTGTCTCTAATGATGTCTATGGGCTTCGTCCTTGTTGCCTTACATAACTTTGGAGAAAAACTGAATTTTGGACTTCAATGCCTAAATCTTATCGGGTTATGTTTATTTCTCTTTCTTATGTGTACGGTTATCAAGGATATAAGGTCAGACAAGTAGTGACATTTATGTCACTACTTTTTTATCGGCTTCCAATCTATAATAAAATTCATAGATTATGCACAGACTAGCTAAAAACACTTTAAGGAGAAAAGTATGTTTAAAAACTCAAAACCGTATTTACTGGCTACCATTCTCATCGTAATGGGCCTCGCTAATCTATTTAGAAGCTTGGATGCAGTTCACCATACCATTAACTTGCTAGGGCTAACGGTGCTTCTTTATAGCTTACTTTTTAAAAAGTGGGTACAGTTTCAAAAGTAACCTTTGGTCACTTTGAACGTAAGATGCTTGCAAATGCTTATTTTTGATGTTCCCGAAGTAAAATTATTCTTGCTAATGATAGCGGAGATTATATTATATTTGATTGCATATCTTTGTAATAGAGAAAACAAAGATATGTATATTCGCCTATTTAAAGTATCAGTACTAATGACACTACTGTATTACATCTCCAGTAGAATTTAATCGCTAAGGGCTTACTTGAAATCTTACAGCTGTATAATAAAATACAGAGAGGAATAGAGTTAAATGTAATAGCTTATTAGGTTTGCAAGACTGACTGAGGTTATTCATAGTTTAGGTGTTTTATCATGAAGTTAAAGAATATTAGTTCGAGTGTATTGCGATCTTTTAGAACCATCACTGCTGCGTTGGCAGTTTTCCTTATAAGTATCAGCCTTTCTCTCTACAAAAGCAAGATCTCGCCAGGAACTTGGCTAGCAGTCGGAGCACTAGCTTTCGTAGTCATTTTTGTTAATGGACTGCTCTACCGTATGCTTAAGAAGCGTCCAGATTCAGTAAATCTGTTAACAATACGGCAGTCCTTCATTGTCTTTCCTGTCATCACATTTCTAGTGCTTAGTGTAGAGTTTTACACATTACTAACATTCAGTGATACCACAGACCGTATAGTACTAGCCGTATTAATGCTTTTGTTAATCCTCTGTGATTTTCTATCTTACCTTCAAGTCAAAAAATATTTTAAACAATAAACGCATTTGCTTGATTATTCTGTAAGCAATCTAGAAGATATTTGCATAAAAGTGTTATAATAAGAAAGTGATTAAGTAAATATGTGAAAATTAGAGGAAGATTTCCAATGATTGAAGGATGTTCTTTAGGAATTACCATTCGGGATATATAGCCACTTTTTGGGACGCTAGCTCTGATAGAGACACTTGAATGCTATACTAAAGATGTGATTGAGAGATCACACGATAAAAATTTTAGGAGGTAGTTGCCATGGCAACTCAAACAATTGAAAACTTTAACACCCTTGACCTCGAAACACTTGATAGTGTTGAAGGAGGTGGATGTAGTTGGAGAGGCGCAGGTGGAGCGACTGTTCAAGGAGCTATCGGAGGAGCGTTTGGAGGTAATGTAGTTTTACCAGTTGTAGGCTCAGTTCCTGGTTATCTAGCTGGTGGTGTTCTAGGTGGTGCAGGTGGTACTGTTGCCTATGGAGCAACCTGCTGGTGGAGCTAATCTATGGTATATTTTATTATAGGTTTTGTTGTTGCTTTGTTAGGTAATATCTTTTTCAAAAAGGTCAATAAAAATAAACATAAAAAATAATCTTGAACATATACTGAACAGCTCCCTGTCAAGTGGACAATGAAATAATAAAATATTAGGCGACGGCCTTGTTCCTCATTTCAAGAGGGGCAAGGCCGTTATTGTGCTCTTGAAAACGTTGATGATTGTAAAAATAGATGTAGGCATCAATATCTGAAACTAGCTCCTCAAAAGTCTTATACTTCTTCAAATCATAGCACTCCGTCTTAAAGTGCCCAAAGAAACTCTCAATTGGTGCATTGTCAATACACTTACCAACACGAGACATGGAGCGGGTCATCTGATACTGGGTAGTTAAACGGTAATAATCTTTCGAAGTATACTGCGAACCTCGGTCGCTGTGAATTAATGGTGTCGCATTAGGATTAGCTTTTTGTGCTTTACGAAGTGTTTCCAATACCAATTCGTTATCATTAAATTGACCAACTACATAGGCGACAATTGAGCCGTCGTAAAGATCCTTAATAGCACTCAAATAGGCTATACAGCTGAAACCGTACTTCAAGAAAGTCACATCTGTACACCATTTCTGATTTGGAGCAGTGGCTGTAAAATTACGATTGAGAATGTTGTCCTCTACATTGACAAAGCTAGTTTTAGTACAATAGCCCTTGGCTCTTCTGATAATGGAACGTAGACCTAGAATGTGCATCAAGCGTCGAATCCGCTTCTTGTTGTAGTTTGTTTCAAGCTTGCGATTGACAAATAGCGTCATACGATGATAACCAAGAATACCATTATGCTGGCTATGAAGTTTCTTGATGATATCCATCAAGCCTAAATTTTCCTGTTCAGAAGTTGTTTCTTGATGTTGTAACCACTTGTAATAGCCTGAGCGAGATACCTTTAGAATATGGCACAAGTGGCTGATAGAAACCTCTTCATACTCATCCGCATATTCTTTAATCGCTTGGAAGGTTTCCAAGTGCCGACCAAGTCTTACCGTCGGTTTCGTCGTTTGATTTCTTCTAACTTTTTTAGCAGGCCGTTCTCCATTTCAAGATACTTAATCCGCTCTTCCTGTTGCTTGATTTTGAGGCGTAACTCTTCTTCTGGAGTAAGGTTTGGTTTACTTGTAAGACCTTTTCCACGACGATCTAGGAGACCGTTAGAACCGTCCTTCTCGAACTTTCTGACCCAAGAATAGATCTGCTGGTAGGAAATACCATACTTCTCAACAGCCCCTTGGTAATCTTTCTCGTGGGCAAGGGTAAAATTGACAATCTCAATTCGTTCTTCAAATGTTGTCTTGCGTCCTTGCTTCATGCGTCTCATTCCTTTACTAGTAGCTTTCAGTTCTTTACCACTAGTATAACTTTTTATCCATGATCTGAGAACATAAGGGTCAGAAATTCCATATTTTTTGGTCAGATCTTTGAGACTTCCCAAGCCATTAAGATAGTCGGAAACAGCTTGTTCCTTTAGTTCCTTACTATACTTCTTCCATTGACGGCTTTCCTCTAGCCCATCAACACCAGCTTCTTTGTACTTCCGAACCCAGTTCGATAGGGTGTCTTTAGAGATACCTTGGTTTCTAGTTAACCAACTAAGTGATTTACCTTCTTCCAAGTGAAGCAGAACAATTTCTAGTTTCTCAGATACAGATTTTGGACTTCTTTTGGACATAATAAGACTCCCCTTATAGTTTCTAGTGAAAATTTTTATTTTTTCACTGTCCACTATAAGGGGAGTATATCATGGTGATAGTGGGATTTTTTATATTCTTACCATTCGGGACGTATAGTCACTTTTTGGGACGTTAGCTTCTATGAGAGTTGTAAATTGTTAAACTAGACTAAGTAATCGAAAGGAGTTTATGATGAGAAAAAGGACATTAACGCTATGGCTGATGAGTTCAGCCTTGTTACTGAATCTATCGGTAGGAACTGCTTTAGCGGATGAGGTGGTAGAAACGGGAGCTGATAATTCTCCAAAGGTTGAAGCAACCGAATCTACTCCAGTAGAACAACCATCAGATAGTCAGGAGCAGTCGCTTCCTGAAGATAAAGAGGCACCAGCAGCGACTGAATCAGTAACCTTGGCTGAGTCTGAGGAGGAGACTGCAAATGATATCCCAGCAGTATCTCGTGAGGAATACGACGCTAATGTTGCTGATTTACCTAAAATAAGTTTAGATGATGTGCGTAATGCCTTTACCGAGGATGGTCAGGCACATACGATTTATTTTGGACGTGGAACCTGTTACTATTGTCGTCAATTTTCACCAGAGTTGAAGGTCTTGAACCAACTGATGGATGGTCGTTTAGAGTATTACGATATAGATCGTGAGGATTTTGACCGAAACTATGTGTTTGGTGAGATTGGTATTCCAGGTACACCTACACTACTTTATCTGGAAAATGGTCAGCTATTATCAGGATGGGTTGGTGGTGGACCTGCTCAAACAGTTTATGACCATTTAGCCAGCTCTAGTCCACGTTTTATGACTTTGAATCAGGAACAAACAACCATCTCTGAACCTCAAACTAAAACTGTTCGTCCTACACGAGTAACCGAAGAGAGTACGAAAGAGAAATCTTTGCCAACTGTTCAACCACAGCCGATGTCAACGGTTCAGAAGGAACTGAACGCTCAAACAGGGCAAATGGCACCAATGACTGATAAAGTAGCAGACACAAAAGAATTCCCTAAAACAAATGACGGTGAGCAATCACTTGTCTCTTTTGTGGGGGCATTAGCAATCTTAGCTTCACTCATGTTAGCACTGAGATATTATATTAAATAGGTTAAAAGATTGAGTATCTCCCTCAATTTTTTTCATTTTGTATATGAATGACCATTCAGGACGTATAGCCACTTTTTGTGACGCTGGCTTTTAAATGACTATCAGTGTGCTATACTAAAGATGTGATTGAAAAATTAGTTGAAAGAAATAAGGAGGTTTTCTTAATGAAAGGACTTAAATGGTTTGCAGGAGGCAAAGAGAGACAAGAACAAGCAGTAGCTATCATCGATGAGGTAATTGAAACTATTGGAGATAAGCCAGATTATGCTGATTTGAAGCAGGTCCTGCACTCCTACCGAACGGAACTTGCAGACTCTCGTTCAGCCACTCCCTATATCTTAAGCAGGATGTCACTGGAAATATCCAAAGTGGTCAGAAAAGACCAGCTAACCTTGTCTCCCTGTATCGAGGAGCGAATGGCAGAGTTGCGAAAATTGCTAGCGATTCGTTATGGCTATTGATGTCATTAGGGAGGATTTCTTGGTTTTAAGGTTGAGTTGTCCATTGAGAAAAGGAAGATGGAGCAAAAAGGTTCTTTTCCAATCTGTTGAGGAGCAGAGAAAGAACCTTAAGTCCTAGTTATGATTATGACAAGCGGACAAGTGATTGTGATAAAAGGTGAGTGCGATGCCTTATCTTAACCGACTTCGTTCAGGAAAGTTACTTTATTTACAACTCATGGTTGTTGCCTAAGGTTTGATAGATGGCAATATTGGTTTAGAATTATTATATAATGGTTCTTCCTTCTTATTTTAGTTACCCCTGGGTTTGGTTTCCTTACTGTGTCTGACCTACCTACCAGTGTTCATCGGACGAGAGCTGAACAATCGTCCACTTGGGAACGACAGTTTACTCCTAAACAAATTTACGCTGGTATGGGCTTGGCACATTTGGCTATTATTTTAACTGGTGTTTATCGTTTGCTGACGGTGAGAGGTGCCGAATGGCGCCTAATCATTATTGTTGTGATTGTTTTGGATATTTGTTTACTAGCTTTTCTGACACCTAGAGTGCTTAAAATCATTAAACAAAGTGAACGAGGTTAGAATGGCAGTTTATGATAGACACGCCTATAAAAATAGCGAGGCTGTAAGTGCTTATCTATGCTTTGGTAACTTTGTAGGCGTTGTGAAAACTTTCTGTTTGAGAGAAGTGTGAGGTTTAAGTTTTATGTCAAAAAATCTACGTGCCCTTACGGCCATTATTTTGTCCCAATTGCTTATTGAGTGTATGGGATTCTTTTTAGGAATTCCTCTTAGTAAGATTCTGGTTTTAACAGTACTTAGCAGTATAGCAGAGGTTCTGATGCATCTTGTCCTAGGCAAAAAATCTAAAGTCACTTTGAGTGATAAAGAGATATGGCATCAATACTTTTTATTCGTTAAGAAGACACTCTGGCTTTCCATTTTGTTTGTTGGAATTTTTCTTTTTTATACGTTGACTAAATCTGACAGCTTTATGCTTTATTTTTACTGGCATATCTTTGTGTTGTTCCACTGTCTTGGCTATATCATTTGTTTAAATAACATCAAAATGAATCGTAAAAATTGAAGATCAAATCTTGTTTATTTTCACACAATAAAAAAATCCCATGGGAGTCATCATCTCGTGGGAATTTTTGCGATAAAGATTAATAAGGCAATGTCATCTTACTTTGGCTTAGGTCCACAGTCACTTCATAGTCACTATTGTCACGAATAGTGTGCTCAAAGTCTGTGGTATAGAGAACGAGTCGGAGTTTGTCGCCCTTGTTGAGTTTGTAGATGGTTGGTTGTAAGTCCAAACCGATAGTCGTCCATTCATTTGGAGTGACATTCTCAATGCTAAGGAGATCTTTGCGATTTTGCAGGTTAAGGTGTCCTTTGGTAATGACACGGTATTTTGCCTGCTTGAATGGCAATTCACGTAAGGCTTCCTCCTTGAAGAGACGGCCGTTGTCTACATTCATGCGTTTTAATTCAGGTATTGGAGCTAGGTATTTTTTATCTCCCATTTCCAGAACTTGGGCCGAAATGAGACCACGGTTTGTGCTAGACTTGACCCTGAGCTCTAGGTGGACACGACCATTGATTTGGATGTCTTGGTCCAGTTCAAAGTCTAGAGTGATGGCATTGGCTTTATCCATAAAGAGGTCATCCTTAAAGCTTTGATAAGCCTTACTGTACTTAGCAAAGATTTCCTCTTCGTAATGGTTAGCGATACTAGCTTCTGCCTTACCAAGCTGAATGTGTTTACCATTATCATGACCAAAGTTATCGAGAACTTCCCAGGTCTGTTCAGACTGGTTGTTTTGCCAGATGACTGTAGGCAGTGTGTAACCATTATCTAAACCAAGGAGTTTCTGACAAATTAAGGCGTTCATGCTTTCTCGGAAGTCAATAGACTGCCAGGCATTCATGTAAACGTGGGCACCATTATGGAAGAAGAGGTGTTTTTCGAGAGATTTAGGAAGGGCTCTGAACATTTGATAGACATTAATTGGTTTGACATTCCAATCCTGGCTACCGTGTGTAAAGACTACAGTAGCTTTGACACGGTCTGCGAATTGCACATAGTTGCGGTCATGCCAGAACTGGTTATAATCCCCATGCTTACGATCAATAGCTGTGCTTAGCTCATTGAGGTAGGCCTCGTAGTCTTTTTGGTGGCGTAGGTATTCTCCAGCTAATAGGGCACGAGAATAGGTGAATTCAGTCAAGGTATCGAGATCCTCACCAGGGTACCCTCCAGGACTAACGAGGAGTCCATTTTCACGATAATAGTCGTACCAAGAAGAAATACCCGCTTCAGCAATAACCATCTCCAAACCGTCAACACCAGTTGTAGCAAGGGCGTTGGACATAGTACCCAAATATGAAAGTCCAGTAGTAGTCACCTTACCAGAAGCCCAATCAGCAGTGATTGTATGCTGTCTGCTACGACTAGTAAAGGCGCGTGCACGACCATTGAGCCAGTCAATGACAGCTTTATAGGCCAAAATTTGTTGATAGTCTCCAGAGGTCATGAAACCTTCCGAGTTGAAAGTACCGACACCAGATACATAGATAGAAGCCACACCACGAGCCAACATGTAATCGTTAAGTGTATAGGTATCAGTGTGAGCAAAACGCTCCTCAGCCTTTGTGACAGGGTTGATAGGCGTAAGGTCTGCCTCTGGTGCTTTAATTTCTGGACGGCTAAGAGAAATCTTACCAGCTGGTTTGACGAGCAAGTCTCCCTCCATCTTGTGGGTCAGTTTATCAGAGGAAGGTTCATTAGTCCCTTGTTGATAAGGGCTTGCGGTCATCATGGCTGGAACTGGGAAGTCAACATTAGGACGTAAGATAGTCACCTTGACTAGGTCTAACAGCCCATCTTTGTCAGTATCTACAGGTGTTTCGACATAAACCACTTCACGGTGAAGCTGATTAGTGTCAAATGTTGCCAAGCTCTTACCATTAAAGAAGACGTAGTCATTACTTATTGGGATTAAATCTTGGGCTACTAACTGATCAATTAAGGTATTGCCAGATTGTGTGCGTGTCGCTAACAACTGGTGAAGGTTATTAAGGCTACCATCAAAAGCAATTGGGAAGGCCATTTTCTCAAGAAAAGCAACACTGTCGGTAAAGTCCACATTAGGGACAAATCCTAGCAGTTGAAGGGCTACTAAGCCAAAGACTTCAGCAGTCAAAGGACGGTCTGATTGGAAAAAGGACAGGAGGTCTGTCTCTGGATCGGCAATCCAATTTTTCAAAGCCAAATCAGTATCTTCAAAGAAAAGGAAGTACTTGCGAACAAAGGATTCAAAATTGGCTTTGGCACTAGCATCTAGAGAGACTTCAAAGCCCAAAGAACGGAGTTCCTGATAAGCCGTTTCAGGACTAACAGGGATGTAACTGAACTGGTTAAATTTCATATTCAAAAACCTCAAAAATAATACGTAAATATTCCAGAAATATCTTTACATCAGACATTATACCTGATAAAATGATAAATGTCTAAATTATTGTAAAATCGAAAGGAAATAAAGAGACAAATGAATGATTTTCTAAAAGAAGCGTTCACCAGTGAATGGCTTTTGAAATACCTCACTGAGTTGTTCGCGACTGCTTTTCTTGTAGCACTTGGTAATGGTGCTGTTGCCAACGTTGAGCTTACAGGAACAAAAGGTAACAAATCTGGTTGGATTGTTATCGCTTTTGGTTATGGTTTTGGTGTTATGATGCCAGCCCTTATGTTTGGTGATGTTTCTGGTAACCACATCAACCCTGCTTTCACACTTGGACTTGCTGCATCTGGATTGTTCTCATGGGTAGGCGTTCCTGGATACCTTATTGCACAACTTCTCGGTGCCTTCCTAGGTCAAGCTATTGTGGTTTGGGTTCACCAACCTTACTATGCACAAACTGAGAATCCTAACAATATTCTTGGGACCTTCTCAACTATCTCAGCAGTTGACGATCATGATGACACTCCAGAAAATCGTAATCGTGCCTGTGCCAATGGTTTTGTCAACGAGTTTGCAGGATCATTCCTCCTCTTCTTTGGTGCCCTTGCCTTGACAAACAACTACTTTGGTCACAAGCTTGCACAACAAGCTGTTGCTGCTGGTTACACTAAAGAAATGGTTGATGGACAATTCCATGGATCGCTTGAAACAGCCCACATCGGTGTTGGTTTCTTGGTTGCTGCTTTGGTACTTTCATTCGGTGGACCTACTGGACCAGCCCTTAACCCAGCTCGTGACTTGATGCCACGTCTTCTTCACCACCTCTTGCCAACATCAGTTCTTGGTGAGCACAAAGGTGATTCTAAATGGTGGTACGCTTGGGTTCCAGTTGTAGCGCCAATCCTTGCAGGACTTTTGGCTGTATACTTGTTTAAAGCTCTCTACCTTTAATTAATAACAAAAAATCTGGGCTCTTTGTCAACTGTAGTGGGTGACGAAAAGCTAACATCTAGAGAGGACCGGATAGGTCCTTTTTTTATGTATGTTCAGTGTGATGAAGAAACGCTTCTTAAAGTTGATAAAGTTTCTAAACCGAAGCCCAAGCGTTTGATATCTTTGATCAACTTATTAGTCGCTTCAAGTTTCGCGTTTGAATAGTCCGTTTCTAGTGCGTTTTTGATGTATTGCTTGTGTCTAAGAAAAGTCCTAAAGACAGTTTGAAAATAATGATTGACCTTGCTCCTATTTTCCTCTATCAGTTCAAAGAACTCATCTACTCTCTTCTCCTGAAAGTGAAAAAGCAAAAGCTGATAAAGTGTATAGTAGTCAGTAAGCTCTTTTGAAAAAACTAGTGTCTTCGCAACAACTTCATGTGGTGCTAAAGTTTGGCGGAAAGTCTTTGAATAGAAAGAGTAGAGAGATAGTTTACGGCTGTCCTTTTGGAAGAGTCGCCAGTGATTTTTCAGGGCTCGATAGGGTAGTGACTTCTTATCGAACTGGTTCATAATTGCAATTCTTGTCTTTAAAAAGGCACGTCCAAGGTGCTGGATGATGTGGAAACGATCAAGAACGATTTTTGCGTTTGGAAAGAGCTTGCGAGCCAGTGGAATATAAGCTCCAGACATATCCATCGTGATAAACTGTACCTGTTGTCGGACTTTCAATGGATACTTCAAAAAGTAGTTTCGTATAGTGGTTTGGCGGCGATTATCAAGGATGATTATGAGTTCGTTTGTCTTATAATTCTGCGCCACAAAAGCCAATTCCCCTTTCTTGAACCCAAACTCATCCCAGGACATAACGGCAGGGAGTTTGTCATAATGTTCCTTGAAAGTAAACTGATCAAGCTTGCGATAGACAGTGGACGTCGACACGCGAAGTCTTCTTGCAATATCAGTTAGTGACACTTTCTCAGTTAGGAGTTGTGTAACTTTTTGTCGGACTAGATTGGAGATTTGGCAGTTTTTCTCAACGATAGATGTCTCAGCTACCGTGACTCTCCTACAATTTTTACACTGGAAATGACGTTTTTTCAGACGTAGTAGAGTTGGTGTTCCCGCTTGCTCGAGAAGAGGGATTTTAGAAGGCTTTTGAAAGTCGTACTTGATCATCTTTCCATGGCAATGAGGACATGATGGTGCAGGGTAATCAAGTTTTGCTTGAATCTCGATATGAGTGTCAGTTTCAAAAATAAGTGAAATCTTGATATTTTGGTCTTTGATTCCGATTAATTCTGTGTTATTCTTAATAAGTCTCATAAGTTCTTCCTAATGATGGTTTGGTTGCTTTTCATTATAGTTCTTATGGGACTTTTTGTGTACACTCAAAAAGCTCTATAATCCCTACAGTAGTTTTACCCACTACAGAAATTATAGATCCAAAATCTGAAGCAAATGCTTCAGATTTTTTATGCTTAAAATTTTGAAAGTAGCAAAAACTGAGAAAGTTTTCTCAGTTACATGGGATTAGTCATTACTAGAATGGTAGCACCTAAGGTGAAAATATTCCATAGGATATGAAGCGAGATAGTTGCTGATAGATTTTCTCTTTTTTGGTAGACCATAGAGAGAGCCAATCCCATTTCAATATAGAGGAAGAGGGGAGCAAGGTTGGTGGGCATATGGAATAGGAAAAAGAGACTGGTACTCACTAAAGCAGTAACTATCGAATAAGGAGCCAACTAAGAGCAAACCGACTTACGAAAGAGTAGTTCTTGCAAGAAGGCTGTAGTCATCATGCTAATGGCTACTGGGAGGATAGACGTTGTCGTAAGAATTCTTTGAAGTTCTGCATGGTAGTTGGTGTGGGTCAGTAGCATAAGATTACTCCCAATAACTCTCATCAAAAAATAAGAACAGCCCCCCAAGTAGTAAAAAGAATGCCTGATCGGCATGTCTAAACGCCAAATGTGATTGACGAAAGTTTTCAAAGTCTTTATTATATTCTAAAATGAAGAAATAGCGAGTCCTAAGGTAAAGATAATATAATGATTTTCCTAATTTATGTGAAAGAATGTAAAAAATTACAATCCTGTATTTTCTTAGGAAACTTCTTGTCACACAGACTCTTTTTGGATAAAATAGAAAAAATGGAGGGTATCATGACGCAATCAGGGAATCTTAAGTTTCACACACCAATTTTTCGTGTGAATAATAGACAAGAAAATATCGATTTTTACCAAAATACGTTAGGATTTAAGCTTTTGACTGAGGAAAATGCTCTTGCTGTCTTCACTGACTGGTCAGAACGTAACTCACTTTTTGTAATTGAGGAGTCTCCAGCTTACCGTTTCCGTGCAGTTGAAGGTCCTAAGAAAATTAATAAAGTGGTCATTAAGGTTTCAAATCCACTTGAGATTGAGTACCTTTTGGCGCGTGATGATAATCAAGCTAAGGCTATTTTCCAAGGGGAAAATGGTTACGCTTTTGAGACTATCTCACCAGAAAATGGTCTTATTTTGGTGCATGCCGAAGATGATTTATCAACTCTAAAGACAGTCGAGTACGCAGATGTTGAAGAAAAAAAAGATTTTAAAGGAGTTTCAGATTTTACTGTTCAGTCTTTGACTTTGAATGTTGTCGATACGGCTCAAGCGGCTTTTTTCTACGATAATCTGTTTGGCGAAGAATTGCCTTTATCTATCCACTTTGAAAAGGCAGAAGGTCCGGACCTTCAAGTAAGTTCAGATCAAACTTGGGATTTGGAAGTTCTAGAATTTAAGGTAGCTGAAGACTATGATTTGGCTGCCTTGCATGAGAAACTTGACAAGGAACAGTTCTCAAGTTATCTAGATCCTAAAGGAAGTCTACTCGCACTGACTGATATGAGTAATATTGAGGTTTGGTTAACAAAATAATGACTAATTTCAAACAAACATTGTTAACAATTACAGACTACATCAAGGCTGACATCTTCCCGGGTGCCAGCCTTGCACTCTATGACGGAAAGAATTGGCAAGAGTACTACTGTGGTACTCAGGATGGAAAGAATCCAGTAATTCCAGATTTAACCTATGATCTAGCTAGTGTCTCTAAGGTCGTGGGAGTTGGGACTCTTTGTATCTTCTACTTACAGTCAGGAAAACTGGATTTGGATGAGAAGTTCTCCACCTATTATCCTGAAGTAGCAGACAAGACGCTAACCCTTCGTCAGCTTCTTTCTCATAGTAGCGGAATTGATCCTTTTATTCCAAATCGTGATGAATTAGACCAAAAAGGATTGATTGCTGCAATAAATGCCATCAAAGTTAAGTCTGATAAACCATTCTTGTATACAGATATTAACTTTATTCTCCTGGGCTTGATGCTTGAGAAATTATTTGGACAAAGACTGGACAGGCTTTTTGACAGCGAAATTTTCCAACCTTTTGGTATGATTGACACACAGTTTGGTCCAGTTGACCTTGCTGTTCCAACTGTAGAGGGAATTCCGGGAGGAACTGTTCACGATCCCAAGGCTCGAGTGCTCAAAGAGCACACAGGTTCAGCAGGTCTCTTTTCAACCCTAAAGGACTTGGAAATCTTTGTTAACCATTATTTGAAGGATGATTTTGCTAAAAATCTGACGCAAAATATCAGTCAATCCAAGAAGGAGCGTAGTGTCGCGTGGGACCTTCAAGGCGATTGGATTATTCATACTGGTTATACAGGTACCTTTGTGCTTATCAATATCCCTCGTCAACGTGCGGGGATTTTCCTCAGTAATCGTACCTATTACAAGGATGAGAGGGCTCAATGGATTAAGGACAGAGATGCTTTGATTGAGATAATGAAGAAGGAGTTGGTTTGTGAAATGGTCGATCAAGGAAAATAATGATAAATTAAAAGTTCAATTAGAACTCCTCCGT
Source organism: Streptococcus sp. FSL L8-0526 (assembly GCF_038007145.1). Classification (NCBI taxonomy): domain Bacteria; kingdom Bacillati; phylum Bacillota; class Bacilli; order Lactobacillales; family Streptococcaceae; genus Streptococcus; species Streptococcus sp. FSL L8-0526. The sequence continues at coordinate 677,164 of NZ_JBBOWP010000001.1, forward strand.
AGTTATACGGAACACTTTGACTCAGGTATGATTCATAGGGCTTTGCCAATGGCTACACAGGTTCATGTATTAATACATCAAACAGATAAGTCCAATTTATTGACTTCTGAGCACTTTTTCATCCGGCTGTTGTCGGCGCCGATCATTGTGCGATCGGGGGTGGGCGTATGAATTCATTGATTAGTTTAGAAAAAGTTAATTATAAAATCGCTGATCAACATATTTTACATGATATTGATTGGCAGATTCCAGCTGGGGCTCATATTACATTGACGGGACCATCCGGTGGTGGGAAAAGTACGTTATTACAGATCATTGCGGCCATGATTTCTAAAACAAGTGGGACCTTGATTTTTGATGAGCAGCCGATTGAAAGTTATGACCCAATCATGTATCGGCGGCAAGTCTCATATTGTTTCCAACAACCGACGTTATTTGGTGAGACGGTGGCAGATAACTTAGCTTTCCCGTACCAAATTCGTAAGCAAGTCATGGATACGAAACGAGTGGTAACGGCGTTAAATAATGTTGGGCTGTCCGAACGAACCCTGCATCAGCCGATTATCGAGCTTTCCGGTGGTGAACGGCAGCGGGTCGCTCTGATTCGCAACATCTTATTCTTACCAAAAGTGTTGTTATTAGATGAGGTGACAGCTGGTTTGGATGAAAATAATAAGCAAATCGTGCACGCCTGGTTACGACAGTTAAATGAGCAGGATCACGTGACAACGATCATGATTACTCATGACGCGACAGAGATTGCTGCGGCAGATCAATTAGTGAAAGTGATTGCTGGCAGATTGGAGGTGCACGCATGAATTTAGCAATTAATAATACGTCGCTATTTTGGGCGGCAATGTTAGTGCTTGTCGCGTTAGGAATTAGTTTGTGGCAGAAACTTGGCTTGGATAGGGACATCGTCATTGGTGTCGTGCGGGCTGTTGTACAACTATTTATCGTGGGTTACTTGCTAAAGTATATTTTCCGAGTCAACAATTTGTGGCTAACGCTGGCGATGATAGGCTTCATTATCTTCAATGCGGCTTGGAATGCGAAAAAACGGGGGCCGGGGATTGACCATGCATTAGCCATTTCGTTATTAGCCATTTTTGTTAGTACAGGGCAGGGGTAACACTCGGCGTCCTCGTGCTATCTGGTGCGATTAAGTTTGTGCCATCGCAAATGATTCCCATTTCTGGTATGATTGCGTCAAATTCAATGGTCGCAATTGGGCTGGCTTATCGCAGCCTCAATAGTCAGTTTCATGACCAGCGGCAAGGTGTGCTTGAACGGTTGGCGTTAGGGGCTGATCTACTTGATGCTTCGATTGCCATCGTGCGTGAGGCGATTCGTACGGGGATGTCACCAACCATTGATTCGGCAAAGACTGTGGGTCTAGTCAGTCTGCCAGGGATGATGTCCGGTTTGATCTTTGCAGGGGTCGATCCAGTACGGGCCATTAGGTATCAAATTATGGTCACGTTCATGCTATTATTAGCTACTAGTTTGGGGTCAATCATTGCGTGCTATTTAGCTTACCGTAATTTCTATAATGAACAAAAACAGTTGAAGTAATGACTCCTGATTGCAAGTCCCGCGGGGAGTCCTTTATGATGGAAGCTGAAATAAAACTTAATGCGGAAGTATTGATGTGAATGACGCAGCGGTTTGGGTTCCAGTTCCAGCAATGTTTTACTGGGGCTGGTTAGTACCACTCATATTTGGAACCATTTTTGGTTGGCGTTATCATCGCGATAAGGTTCGCCTAGGTAACGGTATTAGGTTTTCGCTATTTTTCTACTCGTTTTTAACCATGCTGGCGATTACAATTTTAGATAGCAATATCCACTGGTTAATCATTATCAGTGGGACGTTGTTTGTGTTGCTGATCCTGTTGATTGGGCTGATTTTTACCTTACAAGCTTTCTTGCTCTTATGGAATGCGTGGATCATGTGGCGTCATGAGACGTCATACATTGGCGAATATGTTGACCTTGTACTTGGGACTAGCCATTCTGGTTTTGCCATTTTTAGGCAATCTGTTGAGTAGTCATGTGCCGCAGCCCGTGAGTTATTTTTTGACGGTATTTCCGAATCTGGTCATTTTTTACCTTGGTTTTTGGTTTTATAACTATCTGACGATGCTGACGATTTATCAATTCAATTGGCCCCGTCTGTGAGATGATAACTTTCGTTTATCAAAAAGCGGAATGATAAAACCTATAAAAATTTACGGGAAAAGAAAAGTTGGATTTATAGAAAATAATTTAATCAAAGCCCACAAAGAATGGGTTAAAGGATTCAAAGTTTTTACAGCTAGATCGAATAATATTGGTACTGAACTACATGATGATAATTTGAACACAAAAATTGGTTATCCAAACGAAATCGTGACTGAAACATAACTGGTGATTGGTGGAGATATAGATTTAAATTTAAATTCTGCTCGTAATCTCTCTAACTACCTGAAAACAAAATTCTCTAGATTTCTTATTAGTATAGCTAAATCAACTCAAGATGCCCCTAGATCAACTTATAAATTTGTCCCTATGCAAGACTTTACACTATATTCAGATATTGATCGGTCTAAATCTATTACAGAAATTGATCAACAACTATATAAAAAATATAAGCTAACTAAAGACGAAATATATGTTATTAACACTACCATAGTAGAAATGGACTAAATATTATATCCAACAAATAGGGGCGATAATTATAAATTAGATAATACATAAGAAGCTGGAGACAAGATTGTCTAGATAATGTGTGAGATAAAATTTTTAGCAGGTTATCATACATAAGACAAAATGTTTTTAAAACTGATAATGTATTTATTCCACAACAATTACGCATTTATTTTTGAGAAAAATATAAAGCAGGAGGATTACAATGCTGAAAACTTATTCTTTAACAAAAAATACATTATTAGTTTCGTCAGAATCAAATATCGAAAATTCCTCTGTTGTTTATGTTTATGGTGACGAACAAGAATATATCGAATCTTTTGAACATAAATCTGACGTTAACATAGACAATATACTAACGTTTGATGATCGAGTTGCATATGACACGATGATAGATCAGAACGATGAAAAAAGTTTGCTCGTAAGATTTTTGTTTCCCAAGATACATGAAGGTGGGCATCTAGATAATCTGACGACATCTGTTGTTTTCTTGGTATATAAAAATAAGTTGATAATTTTTACAAAACAAAAATTAAAATTCATTCCCGAACTCTTATCCAATATGGTTTTACATGATGTCGATAATTTCATACAGGAAGTACTTTTAAAGATCATGCAAAAAGATTTCCATGTGATGCTTGATGACCTTCGTGGAGTCAAGGAAAAAATTGATGATTTAGACTCAAAAATATCAACGTCCGGTTCACTCAGACCAACGTTTGGTGATTTATTGACTCTTCAAAAATACATGATAGCTTTGTCAACAACCTATGGCGCTAATCACAAAGCGCTGGATTTCATTAAAAAAAATTTTACAACTATTAATGATATTGATTTTACCACCCAAAAAATAATTGATGAGATATACAATACAAGCGACACAATGGATAGAATTATTTTAGGTTACAGTCAATATTTGGATTATTTGGAAAATATGATAAACAATATGATTTCGTATCAGCTAAACATGATTATGAAAACTCTAACAGAGATATCAATCGTTTTGACTATTCCAGCAATCATTTTTGGTTTTTGGGGAATCGCTGTCGATGGTCCGTTTGAAAAATCTTCTTATGGTGTTTTTACTGTGCTGATTATCTCTGTTATACTAAGCCTAATGTGCTGGTTTTTGCTGCGACGCAAAACATATTTGTAAAGTATTTGTGATACCCCAATATGATTTAAAGCAGAATTTCTTTGTTGGCTTATTAAAAGGCTGATTCCTTTCAGTAATTGAATAGCTTCAGCGGCTTCCTTCATAGTATGAGAGTTAGAATATTCAAATGGCGCTGATGTCAAGATTATGGACAGTATCATCAATTTTTGAAGCAACATCATGAAGATCAGCCGTTGATTATTGTTGCTGGTGGAATTGGCATTACACCGTTTATATCTATTGCTCAAATGGCAGTGGAAAGACAACAAACAGTGACGTTTCTTTACTCAACTAAACACGAAAAGGATGCTATTTATTTAGATGAATTGACGAAGTTTAATCAAAGCGATATTTGTTTCAAACATCAAGTAGGGCGGTTTTCTGATACACAAATTGTGGACATAATGCAAAAAAATGGTATCTATTTGCTAGCTGGTCCGCATGCCATGACCAAATATTGGCGAAATTTTTTGAAAAATAGAGGCGTGGCGGATAGTAGTATTTATTTTGAATCCTTTGAGTGGTAAGCCGATAAGCTATTAGCAGCTATTAATGTAAAGGAAAGCACATTATGTTAACTCGGAATTACTAACAATTCTAATGTTAGCAAGGTAGACAAAAAATGAGGTTATGGCACGAATCGTTAATTACAAAATTACCACGTCAACAATTGCTTGGACAACATAGAGAGTGCTGTGCACTTCGTGGCGGCGGGTGGGGAAAAAGGCACGCAACAGTGGATTATGTCTTTATTTACTCTCCGTATAAATTGTTTAGATACCACAAATTAGTTATGACGGAGATGTTAAATCGCGGATACAAACCGAATGAAAATTGGCTAAATCCTTTGTATCGTGGAAATAATATGATTCCTTATAAGTCCCTGCCTATTGAAGTATCAACTTATCCTATTTATCCTGAACACGATCATAATTATTTAATTGAATGTATTGAAAATTTGAGAAAAAAAGGTATTGAAATAAAATAAAAACATCATTCGTTGTGGGGTTACACACGAACAATTGCACAAGACTTATAAGAGATATTTTCTAAGTATGAGTTTAATTTTGGATAAAAGAGTTATAAATAGAGTGAAAATAATTAGTCATAGACAAGTTGTCTTTGGAAAATAATCTTGACATCAGCGCCATCCACATAAAAAGTATTTATCTAAAATCAACTTTAATACTATTAACAATGAAAAAGAATATTTATAATTATCTGGTTATGTACTAGTTACCAGACTAGGTTGTCGCTACATTTGAATTTGAAAAAGGTCTATAACTACATAATAACCCCTCGAAAAGACTATTAAAGAAGCCCACGTTATCCAGTTACCAGGTAATGGGGGCTGTTTTTTTTGTTAAGTGATATAATATCCCCTAGATAGGAGAAAACTTATGTCTAGACAAAAATGGTCGAGTAGACACTCTAAGAAAAGAAAGCTTGTCTCTTGTTTTTTTGGTTTACATGTGACCTAGTCAAGCATTTTTGTAACACTAGTGTATAAAATTTCTTACGCTGCACGACATCGTGCAGCATAAGGTGTAAGTCCACCGTTTGCACGATGTGGTCTTACGTGATTATATTTCCCATAAACGAATTCATAGAGCTTTTGGTCAAGAATGTCATTTGAATCAAACATGTAGAGATAATAGAATTCGTGTTTGAGCGTATTGTAGAATCTTTCCATAACGGCATTGTCATATGGACAGCCTGCTTTGCTCATACTTTGTTGGACATAGTTTTTATCACAAAATTTATTGAATTCTTTTGCAGTAAATTGACGCCCTTGATCAGAATGCAGGATAATTCCTTTTGCTGGTTTTCGACGTTCTAGTGCGATTTTCAAGGTTTCCTTTGCCAATTCAGTATCGATATGACTGCTGTTTAATGATGCAACCACTTCACGACCGCAAAGGTCTATAATCGTGCAATTGTAACGCATTGTTCCATCTGGACGAGTTAAATATGTAAAATCAGTACACCATATTTTATTGGGTTCTTTTACATCAAATTCCCTATTCAGAAGGTTTGGAAAGATTTTATTGGCAGTTCCTTTTACATAGTTTGGTTTCTTTCGACGTGTGATGGAACGTAAGCCCAATTCATTCATAAAATGATGTATTGTTAGATCTGAACGAATGCTTCCGATACCCTTAAGATAATCGTTCATCATTCGGTATCCAGGAACTCCATTTTCGCGGTGGTAGATTTCAACAATTTTACGTTGAATCTCTGCCTTTTCCTGACGATAAGCATGTTTTTTGTTTTTAAGATAATTATAGTAAGCATTTGGACAGATGTTCATTCTTCTAAGAAGCCATCTGACCCCAAATGTCTGTTGATATTTCTGGATGAACTGGTACTGAGCTAATCGATTTCCTTCGCAAAGAATGCTGCCGCTTTTTTTAAAAAATCATTTTCCTTTTTGAGTTCTTCAATTTCTTTGCGTAGCTTTTTTGCAACTTCGTATGAATCAGATTCTTCCCGTTTTGTTGGGCTGTTATCGCATTCTTTGCGGTATTGCTGTAACCAGTATGTCAGCGTGCCTTGTCCAAGATTATATTCTTCGGTCAGGCTTTTCTTGGTTCGTCCCTCTTCCAGATAGAGGCGAAGAACCTTTTGTTTGAGCTCAGGCTCGTAACGATTGTTTGTCATTGTAACATCTCCTTGGATTATGTATGTATTTTACCAAACTATACACAGGTGTTACAACTTAATTATATCAGGTCAATGGGAGTGTTTGTACTTTTTTAAAAGGGTAGAAATACTGGAAAAGGATTGTAGAGGTATTAAAAAAAGAAAATGTGGCAGTTCTTGCTATCGAGCATGGCTATTTTATATTTTCAACAAAAGAAGAAGCTTAAGCAGAGTTGATCTACTGCTTAAGCTTTTTTACTTATTAATGATTTTTCAACCGTAATGTGTTGGATACCAGCTTCATCGAAGATTTGGCCGACTTCTTGATAGCCACTATTGAGATAGAACTTAAGTGCCCTTAGTTGAGCATGGAGGGAAATAGATTTGAAGCCCTGCTCTTGAGCGAAATCTTCAGCTTCTTTTAGGAGGATGCTACCCAGACCTTGACCTTGGTAGTCGTCGAGCACGGCCATGCGTTGGAGTGTAACTTGTGTCAAGTCTATGTTAGGAAGTAGTCGTACGGTTGCTGTAGCCTGGCCCTTGTCATCATAGAGGACAAAGTGAATGCAGTAGGCTTCGTTGGCATCAATATCGATGGAGCGAGGAACTCCTTGGCCCTTAACGAAAACGGTGTTTCGAATAGCCACAGCATCTAGATAAGTCTCTGAAAGTGTATCTCTTGTATGTTTGATAATCATAGGAATAGTGTAGCAAAGATTATAGTCTATCATCAAGCTTTTGATAGGTTTTATGCTTTAATTTTTCGGCCGTTTGCATCTTGGATAGGACGGTTATTTTCAAATCCAAGAGTTTGGGATAATATTTCCACCTGTTCCTTACTGACAGTTTCTTGGCTTTTGAAGACAATCCAGTTAACACCTTCAGTACAAGGCGGTGTTGTCAATGAGCCTTCAAAGTTGTAATAGTCCTTGTTTTCAGGATAGAAATCATCAAGTGAGATAGCCTGAGATAAATCCGTTTCAGTATTGGCGGCTTGAGGCATTTTATCCCATATTAATTGCAAGGCTTGGTTTTTATCTCCATAGTTATAGAGAACTGAGACAACTGTGATTTTTCCATTATCCGTCTTGTAGACGAAATGCCCTTCGAGAGGATAGGTTTTGCCATCTATTTCATTCTCAGCTGGTGCGTGAAAATGGAATTGTTGCAACTTGTAAACTTCCTTACCAATTGTTAGGGTATTCTTTGGATTTTTAAAGCTGACTTCAATGGTGTGACCATTGTTCTTAACATGGGCTTCTGATTCTTGATTATTAAGGTTTAGTTCTGGAAGATCAACGTCCTCAGCTCCTGTGATATTAATGGGAGATTGTTCCTTACCCGTCTTGCTGAGTTCATAATCTTTAGAAAGGTCACCCCAATGTTCAGGACCAGTTATACCCGTATAGCCCCATTGGACCTCTTAAGACTTAGAGGTTTTACTTTTAGTTTCAGACTGGAAGGCTACGAGTAGGATGGTAGCTGCTATAAGAGACAATAATCCAATTAGCTTAAAACTTTTCTTATTCATCTTTTCTCCCTATAGGCTGTTATTTTTGTCATGACTGCTAGTTGACCTGTTATTTGTAAACTAGCAGTCAGACGGTGACAGGGTGTTCTTTCTCTAAGGTACTTCTGAAAGTGAAGTGTTTGGAGAAACCGAACAGAAACCCCTTTATTTTATAGCTAATGTGAAAGATAGTCGAATATAAATTATAGTTTATTTAGAAAATTATAATGAAAAGCAAGTGTTTTACAAAAAGAAAAGAACTCGCTATTGCGAGCTCTTTATTCATTTTATCCCAAAGCATCATCCATTGAAAGAACTTCGTGGAAGACACGTTGTGTCAATTCAGTTTTTTGTTCTGGAGTGAGGTATTTAGTGTTTACACAGTATCCAGAGATACGTACGATAACATCTTCGCCACTCATGATCTTTTCGTAGACGTCTGACAAGTCCATTACGTTCAAGTTAACATGTTGTCCACCATTTTCGAAGTAACCGTCAAGGATAGTTACCAAGTTATCAACTTGTTCATCGAATGTTTTACCAAGGGCACGTGGAGAAACTTGAGTTGTAAGTGAGATACCATCTGCAGCGTATGAGAAGTCAAGGCTTGCAAGTGAGTTCAAGTTTTGCAACCAACCACCTTTAGATTTGTTAGATGGGTTAGCACCTGGCGAGAAGAATTCCAATTTAGAAAGGTTCACAGTACCATCTTCGTTAAGGTAAACACCTTTGTGGACTGGAGAGTTACCAGTTTGTTTAGAGTAAGCAACGTTAGAAGTGATTGTAAGAAGTGAAACTGTAGCTTCTGCATCTTTGTAGAGTTTGTGGCTGCGAAGACGAGTAGTGTAAGCTTCAATCAACCATTCTGCCAATTCGTTTGAACGTGGGTCATCTTCACCCCAACGTGGGTATTCACCGATTGTTTCGTAGTCGTAGATGTAGCCATCTTCGTCACGGATTGGTTTAACTGTAGCGTACTTGATAGCTGACAATGTATCAACAGTATTGGCGAAACCACAGATACCGAATCCCATATTAGCACGTTGTTTAGTTGGCAAGAAGGCCATTTGGACAGCTTCGTAGTTGTACTTATCAGTCATGTAGTGGATGATGTTAAGGGCATCTACGTAAGTGTCAGTCAACCAGTCAAGAGATTTTTCGAAGTTAGCTTTAACAGTGTCAAAGTCAAGAACTTCATCACGGACTGGATCGATGTCAAATACTTTGTAGTCTTTATGAATATCGTCGTAACCACCGTTCAAACCAGTAAGAAGGGCTTTAAGGACGTTTACACGAGCACCAAAGTATTGGATGTTGTGACGTTGTTCTTCATTTTCTGGGTCAAGTGGTGATACACAACATGAAATACATGACATTTCACCGTAACCGTCTTTAGCCATTGTTGTCACACCTTCGTATTGGATTGAAGAGTGTTTGTGTGACATTTTCATACAGTAGCGACGGAATGAATATGGCAATTTGTCAGTCCAGAGAACTGTCAAGTTTGGTTCCGGAGCATTACCAATATTATCAAGTGTGTTCAAGAAACGGTAGTCCATTTTAGTAACACGGTGACGTCCGTCAGCACCCATACCAGCCATAGAAGTTGTGATGAATGTTGGGTCACCTGAGTAAAGTTCGTCGTAAGCTTTTGTACGTGCGAATTTTACAGTACGAAGTTTCAAGACAAAATCATCAACGAATTCTTGGATTTCTGATTCAGTGTAGGTACCACGAGCAAGGTCACGTTCTGCATATATGTCAAGGACGATTGGCATACGACCAAGTGAAGTAGCCGCACCATTGATAACACGACATACAGCCATAAAAGCAATGTTTGTCCATTGGATAGCTTCTTTAGTATCGAAGGCTGGACGACGAACATCTACACCGTAAAGGTCACCAAGGCGAACAACATCTTGGAGTGCTTGATATTGAAGGTTAACTTCTTCACGAAGACGAATAGTTTCTTCGTTGATTTCTTCGATAGAGTTCCAGTCGTTTACTTTTTCTTGCATCAAGTAGTCAGCACCATAAAGAGCAAGGCGAGCATAAACACCAATGATACGTCCACGAGAGTAAGCATCTGGAAGTCCAGTCACAGTGTGTGCGTGACGTGCACGACGGATATTTGATGTATAAGCACGGAAGATACCGTCATTTACTGTAGTTACATGTTTTGTAAAAATTTCGTGAACAGCTGGGTCAGGTTCATAGCCATGTTCCTTGAGAGCTGTTTCTGCCATACGAATTCCACCTTTTGGCATGAAATTCAGTTTGAACAACTCATCATTTTGAATACCGTAGATTAGTTCGTCGTCTTTTGAAATATAGCCGGCAGGAATATCTGCGATTGATGTCGGACGAGTATCCATTGGGAAACGAGTTTCCTCGTAGTGAGTTTTAGTTTCTTCAATGATTTTTTTGATTTTAAGTGTGCGTTCAGTTGGTCCTGCAAGGAAGCTTTCATCACCATCATATGGTGTGTAGTTTGCTTGTACGAAGCGAGACACACTTGCTTTTTCTTTCCAATCAGTTCCTTTAAAGCCTTCCCAGGCTTTTTCGAAAACATCAGTGATAGTTTTTAAGGTTGCCATAGTTTGTACTCCTATAATTCTAGTAACAAATAATTTGTTACATTATCTAAGAGTATTTTATCACATCTAAGAGCATTTTATCATATAGTAACCGCTTACATAACTTTAAAACTGCGTTTTTAAAGACATTCTTTTATAATACAGTTTTGAAAACTGGAAATCTGTATTATAAATTTCTGTTTTTTGATAGATTTTGGTATCATAGGGGGAGAATGTTTTGTAGACCCAAAGTTTTATGTGAAAGGATTTACAATGAGACGAATTTGAGAAAGGAGGAAAGAAGCCATGCTAGAGTTCCCTCTAATTAATGATACGAGTCGGAAAATTATTCATATCGACATGGATGCCTTTTTTGCTCAGGTTGAGATGAGGGATGACCCTAGTCTTAAAGATATACCTGTTATTATCGGTCATGACCCCAGAAAAACAGGCGGTCGTGGTGTGGTGTCTACTTGTAACTACGAGGCTAGAAAATACGGTGTCCACTCAGCCATGTCTTCTAAGGAAGCCTACGAACGTTGTCCCAATGCTGTCTTTATTTCAGGAAATTATTGCCATTACCGTGAGGTAGGGATGCAGATTCGTGAAATTTTAAAACGCTACACGGACTTGGTTGAGCCTATGTCTATTGACGAGGCCTATCTCGATGTTACGACCAATAAACTTGGGATCAAGTCGGCCGTTAAGGTCGCTAAACTTATCCAGTATGATATCTGGCAGGAACTCCATCTGACCTGTTCGGCTGGTGTTTCCTACAATAAATTCATTGCGAAGCTGGCTTCTGATTTCCAAAAGCCTGCTGGTTTGACGGTAGTACTTCCCGAAGAGGCCCAGGAATTTTTGGAAAAGCTACCTATTGCAAAGTTTCATGGTGTTGGTAAAAAGTCAGTTGAGCGTCTTCATGACATGAATATATACACCGGTGCCGATCTTTTGAAAATTTCTGAGATAACCTTAATAGACCGATTTGGACGTTTTGGCTTTGACCTCTTTCGCAAGGCTAGAGGCATTTCCAATAGCCCCGTAAAGCCTAATCGTGTCCGTAAATCTATCGGAAGCGAGCGAACCTATGGTAAGCTCCTGTATAATGAAGATGACATCAAGGCTGAGTTGACTAAAAATGCTAAACGGGTAGTGGAAAGCGCCCAGAAAGCTAAAAAAGTCGGTCGTATCATTGTCATCAAGGTTCGTTATTCGGACTTCTCAACCCTAACCAAACGTATGACCTTGGACAAATCAACCCAGGATTTTGACACCATCAATAGGATTTCTCATAGTATTTTTGATCAGCTGGAGGAAAATAGTAATGGCGTTCGCCTGCTTGGTGTTACGCTGACAGGTTTGGAAGACCAAGAAGGTAGACAGTTAGACTTAGACGATTTAGCGTGATTATATAAATAGTAGAGTTTTAACTTTTTACGTTGCTAGTTGACCTTAAAGCATCATTAGACCTGTGCTATCTTAATTAGTAAGTAATAGAAATGAGATAATAAAAGTAATGAAAAAGTTTTTACTTATCTGGGCTTGATTTTAGCAACCTGCTTGGTTCTTGTAGCCTGTGCTTCAAATAAGTCAGCTGAAAAGAAAAAACGAATCAACTTCGACATAACGTGTCAAGGCTGATGCTAAAGTACCAACTCAAGTGTTTTCAAAGTTTCTCAGGGTACGTCGTAATATGATTGGCAAGATTCAGGACTATAAACTGAAGGAAGTTAAAGTCAAGAAAGATGAAGCAACAGTGACTGTTACTTCACTCTCTGTTAGTGTCCATGGAGCTGAAGCTGCTGTTCGTATTCTCCTCATGAGTCCCTATGGTATTAATATTGACAAGTTGAAGTACTGGAACCAATCTGATAAGAGTAATGATGAAAAGGGTAAGAGTAAAGATCTCACAACAAAGTTCCTTTAGTGTGAAAACTTTAACGGTGATTTAACGCAATTTAAGGATATTGATAAAGAATTGTTCTATATACCTTTGACAGGTGCAGATAATTTGGAAAGGAACTTCAATTTATCGAAGATAATGGGATCAACTGGACTACCTCTACAAAAAATTATAAAGAACTTTTCGAGGATCTGGTTGGCCATGCTGAATCAGGAAGTAAAGCCCGTTTACGCTGAACGTATCCATAAGAATTTGTCAGACTATCAACCTGAAGGTAGTAGCGACTCAAGTAATAAGTTATCAGGTAAGGACAAGTAGTGTGGATAATAGATTATTTTTAGTTGTTTTCTCTCTTAGGATTATATAGGAGTGATAAGTTGATAGTATTTCACATGAATACTAGACGATCAATATAATATAATGTAATAAGTTAAAGATGAAAAGAGTCGTTACTGATATGGTAGCTTTTTTCTATCTTGTTATTTCTAACCTTATCCCTATTACCTTTATCTATCACCTTTTAGTTTTTTATTATTAGACGAGTTTGGATGAAGGTGGTAAACTGTTATCACTAACTATTAATGAAAGTATCGAGGATTATAGATATGAAAAAATGGCTTGCAGGCATAGGGATTCTTGGTTTGTCGGTTTTGACTTTGGCAGCTTGTGGAAACAAAAGTGACAGTAAGGTATCTGGTGAAAAGCAGACGATTACTGTTGCGACTGACTCTGATACGGCACCTTTCACTTTTAAAAAAGGTGATGACTTCAAGGGTTATGATATTGATTTGGTCAAGGCTGTTTTCAAGGATTCGGACAAGTATGAGGTCAAGTTTGTAACGACGCCTTTTGATTCCATCTTGACAGGGGTGGATTCTGGACGTTATCAGATTGCAGCTAATGATTTTAACTACAATGAAGAGCGTGCACAGAAATATAGTTTTTCAGATCCGATTTCACGTTCTAACTATGCAATCATCAGTGCTGAGGGTACAAAGTATACTAGCCTAGACGATTTGTCTGGTAAGACAACAGAAGTGCTTCCTGGCACTAACTACGCTCAGTTGCTTGAAAACTGGAACCACGCCAATGCGGACAAGACACCAATTACAATCAATTACGCTTCTAGCTCGACGGGTCTTTCAACACGCGTTCAACACATTCAAGAAGGAAAAATTGATTTTATCCTTTATGATGCCATTTCGTCTGAGTATATTGTTAAAGATCAAGGCTATAAGTTGGCTGTAAACAAGCTTAAAGACGATATCGGTATGAAGACTGATGGTCTTGAATACCTTATTTTCTCAAAAAATAAGCAAGGTAAGGAACTCAAGACCTTTGTCAATAAACGTATCAAAGAGCTCAAGAAGGATGGAACCCTTGCCAAACTCAGTAAGGAATACTTCGGTGGCGATTACGTCAGTGATTTGAAATAAGACTATTAAAAGTTGAAAAGTTAGGACCTTTGTCTCTGCTTTTTGACGTTAATAAAGCAGAATTATCCGTGATATGATTTCCTTATCACAATGATAAGAAAAGATTATTTCACAGACTTTCTGAGTCGTGCTAAAATGAATATTATAAAATTTATGATAAGATATTTGAACGGTTAGCACTAGGCTAACCGACTTTTTTAGAAAGAAAGGGCGACATTGTGAAAAAGAGTATAGAAGCATTTAATCGGTCACCTTGGTATCTTCAAGTTATCCTTGGCTTGGTTGGTTTGGCAGTAGCTGTTGCTTTAGCCGTTCCCTTATCATGGCTAGTGGAAATCCTTTGGAGCTATGTTTTGCAATTGGTTACGGTTGTCTTCAAATGGATTTCATCTTGGATGCCAGCTGGTAAGCTCTTCTCATGGAAGGCTGTCTTCGATGCTGTTCCTAAGATTGTAGAACGTTTGCCTTTAACTTTGGGATTGACTATTGCAGGTGCCTTCTTCGGTTTGATTTTGGCCCTTGTCTTTGCGGTTGTTAAAATTAATCGAGTACGTATCCTTTATCCAATTCAAGCAGTTTTTGTGAGCTTCTTGCGTGGGACACCAATCCTTGTACAACTCATGTTGACTTACTATGGTATTCCACTCTTCCTTCGTTACTTGAATGGTGAGTTCGGCTTAGATTTGAATATTAATGAGGTTCCGCCGGCTATCTTCGCTATTACGGCCTTTGCCTTTAATGAAGCAGCTTACATGAGTGAAACCATCCGTGCGGCGATTCAAGCTGTGGATGCTGGGGAAATTGAAGCTGCCCGTTCTCTTGGGATGACATCTGCACAGGTTTACCGTCGTGTCATTATACCAAATGCGTCTGTTATTGCGACACCAAGTTTGATTAACAGTTTGATTGGTTTGACTAAGGGAACATCACTTGCCTTTAGTGCAGGTATCGTCGAAATGTATGCGCAGGCTCAAATCCTAGGTGGTGCTGACTACCGTTACTTTGAACGTTATATTTCAGTAGCTCTTATATACTGGGTAATTTCAATCTTGATTGAGAACATTGGTCGTTCAGTTGAAAATCATATGGCCATTAAGGCTCCTGAAGCGACTGACATTTCTGGCATTGGAGGTGACCGCTAATGATTAGTATCAAAAATTTGACCAAGGAATTTTCAGGACAAAAGGTTCTCGATGGCATTGATATTGACATTGAAAAAGGTGAAGTTGTGGCTCTTGTTGGTGCCTCTGGTGCAGGGAAGTCGACTATCCTTCGTTGCTTGAACTATTTGGAACAACCTGATTCTGGTACTATTGCCATTGATGATTTCAAGGTGGATTTTGAAACAATTACCAAGGAGCAAATCCTTACCCTTCGCCGTAAGTTGGCTATGGTTTTCCAACAGTTTAACCTCTTTGAACGTCGTACAGCCTTGGATAATGTTAAGGAAGGTCTTAAGATTGTTAAGAAACTTTCTGACGAAGAAGCTACCAAGATTGCGAAAGAAGAGCTCGCTAAGGTTGGGCTTTCTAATCGTGAAAATTATTACCCGCGTCACTTGTCAGGTGGTCAAAAGCAACGTGTGGCCTTGGCCCGTGCCCTTGCCATGAAGCCTGATGTGCTCTTGCTCGACGAACCGACATCTGCCCTTGACCCTGAGTTGGTTGGTGAGGTTGAAAAATCAATCGCAGATGCGGCTAAATCAGGTCAAACCATGATTTTGGTCAGTCACGACATGAACTTTATTTATCAAGTGGCTGACAAGGTGCTTTTCCTTGAAAAAGGTCATATCCTTGAACAAGGAACACCTGATGACATCTTTAACCATCCAAAAGAAGAGCGAACAAAAGAATTCTTCGCTTCTTATTCAAAACAATATCTTTAAGATGGGATTTTTGTTACAATAGAAAAGGTGATAGGATAGGACTACATTTCTAGTTCATAGTCAAAGTCCCACAAGGATGACTAGGAACTTTTGAATACTTCAAAGGTGACTAAGGAGTCTACTCGGTGACTGCCTTCTGTAGTTATTACTAATCGGATTCAGAGGTTGAAGAATGTTGTCTCAGCCTTTTCTATTTCTCACTTTAGGATGATTTATGTTATTAAATATTTTTAAATTTTATCTCTTAGGCCTTGTGATTGCTTTCTTTGTTTGTTTGGTGATTGGTGTCTTTTGGCTTGGATGGCGTGCCCTACGTCGTTTAGACAAAACCGTTAAGGAGCGTCAGGGTGCCCTCTATGATGCTATTATGATGTCGATGGTTTCGATCCCAGTATTGGCATTTGCTGTTATGGCGATTCTTATCGTACTGGATGCATAATGCTAGCTTTGTTGGCACATTAGGTGTAAGATATCTCTACAAGAAAATCATATTAAGAAAATTATATAAGGAGTTACTCATGTACGATACAATTGTTATTGGAGCTGGTCCTGCGGGGATGACTGCAGCACTTTATGCAGCTCGTGCCAACCTTAAAGTGGCAACTTTGGAGCAAGGTGCTCCTGGTGGACAGATGAATAACACATCTGATATTGAAAATTATCCTGGTTTTGAAAATATTTCTGGTCCAGAACTGTCCATGAAGATGTTTGAACCCTTGGAAAAATTGGGAGTTGAAAATCTTTATGGTATCGTGTCTGGTATCGAAGACAGGGGCAATTATAAAGTTGTCAAAACTGGTGACGAGGAGTACCAAACCAAGACAGTTATCATTGCGACGGGTGCTAAACACCGCCGCATTGGTGTTGCTGGTGAAGAAGAGTACAACAGCCGTGGTGTTTCTTATTGTGCGGTATGTGATGGTGCCTTCTTCCGCAATCAAGACCTCTTGGTTGTTGGTGGTGGAGACTCTGCTGTTGAAGAAGGAGTTTATTTGACACGCTTTGCCAATAGCGTAACCATTGTTCACCGTCGTGACGAATTGCGTGCCCAAAAGGTCCTTCAAGCCCGTGCCTTCGCCAATGAAAAGGTCAAGTTTATCTGGGATTCCGTCGTTGAAGAAATCAAGGGTGATGACATCAAGGTTCGCAGTGTTGATATCAAGAATGTCAAAACTGGTGAGGTGACTAACCACGAATTTGGCGGTGTCTTTGTTTATGTCGGACTTGATCCTGTTTCAGATTACTTGACAGGCCTTGACATCACTGACCAAAATGGTTGGGTAATCACAGACGACAAGATGGCGACAAGTGTTCCAGGTATCTTTGCCATTGGTGATGTGCGTCAGAAAGACCTTCGCCAAATTACCACAGCCGTAGGGGAAGGTGCCACAGCCGGTATCGAAGCTTATAACTACGTGACTGCACTTGGTGATAAGTAATATAAATGGAAACTCGGGAGAATTTCGAGTTTTTTGTGTTTGTGTGATGATCTTTAGCTAGTCTAGCCTCCTTTGGAGTAACATCTATGTGTAGTTTTTTGTTATAATAGAGAAGTCTTACTAAAAGTCAGTAAAAACGAGGTGACCGACTTGCGTGTTGTAGCAGGTGATTTTGGCGGGCGTCCGCTTAAAACGTTAGAAGGCAAAACGACTCGTCCAACAACGGACAAGGTCAAGGGTGCCATTTTCAATATGATTGGTCCTTTCTTTGATGGAGGACGTGTTTTGGATCTTTTTTCTGGGAGTGGTAGTTTAGCTATTGAGGCTATTAGCCGTGGCATGTCGTCTGCTGTCCTCGTGGAAAAGGATCGTCGAGCACAGGCTGTTATTCAGGAAAATATCAAGATGACCAAGAGTGAGGAACAGTTCCAGCTTTTGAAGATGGATGCGGCGCGTGCATTGACACAATTGACAGGTCAGTTTGACTTGGTGCTCTTAGATCCGCCTTATGCGAAAGAGCAGATTGTGGCCAATATTACTCAGTTAGAGGAGCAGGGGCTCTTGTCTGAAAAGGTGATGTTGGTTTGTGAGACTGATAAGGCTGTGGACTTGCCTGAAGAAATTTTAAACTTTGGAATTTGGAAGCAGAAAACCTATGGTATCAGTAAGGTGACCGTTTACGTGCGTTAGCCTTTGGTAGGAAAGTTGTAGAAAGGAAATGCTATGACCAAGATTGCTATGTTTACGGGGTCTTTTGATCCGATTACAAATGGGCATATGGATATTATTGCCAGAGCCAGCAAGCTCTTTGACGAGCTCTATATAGGCCTTTTTTATAATAAAAATAAGCAGGGCTTCTGGGATGTTGTGACTCGCAAGCGTATCTTGGATGAGGTTGTGGCAGATTTTCCTAATGTCAAGGTCATAACGGCCCACGATAGTCTGGCTGTAGATGTCGCCAGAGATCTTGGTGTAACTTATCTGGTTCGAGGACTACGCAATGCGACAGACTTTGACTATGAGGCTAATATGGACTATTTCAATAAAGGTTTGGCGCCAGAACTCGAAACGGTTTACTTTATTGCTAGTCATGAGGTGACACCGGTGTCTTCAAGTCGTGTGCGTGAGTTGATTTATTTTGAGGGGAACATTAGCTCTTATGTTCCGCAAGCAGTTGTTAAGGAAGTGGAGGCCAAGCGTGGCAAACAAGACAAAATCTAAATCGCTACTAGAGAAAATGTGGCGTATTAAGTGGTGGTTATTAAGTATTTTTACGTTACTTTTCCTCCTTTTTGCCCTCTTTTTCCCTCTCAATAATTACTATGTGGAGCTTCCGGGTGGTGCTTTTGATACCAAGGAAGTCTTGACAGTGAATAAGAAAGCTGATGATTCTAAGGGCTCCTATAATTTTGTGGCGGTGGCTCAAACCAAGGCGACTTTGGCCTTGATGCTCTATGCTAAGTTTAATGATTTTGCAAAGCTTCAAACGGCTGAAGAGGCAACTGGAAATTACTCTGATGAAGATTTCATACGCATCAACAAATTTTACATGGAGACTTCTCAAAACCAAGCGGTTTATCAGGGCTTGACTCTGGCTGGTAAGGAGGTTAGTTTGAAGTATATGGGTGTCTATGTGCTTCAGGTTGCTGATGATTCTAGCTTCAAGGGTGTCCTCAATATCGCTGATACGGTGACGGCTGTTAATGGTAAGACCTTTGATAATTCGACTGACATGATTAAATACGTTCAAGGACTTAAGCTGGGTTCAAAGGTCAAGGTCACTTATATGAGAGATGGTAAAGAAAAGACTGCTACTGGTAAGATTATTAAGATTGCCAATGGCAAAAATGGTATTGGTATCAGCCTAACGGACCATACTGAAATTAAGAGTCCTGAGAATGTTAAGTTTAAACTAGATGGTGTCGGTGGGCCAAGTGCTGGTCTTATATTTACCTTGGCTATTTACGATCAGGTGTCTGGTCAAGACCTCAAGGCTGGCCGCAAGATTGCTGGTACAGGAACTATTGAAAAAGATGGGACTGTCGGTGATATCGGTGGGGCCTATCTCAAGGTGAAATCTGCGGCTGATAGTGGCGCAGACATTTTCTTCGTGCCAAATAATCTAGTAACTAAGGAAATGAAAAAGGTCGATCCGGATGCCAAGACTAATTATCAAGAGGCCAAGGAAGCTGCCGAGAAACTGGGCACCAAGATGAAAATCGTCCCTGTTAAAACAGCTCAAGAAGCCATTGATTATTTGAAAAAGACTAAATGAGAAGAGAGAGTAGGACAGACAGAAATCTATGATTTTGTCTCTGTCTTACTCTCTTTTTTGGCTCTTTGTCAACTGTAGTGGATAGATTAAAAGCTAACACCTAGAGAGGATGAACTTCGTCCTCTCTTTCTTTATGTTCAATGCAATCAAAATCCGTTTTTTAAATTTTTCAAAGTTCCTGAAACCAAAGGCATTTCTCTTAATGACTTTGATGAGATTATTGGTAGCTTCCAGTTTGGCGTTAGAATAAGGTAAATCCATGGCGTTTACAACCTTGTCTTTATCCTTTAAAAATGTCTTAAATACCGTCTGGAAAATAGGATTAACAGTGGCTATTTCCTGTTCGATGAGGTCAAAGAAATGATCTGAGTTTTTCTCTTGGAAATGGAACAAGAGAAATTGATAGAGTTCATAGTGCTGTCTGAGTTCATCTGAGTAGGATAGGAGTTTTTCTAGGATTTCCTTGTTAGTCAAATGCATTCGAAACATAGGACGATAAAATCGTTTATCGCTGAGTTTACGGCTATCTTGTTGTATCAATTTCCAGTAACGTTTCAAGGCTCGGTATTCCTGCGATTTTCTGTCGAATTGATTCATAATTTGAATACGGACACGGTTCATATCACGACTAAGGTGTTGCACGATATGAAAGCGATCGAGTACAATTTTTGCATTCGGAAAAAGCTGTTTAGCAAGTTGATAATAGGGACTAAACATATCCATGGTAATCAACTTTGACCCGATTTCTAACCTTTCTAGGATAGCGTAGAAAGTGGTTTCGGATGGTTGCTTGAGTTCCATCCGTCGAGAATGGAGATGACATTTAGGGAGTCGAAATCTTGAGCGATGAAGCTCATTTTCCCCTTCTTGAAGGCATACTCGTCCCAACTCATCACCTCAGGTAGGGTATTCCAATCCGTTTCAAACTTGAACTCATTGAGCTTTCTCATAACTGACGATGTTGAAATTGATAGCCTGTGTGCAATATGTTTCATTGCTTGATTTTCGATGAGTAATTGTGCGATTTTCTGGTTAACAGCGACAGAGATTTGGTGGTTCTTCTTGACAAGAGGAGTTTCAGCGACCGCCATTTTTCCGCAATCTTTACACTTGAAACGACGCTTTCGAAGACGGATAAGTAAAGGGTAGCCAGCAGTTTCTAAGTAGGGGATTTTAGAAGTTTTCTGGTAGCCGTACTTAGCCATTTGTCCCTTGCATTTTGGGCATTTAGGGGCTGTGTAATCCAAGTGACCGTGGAGTTCTAAGTGAGTTCCCATATCACATTCATCAGTGATAGTGATATTTTGTCTTTAATTCTGAGAAAATTTGTGATAAGATTTAGTTGTTCCATATGAGTCTTTCTAAAATGATAGTTTGAGCACTTTTCATTATAGGTCATATGGGACTTTTTGTATATACTCAAAAAGGCTCCATAATTTCCATGGTGGATTTACCCACTACAGAAATTATTGAGCCTCTTTTTTAGACTAAAGTGTTATAATAGTCTGTATGAAAAAACGTTATAGAACAGTAAATGATTACTATCGCGAGATTTTTGGCGAAAAGATTTTCAAACTTCCTATAGATGCGGGCTTTGATTGTCCCAACCGTGATGGAACAGTGGCTCACGGTGGCTGTACCTTTTGTACAGTATCGGGATCTGGGGACGCTATTGTAGCTCCTGAGGCACCGATTCGTGAGCAGTTTTACCATGAGATTGACTTTATGCACCGCAAGTGGCCAGAAGTTCATAAATATCTGGTTTATTTTCAAAACTTTACGAATACTCACGCACCACTTGAGGTTATCAAGGATCGCTACGAACAGGCTATCAATGAGCCTGGTGTTGTTGGGATCAATATCGGTACTCGCCCTGACTGTTTGCCAGACGATGTGATTGATTATCTGGCAGAACTCACAGACCGCATGCACGTAACGGTTGAACTTGGACTGCAGACGACTTATGAAGAAACCTCAGAGCTCATAAACCGAGCACACAGCTATGAACTCTATGTGGAGACGGTGAAGCGCTTGCATGAGCGTGCGCCCAAGGCTGAAATTGTATCACACCTAATTAATGGGTTACCGGGGGAAACTCATGAGATGATGGTGGAGAATGTTCGCCGTTGTGTGACTGATAATGACATTCAGGGGATTAAACTCCATCTCCTCCACCTGATGACTAATACGCGTATGCAAAGAGACTACCACGAAGGGGGTCTTAAATTGCTGAGTCAGGAAGAGTATGTGTCAATCATCTGTGACCAGTTGGAAATCATCCCTAAGGATATCGTCATTCATCGGATTACTGGTGATGCACCGCGAGATATGCTGATTGGACCTATGTGGAGTCTCAACAAGTGGGAAGTCCTTAATGCCATTGACAAAGAGATGGAACGTCGTGACTCATGGCAAGGGTGTAAAGTCGTTAGCAAGAAGGAGGAAAAAGCATGATTAAACGTCCCATTCATATGTCTCATGACTTTCTAGCAGAAGTGCTGGACGATGAGAGTATAGTTGTCGATGCGACCATGGGAAACGGTAATGACACAGCCTTTCTGGCTGGCCTTTCCAAGAAGGTCTATGCTTTTGACGTGCAGGAGCAGGCGCTTGGAAAGACCAGTCAACGCTTGTCAGACTTGGGAATTGAAAATACGGAACTCATTTTAGATGGTCATGAAAATCTGGACCATTATGTTAGGGAGCCTATTCGAGCAGCTATTTTCAATTTAGGCTATCTACCATCTGCAGACAAGAGTGTCATCACCAAACCTCACACGACCCTTGAAGCTATTGAGAAGATTCTTGACCGCTTAGAGGTGGGTGGTCGCCTAGCTATTATGATTTACTACGGTCATGATGGGGGTGATATGGAGAAGGATGCTGTTCTTGAGTATGTGATTGGTCTAGACCAGCGTGTTTTTACAGCCATGCTGTATCAACCTCTCAATCAAATTAATACCCCGCCATTTTTGGTGATGTTGGAGAAATTACAATGATTACAGATATTAAAGAAAAACTTGCAGATATGCAGGCCAAATATATAGACAAGCAGAGTGCTGAAGATAACCTAAAAACGGTTTATAATTGCAAAACGACGAAAATCAAAAAGAAACTAGCCAGTCTTGAGGTTGAACGTTGCCATAAACTTTTAGCTAAGGAAGACGTGACTGCCATTGATAAAAAAATTCGCAAGCAAAAAGAACTATTTTCTAACTGTTGTCATAAGGAAGGTTAAAAGAAACTATGCATTTATCATTAGCTTTGCTTGTTCTTCTGTTTAGCTTAATCTTATCGAACGTTATCAACCGCATTTTTCCACGACTTCCCCTACCTTTGATTCAAATTATTTTTGGAGTGGGTATTGGTTTTCTTCTTAAGGGGGAAGTTTTTGAGCTTGAAACGGAACTTTTTCTAGCGTTTATTATTGCTCCCTTGCTTTTTCGTGAGGGCGAAGAGAGTGACATTACCAGTATTCTACGTAACTGGAGGCTCATTCTGTTTTTGATTTTTCCAGTCATCTTCGTCTCTACTCTAGGAATCGGCTATCTTGCTAAGGCCGTCTTGCCTGCTTCGGTGCCCTTGTCTGCCTGTCTAGCCCTCGGTGCCGCTCTTGGTCCAACGGATTTTGTTGCCTATTCCGCTATCTCCAAACGCTTCAGTTTTCCAAGGTGGATTAGCCATATTCTGCAGGGAGAGGGTTTGCTAAATGATGCCTCTGGCTTGGTCGCCTTTCGGATGGCAGTAACTGCTTTGACAACGGGATCCTTCTCCCTCCTGGACGCGAGCTGGAATTTGGTTATCTCTGTAATTGGTGGTTTTTTGGTTGGCTTGATTACAGCTCTATTGAATCGTCTCTTTTTGACCATTTTAGATAATATGGATGCAGCAGATGTCACAGGTGCACTCTTACTAGAGTTAGTGCTACCGTTTTCCTCTTACTTTGTAGCTGAGGAAATACATGTCTCTGGAATTATTGCTGTTGTTGTAGCAGGGATTTCGCTTGCTAGCCGTTTCAAAAAAATCACCGTATTTGATGCCGAATTGGATAGTGTCTCCCATACGATTTGGGGAACCATTACCTTTGTGCTTAATGGTATGGTCTTTTTCCTTCTGGGGACGGAACTGCCAACCTTAGCAATCCCAGTACTGTCTAGCAGTACTTATAATACGCTTTGGATGCTTCTTGCCATAGTCTTGTTAACAGCGATCTTGTTTGGAATTCGTTTTGTCATGATTAGTACAGTGTTTGCCCAAAGAGCTTGGCGGACCAAACGGTCACTGAAAAAAATATGGAAGGTTGCTACGATTTTGACTTTTTCTGGTGTAAAAGGAACGGTTTCGATTGCAACAATCCTTTTACTTCCGGTTACTAATATGACTGCGCTAGAACACAGTCTCTTGATCTTTACGGTAGCGGGTGTTACACTATTGAGCTTCTTGATAGGTATTTTAATTCTACCTAGGTTAGCTACCAGACCAGCACATAGGACCAACCATTACATGCAGATTGCTATTCTTAATGATGTGGTAAGAGAGCTAGAAAAAGACCTGAAGCAGTCTGCAAATCAAGAAGCTATTTATGCTACCATTGACAACTATAACCAACGTTTGGAAGATTTAATCTTGGAGCAGGAATCAAATGATATCAAGGAAGAGTTAGCTAATATCCGTATCATGATTATGGAAATCGAGAGTGAGGGTTTGGAATATGCCTACAAGAAGGGGAAGATTTCAGAACTCGAATACAATCTATACCAACGTTATATCAAAAGCTTGGAGCGCCGTATCAACCGTGGTTTTGTTTCTAGTCTCTCTTATGCCTCTGCTGTTTTCGTTATTGGTCTTCGTAGAATTTTGCACCTAGCTTTTACCTTCAAGTTTCGATTTGAACAAGAGGAGAATAGGCGAGGTCTTCGATTGACCAAGGAAAATCGTGATCATATGACTGAGCTTTATTTAACAAATACTGAGCGGGTTTTGGAAGCCTTGAGTAATCTGGAAGGTGTCTATCATTCAGATCTTTTGTCTTATTTGAAACGCTGTCGGATTCGAGAGGCTGAAATTATTCAATCTGGAGCCTTTGTCGAGCGGGTTATCACTCACTTAAATCCAGACTATGTTGACGAAATGTTGCGAGGCTATTTTTTGGAACGTAAGATTATCATCGAATATGAACAAGCTGGGCGTATTTCTAGTCGTTATGCCAAACAGCTTCGTAAGGAAGTCAATACTTTGGAAAACTATACTCTCAAAGAAACAAGCAATACTTTGATATATGATATGATCAATCTAGCCCGAAGGGGAGCTTAAGAAAGAATTTAGAGTAGAAAAAGAAGCTAAGTTATTAATTTGGCTTCTTTTAATGTTTGCTTTTTTCATTATCGTGGTCAGGAAAGAGATAGCCCAATCCTAGGCCTACTAGGATACCGGAAACAATCAGAGTTTCGGTAGGAATAGGAAATAGGGAGTAGGTCATAGATTGCATTAGCAATCATCAGCCCAATCAAGGCACTAATGAGGCTAGACTTATAATCTTTTTTCATGAAATTCTCAATTGTAAAGAAGATTAACAAGACAACTGGAAAGAGCGGCCATCGGACAATATCATATGTCTATGTGGTTAATCTTAGAATTTATTCGGTCAAAAAAGAACTGTTTTGTTATCGAATCGGTAAAAGTCAAAAGATTTCCTCACACAGTAAAACCTCTGACAAAATCTGTTTATATATAGTCGCTGCACAATTTATTTTATTCAAGAACGTCTATAGAACACCTTGTCCTTCCAGCCTTAATTTTGTATAGCGTATCTCAAATAAAAAAGAAGTAATGATGAAAGAACAAATTCCCCCAGACTTATAGTCTAGGGGACTTGTTTCTTTAATGTTGTTCGTAAATTAGCCCTAAATCAAGCTACTTTATGACTGATCTCTATAAAAGAGGGTTAATGTAAAAACGATGGTCGTCAATTGGAATAATTTGAACAGGATTTTGATAGAAGTCAGCTAAGACTTCTGGTGTGATGACATCATTTTTGGATCCTTGTGCTACGATTTTTCCTTGACGGAGTAGGAGAATATGGTCCATGTTTTCAGTGATTTCCTCAGCGTGGTGAGTGACGTAAAGAACCAGTGGAGCATGAGGAAGCGAGGTGATACGATCAATCTGACGCAAGAGTTTTTCACGAGCAAATAGGTCCAAGCCAACAGTCGCTTCATCAAGGATAATGATATCAGGATCTTCCATGAGACTGCGAGCAATCAAACAAATTTGTTTTTCTCCTTGAGAGAGGCCATGGTATTTACGACTTATCAAATCCCCTGCACCAAGTGAGGTCAGCATGTCCTTGGCTTCTTGCAACTCCTTATCCCCATATGCCTTGTAGAGGATTGAGCTCTTGTATTTACCAGTAAGGACGATTTTTTCTGCAGTCATATGCTTAGGCAGACGCTCAGTGATGAAGGAACTGACAATACCGATATGTTTACGAAGACCCGTGATGTCTCCGTTACCAAAGGTATAGCCAAGTATTTCAGCATGACCTTCAGAAGGAAAGAACTCAGATGTCAATAAGCGTAGAAGTGTTGATTTTCCTGCACCATTAAGTCCAAGGATAGCCCAGGTCTGGCCTTTTTCAACTGACCAGTTAAGATTGGACAAGAGTATTTTTCCTTGGCGAGCCAAGCTGACATTTTCTAAGCGTATAAGTGACATAAGTCTCTCCTTCGATGATAAATTACTCTAATTATAGCATAAAATAGGAACCTATATTGGAAAATTGTGATATAATGAAAGTCAGAATTTTTTTTAGAGGAGAAGAAAAAATGGAAGACTCTAGCGGTCAGTCCTTATTATTTCAATTT
The DNA here is from genome assembly GCF_038007145.1 of Streptococcus sp. FSL L8-0526. Taxonomy (NCBI): domain Bacteria; kingdom Bacillati; phylum Bacillota; class Bacilli; order Lactobacillales; family Streptococcaceae; genus Streptococcus; species Streptococcus sp. FSL L8-0526. Next base: position 703,540 of record NZ_JBBOWP010000001.1, read on the forward strand.
ATTTTATTACTAATTTTAACCTTACTTTCGGCCTTTTTCTCAGCGTCTGAGATGGCTTTAGTATCACTAAACCGTTCACGTGTGGAACAAAAGGCTGAAGAAGGCGACAAGAAATTTATTCGCCTGCTCAAGGTTCTTGAAAATCCCAATAACTTCTTATCAACTATTCAGGTTGGTATTACTTTTATCAGTCTTTTGCAAGGGGCCAGTCTCTCTGCTTCGCTAGGAGCAGTTATAGCGACCTGGTTTGGTAACGTAGCTTGGGCTAAAACAGCAGGTAGCGTGGTATCTTTGGTGGTCTTGACTTACATTTCTATCGTTTTTGGTGAGCTTTATCCTAAGCGTATTGCCATGAACCTAAAGGAAAATCTGGCCATCTACTCAGCACCTGTCATTATTTTAACTGGTAAGATTGTCAGTCCCTTTGTATGGATTCTTTCGGCATCAACCAACCTCTTGTCTCGTTTGACACCTATGACTTTTGATGATGCGGATGAGCCGATGACACGTGATGAGATTGAGTACATGTTGACCAAGAGTGAGGATACACTTGAAGCTAAAGAAATCAAAATGCTTCAAGGTATCTTTTCTCTTGATGAATTAATGGCGCGTGAAGTCATGGTTCCTCGTACAGATGCCTTCATGATAGATATTGAAGACGATACTCAGGAAAATATCCAAGCCATTATAAAGCAAAGCTTCTCTCGTATCCCTGTCTACGAAGATAACAAGGATAAGATTATCGGTGTAATCCATACCAAAAACCTCCTTAAAGCGGCTTATGAGCTCGGTTTTGAGAATGTTAATCTTCGCCGTATCATGAATGAGCCCCTCTTTGTTCCAGAAACAATTTTCGTTGACGACCTCTTGGCAGCCTTTCGTAACACCAATAATCAAATGGCTATCTTACTTGATGAATATGGTGGTATGGCTGGTCTGGTGACCTTCGAGGATCTTTTGGAAGAAATCGTCGGTGAAATTGATGACGAAACAGATAAAGCTAGTGTGGAAGTTCGTGAAATAGGAGAGAATACCTATATTGTTGAAGGATCTATGACTCTTAATGACTTCAATGAATACTTTGACACAGAGCTTGAAAGTGATGATGTTGATACTATCGCAGGCTATTATTTGACTGGTGTAGGAGCAATTCCCACTCAAGAAGTCAAGGAACATTACGAAGTTATCAACAAGGACAAACGTCTTGAATTTATTAACGATAAGGTTAAGGATGGTCGCGTAACCAAACTTAAGGTAATCATCACAGCTGCTCCAGAAGAAGCAGGAGAATAGCATTCACCAGCTTTAGATTAGAAAAGACTAGAGCTAAAAAGTCAGATAATGATAATTGAGCGCCTTCTTTCCTTTGGATTGAAAGTGCTTTTTATTATCTTTTTGATAAATATTTTTTAATACATAATTAGATTAAAAATATATGATAACCTCTATGTTATGCTTTATTATAAAAATAAAATATCTAAATGATAAAGGAGAATCTTAATAGCTTCTAAAAAATCTCTATATTCTATACATAGTAGCTTACTTTTACTCCCCCTTACTCTAGGAGACTTTCTACCAGTAACTTCTTTTGCAGATGCCGGCATTGCGACAAATGATACTGTTCTTATGCAGCCAAAAACTGATACAGATACGAATACAAGTGAGGGCCCTCAATCACCTGAAGTTCCTTCAGTCAACGTTAATGGTTGACCTGTTGCCATTATAACACCAGTAGCACCAGCTATAACGGGCACCTGGTCAAACAATCCTTTCTAAACAAAATAGTCAGCTTGTTGTTGCCAATAATGACGGTAAAACAAGTCTTGTTGTTCCTTAAGTACAGGATTCAAAGTGAATGCTGACGGTACATTGACTGGTAAAGTATCAACTGTAATATTGACGCTTGTAGGAACATTCTTCCTTGTTCTTGCAGTTTTATTGGTATTCAAGAAACGTGCCTAATAGTATAGATAATAAAAAACCGGAAGAATCCAGTTTTTCCCTTTCTTCTTCTGGTATAGTATAGTTATATAGTAATTTTAGATGTATTATAGTATAACTTTTATCTTAAATTAGACAGACATGGAGCATGTTTCTGATAAAAGAGGTATAATGAAAACATGTAAAAAGAGTTTACAAGGAGGCTGCCATGGTAGAAATTAATTACAGTCAGGTGACTGGACTTGTTCATTCAACTGAAAGTTTTGGATCCGTAGATGGTCCGGGAATCCGTTTTATTGTTTTTATGCAAGGCTGTAAGATGCGTTGCCAATATTGCCATAACCCAGACACGTGGGCAATGAAGTCAAATAAGGCTGTCGAGCGTACTGTCGAGTCTGTTTTAGAAGAAGCTCTTCGTTTCCGTCATTTTTGGGGTAAACAGGGTGGTATCACCGTATCTGGTGGTGAGGCCATGCTTCAGATTGATTTTGTCACAGCCCTTTTCACGGAGGCTAAAAAGTTAGGTATTCATTGTACGCTTGATACCTGTGGATCTGCTTACCGTAATACTCCTGTATATTATGAAGTTATTGACAAACTCTTGGCTGTTACTGATTTGGTTCTACTTGACATCAAAGAGATTGACCCAGAGCAACATAAGTTTGTAACTCGCCAGCCTAATACGAATATCTTGGAATTTGCTAAATACTTGTCTGATAAACAAGTACCAGTCTGGATTCGTCATGTTTTGGTACCAGGTTTGACTGACTTTGATGAGCATTTGGTTGAATTGGGTGAATTTGTGAGGACCTTGAAAAATGTCGATAAATTTGAAATTCTTCCATATCATACAATGGGGGAATTCAAGTGGCGTGAACTTGGCATCCCTTATCCATTGGAAGGTGTCAAACCACCAACTGCAGATCGTGTTAAAAACGCTAAGGCTCTTATGCATACGGAAACTTATCAAGAGTATAAGAATCGTATCGGGGTTAAAACCTTGGATTAAAGAATGAGCTCTTGACAAGAGCTTTTTTACTTTGTTACTCTTTAGGAAGCAATAAAAAGCAGGTAATTATGTTTCGTATTTTAAAAATTGATGATGACTTTGTTTACCTTAGTCATCCCGATGGGCGCTTGAAAAAATAGATGTGCTCTTTTTGATTTTGATATAAATTTAGGGGATCGTGTTGAGGTCTATCAAGATGGAGAGTTGACAGTGGTTACTCCGGCGGAAGTTCAAATGGACTTGAGCCTTGAGGGAGATAAATCTGTTGAGTCTCATCTCTTACAAGGAATCTTAGATCTTTTCCTTGAGACTCTCAATATTTACAACAATCATTTGGGTGACTTGAAGAAGATTTCCACGCAATTATTGATAATGCTTTTCATGGCTTGGAGCTTGTTGGGAGTTATTCTGGTTGAGCTTCTTCTCTTTGTGGAGTTAGTCATTGTGTTTGTATGGAGACTTTTGGTTCAACTTGTCAAATTAATGCGAACTAAAGACAATACTAAGGTCTTGATTGATAAGACGCAAAAACGCCATGCTAAGCGTGAACGTCAGAAAGCTCAAAGACGTGAGCAAGAAAGATGACGTCAGGAAGAGCAAGAAGAACGTGAGTATCTTCGTGAAACAGAACGTCAAAAGGAACTGATGATTGTTGAAGCAAGCCTTAGTCAGGAAGCAGAACGCGAGAGCCCTTCAACTATCCTTGCTTTGGAGCAAACAAGTTCCTCTAGTCAATTTGCTAGCGAAGCCTTGGTAGAAGAAAGCCAAGCAACTTCAGAGTCAGAAGCTGTGTCTGAATCAGCAACGTCTGAAAAATAGAACAAGAAAAAGAACCGAGATTAATAACTCAGTTCTTTTTATATGATAAATCACAAGAATAAGTGCAACATTTACTCGAACTCATCCTCTAGAGATTCACAAACAGTTCTGTAAGTTAAACATTTTCGTGGTCGATGATTGATATCATCTAAGGCCTTGTTCAAAACCTTATCAGAAATAGTAGCTAAATCTGTTTTCTTTGGGAAATATCCTCTTAGTAAGCCATTTGCGTTCTCATTGCTTCCTCTCTACCAGAGGATAGCAGGCAAACTCTTTTCCCCTGTCTGAAGTGAAAGTTATAAGAGTCTCTTTTGGAAATAGCCTACAAAGTTGTTCGATGGCTGAAAATATGGCTTTGGTTGTTCTATCTGGTATCTTGGAAGCTAAGTAAAAACGTGTTTTTCGCTCTAGAAAGGCCACTAAACACCCCTTGTTTTTGCCTCTGGAAGACACCACAGTATCAAGCCTCCCAGTGACCAAAGGTCTCACGATTCCTGACCTCCTTAGGACGTTTGGCAATTGGCGTACCAATTCTAAATCTTCCACCTGATTCTTTGGGTTGTCGACTGTTTCCTTTCCGACGAAGGACGCTCAAATCCAGATCAATCAAACCAGTATAGAACCAGTTATAGATGGTTTTATAGGTTTCTATCTTTATTCAGTCGGTTATGGTAAGCTGGGAGTAGCTTATAGTTTTTCCTCGGGTTCTGTTTGTTTCGTTACTTACAGTTTACACCAATGAAACGCTATGAGTTTTTTTGTTGCACTATATTTTACAATTTATTATATGAGAAAAGCACCGTAGGTGCTTATGAGAGGTGACTATAGCGTTTTTTCAGAATCACGAACAACGAGCAAGTCAACTTTTGCGTGACGGAGAATGTACTCAGAAGTTGAACCGACAAGCAGACGCTCAAAAGTATTGAGACCAGTGGCACCAATCATAATAAGGTCAACATTTTCCTTATCAGGGATATCAACAGCCAAAAGGCTCTTAGGATTACCGAACTCAATAACTTTGCGAATCTTAGTTAAACCAGCTTCTCTGGCTTGACGTTCATAGTTAGCCAATACAGCTTTAGCCTCGTCTTCTAGTTTTTCATAGATATAAAAGTCGAAAGTCATAATGCTTTGAAGGGCGCGTGTATCGATAACATGTACTAAAAGTAACTGTGCGTTATTACGTTTTGCAACGTGTACACCTTTGAGAAAGGCCAACTCCGATTCGTGAGAACCGTCGATGGCTACCATAATATGTTCATATTGTTGAGACATAAGCTCTACCTCCTATCTTTAGTTTTATTATACTCCTTTAATCTTAAAAATGAAAACATTGTTATGGGTTTTCTGAAATCTTTTTTGACTGCTTACTTTACGATACTATCAGTAATGGGAAGAGTTTGACCTTATCTAAAAATTGAATATTGTCTGAAAAAGAGGTATAATACAATCTGTTATTAGCTTCGTAAGAAACGAGATAATCAATGAGGAAGATAAATCTTCAGAAATGATGCCAAACGGGCTAGGTCTAAGATGGTGTCAATGAAAGTAAAAATCCCCATCAGGTGTTGAATTTTCTTATTTTCTACTAGATGGATCTGCTTTAGTATCTTTTGAAAGGATTAACTTATGAAAACATTTGATAAATCATCAAAGTTGGAACACGTTGCCTATGATATTCGTGGTCCAGTTTTGGATGAGGCCAACCGTATGATTGCCAAAGGTGAAAAAATTCTCCGTCTGAACACAGGAAATCCTGCGGAATTTGGTTTTACAGCACCAGATGAAGTCATTCGTGACTTAATTATGAATGTTCGTAACAGTGAGGGGTATTCAGATAGTAAGGGGATTTTCTCAGCTCGTAAGGCTATTATGCAGTATTGCCAGCTTAAGGGTTTCCCAAATGTAGACATCGATGATATCTATATTGGTAACGGTGTGTCAGAGATGATTTCCATGTCTATGCAGGCCTTGCTTGATGATGGTGATGAAGTCTTGGTTCCAATGCCAGACTATCCTCTTTGGACAGCCTGTGTCAGTCTAGCTGGCGGTAACGCTGTTCACTATGTCTGTGATGAAAAATCTAACTGGTATCCAGACATTGATGATATCAAATCAAAGATTACATCAAATACTAAGGCTATTGTTATTATCAATCCGAATAACCCGACAGGTGCTCTTTACCCTAAAGATGTTCTTGAACAGATTGTCGATATTGCACGCCAAAATGATTTGATTATCTTTGCGGATGAGATTTATGACCGCTTGGTTATGGATGGTAAGAAGCACATTGCTATTGCAAGTCTTGCACCAGACGTTTTCTGTGTATCTATGAATGGTCTTTCTAAATCTCACCGTATTTGTGGTTTCCGTGTAGGTTGGATGGTTCTTTCTGGGCCTAAGAAGAATGTTAGGGGCTATATTGAAGGGCTTGATATGTTGTCCAATATGCGCCTTTGCTCTAATGTGCTCTCTCAACACGTAATTCAGACCTCACTTGGGGGCTACCAATCTGTTGATGAGCTCCTGATTCCAGGTGGTCGTATTTATGAACAACGTGAGTTTATTACAAACACAGTAAACAATATTCCAGGACTCACAGCTGTTAAGCCAGATGCGGGTCTTTACATCTTCCCTAAGATTGACCGCAACATGTATGATATTGACGATGATGAAGAGTTCTGTCTTCGTCTCTTGAAGAAGGAAAAGGTCCTCTTGGTTCCAGGTAAAGGCTTTAACTGGAATGAACCGGACCACTTCCGTATTGTCTACCTTCCTCGTGTGGAAGAATTGGCTGATCTTGGAAATAAAATCGAATGTGTTTTGTCATATTATAAACGCTAAATTCGTGAAAACTGGACAAAAAGACTTGTTCGGTTTTATCTTGCTTAAAAATGAGTCGTTTTTACCTAAAATCCGAACGTTTCTCCTGAAAAAGACAAAATATAATGAATAGTAGAATAATAAATAATTTTCAGACAATTGTTTGCAATTTTTAGTTCAGGTATGCTATAATGATAGTGCTAGCGGATCTTAATGGATATGCTTGGTACAGGATCTGTGATTATTAAGATTATAAATAGAAAGTGAAGACAATAAAAATGGCAAATTTACTTGATAAAACACGCAAAATTACTTCTATCTTGCAACGCTCAGTAGATAGTTTGGAAGGAGATCTTCCATATAACAACATGGCTGCTCAGTTGGCAGATATTATTGATTGTAATGCTGCTATCGTAAATGGTGGAGGTACTCTCCTTGGTTATGCTATGAAATACAAAACCAACAATGACCGTGTGGAAGAGTTTTTTAAAGCGAAACAACTTCCAGAGGAATACATACGTGGTATCAGCCGTGTTTATGATACTCAAGAAAATATCGGTATTGACAGTGACTTGACCATCTTCCCAGTGGAATCAAAAGATGATTTCCCTGACGGTTTGACTACAATTGCACCAATCTATGGTGGTGGTATGCGTCTTGGTTCTTTCATTATTTGGCGTAACGACCATGATTTTGTGGACGACGACCTTATCTTGGTTGAGATTGCAGCTACAGTAGTTGGTTTGCAATTGTTGAATCTTCAAACAGAAAACTTGGAAGAAACGATTCGTAAACAAACAGCTATTAATATGGCTATTAATACCTTGTCTTACTCAGAAATCAAGGCAGTTTCAGCTATCTTGAATGAGTTGGACGGTTTAGAAGGTCGTTTGACAGCCTCTGTTATCGCGGACCGTATCGGAATCACTCGTTCTGTTATTGTTAATGCTCTTCGTAAATTAGAATCAGCTGGTATTATTGAAAGTCGTTCTCTTGGTATGAAAGGTACTTACCTTAAAGTCCTTAACGAAGGTATCTACGATAAATTGAAAGAATACGAATAAAACATTGAATAGAAGTGAGGTAGGTTGAGTCTGCCCCACTTTTTTTAAAAGGAGAAGGTAATATGACAAAAGCATTGATTTCAATTGATTACTCTTATGACTTTGTAGCAGATGATGGGAAGTTGACGGCTGGTAAGCTTGCCCAAGCCATTGAAGATCGCATTGCTCAGGTAACGCAAGAAGCCTATGACAATGGAGATTATATCTTTGTGGCTATGGACCGACATGATGAGGGGGATACTTTCCATCCTGAGACTAAACTCTTTCCGCCTCACAATGTTGCTGGGACAGCTGGGCGAGAACTTTATGGTAAGTTGGCTGGTGTATATGATGCCATCGCCATCAAGGATGATCATCGTGTCTTTTGGATGGACAAACGTCACTATTCAGCTTTTTCAGGAACAGATTTGGATATTCGTTTGCGTGAGCGTCGTGTGACAAAAGTCGTTTTGACGGGAGTTTTAACAGATATTTGTGTGTTACATACGGCTATTGATGCTTATAATTTGGGCTATGATATCGAGGTGGTAGAGAGTGCAACAGCCTCCTTGACGCCAGAAGCACATGATTTTGCCATTGGGCATTTTAAAAATGTTCTTGGAGCGACAATTGTAGAGTAAGAGTTGGTTCTTACTCTTTTTTTTGATAATTCCTCTCTATCAACTGATTAAGAATATGAATTAGTCAAGCGGATATATTCGTGTTAGAATAAAGGCATTGATTCATCTGAGAGGAGAAAAATGATGAAAATAAAACGATTATTAGGTTTTGTGGCTATCGCTGTTGCTTCTGTAGGTATTTTGGCAGCTTGTGGTAAGGATGCTGCTAAGGATAAGACGGTGGTTCGAGTAGGGACCATGGCTAAGAGTGAGTCTGAACAAGCACGCTGGGATAAGATCGAAGAAATCTTGAAAAAAGAGGGAATCACGCTTCAGTTTAGCGAGTTTACGGACTATTCTCAACCAAACGTAGCCCTCAATAATGGTGATATTGATATTAATGCTTTCCAACACTATAATTTTCTTGATAACTGGAACTCGGATCATAAGACTGACTTGGTACCAATTGCTGAGACTTATTTCACAGCTTTCCGTGTCTATTCTGGTACAGAGGGTGGTAAGAACAAGTATAAGGATATTAAAGAGTTGCCAGAGGGTGCTACGATTGCCATTCCAAATGATGCCGTTAATGAAAGTCGTGCCCTTAATCTCTTGCAGTCTGCTGGCTTGATTAAACTTAGTGTAGGTGCAAATGACAAGGCTAAGTTGACTGATGTTAGTGAAAATAGCAAGAATTTAAATATCAGAGAAGTTGATGCTGCTCAGACAGCTGCCAACATTGATTCTGTCGATGCGGCCATTATTAATAATGACTTCGTTACAGAGGCTGGTATTGATCCTAAGACAGCTATCTACGTAGAGCCCGCTAGTAAAAATACTAAGCAATGGTACAATCTACTTGTAGCCCAAAAAGGTTGGGAAAAATCAGATAAGGCTGATGCTATCAAGAAAGTTATCAAGGCCTATCATACTGACGAAGTCAAAGGGATCATCAAGAAATCATCTCAAGGTTTGGATGAACCAGTTTGGTAAGAGAGGACGCTATGGAAAGAGCTATTTTTGCCGGAGGGTGCTTCTGGTGCATGGTGCAACCTTTTGAGGAGCAAGAAGGTATTCTATCTGTTCGCTCTGGTTATACTGGAGGACATGTACCAAACCCAACTTACGAGGAGATATGTCGTAAAACGACGGGGCACACCGAGGCAGTGGAGATTATCTTTGATCCAGAAATTATTTCTTTTGCTGATTTAGTCGAAATTTATTGGGCACAGACCGATCCTACGGATGCTTTTGGACAATTTGAGGATCGTGGTGATAATTACCGTCCTGTGATTTATTATTTTGATGAGCGTCAAAAGAAAATTGCTGAACAATCTAAGGCTAACCTTCAAGCCTCAGGACGTTTTGACCGTCCAATCGTGACAAAGATTGAACCTGCGGAGACTTTCTACGAAGCCGAAGCTTACCATCAGGGATTTTATAAGACTAATCCTGAGCGTTATGCGCAGAGTAGCGCTATTCGTCACCAATTTTTAGAAGAAAATTGGAAATAAGTCATCATCGAGAGTAGGAAGTTATCCTACTCTCAATTCTTTGTCTTAAATCATAGGATAGTATCAGTTTTCTGTAGTTTACTATAAGAAAGCGATTACAAGTTATTGTATACTATTACTATATTAAGTCGAAATATATAAGAGGTAGAATAATGACTAAAAAATTAATGTTTTTCCTGACGAATTTTTTGTGGGGGTGGTGCGACAGCAGCCAACCAATGTGAAGGTGTCTATAATGCTGATGGACGTGGGTTAGCCAATGTTGATGTGGTGTCAATTGGTGAGGATCGCCTTTCGATTATTACTGGACGTCGCAAGATGTTTGATTTTGAGGATGGTTATTTTTATCCAGCTAAGGAAAGCATTGATATGTACCACCGTTACAAGGAAAATATTGCTCTCTTTGGTGAAATGGGCTTTAAGACTTATTGACTTTCTATTGCTTGGTCACGTATTTTTCCTAAGGGTGATGAGGCTGAGCCAAATGAAGCTGGGCTAGCTTTTTACGAGGACCTATTCAAGGATTGTCACAAACATGGCATCGAACCCTTAGTAACTATTACGCACTTTTATTGTCCAATGCACTTGATTACAGAGTATAGGAGATGGCGTAAACGTAAGATTCTTGGTTTCTATGAAAATCTTTGCCGTACCCTTTTCACACGTTATAAAGGTTTGATTAAGTAATGGCTCACTTTTAAAGAAATTAACATGATTCTCCATGCACCATTTATGGGAGTAGGGCCCTGTTTTGAAGAGGGTGAGAATGAGGAGCTGGTTAAATACCAAGCAGCCCACCATGAGTTGGTAGCTTCAGCTATGGCGACTAAGTTGGCTCACGAGATTGATCCTGAAAATAAGGTTGGTTGGATGTTGGCAGCCGGTCAATATTATCCAAATACAGACCACCCATGTGACTACTGGGCAGCCTACATTAAGACCATGAGGGATGCCATCAATGAAGATGGTGTAGAGCTTTGGGGATACACAACCTGGGGTTGTATCGATCGTGTTTCTGCCGAAACTGGTGAAATGAAAAAACGTTATGGTTTCATCTATATAGACCGCGACAATGATGGTAAGGGTAGCCTTAAACGCTATAAGAAAAAATCATTTAACTGGTACAGAGAAAAGTTATCGCAAGTAACGGTGCCTCTGTAGAATAGTGGATTTGAGCTGTGTGCTGGTCTGGGTTCAATTTTACGAATCTAGCAAGCACTGAAAGAAAATTGATCTCCAATTGAAGTTAGCCTTTGGACTGGCTTTTTTGTAAAGGGTAGAAATTGTAATGTTTTCTAAAAATGATATTCTTATTAAAGTTTGAGATGGAGAAAATTTGGGTAAAAAATCAGTTGTATTTATAGCAGAGCTATCTCTATGTGAAAAAGTTAGAGCTGGCTCTATAGTCTTTACATACACACCAAGGGTAGTGGTAAATTTATGTGCTAAATGAGAATTTACCAACAGATTAGTTTGCCCTTATGAATAGTCGTTTGGCTGCTATTGATTCGGAAATTCTCAATTGCCGTATGTCTGCAGAAAGCTTTAAACAATTTTCGCTTCCAAGTACGTATATTCATTATGTGACTTTTTTCCGTTATGTGATTCCTGAGTTTGTTCAAGAAAATCGCGTTTTATATTTAGACTATGATATGATTTTAACGCAGGATTTGTTACCACTTTTTGAAGTAGATTTAAACGGATTTGGCAATAAGAGCTGTTGCTCTTGCCCATCGAAAAGAGTAAAATCTTCATCGAAGATGCTGAGAATGGGTATCTGGTCCCTTATAGCGAGACTATGGATGAGGATTTACTTGTTTCTCAGATGGCCGACAAGATTTTATTTGCCTTAGAAAGTGATCTTGAGTCTATGTACCAAGCCTCATATGACCTGATAAAACATTATTTGAAACCAGAAATGTTAGAAGCCTGGAGAAAGCTCTTGATGCCCATACGATAACTGTTTTGAAAAAGCTGTATATTGGTAAACTGTAGTGACAAAAAAGTTGCTACAGTTTTTTTATCCTCCCAGCAAATTAGGCTAAATTATGGTAAAATAGGGGGGTGTTGAAAAATCATCATTTCACGAAAGGAAGCAAGATGAAAATTACGCAAGAAGAGGTAACCCACGTTGCCAATCTTTCAAAATTGAAATTCTCTCCAGAAGAGACAGCTGAGTTTGCGACAACCTTATCGAAGATTGTTGATATGGTGGAATTGTTGGAAGAAGTGGACACAACTGGTGTTGCCCCAACAACGACCATGGCGGACCGCAAGACTGTACTGCGTCCGGATGTTGCTGAAAAAGGGACTGACCGTGATCGTTTGTTTAAAAATGTACCTGAAAAAGACAATTACTACATCAAGGTACCAGCTATCCTAGAAGATGGAGGAGATGCCTAATGTCATTCAACAATAAAACCATTGAAGAGTTGCACAATCTCCTTGTCTCTAAGGAAATTTCAGCAACCGAATTGACACAAGCGACCATTGACGATATCAAGGCGCGTGAAGAAGCAGTCAATGCCTTTGTGACAGTAGCAGAAGAAGCTGCCCTTGCACAAGCTAAGGCCATTGACGAAAAAGGAATCGATGCTGACAACCTTCTGTCAGGGATTCCATTCGCTGTCAAAGACAATATCTCTACTGATGGCATCTTGACGACTGCGGCCTCAAAAATGCTCTATAACTACGAGCCTATCTTTGATGCGACAGCGGTTGCTAATGCCAAAGCTAAAGATATGATTGTCATCGGGAAAACTAACATGGATGAATTTGCCATGGGTGGATCTGGTGAGACTTCTTACTATGGACCAACCAAGAATGCTTGGGATCACAGCAAGGTTCCTGGTGGGTCATCTAGTGGTTCGGCAGCAGCTGTAGCTTCAGGTCAAGTCCGTTTGTCTCTTGGTTCAGATACAGGTGGCTCTATCCGCCAACCGGCTGCCTTTAACGGGATTGTTGGTCTTAAGCCAACTTACGGAACGGTTTCTCGTTTCGGTCTCATTGCTTTTGGTAGTTCACTTGACCAGATTGGTACGTTCTCACAAACTGTTAAGGAAAATGCCCAATTGCTCAATGTTATTGCCAGTGAAGATGCTAAGGATTCAACATCTGCGCCAGTCCGCATAGCCGATTTTACTTCTAAGATTGGTCAAGACATCAAAGGTATGAAGATTGCTCTTCCTAAGGAACACCTTGGGGAAGGGATTGACCCAGAAGTTAAAGAGACCATCCTCGATGCGGCTAAGCACTTTGAAAAATTGGGAGCAACAGTCGAGGAAGTCAGCCTGCCTCATTCTAAATACGGGGTTGCTGTCTACTACATCATTGCTTCATCTGAAGCCTCTTCAAACTTGCAACGTTTCGATGGCATTCGCTATGGTTTCCGTGCGGAAGATGCCAAGAACTTGGATGACATCTACGTAAACACTCGTAGCCAAGGCTTTGGTGATGAAGTCAAACGTCGTATCATGCTGGGTACCTTTAGTTTGTCATCTGGTTACTACGATGCTTACTACAAGAAAGCTGGTCAAGTTCGTACCCTCATTATCCAAGACTTCGAAAAAGTCTTTGCGGATTACGATCTCATCCTTGGTCCTACAGCTCCAAGCGTGGCTTTCGATTTGGATACGCTCAATCATGATCCTGTTGCCATGTACTTGGCGGACTTGTTGACCATTCCTGTTAACTTGGCAGGTCTTCCAGGGATTTCGATTCCTGCAGGTTTTGCGCAAGGTCTTCCAGTTGGTTTGCAGTTGATTGGTCCTAAGTATTCTGAAGAGACCATCTATCAAGCTGCAGCTGCTTTTGAAGCTACAACGGATTACCATAAGCAACAACCCGTGATTTTCGGAGGTGACAATTAATGAACTTTGAAACAGTCATCGGACTTGAAGTCCACGTTGAATTGAATACAAACTCAAAAATTTTCTCACCAACCTCTGCTCACTTTGGGAACGAGCAAAATACCAATACTAATGTGATCGACTGGTCTTTCCCAGGGGTACTTCCTGTCTTGAACAAGGGTGTTGTGGACGCTGGAATCAAGGCCGCTTTGGCGCTGAATATGGATATCCACCAGCACATGCACTTTGACCGTAAGAACTACTTCTATCCTGATAATCCAAAAGGCTACCAAATTTCGCAATTTGACGAGCCAATCGGTTATAACGGTTGGATTGAAGTGCAATTGGAAGACGGAACAACTAAGAAAATCGGGATTGAACGTGCCCACTTGGAAGAAGATGCCGGTAAGAACACGCATGGAGCAGACGGTTTCTCTTATATTGACCTTAACCGTCAAGGGGTGCCATTGATCGAGATTGTATCTGAAGCCGATATGCGTTCTCCTGAAGAAGCCTACGCTTATTTGACAGCTCTCAAAGAAGTCATCCAATACACAGGTATTTCTGATGTCAAGATGGAAGAAGGATCTATGCGTGTGGATGCCAATATTTCCCTTCGTCCACATGGTCAAGAGGAATTTGGTACCAAGACGGAGTTGAAAAACTTGAACTCCTTCTCAAATGTCCGCAAAGGTCTTGAATACGAAGTGCAACGTCAAGCGAAAATCTTGCGTTCAGGTGGTGTCATTCGTCAAGAAACACGCCGTTATGATGAAGCCAGCAAGAGCACAATCCTTATGCGTGTCAAAGAAGGAGCAGCGGATTACCGTTACTTCCCAGAACCAGACCTTCCATTGTTTGAAATCTCAGATGAGTGGATTGAGGAAATGCGTACGGAGTTACCAGAATTTCCAAAAGACCGCCGTGCTCGCTATGTGGCAGAGCTTGGTTTGTCTGACTATGATGCCAACCAATTGACAGCTACGAAGGTTACTTCTGACTTCTTTGAAGCAGCCGTAGCCCTTGGTGGAGACGCCAAACAAGTCTCTAACTGGCTTCAAGGTGAAGTCGCTCAATTCTTGAACACAGAAGGCAAAACGCTTGAAGAAATCCAATTGACACCCGAAAACTTGGTGGAAATGATTGCTATCATCGAAGATGGCACCATCTCATCTAAGATTGCCAAGAAAGTATTCGTTCATTTGGCGAAAAACGGTGGCGGTGCGCGTGAATACGTCGAAAAAGCTGGATTGGTACAGATTTCAGATCCTGAAGTCTTGATTCCAATCATCCACCAAGTCTTTGCAGATAATGAAGCAGCCGTAGCCGACTTCAAGTCAGGTAAACGTAATGCTGACAAGGCCTTCACAGGCTTCCTCATGAAAGCAACTAAAGGCCAAGCAAACCCACAAGTAGCCCTCAAGTTACTTGCCCAAGAATTGGCTAAGTTGAAAGAAGAATAATAGATAAAGAACCAGCCGAAAGGTTGGTTTTCTATTTGCAATATTTGTGTTAGACTAGTCAAGAATTTTATTATAAATAGATTTTAGGAGTTACCCCATGAACAAATTCTTAAGAGTCCTTTTTATCTTCGCCATGACTGGTTGCATTATTTTTCAGCTATTCTTCCCAACTTACATGGGAAGTCATTCGGGTTACGGCATTTCTGTCGGATGGCAGAGGGAGATTGGTATTTGGAATGTAGCAGTTCTTGTCATCCTGATTGCTATCAATCTCAAGTACGATTGGTTTTATTTGAGAGCTATTCTAATGGCTTTGATTATTGGAGGTTTTGGGAATTGGAACTAATTATTTCCTTAGATATCTTCGATACCATCACTAAGTCAACGCTATTGGTACACTTGAAAATTATCTTTTAGTCCGTGGTTGGATTATAGGTTGGTGGCTTGAAAATTCCTCAAGAAAAAGAGTATAATTTTTCTGAAGTTATCTACTGACTTACGACTCCCTGTGTTATAATAAATAGGCATTATCATAATTGAGGAAAACACATGTCTAAACAATTAAAAGGGAGTCTGATGGTCTTGGTTGCTGGAATTTCTTGGGGATTTTCAGGAGTTTCGGGTCAATACCTGATGGCTCATGGGGTTAATGTTAATCTTTTAACAAGTTTACGTTTAATTTTAGCTGGGATTTTGCTGACAGCTTCGGTCTTTTTTAGGCAGTCAGACAAATTAGTTTCAGCACTTAAAGATAAGAAAACCTTAGTAAGTATCGCCTTATTTGCACTCTTTGGTCTGGTCTTGAATCAGTATGCCTATCTTAGTGCCATTCAGCATACCAATGCAGGGACTGCGACGGTCTTGCAGTATGTCACGCCAGTACTCATTCTGACTTTTGTGTGTGCTAAGAACCGTAGATTTCCAATGGTTTCAGAGTTGGTAGCGATTATCATGGCTATTGCGGGAACCTTTATTATCGCAACGCATGGTCAGGTGACAGAGCTGGCCATTACGCCTATCGGCTTGTTCTGGGGCCTCTTTTCGGCAGTGACCTATGCACTTTATATCTTACTGCCTGCTAAGGCCATTGAAAAATGGGGCAGTTTGATTGTTATTGGCCTAGGCATGTTACTTGGTGGTTTGGTCTTTCCGATTGCTATCCAAGCTTGGAAGTATAAGCTTCCTTTGACCGGTGGAAATCTCTTAGCGCTTTTTGGTTTGGTCTTCATTGGGACAGTCTTTGCTTACACCATTTTCCTTAGGGGGACGGCCATGGTTGGAGCTGTCAAAGGGAGTCTTTTAGCCTCGGTGGAACCCGTAGCATCGGTCATTTTGACCGTATTAATTATGGGTGACCGCTTCTTTGCCATTGATGTGGTTGGAATGATTTTAATTGTTCTTGCTGTCATCATCATATCGCTTAAAAATTTAGTTGCCCTAACAAAAGGAAAAATTCAGAGATAAGAATGGAGCCTGAGTGATTTTGGTTCTTTTCTTTATTGTTCTGTAAAGGTTGTTCTTAAAAAATAGGACTTAAGTTCCACACATAAAGCTTAAAAATATGGTAAAATAAGAAGTAAACTAACACTTTGGAGAGAAAATGAGTATAGACGATTATAGGCCCCAGTTCATGGTGGAGGCTGTTTATGATTTGAAACCTGACCAGCTACGTGAACACGGTATTCGTACGGTCTTGGTCGATTTGGACAATACCTTGATTGCTTGGAACAACCCTGATGGGACTCCTGAGCTACGAGCTTGGTTAGATGAGATGACAGAGGCTGACATTCCAGTGGTTGTGGTCTCCAACAATAATTATAAACGTGTTGAACGTGCAGTTGCCAATTTCCATGTGGATTTCGTGAGTCGTGCCATGAAGCCTTTCACTAAAGGCATTAATGAAGCGATTGAACGCTATCACTTTAACCGTGAAGAGGTTGTAATGGTGGGTGACCAGCTCATGACTGACATTAGGGCTAGCCACCGAGCAGGTATTCGCTCGATTTTGGTTAAGCCTTTGGTGAAATCCGATTCTTGGGTAACCAAGTTTAACCGTTGGCGTGAACGTCGCATGTGGAAAAAGATTGAAAAAGCATATGGTCCAATGACCTTCAACAAAGGAATTTAATGGAAGAATTATTTTGTATTGGGTGCGGAGCCCAAATTCAAACAGAGGATAAAGAAAAAGCAGGTTTCACACCTACTAGCTCTATTAAAAAGGCCGAGGAAACAGGTGAGCTATACTGCCAGCGCTGTTTCCGTCTTCGTCATTACAATGAGATTGTGGATGTCCACATCACTGATGATGAATTTTTAAAATTACTTCATGAAGTTGGTGATAGTGATGCCCTTGTTGTTAATGTTGTTGATATTTTCGATTTTAATGGATCAATCATCCCAGGCTTATCACGCTTTGTTTCGGGTAATGATGTGCTCTTGGTTGGAAATAAAAAGGATATCCTACCTAAATCTGTTAAAGACGGTAAGGTAACTCAATGGTTGACAGAACGTGCCCACGAAGAAGGAATGCGTCCTGTGGATGTCATGTTGACATCTGCTCAAAATCATCATGCTATTAAAGAGCTGATTCAACGTATTGAAGCCCTCCGTAAGGGTCGTGATGTCTATGTTGTTGGTGTTACGAATGTTGGTAAATCGACCTTAATCAATGCCATCATCAAAGAAATTACTGGTGATAAGGATGTTATCACAACCTCTCGTTTCCCAGGAACGACCCTTGATAAGATTGAAATCCCATTAGATGATGGTAGCTATATTTTTGATACACCAGGAATTATACACCGTCACCAGATGGCACATTATCTGTCAGCTAAGGACCTCAAATACGTTAGTCCTAAGAAGGAAATCAAACCGAAGACTTATCAGTTAAATGCAGGCCAAACCCTATTTCTAGGTGGACTAGGACGTTTTGACTTCATTGATGGTGATAAACAAGGTTTTACAGCCTTCTTTGACAATAATCTAAAGCTTCACCGTACTAAACTTGACGGCGCAGATGCCTTTTATGATAAGCACGTTGGAAGTCTCCTCATGCCGCCTGGGCCTAAGGAATTGGCTGAATTTCCAAAACTAGTCTGTCACGAATTCACTATCAAAGATAAGACAGACGTTGTCTTTTCAGGATTAGGCTGGATTCGTGTTCAAGGGAAAGCAGACCAACCAACCATCGTTGCTGCCTGGGCACCAGAAGGCGTTGGTGTCGTCGTACGAAAAGCAATTATTTAAACCTAATGAAGCAGTTAAAAGTATAAAAAAGTCTTTTCAATGAGCATGAAGTTTGCCTAGAGTTAAGCCATAAGCAAACAATGTGTTTTTCGCCCTGATAGTAATCTAAGCAACATACTATGTTACTTGGATTTGGAATTTTTGAAACTTTAAGCTCAAAAAATTAGCTATGGAACCCAAAGTTTACGAGCGGCCCTATCATCTAAGAAAAACATCAAAAAATTAAAAAGGAATAAACATGTCACTAACATCAAAACAACGTGCCTTCCTTAAATCGGAAGCCCACACCCTTAAACCTATTGTACAAATTGGGAAAAACGGTCTTAACGATCATATCAAAACTAGCGTTCGTAACGCCCTTGATGCCCGTGAGTTAATTAAGGTAACCCTTCTTCAAAATACTATGGAAGATATCCATGAAGTTGCTGAAATTTTGGAAGAAGAAATCGGCTGTGATACAGTCCTCAAGATTGGACGCATCTTGATTATTTACAAGGAATCTGCTAAAAAAGAAAATCGTAAGTTGTCACCAAATGTTAAAGCCATCCAAAAATAGTTGCTGACGTTACTTGGTGAAGGACAAATTAAGGTATAGAAACACTTTTAAAGTATTGAAGATGTTAAAAAATTATATAATGCTTGAATAAGAGGAGACGAACATGGCATTAGATCTTGTAACCCCGTTTACAAAGGTTCAACTAGAGGAAGAAATTAAAGATACCGGCCGTAAGCAGGTTGGAATATTAGGTGGAAATTTCAATCCTGTTCACAATGCCCACCTGGTTGTTGCAGACCAGGTGCGTCAGCAGTTAGGTCTCGATGAAGTTCTTCTTATGCCTGAATTTGAGCCCCCTCATATCGATAAAAAAGAGACTATTGATGAAAAGCATCGCCTTAATATGCTCATGCTGGCTATTAACGGCATCGAAGGTTTGGATATTGAAACCATCGAGTTGGAACGTAAGGGAATCAGCTATACCTATGACACCATGAAGCTCTTGACAGAGGCTAATCCTGATACGGATTATTACTTTATTATTGGAGCTGATATGGTCGAGTACCTACCAAAATGGCACCGTATTGATGAACTTATCGAGATGGTTCAATTTGTTGGTGTACCGCGTCCTAAGTATAAGGCTGGAACCTCATATCCTGTTATCTGGGTTGATGTGCCCCTTATGGATATTAGTTCAAGTGCAGTCAGATCCTACATTAAGAAGAATCGTACACCTAACTTCATGGTGCCGCAGTCTGTACTTGCCTACATCAAGAAAGCGGGGCTCTATAAATGACCTATGAAAAATACCTTGACTTTTCTCGTGATGAACTCCTTGAAAAAGTTAGAGCGGTTATGAGTCCTAAACGCTTTAGTCATGTTTTGGGTGTTGAGCGAGCTGCTATTGCTCTTGCTGAAAAGTATGGTTACGATACTGAAAAAGCTGGTTTAGCTGGCCTCCTTCATGATTATGCCAAAGAACTTCCAGACAAGGAATTCATAGAGCTCATCGATAAGTATGAGCTCGATCCTGAATTGAAAAAATGGGGAAACAATGTCTGGCATGGCATGGTTGGGATTTACAAAATCCAAGAAGATTTGGGTTTAAATGATTCTGAGATTCTACGCAGTATTGAAATCCATACTGTCGGAAGTCATGAAATGTCAATCCTAGATAAAATTGTCTATGTGGCTGACTACATTGAGCATAACCGTAATTTCCCTTTGGTAGAGGAAGCTAGAAAAGTAGCAAATCAATCTTTGGATAAAGCAGTTGCTTTTGAAACAGTTCATACGGTAGAACACTTGGCGCACCAGGCCTTGCCGATTTATCCCAAAACTCTTGAAACCTATAATGCTTTTGTGAGTTACTTAAAAGATTAATAATTAATTACTGGAGAATACAATTGACTAAAGAAGAATTACTTGAATTGGTTGTCAAAGCTGCTGATGAAAAGCGAGCTGAAGACATCGTTGCCCTAGATTTGTATGGTCTTACTAGCCTAACAGATTACTTTGTTATTTTGAGTGCAATGAATAGCCGTCAGTTGGAAGCTATTGCCGACAACATCCGTGAGAAAGTTAAAGAAGCTGGTGTGGACGCTAGTCACATGGAAGGTGACAATAAAGGGGGGTGGATTCTCTTGGATCTTAACGACGTCGTTGTTCACATCTTTACAGAAGATGAGCGTGCACACTATAACCTCGAAAAACTCTGGCATGAAGCACCAATGGTGGATGTGTCAGCCTATTTGACATAAGAAATTGAACTCAGTTGGCGATAACTGGGTTTTGTTGCTTAATTGAAAATCTAATGGAAAGAAAGGATAGGGTGTCGTGTTTAGTTAATTTTAAAAACTTAACACAAGCTAAAAGCTATGAGAAAAAGAAAAACTTCCTTGTATCTAGCGATACGGCAGAAAGTTTCCTATTTTCTCTCTGCTTTTAACGCTCTTTGTATCCTAGAAAGGATTTGAACCCGTCCTGTAATCGTCGGAAAATAGATAGCCTTGGCTTGGATCAGGCTTCCAAGTCAAAGCTTCTAATTTTCATTCCGATTACGGACGGACTTGGTATCGTGATTATGGCTACTTATGAAACTTTTGCGGCGGTCTACGACGCTGTTATGGATGACAGTCTTTACGATTTGTGGACGGCTTTTTCCCTCCGTCATTTGCCAAAGACTATGGACAAAAAGAAATTGCTTGAATTGGCTTGTGGAACAGGGATTCAATCTGTACGTTTTTCTCAAGCTGGTTTTGATGTCACTGGACTTGATTTGAGTGCTGATATGTTGAAAATTGCTCAGAAGCGTGCGTCTTCTGCCAAGCAGAAAATTGATTTTATTGAAGGCAATATGTTGGATTTATCGCAAGCTGGGAAGTATGATTTTGTGACCTGCTACTCAGAT
Organism: Streptococcus sp. FSL L8-0526; assembly: GCF_038007145.1. Lineage (NCBI taxonomy): Bacteria > Bacillati > Bacillota > Bacilli > Lactobacillales > Streptococcaceae > Streptococcus > Streptococcus sp. FSL L8-0526. The sequence goes on from NZ_JBBOWP010000001.1 coordinate 724,772, forward strand.
TCAATCTGCTATATGCAGGATGAAGTAGAGGTTGGAGACGTCTTCAAAGAGGTTTACAATGCACTCAATGAGGATGGCGTCTTTATATTTGATGTACACTCAACCTATCAAACTGATGAAGTTTTCCCTGGCTATTCTTACCATGAAAATGCTGAGGATTTTGCTATGCTCTGGGATACTTATGAGGATGCGGCTCCGCATTCTGTAGTCCATGAATTGACCTTCTTTCTCAAAGAGGAAGATGGAAGCTTTAGCCGTCATGATGAGGTGCACGAGGAGCGTACCTATGAGATATTGACTTATGATATCTTGCTAGAGCAGGCTGGCTTCAAATCTTTCAAGCTTTACGCCGATTTCGAGGATAAGAAACCGACTGAAACTAGTGCACGTTGGTTCTTTGTCGCCCAAAAGTAAGAGCCTATGACAGTTACAGGTATTATTGCTGAGTTTAATCCTTTTCATAACGGCCACAAGTATCTCTTGGATCATGCTGAAGGCATAAAAATTGTTGCCATGTCTGGGAACTTTGTTCAGCGAGGTGAGCCAGCTATTGTGGATAAGTGGATTAGAGCTCAGATGGCTTTGGAAAATGGAGCAGATCTCGTGGTTGAGTTGCCCTTCTTTACGGCAGTCCAGTCTGCCGATTATTTTGCATCTGGGGCTGTCGATATCTTGTCTCGACTGGGAATTGATAGCCTTACTTTTGGCACGGAAGAAGTCCTAGACTATCAGACTATAGCAGATGTCTATTCTGAAAAGTCAGAGGAAATGGAAGCCTTTGTGGAAAGTTTACCAAGTGACTTGTCTTATCCACAAAAGACGCAAAAAATGTGGGAAAAGTTTGCTGGTGTGGATTTTACTGGCAATACACCCAACCATATCCTAGGATTAGCCTATGCCAAAGCTTGTGCGGGTAAGGGCATTACGTTGAATCCTATCCAGAGACAAGGGGCTGGCTATCATTCCACAGACAAGGAAGTATCTTTCGCCTCGGCGACCAGTCTACGTCTCCACAAAGAAGATAGTGATTTTGTGGATAAGTTCATGCCCAATAGCAAACTTTTTCAAACTTCTCCACAGGTCTCTTGGGATAATTATTTCCAATTGCTGGTTTATCAGATTCTTACAAACCCTGATTTGACCAATGTTTTCCAGGTGAATGAAGAGATTGCCAGTCGTTTAAAAGCTGCTATTCGTGAGGTTTCTTCTTTGGAGGAACTGGTGGATAAGGTAGCAACCAAACGCTATACAAAAGCACGAGTACGTCGTATTTTGACCTATATCCTAGTTGGAGCTGTGGATAATTCTTTGCCTAAATCTATTCATGTGCTTGGATTTTCTCAAAAAGGGCAGTCTCATCTCAAATTTGTGAAAAAGTCTGTGGATATAGTGGTTCGGATTGGACGAGAACCTTGGGATATGCTTACACAACAAGCGGATAATATTTATCAATTAGGCAACCCTGAACTTTCCGAACAAAACTTCGGACGCATACCGATTAGAGTAAAATAGTTTTATAAAAGGTCTACCTCTGGTAGGCTCTTTTACTTTTCGTAAACTATTCTCAAAAAGGTCAAAAAAGATCAAACAAAACTATTGACCTTTGCTGACTAATGGTGTGTTATGATTCCATAAGGATTTAGCTTCTTTATAAGATTGCAGGACTAGCTTAAATAATTGTAAAAAGGTAATTATAGCTTGCCTGCAAAAAAAATTACAATAAAGGTCAAAAAAAAGTCAAAAAAATATGTTGACCAATACTGACCAATGCTGTACAATATAAACATAAGGAAATGAAATCCTTATGAAGGTTGTCAAAACAGTCCATATACCGATATGAAAAGATTGCAGCTTGTCTGCTTAAATTTTCATTAAAAAGTTCAGTAAAATTCAAAGCTAAATTCTTGACCCAAGCAGATGAAAGGTATATGATAAGACTTAAGGAAAAGGGATTCCTTAAGCTATAAGTTTCTTTCTGAAATAAGCTTGTAAGTTAGCTATTTTGAGAGATTCACAGAAAGAAGGTGGCTCTTATGCTAAATAATAATTAATTCAAGACTGTGAAAGTTCTCAGCCTTCTACCAAGAGCAAAACCAGAAATTATTAGAAGAGTAGTTGAGGCTCTAAAATTTTTAGGTTTTTGGTCAGTAAAAGTCAATTTTGACACATTAACTAAAAAATAACACTTAAGAAAAAATCACAAGAAAACACTGTATGAGGTGATTATATGAACAACAACTTTAATAATATGGATGATCTTTTCAATCAATTGATGGGTAACATGGGTGGTTTCCATTCAGAAAGCCGTCGCTACATGATTAACGGTCGTGAAGTGACACCTGAAGAATTTGCGATTTACCGTCAAACAGGTAAATTGCCTGGTAATCAAGGTGAAGCAGTGAACCCAACGCAACAACAGGGTAAAGGACCTAAACAAGATGGTATTCTTGCTAAGCTTGGTCGTAACTTGACTCAAGAAGCTCGCGAAGGTAAATTAGAGCCTGTTATCGGACGTAACAAAGAAATTCAAGAAACTGCCGAAATCTTGGCTCGTCGTACTAAGAATAACCCAGTCCTTGTCGGTGATGCTGGGGTTGGTAAAACAGCTGTAGTTGAAGGTTTGGCACAAGCCATCGTTAATGGTGATGTCCCAGCTGCTATCAAGGACAAAGAAATCATCTCAATTGATATTTCTGCACTTGAAGCTGGTACTCAATACCGTGGTAGCTTTGAAGAAAACATTCAAAACTTGATAAATGAAGTCAAAGAAGCTGGAAACATTATCCTCTTCTTCGATGAAATTCATCAAATTCTTGGTGCCGGAAGCACTGGCGATGGTCGAGGTTCTAAAGGTCTGGCTGATATCTTGAAACCTGCTCTTTCACGTGGTGAAATAACAGTGATTGGTGCAACAACTCAAGATGAATACCGTAACACTATCTTGAAGGATGCTGCCCTTGCTCGTCGTTTCAACGAAGTTAAGGTCAATGCTCCTTCTCCTGAAGATACCTTCAAGATTCTTCAAGGTATTCGTGATCTTTATGAAAAACACCACAATGTTATCTTGCCAGATGATGTCTTGAAAGCAGTGGTTGATTTTTCAGTACAATACATTCCACAACGTAGCTTGCCAGATAAGGCTATTGACCTTTTGGACATGACAGCAGCTCACTTGGCAGCACAACATCCAGTAACTGATGTCAATGCTGTTGAACGTGAAATCGAAGAAGAAAAAGCTAAACAAGAAGCTGCAGTTGCTAAAGAAGATTACGAAGCAGCTCTAAATTCTAAGATTCGTATTGAAGAACTTGAAAAGAAAATTGCTAACCATGCAAAAGATCGCAAGGTGACTGCGACTGTAAACGATGTGGCTGAATCCGTAGAACGTATGACTGGTATTCCAGTATCTCAATTGGGTGCAACGGATATCGAACGTTTGAAAGATATGGATAACCGTTTGAAAACTAAGGTTATCGGTCAAGATAAGGCCGTTGAAGCAGTGGCACGTTCCATTCGTCGTAATCGTGCAGGATTTGACGAAGGTAACCGTCCAATCGGTAGCTTCCTCTTTGTAGGACCTACTGGTGTTGGTAAAACTGAGTTGGCTAAACAATTGGCCCTTGATTTGTTCGGTACCAAAGATGCTATCATCCGTTTGGACATGTCAGAATACAGCGACCGCACAGCCGTTTCTAAATTGATTGGTACAACAGCTGGTTATGTTGGTTATGATGATAATAGTAATACCTTGACAGAACGTGTTCGTCGTAACCCTTATTCAATCATCCTTTTTGATGAAATTGAAAAGGCAGACCCTCAAGTTATCACCCTTCTCCTCCAAATTTTGGATGATGGCCGTTTGACTGATGGTCAAGGTAATACTGTAAACTTCAAGAACACAGTCATTATCGCAACTTCAAACGCTGGCTTTGGTTACGAATCTAACTCGACAGAAGATGCTGATAAACCAGAACTCATGGATCGTTTGAAACCTTACTTCCGTCCTGAATTCCTTAACCGTTTCGACGCAATTATTGAGTTCTCACACTTAGATAAGGAGGACCTTTCTAAGATTGTCGATCTCATGTTGAATGAAGTTAACAAGACTCTTTCTAAGAAAGGCATGGACTTGACGGTTAGCAAAGCTGCTAAAGACTATATGATAGAAGAAGGCTATGATGAAGTTATGGGTGCTCGTCCACTCCGTCGTGTGGTTGAACAACAAATCCGTGACAAAGTCACAGACTTCCACTTGGATAACCTTGATGCTAAACACCTAGAAGCTGATATGGAAGATGGTGTCTTAGTTATCAAAGAAAAAGATGCTAAATAAAAAGCATAGGAACTCCTAATCCGATTAATGAAGCAGAGATGTTAGTAGACATCTCTGCTTCTTCTTTTTTTAAGACTTTCCTTGGGTGCTACGGACGGAAGCGACTTCCTAACGGAATTCCATTCCTAAGATTTGAGCCTAAGTCTCAAATCTTCCGAGTGACATAAGCAATATAGTTTCTCTCACCTTTAGCACAGCGGAAAGTCTTGTTTTGGGTATTGCTATTACTTCCATGTTTATTCTTAATTTTAAAATGATATGAAATTATAATAATCTTATGATATGAATAGTTAAAATATATTATATTTTCAAGAAAATATGATACTGTCAATAATTATGTGTAAACACTCAAGTAGAGTTGAAGAATGTTAATCAAATAAGCTTTCAAGTGTGTCAGCACATTGGCCAAACCCTTTATGGATGCGTTGATTTTGCTTGAAATTATAATCTTCAAACAGGGTAACTAAATAACGTCCCAGAGCCTCCTCGTTAGGAAAAAGAATCTTCTTTTTCGTTTGACGTTTGATCTCTTTGTTAAGAGACTCAATGAGGTTTGTCGAATAAATGCTATGCCAAATCTGGTAGGGAAACTGATAAAAAGTTAAAAGATTATCCGTATTCTCCAGACTTTCCATGACTTTCCTATACTTTGGTTTCCATTCGGAGATAAAGTTCTCTAAAGCTTGCACTGCCATTTCTAAATTTTCAGCACGATAAATCGTTTTAAATTGCTCCAGAATAACCGCTCTATCTGCTCGTTTCACTTTACTAGCTAGATTTCGACTAATATGAATTAAGCAACGTTGTTGTTTAGCTAATGGGTAAGCCTGATTGATAATCTCTTCAAGCCCCTTGAAGCCATCGGTCACTACAAGAGAAACCTGTTGGATTCCTTGGTTTTGAAGCTTGTCTAACAGGGTGGACCAAGAAGCATTGTTTTCATTTGGGGCGATTTCATATCCAAGAACAGCCTTCTGTCCTTCTGGTGTAATGCCAAGTGCGATATGAATACATTCTTTACTAACGGTTCCACGTCTTAATGGAAGATAGGTTCCGTCAAGAAATAAAACAGAGTAATTGGCTTCTAAGCTTCGCTCATGAAAAGTAGCGACATTCTCCTGAGTTGCTTTTGAGATATTAGAAATTGTGGCAGGACTATAGTGATGACCATACATTCGCTCGATGATATCACTAATTTCTCGAGTCGTTACACCGGTTTGATAGAGTTTGATAACCATCTCTTCCAAGTGGTCATCTCGACGTCCATAAGCGGGAAGCAAAGCTGGACTAAAGTTCCCATTACGATCTCTAGGAATACTCAACTGAACAGTCCCATATTTGGTTTCGAATTTCCGTGCATAGCTTCCGTTACGACTATTCCCAGAATTATAGCCTAATTTATCGTAAGGTTCATACCCTAAAAAGGCTGATAACTCTGCTTGAAGCAGATCATTCATAGCTGTTTCAAGAGAAGTACGGAAAAATTCATCAATATCTTGCTTTTGGGCTAGGAAGTTAAGTAGTTCTGTGGTAAACTGAGTCATAGGAATAAATCTCTTTCTAGTAATGTTTTGCAACTCTACTATAACGGATTTATTCCTTTTTGTGTTTACACAACTTATTTTACACTACCGAAAATATTGACAACATATACACATATATATATATAATGTTTACAGAAATATATATATAATGTTTACAGAAAATTAAATTTAGGTGAAATTATGGTATTCGTATTTTAAAGGTGATAAGATGATAAAGGTAGTTTTATGGATTTTAGCTATTCTACTTCTTATAGGTGTGGCAATGTTGAACCCCCTGATTGCAGCTGGGATTGTAATTTTAGCACTGTTAGTTCAGTTGTTTTTGAAGAAGTAGGAGTATGGGAGAATTTGAATGAAATTAGTAAAAAGATTTTTTAAAACAAAGATTTTACTTTGGAAAGTAGTAGGTATTGGACTTATTGCTTTACTGGGTTTAGTTTTAGGATTATATATTAGTTTTTCTAAAGCCAATAGTGAATCGAACCAAACTACAAATACATACTCAACAATCAAAAAAATTGAAAAAGTTCAAGAAGTGGTTTTGTTAAATGTTGGTATACAGAAAGTTAAGACAATTAAAGATAATACAAAGTTATTTGGTACTAAATTTGTGATTCCTGGTTCTGAAAAGAGAGCGATTATTATTCTCAACTATACTGCAAAATTCGATATCAAAAAAGGTGTTTCTATTAGTAAAGAAGGTGAACACCATTATCTCGTGACTTTGTCTAAGTTTGAATCCATTGGTGTTGAATTAGATAAAGATAAACCTTATAAACTTTATGATACCAGTGGGGAGATTCTTAGTTATTCTACTAAAGATATAGATACTGGTAAAGCAGTTGCAGAAGGATTTTCTAATAAGGAACAGGAATCTTATTTAAACGAGCACAGAAGTATAATAGAGGAGTCAGCAGAAAAATATTATACTTCGCTGATCAAATCAATCGATTCTGAAGCAACAGTAACAGTCGAAAGTAAAAAATAAATTTTAGGAGAAAATATTATGAAAAAGTTAATCACATTTGTTCTTTTGATGTTCGTTGGTATCGGATTAGTGGGATGCCAAAATGATAGTAAAAAGTCAGAGGGAAATCCAAAGGTAAAACAATCAAAGGTTCATACTGCTAAATCAGATCCTTTCCAAAAACTTATTGATAGCTCTATATCTACAGATGAAATTTATGTTACTGATGATATTACTGTAGGCAAAAAAGGTGATGTTGAGCCGGGAATCTATGATATTGAAGTTACGGGTGGTTCAGGGAATATTTTAGGAACAAGAAAATCTAAAGATGGTCTTTCTATAAACTTTATTGCAGGTGCAGTTGGGAATATTACAAATGGTGCTTCAAAGATTAGACTTATTTTATTTGACGGAGATACTTTACAATTAGATGACATTTCTAAAGTAAAATTCAATGCAGTAGCTAAGGAAGTTGAACCAAGTAATGAACTTGGTCAGGGAGAATTTATTGTAGGCAGAGATATTAAGGAGGGAACCTACAAATTAAGCACTAACGTTAATCTTGACCCACAATTTAGTAATCTTGGTTGGAGACTCACTATTGAAGATTTAGATTCAAATACTTCAAAAAGCCAAGAATATAATCCAGGCAATACAGATGTTGTTGTTAGATTAAAGAAAAATCAAGTCCTAAGTATTTATTATGATGGATTATCTGACGAGTCAATAAAGGCTGACGATGCTAAATTAATTTTTACAGAGTACAAGTAGTTGTCGATTTTTAATCAGCAATAAAGGTAAGTAGCACGAGGCTACTTACCTTTTTCGTTATCATCACCTTGATACTTTTTCAAGCGTTCTTGGATGATGCTGAGTCGGGGTTCTAGGTCTTTTTGGAAGACACGTGTTTTATAGCTGAGGTCTTGTTTGATGTCATCAAGCACAAGGTTTTGTTCCTTGATGATGTCAAGGTTGCGTTTGATTCTGTCCAGATCGTGAGAGATATTTTCTCGTGATTGGTTGAGGTCTAGGATCTCTTCTTTGATGTCTTCACGTCGTTTATAGGCGTAGTAGGCACCACAGGCAAGGGTTCCAAGAGCTAGAAGGCGTCCGAGTTTCATTCTGTTACCTCTTTAGCAATGCTGTCAGCAAGGTTTGCTAGGGCAGCGAAGTCAGGTTCATGCTCATCAAAACTCATATGGATACCGTCGTCTGAACCGTAACGAGGTACTAGATGGATATGGGCATGGAAGACAGTCTGTCCAGCTACTTCTTCGTTGTTGTTGAGAACATTCATTCCGATAGCTTTTGTTGCTTTTTGGACGGCACGGGCAATTTTAGGGACGCGGCTAAAGACAGTCTCTGCGGTTTCAGCAGACATTTCTAAGATGTTGCGAACGTGTTCTTTAGGAATGACCAAAGTATGTCCTTTTGTAGCTTGTGAGATGTCGAGGAAGGCTAGAACCTTATCATCCTCGTAGACTTTTGATGATGGAATTTCTCCAGATATAATTTTACAGAAAATACAATTATCCATAATAACGACCTTTCCATGAGTTTCTGTTATAATAGATTATATCATACCAAAGAGAGAAAAGATAATGCTTAAATTAGAAAAGGTGACGGGTGGTTATGCCAATATTCCCGTCCTAAAAGATGTCACTTTTGAGGTGGCTGATGGTGAATTGGTTGGTCTGATTGGTCTTAATGGTGCTGGGAAATCAACAACAATTAACGAGATTATTGGTCTCTTAACACCCTATGGAGGACAGATTGCCATTGATGGGTTAACTATTCAACAAGATCCAGCTAGCTATCGTCAGAAGATTGGCTATATTCCTGAGACGCCAAGTCTTTATGAAGAATTGACGCTTCGTGAACATTTGGAAACGGTGTTGATGGCCTATGGTCTTGATGTGACTGAGGGTATGGCACGTGCGGACAAGTACCTCAAACTCTTTCGCTTAGATGAAAAGTTGGACTGGTTCCCGACTCAGTTTTCAAAAGGGATGAAGCAGAAGGTCATGATTATCTGCGCCTTTATTGTCAACCCAAGTCTTTTCATTGTTGATGAGCCCTTTTTGGGATTGGATCCCTTGGCGATTTCTGATTTGATTGAGCTTCTGGCTGAGGAAAAAGCCAATGGCAAGTCTATTCTCATGTCGACTCACGTTTTGGATTCAGCCGAGAAGATGTGTGATCGCTTTGTGATTTTGCACCATGGACAGGTCTTGGCACAGGGGACGATTGATGAGTTTCGTCAGACCTTTGGCTACAGTAGTGCTAGTCTTAACGATATCTATATGCAGTTGACTAAGGGAGAATTGTCATGATAGCTGAACTTTTTAAGGAGCGTAGCAGACGATTCACTACTCGTTGTGCTAAGTATAGTCGCTACGTCTTTAATGACCACTTTATCCTGGTTCTTCTTTTTTTGCTGGGTTTTGTCTTGGTTCAGTATAGCCAGTTACTCCGACATTTTCCAAAGAATCCATGGGCCATTATTCTTGGCTTACTTGTGCTTTGTCTTTTACTGCCTTTTTGGGGCAATATTGCCACCTATTTAGAGCCTGCAGACAAGTACTACCTCTTAGTTAAGGAAGAAGAGGTGCTAGGCCATATTAAGAAGGCGACAGGGCGTGCTTTTAGATTTTGGGTGCTCATCCAGACATTGATTTTTATCTTGGTCGTCCCACTTTTTCTGGCCTTGGGTCTTCCAGTTTGGGGAGTTGTCCTTGTAGCCGTGGCTATGGCTATTCTTAAGTATTTTATTTTCCAAAAGAAAGCACAACCCTTTTATAAGCAGTCTGGATTGAATTGGACTGATGCTATTGCAGCGGAGAATAAACGTCAACAATCAATCTTGAAGTTTTTTTCACTCTTTACCAATGTTAAGGGAATTACATCGAGTGTTAAACGCCGTGGCTATTTGGATGGCATTATCAAGCGTACAAAGAAAGACAAGAAACATACGTGGTACAACCTGTACCTAAGAGCCTTCTTACGTTCAGGAGATTACTTTGCCCTTAGCCTACGCCTTTTTGCTTTAACACTTTTGGTTATATTTTTGGTTCCTGAAAAATGGCTGGCTATGGTACTTGTGGTTGTTTTTGACTATCTCTTACTCTTCCAGCTCACAGCGCTTAAATCGCACTTTGCTTACCAAAGGATGGCCAACCTTATGCCAATTGGAAAAGACATGCAGGTGAGCAATCTAAAGCACTTGATTAATCAAATTGTCCTTGTAATGACACTGATTCAGGCTCTTTGTCTCTTTGACCTTAAATTTAGCCTGATTTTGGTTGGAGTTATGCTAGTTTTGAGCCTTGTTTACCTACCAGCCAAGCTTAAGAAGATGATTGACTAATACCTATTAAATAAGTTAGAATAGAAGCAAAAGACTAAAGAAAAAGGAGATGCCTAGGTGACATCAACAGATAAAGATTTGAGCCTGACTCCTCTCAAAGGAAATAGTGGTAAGGCCTATATGGGGACTTATCCAAACGGAGATCGTGTCTTTGTGAAGATGAATACAACACCAATCTTGGCAGCTCTTGCCAAGGAACAGATTGCGCCCCAGCTCCTGTGGGCTAAGCGTCTGGGAAATGGTGATATGATGAGTGCACAGGAGTGGCTTGATGGTCGTATTTTGACCAAACATGACATGAACAGTAAACAGATTATCCAAATTCTTGGTAATCTGCACCGCTCTAAACACTTGGTTAATCAGCTCTTGCAGTTGGATTATCATATTGAAAATCCTTTTGATCTTCTACACGAGTGGGAGGAAAATGCTGCCTATCAATTGCGTGAGAATAGTTTCCTTCAAGATGTTGTTAGAGATTTGAAACGTCATCTTCCAGAGTTTCGTGCAGAGATTGCGACCATTGTTCATGGCGATGCGCGTCATAGTAACTTTGTTATTACAACCTCAGGATTGATTTATTTGGTTGATTGGGATTCTGTACGTCTAACTGACCGTGTGTATGATGTAGCACAGATTCTTAGCCATTACATTCCTTTGGCTCACTGGCCACAGTGGTTGTCTTATTATGGTTACAAGAACAATGACCTTGTTTTGGATAAGATTTACTGGTATGGACAATTTTCATATTTGACACAAATTTCCAAATTCTTTGATAACCGTGATTTGGAACATGCCAATCGAGAAATTTATGAGCTGCGTAAGTTCAGAGAGACCTTGCACAGATATTAGAAAGTAGACATGCGAGTTAGAAAACGTAAAGGTGCAGAGGAACACCTAGCTAACCATCCTCAGTATGTTATCCTTGAGCCGGAAGCTGCTAAAGGTAAGTGGCACCAGATTTTTGGCAATGACAATCCTATCCATATTGAGGTGGGGTCTGGTAAGGGAGCCTTCATTACTGGAATGGCCCAACAAAATCCTGATATCAACTACATTGGTATTGATATCCAGTTATCTGTTTTGAGTTACGCCTTGGACAAGGTCTTGGCCTCAGGTGCTGAAAATGTCAAACTCTTGCGTGTGGATGGATCTGCTTTGACCAACTATTTTGAAAATGGTGAAGTGGACATGATGTATCTCAACTTCTCAGATCCATGGCCCAAGAGCCGTCACGAGAAACGTCGTTTGACCTACAAGACTTTCCTAGATACTTATAAGCAAATTTTGCCTAAAAATGGAGAGATTCACTTTAAAACAGACAATCGAGGACTTTTCGAATACAGTTTGACGAGTTTCTCACAGTATGGAATGATTCTTAACAAAGTGTGGTTGGATCTTCATGCAAGTGATTATGAGGGCAACGTTATGACTGAGTACGAGCGAAAGTTTTCAGAAAAAGGTCAAGTTATCTACCGAGTAGAGGCTCAGTTTAAAGATTAAATCTTGAAAATTCTAATTAAAATGAACGATTAGTCAGTAATGGGTTAATCGTTTGATATGGAGAGGTCGCATAGAGGCCGAGTGCGCACGCTTGGAAAGCGTGTAGTCCTTAACGGGGCTCGGGGGTTCGAATCCCCTCCTCTCCTTTTCAGAAATAGACAAAGTGTCCCTTCCAGAATAGAAGGGACACTTTTTGGATAGAGTTATTCGAAAAATTTCGTTAGTCCCAAGGGCTCTGAATTCCTGCTACCCAACCAGTACAGAGGGCGCTTGTAATATTAAAGCCACCGGTGTGGGCATTGATGTCAAGGACCTCTCCTGCAAAATGTAGGTGAGGGACTTTTTTACTTTCTAGGGTTTTAGGATTAATTTCCTTGAGGTCTACGCCACCTTTGGTTACAAAGGATTTGGCAAGTGACATTTTGCCCGTAATTGGAATTTCCATCTCCTTTAGTTGACTGATAAGATTTTCCAAATCTTTGGGATGGAGTTGTTTAATTTTGCTATCCGCCTTATCTCCTGCTAGAAATTCAGCGACACGCTCAGGCACTAGACCTTTGAGAGTATTTTTAACAGATTTCTCGCGATTTTCCTCAAAGTAGGTCTTGAGATTTTCTTGGCATTGGTTAGGAAGAAAATCGAGATGAGCTATTTCACCGCCTTTAACAAAGCTAGATAAACGTAGGGCAGCCGGTCCAGATAGGCCAAAATGAGTGAAAAGAAGGTCATGAGTAATCTTGTGTTTTCCATAAGATAGCGTGACATCGTCAAGAGAAATTCCCTGTAAAGCCTTATGTGGAAAGTCGGTTAGGAGTGGACTTTCTGCAGCTTCAAGATCAGTAACATGGAGTTTGAAATGTCGAGCGATATCGTGACCAAAACCAGTTGAACCTGTTGATGGATAAGATTTTCCCCCAGTTGTGACGATGAGTTTATCACTAGTAAAAATCTGGTCTGCAGACTTAACTTGAAATTGTTCATCGACTTTTTTGACAGAGATAACTTCCGTATTAGTAAGAATAGTAGCACCTAGTTCTTGGATTTTATTTTCCAGAGCTTGGATAATAGTACGTGATTTATCTGTCTTAGGGAAAACACGACCGTGGTCCTCAACCTTGAGTTTGACACCATTGTCCTCGAAAAAAGCAATAATATCGTGATTATCAAATTGAGAAAAGACGCTATAGAGGAAACGTCCATTACCTGGAATACCTGCTAAGAGATCGTCCAGAGTTCCATTGTTAGTGACATTACAACGTCCACCACCAGTACCAGCTAGTTTCTTACCGAGACGTTTATTTTTTTTCAATCAGAAGGGTTTGTTGGCCATAAAAGGCTGAGGCAATGGTCGCCATCATGCCAGCAGGTCCCCCACCAATAACGATAGTATCAAAATATTTCATAGTTTTATTTTAGCATAATTTGAAAAGAGAAAATAGTTGGTAAATGGTCAGATTTTTTAGACAATTTATGTTAAAATAGGAGTACAAATTTAAATTAGAATTGTTACTAACTATGGAGGAAAATATCATGTCTGAAAATAACATGAAACACCGTTCTTCTGTCTACGATAGCATGGTTAAATCACCTAACCGTGCTCTGCTTCGTGCGACTGGGATGACGGATGATAGTTTTGAAAAGCCTATTGTTGGGGTTATCTCAACTTGGGCTGAGAACACGCCATGTAATATCCACTTGCACGGTTTTGGTCAAATTGCCAAAGAGGGTGTCAAAGATGCGGGTGCTTGGCCAGTTCAATTTGGTACAATTACCGTTGCAGATGGTATTGCCATGGGGACACCAGGGATGCGTTTCTCATTGCCATCTCGTGATATTATTGCTGACTCAATCGAAGCTGCTATGGGTGGTCACAATGTCGATGCCTTTGTTGCTATTGGTGGCTGTGATAAGAATATGCCAGGTTCAATGATTGCTATTGCCAACATGGATATCCCAGCTATTTTTGCTTACGGTGGTACGATTGCACCGGGTAATCTTAACGGTAAGGATATCGACTTGGTTTCTGTTTTCGAAGGTATCGGTAAATGGAACCACGGAGATATGACTGCCGAAGAGGTTAAAAATCTTGAATGTAATGCCTGCCCTGGCCCTGGTGGTTGTGGTGGTATGTATACTGCTAACACAATGGCAACAGCAATTGAGGTTATGGGGATGAGCCTTCCAGGATCATCATCTCACCCTGCAGAATCAGCTGATAAGAAGGCTGATATCGAAGAAGCAGGTCGTGCAGTTGTGAAAATGCTAGAAATGGGACTTAAACCATCAGATATTTTGACACGTGAAGCCTTTGAAGATGCCATCACAGTTACAATGGCGCTTGGCGGTTCAACAAATGCCACTCTTCACTTGCTTGCTATCGCTCATGCGGCTAACGTTGATTTGACGCTTGAAGACTTCAACGATTTCCAAGAGCGCGTGCCTCACTTGGCTGACTTGAAGCCTTCAGGTCAATATGTCTTCCAAGACCTTTACAATGTTGGTGGTGTGCCAGCCGTTATGAAATATCTTCTTAAGAATGGTTTTCTTCACGGTGATCGTATCACGTGTACTGGTAAGACTGTTGCAGAAAATTTGGAAGCTTTCGATGATTTGACACCAGGTCAAAAAGTTATCATGCCACTTGAAAATCCTAAACGTGCAGATGGTCCCTTGATTATCTTGAAAGGTAACTTGGCCCCAGAAGGTGCTGTTGCCAAAGTATCAGGTGTTAAAGTGCGTAACATTACTGGTCCTGCTAAAGTATTTGACTCAGAAGAAGATGCGATCGAGGCAGTTCTTTCTGACGAAATCGTTGACGGTGATGTAGTTGTTGTACGTTTTGTAGGTCCTAAGGGTGGTCCTGGTATGCCAGAAATGTTGTCATTGTCATCAATGATTGTTGGTAAAGGACAAGGAGACAAGGTTGCCCTCTTGACTGATGGACGTTTCTCAGGTGGTACTTACGGACTTGTTGTAGGTCATATTGCTCCTGAAGCTCAAGTTGGTGGACCGATTGCCTACCTCCGTACAGGTGATATGGTTACAGTTGACCAGGATACCAAAGAAATCACTATGCATGTACCAGACGAAGAGTTGGCGAAACGTAAAGCAGAAACTGAGTTACCACCACTTTATAGCCGTGGTGTCCTCGGTAAGTATGCTCACATCGTTTCATCAGCATCACGTGGTGCGGTTACTGACTTCTGGAATATGGATAAATCAGGTAAAGCTTAATCACATGCTGTAAAACAAAATCACATCGTATATTTGTGCGATGTGATTTTTATGATTCTAAGTTTTAGGGTGTTGTGTGAGTTAGTAATGTCTATCCACTGTTTCCTTAATAAAAAACCGATTGGACATTTCCAATCGGTTTTGGTTTTATTTTCCGCCCCGAGGTGAGATACCTAGGGCAATACGGCCATAACGACTAATACGGGTCATCTTCCAGACTGGTGAGTAAGTGGTTTCTACTTTGACAGAATTAATGCCATCAATTGCTTTTAGTTTTTCAGCGATTTCATATGGCATGGTCTCTTCACAGCCACAGCCAGTATCGGTAAAGGTCATAAGGAAGTAGCAGTGACCATTTTCATCGATGTTGATTTCATAAATCAAACCAAGATTGTAGATATCTAGCTCAATTTCAGGGTCGAATACAGTAGTCATTTGTTCAATAATTTGCTCTAAGAAGGGCTGAGCCAAATCATTGATTTTGATATCATTACGGAAGTTTTTCATAGGACTCGTTCTTTCTATTTTGCTTTTGTTTATTGTTTATTATGGCATAATGTAGGACTTTTTTCAATCCGGTTTGGTAATATGAGGCTATAGTGCGCTTTGGATTGGCAACAAAAAAACTTCAACGGTAAGACCGTTGAAGCTAATGTGCCTCAATAATAGGCAGTTTTGTAACGAGAGTTACGTGAACACTGTCAATAATTGGAGCAAGAATGAAAATCCCAAACCCTTCAGAATTGTCCCAACATTCCTGAATAGGCAGATCCGGTATCAACCACATTTACTATGGAAGTACCAATCAGTTAAGCCAAAGATTTTCCTTCTATAACATATTTATACCCAAAAATAGTTTATCAAAAGCCTGCCTTCCTATCTAAACTGTTTGAAAAATGAAAGGAAAAATAGATTCGTAAGTGATTCTTTAAATGTCCTGAATGACTTGTCAAATTGACAAGACAGGTGTGATTGTGATATTCTCATAGTAAGAAATTTCAAGAGGAAACGAGGCTATTATGAGTATTGAAATGACCGTCAGCGAGATTGCTGAAATCCTTGGCGTTAGTCGTCAAGCAGTCAATAATCGTGTCAAACAACTTCCAGAAGAAGATATTGAAAAAAATGCTAAAGGAGTTACTGTCGTTAAGCGTAGTGGCTTGATTAAGTTGGAGGAAATCTACAAGAAAACCATATTTGAAGATGAGCCAATTGATGAAGAAACAAAACAACGTGAGTTGTTAGAGATTCTTGTAGACGAGAAAAACTCTGAGATTGCTCGTCTCTATGCTCAGTTGAAGGCCAAGGATGAGCAGTTGTCAAACATGGATAATCAATTGCGTGTCAAAGACGTGCAAATTGCTGAAAAAGACAAGCAAATTGATCAGCAGCAGCAATTGACCTTGACTGCTATGAAGGACAAAGAAGAGCTTAAATTGGAGCTTGAGGAAGCTAAGGTAGAGATTGACGAAGCCAAGGCTCAAGTGGAAGAAATCCAGGTTAAACAAGAGGAAACTGCTAAAAAAGGTTTCTTTGGACGTCTATTTGGAAAATAAAAAAGAAGCTGAGACTCGGTCTCAGCTTTAACTATTGTAGGAGATTAAGATGGAAAATTTAGAAACATATATTGCCTTTGATTTGGAGTTTAATACGGTGGATGGCGTTAGCCATATCATCCAAGTGTCGGCGGTTAAAATGGGACAGCACAAGGAAGTGGACCAGTTTGATTCTTTTGTCTATTCGAATGTTCCTTTGCAGTCCTTTATCAATGGTTTAACGGGGATTACAGCAGATAAGATTGCCAAGGCTCCAAAGTTAGAGTCGGTTTTGGCAGAGTTTAAGGCATTTATTGGTAATACACCACTTATCGGTTATAATGCACTTAAATCAGATTTGCCTATTCTAGCTGAAAATGGTTTAAACTTGGAAGAGCAATATGCTTTAGATGTTTTTAACGAGACTTTTGACCGTCGTGCTTCTGATTTGAATGGTATTGTTAATCTTAAGTTGACTAGTGTGGCAGATTTCTTTGGAATTAAGGGACATGGTCATAACAGTTTGGAGGATGCTCGGATGACCGCTCAAATTTACGAGAAGTTTCTCGAATTAGATGAGAATGCCGAGCTTTTGGAGCAACAGGAAGAAGTCAGTAACAATCCTTTTGCTGCCCTAGATTTAGGTGGCCTCTTCGACTAGATCTTTACAGGAGCTGTAAAGGCTGTAAAGAGCGATGGCTAACTTTTTCTTTAAGAAAAGAAAATCCTCTAGGGTTATGTCTTGCATATTCCCTTACGTTATAAGGTAGAATCTAGGTATCAAGGGTGGCAAAGGTCCTCTTTTGATAGAAAATCTTAAAAGGAGGTGACTGAGATGTCGACGTTTTCAACAGGAGAGTTGGCTAAGGCAGCAGAAGTGTCTGTTAGGACTGTCCAGTACTATGATCAACGAGGTATCTTGACGCCGTCTGAAGTCACAGAAGGTGGTCGGAGAATCTATCACGAATCAGACTTGGAACGCCTGCAAGTCATTTGTTTCTTAAGAGATTTGGACTTCTCAATCAAACAAATCAAGAAACTCTTGCAAGAGGAGAATAGGGAACAGGTTTTAGAGCTTTTGTTGACAGACCAAATCGAGAGTTTGGAAAAGTCTTCGAAGGAAATAGAGGTCAAACTAAAACGTGCCCGTCACTTGCAAAAAGCAACTGCTAAGTGGCGTCAACTTTCACTAGAAGATTTGTCAGACATTTTACGTCTTATGGAAAATCAAAAATCATGGCGAAATTTGCAGTTGAGAATGTATGGGAGCATCATTCTAGCGAGTCTTCTTTATATCATAGCCCTACTGATAGTCATTTATTATTTTAAGGATCCTAGAGGTTTGTTTATCGTCTGCCCTGCTTTTGTTATATTAGTGAACCTACTGGTACTTCATTATAGAAAGCAGTTTGAATACCTCTGTCCTAACTGTCATAAGATCTTTGATCCTAGTTTTAAAGAGTTTGCTCTTGCAAGTCATACACCAAGGACTCGTAAACTGACCTGTCCTCATTGTCATGTGAAGTCCTACTGCATGGAGTTGGCTAAAAGTCAAACAAAATGAGTTTTCGAACATAAAAACGCTTGGACTGGCACCGCATCCATAAAATGAGACACAAGAAAACACTCCTGTTGAATTCTGATAAACTAGAAACAGGAGTGTTTTGTTATGGTCAAAAAAGCATATTCAGTAGAAACTAAGCTAGCCTGTATCGAAATGAAGAAAGTAGGTAAGTCAAATAAAGTTATCATGGATGCCCTCGGTGTCAAAAATGCTAGTCAGGTGAAGACCTGGTGGCGATGGTATCAGAATGATGAATTATACCGTTTCCACCAATCCGTGGGGAACTAATATACTTATGGTAAAGGGATGAAGCAGTTATCTGAAGTTGAACAGTTACGTTTGCAGGTAGATTTACTAAAAAAGTATCAGAGCTTGGTAAGAGAATCGACAAAGTAAGTTTTATCAAGCTAGTTGAAGAGTATAAGAAAACTGGTCGCATTAGAGTTTTTCTCTTGTCCCATTATTGGGGTGCAGTGTCTCTCTTGTTGTATATTATGGCTGAGTTGCTAAATGAGTATATAGAAAAAGGAATCGTGAGATTCCTTTTTATTGTTTAGAATGGCAATTTGCCTGCAAAGGCACCCATTGATTTTTTAGTAGCTTCGTCGATTTGTCCAAGAGCATCGTTAAGGGCTTGAACAGTCATATCTTGAAGTGTTTCCACATCATCAGGATCCACAACAGCATCAGCAAAAGTGATGTTAACCACTTTTTTGTCACCAGTTAATTCAGCAACGACCAAGTCTTGGGCTGATTTTCCAGTGAAAGTTGTAGCAGCCAATTCAGCTTGACTTTTTTCCATTTGTTTCTGAAGCTTTTGTGCTTGCTTCATCATGTTTTGCATGTTCATCATAATAATTTCTAGATTCCTTTCATATCAAGGGTTTAGCCCCTTCTTGTTACTTTTTGATGCCTTATTTTTCCTAATAGAAGAGACAGTCGATACCTCAACTATTATACCATGTTTAGTTTGAATGACAAAGTGAGAGAGGGTCAAAGAGAATCCGTAATTATAAGAGAGTTAAGTTTGTTTACAACGATGGTATCACGAGGCTTTGTTAAAAAAGCTGTAGAAGCAATTACAGAATCCACAAATCCTTGAAGTTTTAAGACTTGTTATGAATAGTGTACAATGCTTAATTGTTAACCTAGTCAACATGTAATTGGAGATAGAAAAGGAGAGAGAAGATGACAATGCAAAAAAGAAATATTTTAGGGATGTCGGACTGCTTATAGTCTTGTGTATGAGTCTCTATACTTATTGTAATTTAAAATTTAACTCTGTTTATTATGCTCAGCATATCCCTCATAAGGAGGGGACAGAAACGGATTTAGTTATGTTGGTAAAGAATGTGGGGTGGATTTATACTCCTAAAATCGACAATATTATATATGATGATGGAACAAACGATATTATAAATACTAAAAGTAAATCTTTTCTAACAAAATCCTTAGGAAGCTTTTTATACGATAAGGATAATATGACTATCGGTTTTAACAGTACGTTTAGATTTGAGGACGTCAGTTATTTGTCAGAAGAAGCAAAAATATTCAAGTTAATGAATCACACATTAAACGAGAGATTAAGCAAGATTTTTCCTCAATCATGAAGGTTCAAAAAAACCTTTTATCAATCTTCAATAGTTGTTTAATCTACTTTACCGAAGTAGGTTTAATTAGAGAATATAATCCTACAGAATATTTTTGTTGGGTTTATTGGCCTGGATGGCAGAGTGAAAAAAGCATGAGGGATAATAGGTTTATTTCCTTGGTATTCATGACGGCTAACCTTTGAAAACACCTTGTTTTTATGCTACTATGAAAGTTGTGAAAAAACAGTTACAAGGCTTGACTCAGGTGGAGGTCAAGCAGCGGATAGATGCCGGTAAAACAAATTATTTTAAAGCAAAAGCTGGCTCCAGCAATTGGGATATTTTTAGGCGTAATGTCTTCAACTCCTTTAATATGCTTAATTTTGCAATCTTTGTGGCCTTGATTGCTGTTCAGGCTTGGTCCAATCTATTTTTCTTCGGGATTATTGTGCTTAATGCCTTTACGGGGATGATGACGGAGTTGCGTGCCCGTCGCATGATTGATAAGCTCAATCTCATGAATAAGGATCAGATTCGTGTGGTGCGTGATGGACAGCTTGTTTCCATCGATCCTAAGGATATTGTCTTAGATGATGTCATGCTCTTGTCTGCGGGTGAGCAGGTTCCCAGTGATGCAGTGGTTGTTGATGGAATGGCTGAGCTTAACGAGGCTATGCTGACTGGTGAGAGTGATCAGATTCTAAAGAAAGTTGGAAAGGAGTTGCTCTCGGGTTCTTATCTTGTGAGTGGTCAGGTCTATGCTAAGGTCATTAACGTAGCCGAGGACAATTACGCCAACAAGCTTATGTTAGAGGCCAAGACTCATAAGCCAATCGTGTCCTGTATCCTTTATAACATGGACAAGATTGCTAAGTTTACGGGAAAGATTGTTATACCATTTGGGCTTGCACTCTTTTTCGAGGCTTACATGATTAAGCAGCTTTCTCTTCAAGAGTCGGTCGTTACCAGTTCAACAGCCCTTCTGGGAATGTTGCCTAAGGGAATTACCCTTTTGACTATTACATCACTTTTGACGGCTGTCATTAAGCTTGGGATGAAACACATCCTTGTGCAAGAAATGTACTCTGTTGAAACCTTGGCCCGTGTAGATGTGCTTTGTTTAGATAAGACAGGGACGATTACACAAGGAAAGATGACTGTTAAAGGTCTGGAGCTACTGTCAGAGCGTTTTACGAAAGAGGAGTTGGAGCGTTTGCTTGCGGCTTATATGCAACATAGCAAGGATAAAAACGCAACAGCTCGGGCTATTCGAAATGCTTATGAGGGTCTGGAACATCATTATCAGGTAGGTAATGTTATTCCATTTTCAAGCAATCGTAAATGGGGTGCTGTGAGCATCAATGGGCTTGGAACTCTCTTTTTGGGAGCACCTGAGACGCTTCTTAAGGAGAATCCTAAAGCAGTCGATAAGGCTCAGGCGCGAGGGTCTCGTGTTTTGATTTTGGCTTGGAGTCAGTCAGGTATTGCTACAGAGACCATGATTTTGCCGAATGATATCGAGGCTTTGACCTTGCTTGAAATTGCCGATCCTATTCGTGAGGATGCTCCAGAAACTCTGGAATACCTGCGTTCAGAAGATGTGACACTTAAGATTATTTCTGGTGACAATCCAGTGACGGTTTCTCATATTGCTCATCAAGCTGGTTTTGCCGATTATCAAAGTTATATTGACTGTTCTAAGGTCAGCGATGAGGAGTTGGAGGCTTTGGCTGAGGATACTGCGATTTTTGGTCGTGTATCTCCGCATCAGAAAAAGTTATTAATCCAAACCCTTAATGCCAATGGGCATACCACGGCTATGACTGGTGACGGTGTCAACGATATCTTGGCACTGCGTGAGGCGGATTGTTCGATTGTTATGGCAGAGGGAGATCCTGCTACACGCCAGATTGCTAACTTGGTGCTAATGGATTCTGAGTTTAAGGACATTCCTGAAATTCTATTTGAGGGACGCCGTGTAGTTAATAATATTGCCCACATTGCACCTATTTTCCTCATTAAAACTGTTTATTCCTTCCTTTTGGGGCTTATCTGTATTGGCAGTATTGTTTTTGGAAAGGCGGAGTACCTCTTGGTCTTTCCATTCATTCAGGTTCAGATGACCTTGGCAGGTCAGTTTATCGAGGGTCTTCCACCATTTGTTTTGACCTTCGAACGTAATATTCGTCCTGTTGAGAAACATTTCCTCAGACGTTCGCTCCAGTTGGCTATTCCTAATGCCTTGATGCTGGCTATCAGTGTTCTTATTTTCCATCTGTCTCAGATCTATCTTGGTATGAGTAGTACAGACATGCTGACGCTTTCTTATTATATGATGGGATCAATGGGTGTTCTTGCCGTTATTCGTGCTTGTATCCCCTTGAATAAGGGGCGTGTGGCCTTGATTATCTACTCAGTCTTTGGCTTCTTAATCAGTTCCTACTATCTTCGAGATGTGATTGCAATCTCAACACTTAATAGCTACACATTACCAATCTATCTGGTCGCAATGGCTATCTGTACACCGCTTTTCTTCTGGATTAGCTATAAACAAGGTGCTTTCCAAAAAACATAAAGCAAAACTTAAACTTGCTAACAGACTTGAGTTTTTTGATAGCTAAATAATAGGAAAATCCTTGATGGGCATTAGGTATGGTACAATAAAGGCATGAAAATAGTAGGGCACTTGACGTCAAAAGTCATTAAAGCTTTTGATTTAGACTACAAGCCTGGTGAAGACATCACGCTGTCTGCACAACGTAAGAAGCATATGGAAAAACATCGCTAGGAATTCAGTGATTTTGATGCCATCTATGAACGTATTCCAGAGATTATTGCTCATCCGGAATATATCGGTTGCCATCCTAATGGCCTGTCCTTGAAATACATCAAACGTATTGATGGTAATGTTTTGGTAGCGGTCAGATTATGTGATATAATATGGGTAAGGAATAACGACGAGGGCGGAAGAGGCAGCTGCCGCACCTTCGGGTCTGAAAGAGATGCAGGATTGTCACCCTGCCGTTGTTTATCAAATAAAGAAAGTCCCTTTGGGGATTTTCTTTATTTTGTATAGCTTAGGGACAAGGCTATCTCACTATCTGGATTAGCTAAAAACGAATTTTGTAGGAGAAGAATTGTCGAAATTAACAGAAAATTATTGACATCTTTTTAAAAAGGAGTACAATAGTGAATAAATCAGAAAGTAACTGATCTTAGATTTTCAGGGAGCCTGCGGTGATTGTGAGTAGGTAATCGAGATAAGCGAACATTGGGCTGATTGGATGATAATGAGAAGGTAATACATATTCTTCTCGGTTGGCACCCCTTACCGTGCAACTCCTTGTTAGAGGAGATAGAGATGATGGTTTTTTGAGACCATTAACTGAGGTGGTACCGCGTTAAACTAGATTTAATGCCCTCACAGAGTTTTTCTCTGTGAGGTTTTTTGTTTACTTTTATTTTTAAAGGTCTATTTACCTAAAAGAAGTAGTATTTCATTATTTAATGAAAGGTTGGGTATTTATGGATGCATTAAGCAATATTCGAATTGAGATTGATGATATTGACAGAGAGTTAATTCGACTACTGGCCCAACGTCAAAGACTTGTGGAAAAGGCAAGACGGCTTAAGCTCAAGGGAAACAAGGATGCTTGTCCAGGCTAGTAATCGTGTTGCCCAAGTGATAGCTAACCGTCGTAAGCAAGCATTAGAGCTTGGCTTATCGCCAGATGTGGCTGAAGGTGTTTGGAGAAGTATGATCAAAGCTTTTATTACCTTAGAAGAGAAAGTGAACAAAGAATACTAATGGTGCCCATACATTCCATAAAGGTGTCTTGTATCAGTTTTATTACTCTCGATTATACAGTTTGAAAGGAAATATTATGAGAAAAATTTTACCAGCCGATACCTTAACACCTATCTTAGCTTATATGCGTGTTCAAGGGGAACACAAGGTTATCCTTGAATCTATTCCTCGTGAGAAGGAAAATGCACGCTTTTCTATTGTTGCCTACAATCCGGTCTTTGAAGTAACCTTCAAGGATGGTGTTCTTTATGAAAATGGTAAGGCGATTGATCAGGATCCGTTCGAATACTTGGACCGAGTAACCGTCAAAGGCATTAAGTCTGACCTTCCTTTCGCAGGTGGAGCCATCGGATTTGCAGGTTATGATATGATCGGTCTCTATGAAAATATCGGGGAGATTCCTGAAGATACGATTGGGACACCTGATATGCATTTCTTCATCTATGAGTCTTATTTGATTTTTGATCACAAGAAGGAAAAGGTTTATGTGGTTGAGGATAATATCTACTCTGGTCGTGATAATGATGCGGTGCGTCAAGCTCTGGGACAGGTGATAACGAGCCTCCAGATTCAGGCACCAAACGAGTTTACACCTCAAGCTTTGCAGGCCTTGCAATTTTCAAATCATATCGAAAAAGAGGTCTTCATGGATATGGTGGCTAAGGCTAAGAAACTCATTCGTGAGGGGGATATATTCCAATATGTGCTTAGCCAACGCTTTTCAGCGGAATTTGAGGGAGATCCTTTGGATTACTACCGTAATTTGCGCGTGACCAATCCATCAAATTACCTTTATTTCTATGATTTTGGAGATTATCAGGTGATTGGTGCTAGCCCCGAGAGCTTGGTTTCAGTAAAAAATGGAGAGGTTGTAACCAATCCGATTGCTGGAACTCGTCCTCGTGGTGCCAATGAGGCTGAGGACGCTGCTCTAGCGGATGAACTCTCACAAAATATCAAAGAAACTGCGGAACACCGTATGCTGGTTGACTTAGGACGTAATGATATCGGTAAGATTGCCAAAAATGGTACGGTTAAGGTGACCAAGTATATGGAGGTTGAATATTTCCGATATGTCATGCACCTTACTAGTGTGGTGAAGGGGCAACTCTTACCGGAGTTGACGTCCCTTGATGCTCTAAAGTCAACCCTACCAGCTGGAACTGTGTCCGGGGCGCCTAAGATTCGTGCCATGCGTCGTATCTATGAGCTTGAGCAGGAAAAACGTGGTATTTACGCGGGAGCTATCGGTTATTTGTCTGCTACAGGAGATATGGACTTCGCTATTGCTATCCGTACCATGATTCTTAAAAATCAAAAAGCCTATGTTCAGGCAGGTGCAGGTGTTGTCTATGACAGTGTTCCTGAAAATGAATTTTACGAAACGATTAACAAGGCGAAAGCTATGACAAGAATAGGAGATGCCCAATGATTTTATTAGTTGATAACTATGATTCTTTTACCTATAATTTGGCACAATACCTAGGGACATTTACAGAGGTGAAAGTCTTACGTAACGATGATGAGAAGCTCTATGAAGAGGCGGAAAAAGCTGACGGGCTAGTCTTTTCACCGGGTCCAGGTTGGCCAGCTGATGCGGGTAAAATGGAAGTCTTGATTAAGGATTTCGCTGGTAAAAAACCGATGATGGGAATTTGCTTGGGGCACCAGGCTATTGCGGAAACTTTTGGTGGTAAACTTGGCTTGGCTAAGAATGTCATGCATGGCAAACAAAGCAATATTACTTTTGAAACGCCATCGCCAATTTTCAAGGACATTGACAATGATGTCCCAATTATGCGTTACCATTCCATCGTTGTTGACCAAATGCCAGAGGGCTTTGATGTGACAGCCATCACAACAGATGATCAAGAAATCATGGCCATTCAACATAAGGAGCTACCAATTTATGGTTTGCAATATCACCCAGAGAGCATCGGAAGTCCAGATGGTCTCAAGATGGTTGAAAATTTTGTGAAAATTGTTGCAGGCTAGTTGGTTAGTCTTTTGACTAGATAAATCTAGGCTCAAAACATCTCCTCGTGCATCGGAAAATATTGAACCATCTTTAGAAGGAAAACAGATATGAAAGAAATATTTCTACAAATCTCAAACCGACAAGACTTGTCTCAAGACCAAGTCCAAGCAGTCTTTGACCGCATTCTCAAAAATGAAGTCTCAGAAAGCCAAATCGCTTCTTTCCTTATGGGGCTTAAAATTAAGGGAGAAACATCAGATGAAATCACAGGTATCGTGCGTGCCCTCAAATCACATGCGACGGTCTTGCCTGAGACCTTCACAGATGCTATGTGTAACTGTGGTACTGGTGGAGACCAATCTTATAGCTTTAACATTTCAACAACGGCTTGCTTTGTCCTAGCAGCAGGTGGTATTCGTATGGCTAAGGCTGGTAACCGTTCGATTTCCTCTAAATCTGGTTCGGCAGATGTCCTTGAAGTCCTTGGAATCAACGTTGCGGCATCACCAGAAATCCTATCTAAAGCACTTGACGAGGTTGGTTTGGCCTTTATCTTTGCACAAACCATGCACCCAGCCATGCGTTTTATCGGTCCAGCTCGCCAAGCTCTTGGGATTCCAACGATTATGAACTTGGTTGGGCCACTGGCTAATCCGCTTGACCTTGAGACGCAACTCATGGGGCTCTATCGTGTGGAGCTGCAAGAGATTGTTGCTAATGCTATTCAACAGTTGGGAAGAAAACGTGCGGTTATTATCACAGGTCCTGGCAATATGGACGAAGCTGCTCTCTATGGTACTAACACCTACACCCTTTTGGAAGATGGTCACATCAGCCAGCACACCTTTACTTATGAAGATCTGGGTATGGAAAAGGTTGAGTTGTCTGATATCACAGGTGATGATGCCAAGGAAAATGCAGAGATTCTCCTTAGTGTCTTGAGAAATGAAGCTAGTCCTTATCTTGAAACAACAGTGCTTAATGTAGGTCTTGGTTTCTTTGCCAATGGTAAGGCTGGGACCATTAAAGAAGGTGTTGAGCTTGCTCGTCAATTAATTGCGGACGGATCAGCCCTAGAGAAACTTCGCAAACTCCAAGAGGTACAAGTATGAGTAAAGCTTTTCTTCCAACAATCCTAGAACAAAAAGAAAAAGAAGTGGCCCAGTTGGTCATGGAAGACTTACAGCCCTTGCGTCAGACCTATCGCCTTTATGATTTTCTCAAGTCAAATCAAAACAAGTTGCAAATTATTTCTGAAGTGAAGAAAGCCAGTCCAAGTATGGGTGATATTAACCTAGATGTGGATATTGTAGCTCAGGCCAAGACCTATGAGGAAAATGGGGCAGCCATGATTTCTGTTTTGACTGACGAAGTCTTCTTCAAAGGTGATATTTCCTATTTGAAAGAAATTTCGACACAGGTAGCGATTCCAACCTTGGCTAAGGACTTCATTATTGATGAGAAACAGATTGTGCGTAGCCGTAATGTGGGTGCGACAGTCATTCTCTTGATTGTAGCGGCCTTGCCAGAAGCTCGTCTTAAGGAGCTCTATGATTTTGCGACTAGCCTTGGCTTGGAAGTCTTGGTTGAAACGCATAATCTGCCAGAATTGGAAGTGGCTCACCGTATTGGTGCTGAAATTATCGGAGTAAACAACCGTAATTTGGTGACATTTGAGACAGATATCAATACCAGTCTTGAGTTATCGACGCATTTCAAGGAT
The DNA here is from genome assembly GCF_038007145.1 of Streptococcus sp. FSL L8-0526. NCBI lineage: Bacteria > Bacillati > Bacillota > Bacilli > Lactobacillales > Streptococcaceae > Streptococcus > Streptococcus sp. FSL L8-0526. The sequence goes on from NZ_JBBOWP010000001.1 coordinate 751,917, forward strand.
AAACCTGTTTATATTTCTGAGTCGGCTATTTTTACAGGTCAGGATGCTGCCCTAGTTGCCCCGTATTTTAATGGGATTCTGGTAGGAACTGCCCTTATGACGGCTGACAATGTAGCTAAAAAGGTCAAGGAGTTGCAAATTGACAAAGGTTAAAATTTGTGGACTGTCGACACCAGAAGCAGTAGCCACTGCAGTTAAAGCAGGTGCTGACTATGTTGGTTTTGTGTTCGCCAAAAGCAAGCGTCAAGTGAGTCTTGAACAAGCTCACGAGTTGGCTAAAGGGGTGACAGGCCAGACAAAAATCGTTGGTGTCTTTGTTTCACCAAGTTTTAAGGAACTGGAAGAAGCGATTAGTCAGGTTCCCTTAGATATCGTTCAGATTCATGGAACTTTTGATGAAGATCTGATTTCAAAGATATCAGTACCAGTTATTCGAGCTATTCAGATTTCGGATGGTGATTCTCAAGTCAAGAGTCAGGCGGGTTATCTTCTTTTTGATGCTCCTATTGCCGGTAGTGGTCAGACCTTTGACTGGCAACTCTTGGCTGACAAGCAGATTGAGCAGGACTACTTTATCGCTGGTGGTTTGGCTGTGGACAATGTGGCAGAGGCCAAGGAAACCTTCCATCCCTATGCCTTGGATGTGTCCTCAGGTGTAGAGACAGATGGTTACAAGGATTTAAACAAGATTAGAGCATTTATAGAAAGAGTGAAAGCATGACATATCAACAACCTGATGCAAAAGGATTTTACGGAAAATTCGGCGGTCAGTTCGTTCCCGAAACGCTGATGACAGCCGTTATTGAATTGGATAAGGCCTATCGTGAAGCCAAAGAAGATCCAAGTTTCCAAGCGGAATTGGATGACCTCCTTAAAAACTATGTGGGCCGTGAAACACCTCTTTACTACGCCAAACGTTTGACAGATCATATCGGTGGAGCGCAAATTTACCTTAAACGTGAAGACCTTAACCACACTGGGGCCCACAAGATTAACAATGCCCTCGGTCAAGTCTTGCTTGCTAAACGTATGGGTAAGAAGAAAATCATCGCCGAAACTGGTGCAGGTCAACACGGTGTCGCAACAGCGACAGCCGCTGCTCTTTTCGACATGGACTGTACCATCTATATGGGTGAGGAAGATGTGAAACGTCAGGCGCTTAACGTTTTCCGTATGGAGTTGCTTGGTGCCAAAGTTTTCAGTGTTACCGATGGCTCACGCGTGCTTAAGGACGCTGTAAATGCTGCTCTTCGTGCTTGGGTTGCAGGTATCGAGGATACTCATTACATCATGGGATCTGCCCTTGGTCCAGCACCATTCCCAGAAATTGTTCGTGATTTCCAATCTGTTATCGGTCGTGAAGCCAAACGCCAATATGCAGAGATTTCTGGCGGGAAACTGCCTGATGCTGTAATGGCTTGTATCGGTGGTGGTTCAAATGCTATCGGCATGTTCTACCCATTTGTCAATGATAAATTAGTAGCTATGTATGGTGCTGAGGCTTCTGGTTTGGGACTTGATACTGAAAAACACGCCGCAACCTTTGCCAAAGGTCGCCCAGGTATCCTTCATGGAGCGCTTATGGATGTCCTCCAAGATGCTCATGGTCAAATAATGGAAGCTTTCTCTATCTCAGCTGGTCTGGACTACCCAGGGGTTGGTCCTGAGCACTGTTATTTCAACGAAATAGGACGTGCGACTTACGACTCTATCACAGATGAAGAAGCGCTAGAAGGGTTCAAACTGCTGTCACGTTTGGAAGGTATTATCCCAGCTCTTGAGTCTAGCCATGCCATTGCGCTTGCACAAAAAGTGGCAGCTAAGATGTCGCCAGATCAAAGCCTCATCGTCTGCCTCTCAGGTCGTGGGGACAAGGACGTTATGCAGGTTAAAGAACGTTTTGAAGCTGAAGCAGAAGGGAAATAAACCATGACAAAAACACTAACAAAACACCTACAAGCTATCAAAGACAGTAAACGCGGTATTTTCGTACCCTATATCATGGCTGGTGACCACGCTAAAGGTCTGGACGGCCTCTTTGAGACTATTACTCTCTTAGAAAAAAGCGGTGTTTCAGCTATCGAGGTGGGTATTCCATGGTCTGACCCAGTGGCTGATGGTACCATTATTGAACTAGCAGGACAACGTAGTTTGGCTAAAGACGTGACTTTGACAGCTATCATCAAGAAGCTTCAAGAAAAAAAGACACAGGTTCCTTTGGTTATCATGACCTACATCAACCCAGTTTATCAGTATGGTATTAAAACCTTTGTCAAAGATTTAGCAGAGACTTCTATCAAGGGGCTCATCATTCCTGATTTGCCAAATGAACATGCTGACTTTATCACTCCTTATTTGAAAGACAGTGATATTGCTCTCGTGCCTTTGGTCAGCTTGACTACAGGCATTGATCGTCAGAAACAGTTGATTGATGGTGCAGAAGGCTTTATCTACGCCGTTGCCATCAATGGTGTTACTGGTAAGACTGGTAATTACAGTGATGACCTTGATAAACACTTATCTAACTTGACTGCCTATGCAGACATTCCAGTTCTCACAGGTTTTGGTGTATCAACAGAGGAAGACATTAAACGCTTTAATGCTGTGTCAGACGGTGTTATCGTGGGATCAAAAATTGTCCGTGACCTGCACGACGGTAAGGAAGAAGAAGTCGCTGAATTTGTTACATTCGGTTCACATTTTGAAAAATAGAAGATGATACTCTCCAGAAATGGGGAGTATTTTTCATCGAAAATAAATCTACAAATGTAGATAAAATTCTTGACACCTTTCTATGATAGCGTTAAAATAAATCTACAAATGTAAACAAATAATAGCATTCAGAAAGGAACTATTATGCTGGCAATTTCATCTGCAGAATGGGAAGTCATGCGAGTGCTCTGGGCTAAGGGGCAAGCGACTTCTTCAGAGATTATAGAGATTCTAGCTAAGAAGCTAGACTGGTCGGCTTCGACAGTTAAGACCTTGATTGGACGTTTGGCGGATAAAGGTTACCTAACTAGTCAGCGTCAAGGACGCGGGTTTATCTATCAAGCTAGCCTAGGTGAAGATGAAGCGAATTTTCTGACTTTAGAGGCTGTTTTTGACAAGATTTGTTTGACCAAACATAGCGATTTATTGGGTCAACTCATCGCAAAGACACCAATGACGCAAGCTGATGTGGATAAGTTGCAGGCCTTGCTTTTAGCAAAAGCACCTGTGGATCAGGTGGTTTGTAACTGTGTGCCTGGCCAATGCGCTTGTGGGCATCATATGGAGGTGAATTAGAAAATGGCAAAAGAAACTTTTGTGGTTAATGGGATGACTTGTGCGTCCTGTGTGGCCAATGTTGAAAATGCTGTGAATAAGTTGGATGGTGTGGACAAGGCTGTGGTTAATCTGACCACGGAAAAAATGTCTGTGGATTACTCTGAGAACAAGGTTAGTCCAGAAGCTATTGAAAAAGCTGTGGCTGACGCTGGTTATGAAGCTCAAGTCTACAATCCAGATACAGCCAGAAGCCAAGAAGAACGTGAAAAAGACAAGATTCACAAGGTGCGTGAGCGCCTCATTTGGTCATCAGTCTTCACTATTCCTCTCTTTTATTTGGCTATGGGGCCAATGGTTGGTCTGCCTGTGTCAAACTTCTTGTCTCCCCACCATGCAGCTTTGACCTATGCCTTGGTGCTTTTGATTTTGACAGTGCCCGTTATGTGGTTGGGTCGTTCCTTCTATAGTAATGGTTTTCGTACCTTGGCCAAGGGTCACCCAAACATGGATGCCTTGGTAGCCTTGGCAACATCGGCAGCTTTTCTTTATAGTCTCTATGGTACTTATCTCATTTCTTTGGGGTATGTCCATCACACCCACCAACTTTACTATGAGTCGGTAGCTGTTATCTTGACTCTGATTACTCTAGGTAAGTATTTTGAAACCCTCTCTAAAGGTCGGACTTCAGATGCTATCAAGAAACTCATGCACTTGTCAGCCAAGGAAGCAACCGTCCTTCGGGATGGTAAGGAAGTTAAGCTTCCTGTGGATAAGGTTGTTCTTGGTGACCATATCGTGGTCAAACCTGGGGAAAAGATAGCCGTGGATGGCCAGGTGATTTCAGGTAGCTCTGCGATTGATGAGAGCATGCTAACAGGTGAGTCCCTCCCTATTGAAAAATCTGTTGGTAAACCAGTGTTTGCAGGTTCTATTAATGGTCAAGGTAGCTTGATTTATGAGGCTGAAAAGATTGGTAAGGACACCTTGATTTCCCAAATCATTAAATTGGTTGAAGATGCCCAACAAACCAAGGCACCTATTGCCAAGATAGCCGATCAGGTGTCAGCAGTCTTTGTTCCTGTTGTCATGGCTATCGCCCTTGTATCTGGCCTCTTTTGGTACTTTATCATGGGACAAACCTTTACTTTTGCCATGACTGTAGCAGTTAGTGTCTTGGTCGTTGCTTGTCCATGTGCATTGGGACTTGCGACACCAACAGCTATCATGGTTGGTACAGGGCTCGGCGCTGAACACGGTATTCTCTACAAGCGTGGGGATGTGCTCGAGCTAGCTCACAAGGCTGATGTCCTCGTTTTTGACAAGACAGGAACCATTACTCAAGGGAAACCTCAGTTGGTTTCTAGCTATACCTATGGCAATAGTGGAGCAGCCTTACAACTTTTGGCATCATTGGAAGCCAAGTCTGAACACCCCTTGGGTCAAGCAATTCTTTTAGCAGCAGAAAATGCTAACTTGGACGTGTTAGAGATGGACAATTTCTCAAGTTTGACTGGACGAGGACTTACTGCCAGCTATGCAGGCAAGACTTATCTAGCTGGGAACCAAACTCTTATGGAAGAGGAAAAAGTCGACTTGACTTCAGCACAAACTGATTTCCAAAACTTGACAGCTGATGGTGAAACTCCTATATTCCTAGCTGAAGATGGCAACTTAATCGGACTCTTTGGTGTATCCGATCAGGTTAAAGCAGATAGTGCAGATATGGTGGCGGCTCTTCATCAAATGGGCAAGGAAGTCATCATGTTGACTGGTGATAATGACCAAACAGCCCAAGCCATCGCTCAAAAGGTTGGCATCAAACGTGTCATCAGTCAAGTGCTTCCGCAAGAAAAATCTAGAGTGATTAGCGACCTCCAAGTAGAAGGAAAATCAGTCATCATGGTTGGTGATGGTATCAATGATGCCCCAGCCCTTGCGACTGCTGATATCGGTATTGCCATGGGATCAGGGACAGAAATTGCCATGGAAAGTGCGGATATAGTCCTTATGAAACCCAACCTCATGGATGTGGTCAAGGCTTTGAAAGTTAGTCAGGCGACTATCACAACGATTAAAGAAAACCTCTTTTGGGCCTTTATCTACAATATTTTGTCTATCCCAGTGGCTATGGGTGTCCTCCACCTCTTTGGAGGTCCCCTTCTTGATCCAATGATAGCAGGACTTGCCATGAGCTTTAGCTCTGTTTCGGTCGTTTTTAATTCTCTGCGTCTCAAGCGCTGCAAAATTTAAGTGTCAATTACTTACAACTCCCGCCGCTTAAGGTGTATTGAAAACTAATTAAAGAAAAGGAAGAAAGAAAAATGACAAAAACTTATAAAATCACAGGAATGAAATGCCAAGGATGTGTTAACACCGTTACTGAAAGACTCTCCGCTGTCAAAGGTGTAGACAAGGTCCAAGTTGACCTCGAAAACAAACAAGTCACTATCGAAGGGAAACCTTGGAAATGGTCTCTCAAACTTGCCCTAAAAGGCACTAAGTTCGAGCTTGGTGACGAAATTTAAGATAGGAATGAAACAGCTCTTAGGCTGTTTTTTCTGTCCATAATCTTTTTGAAAAACTCTTCCTTTTGTGATATGATTAGGGTAATTATGTTCTCAAAAAGGAGACTGTTCTCTCTTTAAACTGAGACTAGAAAATCAAGAAAAGAAAACGGTGTACCTATGTCTAAACAAACCCTTATCCTTCTCTATGGTGGACGTTCAGCAGAACGTGAAGTGTCTGTACTCTCAGCTGAGAGTGTTATGCGTGCAGTAGATTACACCGCATTTGAGGTTAAAACCTACTTTATCACTCAGTCTGGTGATTTTATCAAAACACAAGAATTTATAGAAACCCCAGGTGATGATGAGAAGCTCATGACTAATGACACAGTTGAGGCTAGTCAGGTTATTAAACCAAGCGATATCTATGAAGAAGATGCTGTGGTCTTCCCTGTGCTTCATGGTCCTATGGGTGAGGATGGTTCTATCCAAGGTTTCCTTGAAACCCTCAAGTTGCCATACGTGGGGACCAATGTTCTTTCATCAAGTGTAGCTATGGACAAGATTATGACCAAGCGTATTCTTGAAGTTGCTGGAGTACCACAGGTTGCCTACACAGTCTACATCGAGGGTGAAGATTTGGAAGCAGCAGTAGCAGAGACACTTGAAAAATTGACCTTTCCAGTTTTTGTCAAACCAGCCAACATGGGGTCATCTGTTGGGATTTCTAAAGCTGAAAATGAATCAGAGCTTCGTTCAGCGATTGATCTTGCTCTCAAATATGATAGCCGTATCTTGATTGAGCAAGGTGTAGTTGCTCGTGAAATCGAAGTTGGTATCCTTGGAAATACGACTGTCAAAACGACTGATCCGGGTGAAGTGGTCAAAGACGTGGCTTTCTATGATTACCAAGCCAAGTACATTGACAATAAGATTACCATGGATATTCCAGCTCGCGTGCCTGTCGAAGTCATGACGCAAATGCGTGCCTACGCGGCCAAGGCCTTTCGTGCTCTAGGGGGTTGCGGTCTTGCCCGCTGTGATTTCTTCCTGACAGAGGATGGAGCCATCTACCTTAATGAGCTCAACACCATGCCAGGTTTCACTCAATGGTCAATGTACCCACTACTTTGGGAAAATATGGGACTCTCTTACTCAGATCTTATCAAGGAATTGGTAGTCTTGGGACAAGAAATGTTCGACAAATGTGAAAGCCATTTGATTTAAGAATGATGATTTATAAGACAGACATCTTAGTCTCGGAGAAATCTCTGAGATTGAGATGTTTTTTTTCTTTATAGAAATCCAGATTGTAGTTATATCTTTTCTTTATCACCTTGATAAAAAATACATATTATCCAGAAAAACTCAGCGGTGGTAGAATAAAGCTAACGTTTCAAATGACATAAAGCAATTTGTTCGTTTTTGATGAAGATTCACCTATCGTAAATATCGTCAGAGACGAGTGATGGTCAAAGGGCCAGAAGTAGATGTCAGTGGGTGCTCACGGATTTTTGCACGCCCTTTGTATATTGTGGAATTGAACACAGGCTAAATTCCTAGAGCAAAGGATAAACTTCCTAGTGTGCCAGCACACGTCGTCAGTTTCCTATTTGCTTTATGAAATTTCACACGCCCTTTGTATCTTGTTTTGAGGAGGTAAGTTTTGGACTGGTCCATTGTTCAACAGTATTTGCCCTTCTATCAGAAGGCATTCTTTTTAACCTTACATATTGCTGTTATGGGGATTATTGGGTCCTTTCTTTTGGGCTTGGTGGTGAGTGTTATTCGTCATTACCGAGTGCCGATTTTGAGTCAGCTTTCGACGGCTTATATTGAGCTGTCTCGTAATACGCCATTTTTGATTCAGCTCTTCTTTCTCTACTTTGGTTTGCCTCGTATCGGTTTGGTTCTATCCTCAGAGGCTTGTGCTGTGGTAGGTTTGATTTTCTTGGGTGGTTCCTATATGGCGGAGTCCTTCCGAAGTGGTCTAGAGGCTGTTAGTCAGACCCAGCATGAAGTGGGCCTATCTATTGGCTTGACGCCGTTTCAAGTCTTTCACTATGTGGTCCTTCCTCAGGCAGTGGCTGTGGCGCTTCCGTCATTTACTGCCAACGTTATTTTCCTTATTAAGGAAACATCAGTATTCTCAGCGGTAGCCTTGGCGGATTTGATGTATGTAGCCAAAGATTTGATGGGTCTTTACTACGAAACTGATGTGGCTCTAGGAATGTTGGTGGTGGCTTATCTCTTGATGTTGCTACCGATTTCTCTAGTCTTTAGTTGGATTGAAAGGAGGTTACGATATGCAGGATTCGGGATTTCAGGTTCTTCTTCAGGGGAATAATTTCCTACGTATCTTACAAGGTTTAGGCGTGACTATTGGAATTTCAATCGTTTCGGTTCTTCTTTCCCTTTTACTAGGAACTCTTTTTGGGATTGTCATGACTTCGAAGTCTAAGATTGTTCGGTTTTTGTCACGAATTTATCTAGAATTTATTCGTATCATGCCTCAATTAGTCTTGCTCTTTATTGTCTATTTTGGTCTTGCTAGGAACTTTAACATCAATATCTCAGGTGAGCTATCGGCTATTATCGTCTTTACCCTTTGGGGAACGGCTGAGATGGGCGATTTAGTGCGTGGGTCAATCACGTCGCTACCGAGACACCAGTTTGATAGTGGAAGGGCTCTTGGCTTGATCAATGGGCAACTCTACACCTATGTCATTATTCCGCAAGTCCTGCGTCGCTTGTTGCCTCAGGCTATTAACCTGGTGACACGGATGATTAAGACCACATCTTTGGTGGTTTTGATTGGCGTGGTTGAGGTGACCAAGGTTGGTCAGCAGATTATCGATAGTAACCGCCTGACTATTCCAACAGCTTCTTTCTGGATTTATGGTACAATTTTGATTCTTTATTTTGCCATTTGTTACCCAGTATCTAAGCTGTCTACATATCTTGAAAATCGTTGGAGGAATTAAGATGACAGAAAGCATTTTACAAATCAAGGATTTGAAAAAGTCCTTTGGGGACAATCAAATTCTCAAAGGCATCTCCTTAGATGTTAAGCAAGGTGAAGTCGTTGTTATCCTGGGTTCCTCAGGTTGTGGGAAATCGACTTTGCTACGCTGTATCAATGGCTTAGAGACTATCCAAGGAGGCGATATTCTCCTAGATGGTAAGTCTATCACTGGTAGTAAAAAGGATTTCCACCTGATTCGTCAGAAAATCGGAATGGTCTTTCAAAGTTATGACCTCTTCCCGCATTTGGATATCCTGCAAAACCTGATTTTGGGGCCAGTCAAAGCTCAAGGGCGTAACAAGAATGAAGTCATTGCAGAGGCTGAGAAACTCTTGGACCGTGTGGGACTTTTGGATAAGAAACACAGCTTTGCGCGACAACTATCAGGTGGTCAAAAGCAACGGGTAGCCATAGTCCGTTCCCTGCTCATGCATCCTGAAGTTATCCTCTTTGATGAAGTGACGGCTTCACTTGATCCTGAGATGGTTCGTGAGGTTCTGGAATTAATCAATGACCTGGCTCAAGAAGGATGTACCATGTTGATTGTAACCCATGAACTTCAGTTTGCGCGTGCCATCGCTGACCGTATTATCTTTATGGATAAGGGTGTCATCGCTGAGGAAGGTACTGCTGAAGAATTCTTCAATCATCCAAAGACACAGCGAGCTCAAGAGTTTCTCAATGTCTTTGACCTCAGCCAGTTTGGTGCCTATTTGTAACCCATTGTTTTTAGTAAAAAATATAATATTTTAGGAGATATTTATGAAATTAACAAAGAAAATTTTTGCCCTATTAGCCCTCGTCTTTGCCTTGGTGGCAGTGACTGCTTGCTCAAGTAACAGTAGCTCTGGTAAATCAACAGCCAAAGCACGTACTATTGAAGAAATTAAGAAGAGTGGTGAGCTTCGTATCGCCGTCTTTGCGGACAAGAAACCTTTCGGTTATGTAGATAACAAGGGTGCTTACCAAGGTTACGATATTGAACTTGGTAACCGTTTGGCCAAAGACTTGGGTGTTAAACCGAAATACGTCTCAGTAGATGCGGCCAACCGTGCAGAATTCTTGATTTCAAACAAGGTAGATATTACGCTTGCCAACTTTACAGTAACTGATGAACGTAAGAAACAAGTGGACTTCGCCCTTCCTTACATGAAAGTCTCAATCGGTGTAGTGTCACCTAAAGACAAGGTCATCAAGGACGTTAAAGAGCTTGAAGGCAAGACCTTGATTGTTACTAAGGGGACAACTGCTGAAACTTATTTTGAAAAGAACTACCCAAATATCAAATTGCAAAAGTATGATCAATATAGCGATGCCTACCAAGCACTCCTTGATGGTCGTGGTGATGCCTTCTCAACAGATAATACAGAAGTTCTTGCTTGGGCTCTAGAAAACAAAGGCTATGAAGTCGGAATCACATCACTTGGTGACCCAGATACTATCGCTCCAGCCGTTCAAAAAGGTAACAAAGAACTCCTTGACTTTATCAATAAAGACATTAAGAAACTTGGCGAAGAGAATTTCTTCCACAAAGATTATGAAAAAACACTTCACCCAACTTACGGTGATGCTGCTAAAGCTGATGACCTCGTTGTTGAAGGTGGCCAAGTGAAATAAGACCGACACCCTCTTAGAGAGGTAAGTCTTGCTTAATAAAAATAAACAACCACTCCGTGGCTATTTAGTCTGGCTAGAAGCAGGAGTGGTTTTACTTGTTTTAGGGTGATTTTTTCTCATCTTTTTGCTTTTTATGTTTCTCCACCCAATGACAATAGTTGACAAGAAAGCGGCCCCCACCATTCCTCAAAAAAGAAAAGAGTCAATATAATCAAAAAAAGTTTTGCGTTCACCATAGACCGAGGTAGAGCCATCTTTCCAAGTCATGGTTTTGTCCCTATCATCAATCCTTTTGTAGGACTCATCATTATAAGTCAAATAATGATCTTTCCGTACATACATATTCAAATAGTTATAGCCGTGCTTTGTGGAAAGGTCTGAAAACAGACTTTCCTTGGCATAAACTTCAATGTAGAGGGTCCCATCCTCTAAGTGTTTAATATCATCAACGCGTGCATCTTTAATAAGGACATGTCCATCTTGAACAATATCCCAATCGACCTTGCCGGACCTATGAGCTCTTTCGTAGGATATGGCAAGCTGATGATTTTCAGATTGCCACAGACCGTAGATACCATCTTTAGAAACCCCATCGTCAAAGAAAATCATATAGACGATGAAAATCGGTATCATGAGAGGAAACATATCATAAACACATTGACTAGACGGTCTGTAAATTTATCCCAGCGTGCTCGCCATCCCGTTTTACTTTTTTTCTTTTCGATATGCTTTTTGTGAGTGATACTTTCGATTGAGTTTCTTTCGGTCAGCGTATTTTCTGTTTGTTTGGTGTCTCATTGAGTTTTTCTCTCCTCTTTTGCCGAGCCTCTAAAATAACAAGAAAGAAGCCCAGTCCCAGAATTCCACGATAGATAGTTTGAACAATTGTAGATAGGTTGGTTTTCCGTTCACCATAAGGGCTGGTGGAACCATCTTTCCAGGTGATAGTCTTGTTTCCAGAATTGATACGCTTGTAGGACTCGCCATCATAAGTTAGGAGATTCCCTTTTCGTACATACATTTCCAAGTAATTGTAACCGCCTTTTTGAGGAAGTTTTGAGAGGATATTTTCTGGAGCATAGACCTCAATATGGAGTGTTCCGTCATTCATTTTTTTGATAGTACGAGTATTTGCAACATTGATTATCGTTTTGCCATCCTGGACGACTTGCCAATTCGTATCACCATGTCTACGGATGTGTTCATAGGAAATGGCTAGCGTGTGGTTTTCGGATTGCCAAAGTCCGTAGATAATACTTTCATTGACCGTATAGTGCTTGTAATAATAAAAACCACCATAAAGCAGTGCTAGTATCCCTAAGATAATCAATTCAGATGTTGGCTCTAGTAGAACTACCATTCTCCAATTAAAGCGCCAGCTTTTAGGTTCTTCAATGCTTTGGCAGTCACTTCTTCTGTCTTTCTCTTTGTTAGAGGAACTGATTGATCTTTTTCTTTGTCATGACTAATCCTTTCATCAACCATTGTAACAAATTCATTTCCCAAGCAAAAGCTAGCCCGATTTGTGATATAATTGGGAGTGATTGAAGTCAAGAAAATCTTATTTCTTGTCAGACTTGTAAAAAATATAATAGAGGATTTTAAGATGAAACTGACACTCCATGAAATTGCCAAGGTTGTTGGTGCTAAAAATGATGTCACTGCCTATGAAGATGTCGCCCTAAACCAGATTGAATTTGACAGCCGTAAGATCACAGCGGGGGATCTCTTTGTGCCGCTCAAAGGTGCGCGTGATGGGCATGATTTTATCCAAACAGCCTTTGACAACGGTGCTCTAGCGACATTCACAGAAAAAGAATTACCGGCTGATCAAGCCCACATCCTAGTCGATGACACTCTTGAAGCCTTCCAAGAACTAGCTGCCTACTATCTTGAAAAGACTGGTGTTGATGTTATTGCTGTGACTGGTTCTAACGGTAAGACAACCACCAAGGACATGATTCATGACATTTTGGCAACGACCTACCGCACTTACAAGACACAAGGCAATTACAACAATGAGATTGGTCTTCCTTATACAGCCCTCCACATGCCTGATGATACGGAGAAAATCGTCCTTGAGATGGGACAAGACCATATGGGAGATATTCATCTCTTGTCAAACTTGGCTAAGCCAAAAACAGCCGTTGTTACCTTAATCGGAGAGGCTCACTTGGAATTCTTCGGTAGCCGTGACAAGATTGCTCAAGGTAAAATGCAAATGCAAGACGGTATGCCTGATGGTAGTCTCTTGCTTGTGCCATGTGATCCAATCGTTGATCCTTTCTTGCCAAGCAATCTTGAAGTGGTACGCTTTGGAGATGGTGCAGAGCTTACAGTCTCTGAGTTGACGGAATACAAGGATCATCTTACCTTTTCAACAAAGTTCCTAGACGGACAAGTTACCTTGCCAGTCACTGGAAAATACAATGCCACAAATGCCATGGTTGCTGCCTATGTCGCAAAACATTTGGGTGTAACTGAGGAAAATATCCTCTCAGCTCTTGCTAACTTGCAACTCACAAAAAACCGTACCGAATGGAAAAAAGCAGCTAATGGAGCGGATATTCTTTCTGACGTCTACAATGCCAATCCAACAGCTATGAAGCTCGTTTTGGAGACCTTCTCAGCCATTCCTAAGAATGAAGGAGGCAAGAAAATCGCTGTCCTAGCTGATATGAAAGAACTCGGTGAACAGTCTGTACAACTTCATACACAGATGATTTTAAGCCTGACACCAGATGTTATTGATACGGTGATTTTCTATGGTGAAGACATTGCAGAATTGTCACAACTTGCCAGTCAAATGTTCCCACTTGGTCATGTTTATTATTTCAAGAAGACATCTGATGAAGACCAATTTGATGCTATGGTCAAACAAATCAATGAAAGTCTAGGCGAACACGATCAAATCTTGCTTAAGGGCTCTAACTCTATGAACCTAGCCAAGGTTGTGCAAGAACTCCAAGCTAAGGATTAAGTTCTCTAACCTGCTCTCTAAAGCAGGTTTTTGATTTACCCTGAAATTTGATATAATAGCAGGCATAGCAATTTCATCAGGAGAAGAGAATGAAGGATTTTTTGACAATGACCCCAACTCATCCCCCCATATACCTCTGCCCTATTATTTGCTTATGCTCTTGGCGATGGTACTCTTGAGTTACCTGAGTTGGCTTTGGCATAACAATAATGTATGGCGTTGGACCTTTATCACTATTCAAGCCATTCAACTCTTTGCCCTCTACACCTGGTACCTCTGGCAAGGCTTTCCTCTTTTTATTAGTCTGCCCTTTTACCATTGCCGTATGGCCATGTTTGCTGTTCTCCTCTTGAAAAATAGTAGGACAAAGACTTACTTCGCTATTATGGGAGTCGTCGGAACCTACTGTGCATTGATTTACCCAGTATTTGATCCCTATGAGTTTCCTCATATCACAGGATTTTCTTTCCTAATTGGTCACTATGCCCTACTTGTCAATAGCCTGAATGTCATTTTTAACAGTTATAAAACCCATCCCATCAGTCTAGGACTGATTGTGGTGTCTACCTTCCTACTAAATCTAGGTCTGGTAATAGTTAATCAGACCATCGGTGGAAACTATGGGATGCTTAAACACACGCCATTTATTATGGGACCCCCCTTAGTTGTCAAATAGCTTGCTGTTTCAGGAACTTTGATTATTCTTATGATAATTATGAAAAAGAGTCTGGAATATTTTGAAGATAAGTATTGAATAAATGAAGAAACACGCCATCAGAAAGCTAATAGCATGTTTTGTCATTTTATTTGTTTTATTCTAATACAAAACGCTTTCAAAATTGCTTTCACACTGTAATTTGGATATAATAAAAGAGCTGTGCCTCCGAGAATTATCGCAAGCCTCGACAACAAATGTAGCTTTTAAAAGACAGAAATTTTCTGAAAGAAGTGCTACAACTATCTTACTTTTCAATCTGGTTAAAACCTATTACTGTCAGTAGCTATGGAACGTAGAAGTTTTGCGATTCCTAAGGAAGCTGCTAACGTTCGATACCACTAAGGAAAAGTATCAAAAAGATTATTTTTAAAGAAGAAAGAAAACTATGAGCATTCGAGACGAAATCAAAAAACGCCGTACTTTTGCCATCATCTCTCACCCTGATGCTGGTAAAACAACAATCACTGAACAATTGCTTTACTTTGGGGGTGAAATCCGTGAAGCTGGTACCGTAAAAGGTAAGAAGACCGGAAATTTTGCCAAATCAGACTGGATGGATATTGAGAAACAACGTGGTATCTCAGTAACCTCATCTGTGATGCAGTTTGACTATGCCGGCAAACGTGTCAATATCCTTGATACCCCAGGGCACGAGGACTTCTCAGAAGATACCTACCGTACTCTTATGGCGGTTGATGCTGCCGTAATGGTCGTTGACTCAGCCAAAGGTATTGAGGCCCAAACCAAAAAACTTTTCGAAGTTGTCAAACACCGTGGTATTCCTGTCTTCACCTTCATGAACAAATTGGACCGTGATGGACGTGAGCCACTTGACCTCTTGGAAGAGTTGGAAGAAGTGCTTGGTATTGCCAGTTACCCAATGAACTGGCCTATCGGTATGGGGAAAGCCTTCGAAGGTCTTTATGACCTTTATAATGAACGCTTAGAGCTTTACAAGGGTAACGAGCGTTTTGCCAAGATTGAAGATGGTGATACTCTATTTGCCAACAATCCATTCTATGAGCAAGCTAAAGAAGATATCGAACTCTTGACAGAAGCAGGAAATGAATTCTCTGAAGAAGCTATTTTAGCTGGTGAATTGACTCCGGTCTTCTTCGGTTCTGCCCTTACAAACTTTGGGGTTCAAACCTTCCTCGATACCTTCCTCAAATTCGCGCCAGAACCACATGGCCATAAGACAGTAGATGGTGATGAGATTGATCCTCTTAACAAGGATTTCTCAGGTTTTGTTTTTAAAATCCAAGCTAATATGGACCCACGTCACCGTGACCGTATTGCCTTTGTTCGTATCGTGTCTGGCGAATTCGAGCGTGGTATGAGTGTTAACCTAACCCGTACAGGTAAAGGAACTAAGCTCTCTAACGTCACTCAGTTTATGGCCGAGTCCCGTGAAAATGTCGAAAATGCTGTGGCTGGAGATATTATCGGGGTTTACGATACAGGAACTTACCAGGTTGGTGATACCCTTACTGTAGGAAAAAATAAATTTGAATTTGAGCCACTACCAACCTTTACGCCCGAGTTGTTCATGAAAGTTTCTGCTAAAAACGTTATGAAACAGAAGTCTTTCCACAAGGGAATTGAACAATTGGTGCAAGAAGGAGCCATCCAGCTCTACACCAACTACCAAACTGGCGAATACATGCTTGGTGCTGTTGGTCAACTTCAGTTTGAAGTCTTCAAGCACCGTATGGAAAATGAATACAATGCCGAAGTCGTCATGACACCAATGGGTAAAAAGACCGTACGTTGGATTCAACCTGAGGATCTTGACGAACGCATGTCATCAAGCCGAAACATCTTGGCCAAAGATCGCTTTGACCAACCAGTCTTCCTCTTTGAAAATGACTTTGCCCTTCGTTGGTTTGCGGATAAATACCCAGATGTAAAATTGGAAGAGAAGATGTAATGTACTAAGATTGCTTGGCTATTTCATAGCCTAAGTAATCTACACCACGTCCTATGGGACCGTGGCTAAGTCCCTTACTAACTCGAAAACGGGGAAAACATCGTTTCCGTTTTCTCATGTCGTAACACGATGACTATTTAGTTTTTGCAAATCGTTCATCTTTTGACGCGAGTCACTATCTTGTGTCTAGCTAGCCGTCTCACTAACTGCGTCAGACGAATTAATATGATTCGTCTGACGTCGTGTCGTAATATTTCATAAAAATAAAAGAAACCATAGGATTACCAATTAAGACTGTCCTATGGTTTCTTTTATTTTTCCGTATTGAGTAATCTGCCTAGGAATCGTTGCAGGGCGAAGAAAACAATAAGGCTTGCCAATGTTTCTCCTAGAAAAGATGAGCTATTGACAATGAATGAATAAAGATAAGGGCTTTGTCCTTTAGGAGCATAGCTTCCCCAAAAGATGACACCAGCTATAAAGTGGATGAGGTAACGAGCAAAGCTACCAAGCAGAATCCCCCCAGTGATATACATCAGAGATTTAACTTTATAGCCTTGTTTAATGGCTTTATCTAGGGCTGGTTTGACCACACCACTAATCCCAATAAGGCTAAAGGCGACAAAATACTCCAGAAAACCTTGTGTTAATGTTAGCCAACCACCGGCTGCTTGTCCTGTCACCACTTGGAGAAGCCCCCAGATAAGGCCTCCCATAACACCGGCTTTAAGCCCCCAGCGAAAACTGAGGAGAAAGATAGGCACCATTTTAAAGGAAAGGGAAATCCAAGGGCCTAGGGACATTGGCTGGGTAACTAGGCCCAGGATATAAGCAATGGTCGCCAAAAGGGCGATATCAATCATTGGTCGAATACTCGTTTTCGACATAAAAAAACCTCCTATACCAATCGTCTTGATTGGCTATTTTTTTGCCACATCAAAACGACGTCATAGAAGTCTATTTCAATCTATTTTGAGACACATCCCTACGCAGGTTCTAACCTGATCAGGTGGTAAGAGTTTAGGCAAGTCTTGAAGAAAAGATTCAAGCTAGCCATTCTCAGCAATTGCTCCTCTTGTGACTCTTTTATTGTACTACCAGAAACCAATTTCTGCAAGTGTATTAAATCTTAAAATGTGGTATAGTCAAAGCAAGAACTATCTTTAAAGTAAAAAAGGAGCAACAACTATGGGAATTTTTTTAGGATTGCTTGGCAATGCATCTAAGAAAGATAATGACAAGGTTGAGCGTCAATTGGAGAATATCTTGATTCCAGGTGAACAGGTGGACTTAGCCTATGTCCTTGTTCGTGACTTGATTGTCTTTACAGAGAAACGCTTGATTTTAGTGGATAAGCAAGGTGTTACAGGAAAGAAGACTTCCTACAAATCTATCCCTTATCACTCAATCTCTCGTTTCACTGTAGAAAGCTCGGGGAACTTTGACCTAGATGCTGAACTTAAGATTTGGATTTCATCAGCACTTGAGCCCGCAGAAGTGCTTCAATTTAAGAGCGATAATAATGTCTTTGAAATTCAGCAAGCTTTAGCAACAGCAGTGCTAGAATGAAGAGGAATTGACTATGTTTATTGAAAAGGAACTTGGTTACAAGCGTCACTGGATTAATATTGACTCAGACATTATATCTGAGCAATCCTACCTTTATACTAAGTACGATATTGACCAAGAAACCGTAGAGTATGCCTTGGATAAAAATGAACGAGCCCACATGGATTACAACCGTGAGAATGGGACAATTACCTTTATCTATAATGTTCTGGCGCTTGAAAAGGAGAAGGAATACTATGAAACTATCCCTCTGACTTTTATTGTACAAGATACGCGTTTGGTGACCATTAGTAACGAGGATAACGCTTATGTGATAAGAAAGATGCAAGACTATGTGGATAACCATGAGGATTTGTCTATCTACAAGTTGCTTTTTGCAGGACTTGAGATGATTTCAAATGCTTATTATCCCGTTATTGAACGCTTGGATCAGCAAAAAGATGAAGTTAGTCGACGCCTAAGGCAGACCACGACAAGTAAGAATCTTTACGATCTTTCAGATTTGGAAATAGGCATGGTCTATTTGGTGACTGCAGCTAAACAAAACCATCTCCTTTTGGAACACATTAATGGGCATGCCATTTATCGTCGTTTCAATGAGGTCGAAAAAGAGCAGTTTGATGATGCTATGATTGAAGCCAGGCAGTTGGTTGCCATGACGGATCTTATTTCAAAGGTCTTACAACAACTATCAGGTTCTTATAATAATATCCTAAACAACAATCTGAATGATAACTTGAGTAATTTGACTATTATCGAGGTACTCTTGGGAGTTCTTTCCGTCATTACCGGTTTCTTTGGGATGAATGTTCCTATACCTTTTATGACTGTCAGTCCAGCCTGGATTTTCATCATTTTTGGTAGTATCATTCTTTGTTTGGTCTTGGCCCGCTATCTGCGTTGGTTGGTTCATAAAAAATAATCAGTGAGTGAAACCGCTTTCTTAAATTGGAGGCGGTTTTAAAACATTATTTTCTGTCTTTTTATCCTTAAATATGGTAGAATAGATAAGTTGTTAATTAACGACTGTAAAATACAAGCAGATGCTTTATCTGCTCATCCAAGTCTCATAAGGTAGCTTCGCACTACCTTCAATAGAAAGAAGAATACTTTGAAATTTACAGATTTAAACCTATCAGAAGACATCCAATCAGCTGTTGTAGCTGCCGGTTTTGAACAACCATCACCTATCCAAGAGTTGACAATTCCACTTGCTCTTGAAGGTAAGGATGTCATCGGTCAGGCACAAACTGGTACTGGTAAAACAGCTGCCTTTGGTTTGCCTACTCTAGATAAAATTCGTACAGAAGAAAATACAATTCAAGCCCTTGTTATTGCCCCAACACGTGAGTTGGCAGTGCAATCTCAAGAAGAGCTTTTCCGTTTTGGCCGTGATAAGGGCGTTAAGGTTCGCTCAGTATACGGTGGTTCTAGCATCGAGAAACAAATCAAGGCCCTACGTTCAGGTGCCCACATTGTAGTAGGGACACCAGGTCGTCTCCTAGACCTTATCAAACGTAAAGCCCTTAAACTTAACAATATCGAGACTTTGATTTTGGATGAAGCTGATGAAATGCTTAACATGGGCTTCCTAGAAGACATTGAAGCAATTATCAGTCGAGTACCAGAGAAACGTCAAACCCTTCTCTTCTCAGCAACTATGCCTGATGCCATCAAACGTATTGGTGTTCATTTCATGGAAGATCCTGAGCATGTGAAAATCAAGGCTAAGGAATTGACCAATGTTAACGTTGATCAATACTTTATCCGAGTGAAGGAACAAGAGAAGTTTGATACAATGACTCGTCTTATGGATGTTGACCAACCTGAATTGTCAATCGTCTTTGGACGTACCAAACGTCGTGTGGACGAGTTGACACGTGGTTTGAAACTTCGTGGTTCCCGTGCAGAAGGTATCCACGGAGACCTTGACCAAAACAAACGTCTTCGTATTATCCGTGACTTCAAGAACGGCCAAATCGATATCTTGGTTGCGACAGACGTTGCGGCGCGTGGTCTTGACATTTCAGGTGTTACTCACGTCTACAACTACGATATTCCACAAGACCCAGAAAGCTACGTTCACCGTATTGGACGTACAGGCCGTGCAGGTCAATCAGGTCAATCGATTACGTTCGTTTCTCCAAACGAAATGGGTTATTTGAGCATCATCGAAAATTTGACTAAGAAACGCATGAAAGGCCTTAAGTCACCAACAGCTCAAGAAGCCTTCCAATCTAAGAAGAAAGTTGCCCTTAAGAAAATTGAACGTGACTTTGCGGATGAAGCTATCCGTGCTAACTTTGACAAGTTTAAGGACGATGCTGTTAAATTGGCTCAAGAATTCACACCTGAAGAATTGGCGCTTTATATCTTGAGCTTGACAGTTCAAGATCCAGAGACAATGCCAGAAGTGGAAATTGCGCGGGAAAAACCATTGCCATTTAAACCATCAGGTGGTAACTTTGTTGGCAAAGGTGGCCGTGGTAACCGTGGGCGCGATAACAACCGTCGTGGTGGATACCGTGGCGACCGTAACCGTGATGATCGAGACGGTGGCCGTCGAGACTTCAAACGCAAGTCTAAGAAGAACAGTCGTGACTTCGAAAATGGTGGCAACAAACGCCCACACCGTGCTTCAAGCGAAAAGAAAAATGGCTTTGTTATCCGTAACAAGGATGATAAGTAAGAATTAAAACGCTCTAAAAAATAGAGCGTTTTCCTATACCTTGAATATACAATATAAGTACATAATCAAAACTCATAAGTTTTTCTATAACCAACCAGTGATTGATGCTCAACCAAAACCATTAATCAATCTTCAGTGGTTGTTTAATTTAAATTATCAAAGTAGGTTTAATTAGAGAATAAGATAGCATAGAAGCATTTTGTAAGATTATTTATACCTAAAGATGAGTTTATCTATATTATTGTGGCATTTACTGCGGATATAATTCAAGACACCTTGCAGTGTGTCTTTTTTATTTACTAAATTTGGAGTAATACCACTGATTTTAAAGCTTTTTAGAGCATGTAAAATTACTCACGCGCGTGAGTTGTACTACTATGAGAGTATATTTCAAATGGAAGTGATCTAACATTGGTTGATAATCAGATCATTCAGCTGTGAGAGAACAAACTTAAAAATAAGGTACGAAAATATCATAACTGAAAAACATCTTATGAAGTCTTATAAGAGGAAAATATGTACTTAATTTGATAATTCAAGACCAAAAAAACACGGTTATTTTTTTGTGTGTTCTTTGATGTAAGCTAGTTTTTTCTCTCGGCTTTTTTTCTTGAAGAGTGCTTCGGCACTCATGGCTTCAGACTTGCTGTCAAAGGCTTCTGAGTAGAGGAGTTTAACTGGTAGGCGGACTCTGGTATACTTGGCACCTTTGCCTGAGTTATGGGTTTTGAGGCGACGTTCGACGTCTGTGGTGTAGCCTGTATAGAGGGTACCATCGGCACACTCAGCCACATACATGTAGGCCTTGCGATTCTTTTCTACCATCGTTTAAGACTCACCCTCAGTCTTTTTTTCAAAGTATATCTCAAAGATTTCGTCGGTATAGTCGCCATTTTTCTTGTGCACAAAGAGAGGGGGAAGGATTTTTAGTCCATCGGTCGATCCGTCTTTGATGGCCTCAATCAGTAGCATATTTGCCTCACGTCCCATCTTAGGATAGATAAACTGGATGCGTTTAGGTGCTAGATTATACTGGCGCATGGTGTCGATGATATCCAAAAAGCGGTCAGGGCGATGCACCATGGCAATGCGCCCATTAGATTTGAGTGCATGACGTGCGACCTGGCAAATTTCCTCTAGGTTGGTCGTGATTTCATGACGGGCCAATAGGTAGTGCTCTGACAGATTCTTCTTAGACGTTTCTGTCGCCTTAAAGTAGGGAGGGTTACAGAGGATAAGGTCCACCTGAGATCGTGGGGCATGGTCAAGCAAATTTTTTAGGTCGTCATTGACAACAGTCACCTGATCTTCTAATCGATTAAGAGTTACGGAACGCTTGGCCATATCAGCCAGGCGTTCTTGCAGCTCAACCAAGATAATCGGTGCCTCAGTGCGTGTACTGGCAAAGAGGCCAATGGCACCATTTCCTGAACAGAGGTCGACTATTAATCCCTTTTTTGGAATTTTTGGGAATCGAGAGAGGAGGACACTGTCAATAGAATAGCTGAAGACTTCCTTATTTTGAATGATTTTTACATCTGTGGAGAAGAGTTGATCAATGCGTTCTCCATCTTTTAAAATTGGATTTGTCATAGTTTTTATTGTAACAAAAAACAGCTCCCAAAGGAACTGTTGTGAGTTCTTAATCTAGGACACCAAAGGTGTAGCCTTGGTTTTTGTAATATTCGATAATTTGTGGAAGGGTTTGAACAGTAAGCTCTTTACCACCAGTGTCATGCATAAGGACAACATTAACATGACTTTCAGGGAAATATTTTTGTGAAGCATCCAAGTAGGCCATCATAGTTTTGGATGTGGTTGGGCGAACAGAGGATGGTTCTGCATCTCCACAGAGCATGTTCCAGTCAATCCACTGGATACCTTTATTGGCAAGAGCTTGGTCAGTTGCCTCTAATCCTTGCCATGACATATGATCACCAGGGTAACGGAAAATTCTTGTTTTGAAGTCCTTACTTAGGATGTCTTGGAAATTGGTATTGGTTTGGTCAACCTCAGAAATAATTTGACTTTGATTTGGAACACGCCCAGGATAAAGTAGCTTAAAGTTGTGGCTAAGGCTATGGTTAGCAATAGCATGTCCTTCTGTAATTTGGCGTTTGAGTATGTCCGCATTTTCTTGACTAATGGTATACCCAATGTGGAAGAAGGTTGCGTGAACGCCGTATTCTTTCAGAATATCCATGACTTGTGGTGTCAAGGTAGAATCAATCCCGTCATCGAAGGTTAAAAAGACAACCTTATCGTTAACATCTTGAGATATACCTCGGATAGTGTTATTAACAGCAGTAACGTCGTAGGCATAATCAGAGGCTTCAATGCTATGGTTACTACCTTTTTTGAGTTGTTTTTTTATCGTTTTTTTTTAAGCTTGTTCTGGAGAAGAACTTGCTCTGTTAGCTACTTGTTCAGCTTTAAAGCTGTGTCGTTGTGATAAGGCAAAGCCTAGGACGGCCAGTACGGCCAAGTTAGCAATAATGAGGCAAAGATTAAGTGCCTTTCTGTTTTTCCCTATAATCTCAGTACTTTTTTTCATAGTTACATTATAGTTGAAACAATTAGAAAGTGCCACAGCATTTCCAATTGTTTTACAAAGAAATTCTATGAAAAAGCGTTACTTTTTTTGGTATAATAGTTAAAAAATTGTAGAAAAAGAGGTAAAAACGTGTTTTACGCTTATTTACGTGGGCTTGTTGTCTTCCTTCTATGGATTATTAATGGCAATGCCCATTATCACAATCGGGACAAGTTGTTGAGTAAGGACGAAAACTATATCTTGGTGGCTCCACACCGAACTTGGTGGGACCCTGTTTATATGGCTTTCTCAGCTCGTCCCAAGCAGTTTGTTTTCATGGCTAAGAAAGAACTTTTTAAGAATCGTATCTTTGGTTGGTGGATTCGTATGTGTGGTGCCTTCCCGATTGACCGTGAAAATCCTGGTCAGGAGGCTATTAAGTATCCTGTCAATATGCTTAAGAAGAGTGATCGTAGCTTGATTATGTTCCCAAGTGGCAGTCGTAATTCTTCTGATGTTAAGGGTGGGGTTGCGGTTATCGCTAAAATGGCTAAGGTTAAGATTATGCCAGTTGTCTATCAAGGACCTCGTGAACTCAAGGGGCTCTTGGCAGGTGAACGTGTGGATATGAACTACGGTAATCCTATTGATATTTCAGATTTGAAGCGTTTGAATGATGAGAATATTCAAGAGGTTGGCTGTCGTATCCAGTCTGAATTTGATCGCCTTGATGAAGAAGCTTTGAGCTATCAAACAGGTAAGAAACCAAATCCATTGACTTATATTTACCGTCTACCTCTCGGTCTTGTGGCTATCCTTGCAGTGATTTTGACTATGGCTTTCTCATATGTAGCTAGTTTTATTTGGGATCCTGAAAAACACCGTGCCAAAGAAACACAGAAATAAGCTAATAACTCTGTCAGACATAGATCTGATGGAGTTTTTCTTTTTAATATATTTTTCAAGTTTTTTACGAATAAGAAAGAAAATATATCAATTAAGGAGACTGATGTGAAGGAAAAGATTCTATCCTATGTTAACAATAATCGTCTATTTGTGAGTATAATTGGTGTTCTGGTGGTGGTTTTCTGCTTCTTTCTGTGGATGACTTGTGGTGCCGGCAATAGCATGGAGGCAGAGACGTCTTATACAGATGTGACAACTTTGTCTACCTCTTCATCTAAACAAAGCTCAAAATCACTTACGGAAGTGTCTTCTCAGTCACAAACTGAAGGAAGTGAAAAAGTTAAGTCAAAAGTAACGGTAGATGTTAAGGGGGCTGTGGTCAAGCCAGGTGTCTATACGCTAAAGGCAGGAGTTAGGGTGACAGATGTCATTCAGAAAGCTGGAGGAATGACAGAAGATGCAGACGCTAAGAGTGTTAACTTAGCCGCAAGCTTGTCAGATGAAGAGGTTATTTATGTAGCCAATAAATATGAAAATGTTTCTGTCCTTGATCAATCAGGTACTGGTCAGGTCTCTGACAAAGGAGGGCAGGCTGTATCTAAGGATGGCAAAATTAACTTAAATACAGCGACCTCAGAGCAGTTACAAACTATTCCTGGAATTGGTGCCAAGAGGGCAGAGGATATTATCGCTTATCGTGAAAGTCATGGTGGCTTTCAATCTGTGGATGATTTGAAAAATGTCTCAGGGATCGGAGATAAGACTTTAGATAAAATCAGAGAGTCCATCTATGTGGCTTAAAAAATCTCCAATCAATCTTTTTTCCCTAGCGCTTTTAATAGTTGCTCTTTATTTTACTATTTTTGTATCTAATTTCTATGCTATTGGGACTTTTGTCTTTCTGATGATATGTTTTTTGAGGCATCATTGGAAGAATAGAGCAACTCTAAAGTTGGTGGGACTTGTAGGTGGTTTCTTTTTGGTCTACTTTTTATTTTTATACCATATAGCTATCATGCAAGATAAACAGGCTCCTGCTGAAATTCATCAGGTGACACTGGTTGCAGATACGCTCTCAGTTAATGGTGAGCGATTATCAGCAATCGGGAAGTCAAATGGACAAACCTATCAGGTCTTTTACCGGCTAAAATCTGATAAGGAGAAGCATTTTTTTAAGACTACTAGTCAAACGCTTGTTTTAAAAGGGAAAATAAAGTTGTCCTCGGCAACTGGTCAACGTAATTTTCAAGGCTTTGATTATCAGTCTTATCTAGCTAGTCAGGGCATTTATAGGATTGCTCAGATTGAGCGTCTGGAACATGTCGTAACCCCAAAATCGATATCTCCAATAGCTTTTTTCCATCAATTGAGGAGGAGGGCTCTAGTTCATATTCAGACGCATTTTCCTAATCCGATGAGACACTACATGACAGGACTGCTCTTTGGGTATTTGGACAAGGAGTTTGATGAGCAGAGTCAACTCTACACCAGCTTGGGGATTATTCATCTTTTTGCGCTATCGGGTATGCAGGTTGGATTTTTTCTTGGCTGGTTTCGCTATGGACTTCTCCGTTTGGGGCTTCCCAAAAATTATATCCTTACTATCTTATTACCTTTTTCGATTTTCTATGGCTTAATGACTGGTTGGACGGCTTCGGTCTTACGTTCTTTGATTCAAAGCCTCTTGTCTGAGTGTGGTATTAAAAAACTGAACAATATGGGCATAACGCTACTTCTATTTTTTCTAGTCTTGCCTCATTTTCTTTTAACGGTAGGAGGTGTTTTAAGTTGTTCTTATGCCTTCTTGTTGTGTTTATTTAATTTTGAGGAGATGCCGTCCTTTAAAAAGTCAATTTATATGAGTTTGGTATTGAGTCTTGGGACTTTGCCTTTTTTGACCTACTATTATGGAACTTTTCAACCATTGAGTTTGATTCTGACGGCAATCTTCTCTCTAGTTTTTGATAGCTTTCTCTTACCTGTCTTAACAGTACTTTTTACACTTTCAGGAATGGTAATTTTTTCTCAATTTAACCCACTTTTTGAATGGATGGAGTTCTTTTTGACTTGGGTACAATCTTGGGGAGTCCAGCCATTGATTTTAGGAAAACCTAGCTTGTTTCAGTTTGTCTTGATGATATTTGTATTGGTTTTGCTCTTTGATTTTTGGAAAAAGCCTCAGTTTAGAATATCCCTCTTGATGATTTTTAGTCTTTTGATGGTCTGGGTCAAACATCCTTTAATAAATGAAGTAACGGTGGTCGACGTTGGTCAAGGAGATAGTATTTTTTTAAGGAGTATGAAAGGTGAGACGGTCCTAATAGATGTAGGTGGCAAGGTGACTTTCGTCTCTAAGGAAAAATGGCAAGAGGGGAGCCAGACGAGTAATGCGGAGAAAACCTTAATTCCCTATTTACAGGAAAGGGGAGTGTCTCAAATTGACTATCTGGTTCTGACTCATACGGATACAGATCATATTGGTGATTTGGAGGAAGTGGCTAAACGGTTTAAGATTAAGGAAATTTGTGTCAGTAAGGGGGCTTTGACTAAGCCTAGTTTTGCCAAACGTATTCGATTTCTTAAACGTCCCGTTCGCACTTTAAAGGCTGGTGATAAGCTGACTATGATGGGAAGTAACCTACAGGTTCTTTATCCTAATAAAATTGGTGATGGTGGTAACAATGATTCACTTGTTCTCTATGGAAAGTTATTGGGAACCAGTTTTTTGTTTACTGGTGATTTAGAAAAAGAAGGAGAGGAGGAATTAATGGCTAGCTATCCAAATTTAAAAGTAAGGGTCCTAAAAGCAGGACATCACGGTTCTAAAGGCTCTTCATCAGAAGCTTTTTTGGATCAGCTAAAGCCATCACTTGCTCTTGTCTCAGCTGGTGAAAATAATCGTTATAAGCATCCAAATGATGAAACATTAGAGCGTTTCAAAGAACGTCACATTAAGGTTTTACGCACAGACCTGGATGGTGCCATTCGGTTTAAGGGATGGTTCCAACTATCAAGTGAAACTGTCCGATAATTGTTTGGATTCTTAATTTGTCATGCACCTCAATCTATGGTAGAATGTAAAGGTTAATATTCCAGTATAAGAAAGATTGAGCAGTATGCGTAAAATTATCATCAATGGTGGTAAGAAACTTCAAGGAGAAGTTACAGTATCAGGAGCTAAAAATTCAGTTGTTGCATTGATTCCAGCCATCATTTTATCTGATGGAGTGGTTACTCTTGACGGGGTACCAGCAATCAGCGACGTCGATAATCTAATTGAGATTATTGAAGTAATGGGTGGTTCTGTTAAGCGTGATGGCGAAATACTTGAAATCGACCCTCGAGGCGTTAAAGATATGCCAATGCCATTTGGTAAGGTTAACAGCCTTCGTGCTTCATATTATTTCTATGGTAGTTTGCTTGGGCGTTATGGTCAAGCTATAGTAGGTTTGCCTGGTGGATGTGATTTAGGACCACGTCCTATTGACCTTCACCTTAAGGCCTTTGTAGCTATGGGTGCTAGCATTTTCTATGAAGAAGAAGCTATGCGTATTGCTACGGATGCTGGTCAACGTATCAAGGGTGCTCACATCTATATGGATACGGTTAGTGTGGGGGCGACTATCAATACCATGTTGGCAGCGGCTAAGGCTGACGGTCGTACTGTTATTGAAAATGCGGCTCGTGAACCTGAGATTATTGATGTGGCAATGCTTCTCAACAATATGGGTGCGCGTGTACGTGGCGCTGGTACAGACGTCATCACGATTGAGGGTGTAGAGAGCCTACATGGTACTCGCCATCAAGTTATTCCAGACCGTATTGAAGCAGGCTCATACATTGCCATGGCGGCAGCTATTGGTAAGGGAATTAAAATTAAAAATGTTCTCTATGAACACCTTGAAAGTTTTATTTGTAAGCTTGAAGCAATGGGTGTTCGCATGACCGTTGAAGAGGATGCAATCTTTGTGGAAGAACAGGGTGATTTAAAACCTGTTGACATTAAGACATCACCTTACCCAGGTTTTGCGACGGATTTACAACAACCAATGACACCATTGTTGTTGAAAGCAAGTGGCCGAGGAAAAATCATTGATACGATCTATGAGAAGCGTGTAAATCACGTTCCTGAACTGACTCGTATGGGTGCTGATATTCAAGTACTTGGTGGTCAGATTGTTTATAATGGTCCAACGCAACTTTCTGGTGCACCTGTGAAAGCTAGTGATTTGCGTGCGGGTGCTGCACTCGTTACTGCAGGACTTATGGCAGATGGTCAGACTGAAATAACAAACATTGAATTTATCCTTCGGGGGTATTCAAATATCATTGAGAAACTTTCTGATCTTGGTGCAGATATTCGTTTGATTGAAGATTAAGCCTAAGGTTTAACCGCTAGTGGTTGAGCCTTTTTCCATTTCTAAAACTGTGTTATAATACTATCATGGATATTTGGACTAGTCTGGGTGCTTTTGCCTTCTTTGAGTCGGAGCGCCTTTCTTTTAGACCACTCGTCTTTTTAGATCGTTTTGACTTACATGAGATTGTGTCAAATCCAGAGAATTTACAATTTTTCTTTCCTGCTACGCAAACTCAGTATGAAACAGATTGCCTCTTGGTACATTATTTCATGAAGGAGCCTTTGGGTGTTTGGGCAATTGTAGATCGAGAGTCTAATAAGTTGATTGGGATTATTCGCTTTGAAAAAATAGATGTCTAGAAAAAGACTGCAGAGCTCGGTTATTTTTTGAATGCTTTATACTGGGGTAGAGGTATAATAACTGAGACAGTTACTTGTTTGTCAGATTTGGCATTGACAGCTATGGGAATGGAACGCATTATCCTTATTGCTCATTTGGAAAATAAGGCATCGATTCGTGTGGCAGAAAAGTCTGGCTTTAAACTGGTGTCTCGTTTCAAAGGAGCAGACCGATACACCCGTACCATGCGAGATTATCTCCGCTTTGAGAAGGAGAAGAACTGTGAGTAAACATCAAGAAATTATGGATTATCTAGAGGCTTTGCCCATCGGTAAACGAGTTAGTGTGCGTAGTATTTCTAACCACTTGCAGGTTTCTGATGGAACTGCTTATCGAGCCATTAAAGAAGCTGAAAATCGAGGGC
Source organism: Streptococcus sp. FSL L8-0526 (assembly GCF_038007145.1). Lineage (NCBI taxonomy): Bacteria > Bacillati > Bacillota > Bacilli > Lactobacillales > Streptococcaceae > Streptococcus > Streptococcus sp. FSL L8-0526. Next base: position 780,782 of record NZ_JBBOWP010000001.1, read on the forward strand.
TAGTTGAAACGCGTCCTCGAAGTGGAACAGTTCGAATTGAAAAGAAAGTTCAAGTACGGCTTGACAAACTGACCTTTGCGGAGATTGCAGAGATTACAGAGTCTGAGGTGATTTCGGGTCATGAAGGTTTAGAACGTGTCTTCAGTAAGTTCTACATTGGGGCCATGACTATTGAGAATATCACCCGTTATCTAACAAAAGGCGACCTTCTCATTGTTGGAGACAGGGAAGATATCCAGTTATTAGCCTTAGAATACAATAATGCTATTCTGGTAACTGGAGGCTTTCGGGTTTCTGATAGGGTTAAAGAGCTTTCTCGTTTGAAGCAGTTTCCAGTCATGGTCACTGCTTACGACACATTTACTGTAGCGACTATGATTAATCAGGCACTTTCGAATGTTCGTATTAAAACAGAAATTAAAACAGTTGCTCAAGTCTATACTAGACGAGAAGAATACAACTATATGACTCCAGAAATGACAGTCAAAGATTTTCAAAATTTGGTTAAACGGACTAACCTTGTTCGTTTTCCTATTGTATCTGAGGATGATAGGGTTATTGGGATTGTGACCATGCGTGATGTGGCTAATCAGCTTCCGTCCACTATGGTTAAGGCTATTATGACAAAACCGACAGTAACTCGTTTGGAGGCTAGCCTTGCGTCTGTGGCACAAAAGATGATTTTTGAAGACTATGACATGATTCCTGTTGTGGATGACGAAAAACATTATCTAGGGACTATCACTCGTCGTCAGGTTTTAGAGGAACTTCAAGATAATAACCGTGGTGATCTCCATACATTTAGCGATCAAATGATAGCTAACCTTAATCGTGAAAAGAATGCCTTTAGTTTTGAGGTAGAACCGACCATGATTGATAATTCTGGGAACCTTACACAGGGTGTTCTTGTAGAAATGGTTAAAGAGGTTGTTTACCGAACGATGGAGAAACAAGAACAAAATAGTCTGGTGTTTGAAGAGATGATGTTTTACTTTCTGCAGGCGGCTCAAATTGATGATAAGGTGACGATTACACCCAGTATCATTGCGGAAACCAGACGCAGAGCTCATTTAGACCTTATGGTTACTCATGGTAATCATACGGTTTGTAAGTCAGTAGTAGTGGTCAAGAAAACTTAATAAGCCATTTAAAATTAAAGAAATAAAGAAAACGGAGAAAATAATGATTACACTGAAATCAGCACGTGAAATTGAAGCGATGGATAGAGCGGGAGATTTTCTTGCAAGTATCCACATTGGCCTACGTGATCTCTTGAAACCAGGAGTGGATATGTGGGAAGTAGAAGAGTATGTTCGTCGTCGTTGTAAAGAAGAAAATGTTCTGCCACTTCAGATTGGGGTTGAAGGAAGCATCATGGACTATCCTTATGCGACATGTTGTTGTCTTAATGATGAAGTAGCACACGCTTTTCCACGTCATTATATTTTGAATGATGGAGACCTCTTGAAAGTTGATATGGTCTTGTCAGAACCTATTGATAAGTCAGTTCTTGATGTATCAAAATTGGACTTTGATAATGTTGCCCAGGTAAAAAAATATACAGAATCATATGCTGGTGGTTTGGCTGACTCATGTTGGGCATATGCGATTGGAACGCCTTCTGATGAGGTTAAAAACCTTATGGAAGTAACCCATGAAGCCATGTATCTTGGTATTGAACAAGCGGTAGTTGGTAATCGTATCGGTGATATCGGTGCAGCTATCCAAGAATACGCTGAAAGTCGAGGCTATGGTGTCGTTCGTGATTTGGTCGGACACGGAGTTGGACCAACAATGCATGAAGAACCAATGGTTCCTAACTATGGCGTGGCCGGACGTGGTCTTCGCCTTAAAGAAGGAATGGTCTTGACCATCGAGCCAATGATTAACACAGGAACTTGGGAAATCGATACAGACCTTGAAACTGGTTGGGCTCATAAGACACTTGACGGTGGCCTTTCATGCCAATATGAGCACCAATTTGTGATTACTAAAGATGGTCCAGTAATTTTGACTTCTCAAGGGGAAGAAAGAACTTATTAGTATGAAACGACAAGGCATAATGGCCCGTCTCCTAGATAAGCTTCAATGGCGCCCTTTTCAGGTTTATCTTAGTCATTATCGTAGTGCTGAGATAGATATTTCTAGCATTGCCGTGGCTTATTATTTGATTTTGACGGTCTTTCCGCTCATTGTCATTGCTGCCAATGTCTTTCCCTATCTGAATATTGATACGACTGATCTCTTGAAGTTTATGAATGAGCATCTTCCTAAGCATTTTTATGCACCTGCAGCTAATGTTGTTCAGGATATCTTCTCCACACCTTCTGGACGGTTGTTGGGAGTGGCCTCTTTGACGGGATTTTGGACCATGATTAAGTCCTTATCTTCGCTTCAAAAAGCGATTGACAAGGTATATGGTGCTTCAGAACACCGTGATGTCTTTATCAGTCATATCATTGGTGGACTCTTGAGTTTGGTTATCTTGTTTTTGTTAACCTTTGCGCTCATGTTATCTACAATTATTCAGTCGGTCCTTCGGGTAATCAATCAGACCTATCCTATTGGGTCTAACCTAACTCAACTGATTTTGAATAGTATTCAGCCCTTGAGTGTTGCAGTTGTCTTCCTGGGAATGATGGTACTTTATTTCATTCTTCCGAATGTAAAGATTCGAAAAATCCGCTACATCATGCCAGGGACTATCTTTACGACTTTAGTGATTGGGTATCTGAGCAATTTGTTTGGAACTTACGTGATTCGTACCTTGAGTAGATTGGTTGATATCAAGCTGTTCGGATCGATTATGATTTTCGTCTTCATGCTTTGGTTCATCATCCTAGCTAGAATATTGATTTTGGGTGCCGTCTTTAATGCGACCTATCAGGAACTTAAACAAGGTGAACTACATAGTAGAAGGGGTGACGTACTTACCATAATTCAGAGTTTTTCTGGAGACGGTGGTGACAGCAAAAAAACAAAAAATGATAGGGATAAGTCATAGAGCATAAAGAGAGCTTGGCTAAGCCTAGGCTCTTTTGATGGATTAGTTGGTCCTTGTTTGTAGAAAAATATCTCATTTATGGAGGAAAAGATGAAAAACAAAACTATTCGTGATTTAACACATATTGCGATTGTGGCGGCACTTTACGTGGTCTTGACCATTGTGCCACCTTTCAACTTGATTTCGTATGGTCCTTACCAGTTCCGCATTGCGGAAATATTCAATCTTTTAGGATTTTATAATCGCAAGTATATCATTGCTGTTACTTTGGGGTGTATGATTGCTAATTTCTTTAGTTTTAACATGATTGATGTGGTTGTTGGAAGTCTCTCAACGCTAGTCTTTGTTGGTTCAGGTGTTTATTTCTTTGACCGCTTTAAGAATCAAGATATTTTGGGTGGTCTCTTTGATAAGGCTCATGTTTATTTTGCCTTTTATTTCTCATTCTTCATGGTGACCATCGCTGCAGAGTTGACCTTAGTTGCTCAAGCGCCATTTTGGGCTACTTGGTTCACTGTCGCTTTAGGAGAACTGGCGTCACTCTTAGTTGGTGCGGTCCTTATCAAGAAATTAGCCAAAGTAATCGATTTTGTTTCTTAAATTAACGTCTGTAAAGGCGTTTTTTTCTGCTTTTATGTTAAAATATTCCTATGGAAAAACGAATGAAGGAGCTGGTTGACAAACTTAACCAGTATGCAAAAGAGTATTATACCGAGGATAATCCATCGGTGTCAGATGCCGAGTATGATAAGCTCTATCGTGAGTTAGTAACTTTAGAGGCTGAACACCCAGAACTTGTTCAGGCGGATAGCCCTACGCACCGTGTGGGTGGCCTGGTTCTTGATGGTTTTGATAAATACCAACATGAGTATCCGCTTTATAGTTTGCAGGATGCTTTTTCACGAGAAGAGCTAGATGCCTTTGATAAGAGGGTCAAGTCCGAATTTCCTAACGCTGACTATATGGCCGAGCTCAAAATTGATGGCCTTTCAATTTCTCTAACCTATGTGGATGGTATTCTTCAAGTAGGTGCAACGCGAGGTGATGGTTCTGTTGGTGAAAATATCACTGAAAATGTTAAGCGAATCTCAGATATTCCTCTGAAGTTGGATCAACCGCTTAATATCACTGTTCGGGGTGAGTGTTATTTGCCACGAGCTGAGTTTGAACGCATCAACACCCAGCGCCAGGAGAGTGGTGAGGCCGAATTTGCCAATCCACGTAATGCTGCAGCAGGAACTCTTCGTCAATTAGATACGAAAGTAGTTGCTGAGCGTCGTTTGGCCACCTTCTTTTATCAAGAAGCTAGTCCCACTGAGCGCCTGACACAAAATGATGTCTTGAATGAAGTGGCAGAACTTGGCTTCTCCGTTAATCCACGCCGTATTGTGACATCATCGATGGATGAGATTTGGGACTTTATTCAAGCTGTTGGGCAAGATCGTGATCACTTGGCTTATGATATTGATGGAGTTGTTATCAAGGTCAATAGTTTGGCCATTCAGGAAGAGCTTGGCTTTACAGTTAAGGCACCACGTTGGGCCATTGCCTATAAATTTCCAGCTGAGGAAAAGGAAGCAGAACTTCTCTCAGTTGATTGGCAGGTGGGTCGTACAGGTGTAGTAACGCCGACGGCCAATTTGACCCCAGTACAATTGGCCGGGACAACAGTTAGCCGAGCTACCCTACACAATGTAGATTATATTACGGAGAAAGACATTCGTATTGGTGATACCGTTATTGTTTATAAGGCTGGTGATATTATCCCTGCTGTTCTTCGTGTGGTAGACAGTAAGCGTACAACACAAGAAGCGATGCCAGTTCCGAGTCAATGTCCATCTTGTGGTAGTGGTCTCTTACATTTTGAAGATGAAGTGGCCCTACGTTGTATCAATCCATCTTGCCCTGCTCAGATTAAGGAAGGTCTTATTCATTTTGCTTCTCGTGATGCCATGAACATCTCAGGTATGGGACCTTCAGTGGTTGAAAAACTCTTTAAAGCTGAATTGGTTAAAGAGGTGGCTGATATCTATGGTTTAAACAGTCAGGATTTCCTCCAATTAGAAGGTTTCAAGGAAAAATCAGCTGAAAAACTATATGCAGCTATTCAAGCATCAAAAGAAAATTCTGCAGAGAAACTGCTCTATGGTTTGGGAATTCGCCATGTTGGTGCCAAAGTTAGTAAGCAATTGCTAGAAGCTTTTGGAACTATCAAGGAGTTGGCAAGTGCAGATGTCCAAGCTATTGCTGCTGTAGATGGTTTGGGAGAGGTTATTGCCAAGTCAATCCAGCGTTATTTTGCCAAGGAGGAGGCTCAAGTTCTTCTGAAAGAACTGGAATCCTATGGTGTTAATTTATCCTATCTTGGTAAAAAAGTAGCAGATGATGCCATTCTATCTGGTAAGACTGTTGTTTTGACAGGGAAATTGGAGCATCTTAAACGTAGTGAAGCGAAGGCAAAACTAGAGGCCCTGGGTGCTAAGGTGACGGGTTCAGTCTCTAAGAAAACAGATTTAGTGATTGCTGGTAGTGATGCTGGAAGTAAGTTGGAAAAAGCACAAAGCCTAGGAATTGAAGTAAAAGATGAGGCTTGGTTGCTGGATTTATAGGAGTTCAATATGAAACAAAAACGTGCCCGCTTAATTTATAATCCAACATCTGGACAAGAAATTATGAAGAAAAATGTTGCTGAGGTCTTGGATATCCTGGAGGGTGCTGGTTTTGAGACATCTGCTTTTCAAACAACCCCGGATGAGAACTCAGCCAAAAATGAGGCCACTCGTGCAGCAGAAGCAGGCTTTGATTTGGTTATTGCGGCTGGTGGTGATGGAACAATTAATGAGGTTGTTTCTGGGATCGCCCCACTTGATAAACGTCCTCAAATGGCTGTTATTCCAACAGGGACAACAAATGACTTTGCACGCGCCTTGAAGATTCCAAGGGGAAATCCTGTTGAAGCAGCCAAGGTCATTGCTAAAAATCAAACCCTTCAGGTGGATATTGGTCGTGCCTATGATGATAAATACTTCATCAATATTGCGGCTGCAGGGTCATTTACGGAACTAACCTACAGTGTTCCTAGTCGACTTAAGACAGTCCTTGGTTATTTGGCCTATCTTGTTAAGGGTGCCGAGTTACTTCCTCAAGTTAAGAAAGTTCCGGTCCGCATTACGCACGATCAAGGTGTCTTTGAAGGCGACCTTTCTATGATTTTCGTTGCCTTGACCAATTCAGTTGGTGGTTTTGAAATGATTGCTCCAGATGCTAAATTGGATGATGGTCAATTTACCCTAATTATGGTTAAAACGGCCAACCTCTTTGAATTGGTTGACCTTATTCGTCAGGTTCTTCAAGGTGGCAAGCACATCTACGATAAGAGAGTTGCTTATATCAAAACAAGTTCGCTAGATATCGAGCCTTTAGGTGAAGATCGTATGATGATCAATCTGGATGGGGAATACGGTGGCGATGCCCCAATTCACCTCCAAAATCTTAAGAATCACATTGAATTCTATGCTAATATTGATGAAATTTCTGATGATGCTATCACGCTTCCCGATACAGACAAATTGGCTCTCGAAGCTATTGCACAAAAATTCAGTACAGAAGATGAAAAAATCGAAAATGATTAATATAAATCTTTTAAGCAACCTAGGTCAGATTACTTCGGATTGAAGACAAAGTCCTTAGAAGTTATACTTCTGGGGACTTTTATTGATTTGAAGGAGTATAATAAAAGAAAAGGTATTTGATGTGGTAGGTTTCACAAGGAAGTCTTCGCTTATAATGCTCAGGTAGCTTGTTATAAACACAGTTGGGTCTTGGCTTTTACAGTTGAAGCAGATAACATCCCATGATAGTCAGCTCTTTTCTGCTCTTTTAGCCAAGTTAGAGCCCTTCTCACCTGAATTCATTATTGCGGATTCAGGCTACAAAACACCTAGTATTGCTAAGTTTCTTTTAGAAAATTGGATTATACCGGTATTCCCTTACACTAGGCCAAGAGGTAGGAGAGACTTTCTACGTCTTAAAGACTTTGTCTATAACGAGTATTCTGACTGCTATCTTTGTCTAGAGAACCAGGTATTAACTTATCGTACAACGACACGTGAAGGTTATAGAGAATATAAAAGCAATTCCAAAATTTGTAAGACCTATCTCTTGTTAGCGATCTGTACTGAAAGTCGCCAGAACCAAAAAGTTGTTGTGCGTCATATTTGGAAAGACGCCCTGGAAGTCTGCGAAGATATTCGTCATCAAAGTGGGATGAAGGAGCGGTATCAACACCGTAAAGAAACGATAGAACGGTTATTCGGAGCATCTAAAGAATATCACAACTTGCGTTATACCAGAGAAAAAGGAAAGTCCAAAATGGAAGATAAGGTTGGGCTTACTTTGACATGTTTAAATATCAAAAAATTGGTAAAAATTATGGTAGGGAAGACCTGGTATTTTATCAATACCCCAATATTACTCGATTATGGAAGAATTAAACGTGAATATAAAAAAGACAAACATCGTTTTTGATGTTTGTCTTTATTCTGACATCTCTGCAATTGCAGAGATGTCTTTGTTTGTCAGTCTTTGTATCCGCGTTTAGCTAGCTCGTGTACAAGTACAGCTCCCAAGATTGCAGGAACTAATTGCCCTAAGATAAGGTTAATAACGAGAGCGACATAAGGAAGTTTAAGTAGGGCACTAAGCCATATTGGTACTACTAAGGATGGAACGAGTAGGATTGGGAGTACGATAAACCAGCTAGATAGCTTAATTTTACGGATGAGGTAGATGCTACCAGTTGCTAAAAAGCTGGCACAGAAACCACCGACAACATCAATCAATCCCAGGCCACCAAAAGAGTTAGCAATAGCATTTGCGAGACTGAGTGGGACAACCAAAAATGGAAAGATATAGGTTAATCCATATAAAGCCGTGGCCAGACGCATCTGAACAGCACCAAAGGAAATAGCTTGCGAAATAAAGAGGATGGCGATATATAGGGCCATGATAATAGCTGAGAAAACAAGCTTTTGTGTAGGGTTAAGTTTATTTTTCATCATTTCTCCTTAGTTGGGCAAAGTAAAAGAGTAGCGGTTCTACTCTTTTTAGGGGGTTAGGTCTAGAGTTATTTTATAAGTCAATCTCTAAGACAATAGGTGTGTGGTCTTGACGATCACCAGAGTCAATCATGTTTGATTTTGTGACCTTATCGGCAATACGATTTGAAGTCAACCAGTAGTCAATTCTCCAGCCTGTATTATTAATTTTAGATGTTTTGCTACGTTGGGCCCACCATGTATAGGCACCTGTAACATCACCATTGAGGTGACGGTAAGTATCTGTAAAACCTTTATTGAGGAGATTAGTGAAGCCAGCACGTTCTTCATCTGTAAAGCCTGGTGAACGACGATTACTTGAAGGGTTGGCCAAGTCGATTTCCTTGTGGGCAACGTTGTAATCACCAGTAGCAAGGACTGGTTTCTGAGCGTCCAATTCAGCTAGGTAATCAGCATATTTTTCATCCCAGATTTGACGTTCGAGTAGACGTTTGAGCCCGTCACCAGCATTTGGTGTGTAGACCTGTGTCACAAAGAAGGTGTCAAATTCGAGAGTTATGATGCGTCCTTCATAATCCATGGTTGAAGGTGCTCCGATTTCAGGATAAGTGATGACTGGTGTCAATTCTTTTTTATACAAGAACATGGTTCCAGCATAACCTTTACGAGCAGGTTCAACAGATGAACGCCAAGTATTGACATAGTTAGGGAAGTAGTCTTCTAAGATTTGCAAATGCTTTTTAGTTGGCCCTTTAGCAGATAATTTTGTCTCTTGAATAGCAATGATATCCGCATTTTCAGCGACCAAAGTATCGATAACGGCGCGTGATAATTGAGCACGCGCAGAGTCACCGGTAAGAGCAGCATTTAGGGAATCAATATTCCAAGAAATTAATTTCATATGTACAGTTTCCTTCTGTGAATTGTTTTTTTCTATTGTAGCAGAAAATAAGATGTCAGACGAGTTTTGGGATGGATAAGTGAAGATAGGAGCGCTATACTTAACCTAGATGGAGGTGACAATCAATGAAAAAAATAAATATGCATTTATGATTGGTTTTGGGTTCTCTTCTTTGTACAAATCATTCTTAGTGTTATGATTTGGTGGTTACAGGGGCTAGTGCTTCCTCTTGTCATTTTTTCCAGGGATAAGTTTCTTCTTTCTGATTTATCTAAGGTATCTCTTACACTACAACCTTAATCAGTCTCCTACTGATCATGGGTTTCCTGATTTCCTTCTTTTGACTGAATATGTCTGCTTTTATAAGTCTTTAGTCCCCCTGCTAAGAGTAAGTTCAAGGACGTAAACCAAAATCTGATGAACTACAACTGGCTTATTAGTTTGGCCTTATTGAAGTCTCGAAATATTATAAGTATATCTATACACTCGTAGAATACCTCGTAGCAATCGTAGTAGCCATTAGTCTGATTCTTGAACTATAAAGAGACTAAGTCATATTTCACAGTGGCTAGCTTGATATTCGCATCAACAGAGGATACTATCACTTCATCTAGTGAAAATAATAAGCCAAATGAATCTAGCAGTGCAAGTATTGATACACCTGATTCTAATCATGCCAAGGAAGTCTAGACTGAAAATCTGAGTTGGTCCAATGACAGGGCTAGTCAATCTGCTAGTTTGATTGTTTCTTGGGGAAAGTAGATGAATAAGTCTAGATACAAAGAAATTACAAATGAATCCTCTTATTTACCTATCCGTTGGATGTAGGACAATAGTCTGTCTTTGGATGCAACCTATGGCTACAACTGGTAATAGCAATTCTGAGTATACCATTCTTTCGGTTTATGAGAGATGGGGAAATGCTTCTTGTTCACCACTATTTCTTTACGACTAAAAAAGACGAAACGCCCATTGTTCTTTACTCACCAACTACTGATAGTAGTGTGTATTATGTCAAAGAACAGAAAACGCAGACCTTAAATCAGGGGATGCAGGTATTGCAAACAATTAAAAACTAGGAATCTAGTTGGATTTCTAGTTTTTAATTTGAAGATAAGTCAAGCTGTAATCAGTTCTTTTACAGTCATTCGTTCTTATGTTACCTTCTTGGCTAACATGGTCGCAAATTGAAGGGCGATTGGATTGCCATACTCATCTAAACGGTGAAGGTGACCAAGATTGTCATTGTACTTGATTAATTCCCAATCACTATAGTAGTTTTTCAACTCGTCTTCTTCAAAAGTAAATGGGAAAGGCATGGTACAAGGGTGCTCTTCTGTATCCATGGCACAAACAATTAGGTTGTAACCACCAATGGCTGTACGCTCTTGCATATTCTGGATAATAGCTGGAATTTGAGTAGGATCTAGGAACATGAAGACCACTGTTGAGAGGATGAAGTCAAAGGTTTCAGACCCAGGAAGAGCAGAAACATTGATATCGTAGTAGCCAGCTCTAACATTGTAACTTTCTTCATCAGCAATCATTTGGATACGTTGTGTAGCTTCATTGTTAATATCAACGGCAGTAACTTCGTGTCCAAGTGATGTCAAATAAAGAGCGTTACGACCATGGCCACAGCCTAAATCAAGGGTACGACCAGGTTTAATATGTCCAGACTGGACGGCTTCAAGAACCTCAGAGTGGGCTTTAGTATCATACTTTTTAGCCATGTAGTCCTCTGGCTTGCAGTAGAAGGAAAGATAGCATTCTAAATTATCTGAAGCAGCAGCGATTCGATGCCAAGATTGTGGTTCGACAAAAGGAATTTCTGTTTCAGGCGTGAAAAGGTGCTCTGCAGTAATCTGTCCCTGTTCATCTAATTTATAAAAGTGAAGAGTTCCTGATAGAATAGTCAGCTTAGCCCAGGTTTCAACCTTAGTATTATGTTTTGAGTCGCCATTTCTGGAAGTGTTGTGGCTGCCCAGTTTGGAAAGCGTTTGTAGCAAACAAGTTGCTGATCTATTATCGTATGTTGAGTTCCTTTTGATAGGTATGGCTCTATTATAGCAAAAGTATGGAAAAAGAAAAAAGGCCTAGCCAAACTTGAACTGCATCCCAAGAGTTAGATAGAGAAAGTCTAACTTTTGGGGTGTTTTTATTATGAAATTGATTTATGAAGATAAAGTTCAAATATATGAACTGAGAAAGCTTCTAAAGCGACAGTTAATGGCTCAGAAGTCGAGTATGCTGAAGCAAAGGTGACTTATGAAAAAAATCATAAGAGTACTACCAAGAAATAGTCCTATAAGGAAGTTAGAGCTTATCTCTAGTTTTTTTGTAGAAAATTTAAATCTGTCAAGTTTTTTTCTTGACACATAAAAATGATATGGTATACTAGTTAAGGTAAAGAGGCAGTAAGTGCCTCCACCATCATAAAAAAACTAAAGAAAAGAGAAGTTAAAAATGGCAGTAAAAATCCGTTTGACTCGTATGGGTTCTAAGAAAAAACCTTTCTACCGTATTAACGTTGCAGACTCACGTGCTCCACGTGATGGACGTTTCATCGAAACAGTTGGTACTTACAACCCACTCGTTGAAGAAAACCAAGTAACACTTAAAGAAGAACGCGTTCTTGAGTGGTTGTCTAAAGGTGCACAACCTTCAGATACAGTTCGTAACATCCTTTCAAAAGAAGGCGTTATGAAAAAATTCCACGAATCAAAATTCTCAAAATAATTTTTTAGCCTATGGATACCATTGAAAATCTTATTATCGCTATCATTACCCCCTTAATTACTTCACCAGATCAGTTGATCATCAAGATTATTGACGGTCCTGAGTTTTTGGAGTACCATCTTGATCTTGCCCCATCCGATATTGGGCGTGTTATCGGGAAAAAGGGACGTACTATTAAGGCGATAAGAGCGATTGTCTATTCGGTACCTACTCAAGGTAAAAAGGTTCGTCTTGTTATTGACGAAAAAGAGAAAGCTTAAGAGGTGACCCTAGGGTTGCCTTTTTTTGTATATTTTGGTTATAGCTAGCAATCTTTGGTATAATAGGAGGGTTAAAGTGGTATTAGGATCATAGAAGAACTAGTTTAATGGTTAGTTTAATGATTAGTTTAATGGCTAAGTCAAAGCATTAGCTTAAAAAGGAGCAATTATGATTTATCAAGAAGCATTGGATTGGATTCATGGTCAATTAAAATTTGGCATTAAGCCTGGCTTGGAACGTATGGCCTGGATGCTTGAAGAACTAGGAAACCCACAGGACAATCTTAAGGCTGTGCATATTGTGGGAACAAATGGTAAGGGATCTACTGTCAATGCCTTACAAACGATTTTTTCTCAAGCCGGCTATGAAGTTGGAACATTTACCTCACCCTATATTATTGATTTCAAAGAACGCATTTCTATCAATGGTCAGATGATTTCAGAAGAGAATCTACTTGGCTTGGTTGAGCGTGTTAAGCCGGTAGTTGAACGTCTCCCAAAAGAGACAGAGCACGAAAATGCGACAGAGTTTGAGATTATCACAGTCTTGATGTTCCTCTACTTTGGGCAAGTCCATCCTGTTGATATTGCTTTTATTGAAGCTGGAATGGGTGGTCTTCATGATTCTACCAATCTATTTAGTCCTCTAGCGGTCATCTGTCCATCGATTGGCTTAGATCATCAGGCGGTCTTGGGCAATACTCATGCTGAAATTGCTACAGAAAAGGCTGGTGTTTTAAAAAATGGAGCGTCCTTTATTTATGCGACTGACCGTACTGACGTTCGAGATGTTTTTAAACAGAAGGTAAATGAAGAGGGTTCTAAGACCTATGAGTTGGGTAAAGATTTCACCGCTGAAGGGTCTAGCCATTCCTTTGATTTTATTTACAAGGAGCAGAGGTTAGAGGGTATATCCTTGGCTATGGCTGGTCAACATCAGGTGGCAAATGCTAGTTTGGCTATCATGGCTAGTCTTTTGCTTCAAAAGGATTATCCTAAAGTAACTCCTGAACTCATAAAGGATGCACTGGCTCATGCTAGTTGGTTAGGTCGGACAGAGTTCTTGATGCCTAATCTTATGATAGATGGTGCTCATAATAACGAAAGTGTTAAGGTCTTGATTGATTTGTTAAGGTCAGAGTATGCGGATAAGGATATCGAGTTACTTTTTGCAGCTATTGATACTAAGCCTATTGATAGTATGTTGGCTCAGTTAGAGTCAGTCGGTGATTTGACAGTAACAAGCTTTGAGCATCCAAATAGCGTAAAATTGGACAAGTACCCAGTTACTTATAAACAAGTGTCAGACTTCCAGACGTGGATTGAGGAACACGTGACTGCTAATGATGATAAACTTTATGTTATTACAGGATCTCTTTATTTTATTTCTCAAGTTAGAAAATGGATTTTAGAGCAGGAAAGTGCTGTTTAAGACTTGAAAGACAAGACTTAGAGGCGTATAATACTTCATGTGTTTTAATGTTTTAAAAAGTAAGGAGAAAAAATGTTACAACGTCTGAAAAACTTTTTAATAGGTGAACCCTTGACCCATGATAATATCGGTGATGATCACTTGTTATCTAAGTTTCAGGCATTAGCTATGTTGTCGAGTGATGCTCTATCATCTATCGCATACGGCCCTGAGCAAGTTGTATTGGTCTTGATGGCTGTATCAAGCGCTGCTATTTGGTGGTCTATCCCGATTGGGGTTTTGGTTTTAGTCCTTTTGACTTGCCTTACCATTTCTTACAGACAGGTAATTAAGGCCTATCCACAAGGTGGTGGAGCCTACATGGTAACTTCGGAAAATCTGTCACCTAAATTTGGTTTGATAGCTGGAGGTAGCCTCCTAGTCGACTATATGTTGACAGTTGCCGTTTCAGTTGCCGCAGGTGCAGATGCCATTACCTCAGCCATTCCATTACTTCGCCCCTATAATCTTCAAATCTCAATAATTTTGGTGCTTGTTTTAATGGTGTTGAACCTCAGGGGAATGCGTGAGTCGGCAAAGTCTTTGATGATTCCTGTTTATCTCTTTATTGCCTCAACGTTGTTCCTATTAGGATATGGTTTCTTACAGATCTTAACGGGGCATATGCCTTATGCGGCTACGGCGCATTTAGGCCAACCGATTACAGGTGTGTCACTGATTCTTATTTTAAGGGCCTTTACTTCAGGTTCGGCTTCATTAACAGGGGTGGAAGCTATCTCTAATGCAGTGCCTTTCTTTAAGAAACCTAAGTCTAAAAATGCTGCATCAACCCTCTTTATCATGTCAAGTATTTTGGGAATTATGTTTGCTGGAATTACCTTTCTTAACTGGTGGACTGGTATTACACCTCATTCAGGTGTGACAATGTTGGCGCAACTGGCTAGGGAAATTCTTGGTGATTCATGGTTTGGCAGTATCTTATTTTATATTTTTCAGTTCTCAACTGCCATGATTCTTGCAGTGGCAGCAAATACTGGTTTTTCAGCCTTTCCGATGTTGTCCTTTAACATGGCTAAGAATAAATACATGCCTCATATCTACCTTGAAAAAGGTGCACGTATGGCATACTCTAACGGTATCTTGACGCTGGCTATTGGGGCCATTACTCTCTTATTAATTTTCCGAGGAAATACGGAACGTTTGATTCCGCTTTATACAATAGGGGTGTTCATTCCTTTTGCACTTTCTCAAACAGGTATGGTTGTTCATTGGATTCGTGAATATGGCAAGGGTTTCTGGAAGCATTCTTTAGCTAATATTTTAGGTGCCTTAATTTGTTACGGTATTGTTCTCATTCTCATTCTTTTCCGTTTAGGGGATATTTGGCCATTCTTCCCAATTATTGCTATTTTGATGTGGATGTTTCTTAAGATTAAGAAACATTACGATGGGGTTGCTCAACAGTTGCGTATTGATGGCCCAGTCAAAGAACATCATTATCAAGGTAACATTGTCCTTGTCTTGGTGGGAAATGTTACAAAGGCTAATATTGGTGCCATTTCTTATGCACGTTCTATTGGTGATAAGGTTATTGCTATGCACGTGTCTACTAAAGATACAGAGAATAAGGATAAGGAAATCGAACAAGAGTTTAAAAAATATTTCCCGGAAATCGAGATGGTCCATATCCGATCACCTTTCAGCTCAATTACACAGTCAACTATTCAATATGTAGACGAAGTGGCTACTCAGGCTGAAAAGGATAATGCGACTCTGACTGTTTTGATTCCACAGTTTGTTCCGAAGAAATCATGGCAAAATGTGCTTCACAACCAGACGAGTTTACGATTGAAATATTATCTCAAATGGCGTGAAAATATTGTCATTTCATCATATTCTTACCACTTAAAAGATTAAATAAAGACAAGCGAAAACGGTTCTCATGTGACGGGGAGTTTTCGCTTTTTTTTGGTTAGAATTCAGCTAGACAATTTTATTTTTTGTAAGAAAAATCAATCAAAATGAGTTATAATAGATAGTATTATAAGGTTTCAAGAGGAAATTATGGAAAATCAAGAAAAAGTAGAACAAGCAGTCTATCAATTATTGGAAGCTTTGGGTGAAAATCCTGAGCGTGAAGGTCTTTTGGATACGCCAAAACGTGTGGCCAAGATGTATGCTGAGATGTTTTCAGGTTTAAATGAAGACCCGAAAGATCAGTTTACAGCGATTTTTTCAGAAGTTCATGATGAAGTTGTACTTGTTAAGGATATTCCTTTTTACTCTATGTGTGAGCATCACTTGGTTCCTTTTTATGGTATAGCTCATGTAGCCTATTTGCCAAGTGGGGATAAGGTGACAGGACTATCAAAATTGGCACGTGCTGTTGAAGTGGCAGCCCGTCGTCCACAATTGCAAGAACGTCTCACAGATCAAGTCGCTACAGCGCTTGAAAAAGCCCTTAATCCTCGAGGGGTCTTTGTCATGGTGGAAGCTGAGCACATGTGTATGACTATGCGTGGTATTAAAAAACCAGGAAGTAAGACCATCACAACGGTTGCTAAAGGCATCTATAAAGAAGACCGTGAAGAACGTAAGGAAATTCTTTCTTTGATGCGTGATTTTTAGGAGTTAAAATGTTTATTGGTAAACATGAAATTGCAGGTAAGGCCTGCATTATGGGAATCTTGAATGTCACCCCAGACTCTTTCTCAGACGGTGGGGATTTTGACACAATTGAAGATGCATTGGCCCAGGTTGAGCGTATGATTGCCCAAGGGGCTAGTATTATCGATGTAGGTGGTGAATCTACAAGACCTGGAGCGAAATTTGTAACCGAGGAAGAAGAGATTGCTCGTATAGTGCCAATTATACAAGCTATTAAGGAAAAATATGATGTTCTTATCAGTATTGATACTTACAAGACAGCCACTGCCAGAGCCGCTCTTGAAGCAGGTGCTGATATTCTTAATGATGTCTGGGCAGGACTTTATGATGGTCAGATGCTAGCCTTAGCAGCTGAAAAAAATGTACCGATTATCCTCATGCATAATCAAAAAGAAGAAAAATACAATGATGTCACAGAGAATGTCTGTACTTTCCTTAGTCAACGTACGCAAGCTGCCTTGGAAGCAGGTGTAGCTAAAGAAAATATTTGGATTGATCCTGGCTTTGGTTTTGCCAAGAATGTTCAACACAATATTGACCTGCTTAGGGGCTTGGACAAAGTTGTTGGACTTGGGTATCCTGTTCTTTTTGGGATTTCTCGTAAGCGTGTTGTGGATTTTCTCCTAGGTGGAAATATTCCTGCCAAGGACCGTGATCAAGGGACAGCTGCTTTATCTGCTTATGCTATTAGCAAAGGATGTCAGATTGTCCGTGTCCATAATGTTGAAGCCAATCGTGATATCGTTAAGACTATCTCAGGAATTTTATGAAATTAAAAAAAGCTCAAATCGAGCTTTTTTCTTAGTCTTGAATTGTCCAAACGCTGACAGATTTTTCAGAGACTGGGAAGTCTCCCCATCCGTCTTCGTCAATTGTTACAGTATCAGAGCAGTTTCCAAGAATATCATAGAAAGTTTGTCCAGCCCAATCACTTCCAATTTCCATAGATTTGTTGTTGGCAGCATCATTAGAAATGGTTACGGCTAATGGAGTACAGTCTTCATTACCAGAGCGTGTCCATCCAATACAGTTAGGGTCGTCAAAGTAGTCTGTTTGCTCTCCGTAAGCCAAATCTTTACGAGCGTAAAGTAAGGTGTCTAGGACCTCTTTGAAACTTTCTTGAGCAAATTCACCATCAATGCCATAGTAGTCACCATAAAATAGGCAAGGAAGGCCGTCTTTACGAAGAAGGATGAGGGCATAGGCAGATGGTTTAAACCATTCTTCAACAGTAGATTCCAATGCTTGTCCACGTTGGGTGTCATGGTTCTCTACGAAGGTTACCGCATGCTCAGGGTGATTTTTGACCAATGTTTGTTCGAAAATAGTCGTCAAATCGTAATCTGCTCCTTTGAGGCTGGCATCATATAAATTGTAATGAAGGCGAACATCCACAAGATCAAAGCGGTTTTCAGTTTTTTCGAGATAAGTATTATTATCCTCTTCCTTAGCATTCCAAAATTCGCCAAAAACATAGAAATCTTGACCTTGTTTTTCTTTGACGTCGCGAATAAAATTACGCATAAAGAAAGAATCAATGTGCTTGATGGCATCCATTCGAAAACCTTGGACACCAGTTGTTTCGACGAACCAGTCAGCCCATTCGTAAATATTTTCTATAACTTCAGGATGTCTATAATCTAGGTTGGCAAACATAAGGTAGTCAAAGTTACCATTTTCATTGTCAACCAAGTCATTATGTGCCCAGCCTTTGTTGTCACCTTGGATAAGATAGATACCTTTTTTATTTCTTTTGGCATCGAAGTCAATCCCATTAAAGTGGTACCAGTGCCATTCAAAGTCGTTGTAAGCTTTCTGACGTCCGTCAAAAGTGAAATGAGTCCAACCCTCGATTTCAAACGGTTCGCTGATTACTTTGGTACGGTCTTCAGGGTCAACTTCTACCACATAAAAGGTTTCAAGTTTATCCGCGGCTGCCTTGTGGTTGAGCACAACATCGGCCATAGGGATGATACCAACATTTTTGAGTTGGTTGATGGCATTAAGGTATTCTTCCTTGAGACCATATTTGGTGCGTATGGTTCCTTTTTGATCGAATTCCCCAAGGTCAAAGAGGTCATAGACTCCGTAACCAACATCATCTTTGTTAGTAGCTTTGAAAGCAGGTGGCATCCAAACATGGCTGATGCCAAGGTCTGCTAGATGTTGGGCATCTTCAGCTAAGTTGTTCCAATGCTGGCCGTCACTTGGGAGATACCATTCAAAGTATTGCATTGCAGTTTGATTTGTCATAGGTTTTTCCTTATTAGTTGAGATAGTCTCAGTTTAGATATCAGGAGTTTTTAAACTTCTGTGCCTTTATTTTACCAAACCAGAAGAATTACGCAATCGATTGTATGGCCGAAAAACAATAACTTCAGATTTGTCTAAAATATCATACTAATCAGAGCCCAACTTTTCAACTTTTTTGTGCTAGAATAAAGATGAGTTAAGTCGTCTTAAGGAGAAAATATGGATAAAATTATTTTAAATGGTTGCCGTTTTTATGGCTATCACGGGGCTTTTGTTGAGGAGCAAACCCTAGGGCAAGTTTTTGTGGTAGATCTGGAGCTGGCTGTTGATTTGACCAGGGCTTCACAAAGTGACAATCTAGCAGATACGGTTCATTATGGTTTAGTTTTTGAAGCCGTACAGAGACAGGTGGAAGAAGAAAAGTATATTTTGATTGAGCGTTTAGCTGGTGCTATTTGTGAGGACTTGTTTGATCAATTTGTGCCAATCCAATCTATTAAAATTCGAATTACTAAAGAAAATCCACCAATTAATGGGCACTATAGAAGTGTTGGAATTGAATTGGAGCGTAGTCGATGACAAAAGTTTATTTAAGTTTGGGATCTAATATGGGAAATCGTCAAGACTATCTTAAAAAAGCGGTGGAGTCATTGAATTGCTTGCCTGAGACGGAAGTTAAAGCAGTGTCCTCTTATTATGAGACAGCTGCTTGGGGATTAACTGACCAGGCTGATTTTTTGAATCTCGCTTTAGCACTTGACACTCAGTTGTCGGCTGAAAGCTTGCTGAGTGCTTGTCAGGCAATTGAGAAAGATTTAGACCGCGTTCGACATGAGCATTGGGGCCCTCGAACTGTGGATATTGATATTCTTTTATATGGGCAGGAAACCTGGGGAACTGAGCACCTTAAAGTGCCTCATCCTTTCATGACTCAAAGGGCCTTTGTTTTGGTTCCTCTGCTAGAAATTGCCGAGAATTTAGTTGAGCCTCAAACTGGTCAAGCCTACAAAAAATATTTGAGTCAAATAGACACTAGTGATGTCCGCAAATTGGAGCAAGTGGACTAGTTTTTACTAAAATTCCTTGTCGTCAAGATAGGGATTTTTTGTTATAATTAATTTTGGCTTTTTGCGGTATTTTTCTTTTAATTTTTAGGGAAAATACTAACTCATTTTTAGGTTGTGATAGTAATAAGGGGAAATTTTTCACAATACCTACAAAAAAAATAAATGTATAGAAAAAGTATGGGAATTAACATGTTAGATGAATTTAAAGAAGATTTAGTGGGGATTGATATTCGTTTCGACGAACCCTTAAAACATTATACTTACACCAAGGTTGGAGGTCCAGCGGATTATTTGGCCTTTCCACGTAACCGATATGAGCTTTCTCGTATTGTCAAATTTGCCAACAAGCACAACATTCCATGGATGGTGCTTGGTAATGCCAGTAATTTGATTGTTCGTGACGGTGGTATCCGAGGTTTTGTGATTATGTTTGACAAGCTTAATAGTATCGCTGTTAATGGTTATCAAGTTGAAGCAGAAGCGGGAGCTAATTTGATTGCAACAACCAAGGTGGCTTGTTTCCATAGTTTGACCGGTTTTGAATTTGCGGCGGGAATTCCAGGTAGTATCGGTGGTGCTGTCTTTATGAATGCGGGTGCCTATGGTGGCGAGATTGCACATATCTTGCTTTCTGCTCAGGTTCTTACAAAAGACGGTGATATTCGTACGATTGATGCAAGAGATATGCGTTTTGGTTATCGTCGTTCGGTGCTCCAAGAAACAGGTGAAGTGGTTATTTCAGCAAAATTCAACCTCAAACCAGGAGACTACGAACAAATCAAACATGAGATGAACCGCCTTAATCACTTACGAGAACTTAAACAACCTCTCGAATACCCATCATGTGGTTCGGTCTTCAAACGTCCGCCAGGTCATTTTGCAGGTCAGCTTATTATGGAAGCTAACCTCAAGGGATATCGTATCGGTGGTGTTGAGGTTTCAACCAAGCACGCTGGTTTCATGGTCAATGTCGATCAAGGAACAGCAAAAGACTATGAAGATCTTATTGCAGATGTTATCGCTAAGGTTAAGGAAAATTCGGGTGTTACACTAGAGCCTGAAGTTCGCATCATTGGCGACAAATTAAATTAATAATACTAACCCTATTTTTGATATCCATGGAGGATTTATGACAATTGACTAATCCGATTATTGCCTTTCAAAACGTCTCGAAAGTATTTGAAGACAGTGGCACGCAAGTTTTAAAAGACATCAACTTTGAACTGGAAGAAGGTAAGTTCTATACCTTGCTTGGGGCTTCTGGTTCTGGTAAATCAACTATCTTGAACATCATTGCTGGTCTCTTAGATGCGACCAGTGGTGACGTTCTTTTGGATGGAAAGCGTATTAATGATATCCCTATCAATAAAAGGGATGTTCACACCGTTTTCCAATCTTATGCTCTCTTTCCACACATGAATGTCTTTGACAATGTGGCTTTTGTGCTTAAGTTAAAAAAAGTGCCTAAAAAGGAAATTGAAGAGCGTGTAAAAGAAGCATTGAAACTGGTTCAACTAGATGGTTATCAAAAGCGCTCGATTCAAAAATTATCAGGTGGTCAACGCCAACGTGTAGCCATTGCCCGTGCGATTATCAATCAGCCACGTGTGGTTCTTTTGGATGAGCCCTTGTCAGCACTGGATTTGAAGTTACGTACTGAAATGCAATACGAGTTGCGTGAACTACAGAAACGTCTAGGAATTACTTTTGTCTTTGTCACCCACGACCAGGAAGAAGCCTTGGCCATGTCAGACTGGATTTTTGTTATGAACGATGGTGAAATTGTTCAATCAGGAACGCCTGTTGATATCTATGACGAGCCTATCAACCATTTCGTTGCAACCTTTATCGGAGAATCTAATATTCTCCCAGGAGTCATGATTGAGGACTATTTGGTCGAGTTCAACGGAAAACGTTTCGAATCTGTTGATGGAGGAATGCGTCCAAATGAACCTGTCGAAGTGGTTATCCGTCCTGAAGATTTACAAATCACGCTTCCTGAGGAAGGTAAGCTTCAGGTTCGTGTAGAAACACAGCTTTTCCGTGGGGTCCACTATGAAATCATTGCCTATGACAATCTTGGCAATGAATGGATGATTCATTCAACCCGTAAGGCGATTGAGGGTGAGATTATTGGCCTTGATTTTACGCCTGAAGATATTCATATCATGCGTCTTAATGAGACAGAGGAAGAATTCGATGCTCGTATTGAAGAATATGTAGAAATGGAAGAGCCTGAGGATGGCTTGATTAATGCCATTGAGGAGGAGCGTCATGAAGAAAACAGCTAGCCTCTTCTCGGTACCATATCTTCTTTGGCTTCTACTTTTCGTAGTTGCTCCAGTACTCATGCTGCTCTACCAGTCATTTTTTGACATCAGTGGCAATTTTACTTTGGACAACTATGGAACCTTCTTTTCCAGTTGGACTTACTTGAGGATGAGCTTTAACTCGGTCCTCTATGCGGCCATCATAACCTTAGTGACACTTCTCATCTCTTATCCGACAGCATATCTCCTAACCAGACTGAAGCATAAACAACTTTGGTTGATGTTAGTTATTTTACCAACCTGGGTCAACCTTCTTCTAAAAGCTTATGCCTTTATGGGGATTTTTGGCCAACAGGGTGGAATTAACGCCTTTCTTGGTTTCTTTGGGATTGCTCCCATGCAAATTCTCTTTACAGATTTTTCTTTCATTTTTGTAGCCAGTTATATTGAGATTCCATTTATGATTCTACCGATTTTTAATGCTTTGGATGATTTGGATGAAAATATTGTTAATGCAAGTAAGGATTTAGGAGCTAATGATTGGCAGACCTTTACCAAGGTTATCTTTCCTTTGTCGCTTAATGGGGTACGCTCGGGTGTACAATCGGTCTTCATTCCTAGTCTTAGCCTCTTCATGCTAACACGTTTGATTGGTGGGAACCGAGTTATTACACTAGGAACGGCTATCGAACAGCATTTCCTCACAACACAAAACTGGGGAATGGGTGCGACCATTGGTGTTGTGCTTATTGTTGCTATGATTGCATTCATGTGGTTAACAAAGGAGAGACGTCAATGAAAAAAATTGCAAATCTCTATTTAGCTCTAGTCTTTGTTATCCTCTACCTGCCAATCTTTTATCTAATCGCCTTTTCGTTCAATAGTGGTGGCGATATGAATAGTTTCGTAGGATTTACCCTTGATAACTATCAGAGCATGTTTTCAGATAGTCGACTCATGTTGATTTTAGCTCAAACCTTCTTTTTAGCTTTTCTTAGTGCCCTCTTGGCGACGATTATTGGTACCTTTGGGTCAATTTTTATCTATGAGAGCAAACAGAAGCAGCAGACTGGAATCTTATCCCTAAATAACGTGCTAATGGTTGCACCGGACGTTATGATTGGTGCGAGTTTCTTGATTCTCTTTACCTGGATTGGTTTCCAACTTGGCTTTGTATCGGTTTTGTTGAGTCACATTGCTTTCTCAATCCCAATTGTGGTTCTCATGGTTTTGCCGCGCCTAAAGGAAATGAATCGAGACATGGTGAATGCAGCTTATGACCTGGGTGCGACCCAATGGCAGATGTTACGTGAGGTCATGTTACCATACTTGACACCTGGTATTATCGCTGGTTATTTCATGGCCTTTACCTATTCTTTGGATGACTTCGCAGTAACCTTCTTTGTAACGGGTAATGGTTTTTCAACACTTGCTGTGGAAATTTACTCACGTGCTCGTAAAGGGATTTCCTTGGAAATCAATGCCCTATCAACGGTTGTCTTCCTCTTCTCTATTCTTCTAGTTATTGGATATTATATGATTACCCAGGAGAGAAAGGAGGAGCATGATGCGTAAACTCTATCAATTTCTGTCTGGGATTTTAGTAATTATTTTATTCCTTTGGGGAATTTCTGCCTACATACAAAGTCGCACCGGAAATGCTTCGGACAAACTGGTTATTTATAATTGGGGTGACTACATTGACCCTGATCTCTTGACCGAGTTCACTAAAGAGACAGGAATAAAAGTCCAGTATGAAACCTTTGATTCTAACGAAGCTATGTATACTAAAATTAAGCAAGGTGGCACGACTTACGACATCGCTGTACCTTCGGACTACACCATTGATAAGATGGTCAAGGAAGACCTTTTGGTGAAGTTGGATAAATCTAAAATCTATGGCTTCGATCAGATTGGCTCAAGCTTTAAGGGGCTTAGTTTCGATCCCAATAATGACTATTCTATCCCTTATTTCTGGGGGACAGTCGGAATTGTCTATAATACGAAATTGGTGAAAAAAGCACCTCAACACTGGAATGATCTTTGGTCACCTGAATACAGAAACCAGATTATGCTGGTTGATGGTGCGCGTGAAGTCATTGGTTTTTCTCTCAATAGCTTGGGCTACAGTTTGAATACCAAGAACATGACGGAATTGCATCTGGCTGAAACTAAACTTAATAGCCTTACACCGAATATTAAAGCTATTGTGGGTGATGAGATGAAGGGCTACATGATTCAAGGTGATGCAGCTATTGGAGTAACCTTCTCAGGGGAAGCCAGTGAGATGCTTGATAAAAATAAAGATCTTCGTTATGTTGTTCCATCTGAAGGCTCAAATCTGTGGTTTGATAATCTGGTCATTCCTAAAACAGTGAAGCATGAAAAAGAAGCTTATGCTTTTATCAACTTCATGCTTAGACCGGAAAATGCAGCGCAAAATGCTGAATATATCGGCTATGCCACACCTAACGAGGCAGCTAAAACCTTACTTCCAAAGAGTATTACTAATGATAAAGCCTTTTACCCATCAGAATCAACCATCAAAAACCTTGAAGTCTATAATAACTTAGGTAAAAAATGGCTTGGGATTTATAATGACATTTACCTTCAAGAAAAGATGTATCGTAAATAAAAAGTTTCCTTTTGGACCGTTGGGTTTTAAGATTAGTCACAAAATACAAGAGGCTGAAACGCTAGTGTTTTAGTCTCTTTTATGATTGTCAAAGATCCCGAAAAAGATATACTATTTTTCTTGAATAGTTGTATTGCTGTGCTATAATAAAGCAAAGAAATTTTTAATGTTTATTTTGGAGGACTTAACATGCAAGCAGCATTTCTCTTTTTACTGATTTAATTCTTGATTATCTTGGGAATTCTCATCAGTATGCATTATGTCGTACGTCAACAGTCAGTAGCCATCGTTGAACGTTTTGGACGCTATCAAAAAATCGCAACGAGTGGTATTCACATGTGTTTGCCATTCGGTATCGATAAAATTGTAGCTCGTATTCAACTACGTTTACTTCAAAGTGAGATTGTGGTTGAAACCAAAACAAAGGACAATGTCTTTATTATGATGAATGTGGCTACTCAGTATCGTGTAAATGAACAAAATGTTACAGATGCTTACTATAAACTCATGCGACCAGAGGCTCAAATTAAATCATACATTGAGGACGCCCTTCGTTCATCAGTTCCTAAATTGACGCTTGATGAGCTTTTTGAGAAGAAAGATGAGATCGCCCTTGAGGTTCAACATCAAGTAGCCGAAGAAATGACAACTTATGGATACATCATTGTTAAGACCTTGATAACCAAGGTTGAGCCAGATGCTGAAGTTAAGCAGTCTATGAACGAAATTAATGCTGCTCAACGTAAGCGTGTAGCAGCCCAAGAATTGGCAGAAGCTGATAGAATTAAGATTGTCACAGCTCTGCCGAAGCCGAAGCCGAAGCCGAAAAAGACCGTCTTCATGGTGTTGGTATTGCCCAACAACGTAAAGCCATCGTTGATGGTTTAGCTGAATCTATTGCAGAACTTAAAGAAGCCAATGTTGGTATGTCTGAGGAATAGATTATGTCTATCCTCTTGACCAACTAATATCTAGATCCCCTTAATACTTTTGCGGATAAAGGTAATCAAACTTTATTCTTGCCAAATAATTCAAATGGCGTGGATGATATTCATACCCAAATTTTGCCATCCTTAAAGGTCGATAATAAAAAATAAGTAAAAAAGGAGCCAGATTTGAGATAATCTGACTTCTTTTTTACTTATTTTTCCAAGAACTGAGCTAAACGGATGACCTCGATTTTATAGCCATCTGGATCAGTAATAAAGTAGTACATTTTTGGTTTACCAGGTAGACCTGAGAGATCAGTAACAGTATAGCCAGCCTCTTTGTGGGCTTGATGTGTGGCCTCTAGGTCATCAACACCAACAGCAATGTGTCCATAACCATTTCCAAGATCATAAACTTCATGATCGTAGTTGTATGTCAATTCCAACTCGTAATCAGGATCATCTTCTAGTTGCATGTAGACAAGAGTGAACTTATATTCTGGGAAATCGTTACGACGGACTTCCTTAAAACCAAGCGCTTCTTGATAAAATTGTAGTGAAGCTTCTAGGTCTTTAACACGGACACAAGTGTGTAGAAATTTAGTCATGTGAGAGACTCCTTTTATCTAGTTTTCTAAAACCATGATAGCATTTTGATAGCGTTTTTTCTAGTTTTAGCACTTTTGTGCTATAGTGACGAAAAAGAATCTGTGGAGGATGATAATGACGATTTTAGCAATTGATTTTGGAGGGACTCAGGTAAAGTCTGCTCTTGTTTCGGAGGACTTTGTCCTCTAAAAGAGTTTGCCAACGCAATCATTCCCTCAGACCTTGGATCAGGCTCTCGATATTATTGATCATTCAGTAACTTCGGTTGAAGTAGCTTTATCAGGCATTGCAATTAGTGTTCCTGGAACTGTTGATACGGAGGAGGGTGTGATTTATCACGTCGGTTTGTTGAGATTCTTTCATGGTATTCGTGTCAAAGAAACCCTGCAAGCTAAGTATCATTTGCTAGTAGCTGCGCTTAATGATGGTAAAGCAGCAGCCTTGGCTGAACTAGCCACAGGTCATTTGAAAGGAGTGACTAACGGTGCTGCTCTTGTTTTAGGGTCAGGCCTTGGTGGGGGGTATAATAATCAATGGTAAACTTTTTAAGGGAAGCCATTTCCAGGCAGGAGAGTTGACCTTTCTCCTTCCTCTTCAAATGGAAAAACTTGATCCTTCATTGATGCAAGGAACAACTCTTTCAGCTGTTGGTTTGATTACTAAAGTTAATGAAATTTTAGCTAGTCTTGAGTTAAAAGATGGTTTGCTAGCCTTTAAGGCAATTAATGCTAAAAAGGAAGCAGTTTATCCAATCTTTGAGACCTATTGTCGAAACCTAGATATTGCTATATTGAATCTTCAAACTATCCTTGATATGGAAACCTTTGTTCTTGGAGGTGGTATTTCAGCTCAGTCTATTCTGATAGAAGAAGTCAACCGCCAGTTTGATAAGGTTCACCATGAGTTTGATTTTATCGGTAAAATTATTAAACGTCCGAAGATTGTAGCCTGTCATCATCATAATGGAGCAAATCTAATCGGTGCAGCCTATTTTCTTAAGCAAGGATAACGGATAATAAATCTGATTACTTGCAAAAATATACATAAAATACCTAACTTTTTTGTGATGAATGGGCAATTACGTTCGTTTTTTACTATTAACACTTTACAATATACAGAAAATTCGCTATAATGGGGCCATTAAAATTTTGGAGGTGTCTTTATGACAATTTATAATTTCTCAGCAGGACCTGCTACATTACCAAAACCTGTGCTCGAAAAAGCACAAGCTGAATTGCTTAACTATCAAGATTCCGGTATGTCCGTGCTAGAAATGTCCCACCGTTCTCCAGAATTTGACAAAATCATTAAAGATGCGGAAGCGACACTTCGCGAGCTTATGGCTATTCCTGATAACTATAAGGTTATTTTCTTGCAAGGGGGTGCTTCAACGCAATTCACAATGGTTCCACTGAACCTTGCTCAAGGTAAGAAAGCTTACTACCTTGTAGGTGGTTCATGGGGTAAAAAAGCCTATACTGAAGCTGTCAAGCTTTCAAAAACTATTCCTTTTGAACCAATTCTTTTGGCGTCATCTGAGGATACTGTTTACGATCATATCCCAAGTTTTGATCCTTCAACGATTGATCCAGAAGCCGCTTATGTTCACTTGACTACCAATAATACAATTGAGGGAACATCTATCTATGATTTGCCTGATACTAATGGTGTGCCAATTGTAGCAGATATGTCTTCAAATATCTTAGCAGCTCGCTATAATGTTGAGGATTTTGCTCTTATCTATGCTGGTGCTCAGAAAAATATTGGACCTGCGGGTGTGACAGTGGTTATCGTCCGTGAAGACTTCCTTAACGACCAATCACAATTGTCTGCCATGTTGGACTACCGTATTCAAGCTGAAGCAGGATCACTCTACAATACACCACCATGTTTCAATATCTATATTTCAAAACTCGTTTTTGACTGGGTAAAAAATGAGATTGGTGGCGTAGATAAGATGGCGGAAATTCAACGTGAAAAATCAGGTCTTCTGTATGACTATATCGAATCATCTGATTTCTACACCAATCCTGTTAAAAATGCCAAGGATCGTTCTGTCTGTAACATTCCATTTGTCACACCAAGTAAAGACTTGGATGCCAAATTTGTAGCAGAAGCAGATGCTCTTGGTTTCAAAAATATCAAGGGACACCGTTCAGTGGGTGGTATGCGTGCCAGTGTTTATAACGCCTTCCCGCGTCAAGGCGTGCTTGATTTGATTGACTTTATGAAAAAATTTGAAGTTGAAAATAAATAATTAGGTAAAGAGATGGAAATTAGACAAGCTTTCTCAAATGAAATTGGTGCTATCATGACCGTGATTGAGAGTGCTAGAAATGCTTTAGCGGAAGCTGGTAGTTCCCAATGGCAAGGGGCTGATGGTTATCCTACAGAAGAAACCATCTTCGATGATGTTCTTAAAGGACAGGTCTATGTCGGTATTATTGACGGTCAAATTGTTTCTTATGCTGCGGTGGTTACTGATGGAGAGCCCGCCTACGAAAAAATCTATGATGGAGATTGGAAGCATCATAATAAGCGCTATGTTACCTTTCATCGAATTGCCGTTTTAAGAGAATTTACGGGACAGAAAAACGCTCAAACCATTATTCAAGGTCTTATTGAGGGAACTGACGCTCATGATTTTCGTTGCGACACGCATGAAAAGAATCTTGTCATGCAGCACATTTTGGAGAAACTTGGCTATGTCTATTGTGGTAAGGTTCCTATTGATGGTGAACGACTTGCCTATCAGAAAATCAAAACCAAGAGGGAGAAGGCTTTTTATCAAGAAATTGATGAAGCTACTCACCACGGAATTCATTAATTTAAGAGGAATAAAATTATGGTATTTAGCGTAAAAACATATAATAATATTAACCAAATTGGTTTGAAGGAACTTGGAAATCATTTTCAAATTGATGGTGATTTAGCGGAAAATCCGGATGCTTACATTATTCGTAGTCAAAATCTCCATGATACAGTTTTCCCTGAAAATTTGAAAGCTATTGCGCGTGCTGGTGCTGGGACTAACAATATCCCAGTTGATGAAGCAACTGAAAAAGGAATTGTTGTCTTCAATACTCCAGGAGCTAATGCTAATGCAGTTAAAGAAGCTGTCTTAGCTTCTATCTTGCTTTCAGCACGTGATTATATTGCGGCCAATACTTGGGTTAACAAACTTAGTGGTAACGATGTGCCTAAACAAATCGAAGCAGGTAAGAAGCAGTTTGCGGGTAGCGAGATTGCTGGTAAGACACTGGGTGTTATCGGCTTGGGTGCCATTGGTGCGCGTATTGCTAACGATGCCTATCGTTTGGGAATGAAGGTCTATGGCTATGACCCATATGTTTCTATTGAAGCAGCTTGGAATATTTCTCGCCACGTTAAACGTGTTTCTTATCTCAAAGAAATCTTTGAAAACTGTGATTATATCACTGTTCACGTTCCATTGACACCTGATACGAAAGGTACTTTCAATGCAGACACCTTTAGCCTCATACAAAAAGGAACAACAATCATCAACTTTGCTCGTGCAGAATTAGTAGAGAATGATGCGCTCTTTGATGCTTTGGAAACAGGTGTAGTAAAACGTTATATCACTGACTTTGGGACAGAAGAACTGCTTAACAAGCCTAATGTGACAGTCTTCCCACACATTGGTGGTTCAACGGGTGAAGCAGAGCTTAACTGTGCTATTATGGCTGCTCAGACCATCCGTCGCTTCATGGAAACAGGTGAAATTGTCAATTCTGTTAACTTCCCACGTGTACAACAGGTCTTGAGTGCTCCATATCGTATCACTTTGATTAATAAAAACGTGCCTAACATTGTAGCCCGTATTTCAACAGCGGTCTCTGATTTTAATATCAATATAGATAATATCATTAACCGTTCAAAGGGAGAGTATGCTTATACCCTTCTTGACCTTGATGAGACAGACAAGTCTAAGATTGATGAATTGGTCGCTAAGTTTGAGGCGAGCGATAACATCGTACGAGTACGTTTGATTAAAGGTAAATAATTCAGAAATAAGCTGACAGGAACAAGGCTTTCCTGTCTTTTTTGGAATAATTAAAATATGTTTTATCGTCAGTATTACGTATCACCTATTGGTCGCCTGTCCTTGGTCGCAAGTGAGCAAGCCCCCTATGGTATGTGGTTAGAAAGACAAAATCATTTTCAGGCTGATTTTAAGGAAGAGGAGTTAGTAGACATCTCAAATCCTATTTTAGAAGTGACCAAGAAGTGGTTGCAGGCCTATTTTAAAGGTGAGAATCCAAGTCTAGATGACCTTCCTTTAGCTGAACGAGGAACAGCTTTCCAACAAAGAGTTTGGTTGGCTTTAAGTTAAATACCTATGGGGCAAATCAGAACCTATGGTTAGATTGGTAAGGCAATCTCTTGTCAATCCGCACAGGCTGTAGGAACTGCTGTTAGTAAGAATCCCTGACTGATTCTTATCCCTTGTCATCGTGTTTTGCCTAGTAGTGGTCAATTAGGAAATTATGCGGCAGGAGAGGATGCCAAGTGTTTCTTACTTCGTTTGGAAGGTCTTATGTATGACAAGTCTTTGATAGATCGCTTATGCTAGAGAAAAGGAGAAAAACATGTACACTTTTTATGAATATCCAAAATGTAGCACTTGTCGTAAGGCAAAAGCTGAACTCAATCAATTAGGTCTCGAGGTCGAGTCTGTCAACATTAAGGAAAATCCCCCCTCAGCTCAATTTTTAAGAGAGCTTCTAGAGGGGGCAGATTTAGAGCTTAAGAAATTCTTTAATACGAGTGGACAATCCTACCGTTCTTTAGGATTGAAGGACAAACTTCCAACCTTATCACAAGATGAAGCCGTAAAACTCTTATCATCAGATGGTATGTTGATTAAACGTCCTATCTTGATTAAGGATGGAAAGGTTTTACAGGTTGGTTACCGTAGTCCTTACAAAGACTTAAATTTATAAATAATAAGCAAAAACTCTTGCCACAGTAAGTGGAAATATGATAAGATAAAAACAGTTGCCGCTATAGTTAAATGGTATAATAGAGCAATGGTAATGCTCCGTTCCGAGTTCAATTCTCGGTGGTGGCATCTGTGAATGAATCCAGCCTCAGGGTTGGATTTTTTATGTATTAAGGAGTTGATTAGCGATTGCTGTTTTTTCAAAAGAATTTACTGAAAAACTCTTGAAATTCAAAATAAAAGGAGTAGACTAATAGGTGATTAAACCTAGGAGGCAACTCGTGAAATACTACGTTCAATTCATGCTGATTTGTTTGTTTGCTATGATTGGTGAAGCTCTTTCAACCTTTTTTAAATTACCTGTACCTGGAAGTATCATTGGCTTATTCTTGCTTCTGATTGCTCTACAGCTTAAGTGGATTCGTCCACGTCATATCCATGCTGTAGCAGAGTTTTTAATAACCAATATGACTATCCTTTTTTTGCCAGCAGGTGTCGGTATTATGGAACGATGGAATGCTATTTCGGCGAATATTGTTCCAATTATTTTGATTATTATGGGTGCCTTGGTTATTAATATTGTAGTGATTGCTGTAGTTGTCGTCTTTATCAAAAAGCACTTTGAAGGCGATTATGAGGAGGTTAATCGTGGCTAATTTTTTTAACACCCCCTTGTTTGGTTTAACTCTTTCAGTATTGGCTTACACACTGGGGCTTTTGCTTTATCGCCGTTTCCCTAATCCTTTGACAACGCCTCTTCTTGTGTCAACTGCCTTAATTATTGTCATTTTGCACTATACAGGCATTTCTTACAAGGATTACTATGTAGGCGGTTCTTATCTTAATAGTTTGATTATTCCTTCAACGGTTGCCCTAGCTGTCCCTTTTTATAAAAATCTCCACCTCATGCGTCATCACTATAAGAGTATCTTAATTGGGTCAACAGTCGCCTGTATTCTTAACACTACTTATACCGCTTTGATTGCTAAGCTTTTTGGTATGGATTATTTCCTTGCTATCTCACTCTTTCCTAAGTCTGTAACGACTGCCATGGCTGTAGGAATTTCGGAAAAAATGCAGGGGATTACAACAGTGACTTTGGTCGTAGTTGTTATTACAGGAATCTTGACATCAGTTTTAGGACCTGTCTTTTTAAAGATGATTGGTATTAAAGATCCAGTTGCTATTGGTCTTTCCCTAGGAGGAACTGGGCATGCCGTTGGTACTGGAACTGCCTTCAGATATGGTCAGGTTGCGGGTGCCATGGGTGGTCTATCAATCGCTGTAACGGGGATTTTATATGTCTTTATTAGTCCTATTGTGGCTAGTTTAATTCTGAGATAAAAAATTAAGGTTTGGATAGGTTTTCCAAGCCTTTTTAGCTACGAAAAACAAGCAAAATCTGACCTTTTATGCTATAATTAAGATTATGAACTATGGAGATTATATCTGGGATTTAGGTGGTACCTTGTTGGATAATTACCAGATATCAACCCAAGCCTTTCTAGCGACTTTAGAACGATTTGAGCGTATAGCAGAATTTCAAGCAGTCTATGATGCCCTTAAGGTGTCGACCAGTACGGCCATTGCCATGTTTGCGCCTGATATAACTGATTTTCGAGCCCTCTATAAGCAGGAGGAATCCAAACATTTGCAAGAACCTGTGCTTTTTGAAGGTGCTAAGGATGTCCTTGCTAAGATTGTGACTGAGGGTGGACGTAGTTTCTTGGTTAGCCACCGCAATCACTTGGTGCTAGATATCCTTGATAGAGCAGAGATTGCTCATTATTTTACAGAGGTTGTAACTTCTGAAAATGGTTTTGCTAGAAAACCTAGTCCAGATAGTTTCCTTTATTTAATTAAAAAATACGATATTAAACATGGCTTGGTCATTGGTGACCGCCAGATAGACATAGAGGCTGGAGAAGCAGCGGGTTTGGATACCTTGCTAGTTGATGGCCATAAATCATTATTGGAGATTGTGACATAGATGACTGATGAATTAAAAAATCTTGAAGAAAAAGCGCAAGAATATGATGCCAGCCAGATTCAGGTCTTAGAGGGACTTGAAGCGGTACGTATGCGCCCAGGAATGTATATTGGATCGACCTCCAAAGAAGGCTTACATCACTTGGTATGGGAGATTGTCGATAACTCAATTGATGAGGCCTTAGCAGGCTTCGCCTCGCATATCAAAGTTTTTATTGAACCGGATAATTCTATCACGGTTGTTGATGATGGTCGTGGTATCCCAGTCGATATTCAAGAAAAAACAGGTCGTCCTGCTGTTGAGACAGTATTTACAGTTCTTCATGCTGGTGGTAAATTCGGTGGAGGTGGTTATAAGGTCTCTGGTGGTTTGCACGGGGTTGGTTCTTCGGTCGTTAATGCCCTCTCAACTCAGCTTGATGTTAAGGTTTATAAAAACGGTCATATTTACTTCCAAGAGTATAAACGAGGAGTTGTGGTAGACGACTTAAGGATTATTGGTGAAACTGAAGAACATGGAACGACTGTTCACTTTATTCCAGATCCAGAAATTTTCCGAGAAACGACGGAGTTTGACTTTGGAAAGTTAGCTAAACGTTTCCAAGAGCTAGCTTTTCTGAACAAGGGTCTATGTATCTCTATTACAGATAAGCGTAAAGGTCTTGAACAAGAGAAACATTATCACTATGAGGGTGGAATCACATCTTATGTGAAGTACATCAATGAAAACAAAGACGTTATCTTTGATGAGCCTATCTACACAGATGGTGAGATGGATGGCATTTCAGTCGAAGTTGCAATGCAGTATACGACCGGCTACCATGAAACGGTGATGAGTTTTGCCAATAATATCCACACTCATGAAGGTGGTACTCATGAACAAGGTTTCCGTACGGCTCTTACTCGTGTTATCAATGATTATGCACGTCAGAATAAGATTCTCAAAGAAAAAGATGATAATCTGACTGGTGATGATGTTCGTGAAGGATTGACTGCTATCATCTCTGTCAAGCATCCCAACCCACAGTTTGAAGGGCAAACCAAGACCAAACTTGGAAACTCAGAAGTGGTTAAGATTACTAATCGTCTCTTCAGTGAAGCCTTAAGTCGCTTCCTCTTGGAAAATCCTGCTATTGCTAAAAAGATCGTTGAAAAAGGAATTCTGGCTTCTAAGGCCCGTATCGCCGCTAAGCGTGCTCGTGAGGTGACACGTAAGAAGTCAGGTCTTGAAATTTCAAACCTTCCAGGTAAGTTGGCAGATTGTTCGTCAAATAATCCCGAAATGAATGAGCTCTTCATTGTCGAAGGGGACTCAGCCGGTGGTTCTGCTAAATCGGGTCGTAATCGTGAATTCCAAGCTATCTTGCCAATTCGTGGTAAAATTTTGAACGTTGAGAAGGCTAGCATGGATAAGATTCTAGCCAACGAAGAGATTCGTTCTCTTTTCACAGCTATGGGAACCGGTTTTGGATCAGAATTTGATGTCAGCAAAGCTCGCTATCACAAGTTGATTATCATGACCGATGCCGATGTTGATGGGGCTCACATTCGTACCTTGCTCTTGACCTTGATTTATCGCTTTATGCATCCAGTCTTGGAAGCTGGCTATGTCTACATTGCACAACCACCAATTTATGGTGTTAAGGTTGGCTCTGAGATTAAAGAGTATATCCAGCCAGGTGCGGATCAAGAAGAAAAATTGCGTGCTGCTCTTGAAAACTACAGTGTAGGGCGTTCAAAACCTACGGTACAACGTTATAAAGGCTTAGGTGAAATGGATGACCACCAACTTTGGGAAACTACCATGGACCCTGAAAATCGTTTATTGGCACGTGTTTCTGTGGATGATGCTGCAGAGGCCGATAAGATTTTTGATATGCTGATGGGAGATAAGGTTGAACCTCGCCGCGAATTTATCGAAGAAAATGCCGTTTACAGTACTCTGGATATCTAATATTCTTTTAGAAAAGGGTGCAATGCTAGGATAACTATGTTATAATCGTAACGTTACTCTACATTTATGAACATAATAGACGATTAAGGAGAAACTATGTCTAGCGGAATTGTTTTACTGATTGTAGTGGCAGTTATACTTGTAATTGTCGCTTACTTAGTCGGTATTCTTATTAGAAAACGAAATGATTCGCGGATTGCACAGCTTGAAGAACGCAAGCAAAAATTGTTTGACTTGCCAATTAACGAAGAAATTGAAGAAGTTAAAAATCTTCATTTGATTGGACAAAGTCAAACAACTTTCCGTGAATGGAATCAGAAATGGATAGATATCTCAACAAAATCATTCGCAGATATTGAAAATCATATTTTTGAAGCTGAAAATATGAATGATAACTTTCATTTCTTCAAAGCTAGTGCTGAAATCAATAATATTGAGAGTCAATTAGATCTTGTGGAAGAAGACATTAAGTCTATCCGTGAGGCGATCTCAAACTTGAAAGAACAAGAAGAAAAAAACAGTGCTCGTGTTAAACACGCACTTGACTTGTATGAAGAGTTGAAAAATTCTATTGAAGAAAACTCTGATAATTTTGGCTCTACTTTGGATGAGATCACTAAACAGCTTAAAAATATTGAATCGGAGTTTGACGAATTCGTGACTCTTAATTCATCAGGTGACCCTGTTGAGGCATCGAGCATTTTGGACCGTGCAGAGGAGCACACCATTGCTTTGGGTCAAATTACAGAGAAGATTCCAGCCATTGTAGCTAAGTTGGAAGATGATTTCCCAGATCAGTTGGATGATTTGGAATCTGGCTACCGCAAGTTGATTGAGCAAAATTACCACTTCCCTGAGAAAAATATTGAACGTCACTTCCAGGAAATTCGTGAAGCTATCCGTTCAAACTCAAGTGAGTTGGTTTCTCTTGATCTGGATCGTGCGGAAGAAAAAAATGCTGATATTCAAGAAAAGATTGACAACTTGTATAGTATTTTCGAACGTGAAATTGCATCATACAAGGTTGTTATGCGTCAAAAGAAAATTTTGCCAGATTATCTCAAGCATGCTAAAGAAAATAACAAGAAACTTCGAGAAGAGCTTGAGCGTCTCATGTTAACTTACATTTTCGATGAAACTTATGAAGCAGATGTACGTAGCTTTACTTCAGATATTTCGAGTGTTGAAACAGCGGTTCTTCCAACACTTGAAAACTTTGATAATAAGGTGAAACCTTTCTCAGAACTTGAAAAGATCTTCGAAAAGAGTCTCAACACCTTGTCTGCTGTTGAAAATGGACAGGTTGAGGTTTTTGAAAATCTTCGAGCTATCGAGAAAAATGAAGCTAAGGCGCGTGATCAGCTTGATGTTTATATTGATAAATTGCATGTTATCAAGCGTTACATGGAAAAACGAAATCTTCCAGGTATTCCTGAATCCTTCTTGAGTGTATTCTTCTCAACAAGTGCACAAATTGAAGCTCTAATGGATGAGCTCAGCCGTGGACGTATTAATATTGATGCAGTAATGCGTTTGACTGAAACGTCAAAAAATGCTATTGAGCATTTGGAAGAGACTGCTTATTTGGTTGTTCAAAATGCAACCTTGACTGAACAACTTTTGCAGTACTCAAACCGTTACCGCTCTTTCGAACCTGCTGTTCAAAGTAGCTTTGAGCATGCGCTTAAGTTGTTCGAAGTCGACCATGACTACGATGCATCTTTGGAAGAAATCTCTTACGCCTTGGAAACTGTAGAACCAGGTGTAACAGATCGTTTTGTATCGTCTTACGAAAAAACACGCGAACAAATTCGTATGTAGAAGAAAGATTCTGGGCCTAGGTCCAGGATTTTTTTTGAAGAACCTTATCTCTTTTTAGGTTAATGAGAAGCTTAATAAAAGTTATATAGGTATTAAAGAATAGAGGAAATTATGTCAGAAGTAAAAGGCTTATTAGTTATGGATGTAGACTCAACTCTGGTCCAAGAAGAAGTAATTGATTTATTGGGGGAAGAGGCTGGTGTTGGTCAAGAGGTCGCTGAAATCACAGAGCGGGCCATGCGTGGAGAATTAGATTTCAGACAGGCTTTGAATGAGCGTGTGGCAACCCTTAAGGGATTGCCTGACAGTATATTTGAGAAGGTCTATGCCCGCATTCATTTCAACAGGGGAGCCAAGGAACTTGTGGATGAACTCCACTCACGTGGCTTCAAGGTAGGTTTAGTTTCTGGTGGTTTCCATGAAACAGTTGATAGACTGGCAAAAGAGGCAGGTATTGATTATGTGAAGGCCAATCACCTTGAGGTGATCGATGGTTTCTTAACTGGAAAGGTTTATGGTGAGATTGTTACCAAAGATGTCAAGGTAGCTAAGCTTAAAGATTGGGCAGCGGAAAATGGACTTAAACTCTCTCAAACAATTGCTATGGGTGATGGAGCCAATGATTTGCCTATGATTAAGACAGCCGGCATAGGCATCGCCTTTTGTGCCAAACCAATTGTCCGTGCACAAGCTCCTTATCAGATTACAGAACCAGATTTGTATAAGGTCATTGAGATCTTTGATGAGGTGAGACAATAGTAGAGATAAAAAGAGTCCTTTGGATGATTCCAAGGGACTCTTTGTGTATAAAAAAAACACCGAATCGGTGCCACCTTTTCAAGTTGAATACGGACTAAGCCTTATTTTAACTCGCTGTGTTGTTTCGAATGGTTTCAAATCACAATTATTATTATATAGTTTTATAACTAATATGTCAATTTACTATAGGGTAAAGTATAAAAAATTTTATTCTTGATTACAAGATTTTAATTACAAGATTTTAACGTCATACTATTTAATCAGTAATTCTATTAGATGTTGAAATGTTGTTTAATAAGTGTATAATAATTTCTATAAATTTAGATTTTTCAAATAAGGAGAAATGTATGACTAATCCATACTCAATTGGACTTGATATTGGAACGAATAGTGTTGGATGGGCTGTAATAACTGATAATTACAAGGTTCCGTCTAAAAAAATGAAAGTCTTAGGAAATACGAGTAAAAAGTATATCAAAAAGAACCTGTTAGGTGTATTACTCTTTGACTCTGGAATCACTGCAGAAGGAAGAAGATTGAAGCGTACTGCAAGAAGACGTTATACTAGACGCCGTAATCGTATCCTTTATTTGCAGGAAATTTTTAGCACAGAGATGGCTACATTAGATGATGCTTTCTTTCAAAGACTTGACGATTCGTTTTTAGTTCCTGATGATAAATGTGATAGTAAGTATCCGGTATTTGGAAACTTAGTAGAAGAAAAAGCCTATCATGATGAATTTCCAACTATCTATCATTTAAGGAAATATTTAGCAGATAGTACTAAAAAAGCAGATTTGCGTCTAGTTTATCTTGCATTGGCTCATATGATTAAATATAGAGGTCACTTCTTAATTGAAGGAGAGTTTAATTCAAAAAATAATGATATTCAGAAGAATTTTCAAGACTTTTTGGACACTTATAATGCTATTTTTGAATCGGATTTATCACTTGAGAATAGTAAACAACTTGAGGAAATTGTTAAAGACAAAATTAGTAAATCAGCTAAGAAAGATCGTCTCTTAAAACTCTTCCCTGGGGAGAAGAATTCGGGGATTTTTTCAGAGTTTCTAAAGTTGATTGTAGGAAATCAAGCTGATTTTAGGAAATGTTTTAATTTAGACGAAAAAGCCTCCTTACATTTTTCCAAAGAAAGCTATGATGAAGATTTAGAGGCTTTGTTAGGTTATATTGGAGATGATTACAGTGATGTCTTTCTCAAAGCAAAGAAACTTTATGATGCTATTCTTTTATCGGGTTTTCTGACTGTAACTGGTAATGAGACAGAAGCACCTCTCTCTTTTGCTATGATAAAGCGATATAATGAACACAAAGCAGATTTAGTGTTACTAAAGGAATATATAAGAAATATTTCACTAAAAACGTATAATGAAGTATTTAAAGATGACACCAAAAAAGGTTATGCTGGTTATATTGATGGAAAAACAAATCAGGAAGATTTCTACGTATATCTAAAAAAACTATTGGCTAAATTTGAAGGTGAAGGTGCGGACTATTTTCTTGAAAAAATTGATCGAGAAGATTTTTTGAGAAAGCAACGTACATTTGATAATGGTTCGATACCATATCAGATTCATCTTCAAGAAATGAGAGCAATTCTTGATAAGCAAGCTAAATTTTATCCTTTCTTGGCTAAAAATAAAGAAAGAATCGAGAAGATTTTAACCTTCCGAATTCCTTATTATGTAGGTCCACTTGCGAGAGGGAATAGTGATTTTGCCTGGTCAATAAGAAAACGAAATGAAAAAATTACACCTTGGAATTTTGAGGACGTTATTGACAAAGAATCTTCGGCAGAGGCTTTCATTAATCGAATGACTAGTTTTGATTTGTATTTGCCAGAAGAGAAGGTACTTCCAAAGCATAGTCTCTTATACGAAACTTTTAATGTATATAATGAATTAACAAAAGTTAGATTTATTGCCGAAAGTATGAGAGGTTATCAATTTTTAGATAGTAAGCAGAAGAAAGATATTGTTAGACTTTATTTTAAAGATAAAAGGAAAGTTACTGATAAGGATATTATTGAATATTTACATGCAATTTATGGGTATGATGGAATTGAATTAAAAGGCATAGAGAAACAGTTTAATTCTAGTTTATCTACATATCACGATCTTTTAAAAATTATTAATGATAAAGAGTTTTTGGATGATAGTTCAAATGAAGCGATTATCGAAGAAATTATCCATACTTTGACAATTTTTGAAGATAGAGAGATGATAAAACAACGTCTTTCAAAATTTGAGAATATATTCGATAAATCCGTTTTGAAAAAGTTATCTCGTAGACATTACACTGGCTGGGGTAAGTTATCTGCTAAGCTTATTAATGGTATTCGAGATGAAAAATCTAGTAATACTATTCTTGATTACTTAATTGATGATGGTATTTCTAACCGTAATTTCATGCAACTTATTCACGATGATGCTCTTTCTTTTAAAAAGAAGATACAGAAAGCACAAATTATTGGTGACGAAGATAAAGATAATATTAAAGAGGTCGTTAAGTCTTTGCCAGGTAGTCCTGCTATTAAAAAAGGTATTTTACAAAGCATAAAAATTGTAGATGAATTGGTCAAAGTAATGGGAGGAAGAAAACCCGAGTCAATTGTTGTTGAGATGGCTCGTGAAAATCAATATACCAATCAAGGTAAGTCTAATTCCCAACAACGCTTGAAACGTTTAGAAAAATCTCTCAAAGAGTTAGGTAGTAAGATACTTAAGGAAAATATTCCTGCAAAACTTTCTAAAATAGACAATAACGCACTTCAAAATGATCGACTTTACTTATACTATCTTCAAAATGGAAAAGATATGTATACCGGAGATGATTTAGATATTGATAGATTAAGTAATTATGATATTGATCATATTATTCCTCAAGCTTTTTTGAAAGATAATTCTATTGACAATAAAGTACTTGTTTCATCTGCTAGTAACCGTGGTAAATCAGATGATTTTCCAAGTTTAGAGGTTGTCAAAAAAAGAAAGACACTTTGGTATCAATTATTGAAATCAAAATTAATTTCTCAACGAAAATTTGATAATCTGACAAAAGCTGAACGGGGAGGATTGTCACCTGAGGACAAAGCTGGTTTTATTCAACGCCAGTTGGTTGAAACACGTCAAATAACAAAACATGTAGCGCGTTTACTTGATGAGAAATTTAA
Source organism: Streptococcus sp. FSL L8-0526 (assembly GCF_038007145.1). Lineage (NCBI taxonomy): Bacteria > Bacillati > Bacillota > Bacilli > Lactobacillales > Streptococcaceae > Streptococcus > Streptococcus sp. FSL L8-0526. The sequence continues at coordinate 821,284 of NZ_JBBOWP010000001.1, forward strand.
TAATAAAAAAGATGAAAATAATAGAGCGGTACGAACAGTAAAAATTATTACCTTGAAATCTACCTTAGTTTCTCAATTTCGTAAGGATTTTGAACTTTATAAAGTTCGTGAAATCAATGATTTTCATCATGCTCATGATGCCTACTTGAATGCCGTTGTAGCAAGTGCTTTACTTAAGAAATACCCTAAACTAGAGCCAGAATTTGTGTACGGTGATTATCCAAAATACAATAGTTTTAGAGAAAGAAAGTCCGCTACAGAAAAGGTATATTTCTATTCAAATATCATGAATATCTTTAAAAAATCTATTTCTTTAGCTGATGGTAGAGTTATTGAAAAACCACTTATTGAGGTAAATGAGGAGACCGGCGAATCTGTTTGGAATAAAGAATCTGATTTAGCAACTGTAAGGAGAGTACTCTCTTATCCGCAAGTAAATGTTGTGAAAAAAGTTGAGGAACAGAATCACGGATTGGATAGAGGAAAACCAAAGGGATTGTTTAATGCAAATCTTTCCTCAAAACCAAAACCAAATAGTAATGAAAATTTAGTAGGTGCTAAAGAGTTTCTTAACCCCAAAAAGTATGGGGGGTATGCTGGAATTTCTAATTCTTTTGCTGTTCTTGTTAAAGGGACAATTGAAAAAGGTGCTAAGAAAAAAATAACAAATGTACTAGAATTTCAAGGTATTTCTATTTTAGATAGGATTAATTATAGAAAAGATAAACTTAATTTTTTACTTGAAAAAGGTTATAAAGATATTGAGTTAATTATTGAACTACCTAAATATAGTTTATTTGAACTTTCAGATGGTTCACGTCGTATGTTGGCTAGTATTTTGTCAACGAATAATAAGAGGGGAGAGATTCACAAAGGAAATCAGATTTTTCTTTCACAGAAGTTTGTGAAATTACTTTATCATGCTAAGAGAATAAGTAACACAATTAATGATAATCATAGAAAATATGTTGAGAACCATAAAAAAGAGTTTGAAGAATTATTTTACTACATTCTTGAGTTTAATGATAATTATGTTGGAGCTAAAAAGAATGGTAAACTCTTAAACTCTGCCTTTCAATCTTGGCAAAATCATAGTATAGATGAACTCTGTAGTAGTTTTATAGGACCTACCGGAAGTGAAAGAAAGGGGCTATTTGAATTAACCTCTCGTGGAAGTGCTGCTGATTTTGAATTTTTAGGTGTTAAAATTCCAAGGTATAGAGACTATACCCCATCATCCCTATTAAAAGATGCCACACTTATTCATCAATCTGTTACAGGCCTCTATGAAACACGAATAGACCTTGCCAAACTAGGAGAGGGTTAATGGCAGGTTGGAGAACAGTAGTCGTAAACATACATTCTAAACTGTCATATAAGAATAATCACCTTATTTTTAGAAACTCATATAAAACTGAGATGATTCATCTTTCTGAAATTGATATACTTTTATTGGAAACAACTGACATTGTATTGACTACTATGTTAGTGAAGAGATTAGTTGATGAAAATATTCTAGTTATTTTCTGTGATGATAAACGATTGCCGACAGCTTTTCTTACACCGTATTATGCACGTCATGATTCTAGTCTGCAAATAGCTAGACAAATTGCGTGGAAGGAAAATGTTAAATGTGAGGTATGGACTGCTATTATTGCACAAAAGATATTGAATCAATCTTACTATTTGGGAGAATGTTCCTTCTTTGAGAAATCTCAATCTATTATGGAATTATATCATGGATTAGAACGGTTTGATCCTAGTAATCGTGAGGGTCACTCTGCCAGAATTTATTTTAATACGCTTTTCGGTAATGATTTTACTAGGGAAAGTGATAATGATATCAATGCAGCGCTGGATTATGGTTATACCTTGTTATTGAGTATGTTTGCACGTGAGGTTGTCGTCTGTGGTTGTATGACACAAATTGGTTTAAAACATGCTAACCAGTTTAATCAATTTAACCTTGCTAGTGATATTATGGAGCCATTTAGGCCAATAATAGATAGAATTGTTTATCAAAATCGACATAAGAATTTTGTCAAAATCAAAAAAGAACTCTTTTCGATTTTTTCAGAAACCTATACCTATAATGGAAAAGAGATGTATTTATCAAACATTGTTAGTGATTATACAAAAAAAGTTATAAAAGCGTTAAATCAGTTAGATGATGAAATTCCTGAATTTAGAATATGAGTTATAGATATATGCGAATGATATTAATGTTTGATATGCCAACAGATACTGCTGAAGATAGAAAAGCGTATCGTAAGTTTAGAAAGTTCCTCTTAAGTGAAGGTTTTATCATGCACCAGTTTTCGGTATATAGTAAACTTTTATTAAATCATACCGCCAATACAGCAATGGTTGGACGACTTAAGGCTAATAATCCTAAAAAAGGAAATATAACAATACTAACAGTTACTGAAAAGCAATTTGCCCGTATGATTTATTTGTACGGAGATAAAAACACAAGTATTGCCAACTCAGACGAAAGATTAGTATTTTTAGGAGAAAACTATTGTGATGAAGATTAATTTTTCACTTTTGGATGAGCCTATGGAGGTTAATCTGGGGACAGTTCTCGTAATTGAGGATGTGAGTGTGTTTGCTCAGTTAGTCAAGGAATTCTATCAGTATGATGAACAATCGAATTTAACAATATTTGATAGTAAAATAAGGAGTATAAGGTCCTCTGAATTACTTTTAATAACGGATATTTTAGGTTACGATATTAATACTTCTCAGGTATTAAAGTTGCTTCACACAGATATTGTAAGCCAGTTGAATGATAAACCTGAAGTTAGATCAGAAATAGATTCTTTGGTATCATTAATTACTGATATTATAATGGCAGAGTGTATAGAAAATGAACTAGATATAGAGTATGATGAGATTGCACTTTTAGAACTAATTAAAGCATTAGGTGTCAGAATCGAAACTAAGTCTTGTACGGTTTTTGAAAAAATATTTGAGATTTTACAGATTTTTAAATATTTAGTTAAAAAGAGAATTTTAGTATTCGTCAATAGCTTGTCGTATTTTTCTAAAGATGAAATTTATCAAATCTTGGAATATACAAAGTTATCACAAGCTGATGTATTATTTTTGGAACCTAGACAGATTGAAGGGATTCAACAATTTATTTTAGACAAGGACTATATTTTGATGCCCTATAATAACTAGTAAATTGGTAATAAGTATAGATAGTCTTGAGTTATTTCAAGACTATCTTTTAGTATTTAGTAGTTTCTGTATGAAGTTGAATGGGATAATCATTTTGTTAGAGAGTAGATTATAAGGATTTGATAGAGGAGGAGTTAAGTTGCTTGACATATGATTATTAAGAAATAATCTAATATGGTGACAGTCACATCTTGTCTAAAACGTTGATATATAAGGCTTTTTAAGGTATAATAAATATAAAAGTGGAATTATTTTGAAGCTGAAGTCATGCTGAGATTAATAGTGCGATTACGAAATCTGGTAGAAAAGATATCCTACGAGGTTTTAGAGCTGTGTTGTTTTGAATGGTTCCAAAACTTTTTTTAAGTAGATATGTCTCCCACCACTGTTTTAGAGCTGTGTTGTTTTGAATGGTTCCAAAACAAAACCGCTGAATAGTGAGGTATAGCATGAGTTTTAGAGCTGTGTTGTTTTGAATGGTTCCAAAACTCAAAGAATGGACCATCTTAATGATAATATGTTTTAGAGCTGTGTTGTTTTGAATGGTTCCAAAACTACTACTTATGACGAAATTGTAGCAACTGTGTTTTAGAGCTGTGTTGTTTTGAATGGTTCCAAAACTCTGAGTTAAACTGAACCCTGCTCTACCATGTTTTAGAGCTGTGTTGTTTTGAATGGTTCCAAAACCGTTGGTCGTATTATCGTCAATGCCAAGACGTTTTAGAGCTGTGTTGTTTTGAATGGTTCCAAAACTCACCATTGGTGTTATTGTCTAATCTAAATGTTTTAGAGCTGTGTTGTTTTGAATGGTTCCAAAACGGTGGTGCTACACATACACTACGCTACGCTGTTTTAGAGCTGTGTTGTTTTGAATGGTTCCAAAACTTTCATCGAAAACTACAAGGACATTAATCTGTTTTAGAGCTGTGTTGTTTTGAATGGTTCCAAAACTAGAGGTAATGACGGTTTACCAGGTAAAGAGTTTTAGAGCTGTGTTGTTTTGAATGGTTCCAAAACTTGGTATCAAGTCGGTGGAAACGCAAGTCTGTTTTAGAGCTGTGTTGTTTTGAACGGTTCCAAAACTATCCCAGAGAATGGAAGAACAATTATAGAGTTTTAGAGCTGTGTTGTTTTGAATGGTTCCAAAACCAAGTGTAAGCCCGTTGATGGCTCTTAGTAGTTTTAGAGCTGTGTTGTTTCGAATGGTTCCAAAACGCTTGAAATAGAAAAACTCAAATCTCAAATGTTTTAGAGCTGTGTTGTTTCGAATGGTTCCAAAAAATTTCCTAAGTAACTATACTCACAAGAAAACAGTTTTAGAGCTGTGTTGTTTCGAATGGTTCCAAAACTTGATGTTGTCTTTTTTGGTTATGACGCTAGTTTTAGAGCTGTGTTGTTTCGAATGGTTCCAAAACTTTTGTTATCATAATTTTCGGTTGACATCTCTTAGAACTCATCTTTTCATAAAGGAGTCTAGTATTGAAATGTGAGAAGGGACATGTTATATGAATATCCAGCTATTTTTCACACGATTGAGGAAGCTTGCAGGATTAGTTTTCCCAATTTTGGTCGGATTATTCAGGTAGCTTCTTTATTTAATGTTATGACGAAATCGTCAGTATTTTTGGCTTATATTATTTATTATTATGTGGACCAGGTCTTGCCTGATTTGACGGCAGTAAGTAGTATTTTTAATGAGAAAGAGCTTGTGGTTTTGATTCAGGTAGAACTTGATTGACAGCAAAAAACTCTTGGAAGATAAATTTCCAAGAGTTTTAATTTTTATTAGCCACATAGACTCCAAGGACTACCAAGATTCCCGCTAAAATTTGTAACTTTGAGAAGGGCTCTCCTAAGAATACTACAGCAGCTAGAATTGAGATAATCGTTGATATACCAATGAAAGAAGCAGTTCGGTTAACCCCGATAGTTGCGATAGCAAAATTTGAAAGGATATACCCTATAACACTACACCCCAATCCTTGGTACAGGATGGTTATGGCGAACTTTGGATTACACCAAGGGAGTGTTAAAAGCTCTTTTTACCCGCTAGAAAGCCATGGCTCAGTGCAAAGACTCCAAATGTAAGGCAACCACTGGCTAACATAAAATAGGTAATCTCAAAGCTAGTGAATTGACTGGCTTTTTCAACGTCAACGCAATAAAGGGCATAGGAGACAACGGCTAAACCTAAAATGAAGTAGCCGACAAGTGAGAAGTTGGTGGAGCCACCCGCAGCGAATACGGCAATAATGATACCGATGAGGGTTGTAGCGACACCTACCACTTGCCAACGACTTGGCCATTCTTTCAAAATAAGACTAGACATGATAAGTGCGACGACCGGAATGCAAGCGAGGAATGCTCCACTTTCAGAGGCAGTAGTCATACGAATTCCAATTGTTTCGCAGATAAAATAGATAATAGGATTAAGGATGGCAATACGTATCAGTGGTTTGAGATTTCTGCCATTTATGACTACCTTTTGTCTTCTTGTGAGAAGATAAAGGTTGACAAAGAAGAAGGCTGTGACAAAACGCCAAGAGATTAAGGCAAGGCCACTGACCTGTGCTGTAATCGATTTGGTAAATATAAAACTGAGCCCAAAAAGGATCTCGCAGGTAGCTGCAGCCAAACATCCCAAGATGATTTTATGTTTCATTGTCTCACCCCCTGATTATGGATTTCCACACCTATTATAGCACCTTAAATAGAGGAGCATGCAATTCAGGTTGATTCTAGCTATGAAGAAGGGCATCTCAAGCTTGACATTCATCTACCTAAGGACTTGAATAGTGATAATGAGCAGGAAATCTTGTCTTTTTTAGATACTTTATTGCCGAGCGAAGAATCTTTTTCGTGAGGATATAGATGTTGATATCAGCTTAGTCAAATAAGCTTGTTATCTGTTGAGAAATTCGTGTTATACTAGTAGCTATAGACAACCTGTTTCACTTGTGGTGGAATGGGTATTGATAGGAGGGCTTGCTATGCAAGACAAACTACATGAAATCCATGTGTTTGAGAATTTTCAAGAAGAACTATTTGAAACTGGACATGTGATTGTCACTACTGAGGTGGTCGAGAAGTCCTTAAATTATTTTGGTATAATGCTCATGGTGGTTATTTATTTACGCTCTGTGATCAGGTGGCAGGACTTGTGGCACTTTCAACAGGAGACTACGCTGTAACTCTTCGGTCCAATATCAATTATTTAAAGGCAGGTCATTTGTCTGACCAACTCAAGCTTGAAGGTCTTTGTGTGCATAATGGTAAAACGACCAAGGTAGTAGAAGTCCTCATTACTAATCAGGAGGAAAAAATTCTTACTAGAGCGACCTTTACCATGTATGTGACGGGCTCGATTTCGGAGTAGAGAAGGAATCTTATGTCAGATTTTTAAACTATGGATGACTTTGCAGTCTTTGTAAATGACTACCTGATACCAGACCAATTGAGTATTCAGGAATATTCTTGTGTCTCTGATCAGCAGGGATTTTCTCTTCTTGTGACTATTGATAATTATGAGATGATGTGTCGTTGGCATACCGTCTGGACTTTTTCTAGTATACACCGGATCTTTTTTCATTCCGCAATGGATTTGGATAATAGTTTTACTATAGGTGCTGAAAGTCTGACGATGAAGGTACGACTTAGGGACCAAGAACTTATGTTTCAAGTGACTGGGCTGGAGATGGTGGTTATTGGTTTGTCTGAATCCCTTTATTGTTTAGTTGACGGGTCTTTAATGAGAGAGGTAAGCATCTCAGCTACCTTTTTGAAGATAAGAGTGTGAGATCTGAAGGTTGGGTGTTGGATCTTGAAATGTTGAAAAAGAAGCATTTGTAGAAAAAATTCCTATATACTAGATGATGAGGTTCCAGTTGAGCTGACAAAGCTTAAAAAAGTGATACAAAAGTTAGATTTAGTAACCGTTCGTCATGATGTGAAGGTTGTTCGAAAAGTTTTTTTGAGTTTTTCAGGGATGGCTTTTGATGGTGAGGAACTAGGCAAGCTAACAGCTTTTCTCTGGCTCCTTTTTTTGGCAGAAAAAGATAATTTGACTGTCTCAACCTATGGTATTGGGATTAATGATGGGAGTCGAAAGACTTATGTAACAGCCTTGGATGGTGAGGACAATAGTCTGGAAATGATTGTTTTTGCGCCAGCTACGTATGCCATTTTCAAGTTGAAGGGCCCTGCAACGGCAGCTGTCTGGGGAAGCTTTCATTCTGCGAAGAAACATTGTGAGATGATTGACCAACCAAGTGTAGAGGTTTATCCCCTAGGTAATCATCAGGCTGACGATTATGAGATGAAAGTGTGGATTCCAATAAAGGAGGAAGTATAGATGCGTCTGGACAAGTTTTTGGTAGACTGTGGTGTCGGGAGTCGTAGTCAAGTCAAGACCTTTCTGAAAAAGAAGCAAGTGACCGTAAATGGGCAGGTGGAGACATCACCTAAGACTCAGATTGATGAGGATAAAGACCTAATTGCATACTTGGGTCAGGAGTTGACACATGAGACCTTTGTTTACTATCTCTTAAATAAACCGCAAGGTGTCATTTCAGCAACGGAAGACTCTCGTCATAAGACTGTCCTCGATTTACTCGATGAGACAGCAAGACATAAGCAGGTTTTTCCAGTTGGTCGCTTGGATATTGATACTCATGGTCTTCTTTTATTGACCAATAATGGAGACTTAGCCCACGCTATGCTGTCTCCCAAGAAGCATGTGGACAAGATTTATCAGGCCAAGGTGGCTGGTATTATGGATGAAGAGGATATCTTGGCTTTTGAAAAAGGGATCAAGCTTAAAGACCATACTTGTCAGCCAGCGAAATTAGAGATTGTATCAGTCGACAGGAATGCGAGTACTAGTTTGGTTCAAATTACCATTGCCGAGGGAAAATTCCATCAGGTTAAGCGTATGGTAGCCGCTTGCGGTAAGGAAGTGGCGGATTTACAACGTTTGAAAATGGGACCTTTAAGCCTGCCAAATGATTTAGATCTTGGTGCTTGGCGACGTTTGACACAGGAGGAGTTAGACGCTCTAACTATTTTTGGAATTCCTTTGACTTAAGATAGTCTAGTAGTTGCGAAATAGGCGAATTTTTGTTACTATTATTGTGATATTCTAGAAGAAAAAACGAGGTAAATTCAAGTGGCATTTGGAGATAACGGACCACGTAAGAAATCATTTTTTGAACGTCTAACAGTATTAGTCGTTTTGATTATGCTAGTAGTAACAGTTGGGGCATTGATTTTCCAAGTAGTCTCAGCTGTTCGTTAAGACGCTATCAAGCGTTTTTTTGTGTATGTCGGAAATTCTTTAGTCTGAGATCAAATTAGAACACAGTATACAAATCAGAAAGAGAGAATATAAATGAGTATGTTTTTAGATACAGCCAAGATCAGTGTCCAAGCTGGTCGTGGTGGCGATGGGATGGTTGCCTTCCGTCGTGAAAAATATGTGCCAAATGGCGGTCCTTGGGGCGGTGACGGTGGTAAGGGTGGGTCAGTCATTTTCAAGGTTGATGAAGGCTTGCGCACCCTTATGGATTTCCGTTATAACCGTAAGTTCAAAGCTAAGAACGGTGAAAAAGGGATGACCAAGGGTATGCATGGTCGAGGAGCTGAGGACCTTATCGTTAGCATCCCGCCTGGTACGACAGTGCGTGACGCTGAAACAGGTAAGGTTATTACTGATATGGTCGAGGATGGCCAAGAGTTTGTCGTTGCTCATGGTGGACGTGGTGGACGTGGAAATATCCGTTTTGCGACACCTCGTAATCCTGCTCCTGAAATCGCTGAAAATGGTGAACCAGGTGAAGAGCGCGAACTTCAATTGGAATTGAAGATTTTGGCTGATGTTGGTTTGGTTGGCTTCCCATCTGTTGGTAAATCAACAATTCTCAGTGTGGTAACGGCAGCAAAACCAAAGATTGGTGCTTACCACTTTACGACAATTGTTCCTAACTTGGGAATGGTCCGTACAAAGTCAGGAGAGAGTTTTGCCATGGCCGACCTCCCAGGATTGATTGAAGGTGCTAGCCAGGGGGTTGGTTTGGGAACACAGTTCCTCCGCCACATCGAGCGTACACGTGTTATCCTTCATGTTATTGATATGTCAGCGAGTGAGGGGCGTGATCCTTACGAGGATTATCTTCAAATTAACAAAGAGCTGGAAACTTACAACTTGCGCTTGATGGAACGTCCACAAATTATTGTTGCTAATAAGATGGATATGCCTGAGGCTGAGGAAAACTTGAAAGAGTTTAAGAAAAAATTGGCTGCTAACTATGATGAATTTGATGAGTTGCCACCAATCTTCCCTATTTCAAGTTTGACCCATCAAGGTTTGGAAAATCTTTTGGAAGCTACTGCTGAACTACTTGATCAAACAGATGAATTCTTGCTCTATAACGAAGATGATATGGAACAAGAAGAAGTATACTACGGCTTTAACGAAGAAGAACATCCATTTGAAATCAGTCGTGACGATGATGCGTCATGGGTACTTTCTGGTGAAAAACTTGAAAAACTCTTTGTCATGACTAACATGGAACGTGATGAATCTATTATGAAATTCGCTCGTCAATTGCGTGGTATGGGAGTTGATGAAGCCCTTCGTGAACGTGGTGCTAAGGACGGCGATATTGTTCGTATTGGTAACTTCGAATTTGAGTTTATGGATTGACTTGTGTCGCATGGATTAGTGTGATATAACTACATATTGAATACAACAAATTATTGAAAGGAGTGGTTTACAATGGGAAATAAACCAATATCCTTCAAGGATAAAGATGGGAATTTTGTTTCTGCGGCTGATGTCTGGAATCCGAAGAAACTTGAAGAACTCTTTACGCGCTTAAACCCTAACCGAAAACTCCGTCTTGAGCGTGAGCGTTTGGCAAGGAAAGAAGCGGCAAAACACCCTGAATTAAATGAAGAAACAGAGCAAGTGTAGTACTTGCCCTGTTTTTTTATTTAAATTGGTAATCAAAAACAGCTACCTCATTAGGAGTAACTGTTTTAATGATTAGACATTTAAAACTTTGTCCAAGAATTCTTTCAAACGTGGATGTTGTGGGTTATCGAAGATTTGATCTGGTTTACCATCTTCAAGGAACTCACCGTCTGCAGTAAAGATGACGCGGTCAGCAACCTGACGGGCAAATCCCATTTCGTGAGTAACGATAATCATGGTCATACCTTGCTCTGCCAATTCTTTCATAACGTTAAGAACGTCTCCGACCATCTCAGGGTCAAGGGCAGAAGTAGGTTCGTCAAAGAGCATGATGTTAGGATTCATTGCCAAACCACGCGCAATTGCCACACGTTGTTTTTGTCCACCAGATAGGCTATCTGGTGTAGCATCAGCTTTGTCAGAAAGTCCGACACGGTCTAGAAGATCCATAGCTAATTTATCAGCTTCTTCTTTAGTCATGCGTCCCAGTTCAACTGGTGCGAATGTCACATTTTCAAGGACAGTCATGTGTGGGAAGAGGTTGAAATGCTGGAAAACCATCCCGATATTTTCACGGGCTTTGTCAAGGTTTGTCTTAGGGTCTGATAATTCATAGCCATCAACGACTACTTTACCAGAAGTTATTGGTTCAAGTAGGTTAAGAGTACGAAGGAAGGTTGATTTACCTGAACCTGAAGGACCGATGATACATACAACATCCCCTTCGTAGAATTTGGCGTCAATGCCTTTAAGGACTTCATTGTCGCCGTATGATTTGTGCAAGTCCTGCACATCGATTTTCAATTCAGCCATTATTTAAGTCTCTTTTCTAGTCGTTTAGCCAATTTCGTCAAGCATGTGATGATGACCAAGTAAATGATGGCCAAAATCGCATACATACGGAATGATTGATAGTTACGAGCAATGATGATTTTACCAGTTTGGAAGAGTTCGACCAAACCGATAGCTGATACGATAGTCGTATCTTTCAATGAGATAACAAATTGGTTGATGAAGTTTGGCAACATCAAACGAATAGCCTGTGGCAAGATGACCTTACGCATTGTTGTATTGTATGGGACACCCAAGCTTCGGCTGGCTTCCATCTGACCAATAGGGACAGCTTCGATACCACCACGCACAATTTCAGCAATATAAGCACCACCATTAAGTGAGAGGGCTATAGTCGCAGCCACGAAGTCATTGATTGGTGACTGGTGACCGGTGATATTTTCAATCAAGTTCGGAATACCCCAATAGATGAAGGCTACAACGATCATCAATGGAATACCACGGACAACGTCAACAAAGATTTGTGAAATCACACGAAGGGTCTTGTTTGGTGCAACTGCCATCATACCGAAGATAATACCGATAATCATGGCAATAGCAAATGAAAGAAGGGTCAATCCAAGGGTAATTCCAAGACCTTGGAGAAGTTGTTTATAGTTGTTTTTAATTAAGCCTACGATTGTAGTTTCATCGGCAACTTTGGTTGAGGTCTTTTCTTTAGATTTGTTATTGTCAAGGTATTTGTTGATAATCTTATCGTAAGTACCGTCTTTAACAATAGCAGCTAAACCATTGTTGAACATTTCAATCAACTCAGGGTTAGACCCTTTTTTAACAGCAAAGCCAACTTTACCAGTAGAGATTCCCTTAATAGGTGTTTCAAAGTTACGTCCTTGTTGGATAGCGTATAGAAGTACGGCTTCATCATCCATAAGGGAATCGATTGAACCAGAGTTCAAGCTATCATACATAGTAGAAGCTTCATCATATGCACGAAGCGTGAAGCCATATTTGTTGGTATTCTCTTCTAGCCAAGAGTAAGAAGATGTTCCGTTTTTGGCACCAACAGTCTTACCTTTGAGATCTTCGTATTTCTTAATGTTAGAGCCTTTTTTCACAGCTAAACGAATGTTTGAAGTGTAGTAAGGATCTGAGAAATCAAAGATTTGTTTACGGGCATCAGTGATGGTCATACCAGCCAATACCGCATCGGCTTGGCTAGATTGAACGGCATTAAGTGATGCATCGAAACCAGGGTTAGTTAATTTAACATTGAAACCTTGGTTTTTAGCAATGGCATTGATGATGTCAACGTCGATACCAACATACTTACCAGAACCATTTTGATATTCAAATGGTGCAAACGATGAGTCCATTGAGATGGTGTAAATTTCCTTAGTAGGAGTAGCTTTTGCGTTAGCATCACCAGTCAAGTTAAGAGCTTCCGACGGTTTTGACGATGAAGATTTTGAAGAAGCTTTTGCTGAGTCACCCAACCATTTGGTCATGATTTCATCGTAGGTGCCGTCTTCCTTCATTTCCTTAAGGGCTTCATTGAAGTCCTTGATAAGACTTTCGTGCTTTCCACCTTTTTTTACAGCGAAAGCGAAGCTACCGATAGATTCAGGCTTTATGTTGATAGCATAGTCTTTACCTTGACCAATAGCATATTGAACAACTGGTGTGTCGTCCATGGCTGCATAAACTGAACCAGAGTCCAAACTGTTGTTCATCAAGTCACTAGTGTCAAAAGTTTTAACAGTGAAACCATACTTGCTAGCGTTTTTATCAAGCCAGGTTTGAGCGGCGGTACCATTTTTAACACCAACTGTTTTACCTTTCAATTGTTTGTAGTCGCTGACTTTGTCGTTGCTACGAGTGTAAATAACAATTGATGTGTCGTAATAAGTGTCTGAAAAAGTGAAGACTTTCTTACGTGCTTCAGTTACAGTTGTACCTGCCATGAGGGCGTCTGCTTGTCCTGACTGAACTGCGTTAACGGCTGCATCAAAACCAGGATAAGTTTGGTTAACATCCCAATTCTTACGTTTGGCAACTTCGTTGATAATATCAACATCGATACCCTTGTAGGTCTGATCAGAGTCTTTGAATTCAAATGGGGCATAGGCTGTATCTGAAACTACTGAAATCGTGCTAGCAGATGCCTTAGCTCCGAAAACAAAGAGAGCTGACATGGCACTCAAAAAGAGTGTCAGAAGTTTTTTCTTCATTATAAAAAGTTCTCCTTCATAAAATACCTTTCTATTCTATCAAAAAAAGCCCTTGTTATCAAACTCTGAGAAGCGTAATGTCAGAAAATATAACAAGATTTGTTAATTGTGAGAGTTGTTATAGAAGAAGTTGACAAGTTTGTGTCAATTCGTTACACTGTACTCTAATACATGGAAGATTAGTTACAGGAGCTGAAAATGAAGAAAAGTATGCTTGAGAAATATACCAGCCGATATGATAAATTCCCTAGTTGGCTGATGATTATGCTTTCCTGCTTTATTGCCTCTGGATATGTCCTTATAGGTGGATTTCTAGCAGGGATTGTTGTGGGAGGTCCCATGACTGTTATTCTTTCATTCTTGATATTTAATGGCAACATTCAGTTTCGAATATAAATACGATTTCCACTAAACTGTTTTCAAGCTTGTATTTTCAGCTGGGAACCTTTGTCTTTACTGCCTTAGTTATCTTTATCTGAGTTAAAGTTGTTGAAAAACGTCCCATTCGTACACTCGAATTTTCTAAGGGGAATATTTGCTTGAACTTACTTAAGGGGTGGGGCTTTGGGGCTCTACTCTTGTTAGCGAGTTTCCTTGGGATTTATTTACTTGGTGGCTTAGAGTTTTTTGTAAAAGTGGACTTTTCTTAAAGAACCTTTATATATATATCTTATTTTTGTTTCCTTTCTGGTTTATCCAGGGCGGGACTGAGGAATTGGTGACACGTGGTTGGCTATTTCAGACGGTGACTAGTAAATTGAACCTTTCCTTGGGAATTGCTATTTCAAGCTCTCTCTTTTCAATACTACACCTAGGAAATCAAGGTGTCACTGCCTTTGTCTCTTATCAGTATTATTCTAGTAGGAGTTCTCATGGCTATTTACATGCTCAAGACAGATAATATCTGGGGAGTGGCAGCCCTTCATGGTGCTTGAAACTTTACGCAAGGATATCTAGTTGGCGTGGCAGTCAGTGGACAGAATGCAGGTGATAGACTATTGCACTTCCATACCAAGTCAGGTGTATCGGATTGGTTATCAAGTGGAGCCTTTGGTCTAGAAGGTAATATTATCACCTATATCGTTCTCCTGACTGGTATTGTTATTCTTCAACTACAATTGAAAAAAGAAAATTCTTAAGTCTGAGTTCTAAAGACTCGGTCTTTTTTACTTCTATGTTAAAATAGAAGAAAGATTTGAAAAAGGGGACGAGATGATAGTAAAGCTTGATAGGCTCATATTGAAATTGAAAATAGTGGTTAGCCTTATATTTTCCGTCTTGTCTTTATGGATCCTTTTTCCTGAGCTTATTAGAGGTTCCCTTCGTGAAGATCTAGTCAAGCAGTTCCTTGGTCTCATTGTTTTATTTTGGCTCTTATTATCCATTATTCTTCTCATAGACGGTATCGTAAATCTCAAAGGTCATGGAAAACTGTTGGAACATGATGACAATTCTTTGACCTACTACGGCCAATCATTTGGACGCAAGATCTTTGAAACTTCCTTATCAGAGATTGAGTTTGTCAAGAAGGTTTGGTCAACGCAGATGGAGGATATTGAACGCTCTTCGACGGTGAGATATTCTTTGAAATGCATCGAGCATGTCTTTGACTTGATGCTGAAGTTGATGATAAAAAGAGATATCAGGTCTTTCTTATCTTCTTCAAAAATGGTGAGATAGCCGTTACCTATGACAAAAACTTGGTCATCAATCACGGAAGAAACGTGCCTATGTCGCAAAGATGCGAATGATTGAGATCCCACTTACAAGTGGGGGAGATTTTCTCCGATCAAGAGATAAATGATTGCATAAATGAAAGGGAAAACCATGATAGATAGAAAAGAAGACAACCAATTTCATTTGGTTTCTAAATACGAACCCTCGGGAGATCAGCCCCAAGCTATCGAAACCTTGGTTGATAATATCAAAGGTGGGGAGAAGGCTCAAATTTTAAAGGGTGCGACAGGGACAGGTAAGACCTATACCATGAGTCAAGTCATCCAACGTGTTAATAAGCCAACTCTGGTTATCGCCCACAATAAGACCTTGGCAGGCCAGCTCTATGGTGAGTTCAAGGAGTTTTTCCCAGACAATGCTGTAGAGTATTTTGTTTCCTATTATGATTATTACCAGCCAGAGGCTTATGTGCCGTCATCAGATACCTATATTGAAAAAGATAGCTCTGTTAATGATGAAATTGATAAACTCCGTCACTCAGCGACATCAGCCCTATTGGAACGCAATGATGTAATTGTTGTGGCTTCCGTGTCTTGTATTTACGGTTTGGGTTCGCCAAAAGAATATGCGGATTCAGCTGTTAGCCTGCGTCCTGGTCAAGAAATTTCTCGGGACAAGTTGCTAAATGACTTGGTTGATATCCAGTTTGAGCGTAACGATATTGATTTTCAACGCGGAAAATTCCGTGTACGTGGCGATGTGGTTGAAATTTTCCCTGCCAGCCGTGATGAAAATGCTTTTCGAGTGGAATTTTTCGGTGATGAGATTGACCGTATCTGTGAAATTGAAAGTTTGACAGGACGTAATCTCGGTGAAGTTGAGCACCTTGTTCTTTTTCCGGCTACTCACTTTATGACCAATGAAGAGCATATGGAAGAAGCTATCAAGAATATTATGGAAGAAATGGAGGTTCAGGTTAATCAATTTGAAGCCGAGGGTAAACTCATCGAGGCTCAACGTATTCGTCAACGGACAGAATACGATGTCGAAATGCTTCGTGAGATGGGTTACACCAATGGTATCGAAAACTACTCACGTCACATGGATGGTCGTAAAGAAGGTGAGCCACCATTTACTCTACTTGATTTCTTCCCAGAAGATTTCCTCATCATGATTGATGAAAGTCACATGACCATGGGACAGATTAAAGGAATGTATAACGGAGACCAAGCCCGTAAGAAGATGCTTGTCGATTACGGCTTCCGTTTACCATCGGCTCTTGATAACCGTCCCCTTCGTCGTGAAGAATTCGAAAGTCATGTGCATCAGATTGTCTATGTGTCAGCGACACCAGGTGACTACGAGATGGAGCAGACTGAGACTGTCGTTGAGCAAATCATCCGTCCGACAGGACTTCTTGATCCAGAAGTCGAAGTTCGTCCAACTATGGGTCAAATGGATGACCTCCTTGGTGAAATCAATGCCCGTACTGAAAAAGGAGAGCGTGTCTTTGTAACAACTTTGACTAAGAAGATGGCTGAAGACTTGACCGATTACCTCAAGGAAATGGGAGTCAAGGTCAAATACATGCACTCTGATATTAAGACTTTGGAGCGTACTGAGATTATCCGTGACTTGCGTTTGGGTGTCTTTGATGTTCTTATTGGGATTAACCTTCTTCGTGAGGGTATTGACGTTCCTGAAGTTAGTCTGGTTGCTATTTTGGATGCTGATAAGGAAGGTTTCCTTCGTAATGAACGTGGGCTTATCCAAACGATTGGACGTGCTGCCCGAAATAGTGATGGGCACGTTATCATGTATGCGGATAAGATTACGGAGTCTATGCAGAAAGCTATGGATGAAACTGCTCGTCGTCGTGAAATCCAAATGGCCTATAATAAGGAACACGGTATCACTCCGCAGACAATTGAGAAAGAAATTCGTGACCTTATTTCGATTACCAAGACCAATGATGCAGAAGTGGCAGAGGATACTGTGAACTACAGTGCCATGAACAAGAAAGAACGCCAAGAAGCCATCAAGAAACTTCAAAAGCAAATGCACGAAGCGGCAGAACTGCTTGATTTTGAATTGGCAGCCCAAATTCGTGATATGGTTCTAGAGCTGAAGAGTATGGATTAAGGCTAGGTTCATTACTTAGGAAATATAAGTAAGAAAGGAAATATATGTCACGTTCACAAGCAACTATTTTGACCAACATGTGTCTCATTGAAGATGGCCGTGGAAACATTGTCATGCAAATCCGCGATCCAAAACGTTATTCTTGGTCGGGAGCTGCCCTACCCGGTGGCCATATAGAAGCACATGAAGGTCTAGTAGAATCAGTTATCCGTGAGGTAAAGGAAGAAACAGGTTTGACCATCAAAAGTCCTAAATTGGTCGGTATGAAGCACTGGTACACGACAGATGACGAACGGTACTTGGTTTTCCTCTATAGAACCTCGGATTTTGAAGGGGATCTTCGTTCAACGGAAGAGGGAGAAGTCCGGTGGGTTGCTCGAGAGGAGGTAGTTCATATGGATTTAGCCTATGACATGCTTAATCTCCTTCGTGTGTTTGAAGAGGATAATCTTTCAGAACTCTTCTATCGTAAGCGCCTTGAAAATGACTTCTTAAGAGAATTTTGGTGAAAAATGAACTATTTATTCAAATGAATGAATAGTTTTTTAGTATTTGGAATTAGATAGAAAACTTTAAAAACAAACGATTTTCGGCATTTATAACGATTCTGAAATTAATAAAAATAAAAAAATCAATAAAAGTCCATTTTTGCGTTGACAAATGAATAATGATGCATTATTATACTAATATAGTTAATAAATATAGAAAAGAGATTGATTGTGAAACCATGGAAAAAACTTTTATTGGGCCTTGCAGGTGTCTTTGCTTTGACATCTTTAGCGGCTTGTTCTTCATCGACTAACACATTAGATAAAGTAAAAAATAAGGGGACTTTGACTGTCGCTCTTAATCCCCACTTTGCTCCTTTTGAATTTAAAACAATCCAAGATGGTAAGGATACTATTGCTGGGGCAGACATCGAAATTGCCAAGGCTATTGGTGATGAACTAGGTGTGAAAGTCAAATTCTCTGAAATGTCTTTTGACAATGTCCTAGCCAGCGTTCAATCTGGTAAAGCTGATATTGCCATTTCTGGTATATCAGCTACTAAAGAACGTCAGAAAATTTTCGACTTTTCAGATACTTACTATGATTCTGAAACGGTTCTTCTTGTCAAAAAAGATGCCACTGAAACCTACAAACAAATCAGCGACTTTTCTAAGAAATCTATAGCTGTTCAAAAAGGCTCAATTCAAGAAAATATTGCCAAAGCTAATTTGTCGGATGCCAATGTGGTTTCCTTGGCGCAACCTGGTGAAGCTATCAATGAGTTGAAATCAGGTCAAGTCGAAGGAGTGGTACTAGAAAAGGCTATCGCGAAAGGTTATATGGACCAAAATAGTGATTTAACTATGTCAGATATTGCTCTAAAATCAGATTCAAACGATGCTTACGCTGTAGCGATGCCTAAGGGCAGTGATGATCTTAAAGCCAAGGTTAATAAGGTTATCGCTAAACTCAAAAAAGAAGGTAAAATTGACAGCTATGTTCAAGATGCCTACGCTCTTTCACTTAAGAGTTCTAGCAAATAAGGAGTCACAATATGAAGAGATTTTGGTTTATGCTTACAGCCCTAGTTGCCACGTGTTTTCTTGTTGCATGTAGTGGGAGTCAGGGAGTGAGCACAAAAACGATTAAGGAAAATAAGAAAATTGTCGTAGCGACAGAGTCTGAATTTGCACCATTTGAATTCAAATCGTTGGTCAATGGCAAGGATACCTTAGTTGGAGCAGACATCGAGTTGGCTAAAGCTATCGGGAAAAAACTTGGTGTGAAAGTTGAATTTTCTGAAATGTCTTTTGACAATGTCCTTGCAAGTGTGCAAAGTGGTAAAGCAGACATTGCCATTGCAGGAATCTCGGTAACAGACGAGCGTAAAAAAGTCTATGATTTTTCTGATAGCTACTATACCTCTGAAAATGTAGTGATTGTCAAAAAAGACAAGGTAAATGATTTTACAAGTGCTGATAGTCTCGCTAAACAAACTGTTGGAACGCAAAAAGGGTCTGTTCAAGAAACAGTTGCTAAGAAACAATTCTCTAAGGCAAGTGTGGTTTCACTCGCTTCAAATGGCGAGATGATTAACGAACTCAAGTCAGGACAGATTCAAGCGGTTGTCATTGAAAAAGCTATTGCAGAAGGTTATATCGCACAAAATGATGATTTAACCCTTGCCAGTTTTAATCTTAAGTCAGATGGTTCAGATGCTTATGCAGTCGCGATACGTAAGGGTTCGGACGATTTACTTAAAGAAATCAATGCTGTCATCAAAGAGACCAAGGAGTCTGGAAAATTTGACCAATGGTTAAAAGAAGCATCAAGTTACAAACAAAGTAAGTAAACTCAAAAGATTTTCTATTTTGCATTGAATAAAAGTTCTTTTAGAAATTTTTATTAGGTAATGTCGGACGTTAGCGAACTTCTTTGACGTTTCATGACTAAGTTCTCGAAATTTTCGAGAATCTGCAACAAGCCCGCTTCAGGTGTTTTCATCACGGTGAAAAGTCTCGATTAGAGCTCGCTTTGGCAGCTAAAGGGAATTCTCAAAACAATCTTAAATCTAAAATGAGGAATACCCCATTTTTTATTGAATTCTCTGCTAAGAACAGTTATTATCAAAGTAGGTAAGTCTTCCAAAAATGACAAATAAAATTGTAGACAGAGCTCGATAAAAGGAAGGAGAAACGATGAAGCTACCACGTTTTGGTGTTGAAGAATGGCTTAATGTCCATGAAAAATCTGCCATTTGTGATATCGCAGGAGTTTCAATTAAGGCCCTTACAATGAGAGAATTATTTGACCTATCAGGCCTTGATAAGGATGCCTTTTTTGCTCAATTACTAAAGAAAAAAATGGATTACGGATGGATTGAAGGTTCACCAGAGTTCAAAACTCAGGTAGCTAGCTTATACAAGAACATGCCAGTTGATAATATCCTCCAAACCAACGGAGCTACAGGAGCTACTATGTTAGCGCTCTATGCTCTTATTGAGCCTGAGGACCATATCATCTCCATGTATCCAACATATCAACAGCTCTATGACATTCCCAAGTCACTAGGAGCGGAAGTGGATCTCTGGGAAGTTGAGGAGGACAAGGGCTGGTTGCCTGATTTGGACCAACTACGTCGTCTGATTCGTCCCAATACCAAGATGATTTGCATTAACAATGCTAACAATCCGACTGGTGCCCTTATGGATGCTGCTTACCTTGGGGATCTAGTGGCTATCGCTAAAGAAGTGGGAGCCTATATCTTTTCAGATGAGGTCTATCGTAGTTTTGACCAGCCTGCACCTTCTATCGTCGATTTATATGAAAAGGGAATTGCGGTTAACAGTCTTTCAAAGACCTATTCGATTCCTGGTATTCGAGTCGGCTGGGTGGCTTCTAATACTAAGGTGGCAAACATACTACGTGACTACCGCGATTACACAATGATTTGCGCCGGTGTCTTTGACGATATGGTGGCTACCCTTGTTTTGGAAAATAAAGAAGCCATCTTGGAACGGAATCGTCGGATTATAGAGGAAAATCTAGCTCTTATGGATGAGTGGATTGCCAAAGAGCCTAAGGCTAGCTGGATTCGTCCTGCTAGTGTGTCAACCTCCTTTGTCAAATTAGATGTTGATCGTCCCATTGAAGTGTTTGCCTTAGAACTTCTACAGGAGTACGGTGTACTTGTGGTTCCAGGTAACCGTTTTGACAAGGAGTCACATGTCCGTATTGGTTATTGTTGCGATAAGGAAGTCCTTCAAAAGGGCTTGGAAAAACTGTCGCAATTTCTTAATAAATGTTGACAATGCTACTAATTTTAAATAAAATAAACAAGCAAAAATTATATTATACAGGAGTTTCTTATGAAAAAACTTTTCCTCGGGGCGATGGCTTTCCTTGTTGCTGTAACTTTGGTAGCTTGTGGGTCAAAAAAAGACGCTGATGAATCTATTAAAGAAAATAAAAAACTTGTCGTGGCTGTCAGTCCAGACTATCCACCATTTGAGTTCAAAACTTTGGTAGATGGTAAAGACCAAGTAGTTGGTTCAGATATCAAGTTGGCACAAGCTATTGCGGATGAACTCGGTGTTAAGCTTGAAGTTACAACAATGAGCTTTAATAATGTGCTCTCAAGCCTTCAATCAGGTAAGGCTGATCTTGCTATTTCAGGTATCTCAGTAACAGACGAACGTAAGAAAACCTTTGATTTCTCAGATCCTTACTACGAAACACAAAATGCTATCATCGTTCGTAAAGATCAAGAGTCAACTTACTCAAGTCTTGATGCTTTCAAAGGTAAGAAAGTAGCAGTTCAAAAAGGTACCATTGAAGAAGGTCTTGCTAAGAAACAATTGAAAGATTCAACAGTCGTATCACTTACAGCAATGGGTGAGGCGATTAACGAGGTGAAATCTGGTCAAGTTGATGCTGTTGACCTTGAAAAACCAGTAGCAGAAGGTTACGTGGCACAAAATTCAGATTTGGCCTTGGCAAGTGTTGCCCTCAAAGTTGATGATGGCGATGCAAAAGCAGTTGCTATGGCTAAAGGCAACGACAAATTGAAAGAAGCAGTCAATAAAGTCATCAAAAAATTGAAAGCAGATGGTACTTACGACGAGTATATCAAGGATGCTTCTAAATATACAGCAGTTAAATAAATCAGTAGCTAGGGGAGATGACTCCTCTAGTTTTTTGTATTGGAAAAACCTTGGATAGTTTTAGTAGACTTAGAAGTCAACTGTAATAGTAAAAAGTTCCTAAACTTAAATATATTTCTTGACAGAAAAAGGCGAGTCTTGTATACTTGAATGGAACGTGTAAAATGTTACATTATCTTGAGGAGGTGAATTAATTGTCAAAAACAGTAGTACGTAAAAACGAATCACTTGACGACGCTCTTCGTCGTTTCAAACGTTCTGTGACTAAAGCTGGTACTCTTCAAGAGGCTCGTAAACGTGAACATTACGAAAAACCTTCTGTAAAACGTAAACGTAAATCAGAGGTAGCTCGTAAACGTAAAAAATTTTAATTAAGAATGAAATTAACAGAAAAAAGCTTGAGTATTCTCAAGCTTTTTTCTTTTTATCGAATAAATAAGTCAGCTAGTAGTCATGAGAAATAAAAAATAGGACGTCTGAAATCTCAGACGTCCTAAGTTTCATGTGTCTTTAGTTGAACAAATAAAGATTATTTGTTTGCAAGAAGGTCGCGGATTTCAGCAAGCAATTCTTCTTGTGATGGACTAGCTTCTTCAGCAGCTTCTTCAGCAGCTTCTTCAGCTTGTTTTTGACCAAGAGCTGTTTGCTTTACCAGCAGCTTTAACAACGAAGAAGAGAGTAGTACCAACGATGATGAAGTTGATAACTGTGCTCAAGAAGCTACCATATGCGATACCGTTCCATGACAATTTAGAGAGGTTTTCAACGTTAGCAGCCTTAACAACTGGGTTAAGGATAAGTGGTGTGATGATATCACTTACAAGTGAAGTGACAATAGCGTTGAAAGCAGTCCCCATAACAACGGCTACAGCAAGGTCAAGGACGTTACCCTAGAACAAAAAGTCTCTAAGTTCTCTAATCATTTTGATAATGAATCCTTCCATTTATTCAGTTTTAATAGTCTATCTGATTTTGTAAATTTTAACAAGGGTTTTGCTCATGAAAAATAAATTTTATTTTACTTTCATTTTTCGTCATGTTATAATTAGGGGTAATGCAATTATGGTAAGATAGGGGGCGATTAGATGGTAATTGATAAAGCTTTAATAGAAGATATTAAGAGCAGTACCAATATCGTCGACGTAATTGGTGAAGTTGTCAGTCTTAATCGAGCAGGTCGTAATTACCTCGGCTTGTGCCCATTCCATAAGGAAAAAACTCCCTCATTTAACGTTATTGAGGATAGGCAGTTTTACCATTGCTTTGGTTGTGGCAAGTCTGGCGATGTCTTCAAATTTTTAGAAGAACATCGTCAGATTTCTTTTCATGAAAGTATCAAGGTTCTGGCAGATCGACTAGGTATCGCAGTTAGTATAGATGTGCCAAGGCAAGTTCAGCGGCAAAATTCTCCTAATCAAGCTTTTTATGATCTTCATGATGATGCGCTTAAGTTTTACCACGCAGTCCTCATGACGACCAAGATAGGAGAAGCGGCGCGTGCCTACCTCTATGAGCGTGGAATGACTGACGAGTTACTCAAGACTTTTCAGATTGGCTTATCTCCTGACGAACCAGATTATCTCTACCAGTCAGTTTCAAAAAAATATGACGAAGAGGTGCTGACAGAATCAGGTCTTTTTAATCTTTCTGAAAATAATCGTATTTTCGATACTTTTAAAAATCGAATCATGTTTCCACTCAAAAATGAGTTTGGAAAGACAATCGGTTTTTCAGGACGTGTTTGGACTAAGAAAGATATAGAGAAGGGCCAGGCCAAGTATAAAAATACAAGGGCTACCCGTATTTTCAATAAGTCCTACGAACTCTACCACTTGGATCAGGCTAAACCAGTGATACAGAAGACACATGAGGTTTATCTGATGGAGGGATTCATGGATGTCATTGCCGCCTATAGAGCTGGGCATGTTAATGCAGTGGCTTCTATGGGAACGGCTCTGACTCCTGAGCATGTCAATCGTCTTCGTAAACTGACTAAAAAAATAGTTCTAACCTATGATGGTGATAAAGCTGGGCAAAATGCGATTGCCAAGTCTTTGAAACTGTTATCGGATTTTCAAGTTGATATAGTAAAAATTCCAGACAGTATGGACCCTGATGAATATCTACAAAAAACATCCGAAAAGGCCTTGGGTAAACTCTTGGTTGAGTCCCGCATTTCAGATGTGGAATTTTGGATTGGACAGCTCAAGCCTGCTAATGTAGACAACCTTCAAGCGGAGATTGCCTATGTCGAGCAGATTTCAAAGATTATTGCTAAGTCGCCTTCTGTAACGGCACAAAATTCCTACATTTCTAAGGTGGCTGACCTTTTGCCAGACTTTGATTTTTTTCAAGTTGAGCAAGCGGTCAATAACGCACGGTTGACCATGAGAAATCAGCAGACGGCTCAATTATCAGCTGCTAGTAATAGTGCTTATGAGTCTTCAGTATCAGGATTTAGAGGGACAGTCAAACTACCTTCTACACCTAAGATTACAGGTCTTCGTCGCGCGGAAAATCAACTCTTCCATCGCATGCTTAATCATCCTATGATTTTAAACGACTATCGTATGCGGGATGACTTTTTCTTCCAAACACCTGAGTTAGAAGAACTCTTTCAGATTTTGAAGCGAGACGGTCAAATTGACACGGTAGCCTTGTCTGTGCTTTCTCAAGAAGTACAAACAGCCTATTATCAGGTTTTAGAGGAAATTTTGCCACCTGAAACCAATTTAGAGGAAGTCCAGGCTATTGAAGAGCGTAGAAATCATTTTCTGAGGGAACAGGACTTCCGTAAGCAAAGTAAACAAATAAGAGAATCAAGTAACCACGGTGATGTGGAGGCAGCGGTGGAAGCCCTGCAAATGCTCATCGCCCAAAAACGAGATATGGAGTAACACATGGAAAAGAAAAAACAAAATACAGCATTTAACGTTCAAGTCGCTGATTTCATTCGTAATCACAAAAAAGCTGGTACAGCAATTGATGATGAAATCACAGAAAAACTAGTTATCCCATTTGTTTTAGATGCTGATGGGATTGATGACCTTTTGGAACGTTTGACAGATGGTGGTATCTCTATCACTGATAAAGATGGAAATCCTTCATCTAAATATGTTGTTGAGGTACCAAAACCAGAAGAGCTTACAGACGAGGAGCTTCTTGGTTCAAACTCAGCTAAGGTCAATGACCCTGTTCGTATGTATCTCAAAGAGATTGGGGTAGTGCCTCTCTTGAGTAACGAAGAGGAAAAAGAATTGGCTATCGCTGTTGAAAATGGTGATTTGGAAGCTAAACAACGTTTGGCAGAAGCCAACCTTCGTTTGGTAGTATCAATCGCTAAACGCTATGTCGGACGTGGCATGCAGTTCTTGGACTTGATTCAAGAGGGTAACATGGGGCTTATGAAAGCCGTTGAAAAATTTGACTACTCAAAAGGTTTCAAGTTTTCAACTTATGCGACATGGTGGATTCGTCAAGCAATTACACGTGCCATCGCAGACCAAGCACGTACGATCCGTATCCCAGTTCACATGGTTGAAACCATCAATAAATTGGTACGTGAGCAACGTAACCTCTTGCAAGAGTTGGGACAAGACCCAACACCTGAGCAAATTGCTGAGCGTATGGATATGACACCAGATAAGGTTCGTGAAATCCTTAAGATTGCTCAAGAACCAGTCTCACTTGAAACACCTATCGGTGAAGAGGATGACAGTCATTTGGGTGATTTTATCGAAGATGAAGTTATCGAAAATCCAGTAGATTACACAACTCGTGTCGTTCTTCGTGAACAATTGGATGAGGTGCTTGATACCCTTACAGACCGTGAAGAAAATGTTCTACGACTCCGTTTCGGTCTTGATGATGGTAAGATGCGTACCTTGGAAGATGTTGGTAAAGTCTTCAACGTTACTCGTGAACGTATTCGTCAGATCGAAGCTAAAGCCCTTCGTAAATTACGCCATCCAAGTCGCAGCAAACAACTTAAAGACTTTATTGAAGACTAAGATAGTAAATGGAAGGGGCCTGATTGTTAGGCCCTGATTTTGGAGGAAAAGCTATGTCTGAAGTGAAATACACTGAAGAAGAAATTGAAAAAATCAAAGACCGTATCTTGGAAGCCTTAGAAATGGTCGTTGACCCAGAGTTGGGGATTGATATTGTCAATCTTGGCCTTATTTACGATATTCGTTTCCAGCAAGATGGCTATACTGAAATCGATATGACCTTGACGACTATGGGCTGTCCTTTGGCAGATCTTTTGACAGACCAAATTTATGACGCTATGAAAGAAGTGCCAGAAGTCACTAAGACTGAGGTTAAATTAGTCTGGACACCAGCATGGACTATCGAAAAGATGAGCCGCTATGCCCGTATCGCCCTAGGTATTCGTTAGGAGAATGCTTATGAAAACACTGGCTATCGTTGTCCCTTGTTACAACGAGGAAGAGACTATCCCTCCTTTCCTAGAAGCCTGTCAGGCAGTTGAACGACAAATGGCCAATCAGTTGGCTTTCAACTACTATTTTGTCAATGACGGTTCAAAAGATCGCACCTTAGAGGTTTTGAGACAGGTTTCAAAACAATTTGAAAATGTTCACTATCTCTCTTTCTCTCGGAATTTTGGGAAGGAAGCAGGCTTACTTGCAGGCCTTGAAGCAGCTGAAGGCGACTACGTCACAGTGATGGATGCCGATCTTCAGGATCCACCTGAACTTCTTATCGAGATGTATGCCAAAATCCAAGAAGGTTACGACGTTGTCGGGACTCGACGTGCTGACCGCAAAGGTGAGCCACCTATTCGTTCACTCTTTGCTAAGGCCTTCTATTGGTTAATTAATAAAGTTTCTGACACAGAAATGGTAGACGGGGCGCGTGATTTCCGTTTGATGACGCGTCAGGTTGTTGACGCCATCCTTGAGCTCGAGGAAGTGAATCGCTTTTCAAAAGGCCTCTTTTCTTGGGTTGGCTTTGACGTAGCCTACGTCTCTTATGAAAATCGAGAACGCGTTGCCGGAGAAACCTCGTGGTCTTTCTGGAAATTATTGAACTATTCTCTTGATGGCTTTATCAACTTTTCCGAAGTGCCTTTGAAACTTGCTACTTGGGCAGGAACCTTTTCATTCTTAATTTCTTTGGTTGGAATTTTCTTTGTCGTTATTCGAAAACTAACCATAGGTGGGAGTGTTGCAGGCTGGGCAAGCCTTGTCTCAATCATTCTCTTTATCGGAGGAATCCAACTCTTAGCCTTAGGTATCATCGGGAACTACATTTCAAAGATTTTCCTAGAAACCAAGAAACGACCGGTTTATATTGTTAAGGAAAAAGGGTGAAAGAATGAGTGAAAAAAAGAAAACAATTAACGCCTTTGTGTTAATTGTTCTTTTGTTTGGTTTAATATCATTATTTGCCTCTTATCCTCTTTCAAATGGAGATGAAGGTTTCCATATGGCAAAAAGTTACTCAGTATTTTCTAAGACATTCCCTAAGGAGACCTCGGAAAAAAGATTAAGAGAGATTGAGCTTACTGCCATTAGTCAACCTAAACAAATTTCTATAAGAAAATTTTATAGTGAAAAGATTGATAGTGTTGCCAATGATGGAATTAAATTTAATGTTTTAACTGACCAAAATCTAACATCAAAAATAGATGTTGGGCATCTTGTACCTGCAATTGGTCTACTCCTAGGAAGATTGTTTTACCCAAGCTACGGTGTAATGCTATTATCTGCTAGATTATTTAATTTAATCTTCTTTGTGGGAGGAATGTATCTAATTTTTAGAAGGGCCAAGTTTGATCATCTGATTTTCTTGATGATATTTACTGTCCCTTTTATGCAGAAAATAGCTAGTCCATCATATGATATCTTTGCGTTTCTTGCTGTAGCATCCTTTGGGACAAATTTCTTATATTTGAGTCAGTTAAAAAAAGTATCAGATGTAAGGAGAGAAGATGTTGTTTATACATTAATGACTATAGCATTGATTTTGTTGACAAAACTTAACTATATTTTTGCTTTACCAGTATTATTGGGGATTCCAATAGTATATAAACCTATATTATCAGCACTTAAACGTTGTTCGAGAATAACGAGAGTATTATTAACAATTGTAACTAGTCTATTATTCTTTACTGTTGGTTTATTTGTCCACAGAGTCTATAATATTATCGATTTGATAAAGGTATTTTTCAATAATTACTTTAATGTTGCGACTATGGGGGGAAGAGGTACAACTTTATTTTCTGTAGTTCAGGATAATCTCCCAGAGATAGTGAATATATGTTGGATTGTTTGTTTAGTATTGGTAATGATGTCAACTCAAAAGAGTGAGTACAAATTACCTACCGCTCTAGCCGGTCTAATAGTTTATCTATTAAATTGGTTTGGTATATTTTTAGGCTTTTATAGCTCACATCCTGAACATTTGCCTTTTGATGATCTGACAGGTAGATATTTACATGCATACATTATTTTTCTTATACCATTGATGTCCTGGTTAGGATTTAAAATGAATTTTAGAATATCCCCAAAAGCTAGGTATTATATTGCTATTTTTTCAACAGCTAGTGTTTTAATATTATATTTAATTACTATCGTCTATAGAGGATTTATCTTGAGGACTACACCTGCGTGGAAAAACTAAGGATGAAAGCAGATTTTTTCTGCTTTTTTTGTTAAAATAAAACTAATAGTATTGAATTACGAGGAGAAAAATATGATTCTAGTAACAGGTGCAAATGGTCAACTCGGAACTGAACTTCGTCACCTTCTTGACGAGCGTAACGAAGAGTATGTAGCAGTAGATGTGGCAGAAATGGACATCACTGATGCTGACAAAGTAGATGAAGTGTTTGCGGAAGTAAAACCAACCCTGGTCTATCACTGTGCTGCCTACACAGCTGTTGATGCTGCTGAAGATGAGGGCAAAGAACTTGACTATGCTATTAACGTGACTGGTACTGAAAATGTCGCTAAGGCTGCAGAAAAACATGGTGCAACGCTTGTTTATATTTCAACGGACTACGTTTTTAATGGTGAAAAACCAGTCGGTCAAGAGTGGGAAGTTGATGATAAACCAGATCCACAGACAGAGTACGGTCGTACAAAACGTATGGGTGAAGAGCTAGTTGAAAAACATGTGACTAACTACTACATTATCCGTACTTCCTGGGTGTTCGGTAACTATGGTAAAAATTTTGTCTTCACCATGCAAAACCTTGCTAAAACTCACAAGACACTCACAGTTGTTAATGACCAACATGGTCGTCCAACTTGGACACGTACTTTGGCAGAGTTTATGACTTATTTGGCTGAAAACCGTAAGGAATATGGTTACTATCACTTGTCAAACGATGCAGCAGAAGATACAACTTGGTATGACTTTGCGGTCGAAATCCTCAAAGATACTGATGTTGAAGTGAAACCTGTTGATTCAAGCCAATTCCCAGCTAAAGCTAAACGTCCTCTTAACTCAACAATGAGTTTGGCTAAGGCTAAGGCAACAGGATTTGTCATCCCAACATGGCAAGATGCTTTGAAAGAGTTTTATAAACAAGAAGTGAAATAAGAATACTTAATGAGCTTTTTAAGTTAAAAGAGAGAACGTGTGTCATGCTGTTCTCTCTTTTTTCATTGAGAATATGATATAATTAATGGAATATAGTTATCGAAAGAGAGTGAAATAATTGAAAAAAGTAACTGCCCAAAAGGTATTTTTCTGGAATATTTTAGGAAGTATGTCTTCAGCTGCTGTTTCAGTTATACTTCTTTTTATTGTTACACGTGCTTTAAATAGTGTTTCAGCGGATACCTATAGTTTTGCCTATGCGATTGCGAATCTCTTTGTTATTGTAGCAAGTTTTCAAGTTAGAGATTTCCAAGCGACAGATATAAGAGAGAAGTATTCTTTTGATACTTATTTCGTAACAAGGATTATTTCAAACGTTGCAATGGTTCTTCTTTTAGTGACGTATTTAATTTTTAATACAAATACTCACTCAAATCTAGGGATAATTTTTTGGGTATCTTTTTTCCGTGTTAGTGAAGCTTTATCGGATGTTTTTCAAGGATTATTTCAGCAGAAGGAACGTTTGGATATTGCCGGGAAATCACTGTTTTTGAGAAATACTATTTCAACAATTGTATTTGCTTTAACTCTAGTCATCTCAAAAAATCTATTGTGGTCCGTGATTTCACAAACTATTAGTTCATTTGTTTTTATTGCTCTATTCGATTACCCTCATTCAAAGTTCTTCCATCGCTTAAATCTTATGATTGTTAAGCCGAGTAATATTATCAATGTATTGAAAGATTGCTTACCTTTATTTATTAATGCTTTTTTGTTGGTCTCAATTTATAATCAGCCTAAATATGCTTTGAATGATATTTTTAATCAAGGTTTGATTGAAAATGGTGTTCAGCGAGATTTTAGTATTTTATTTACACCAATTTTTGCAATGAATCTTATGATTGTATTTCTTAGACCGATGATTACGCAACTTGCAGTCTTTTTAGAAGAAAAGAAGATTTCTCATTTTGTCACTTACAAGAATAATCTCTTCAAGATTTTATTTGGAACTTGTACATTAATATTTCTGATTGGTGCTTTTATAGCCATTCCAGCTTTGGATATTGTATATGGGACTAACCTTAAACAGTATCAGACTAGTTTTGTTGTTTTGTTGCTTGGAGGAATTGCAAGTACTTTTTCAACTGTATGTGATAACATTTTGACAATATTTAGGAAACAACATTTTTTAGTTATTTCCTTTATCGTAGGCTATATTGTGTCAATCTTAACTGCCAAGCCTCTAGTGTCGAAATTTGAAATTTTTGGAGCCTCATTATCATTTCTTTGTGCGATGATAGCATGGCTACTTGCTTCTCTAGTAATTTATTTTGTAACAAATCCATATACAATCTTTAGAAGGAAAAAATAAAATGAAATTTTCAATTATAGTTGCTGCATATAATGTGGCAGAGTATTTAGAAGAATGTATAGAAAGTCTTGTAAGTCAAAACTTCCCTGATTCTGAATATGAAGTTCTTATAGTTGATGATGGTTCTACAGATGGCCGAACAGGAATGATTTGTGATCAATTAACATCTGAATTTGAGGTAGTTAGAACCATTCATCAAGAAAATGGCGGATTATCTTCAGCGAGAAATACAGGAATTAAATATTCTAAGGGAGATTATTTACTATTTGTTGATGGTGATGACTTTTGGAGTAATCCAGACTTTCTTGATAAATTATCGAAGAACATTGATAAATTTCGAAGTGATGTAATTATATTTTCTTATAATAAATACTATGGATTAGATGATAGCGTCAGGGTTAGTTTTGATTTTGTTCCCGACTATGGAGGTACCAAAGAGAATATTAAAGGATTAGTCAAAAACGAGATTTTAACCGCTCCAGCTTGGAATAAATGTGTGAAAAAGAACCTGTTTGAACAAGGACTAGACTTCCCTATTGGTTTTTTATCTGAGGATTGTTTATATTGTGCGAAGCTATTAAAAATGATTTCTACTTATTCGATTTTAAATATAGATTGTTATCAATACAGACAGAATCGATTGGGAAGTATTACAAATATTGTAAAAGAAAAAAATGTAATTGATATTTTAAAGAGTATCGAAATTGGGTTAACTGATGTTAATAGACTTGACCCTGATGTTAAATATGCATTGAGTATTTACTTTGCGATTTCATATATCTCAATCCTTCCTTACGTTAATCAATATTCATCTCATCCTGAAATCCAACGTTTACTTAGAGAGTACAAATTCCTTCTTAAGTTTTTAGATGAGATAGAGAATAGACCATTCAGATACACTGGAATGATAACAAGATTATTTGGACTGAGATTATCAATTAAAATATTCCCATATTTGATGAAATTTTATAAAAAATAATAGATAGAAAGTATAATATGTCTAATCCAACCGTTTCAGTCATAATTCCTGTATATAATGCACAAGAGGGAATTAAACAATGTATGGATTCTCTTCTAAATCAATCATTTACAGATTTTGAGATTATTCTGTTAAATGATGGCTCTACAGATAATAGTTTAGAAGTTATTAAAAAGTATGCAGCTGATAATGATTTTATCCGAGTAATTGATAAAGAAAATGAGGGAGTTGCTAAAACCAGAAATAAGGGTATACAACTTGCTAATGGAAAGTACATTGTATTTATCGATAATGACGATTTTGTTGATTCAGATTATTTAGAGCGTTTTTATAATGAAATAGATCAAGAACAACTAGATATTGTTCTTGGTGGTTATAAGCGTGTTAATCAGGAAATGAAGACACTTTTTAAGCAAGATTTAACACAATCTGAATGGTCTAAGTATATAGTTGTTGCACCTTGGGCACGTATTTATCGAACTTCGTTTTTAACAGATAATAATATCCAGTTCTTTGACTATCCAATAGGTGAAGATGTTATCTTTACTTTGACTGCTTACAATCTAACAGAAAAAATTAAAATAATTGATTATAATGGCTATAATTGGTTTTTTAACGAGAAGAGTATATCAAACACATCTCAAAGAGGGTTTAATCCGAATATAGATATTGTGTATTTCTTGAGTCACTTGCTTCAAGTTGCTGGTGATTCAAAATATATTCGCTATTTTATTAAACGATATTACATATGGTACTTACTCTTTTCTGGAAGAGCAGCTTCAAGTTCATCGTTTATGGATCAATATAGAAGAATTAAGCAATGGATTTCTAAAGAAAATCTTGATTCAAATTTAACACCATTATCATCCGAGATAACTGGAGAAAGAAATCAAACAGTTATTTCTGTAATGGCTTTTAGAACGTTGGAACGCTTAAGATTAGTTTCACTGTTTTCGAGATTTTACTGTAAAGGAAAGGAGAAGTAGATGAGAGTTTTAATGATAATTCCTGCTTACAATGAGGAGGAAAGTATTTTTGACACGGTAACGAGTATCTTGAGTTACCGCAAGAAAGTTGATTTTGATTTGGACTATGTGGTTATCAATGACGGATCAACAGATAAGACAAAACAGATTCTGGAAGATAATCATTTTAATGCTGTTAACCTTGTGATGAATCTTGGGATTGGTGGTGCGGTTCAAACAGGCTACAAATATGCACTAGAGCATGACTATGATGTAGCAGTTCAATTTGATGGCGATGGCCAGCATGATATTGAATCCTTGTCAGATTTACTAGAGCCAATTCGAAAAAATGAAGCAGACCTAGTTATTGGTTCTCGTTTTGTTGGTGATGTTAAGTCTGAATTTCAAACAACTTTTATGAGGCGCTTCGGAATTAGTGTTATTTCCAATCTTATCAAATGGACAACTGGACAAAGAGTTTTAGATACAACTTCGGGTTACCGTTTGGCTGATAAAGCTGTTATTAAACAGTTCGCTAAGCGTTATCCAATCAAGTATCCAGAACCAGAGACTATTGTTCATATTTTGAAACGTAAATATCGAGTTGTTGAACGACCAGCAAATATGTTTGAACGTACTGGTGGTGTTTCTTCCATTACGCCCATTAAATCGATTCGATATATGCTTGAAGTATGTTCGTCGATTGTTATTGCAGCCTTTATGAAGGAGAGTGAATAATGTCAGTTTTATCTATTGTGATGTTGGTAACTTCCATCTTTTTCCTTTATCTAGTCATTAGAAATATTAATAAGAATAATATCTTATTTGAACAGGCTTTCATGTGGATTGTCATCAGTCTGGTATTGATTGTTATTTCTATTTTTGATGTTATTCCTGGTTATTTTGCTAGGTTACTTGGATTTGAATTGACATCGAATTTTTTACTTTCGCTAGCTATTTTTTTCTTGTTAGTGATCGCTTTTTTACAAACCATGACTTTATCAAAACAAAAAGAACAGATAAAGCATTTGGTTCAGGAATTATCTATTCTCAAAAGTCATGTAGAAGAGAAAGAGGAAAAGAATGAAAGATAATCATACTTGGGTGATTTGCGCTTATGGAAAAAGTGATTATCTAGAGGCTTGTATTCAATCTTTGAAAAATCAAACTCTCCAATCACAAATTATCTGTTATAGTTCAACACCACTTGATTCGATTAAGGACCTTTGTCAGCGTTATGCTATCCCATTTTATACGAAACAAGGTGGAGGAATTGGCAAGGATTGGAATAACGCCATCTCTTTTGTAGAAACGAAATATGCTACCATCGCCCATCAGGATGACTATTATGAGCCAAGTTATGCAGAAAAAGTATTGTCCAAGATGGAAAAAACTAGTGATGTCCTAATTGGATATTCTGATTATTTTGAAGAAAAAAATGGTCTTAAGATCCCTGCAAATACAAACCTCAAGATTAAAACCTTAATGCTAAAAACAATGAATCTTTTTCCTAGCAGTCATTTTTGGCGTAATCGTGTAATGGCTTTTGGGAATCCAATTTGTTGTCCAGCTGTCACCTACAATCTTGAAAAATTGAAGAATTTCTATTTTGATGAGGAAATGAAGGTTAGCCTTGACTGGTATGCTTGGTATAAGATTAGTGAATACCAGGGACGTTTTGTCTATATATCAGATAAGTTAATGTGTCACCGAATTCATGAGGAATCTGAGACTTCTAAGACAATTGCTGATAATACTCGTAGTCAAGAAGATTTGTATATGTATCAACTCTTTTGGCCAAAATGGATAGCAAATCTCTTAATGAAACAGTATGTGAAAAGTCAGAAGACGAATAATTGATGGAGAAATAAAAATAGATGAAAAATAATATCTTTAATAGAGTCAAACCTTATTTGATCATGATAGTATTTTCACTCATTTTTATTTTTCCTTTTTTGTTTTCAAAAGGAAGTTTATATGGTGATGATTTACATTTTCACTTGGATAGAATGTTAGGTTTATCAAATATTTTTGATAGCCCAATTAATTTTAAAACATTCTACAATAGTGGTCAGGGAATTAATTTCTTTTATTAATCTACTATCCTTTTTATATAATTTTTAGTTTTGTTCATAGTATATGGTTTGCGTGGTACTTTTATCTGTTTATCATAACATTTATAACACTATCTATTTTTTTACTCAGCAACTAGTGTTTCAAACTCAAAAATTGTTGGTTACTTATTTGCAATTATATATACATTTAGTACATATCGTAGTTATAATATTCTAATTAGGTTTGCCACGGGTGAAATTTTAGCCATGGCGTTTTTACCCTTGATATTTGCTGGTGCATACCAAGTTTTTAAAGGTGATTATAGAAAATGGCCAATGTTATCTATTGGTATGACATTGCTAGTCTACTCTCATTTATTATCTGTTTTTATAGCTACCTTATTACTTACGATTTACTTTTTGATATTTTTGATTTGTGCTGATGAAAGAAAAAAGCGAATAATGGCTCTTATTAATGCAGTATTATCTTGTACTTTGATGTCATTATTTCAAATAGTTCCACTGATTGAACAAATACTATTTACAAAGTTATCATCATCAGTTACTTTTCCATTAAATAATCAACTATTTAATTTTAAACAGTTGATTATGGTTAACTTAGTCAATCAACTAGATAAGCAAGTTGGGTTTGTTCTTTTTATTTCTGTAGTAGTTATATGTCTCAGATTACGATATATAGAAAAAATGTGGCGTATTCTTTTTGTAATTAGCTTATGCTTACTATTAGCCACTACTTGTTTAGTGAATTGGGAGAAATTCCCTTTAGATTTGCTTAAAGTATTACAATTTCCGTGGCGATTAAATGGCTTTACAACAATATTTTTATCCTATCTGTTAGTCGTTGTTCTTTTAAATTTAAAGAAATATATTTATGTTTCATTCATGATTCTAGCTATATTTATGAATACTGTGACCTAGTCAAGCATTTTTGTAACACTAGTGTATAAAAATGCTTGACTAGGTCAAACCAAAACAGAAAAAACTACTGTATAAATGAATAACACAGAATATCAATATAAAGCAGAGTTGTATTCTGCTTTTTTCTTTGTCTGTAGTGGGGGGATTTTTTGTCCAAACTATAGTATAATTAAGGTAGTATGCACTTTCAAAGATTAACTAAACTAGTAATCTTTGAAGCTTTAGTAATTATTAGGTACTAATTGATATTTTGTTAAACAAAATGGATGGAAAAATGAATAATTTAATCTCAGTTGTTGTGACTTGTTACAATCATGAAAAGTATATTGAGCAGTGTCTGCGAAGTGTTTTTAATCAGACCTATACTAATATCGAATTAATCGTTTTGGATGATGGTTCGACGGATAGTTCAACTCAAATTATCCAAGAGGTTTTGAAGGATTCACCTTTTGAGACAAGATTTGAAACTCATGAAAACCTTGGGGTAGTAAAGAATCGAAATTTAGGACTCGAGCTTATTAGAGGTGACTATTTGCTATTTGTAGATAGTGATAACTACCTTGATACGGATTATGTGGAACAGTTGTACAGTAAGTTGACGGAAACAAATGCTGATATTGCGTACTGTGATCTTTTTAATCCAGAAAAAGAAGAGTTCTACCTTAAAAGCCGTGAATTTGACCTAACTGCCTTTCTAAATGCTAGTTTTATTGATAACTGTTCTTTAATTCGTAGAAGTATTATTGGAAATGCTCGTTATGATGAGATGTTAAATCGTAAAAAGCTTGAAGATTATGACTTTTTATTGAACTTAATCATTAATAACGGTGCTAAAGAGGTATATCAACCAAGCACTAAGCTTAATTATCGTGTCTTTGAAACAGGATCAATTTCTGAACGTGACTCCGTTCGCTACCATTATGAAATCTATCTTGACATTCTTGAGAAGTATCTTGATAAGCTTCCTCATGAAATTTACAAGGCAGTTTGTGATAACCTAATGGTTTTGGAAGAGCGGTTGGATAGCTTGCTTAAACATCACGATGATGTGACAGACTATGTTAATCGCTTGAAAAAAGAACGTGATCAACTTGAACGAAGCTTGAAAAAAGAACGTGATCAACGTGAACGAAGCTTGAAAAAAGAACGTGATCAACGTGAACGAAGCTTGAAAAAAGAACGTGATCAACTTGAACGAAGGAAGTATACACAAAAGCAACTGAAAGATGCCCATAAAGAAATGGAGCTTATCCGAAGTTCGCTGTCATATCGTTTAGGGAACGCCCTTATCACTCCTATAAAGACAGCTGTAGTAATTGCGAAGAATCCAAAGGCTATTAAAAATTATTTGAGAGCTTTAAAAGTCAAAGTGATACAGTTACGTCGTAGAATGATACCTCTTAAGGTTCGCCAGTTACGACGTCTCAGAAATAGTCAACGCTCTGCCTTGTCCCATAATGGTAAAAAAGCGTTGGTTTATGTTATTTTTGAGTCTGAATCTCGTCTTCAAGAATACAAATTACGTTTCTTGCAAGCCTTGGCTCCATTGGTAGATGATGTTATTGTCGTTGT
Source organism: Streptococcus sp. FSL L8-0526 (assembly GCF_038007145.1). Classification (NCBI taxonomy): domain Bacteria; kingdom Bacillati; phylum Bacillota; class Bacilli; order Lactobacillales; family Streptococcaceae; genus Streptococcus; species Streptococcus sp. FSL L8-0526. Next base: position 858,387 of record NZ_JBBOWP010000001.1, read on the forward strand.
CAATGGACAGCTTCATGATGATGATATTAATACCCTTGAGGCCTACGGTAAGGTTTTGACTCGTGATAACAAGGGATATGATACTGCGGCCTTTAGAGAAGGGATTTTTGCCTTTGGTAAAGACAAGCTTAAAGATTACGACCAGCTCCTCTTGGTGAATGATACTAATATTGGTCCGATGAGAGATTTGTCTCAAGTATTCCAGGAAATGGCTGGTAAGCAACTAGATTTCTGGGGAATTTCATTTGGAGAAGAGCAAGAGGATGTTACTAGAGAGAATCCTTATGGCTATATTCCAAAGCATCTTCAATCTTATTTTCTAGTTATTGAAAAGCTCATGCTAAATGATGATGCCTTTTATGAGTACTGGACGCATTTGACGGATACAGACTCTCGTGATAAGGCTATTGGTCGACATGAGACACGTTTTACCAAGCATTTTGCAGATTTGGGATATCGTTTCGATGCAGTTGTGCAAGAATACGAAGATTCTGCTATGTATATCCACCCACTTAAGATGCTCAAAGCAGGTAGTCCTTTGGTGAAATACACAGCTCTGAAAAATTATGATGAAGACCAATTCTTGTGGCAAGGTCTGGATCGTGATTCAGAAGTCCCTGACTTGTTAGAGTTTGTTGCAGAAGAGACAGATTACCCAGTGTCAATTCTGGAAGATATCGTGAATAAGTTTAAGGCTGTTCAACGTGATCAATATATTCTATTGATTGATGGGGTTGAAAATATTATTCCGCAATGTACCCGTTATCGTGTCTTGAACAAGGCAGAGCAATTACGTAAGCATGGTTTTTCAGTCAAAGTTGTTAACCTATCTGATTTCCAACTATCGATGGCTCAAAACGCTAGTCACATCGTTATCTACCGCTCACCAATTTCACCTGAACTTTTGCATCTCTGTCATTTGGCTAAGAAATTTGGAAAACCTGTTTTTTTTGATATTGATGACTTAGTCTTTGATACGGTTTATACAGACCAATTAAGTTATACACAAGGGTTGAATTCGGTTGAAAAAGGAAACTATGATGCAGGTGTTCGAAATTATGGCTATATGCTAGAAAATTGTGATGGTGCTATTACTTCGACTAACCAATTGCAGGAGGAGTTGTATAAGTATCAAAGTAAGGTTTTACTTAATCGCAACTTGGCTTCTGATGACTTAATCACTATTAGTAGTCAATATATTAAAGATTATTCTCAAACATCTGACATTGTTAAGATTGGTTATTTCTCTGGTTCGATTAGTCATAATGAGAATTTTGAATTGATTAAGCCAGCTATTAAGCAATCGCTTAAAAAATACAGCAATGTACAGTTACATATTGTTGGGATTCTTGATATTCCAGAAGATATGAAGCCCTTTAAAAATCAAATTGTAACTCACGATTATGTGGAATGGGATAAACTGCCTGCCTTGATTAGCGAGGTTGACATTAACCTAGCACCGCTTGTGGATTCTATCTTTAATCGTGCGAAATCTGAGATTAAATGGATTGAAGCTGCTTTGGTGAAAGTACCAACAGTAGCAAGTAAGATAGGAGCTTTCTCAGATGCGGTTGTTGATGGTGAAACAGGATTGTTAGCTACTGACGGACAGTGGTTCGACAAGCTAGAAACCTTAGTGTTATCTCCAGAATTAAGACAGAAAATAGCAGAAGCTGCTTATCGTGCTGTTCTTGAAAATTGTACCTTAAGCAAGAAAGATGATATGGTGACTTATTTTGAACAGAATTAAACAAATAAAAGTTGAAAATTTATTTTTCATTTTAGCGACGATTTTTATTTTCTCATTTATGTTTGTATTTCCAATTAATCGTGTGCCAGATGAAACAAACCACGCGCGTATGACCTGGGAGACCTTCCATAAACCAACCGATACATCATTTAAGTGGATGGATGAAATTCCAAGTAATGATAAGGTTAAGTTAGCGGAATATAAACAAATTTTTGCTCAAAAGATTGACATGAGCAAGGAACCCTTTCAATTTGGTGTGAGCTTAAAAACAATCTCCTTTATTCCACAGTTGATAGGGATGACGATTGGAAGTTGGATTAGTCCCACAGTTGGTATGATCATCTATATGGGGCGTATCTTTAATGCACTGGCTTATATATTAGGAATTTACTTTTTAATACGTTATTTCAAGTATGGAAAGACTGCCTTAATGTTTATTTCACTTTTACCTATTATGGTTCAGCAAGCTTCATCACTTTCTTATGATGTGATGAACTACTTGGAAGTGATGTTGGCTCTTGGTTATATCACTAATCTTGCCTATTCTAAACGGTTTACCAATCGTAATTTTATACAGGTGATAGGGCTTGCGATTTTGCTTCTAGCAACCAAGCCAAATAATATTTTATTGTTAGGTTTGATTCCGTTTGTGCCTTTTGAGTTTGAAGGTGCCTTAGCCTTTCTAAATCGTCCAGTGCAAGCCGTTAAGACCTTTATTTCAAAATATAAAGCAGTTTTCTACCTTCTCTTTGTGGTAGGCCTTGTAGTGGTTCTTCAGTTCTTAATGAAGAATCAGGGCGGTCTTCGTCATTATGGCGAGGTTTTGCGTAATACACTCTTTAATCCTGAGTTGAATGACAATTTGAATGGTATCTTGTCGCTTGGTATGTTCGGCTATCTTGGTAACCTGACTTTGCAAATGCCACTTTGGTTAATCTTTATTGATATCGTAGTTCTTACTATTTTATTCCTATCAAGTAAGAAGGATTTCTTTACAAAAGATTTTGCTAATGCCTCTTGTATTCTCTTCATACTAGAGGTTCTAGCTGCTGTTACAGTAATGTATATTGCGTGGACACCAATTGTTCTTGGACAGGGAGCTAATATATCAGTTGGTGCTCAAGGACGTTATTTTACGCCATTTATCATTCTCTTGTTACCGTTAATTGCTAATACAGCTAAAGTTGATTTAGCTCGACAGAAAAGATTGAAGATAGTAGCTATTACTTTGATTGCAAACTTCCTAGTTGCTATGTATTTGATTCTTTTCCATTACTGGGGGGTATTTGCATAATTTATGACTAAGACAATTTTATTTATATCTCCGACGGGGACTCTGGATAATGGTGCCGAAATTTCTATAGTAAATCTTATGAAATTTCTGGTGAAAAAAGGTTATCGTGTATTAAATGTTTTTCCTGATTACAAGGTGCCGTCTCAAGAGGATTATCAAGCAGAACTTCAGAAAGCAGGGATTAAAACCTATGGTCTTTCAGCTGTTAAATGGTGGTGGCAAGAAGCACCGGGTGGTTCGCCAGGAAATCATTTTTTGCGAGTGAAGTCATATAATAAGAATGTCAAAGATATTCGAAATATTATTGTGGAGAACACGGTAGACCTTATTATTAGTAATACAGTAAATGTTTTTCAAGGTGCACTTGCTGCAACTTTTGAGAATGTCAGACATTTTTGGTTGATTCATGAATTTCCTGAGGGAGAATTTGGTTACTATAAAGAAAAACTTGACTTTATAGACAAGTTTTCTGATGAGATTTTTGCTGTAACAGGAGCGTTGACCGAGGATTTACAAAAGCATTTCCCAAATAGGAAGATTTATTCTTTTGCACCCTATACTCAAATTGAAACCAAAGAAGGGGTGTCACTTGGATCCAACGACCACCATCGTATCGTTTCAGTTGGCCGCTTGACTCAGAGAAAGAATCAGCTTGAGTTGATTAAAGCTTTTCAAATGCTTAATCTAGCAGGCACTGAACTTGTATTTTTAGGTGCATGGGATGAGGATTATAAACAACTCTGTGATGATTATATTGCAGAGCATAATTTGAAAAATGTTTCATTTATGGGATATTTAGATGATCCTTGGTCAGAGATTACTGATAAAGATTTAGCTGTTTTCCCGTCGAGTATGGAGACGTTTGGTCTCGTTTATGTTGAATCTGTTTTAAATGGTATTCCAACGATTTTATCAGATAATGCGGGACATAAATCAGCCTTCGAGTATATGAATGAGCAAGGGCATATCTACCCTTCGGGGGACTTGGATACCTTAACTAGCATGATTTCAGAGGTCCTTGGTAGATTTGACCAAGAGAAACTTGAAGCAGCAAAAGCTGTTCCAAGTTTAAAAGAGAGATATTCTCTTGAGAGTGTCTATGCTAATATTACTGAAAAGATTGAGGACGATGAATTGCGTCATAAAAAAGTAAATCAGAAAGATATCGATTTTTTAAACAACCGAAAAGCACTAACGAAAAGTGTGAAATCTGCTGTGAAAAAATTATTTCAGCTTAAAAAAATGAATTAATAGAAAAATCTAGTTATCTATGATTAAGAACAAGAAGGCCGTTTTTGACAGGTCTTTTTGTTTTTACTCTTTCTGTCTAATCATACAAAATGGCTTTGAAAATGGTATAATAAGAGATACTATGTATTATTTTGTGTATTTGCGAGCTGTGACGAATGGAGGTAAACTTTGAAAGATATTTTTATCATAGGCAGTAGAGGTTTGCCCGCTCAATACGGTGGTTTTGAGACATTTGTTGAGAAATTGGTCTCCCATAAGGTATCGCCTAGAATACGTTATCATGTGGCTTGTTTATCGGATGAACGTACAGGCAAGCATTTTGATTATAAGGGGGCGGATTGCTTTACAGTTAATCCTCCCAAACTAGGTCCTGCACGTGTTATAGCTTATGATATGATGGCTATCAATTATAGTTTGAAGCTTATTAAAAAAGAAGGGATTGAAGCACCGATTTTTTATATTTTAGGAAATACCATTGGTGCCTTCATTGTTCATTTTGCTAAGAAAATTCAGTCCGTTGGAGGTACTTTGTTAGTCAATCCTGACGGTTTAGAATGGAAACGTGCCAAATGGTCTAAGCCTGTTCAAAGCTATCTCAAATACTCTGAAAAAGAGATGACAAAGTATGCTAATTTGATTATTTCTGATAATCGAGGCATTGAGACCTATATTCGAAATACTTATCCGTGGTCTAGGACGACTTTTATTGCCTATGGAACCGACTTATCTAAGACGACTTTGACTGCTGAAGATAGTTCTGTTCGAGATTGGTATCAAAAATGGCAGACGCAAGAAAAAGAATATTATTTGATATTGGGGCGTTTTGTACCTGAAAATAATTACGAAACTGCGATTCGAGAGTTTATGAAGTCGTCTACAGAGCGTGATTTGGTTATCATCTGTAATCATGAAGGAAGTGCTTACTTTGATGAACTACGACAGATAACAGGATTTGATAAAGATAAACGTGTGAAGTTTGTAGGGACAGTCTATGATCAGGACTTGCTTAAGTATATTCGAAACCAAGCTTTTGCTTATATTCATGGACATGAAGTAGGTGGAACGAATCCAGGTTTACTAGAGGCTTTGGCTCAAACGGACCTCAACCTTATTTTTAACGTAGACTTTAACCATCAGGTTGCTCAAGGTACTGCCTTGTATTGGAACAAAGAGTATGGGAATTTGTCTAAGCTTATTGATTCTGTAGATGGTCAAGTGTCGTTTGAGAACTTGGGAAGTGCTGCTAAAGCAAATATGAAAGAAAATTACACCTGGGAAAAAATCGTGGGTGAATACGAGGAGCTGTTTTTATCATGAAAGTAACTATTCTCATGTCCACTTATAATGGAGAAAATTTTCTAGCGGAGCAAATTGAAAGTATTCAGCAGCAAACTTATACTGATTGGACCTTGTTAATTCGTGATGATGGTTCTAAAGATAAAACGAGAGATATTATCAAACGCTTTGCTTTAGAAGATAATCGCATTGTCTTCATTAATCCAAATCAAACTGAGAATTTAGGTGTTATAAAGAGCTTTTTCACATTGTTGAAGCATCAAAAATCAGATTATTATCTTTTCTCAGACCAGGATGACACCTGGCTACCTGAAAAGTTATCTCTTCAGCTTGAGGAAGCGAGTAGATACTCATCTGATAAACCACTTTTGGTATACACGGATTTAAAGGTTGTGAACCAAGATTTAGAGGTGGTTCATGAGAGTATGATTCGTACTCAATCTGACCATGCTAATACTGAGTTGGTTCAAGAAATGACAGAAAACACTGTTACTGGCGGTGTGTCGTTAATTAATCATGCTCTAGCCGAATTATGGACTGGCGAGGAACCCAATGAGCTTCTGATGCATGACTGGTATTTAGGTTTGCTTGCTTCAGCATTTGGTCATCTGGTCTATATTGATCAACCAACAGAGCTTTACCGTCAGCATGCAGATAATGTTTTGGGTGCTAGAACTCTTCGAAAACGTATGCAGAATTGGATTCGACCTCAGACTTTATTTAATAAATACTGGAAGTTGATCAAGGCTAGTCAGAGTCAGGCAGAAAACCTTCTTTCTTTGCCACTGGATACTGAAAGTAGGGAATTGGTTGAAAACTTTGTGACTATTATGGATCAAGGATTAAGAGAGCGTTATCACCGTCTGAAAACATATGGTTATCGTAAAAACAGGGCTTTTCATACCTTTGTATTTACGAGTTTGATTTTGACAAAATTCATGTATAAGGAGGACTAAATGAATTTCTTTAGTCAGAAAAATAGGATTTTACTTAAGGAACTGATTAAAACGGATTTTAAATTACGTTATCAAGGTTCTTTCATTGGTTATCTTTGGTCTATTTTGAAACCTTTGATGATGTTTACAATTATGTACCTTGTCTTTGTTCGTTTCTTGAGATTTGATGATGGGACACCACACTATGCAGTAGGATTGCTTTTGGCTATGATTTTTTGGGGCTTCTTTACAGAGGCTACCAATATGGGGATGCTTTCCATTGTTTCACGAGGGGATCTCTTACGTAAACTTAACTTTCCAAAACAAACAATTGTTATCTCATCTGTACTAGGAGCTGCGATTAACTTTTTGATTAATCTTGTTGTTGTCTTCGTATTCGCTTTGATTAATCATGTTCCTATTGGGTTTAATACCTTGGTTATCATTCCTCTTTTCATTGAAGTACTATTGATGGCAATGGGAGTTGCTTTTATTTTATCAGCACTCTTTGTTAAATATCGTGATATTGGTCCAGTTTGGGAAGTAGTACTTCAAGCAGGTATGTATGCAAGTCCAATTATCTACTCAATCACTTATCTTCTTCAAAGAAATCAAGAGTTTGTTGCTAAGATTATGATGCTTAATCCTATTGCTCAGATTTTACAGGATATGCGTCATTTTATCATTGACCCAGTTAATCCAAGAGGATGGGATATTATCAACAATAAATTGATTGCCTTTGTTCCTTATGCGATTCCTGTAGTAATTTTTATCATTGGTTTCCTTGTCTTTAATCGAAATGCTAAACGATTTGCGGAGATTCTATAATGTCAAATAATATTGCTGTAAAAGTAGATCATGTAAGTAAGTATTTTAAATTACCAACTGAGGCGAGTCAGAGTTTGAGAACGACTCTAGTCAATCGTTTTAAAGGAATTAAAGGGTATACTGAACAACATGTCTTAAAAGATATTTCTTTTGAAGTTGAAAAGGGTGATTTCTATGGAATTGTTGGACGTAATGGTTCTGGTAAGTCAACGCTTCTAAAAATTATTTCTGGAATTTACGTTCCGGAGAAAGGTAAAGTTACTATTAATGGTAAGTTAGTATCTTTCATTGAACTTGGGGTTGGGTTTAACCCCGAATTGACTGGTCGTGAGAATGTCTATATGAATGGTGCTATGCTTGGCTTTTCAACGGAAGAAGTGGATGCCATGTATGATGACATTGTAGACTTTGCTGAACTTCATGATTTCATGAATCAAAAGTTGAAGAATTACTCAAGTGGTATGCAGGTTCGTCTAGCCTTCTCAGTAGCTATCAAGGCCCAAGGTGATATTCTTATCTTGGATGAAGTCTTAGCCGTAGGTGACGAGGCCTTTCAACGTAAATGTAATGATTATTTCATGGAACGTAAGCAATCTGGAAAGACAACTATCTTGGTTACCCATGACATGTCAGCAGTTAAAAAGTATTGTAATAAAGCAGTTTTGATTGAACATGGTTTAGTCAAGGTTGTCGGTGACCCAGATGAAGTTGCTAACCAATATAGCTTTGATAATGCTGCTGGTCAAAAAGTTTCGAATGACGACGTTGTTGTTGAGAATCCTAAGATTACTAATCTTCAAGTAAAACTCTTGAATGATAATATTATCAGTCCTGATCAAGATATTTCATTTGAGATTTCATATGATGTCAATGAGGAAATTGAGACCTATATTGCATTTTCATTGACAGATATTGACCGTGGTATCTGGATCTACAATGATAATTCTATGGACAATAAGACGAGTGGTTCTGGAAGAAAAACACTCACTTACAAATGTAGTCTTACCCATCTTAATAATATCAAGCTTAAGCTTCAGGTTTCTGTCAGAGATAAGGATGATCAGATGATAGCTTTTGCTGATTCAGATAACTCACCAATTATTCTCTTAAATCGAAATGATATTGAGGATGATGATAAGTCTGCTAAAGATTCTGCAACTGGTATGGTTCAGAGAAATGGAAAATGGGAGATTCAAGAATAAATGAAACGTCTCTTATTGTATGTTCATTATAATAAGTACGACGAATTAAGTGGTCATGTGCTCTACCAATTGGAGCAACTTCGACCACTTTTTTCTAAACTTATTGTGATTTCAAATAGTCAACTAACGAAGTCTGCAACATCAACCCTCAAAGAGACTGGTGTGGATGAGGTTATCCAGAGAGAGAATCTAGGCTTTGATTTTGCAGCCTGGAGAGATGGTATGGCTCATGTTGGATTTGAAGATTTAACAGATTTTGATTCCGTTACTCTCATGAATGATACTTGCTTTGGTCCTCTTTGGGATATATCTGACATCGTTGAAGGATTTGAAGAGCGTCCGAATGTTGACTTTTGGGGAATGACGAATTTTAGAAAGACCAAATATTTCGATGAACATCTACAAAGTTATTTTATGTCTTTCAAGAAGCATGTTGTTGCTTCAGAAGCCTTTCAGAAATTTTGGACCTCTATAAAAACTTTTACCTATGTTCAAGATGTTATTGATAATTATGAAACTAAGGTTACTAGTGTCCTTCTTGAGGCTGGTTACCGTTATGATGCTGTCTTTAATACCGTTGCTGAAGAGGTAGGAGATCTAATTCACCCTGATTTTTCTTATTACAGACCAATAAGTACTCTTGATCATAAGGTACCATTTATTAAACTCAAAGCTTTTACTGATAATGAAAAAAAAGGAAGACTACTTTTAGATTATCTTGCTAACCTATCAACATATCCGGTAGCACTAATCAAGTCTCATCTTAACAGCTATCATTCCCCTGACAGTTTAGTGATTTTAGATGAGAAAATCATCGAACCGTCTTTTAAAAGATTTAGCAAGCATGAGTATCATATGGCTATCCATGTGCACATTAGTGATCTTGAGAGGCTGAAAGTATTCTTTGATAGTAAGTTTTCTGCTTTCTATTATTTCACCCTATCTGACCATTTAGATAAAAATGAGGTTGAAGATAATTTATTAAATAGTTTTGATAAAGATAGATTTCAGATAGTCTCACAACAGTTTGATAATCATTATCATGCCTTGGTTTCCTTGGCATCTCAGCTTAGCGAGTACGACTTTATTGGGCATTTTCACACAGCAGACTTTGGAAATGAGGGTAATCTTGTTGATGAAGCTACAAGACTTGCTCTAATAGATATGTTATTAGATGAAGAGACGGTGTTATCAATCTTTGCACATTTTCCAGAGGTTGGCCTTGTGTTTGCTGATTTGTCTAAGGAGCTCTATTGGACGGATGCAATTGGTACTTTAAATCAAAATCAGGCAGCTAAACTAGATAACGAATGTCAAAAAACAATCAAAAATTCACTTCATGTTTTTCAAGGATCTATGTGGTTGTCAAAAGATTTTTTGGAAAAAATTATTCTAAAGGATAAGCACATTTTCTATAACTCTGACGAGAATACTCTCCCTTATCTTTTCTATCGAAAAGCTTGGGATGTAGGAATTGATTATCGCATTATTTCTTCCGAAAAAATATCTTTTGCAGAACGTTATAAGCTCCATCTTATTGAAATGTCGCAGGTAGAAGAACCTATTTCTCTAGCGGAAAAGTTTTCAGCATACCGGAAATCTTTGTTAAAAAAATTGGGCTTTAAAAAATCCTCAGCTGTATAACTTCCCCCTCCCACTTACGAATAAGTAAGTAGGAGGTTTTTTTCTTATGTATAGTATTGTAGATGAGAAGTCGGAGCTTTTGCCTCGTGAGCGTCTCTTACAAAAGGGTGCAGAGGTCTTGTCTGACCAGGAACTGTTGGCGATAGTGCTGCGAACGGGGACGAGGTCTGAGTCGGTCCTATCTATGGCCAACCGTATTTTAAAAGGAATGACGAGTTTGGCGGATTTGTCTCGCTTGTCTCTGAATGAGCTTCAGGAGATTTCTGGTATTGGGCGTGTGAGATCCATTGAGCTGAAGGCTATGGTGGAGTTGGCTAAGCGTATTGAGAAGGCTGAGTTAGCTCGTTCTGAGCAGATTATGTCTAGTCAGCAGGTGGCGCGTCGCATGATGTTAGATATTGGTGACAAGCCTCAGGAGCATTTGGTGGCCATCTACCTTGATACGCAGAATCGTATTATTCAGCAAAAGACGGTCTTTATCGGTGGGGTTCGCCGTTCGATTGCCGAGCCGCGTGAGATTTTACATTATGCTTGTCATCTGATGGCAACTTCCTTGATTGTGGTCCACAATCATCCTTCGGGGGAAGCCTATCCTAGTCGCAATGATATTGATTTTACTCAAAAGATTAAGAGGTCCTGTGACGACTTGGGAATTTGTCTTCTTGACCATCTGATTGTTGGAAAATCAACTTATTATTCCTTTCGTGAGGAGAGGGAGGATTTTGAACTTTAAGTAGAGTCTATAAAGACACAAGAAAAGCAACTGAGTGCAGTATCAGTTGCTTTTAAAGTTCGTTTACAACGTATTCAAAGAGTTTGAGGTCTTCTTTACGTTTGTTTAGGAGATGTTCTGGATGCCACTGAACACCAAGGTAGCGAAGATCTGGTGTGTTTGATTCAACAGCTTCGACAGTATTATCCTCAGGGTCACGTGCAATAACACGGAGGTCAGGGGCCAAGTGTTTAATACTCTGATGGTGGAAAGAGTTGATAGAGGTTTCTAGGCCGTAAATCTCCGCTAACTTACTGTTTTTGTTGATAATAATTTCGTGGTAAAGGTATTCGGAAGGCTTATCCTGCCAGTGCCCTTCAATATCCTGATGGAGACTACCACCAAGGGCAACATTCATGAGTTGTGTTCCACGACAGATTGAAAAAATCGGTTTCTTTTGTTTGGTAGCTTCTTCAATTAGAGCCATCTCGAAGAGATCACGTTCGAGGAAAAAGTCATCCTCACAGGCATGATTTTCTTCGTTGTAGAATTTAGGGTCAACGTTTTGACCGCCGATGAGGATAAGCTTGTCAATCATGGAGATATAGGTTTTAGCCTCCGAAGGATCAGATACTGGTAGAAGGATTGCTAGACCACCAGCTTTTTGAACTCCTTCCACAAAACCAGATGGGGCATAAGACCAGTTCATATCTTCATGGTCTGGATTAGGTCTCATATTAGTTGTGATACCTATGATTGGTTTAGTCATTGTTTCTCCTTGCTTTTTCTTCTTCTTTCATGAAATAGAGTAGGGTTTGTAGTTCACTAGTCAGGTCTACGTATTGGAGAACCACATGGCGTGGAAGGTTGAGGTTGACTGGGGAGAAGCAGAGGATGCCTTCGATTCCAGCATCAACCAAAAGCTCAGCCACCTCCTGTGCCTTGACTGATGGCACTGTCAGGATGGCCGTTTTGATATCTTCCTGGGCAATCTTGTCCTTGATTTGAGAGATACCATAGATAGGAATATTGTCTTCAGTCTGGCTTCCTACCAGTTCGTTATCGTCTGTATCAAAAGCCATAACCAGCTGCATGCGGTTACGTTCTTGAAAACGGTAGTGAAGAAGAGCACGTCCGATATTTCCTACTCCTACAAGGACCACCTTAGTTGTTGCATTATCATTAAGGAGTTCTGCGAAAAATGTCATCAGCTTACTAACGTTATAACCAAAACCACGACGACCTAACTCACCAAAATAGGAGAAGTCACGACGCACTGTAGCAGGATCAATTCCAATTGCTTCAGCAATTTGTTTGGAACTTGCTTTGTCGATATTTTCACGATGAAATCGTTTGAAAATTCGATAATAGAGAGAGAGACGTTTAGCAGTAGCGTTTGGAATGTTTTTCTCAAATGTCATTGATCGCATTTCCCTTCTTGAATTAATATGATTCACTTATATTATTTTAGGAAAAGTTTGTGAAGATTACAACAAAATAGTATAAATGATGCGATATAAATAACCTATCACTAGGATAGGTTATTTATATATCTAAAAATGGTTTAGACCTCTTCTTGCTCAAAAACTTGACGGTCTACCAAACTCTGCATCAAGAAGTAGAATTTTTCTTGTAAGATATGGTGGTCTTCATTGTTAAAGATATTAATGTTACGAAGGCCAGATTTGTCTGTGATTGACAATTTGAAACCTGTCAAATCTTTGTTAATAGTGATCTTTAGTGGGAAACCTTCACCTGAGTTAGGCACTTTTTCGAGTAGACGGTGTAACTCGTAGTTTCCGATTTTATTTTGTACAAAAGTTGCATCACGAAGGGTGAATTTTTTGACATTAGAGCTGATGGTATAACGGTATTTACAGTCAGCCAAATGAATGCTTTTTTCAAATGCCATCTTAGTCTCCTATGATTTGATTAAGTTTTTCTGCTAGGGCTTGAAGTTCTTCAGCAGTGTTTTCTTCTGATAAACTAACGCGGATAGCTGTTTTAAGCTTGTCAGAATCCTTGCCATATAGGGATTGGATGACATGGCTTGGGTCAACAGTTCCTGCAGTACAAGCAGATCCAGTTGAGACAGCAAATCCAGCCAAGTCTAACAGGGTTAAGAGAGATCCATTTTCCTTGCCAGAAAAACTAATGTTGATAATATGAGGTAGACTGGGTCCTACACTGTTAATCTCGTAAGGAACAGTGAGAGAATTAAGGAACACCTGACGGATTGTTTCAACATGCTTGTAATTGTCTTGGTAGTTCTTACTAGCTTGTTTGTAAGCTGCGGTCATGCCTGCAATACCGACAAGATTTTCAGTGCTGGCACGACGCTTTTCCTCTTGTTCACCACCGTGGAGTAGGTTGTCAAAGTGCAAATCATTATGATAGAGCAGGCCGACACCTTTAGGTCCATGAAATTTATGAGCACTGATTGAGAGAAAATCGACACCGAGTTCTTCTGGGTGAATTGGAAGTTTTCCTGCAATCTGAACAGCATCCACGTGGAAAGCAGCCTGGTGGTTGGTGAGCAGGTCACCAATTTCCTTAATAGGAAGTAACTGACCAGTTTCATTATTGGCATACATGACAGAAACCAGAATAGTATCGTCACGTAAGGCCTCAGCAATCTGTTGGGCTGTAATGACCTGATTGACCGGCTGGATATAAGTAACCTCAAAACCAAAACGCTCTTCCAGGTAGGCCATGGTGTGAAGGACGGAATGATGTTCGATAGCAGTCGTAATCAAATGTTTTCCACTAGCTTGATTGGCAAGGGCATAACCTTTTATAGCTGTATTGTTACCCTCAGTCCCACCAGAGGTGAAAATGAGTTTTCGAGCAGGAACTTGAAATTGCCTGGCCATTTCTTCACGAGCCTCACGGAGTTCCTTAGAAGCCTGACGACCATAAGCATGTAGGCTGGATGGATTTCCAAAGGTTTCAGTCATGACATGTGTCATCGCTGAGATAGCAGCTGTATTCAAAGGAGTAGTTGCTGCATTATCCAAATAAACCATAAATTAGTCCTCGTTGGCAGTATATGCAAAAAGTGGGCTAAGTGGTTGACGTTCAAAGATACGGGTAATAGCATTAGCGATAAGCTCACTTGCTGAAAGGTACTTAACACTTGTAGGAACATTTTCTTTAGTTGCAACTGAATCTGTAACCAAGATTTCTTTGATTGGAGAAACTTTGAGGACTTCACCGGCACCACCAGCAAAGAGCCCATGACTAGCTACTGCATAGATGTCATTAACCCCACCACGTTCTAGGATTTTAGCCGCTTCGGCAAAAGTTTTACCCGTATTAAGGATATCATCAACCAAGATCGCAGTTTTACCTTCAACCTCACCGATTATGTAGCCTTCTTCACGTCCTGTATCATCTTGAGCATAATCAATAATAGCGATTGGAGCATCAAGATATTCAGCCAAGCTACGAGCACGTTTAACACCAGAATTTTTAGGGCTAACAACGACAACGTCTGCACCAGTCAACCCTTTTTCGTTGTAGTATTCAGCAAAAAGAGGGATAGTAAAGAGATTATCCACGGGGATGTCAAAAAAGCCTTGAACTTGGACAGCGTGAAGGTCAAGCGTCAAGACACGGTTGACACCAGCTTTAACCAACATATTGGCAATCAATTTAGCAGTGATTGGTTCACGTGAAGCAGCGATACGGTCTTGACGTGCATAACCAAAATAAGGCATAACTACATTGACAGAGTTAGCGCTGGCACGTTTGCAGGCATCAATCATGATGAGCAATTCCCAAAGGTGGTCGTTAACAGGGTTGCTAGTAGATTGGATGATGTAAATATCGTCTCCACGAACAGATTCTTCAATGTTAATCATGATTTCACCGTCAGAAAATTGACGTGAAGATACTTTTCCAAGTGGCAATCCGGTATTCTCAGCAATTTTTTCAGCAATTTCTGGATTTGAGCTGAGCGAGAACAATTTCAATTTTGGGTTTGCTTTTTGATGTACCATGACGATGGTGACTCCTTTAAAAAAATAAGATGCGAAGCCCAATTAGGGCTATTGTAATAAAACTACAGATGCTTCTATTTTAACAAAAAAAAATAGAAATTTCAGCCTTCAGAAAGCGATATTGATGAAAATTGACGAACCATAAATCACTGAATCATTTTTGTATGCGTTTTTAGACAGAAGAGAGCGATTGTGGAAGTTGCCACAAGTACCAAATTGTTTTTGCATATATAAAAAAGACAAGGGTTAATCCTTGTCTTAAAATGAAGTAAATGGTTTTTATAGACGTTTTGACGGTGGAAGGTCCGCCTCAGAACGGATCAAAAAAGACTAGCAGAATTTCTATAAACTCACATTTCACCAACTAGTCTTTATCTCGCTTTAGGGTTGCTATAAAACGTGCAACCTTACTCTTGGCATACTTAAAGTTAATATTATTTTCCTTAAGAAAGGCATAAAAGTCGTCTTTACCTCTCTTGGCATCTGAAACTTCCAACTCAAGCTCATAGTCTTTCTTATCAGCATAGACATTGACATCAAGTGCCATGAGACCAATATTGGTCTGGTATTCACGACGGGTTGTGGTTAAATGTCCTAGGATGGTTAGATCCTCTAACTTAACACCACGTTCCAGAAGAATGGACTTGATTTGGCAATCAGGGAAGTCAAGAGACTTGGTCATAGCCTTAGCCTCTGAACAGTCCATGGTGACATTGTATTCCATATTTCCGACCTTTTCAGGAATTTTCAAGGTCAGCTCACCATGAGTGGGAAGGGTTCTGATACGTAAAGACAACTTTTTATTCCTCATGTCACCTTGGGGTGTATCAATGTAGTAATTGGTTTGCGTAACAGGTGTTACATGGGAGAAAAGCACTGCTAAACGATTATACTCGTCTTTGGTGAGCAGAGTCTTGTACTCTATCTCTAAATGGTTCATGTGTGTCCTCCCTTGTTCTTTTAAATGTGGTATAATATAACAGATTGTATTTATTTTATAAAAATCTAAAGCTTTTGACAAGGAGGAGTCATATCTTGACCATGGATTGGGAACAATTTTTAGACCCCTATATTCAGGCCGTGGGTGAGCTTAAAATTAAGCTCCGGGGTATTCGTAAACAATTTCGTAAGCAAAATCGTCACTCGCCCATTGAGTTTGTGACGGGACGTGTGAAGTCAGTGGCTGCCATTGAAGAGAAAATTGCCTTGCGTGGTCTCTCTGTTGAGAATTTAGCAAAGGATATGGAAGATATTGCAGGACTCCGAGTAATGGTTCAGTTTGTCGATGATGTGGATGAAGTTTTGTCCTTGCTTCGTCGTCGTAGTGATATGACCATAGTCTCAGAGCGTGACTATATTAGGAACCGTAAGAATTCGGGTTACCGCTCTTACCATGTTATCGTGTCTTATCCTGTTGATACCATTGATGGTCGTAAGGAAATTCTGGTCGAGATTCAGATTAGGACTTTGGCTATGAACTTTTGGGCCATCATTGAACATTCCCTTAACTATAAGTATCAGGGAAATTTTCCAGAGGAGATTAAACTTCGCTTGGAAAATACGGCCCGTATGGCTTATGAGCTTGACGAAGAGATGCGTAAAATACGTGATGATATTCGAGATGCTCAGTTGCTCTTTGATCCAATCAACAGAACTTTGAAAGATAGTGTAGGAAATAGTGATGACACAGATGAAGACCTTTTCTGATAAGATGAAGGTAGCTATTATTGCTAATGGCAAACCCCAAAGCAGGCGTGTTGCCTCAAAACTTTTTAATACCTTTCGAGATGATCCCGATTTTTATTTGACTAAGAAAAATCCTGATGTGATTATCTCTATTGGTGGCGATGGCATGTTGCTATCATCTTTCCACATGTATGAAAAAGAGCTTTCTAGTGTCCGTTTTGTAGGGATTCACACGGGGCATCTAGGTTTTTATACAGATTACTTGGATAGTGAAGTGGATCAATTAATTGAAACCCTACGTAAGGATAATGGAGCTAAGATTTCCTACCCTCTTTTAAACGTCACATTAACCTTGGCTGATGGTCGTTCTTTCACATCTATTGCTCTCAATGAAGCAGCGATTAAGCGTAACGAGAAGACTATGGCGGCAGATATTTGCCTGAATGATGTACTGTTTGAGAGCTTCCGTGGAGATGGGGTATCTGTATCGACGCCTACGGGCTCAACCGCCTACAATAAATCTTTGGGTGGTGCGGTACTTCATCCCACTATTGAGGCTTTGCAGTTGACAGAAATTGCTAGTCTTAATAATCGTGTTTACCGTACCTTAGGTAGTCCAATTATTGTGCCAAAACATGAGAAGATTACTGTCTATCCTACTCGAATGGGGAGCTACACTCTGTCGGTTGATAATAAGACCTATACCAACCGGAATGTGAAAAAGGTAGAATTTTCGATTGATCAACGTAAGATTTCTTTTGTTGCTAGTGCTAGTCACACAAGTTTTTGGGAACGTGTCCGTGAATCCTTTATTGGAGACATAGAAGAATGAGATATGAATTTACTGTAGGACGTTCATGTCGAGTTAAAACCTTTTTGAAGGAGCACGATATTTCAAAAGGACTTCTAGCCAAAATTAAGTTTGAGGGAGGTCACATCTGGGTCAATGGTGAGGAGCAGTTTGCGACTTATCCTGTCCATGAGGGAGACGTGGTTGCCATAGAAATCCCTGATGAGGCCCCACATGAAACCTTGAAGCCAATTCCTTTTGACTTGGATATAGTCTATGAGGATGATAACTTCTTGGTGATTAATAAACCCTATGGCTATGCTAGTATTCCAAGTGTTAACCATGATAATACCATGGCTAACTTTGTCAAACATCACTTTGTCAGCAATAATTATCCCAACCAGCGTGTCCATATCGTAACACGTTTGGATAAGGATACATCTGGTCTCATGCTGTTTGCCAAGCATGGTTACGCCCATGCTCGTATGGATAAACAGTTACAACAGAAGTCTATAAAAAAACATTATTATGCCTTGGTTGAAGGTGAGACCAA
The DNA here is from genome assembly GCF_038007145.1 of Streptococcus sp. FSL L8-0526. Lineage (NCBI taxonomy): Bacteria > Bacillati > Bacillota > Bacilli > Lactobacillales > Streptococcaceae > Streptococcus > Streptococcus sp. FSL L8-0526. Next base: position 876,329 of record NZ_JBBOWP010000001.1, read on the forward strand.
TCTTGAGCAGCAGGGTGAAATCATTGCACCGATTGCGCGTGATATGGATTCCATTATCACACGTCGAGTCCATAAATCGGGGAAATATGCCCACACTAGTTATCGTTTGGTAGGTGATTATGGTAGGGTTAAATTGGTTGATATCAATTTGCATACTGGGCGTACCCACCAGATTCGTGTCCACTTTGCCCATTTGGGACTCCCCCTTTTAGGAGATGACCTTTATGGTGGTTCTCTAGACTATGGTATTGAGCGCCAGGCCTTGCATTGCCACCGACTTGCATTCGTTGATCCTTTCACCAAAAAAGAAATGGTCCATGAGTCTTCCTTGACAGCTGATTTTGAAACCGTTATCATGGACTTGAAAACTAAAAAAGATTGATTGAGGAATTTTTATGCGTAGTCTATTTGGTGAACTCCGTGAATATATTTCAGGGAAAGGTGTTAGGATTGTTTTCCCTGAGGGTAATGATGACCGTGTGGTTCGTGCAGCTGTCCGTTTGAAATTTGAAGAATTAGTTGATCCTATTATTTTGGGAGACCCAACAGAGGTTCACAAAATCTTGAACGATCTTGGTTTTGTAGACTTTAACTATACTATTATTAATCCTGAAACCTATGAAGGCTTCGAGGAAATGAAGGAAAAATTTGTTGAAGTCCGTAAAGGAAAAGCGACAATTGAAGATGCAGACAAGTTGCTTCGTGATGTCAACTATTTTGGTGTTATGCTAGTTAAACTTGGTTTAGCAGATGGAATGGTTTCAGGCGCGATTCACTCAACAGCGGAACCGTTCGTCCTGCTCTTCAAATTATCAAAACAAAACCTGGTATTTCTCTTACATCAGGTGTCTTCCTTATGAACCGTGAAGATACCAATCATCGCTTGATGTTTGCCGACTGTGCTATCAATATTGAACCAAATTCTCAAGAATTAGCAGAGATTGCAATTAATACTGCAGAAACAGCTAAAGTTTTTGGTATTGATCCTAAAGTGGCAATGCTTAGCTTCTCAACAAAAGGTTCCGCTAAATCACCAAAAGTTGACAGGGTTGTTAAAGCAACAAATATTGCTAAAGAAATGCGTCCTGACTTGGCTATTGATGGTGAGTTGCAGTTTGATGCAGCCTTTGTTCCAGCAACAGCAGCTATTAAGGCACCAGACAGTGACGTAGCAGGACAAGCTAACGTCTTTGTCTTCCCATGTTTACAGGCTGGTAATATTGGTTATAAGATTGCCCAACGTTTGGGAATGTTTGAGGCTATCGGACCAATCTTACAAGGTCTTAATAAACCAGTAAACGATCTTTCTCGTGGTGCTAGTGCTGAAGATATTTACAACTTAGCTATTATCACAGCTGCTCAAGCTATTAATAATTAAAAGCAATAATAAAAGAAAGTCTGGCTAAGTGAACTGCACCCCAAAAATTAGACAGAAAAATCTAACTTTTGGGGTGTTTTTATTATGAAATTAACTTATGAAGATAAAGTTCAAATATATGAATTGAGAAAGCAAGGAGAAAGCTTTATACGACTTTCAAATCAATTTGGGGTGAACATTTCTGGTCTAAAATATATGGTGAAATTAATTGACCGTTATGGAATAAACATCATCAAAAAGGGAAAGAATCGTTACGATTCACCAGAATAAAAACAAGAAATGATTGATAAAGTTCTACTTGAAGGTCGTTCACAAAAAAGTGTAAGTCTTGATTATTGTCTTCCAAGTGGTGGAATGTTGCCTAATTGGATAGCACAATACAAAAATGGGTATACTCTTCTTGAGAAAAGAAGAGGGAGAGTACCTAAAATGGGGCGTAAACGTAAGAAAACTTGGGAAGAAATGACAGAACTAGAGCGACTCCAAGCAGAAAATGAGTACCTGAGAGCCGAGAATGCAATTCTAAAAAAGTTGAGAGAACTCCGATTTAGGGACGAAAAGGAGCAAGAAGAAAAACAGAAATTGTTCAAGGATTGGTAACAGAGTCTGCTTTAGGGATTCTTCTAAAGATTATCAAACTTGCTCGTTCAACCTATTATTACCACTTAAAGCAACTGAATCAAGTAGATAAAAATCAATCTATCAAAGTGGAAATTCAAGAAATTTATTATGAACATAAAGGAAATTATGGCTATCGCCGAATAACTCTTGAATTGAGGAATCGTGGTTTTGTAGTGAACCAGAAGAAGGTCTAACGTCTGATGAAGCTCCTTGGTTTAAGTTCCCAAATTCCGTCGTAAACGCAAGTATTCTTCATACCTAGGAGAAGTTGGCAAGAAAGCAGATAACCTTAGTGACCAAGGTTGGCAATACCAACATCAGTATTAACATCAATTTTTAGAGGATAAAGGGATCCAACCGTCCATGTCGCGTAAGGGAAAATATTCCAGACAAAGGTATGATGGAGTCTTTCTTTAGCATTCTTAAGACTGAGATGTTTTATGGTTATGAGAAGACGTTTCACTCACTTGAGCAATTAGAACAAGCTATTGTAGACTATATTGATTATTACAACAACAAACGCATTAAGGTGAAATTAAAAGGACTTAGTCCTGTGCAATACAGAACTAAATCCTTTGGATAAATTAGTTGTCTAACTTTTTGGGGTCAGTACATTGTAGGGGGGTTATTTTTATGACAAATATTTATTTTCTTTTTGTGATTTTAGACAAAGTGTAATAGCTAGCGCAAATAGATAAAGTAGGATGAAGACGACAAGAGTGCTTGTGTATGATTTGGTTGCTGAGTATATGACAGCAAGCAACATTGGACCTGCTAGCGCAGCCATTCCCCAAGCTGTTAAAATATAACCGTGCATGGTTGCTAGCTCTTTAGCACCGAAAATATCGCTAAGATACGGTGGAATGAGTGAGAAGCCAGCTCCGTAGCAAGTCATGAGCACAGCCATGGCAATGGTGAATAATGCTGGCGCGTGAAGGAACATGAGCGATATAGTCATGAGGATATTAACAACAAATAAAATAGTGCAGGTCAGCGGACGACCAATATAGTCTGACAAGCTAGCCCAGAGCAATCTTCCAAAGCCATTGAAAATCCCCATAAGCCCGACGATAATGGCAGCTTGGTTAGCAGTCATGCCAGCTACATCTTGTGCCATAGGTGAGACAACAGAGATTAAGGCAAGCCCACAAGAAGTGTTGATGAAGAGAATTAGCCAGAGCAGGTAAAATTCAACCGTTTTTAAGGCTTTTTTAGCTCCAATACCTTGGTTTAATTGCTTATGACTGTCGTTAGTATCCTGTTCACTGTAGGATGGAAATTTGAGAAATTGTGAGACGATAAGCATAACCAGAAAATAAGCCACACCTAACAGGTAAAAGGTGTTGATAACATCATATTTGGTGATTAAGAAATACGCAATTGGACTGGTTAAAAGAGAGGCAAATCCAAATCCCATGATAGCTAGCCCAGTTGCCAGCCCACGTTTATCAGGAAACCACTTGATAATCATTGATACGGGTGTGACATAGCCCGTACCAAGCCCGATACCGCCAAGAACACCATAGCCTAGATAAAGTAGTAAAAGACTATGATTAGCAAGTGCAACACCGGTTAAAATATTTCCAGATGCGTACAAGATAGCTGAGATGGTTCCAGTCACCCTAGGACCAAGTTTATCAACAACTTGTCCCATAAAGGCAGCAGACATGCCAAGACAGAAAATCGCAAGTGAGAAGGCAAAAGCAATTGACGATTGATTCCAGCCAGTTTCAGCGATAATAGGATTACGATAAACACTCCAAGCATAAGTAGATCCCAACATTAAATGCAAGATAACACCGCAGCTTGCGATGAGGTAACGATTTTTGGCTGACATATTTTCTCCTTTTTACGAATATTAAACCAATTAATTATTATAAACGATAGGATATTATTATATCTTATTTTTTAAAATAAGTAAAATAGTATTTATTTTAAATAAATACGAACAATATAAAAAGAGTGAATAATAACGTTCAGAGTTTGATGATTTGGTTAAATAAGTTTTTATTTTTTATGATAAAGTTATCCACCTGTTAAAAACTTAAAATGTTTTTAAAATAGTCATTATCCACAGAACGACCAAGGGTGAGAGATTTTAAGGAAAATAAGGGGAACTTCCCCCCATTTTCCTAACACTTGCTTTGGTGTCTTTTGTGGTGTGTGTTATAAAAAAGCATGGAAATTTTCGACACACATACGCGCATCTTAACGCTGATGATTTTGCTGGTCGTGAAGCAGAAGAATTAGCCCTCGCTAAAGAAATGGGCGTTACTCGACACAACGTCGTCGGTTTTGATGCACCAACCATTAAACGAGCTATTGAATTAGCTGAAGAATACCCAGAAATTTACGCCACAATCGGTTGGCACCCAACTGAAGCTGGCTCTTATAATCAAGAGGTTGAGGATATGATTGTCGCCAACCTATAGCATCCAAAAGTGATTGGTCATAGTGAGATTGGACTGGATTATTATTGGATGGGAGATCCAAAAGAAGTTCAAATAGAGGTCTTTAAACGTCAAATCCAATTATCAAAAGAGCACAATTTACCATTTATCGTTCACACTCGTGATGCTATGGAAGATACTTACCAAGTCATCAAAGAAATTAGTGTTGGCCCACGTGGTGGCATTATTCACGAATTTTCTGGGGGACAACGTCAACGTATCGGGATTGCGAGTTCTTTGGTCATGCAGCCTGATTTGGTTATCGCTGATGAACCAATCTCAGTCCTTGACGTGTCAGTTCGTGCCCAAGTTTTGAATTTGCTTAAGAAATCCCAAAAAGAGTTGGGGTTAACCTATCTCTTTATCGCTCACGATTTGGCAGTGGTCCGTTTCATTTCTGACCGTATCGCTGTTATCTATAAGGGGACAATAAGGGGACAATCGTGGAAGTTGCTGAGACAGAAGAGCTCTACAACAATCCTATCCATCCTTACACCAAGTCACTCTTGTCTGCTGTTCCTATTCCAGATCCAATATTGGAACGTAAGAAAGTCTTGAAGGTTTATGATCCAAACCAACACGACTATTCGGTTGATAAACCAGAAATGGTGGAAGTACGTCCAGGTCACTTCGTTTGGGGTAACAAGACAGAAATTGAGACTTATCATAAAGAACAAAGTTAGTAAGTCTTTTCAATGCAAAAAAATCGTGTTCCAAAAGGAACACGATTTTTCTTTAGTCCAAATTCAAACGATTTGTCATGATATAGTAGGTACCAAAGTAACTTGCTGCGATGAGAATGAGAGACTGGACTAGACTAAAGATATATGACGAGTTATTAATTACAGTATTTGTTGCATTTCCGGTCAAGGATGCACCGATTCCAAAGAAGAAAACAATAAAGAATAGGATGGCTTGAATGGCGAAATAGGCGACAAATCCCATACGAACTTTGTTGGTGTTGAAGAGGTTTCCAATACTAATACAGAGGTAATAGAATAGGATACCGCTAATTTTTCCTAAAATTGTAGAAGGGATGAAGAGGTAGAGGGCCCCCATTTCTTTTAAGATTTGACCGAAGTAGCTGGTAGTTAGGAGGATATCTTTCATATCAATGTTGAAAACGGCTACAATGCCAATTGAAGCGAGTACAACGAGAGATGAAATCGTATCTAAAATAAAAGCTGCCAAAAGTTTAGACAAGATTAATTGGTGGGCAGAAACTGGGAGTGTATTGGTTAGGTAGCCTTCTCGTCCAAAGATACTAGTCGCAAAGCGTTTGATAATGAGAACAATGGTTGCGATATAGATGGTTCCCCAAACAACAATGGTGGCAAACACAATCAGTGTAAAGAAAGCCATAAACAGTAAGCTTGGTTCCTTGTGGACGTGTTCAAAGGTGACCGTTAGTTTTTGAAGCATTAAACCCAAAGGTATGGACAGTAGGATGGCAATCCCATAGATGCCAAGATACCACTTACGGACTGATTGTAATTCATATTTAACTAATTTCCAAAACATGCTCATACCTCCTAATTGTGGAACATCTCTCTGAAGAGTTTGTCAATAGACTTGCCATGGGCTTGACGGATATTATCTGTATCACCTTGAAGTTCGATCTGACCGTATTTTAAGAAGACAACTTCATCTAAGACAGATTCAATGTCTGCAATCAAATGGGTTGAAATAATAACAGAAGCATCTTCAGAGTATTGGTTGATAATAGTTTTTAGGATATAGTCACGTGATGCAGGATCGACACCACCAATAGGTTCATCAAGGAGATAGAGTTTAGCCTTACGACTCATAACTAAAATCAACTGAACTTTTTCTTTGTTACCTTTTGAAAGGTATTTAAGTCGCAAATCAGGTTGGAGCTTTAGATCCTCCAAGAGCTGCAAGGCAAGAGGATAGCGGAAGTCAGCGTAAAAATCTTGGAAGAAATTCAAGTAGTACTGGATTGTCTTACTTTCATCTAAATAGGTAATGTCAGGCAAATAAGCTACTTGTGCCTTAGTGATAGGTGACGGATGAAATCCATTAATGGTCACTAAACCAGAAGTCGGTTGAAGGAGACCATTTAAAATTTTGATTAGGGTTGTTTTACCACTACCGTTCGGACCTAAAAGGCCAACAATTTTTCCTGATGGGATGGAAATGGTCACATCTCTAAGGGCTGGAATACCGTTATAGGTCTTGGTGAGATTTGTTAGAGTTACAATATCAGGCATCGGTCTATAAGTCCTTTCCTGTTTGTTCGATATAGTCAGTGATGATAGTCTTGATTTCAGGTGAGCTAAAACCAATGGCTGTCATTTCAGTGACAAAGTTTTTCATGAGAGTTTGAGCAATCTCGTGTCGTTTTTGATCAATGAGTTTCTCATCTTCAGTAACGAAGCGACCAGACGTACGGGCAGAATAAACCAACCCCTCTTTTTCAAGTTCTTGGAAGGCTCTTTGTACAGTGTTGGGATTGACACCGGCTTCCTGAGCAAACTCTCTCACGGGTAAAAGTTGTTGTCCCATACTTAATTCTTTGGAAGCAATCTTCAGTTTCACACGATAGGCGATTTGGAGATAAATTGGTGATTTTTCATCAAATGTCCAAGCCATAAGAGGTTCCTTTCTAAGAGATATAAAAGTATTATTTTTGTACCAAATCAATGATACAACTAAAAAAGTAATTTTGCAAGTAATAATCCATATTTCTCTAATTTCTTTAGCTTTTCCCTAACTTATATCCTTATTTTTGGTACAATAGGGGCAAGTATATTCGACCTGAGGGGAGTTTATTTTGAATATTTTAGCGACAGATATGGATGGTACTTTTTTGGATAACCTTGGTTCCTATGATAAGGTGCGTTTAGATAAGCTTTTGGATGCTTGTGAAGCTAAAAATTACGTCTTTACAGTAGCTTCTGGTCGAGCTCTCTTAGCTTTGGAAGAACTCTTTGACGGATTTGTGGACCGCATTGCTATTATTGCGGAAAATGGGGCCTTGGTTCAGTACAAGGGTGAAGTCTTGTTTGAGTCTAAGCTAGAACCTAAAGAATATTTGGAAATTGTAGATACGACCTTAGCTTTACCAACTTGTGAGGGAATTCTTTTGTCAGGACGTCGAGGAGCCTATGCGCCAGAAGATGCAGATCCAGCCTATCTTAAGGTCATGGAACGCTACTATGAAAATGTCATGGCAACAAACCTTGAAGGGGTCACAGATGATATTTTCAAGGTTACTGCTAAGTTTCAAGGGGATACCATCATGGAACGTGGTGACTATCTCAATACGATTTTTGAGGATATGACAGCTGTAACTACTGGCTTTGATTCTATGGATATTATCCTTAAAGGCGTAGACAAGGGATTTGGGCTTTACCATCTTTGTCAAGAGTTGGGGCGTCAGGCTTCAGATGTCGTTGCATTTGGTGATAATCTCAATGATATGGAGATGCTGACATTTGCAGGATGTGCGGTTGCTACGGAAAATGCGCGTGATGAGATTAAGGAAGTGGTAGATGAGGTGATTGGTCACCATAAAGATGGTGCAGTCTTTGACTACATGGAAGGATTGGTAGGTTCAGATGGCTGAGATTAAATTGTTGGCCTTGGATTTGGATGGGACGCTATTTACCAAGGATAAGCAAGTGACTGCTGAAAATAGAGCTGCTCTTAAGGCGGCAGAAGCTAAGGGAATTCACGTGGTTATCACGACCGGTCGTCCCCTTCCAGCTATTAATCATGTCTTGGGAGACTTGGGTTTGTTAGACGACAAGCACTACAGCGTAACCTTCAATGGTGGCTTGGTTCAGCGTAATAACGGCGATATTTTAATCAAGAAAGAGATGACCAGAGATGATTTAAAGCATATTTATGCTGTTTTTGAACCTCTAGGGCTCCCTATGGATGTTCTTAGTGATGGCATTGTCTATGGAGTGCCTAGTAAAGGGAATCATTCGCTCTATCGTCAGGCTAATCCTACTTTGACTTTTGTTGATGTGAATAGCATTGATGACATTCCGCAAGATATCGTCTATAATAAGGTAGTTACGGTTTGTGAGGAAGCCTTTTTGGATTCCCAAATTGAAAAACTACCCGACCATCTATACCAAGCGTTTGAGGTCTTTAAGTCTCGTGAAATTATCCTAGAGGTTATGCCAAAGGGTGTTCATAAAGCTGTGGGTTTGAGACTCTTGACTGATTATCTCGCTCTTGACAGAAGTCAAGTCATGGCTATGGGAGATGAAGAGAATGATATGTCCATGCTAGAGTGGGCTGGTCTGGGTGTCGCTATGGCGAATGGTGTTCCTCAGGCTAAGGCTGTTGCTAAGGCTGTAACGACAAAAACAAATGAAGAATCTGGAGTGGCTGAGGCCATCCATAAATACATTCTAGAGTAATAAGGAGAACCAGATGGGTCTATTTGATCGATTATTTGGACAAGAGAAAACCGAGTCACAGGAAACTCTTGCTAATAAAGAACTTACAGAGGTGATTTCAGAAACGGATTCTATTGCTAATCAAGATTTGTCATCAAGTGAATTAACAACTGGAAATCAAGCAGAACCGTTTAGCAAGACTGATACTCAAGTAGAAAAAGATTTATCCACAGAATCTGTTGTGACAGATGAAAGTGAAGAGGCACTTACTGAAGAACTTTCTGTGGATAATCAGCCCTCAAGCGAGTCAGAAATAGCTTCAGAATCAGTCGATCGTCAAGCAACTGTGGATAGCCACTTTGCGGATGTCATGGCTGATTACTATGCTAAGAAGGCTCAAGTAGCTGCAGCTGCGGAAAAAGGTGAGACAGTTACTTTTGAAGCGGTCCAAACCCGTAAGGTTGAAGAAACAGCTACAGAATTACCTGATTCCAAGACTGAAACTGAGCAAGAAAAGTATAATCGTACGCTTAAGAAGACGCGTACTGGTTTTGCTGCTCGCTTGAATGAATTCTTCGCTAATTTCCGTCGTGTTGATGAAGAGTTTTTCGAACAATTGGAAGAAATGCTGATTCTCTCTGACGTTGGGGTCAATGTTGCGACGCAATTAACGGAAGACTTGCGCTATGAAGCTCGACTTGAGAATGTCAAAAAGACTGAGGATTTGCAACGCTTGATTATTGAAAAACTTGTGGATATCTACGAGAAGGACGATGTTTACGAGGAGCAGATTAATTTCCAAGATGGTTTGACAGTTATACTTTTTGTTGGTGTTAATGGGGTTGGTAAAACGACTTCTATTGGTAAGTTGGCAAATAAATACAAACAAGAAGGCAAAAATGTCATGCTAGTTGCTGCTGATACTTTCCGTGCGGGAGCTGTTGCTCAATTGGTCGAGTGGGGACGTCGTGTTGATGTGCCTGTAGTGATTGGTGCTGAAAAGGCCGACCCTGCTTCCGTGGTTTTTGATGGTATGGAGAAGGCTCTTGCTGAAGGTGTTGATGTTCTTATGATTGATACTGCGGGTCGTTTACAAAACAAAGACAACCTTATGGCAGAGCTTGAAAAAATTGGCCGTATTATCAAGCGTGTGGTGCCAGAAGCACCCCATGAAACCCTCTTGGCTTTGGATGCTTCAACAGGTCAAAATGCACTTAATCAGGCTAAGGAATTTTCAAAAATCACACCTCTTACGGGTCTTGTTTTAACCAAGTTGGATGGTAGTGCCAAGGGTGGTGTGATTCTAGCCATTCGCCAAGAGTTGGATATCCCAGTTAAGTTGATTGGTTTCGGTGAGAAGATTGATGATATTGGCGAGTTCCATTCAGAAGAATTCATGCAAAGTCTCTTGACTGGACTGGTTTAAAAAGATATTTAAAAAGAGTGAGTACTGGGAAAAGGTATTCACTCTTTTAAATAGTGTCCTCACCTTGAAAAAAGTCGCTTTTATTGATAGAATGGTAAGAGAATAAGACTGCTTTGAAAAGTGAGCTGTAACTTAATCACTGAACAACCCTTAAAAAGAGATGATTTACTTCTCTTTTTAAGGTGAGTCATAATAAGAATTTTAATCTTAGTTTAAGGAGAAGACATGTCTGAACGTGGACTTTTAATTGTTTTTTCAGGGCCTTCTGGTGTCGGAAAAGGAACTGTTCGTCAGGAGATCTTTTCAAAACCTGACCACAAATTTGCATACTCAGTATCAATGACCACACGTGCTCAACGTCCTGGTGAGGTTGATGGGAAGGATTATTTCTTTCGTTCGCGTGAGGAATTCGAAGAGCTTATTCGTAATGGTCAAATGCTGGAATATGCTGAGTATGTAGGCAACTACTACGGAACACCTTTGGCCTATGTCAATGAAACCTTGGATAAGGGAATTGATGTTTTCCTTGAGATCGAGGTTCAAGGAGCCCTACAGGTTAAGAAAAAGGTTCCAGATGCTGTCTTTATCTTTTTGACACCACCAGATTTGAACGAACTTGAAGAACGTTTAGTTGGCCGTGGGACAGACTCTGAAGAAGTTATTGCTCAACGTATTGAACGTGCGCGTGAAGAGATTGCTCTCATGAGCGAATACGATTATACCATTGTCAATGACGAGGTGTCTTTGGCTGCCGAGCGTGTAAAGCGTGTTATTGAAGCGGAACACTTCCGAGTTGAACGTGTGATTGGCCACTATCGTAATATAATTTCAGATAAGAGATTATCAGATAAATAAATTAGAAATAGGTATAGAATTATGATGTTGAAACCCTCTATTGATAAACTTTTGGATAAAGTGCCTTCAAGATATTCATTAGTTATTTTGCAAGCAAAACGTGCCCGTGAATTGGCAGCTGGTGCTGAACCTACTCAAGAATTTACGTCTGTAAAATATACGCTTCAAGCCCTTGAAGAAATTGAATCTGGTAATGTCATTATCCACCCAAATCCAGAAGCTAAACGTAAATTGGCACGTTTGAAAGTTCTCCAAGCGCGTCTTGCTGCTGAGGAAGAAGAACGTAAAATCAAAGAACAAATCGCTAAAGAAAAAGAAGAAGGCGAAAAAATCTAAAATCAAAGTCTTGCTTTGGTTTACGAGGATAAGAGGAGCTGAGGCATAGTGTCTCAGCTTCCTTCTTTATGATGCATATCACTAGCTCAGGATTTCTGGAGTTTAGGAAATCGCTGGACCAAAGGTGAAGAGAGGAGATATATGGTTTTAGTTGCACAAGTAATTGTAGATGTTCCTCTGATGCAGACGGACAGGCCTTATAGTTACCTTGTACCCGAATCCATGCAGGGGCAAATTACCATCGGTATGAGGATTCATGTGCCTTTTGGTAAAGGAAATCGTCTCTTGCAAGGGTTTGTTATTGGCTTTGGAGAGCAAGAAAATGTAAGAAATCTGCCAGACTTGAAGCCAATTGCGGAACTTTTGGATTATGAACCAGTCCTTAATCAGGATCAGCTGGATTTGGCTGACCAAATGCGACACACGGTTTTTTCCTATAAGATTTCCATCTTGAAGTCTATGCTTCCGGGTCTCCTTAATTCACAGTATGACAAAGTTATCATGGCAACTGATAAACTGAGCGAAGAGGAAAAGGACATTTTTCTTCAGGGGCGAGACCATATTCTCTTCTCTCAATTGTCGAAAGAACAAGGTAAAGCCATTCCGCGTTTGGTGGGATCTGGTCGCGTAACGGTTGATTACATTGCTAAGGATAAACAAAATATAAAAACGGAGAAACATTATAGTGTTCAAAGAGGCATTTTAGAGACTTTGGATATTTCACAACGAGCCAAGAAACGGCTGGAGTTGCGGGACTTCTTGTTAGAAAAGAATGAGCCTGGAAAGTTGATAGACCTGCATAAACTTTTTTCTCCAGATGTGGTGAAGTTTTTCATTGGGGCTGGAGCTCTAGCCATCACTGAAGTTGAGGTCAATCGTGCTGATAGCTACTTTGAAAAGGTAGAGAAGACAGATTTTCTAGAGCTTAATGCTCAGCAAGCACATGCTGTTGAAGTAATGACACGTCAGATTGGTCATGGCGGGAAGCCGTTCTTGTTGGAAGGAGTGACGGGGTCAGGTAAGACTGAGGTTTACCTGCATCTTATTGAGAGAACCTTGGCTATGGGAAAAACTGCTATTGTCTTGGTTCCAGAAATTTCTCTGACGCCACAAATGACCAATCGTTTCATCTCCCGTTTTGGCGACTTGGTAGCAATCATGCATTCAGGCTTGTCAGATGGTGAAAAATTTGACGAGTGGCGTAAGGTTAGGTCTGGTCAAGCAAAGGTCGTTGTAGGAGCACGTTCTGCTATCTTTGCTCCCTTGGACAATATTGGAGCAATCATTATCGATGAGGAGCACGAGGCGACCTATAAGCAGGAATCCAATCCTCGCTATCATGCTAGAGATGTGGCCTTGCTTAGGTCCAAAAGCCATGGCGCTATTCTTGTACTTGGTTCAGCCACGCCTTCTATTGAGTCGCGAGCGAGGGCTCAGAAAGGGGTCTATCATTTTTTTGAATTGACAAAGAGGGCCAATCCTAGTGCTAAAATTCCGCAGGTTGAAGTGGTGGACTTTAAGGACTTTGTCGGTAGACAAGAGGCGAGTGATTTTACGCCGCCTCTCTTGGAGAAAATCCGAGAGCGATTGGCACGTAAGGAACAAGTCGTTTTGATGTTGAATCGTCGTGGGTATTCTTCATTTGTCATGTGTCGTGACTGTGGCTATGTGGATGACTGTCCGAACTGTGATATTTCACTGACTTTGCATATGGATACCAAGACCATGAATTGTCACTACTGTGATTTTCAAAAAGCTATTCCTAATGTCTGTCCTAATTGCCAGAGTCGTCAGATTCGCTATTATGGGACTGGGACACAGAAGGCTTATGATCAATTGACGGAACTTTTGCCAGAAGCCAGAGTGATTCGTATGGATGTTGATACTACACGTAAAAAAGGCGCTCACGAGAAACTTTTAGAGACTTTTGGGAGTGGCAAGGCTGATATTCTGCTAGGCACCCAAATGATTGCCAAGGGCTTGGATTTTCCCAATGTTACCTTGGTAGGGGTCTTAAATGCGGATACGTCGCTAAATTTGCCAGATTTTCGTTCTGCTGAGCGCACTTTCCAGCTGTTGACTCAGGTGGCTGGTCGTGCAGGTCGTGCCGACAAGGAAGGGGAGGTTATTATTCAGACCTACAACCCTAGTCATTATGCCATTCGTTTTGCTCAGCAACAGGATTATGAGGGATTCTATGCCTATGAGATGGGGATTCGCCGTCAGTTGGCCTACCCGCCATATTTTTATACGGTAGGGATCACTCTTTCCCACAAGGATGAAGAGTTTGTAGTCCGTAAGAGCTATGATGTCATGGCTTGTTTAAGAGAACATTTGTCGGACAAGGTGACTTTCTTGGGACCAACACCAAAACCTATTGCCCGAACACATAACCTTTATCATTATCAGATTATTATCAAATATCGTTTTGAGGATAGCTTGGAAGAGACGCTTAATAGGATCCTTGATATGACTCAGGAACCTGAAAATAAGGATCTACGTTTGATTATCGATCATGAGCCTCATAATTTTACCTAATTTAGAAAAGGAAGAATATGACAAAAATAGTATTTATGGGAACGCCGGCCTTTTCAGCGACAGTGCTGGAAGGACTTTTGACAGATAAGCGTTATGACATTGTCGCTGTTGTCACACAGCCAGATCGTGCTGTCGGCCGCAAAAAAGAAATTCGCATGACACCAGTTAAGGAATTAGCCTTGGCGCATGAGTTGCCAATCTATCAGCCTGAAAAATTATCAGGCTCTGAAGAAATGGCCCAACTCATATCACTTGGAGCTGATGGTATTGTTACTGCGGCTTATGGTCAATTTTTGCCAAGCAAATTGCTTGATAGCATGGACTTTGCGGTTAATGTTCACGCATCGCTCTTGCCAAAATATCGTGGTGGTGCACCTATCCATTATGCCATCATCAATGGTGATGCAGAAGCTGGTGTGACCATTATGGAAATGGTCAAGGAAATGGACGCTGGTGACATGATCAGCCAAAAGGCCTTGCCAATTCTGGACCAAGATAATGTCGGTACTATGTTTGAAAAATTGGCAGTTTTGGGTCGTGACCTCTTGCTTAAAACCTTGCCTGCCTATATTGCAGGAGAAATCAAACCTGTTCCTCAAGATGCCAGTCAGGTAACGTTTTCACCAAATATTAGCCCAGAAGAGGAGCGCCTTGATTGGAATAAGTCGAGTCGTGACATTTTCAATCAAATCCGAGGTATGTATCCATGGCCTGTGGCACACACTCTGCTTAATGGCAAACGTTTCAAAATTTATGAGGGAGACTTAGTAGAAGGACAAGGACAGGCTGGTCATATTATCGAAAAAACTAAGAAGAGTTTAGTCGTTGCGACTGGTCAGGGGGCTATTTCGCTTAAGAGTGTTCAGCCTGAAGGTAAACCTCGTATGGCTATTGCTGATTTCCTTAATGGAGTCGGTCGCAATCTTGAAGTAGGTGATGTCTTTGGCCAATGATTGGAAAAAAACAGCCCGTGGACAGGCACTTGAAGTTTTAGAAGAAGTCTTTCAAGAAGGGGCTTACTCAAATATTGCCCTCAATGCACGTCTGAGCAATTCATATCTAACAGATAAGGACAAGGCCCTGGTAACGGAAATTGTTTATGGAACTGTTGCCCGTAAGATCACTTTGGAATGGATCTTAGCCCATGTCATTGAGGATCGAGATAAACTTGAAGCTTGGGTCTATGACCTATTGCTTTTGAGTCTTTATCAGTTGGCCTACTTGGATAAGATTCCATCCCATGCGGTGGTTAACGATGCCGTTTCTATTGCCAAAAATCGTGGCAATAAAAAAGGAGCTGAGAAGCTGGTGAATGCAGTTCTTCGCAAACTATCTAGCCAGCCATTGCCAGATCCAAGCAATATTAAACGTGTCAATAAACGCTATTCTGTTCAATATTCCCTACCTGTATGGTTGGTGAAAAAGCTTATTGAGCAGTATGGGGAAGAGCGAGCCCTTGCTATTTTCCAAAGTCTCTTTGTGAGAAACAAGGCCAGTGTCCGTGTGACGGATGTGTCCCGTATGGAAGAAATTGCGGAGGCCACTGGAGCTGAGTGTTCAGATTTGTCACCAGTTGGGCTTGTTAAGTCTTCGGGTTATTTTGCTGGGACTGATTATTTTAAAGAGGGGTTATTGACTATTCAGGATGAGACTAGTCAGCTAGTTGCACCAACTTTAGCAATTCAAGGTAAGGAAGAAATCCTGGATGCTTGTGCGGCACCCGGAGGTAAGACTGTCCATATGGCATCATACTTGACGAGTGGACATGTGACGGCTCTTGATCTTTATGATCATAAGCTTGCTCTTATTAAAGAAAATGCACAACGACTTGGTCTGGCTGATAAGGTTAAAACTCAGAAACTAGATGCTCGTCAGGTGCATCAAGCCTTTCCGACTGCTAGTTTTGACAAGATTCTAGTGGATGCTCCTTGCTCAGGGATCGGTCTCATTCGTCGAAAACCAGACATAAAATACAATAAGGATCTCCAAGACTTTAAATCCCTCAAGTCTGTGCAATTGGATATATTATCCAGTGTTTGTCAAACCCTACGAAAAGGTGGTATAATAACCTACAGTACTTGCACCATCATAGCAGAAGAAAATCAAGAGGTAATTCAGGCCTTTCTTGAGAGCCATCCTGATTTTGAGCAAGTTGCCTTGGATCATTCATGCAAGGACATCGTGGTCAATGGCTATTTGGCTATCACCCCCGAACAGTATCTAACTGATGGTTTTTTTATCGCTCAGATGCGTAAGAAGGTCTAGGGTTACAGAGGAGGAAACACTGACGCAAGTCAGAAAGAAAATTATGGAAATATCATTATTAACGGATATTGGCCAAAAACGGTCAAACAATCAAGATTTTGTTAATAAATTTGTCAACAAGGCTGGTGTTACACTTGTCATTGTTGCAGATGGAATGGGCGGACACCGTGCTGGAAATATTGCCAGTGAGATGTCAGTAACTGACCTTGGTCGTGACTGGATTAACACTGATCTTCGTGAGTTGAGCCAAATTCGTGATTGGATGATTGCTGCCATCGATGAAGAAAATCGTAAAATCTATGAGCTTGGTCAAAATGAAGAATATAAAGGAATGGGAACGACTATCGAGGTTCTTGCCTTAGTTGATAATGCTGTGATTTTCGCTCATGTTGGGGATTCACGTATTGCCCTTATCCGTAATGGTGAGTATAAGCAATTAACGAGCGATCACTCCTTGGTCAATGCTCTTATCAAGGCTGGTCAGTTGACAGAAGAAGAAGCGGCGGTTCACCCACAACGTAATATTATTACGCAATCTATAGGGCAAGCTGCTCCAGTTGAAGTAGATCTTGGTGTTCAACAATTGGAACCGGGAGATTATATTTTGGCCAATTCAGATGGATTGACTAATATGATTTCAATTGAACAGATTCTTCATATTGTTAACAGTCCTGGTTTTGTCGACGAAAAAACCAGTCGTTTAGTTGCTGCTGCCAATGAGGCCGGTGGTCATGATAATATTACAGTTGCTCTCATCGAAGTAGAAAGTGAGGAAGGATAATGATCCAAGTTGGCAAATTATTTGCTGGACGTTATCGAATCCTTAAATCTATCGGACGTGGTGGTATGGCGGATGTTTATCTGGCTAACGACCTGATTCTGGATAATGAAAATGTAGCTATTAAGGTGCTACGTACCAATTATCAAACTGATCAGGTTGCTGTGGCGCGTTTCCAGCGTGAAGCGCGTGCCATGGCTGAGCTTAGTCATCCGAATATCGTTGCGATTAGAGATATTGGTGAAGAAGACGGTCAGCAGTTCTTGGTGATGGAGTATGTGGATGGTTCGGACTTGAAGAAATTCATTCAAGACCATGCACCATTGTCTAACCAAGATGTTGTGCATATTATGGGGGAAGTCCTTTCCGCCATGACTCTTGCCCACCAAAAGGGTATTATTCACCGTGACCTTAAGCCACAGAACGTTCTATTAACTAAGGATGGTAGAGCTAAGGTTACAGACTTTGGTATCGCAGTAGCATTTGCTGAAACCAGCCTGACACAAACTAACTCAATGTTGGGGTCAGTCCATTATTTGTCACCAGAACAGGCACGTGGTTCTAAAGCCACTATCCAAAGTGATATCTATGCTATGGGGATTATGCTCTTTGAAATGTTGACAGGGCATATCCCTTTTGATGGCGATAGTGCAGTAACCATTGCACTTCAACATTTCCAAAAGCCCCTGCCATCGATTTTGGCTGAGAATCGTAACGTTCCTCAAGCTTTAGAAAATGTTGTTATTAGAGCAACTGCTAAAAAGCTTGAAAATCGTTACAACAGCACTTTGGAAATGAGTCGCGACCTAGTAACTAGTTTGTATCCTAGTCATAGTCGTGATTCTAAGGTAGTTTTTGATGACATGACGGATACTAAGACCCTGCCAAAGGTTGATTCAGTTCCATCAGTAGGTCCGGAGAAAAAGATTTCTCCTAAACCATCAGAGCCTAAACCGGCTCCAAGCAAACAACCGAGGGAAAAAGCTTCTCTATCTAAAAAGAAGAAAAAGCTCTTTTCAACTCTACTCAAGGTTTTCCTAGGCTTCGTCTTTATAGGAATTATCGTCTTTGCCTATCTTGTTTTTACCAATCCTGACAATGTCCAAGTACCAAATGTTGTAGGTCAAGAATTGTCAACAGCTCAGACGGAACTTGAAAGTGCAGGCTTTAAGGTTGGTGATGTTAAAGAAGTCGAAAATGATTCAGTCGATAAGGGCAAAGTTATCAAGACCGACCCTACAGCTGGGACAACGCGTAAAGAGGGAACAAGCATTGATGTCTATGTTTCTTCTGGTAGCAAAGGTTTCACTCTGAAAAATTACACAGGGAAAAATTATAAGGATGCCATTGAGGATTTGACCTCAAATTATGGGGTTTCCGAGGATCAGATTGATATTCAATATATCGAAGACGATAATGCTAAAGAAGGCGAAATCCTATCTCAAAGTCCGGAGAGAAACAAGTCCTTCAATCCTAAAGATAGTAAGGCAAAAATCAAGTTTCGTGTGGCAACTCCTAAGACCATAACTATGCCTGATGTGACTGGTTTAACTGTCTCGACAGCAGTCCAAACCTTGAATCGTAAAAACATTTCAAGTAGTAGTATTGAGTATCGTGACTATAATACTGGTGTTAAGTTGGATAAGAGTAAGGTACCTAGTAATACAGGGGTCCTTTATCAAGATCCTCAAGTTGGTACTGCTGTTGATGGCACAGTGATTCTCTATGTTTCAGTCGTAACTGAGAGTTCAAGTATTCAACAGTCAAGCTCAGCAAGTACGACACAATCGCCGTCATCTACAAGTTCTAGTTCTGAAAGTAGTACAGCTTCTAGTACCGAAACAGCTACAGAAGCTACTCACACAGAGCAATAATGAGTTTGAAAATTTTAGATATAAGAAAAAGAGAGGCTTTCTGACTCTCTTTTTGATTCAATTGCTTGGGGATTTTAAAGTGGCTGCTTGTCAGGGATGGCAGATTCTTTTATAATGAACGCGTCACATAGAGGAGAGGCGTAATGAGAAACCGTAGAAAACTGAAAAAGGTATATTATTAGCTACGATATTGTCATGACGGTTCTAGCCCTTCTTTTCATAGGGAGAGTAATTTTTTGATTTGGTTGGGTTGTTTACTATTGGGAGACATTCTTTTCTATTTGTTAATCAGACCATTACCCTTAAATTTGCTTTAGATTATACTATTCGTTTTTCCTTGGCACTTCGGAAGCGGATTTTTGTTAAAACGCATGTGTTGGACTTGTTGACCATCATTCCTTAAAATGAAATATTCACCTTCCTTTGTTTTTCAAGGCTGGAACGCTTTGATCGTTTGGAGAAAATCTCACGTTGAATTGGTCTAAGTAGTAAGTTTAAGCATAATTCAAATCGTATTAATCGTAGAAATGGTTTTCACTTTTTGTTTTCGGCTAATAGTATTATCATCCTTATCAGTAGCAGTATTATCGCCCGTGTGGAGCATCATAATTTTATAGATGATATTTGGTGATCTGTGGCAACAGTTACCACAGTAGGTTATGGGACATTGTCCCTAAAAACCTCGTAGGTAAGGCAGTTGCTATTGTGCTCATGTTTAGTGGAATTGCTACTCTGGGGTTGTTGACAGCTCTCTTAATAATATTTTTGTGCGTTCAGGTCGCTAAACTGAACGAAAAATAGCTGAGCTTGAGAAGGAGTTGGCTGAACAACGTGTCATTCTTGAGGAAATCAGAAGTACGGTGCTTGCTATGAGTAGGAAAATGAATAAGAACGACAACTAGGTTTTCTGTAGATTAAAGATTGTGCTTCCTATGATGGGGGTACTTTTTTGTCGCTATCTCGTATAGCCAGTAATCTCTCGAACTAGTCCTCTTTGTCAATTAGTCCAAAATTTGATAGAATGAACACTGTATACTTTTATTTGAGAGGTCCTTATGACCAAATTTAATTTTTTCTTAGTGGTGGAGGCTCTTCTTTTAACTCTAGGCTTAATCACCATCTTTAATAATGATATTATCCGTTTTATTTTCATACTGGTTTTGACCTTGTTGGCCGTTCGCTTTTTTAACAAGGAGTCCAAGAGCGACTTTGTCTTGACAATCTGCTTGATTTCACTTTTTTTGGTTTCCATGTGGAATATCTATGTGGTTCTTGCTATCTTAGTGGGTGTGGCCTATGTCATGATTAACCATTTTTCACAGGTCAAGAAAAAGAATCGCTATGCTCTCATTCAATTTAAGGAAGATGACTTGAATCTACAGGCTGTGCGAAATCAGTGGATTGGAACTCGTATGGAACCTGTCAGTGATCGCTATGACTTTGATGATATTAATATTATCCGTTTCTTTGGGACAGATGTGATTGATTTGACCCAGGTTATCGTTTCAGGTCGAGAAAATGTCGTCATTTTACAGAAACTTTATGGACCAACGACAATCTTGGTACCAATTGATATTTCCGTTAAGTTGAATATATCAGCTATCTATAGCTCTGTGACCTTCTTTGATGAAGATGAATACGACCTCCGTTACGAAAGCTTGACCTTGCAGGGGGCAGAGTATGAGCATGCCCATCGAACGCTTAAATTGATTCTCAATGTGGGAGCTGGACCAGTGGAGGTACGTCGTAAATGAAGAAACAGTACCTATTTTTAATCCTAACTTATTCAGTTGTTGTTTTAATTGGGGTTACCCTTGTGGTTATGGATAGCTTTAACCTCAACTTTTCATTGGTTTTCGGTAGTATCTCTCAGGTATTTCACTTCCTTTTTAACATGTTTTTTGTGGTTCTGAGTTTGCTCATTTTGCTGTATATTCTTTGGGCCATTGCAAATGATAATAGTATGCGTTCGGTCAATCAAGACTTGCATCGTATTATCAATAACCAACCTGTCAAACGTCAGGGAGATAGTGAGTTGGACAAGAATATGATGCGTCTATCTCATAAAATGCGTAAATTGACCAAGGATCTGCAAAAAACGGAAAATGCTCAGGCTTTGAAAAGTCGTGATATTATTAAGAAAGAGCGAGATCGCATTGCTCGAGATCTTCACGATACCGTTAGCCAGGAGCTTTTTGCGGCTAGTATGATTCTATCTGGTGTTTCTCAGATGGTGGACCAGCTAAGTAAGGAAGACTTACATCATCAGATTCAGGCAGTCGAGGCCTTGCTGACTGATGCTCAAAATGATATGCGTGTCTTGCTTTTGCACCTTCGTCCGACAGAACTTGAGAACAAGACTTTGCAGGAAGGCTTGCAGATGATTCTTAAAGAATTAACTGATAAATCCAATATTCGTGTTGTCTACAAGGATATGGTTAAGAAAGTGCCTAAGCGTATTGAAGATAATCTCTTTAGGATTGCCCAAGAGTTTATCTCTAATACCCTTAAGCACGCCAAGGCCAGCCAAATAGAGGTCTACCTCTATCAAAATAGTCAGGAAATTCAGTTAAAAATGCTAGATAATGGTGTTGGTTTTGATTTGAATGCCTCGACTGACGAGATGAGTTATGGGCTAAAAAATATCCAAGAGCGTGTTGATGAAATGGCGGGGACTGTGCAGTTCCTATCAGCTAAAGGTAAAGGGACGTCTATTGATGTTCGTGTGCCAATATTAAGAGGAGAAGACAATGTCGAATAAGATTAATGTGATTTTGGTAGATGACCATGAAATGGTTCGTTTAGGACTTAAGAGTTTCTTGAATCTCCAAGGAGATATAGAAGTGGTTGGAGAGGCAGGAAACGGCCGTGAGGGTGTCGATCTTGCCCTGGAGCTACGACCAGATGTCGTTGTTATGGACCTTGTTATGCCTGAGCTAGATGGTGTTCAGGCGACTTTGGAATTGCTCAAAGAATGGCCCGAAGCTAAGATTCTAGTTTTGACCAGCTATTTGGACAATGAAAAAATTTATCCAGTCATTGAAGCTGGCGCCAAAGGCTATATGCTTAAAACGAGCAGTGCAGCAGAGATTCTAAATAGTATCCGTAAGGTTTACCGTGGAGAGGAAGCTATCGAAACTGAGGTAGACAATAAGATTAAATACCACGATAGTCACCCGGACTTACATGATGACTTGACTGCGCGCGAACGTGATATCTTAGCCCTCCTAGCTAAAGGCTATGACAATCAAACCATTGCTAACGAACTTTTTATTTCTTTAAAAACCGTCAAGACTCATGTGTCTAATATCCTTGGGAAATTAAATGTTGATGACCGTACTCAGGCTGTAGTTTATGCCTTTAGACATCATCTGGTTTCACAGGATGATGAATAAATCTATTTTAGGAGTTGGAAAAGGTTAATTATGGCTGTGCAAATTATCTCTTATTTTAAGAGTCAACGTGTTTGACTTTATTTCTAGCAACATATATAATTAATCTGTCCTAAAACTTTTCTTTTTTCATATGAGGTTGCTTAAACCTCGAATCATCATCTAAGGTCACTTATATGATGAAATCTCCTAACTCCTAGCAATCGGTTATGCCGATTGTTTTTTTGAAAAAAGTTAAGAAAGGTATTGACAGACTCCTGATTTTTCTGTAAAATAATAAGAGTATTTTGGGGTATAGCCAAGCGGTAAGGCAAGGGACTTTGACTCCCTCATGCGTTGGTTCGAATCCAGCTACCCCAGTTCTATCTGAGGGTAGAGATACAGATTATGGTCCGTTGGTCAAGGGGTTAAGACACCGCCTTTTCACGGCGGTAACACGGGTTCGAATCCCGTACGGACTATAAGCACCAGCTGGAGAAAGCTGGTTTTTTTGTGTCCTTTTTGATAAAATAGAGGGGTTGAATGGTCTAAGCCAGACATTTTATATCGCTTTGAAATGAAGAATAATAAGAATCTAACCTGGTTTAAAATGCACGTTTTGAGATAGCCATCATGGGCTACTTGATAATTCGTTGACTCATAGTTCGATTTTAATAAGAAATAATAATAAGGAAGTTAAATGACATATTATAACGTTGGAAAGATTGTAAATACACAGGGATTGCAGGGTGAACTTCGTGTTTTGTCTGTAACAGATTTTGCGGACGAACGTTTTAAGAAGAAGAGTGTACTAGCTCTTTTTGATGACAAAGATAATTACATCATGGATGTTGAGGTTGCGAGTCACCGTAAGCATAAGAACTTTGATATCGTTAAGTTTAAAGGTCTTTACCATATCAATGATGTAGAAAAGTATAAGGGCTGTAGCCTAAAGATTGCTGAGGAAAATCTAACAGATCTTGATGATGGTGAATTTTACTATCATGAAATCATTGGTCTTGATGTCTATGAGGGTAATACGCTAATCGGTCAGGTTAAAGAGATTCTCCAACCGGGTGCTAATGATGTTTGGGTAGTGAAACGTAAAGGGAAAAAAGACCTGCTCTTGCCATATATTCCACCAGTGGTTCTTGATGTTGACGTTGCAGCGGGTCGTATTGAGGTTGAGCTCATGGAAGGATTAGACGATGAAGATTGATATCTTGACTCTATTTCCAGATATGTTTGCTCCTTTGGAACACTCCATTGTTGGTAAGGCAAAGGACAAGGGCATCCTAGAAATCAACTATCACAATTTCCGTGACAATGCGGAGAAGGCACGTCATGTAGATGATGAACCCTATGGTGGTGGACAAGGCATGTTGTTACGTGCTCAGCCAATTTTTGATACCTTTGATAAATTAAATGTGACTAAGCCTCGCGTTATTCTCCTAGATCCTGCAGGTCGTACCTTCAATCAGACCTATGCTGAGGAATTGGCGCAAGAAGAGGAATTAGTTTTTATCTGTGGCCATTATGAGGGCTATGATGAGCGTATCAAAACTTTAGTAACTGACGAAATATCACTAGGAGACTTTGTCTTGACTGGTGGAGAGCTAGTCGCTATGACTATTGTAGATGCCACTGTCCGCTTGATTCCTGAGGTTTTAGGAAAGGAAGCGAGTCACAAGGATGATAGTTTCTCATCAGGTCTTTTGGAGTTCCCACAGTATACTCGCCCAGCTGAATTTCGTGGCATGAAGGTGCCGGACGTACTCTTGTCGGGTCATCATGTTAATATTCGACGTTGGCGTATGGAGCAGAGCTTGCGAAAGACTTTGAAGCGTAGACCTGACCTCTTGGAAAACTATGACTTTACAGACGAAGAACGTCAGATTTTAGAAGAGATAAAATCAGAAGGAAAATAAAATGTCAGAAGAAAAGATATACGATATTACTATTATCGGTGGTGGACCAGTCGGCCTTTGGGCCGCCTTTTATGCCGGCCTACGTGGTATGACTGTAAATATTATCGAGAGTTTGTCAGAGCTTGGTGGTCAGCCTGCCATTCTCTACCCAGAAAAGAAAATCTATGATATCCCAGCCTTTCCTCAGACGACAGGTGCCGAATTGACAAAAAATCTCTTGATCCAGCTTAAGCGTTTTGAAGATCGTGTCAGCATTCACTTAAAAGAGGAAGTTCAAACTTTTGAAAAAACAGATGGTATCTTCACAATCGCTACTAGCAAGGGTCAACACTTGTCCAAGGCTATCGTCATTGCTTGTGGAAATGGTGCTTTTGCTCCACGTCCTTTAGGTGTGGACAATGAAGAAGATTTTGCGAACAATAACTTGTTATATAATGTGCATAGTCTGGACCAATTTGCTGGCAAGAAGGTTGTGATTGCTGGTGGCGGTGATTCAGCTGTTGACTGGGCCAATCACTTGGATGGTATTGCTGAGAGTGTGACCTTGATTCACCGTCGTGATGCCTTTCGTGCCCATGAGCATAGTGTGGAGCTTCTTTATCAATCATCAGTTAATGTGATGACACCTTATGTCCCCCTCAAAATTAAGGGTGAAAATGGTCATGCTCAAAGCTTGACTGTTCAGAGAGTGAAGTCGGATGAAGTTGTAGAATTGCCAATCGATGCCCTCATTGTTAGCTTTGGTTTCTCTACTAATAATAAGAACCTTCGTAACTGGAATGTCGACTACAAACGTTCTAGTATTACTGTTAATGCTCAGTTTGAAACTTCACAAGAAGGTGTCTATGCTATTGGTGGTGCGGCAGAATATGATGGTAAGATTGATTTGATTGCGGTTGGCATGGGTGAAGCTCCTATTGCTATCAACCAAGCTATTCAATATATTGAACCAGACGGTAAGAATCGTCCGGTTCACTCAACATCATTAATTGAAGAATAATTAAAAAAAGAAGAGATAAGTCACTCGAAGTGGGCGAACAAGGAGATTTTCTACTATTACCTTAGGAAAGTCTCAAAAGATGACCTTGTCTTCAATCTTAAGAGAGACTCGTCTCTCTTTTTTCGTGTCTAAAAACATGGTATAATACATTTATGGCTACAACGAAAAAAATGAAAAAAGGGGCGGCTTCTAAGAGTGGTAAGAAGCGTCTCACAAAAGCAGAATTAGACAGACAGAAGGCGATTAAGCGAATGCTATGGACCTTCTTTTTTGCCTTTGTCTTAATTTTCCCAGTTTTTCGATTAGGTTTCTTTGGGATTACGCTATATAATCTCTTTCGAGTGTTCGTGGGGAGTATGGCTTATCCCTTGATTTTTGCCATCTATATCTATCTCTTTGGTTTTAAATGGTTACGGAAACATAGTAACTACGTGACTGGATTTTGGATGGTCTTTGCAGGTCTTCTACTCGAGTTTCATGCCTTTCTCTTTAGTCTAGAACGCATGGATGGGCTGGATATTTTTCCGGGGACTAAGGATTTGCTTTTTGGGGATTTGGTGAGTGTTCAGGTGGCTCGTTTTGCGGGTGGTGGTATGTTGGGTGCACTCTTGTACAAGCCTATTTCCTTCCTCTTTTCAAATATTGGTAGCTTCTTGATTGGGGGCTTAATTATTCTATTGGGTGCTTTCATTTTTAGTCCTTGGGATGTTTTAGATATCATGGATTATGCAAAAGGCATCTGGCAGAGAGGTGCCGAGAAGCATTTGGAACGAACGGCCAAACGTCTGGAGAAGAAGGCGAAACGTCAGGCTCAGAAAGAGCGTGAAGCGCAAGAACGTGCCGAGAAAGAGCGTCTGGCCGATTTGATTGTCGACGAGGAGACGGGTGAAATCTTGGACGATGCTGCAGAAGAGTTACCACAAGAAGCCGAGATTTTTGAACCTGAAATCAGTGATTATGCCTCTGAGGATTATTATGATAATCCGCCTCCAGGGGATCGTGAGGATTTCCAAGATAGTTATATTCCCTATCCGGAGGAATTGCCAACCGAAGAATTCCCACCATCTATGGTGGTTGAGGGAGATGATGCTCCTGTTGAGGTTGATTTTACACCGAAGGAACTCCTACAGTATAAACTTCCTGATATAGATCTCTTTGCACCTGATAAACCAAAGAGTCAGTCTAAAGAGAAAAACATTGTTCGTAAGAATATTCGAATCTTAGAAGATACTTTCAAAAGTTTCAACATTGATGTCAAGATTGAGCGGGCTGAGATTGGACCGTCTGTAACCAAGTATGAGGTCAAGCCTGCTGTTGGGGTCCGAGTCAATCGTATCTCTAATTTAGCAGATGACTTGGCTCTGGCTCTTGCTGCAAAAGATGTCCGTATTGAGGCACCTATACCTGGAAAATCTTTGGTTGGTATCGAAGTGCCTAATTCCGAGATAGCAACAGTTTCTTTCCGTGAACTTTGGGAACAGTCTAAGACGGATCCTAATAAGCTCTTGGAAGTTCCTCTTGGTAAGGCGGTTGATGGTTCGGCTCGTAGCTTTGACCTAGGTCGTATGCCTCACTTGTTAGTGGCTGGATCAACTGGTTCTGGTAAATCTGTTGCGGTTAATGGAATCATCTCTAGTATTCTGATGAAGGCTCGCCCAGACCAGGTTAAGTTCCTCATGATCGATCCTAAGATGGTTGAACTTTCTGTTTACAACGATATTCCTCATCTCCTTATTCCTGTGGTGACCAATCCACGTAAGGCCGCCAAGGCTCTTCAAAAAGTAGTTGATGAGATGGAAAATCGTTACGAACTTTTTAGTAAGTTTGGCGTGCGTAACATCGCAGGCTATAATTCCAAGGTTGAGGACTGGAATGCCAAGTCGCAAGAGAAACAGATTCCCTTGCCTTTGATTGTGATTATCGTTGATGAGTTGGCTGACTTGATGATGGTGGCCAGTAAGGAAGTGGAAGATGCCATCATCCGTCTGGGACAAAAGGCACGCGCGGCTGGAATTCACATGATTCTTGCAACCCAACGTCCATCAGTTGATGTTATCTCTGGCTTGATTAAGGCCAATGTGCCATCTCGTGTGGCCTTTGCTGTGTCTTCTGGAACAGATAGTCGTACCATTTTAGATGAAAATGGGGCAGAAAAACTACTTGGACGCGGGGATATGCTTTTCAAACCGATTGATGAGAATCATCCTGTTCGTTTGCAAGGGTCCTTCATTTCAGATGATGACGTGGAACGTATTGTGACCTTTATTAAGGGGCAGGCTTCAGCTAACTATGACGAGAGCTTTGATCCTGGTGAAGTTTCAGAGAATGATTTTGGTAGTGGTTCATCCACTAATAGTGGTAGCTTGGAAGGAGATCCTCTCTTCGAAGAAGCGAAAGCATTGGTATTGGAAACACAAAAAGCTAGCGCTTCCATGCTTCAGCGTCGTCTGTCGGTCGGATTTAACCGTGCTACTCGCTTGATGGAAGAACTAGAAGAAGCCAGAGTGATTGGACCTGCTGAAGGCACTAAGCCACGTAAGGTTTTGATGACTCAAGAGTGATGATGGGAAAAGTACTACCCACCATTTACACATGTTTTAAATATAATAAAAGGATGTGAGATAACTGTTTCGGCGCAAATTTTCGGCTCCTTGTCAACTGTAGTGGGTTACGAAAAGCTAACATCTAGAGAGGACCGGATAGGTTTTCTCTTTTTGTATGTTCAGAGTGATGAAGACACGTTTCTTAAAGTTGATGAAGTTTCTAAAACCAAAGCCCAACCGTTTGATGTCTTTAATCAACTTGTTAGTCGCTTCGAGTTTTGCGTTTGAATAGTCTGTTTCTAGCACATTCTTGATGGATTTCTTGTGTCTAAGAAAAGTCCTAAAGACAGTTTGAAAGTAATGATTGACGACGTTTAAGTTTTCTTGAATGAGCTCAAAAAACTCATCTACTCTTTTTTCCTGATAGTGAAAAAGTAAAAGCTGATAAAGTTTGTAGGCATTAGCGATCTCTTCTGAAAAGACCAATGTCTTCTCAATGATTTCATGTGGTACTAAAGTTTGTCTGAAGGTCTTTGAATAGAAGGAGTTGAGAGATAGCTTACGACTGTCCTTTTGAAAAAGTCGCCAGTGATTTTTTAAATCTCAATAAGGTAGTGAATTCTTATTAAACTGGTTCATAATGGCAATTCTTGTCTTTAAAAAGGCACGTTCAAGGTGCTGGATAATGTGAAATCGATCAGGAACGATTTTGGTGTTAGGAAAGAGTTTGCGAGCCAGTGGAATATAAGCTCCAGACATATCCATCGTGATAAATTGTACCTGTTGTCGGATTTCCAATGGATACTTCAAAAAGTAGTTTCGTATAGTAGTTTGACGGTGATTATCAAGGATAGTTATGAGTTTGGTTTCAACAAAAGCGAGTTCACCTTTCTTGAAACCAAACTCATCCCAGGACATAACCCTTGGGAGTTTATCAAAATGTTCCTTGAAAGAAAACTGATCAAGCTTACGATAGACAGTGGATGTCGACACACGAAGTCTTCTGGCAATATCCGTTAGTGACATCTTCTCAGTTAGGAGTTGTGAGACCTTTTGACGGACTAGATTTGAGATTTGGCAATTTTTCTCAACGATTGATGTCTTAGCCACCGTGATTCTCCTACAATTTTTACACTGGAAGCGACGCTTTTTAAGACGTAGTAGTGTCGGCATTCCCGCTTGTTCGAGAAGAGGGTTTTTAGAAGGTTTTTGAAAGTCATATTGTCTACATTCAAAAAGCTCTATAATCTCTACAGTGGTTTTACCCACTACAGAAATTATAGAGCCATAATAAAGGTGCTTTTAGGTTCCTAAAGTTACAGCTATTAAGTTTGACCAGCCACTATTTCTGGAAAAAGTTTATCTAGGATTTTAGTAGTGATAGCTTGGCCAGGACCCTCAGCACAGTAGGTGTGCATATACATCGAAGGGTTAAAGTTGAGCTCAATGCAGGTGCAATGAGGATTTTCCTTGGTGGCAATTTGAGTTTCATCTGGAATTATCAGATCAACCCCGCAAGCCCAGGCGCCCATGCTAGTTGCCATGGCTGCGGCTAATTCTTGGTAAGAGGAATCCATGGTCTCAGTGACATCAATAGAGTCACCACCTGTAGAGATGTTGGAATTACGACGCAGATTGACCTTTTTTCCTTCTGGGAGAATATCATCAGGTGTATAACCCTGTTGAGCTAACATTAGTTGTTCGATGTCTCCTAGCTCAATGATTTCCAGAGGTGACCGGTGATCACGGCCACGCAATGGATTAGCATTTTTCTGAGCGACTAGTTCACGAATGGTGTGTTTGCCATCACCAATAACATTGGCAGCGACACGCAGAAGCACAGCCTCACAACGCCCATCCAAGATGAAGAAACGGTATTCGGTTCCTGGAATAAATTCTTCAACAAGGACAGAGGTATCTTCTGCGAAAGCAATTTCAAGGGCTTTTTGATAGTTGTCAAGACTGGCAGGTTCTTGGAAAATGGAAATTCCCAGACCAAAGTTAGTTGACTTGGGTTTGACAACAATTTGCTTATCCTTGATAAGAGGGTAGTAGGCAAGTCCTTCCTCAAGACTGGTAAATTCGTCTCCTGAAGGAACTGGAAAGCCAGCATCTGCTAGAATCTTCTTGGTTACGGTCTTATTAGCCATAGCAAGGGGAACCACGTAGTTGTCTTTTGAGGTCATGTTACCGTTTTTGACGTATTCAACATGGTCTTGGTGCCAAAGTTTTAGGAATTGATCTTGCTCATCCAATATTTCAAAGTGAATCCCCTTTTGGATGGCATCAAAGAGCAACATCTGGGTGGAGAGTTCCATCTCTTCATAGCCCTTGAGAGCATAGTGGGCAGTCCAGTCGTAATCATGATAGGCAAGAGCCTTGTTTAAAGCAAATTCGGCTAGAGATTTGTCTTTGATATAGGGTAAGAGCTGGGCAGAGAGCGTTTGATTTGGATCCGCAAAGGCTGCCTTAACTTGTTTAACCAGATCTTGATGATAGTCACCAAGTCCAAAGTGTTGCACCAGTTGGTCTAGGGCAGTTACAATGTCCTGAGTTTTAGCCTCCGAAGGTAGAGGTTCTAGAGGATGAGAGAGGGCAATTTTCTCATTTAGCGCGTGGCCTTGTGCAAGAGCTTGGTCGACATTTTCAGGGCTATCAAGCCAAAGGAAGGCTAAAATGAGTAAGTGCACAGTGTCCATAGTAGTCTGACTAATACCGATACGCTCAAAAGGGTTAAGGTCGAAATTACGGAACTCTAGGTAGGTGATTCCCTTGTCAAGGAAGGAACAATTAACCTTTTGTCCACGGAAACGAACAGCTGAGTAAAATTCTTTCTCTGCAATCAAATCTCCTTGTTCGATATAGGTTTCAATGGCTGAGACATAATCTTCTAGACTTGCAAAGGATACTTGAATCTCTTCCTTATTGACATAGCCGTGGTCACTGTTACGGAAGGAACGCACAGGTTCTGGAACTTCCTGGTCAAAGAAACCTTGTTCGGCGATGGGTGAGGCCCCAAAGAGATAGGTAATCACCCAACGGTAGCGCAAGTAGTTCTGAGCCAGCTTAAGATAGAGGGCGTTTTTGAAGGCAATCATATCGGTCTGATCACTTTCTTGGAACAAGGCCTCAACTAAATCTTTACCCAGTTCCATATTATAGTGGATACCTGAGATAGCTTGTAGTTTAGTTCCGTATTTTTCAGCCAAATAGTTACGATAATGGCGTTCGAAGTCATTTTCCAGTTGAGCAACTTGAATCTCCTCTGCCTTTAGACGAGGTGGCATGGACAAAGGCCAGAGAACCTCGTCTGTAGCAATAGAGCGGCCAGCTACATCAGTAATAGCTCCCAGAAATCGGCGAGCCTCAGTAGTAGATTTGGCAACTGGTGTGATGAGTTCCATCTGAAACTCGCAAAAATCAGTCTGAATATAGGGGTGGAAACTACGAGCTCCTAGACAGGATGGGTGAGGTGTATGCACCAGTTGTCCTTGCCTATCGACACGTAGACTCTCGCGCTCGATTCCAAAATTAGCTTGGAGAATAGGGCTGGTAGCTTCCAGTTTTTGAAGCAGTTGGTTTAATGTCATAGAATCACCTTTTCATCTAATGTTAGTGATAGTCTATTATAAATAGGAACAGAAAACAAATTTCTGCTACGGTTAAGAGGAATTTCCGAATATTTTGAATGAGTTTGTGAAAAATGAACAGATTTCAATCAAAATATTCGGAAATTAGAACAATTCTCAGTTACATAAAATTTTACTTGCAATTTAAATCAAATTAGCCTATACTAGTGAAGTATATATGAGAACGAAAGAATCCCTAGGGTAATGCCCTCAGGGACTTTTGTATGCCTTCAAAAGGGTATAACCGTTCTTTTATAGATAAAATATGAGCATTTAGCTGGATATTTTAAATGTTTCCTTTGAATAGAGCAGACATTTTTTTCATAGTGGCAGTAGTTAACCAATAGTCTAGGTCTTGTTGAGAACAAAGTAATAATCTCATAAGTCACCCTGTTCTTGAGAACAAAGTAATAATCTCATAAGTCACCCTGTTCGCCCAGCGATACTTTCACTGTGATGACTTGGAGAACTCGCTTTATCTATCACTGAATGAAACACGCTCTGCACAGAGTAGGCGATATTTTTCACCGTGGTAGTAGTTATAGAAGTCAAAAGACTTCTATAACACGGAAGTTTTGAGACTGAGGATCAAAACTTAGCTATGAGATTTCGACGGAAGCTGCTAGCGTCCGAAGCCACTTAAGAATAATATCAAAAAATAAAAGAAAAACAACTAAAACGGAGATAATTATGTTTCAAACTCTTATCGCCCAGATAAAGGAATACAAGAAACCCTCACTTCTAGCGTCCCTCTTTGTGGCGCTAGAAGTCATGTTCGAGATTTCTATTCCCTTTGTCATGGCTAATCTTTTGGACAAAGGTGTCCAACAATCCAACATGTCTAACATTTGGTTCTATGGTGGTCTTATGTTGGTTTGCGCCTTTCTATCCTTATTCTGTGGTATGCAGTCGGCTCGCTATGCGGCCGTTGCTTCTGCTGGGTTTGCTAAGAATCTACGTCAGGCCATTTTCAAGAAGGTTCAAACTTTCTCTTTTGAAAACCTTGATAAGTTCTCAGCTGGTGGTCTGGTAACGCGTATGATGACTGATGTTACCAACATTCAGAACTCTTATCAAATGATTATCCGAATCTGTGTGCGTGCACCACTCAACCTGATTTTCGCCATTACTGCTAGTTTCCTTATTAATGCTCAGATGGCTTGGATTTTCGTTGGCGTAACACTCTTCCTTGGTGTGGTTTTGGCCATTATTACCAAAATCGCACACCCCCTCTTTACTCAAGTGTTTGAGGCTTATGATAATCTCAACAACAGCATCAAGGAAAATATCACCAATATTCGTGTGGTGAAATCCTATGTTAAGGAGCAGGAAGAGACTGACAAATTCAAAAAGGCTTCACGTCGCATTTATCAAATGTTTATGCGTGCTATTCGTGTGGTTGTCATGTCTAACCCAGCCATGATGTTGTCAATGTATGCCTCTTTCCTTATGATTTTTTGGCTTGGGGCCCACCTTATCGTTGTTGGCAACCTATCTATAGGTGAATTGTCCTCCATGTTCAGTTACACCATGACTATCCTTATCTCACTCATGATGTTCATGATGATTTTTGTCATGTTGTCTATTTCTATGGCTTCTGTAGAACGTATTGATGAAGTTCTTAGCACTGAAGCAACCATCGTTTCACCTGAAAATGGTTTGACAGAAGTTACAGATGGTTCAATCAGCTTTGACCATGTGGACTTCTCATATACGGATAAAAATGGTGACAAGACCCCTGTCCTCAAAGATATTACGCTTGATATTAAGTCTGGTGAGGTTGTCGGAATCCTTGGTGGAACGGGTTCAGGAAAATCTAGTTTGGTTCAGCTGATTCCTCGTTTTTACGATGTGGAAGCTGGTCAAGTGAAGGTTGCTGGCCACAATGTTAAGGACTACGATTTGGATAGCTTACGTAAGCAAGTTGCATTGGTTCTTCAAACCAATATCCTTTTTTCAGGCACCATTAAGGAAAATATGCGTTGGGGCAACAAACAAGCGACTGATGAAGAAATCATTGAAGCTTGTAAGATTGCCCAAGCCGATGAATTTATTCAAGAGTTTAAGGATGGCTATGACACTAAGATTGAACGTGGTGGGGCCAATGTCTCAGGGGGACAACGTCAACGTCTTTGTATCGCACGTGCCCTCCTCATGAATCCGAAAATCCTGATTCTGGATGATTCGACATCGGCAGTCGATACCAAGACAGATAGTTTGATCCGTCAAGGTATTGCTTCAAGTCTTAAGAACACGACTAAAATCATCATCAGTCAACGGATTTCATCTATCCAAGATGCGGACCGTATCATTGTTATGAATGATGGCTATATCGATGCTATTGGTACTCATGATGACTTGTTGGCTAATAATGCCATCTATCGTGACATTTACAAGATGCAAACACAAGGAAAAGGGGTAGCAGATGCAGAATAATAAAAAAGCCAGCTGGGGCTCACTAGCACGACTGCTACGCTTTTTGTGGCAAGACTACAAGCTTTCACTTAGTATCTCCTTTGTCCTCATTGTTGTGTCTTCTTTGGCAACGGTCAATTTAACGGCTTCAATTCAGTCTTTGGTTGACGTTTACGTTCAACCCATGCTCAAATCTGGTAGCCATGACTTTGGGCCACTGTTACGTTTCTTGACTTCAGTGGCTGTCTTCTGCCTTATCGGTGTGGTTGCCAACTATGTGGCTTCTCTCCTCATGGCAACGATTTCGCAAGATTCCCTACGTTCCCTTCGTAATCAGCTCTTTGCTCACATGCAAAAGCTTCCGGTTCGCTATTTTGACACTCACCAACATGGGGATATCATGTCGATCTATACCAACGACATTGATGCTCTTCGTCAGGCTGTCGAACAATCTATTCCACAGTTGCTACAAACGACCATTACCATTATTGGTGTGACGGTGACCATGCTTACGGTCAGTCCCCTCCTCTTTATCGTGGTTCTAATCATGGTAGGTATCATGTTTATGGTCATCAAAAATATATCAGCTAAATCTGGTCGATACTTCGGTGAACAACAAAAGAATCTAGGGATTGAGAATGGTTTTATCGAAGAAATGATGTCTGGTCAAAAGGTAGTCAAGGCTTTTGTTCATGAAGAAGAAAGTATGGCTGACTTTGATAAGATTAATGAACAGCTCTTCGAATCATCATACTTGGCCAATCGCTATACCAATGTTCTCATGCCCATTCTTGGGAACTTAGGAAATGTTTCCTTTGTTTTGACTGCCTTGGTTGGTGGGGTATTTGCTCTAAATGGTGTCGGTAGTTTGACTATCGGTGGTCTCATGGCCTTCCTACAATTGAATCGTTCTTTCAATGGTCCTATTACTCAGGTGTCTCAACAACTTAACTTTGTTCTTATGGCGCTTGCTGGTGCAGACCGTATCTTTGACCTTTTGGATGAAGCAGAAGAAGTTGACCAAGGTAAGGTCACTTTGGTCAACTACGAATTGGTAGATGGTCAAATGGTTATGACAGACAAGAATACCAATCTTTGGGCTTGGAAACACCCCCGTCCAAATGGCAACTATAAATTGATCGAATTGGTCGGAAATATAGTCTTCCAAGATGTTGACTTCTCTTACGATGGTAAGAAACAAATCCTTCATGACATTAATCTCCATGCAGACAAGGGGGAAAAGGTTGCCTTTGTCGGTGCGACAGGTGCAGGTAAGACGACAATTACCAACTTGATTAATCGTTTCTACGACATCCAATCTGGTGTGATTACTTATGATGGCATCGATGTGAAACTGATTAAAAAAGATTCTCTTCGTCGATCACTTGGTATCGTACTTCAAGATACGCATCTCTTCACAAGGACTATCGCTGAAAATATTGCCTACGGCCGTGCGGATGCGACTCGCGAGGAAATTCTTGAAGCTGCTCGTATTGCTAACGTGGATTCTTTTGTGCAACATTTGGACAATGGTTACGATACTGTTCTTACAGATGATGGGGCAGGCTTGTCTAATGGACAACGTCAGCTGATTGCCATTGCGCGTGCTGCCCTTGCCAATGCACCGGTTCTCATCCTTGATGAAGCAACATCTTCGATTGACTCTCGTACTGAAAAAATGGTACAAGAGGGGATGGACCGGCTTATGGAAGGACGTACGGTCTTCGTTATCGCCCACCGTCTTTCAACCATCGTTAACTCTGACGTTATCATGGTTATGGATCATGGACGTATCATTGAACGTGGTGACCATGATACCCTTATGAAACAAGGTGGTATCTACTACCGACTTTATACTGGCGGTCTTGAAATTGATTAATATGTAAAAGGTTTCTTTTGAGTTTTCTCTTGTAAAAACGATAGATTTGATCTCTTAAATCTCAACTTCTTCTAAACCGTGTGCGTCCAGGCGATATATTTTTTGACAAACTTGTCTGAGGTAGTTGACATCATGTAATACTGTAAGAAGTGCACCTGGATAGTTCTCGAAGAGCTGTCGGACTTGGGGTTGTGAGGTGGGTGAAAAATTTCTGGTTGGTTCATCTAAGATCAAGAGTTGAGGGCTTTCTATGACGATGTGCAGTAGGAGTAGTTTTCCTTTTTGGCCACCAGATAGGCCAGCGATTGAAGGCACTGCACCTATAAAATGAGACACAAGAAAACACTCTTGTTGAATTCTGGTAAACTAGAAACAGGAGTGTTTTGTTATGGTCAAAAAAAGCATATTCAGTAGAAACTAATCTAGCCTGTATCGAATGATTCTATTCTGTTCTCAAATATGAAACCTTCTATCTCCATAAGTGAAGAAACTTAACTAAAGATAGTATAACAGATATTGTTAAAATTACATCATATTAATTGAAATTGGCTCTAAGGAAAATAATATCAGTGGCTCAAGAACATATGATTCTTTCGGTGAAGTTCTAGCGAAATATACTAAATCTGGGGATTTAAACGACTTCCTCAACTACAATCGAAAACTTTTTACGACTATCGACAATATGAATGATTGGTTTATCGATGCCACTAAGGATAAGGTCTACGTTGTAGAAAAGGCGTCTCAAAATGAAGGTGTTGGCGAGCACAAGTATCGTGCTTAAGATAACTTAACACGTGGTCTACACAGAAAAATGATTCTACCATTATTGAATCTTGATAAGACAGAGATGTTCTTGATTTCAACCTATTACACCATGTCTTATGGAACAGATAACAAGTACAATACGACTCTTGAAAAATTGAAATCTGAGATTGATTTAGCTGCCCAACGTCAAATCAAACTACCTTGATTTCTGGCATAGATTGGCTACAGACAAAGTTAAAAACAGGTTGTTCAAAGATATTGTCAATCCTGTCTGGGAAGGTTTCTATGTCTAGGGTCATGGTTGGCCAGGTTGGCCAGAGCGTTACGGCCAATTCAAGAACAGTACGGAAGTCTATGCGCCAATTCGTGAAATCTATGGTCCAGTTGGTGTGTACTATGGAGACAATGGAGCCATGGCTGGTGCCTATGCTGCTATCTATGAAAATCCATATGATAATCGTGCCAAGGTTACTTACGTCATGTCTAACATGATTAGTGAGTATGGTGCTTCGGCCCTCACGCATGAAACTACCCACCTCAATGACCATATTGCCTACTTTGGAGATTATGATCGTCGTGAAGGAACAGACGTTGAAGCTTATGCCCAAGGTCTTCTTCAATCACCAGCTACTCAGGGGCATCAAGGTGGATACGGTGCCTTAGGACTGAACATGGCCTTCGAAAGAGAAAACGACGGTAATCAATGGTACAACACTAATCCAAACAAGTTGAACTCACGTGAAGCCATCGACCGTTACATGAAGGGTTACAACGATACCCTCATGCTTCTTGACTCACTTGAAGGGGAAGCAGTCCTCAGTCAAGGAAATCAGGACCTCAATAACGCATGGTTCAAGAAGGTAGATAAACAGTTACGAGGTAACAGTAAAAATCAATACGACCAGGTTCGTTCTCTAAGTGATAGTGAAAAGGCTATTAACTTGACTTCTGTTGATGACCTTGTAGATAATAACTTTATGACCAATCGTGGTCCTGGGAATGGTGTCTATAAACCAGATGATTTCTCTTCTGCCTATGTCAATGTCCCTATGATGTCTGCTATTTATGGTGGTAATACCAGTGAGGGATCTCCAGGAGCTATGTCCTTCAAGCATAACACCTTCAGACTCTGGGGTTACTATGGCTATGAAAAAGGCTTCCTAGGTTATGCAACTAACAAGTATAAACAAGAAGCAAAAGCGGCTAGTAAGGACACCCTTGGAGACGACTTTATCATTAGCAAGATTTCTGATGGTCAGTTCAACTTACTAGAAGACTTCAAGAAGGCCTATTTCAAAGAAGTGAAAGACAAATCATCACATGGTTTGACGACAGTTGCAATTGACGGTACAACAATAAGCTCTTATGATGGTTTATTAGCCTTGTTTAAAGCTGCAGTAGCAAAAGATGCTGCAACTATTAAAACAGAAAATAAGGGGAATAAATCTGTGTCAACAAGTCATACGACGAAACTCAAAGAAGCTGTCTATAAGAAACTCCTACAAGAGACAGATAGTTTCACAAGTTCTATTTTCAAATAATAGATGAAAGAATTCCCTTTGGCGAAAATGAATTGCACCCCAAAAAGTTAGACAGAGAAGATCTAACTTTTGGGGTGCTTTTATTATGAAATTGAGTTATGAAGATAAAATTCAAATATATGAATTAAGGAATCGTGGTTTCGTAGTTAACCATAAGAAGGTCTAACGTCTGATGAGAGTTCTTGGTCTAACCGCTCTAATTCGTCGTAGACGCAAGTATTCTTCATATCAGGGATAGGTTGGCAAGAAAGCAGAGAATCTCATTCAACGCCAGTTCGAAGCATCTAAAACAATGGAAAAGCGCTATACAGATTTGTGCCATTCCAACAAGCAGCCAAAAACTCTATTTATTACTCGTTTTAAATGGTTTCAATAGTGAACTTATTGCTTATAATCTTTCTCCATAGTGACCAGGGATGGCAATATCAACATCAGTATTATCATCGATTTTTAGAAGAGAAAGGAGTCCAACTGTCCATGACAAGTAAGGGGAATCGTCCAGACAATGGCATGATGGAATCCTTCTTTGAAATTCTTAAGTCTGAGATATTTTATGGTTATGAGAAGACGTTATAGATACTTGAGAAATTGTAATAAGCTATTGTAGACTATATTAATTATTACAACAACAAATGCATTAAGGTAAAACTAAAAGGACTCAGTCCTGTGCAATACTGAACTAAATCCTTTACTTAAATTGATTGTCTAATTTTTTGGGGTCAGTACAGTAAGGTGGTGGTTTTGCGTACGCTTTTTACACTGAACTTTAGTTCAAAAATAGAGAATTTCCTTAGTTTGACTATGGGATTCAATCTATTTGGGGTGAGTAGATAATTGAGCCGCTTTTCAAACTTTTTAATGGTGAAAAAATAATCCATCTCACTCTTGATGAAGTAAGACGGATTATTGTTGTTTAAGTTAGTACTGTCTTTTAAAGTGCTTTAAAAAGAGATTGAGCAGGTATAGTATTTTCCTTAGTATTTGTTATTCTATGAAAATCTCTAGTTTAAATCAATTTATGTATGTTATTTTCCTATTCAGGTTTATGGTTCAAATCGTTATCTCTAAAAAACTAGACATTGGAGTAAAAGGTATCATTTATCTGAATATTGTAATTATGATCTCAAAACCGTAGAAAATAGTGAAGATATGATTTACCTATTTTGTACTGTTTCTTAATGTTAAGTTTGTTCCTAGTTTAGTAAGTGTTGGTATTTTTCGAGGTGCTAATAATTGTTTATTGAGAATATCCATAGCTGTTCGTCCCATTTCTTCTGTATAGACAGTGACACTAGAAAGTGGAGGATATACTTGTTTAGCTAGAGTTGTATCGTTAAAAGAGATAATTTGAATGTCGTCAGGGACCTTGATACCATTTTCCTGAAGTGCTCTGAGTGCACCAATAGCTAGACTATCACTAGCCGCAAAGTAAGCATCAGGTAAAGTAGCTCCACTCTTAATCTTAGAATCAAGAAGTTCATAGCCAGATTGGACAGTGAAGTCACCAGTCAGAATAAAAAGAGGGTCATAGATTCCCTTTTCCATACAGTAGTTCCGATAAGAACGTAAACGAGGATCAGAGATGATTTCAGTTGCATCTGTTGTTTTTTCTTGCCCAATGAGTAGGCCTATATTATTACAACCTTGTTCTTTAAGATAACAGAGTGCCGATTGTACGGAGTTTTCAAAATCAGTAGTAACACATGGATGTCCTTGATTAAGAGTATCACTATCAACAAAGACCAGAGTCTTTTTTAGTCTTTCTAGTTTCGCAATTTGTTCACGACTAAATTTTCCGATACATAGTACACCAACGACCTCCTCTCCTAGACTTGAAGGAATGTCGTTGAAAAAGTGAAGCATCTCGTAGTCTAGTTCATAGGCTCTTATTTCAATACCAAGTCTAATATTATAATAGTAGATGTCATCTAACTCGTGTTCTTCACTAACCCATTGAATAATTGCCACTTGATACTTTTCTTTTTTTGAATTATTAATTGTTTTGTATTTAGTATATCCGATTTCATCAGCGATAGTTAATATCCGATGTCTAGTATCCTCTGTTACGGAAAGAGTTTCATCTTTATTAAGAACACGTGAAACAGTTGAAATAGATACACCTGCTAATTTTGCGATATCTGCTAATGTAGCCATAGTATCCTCCTCATATTTCAGTATAACATAACTTTTATTTTTTACCTATATTTTACTAAAAAAATAGTAAAAATATTGATTTTCCATGTGAAAGGGGTTACACTATAACTATAAAAAATAAGTTTAACGAGGAAACATAAATGAAAGCAGAACAATTGAGAGAAAAGTTTAAAGAAGTTTTTGGTTTAGAAGCAGACCATACTTTCTTTTCTCCAGGTCGTATTAATTTGATTGGTGAGCATACGGACTACAATGGAGGTAACGTCCTTCCGGTAGCTATTACCCTAGGTACTTACGGAGCGGCCCGCAAACGTGATGACAAAGTTTTGCGTTTCTTCTCAGCTAACTTTGAAGAGAAGGGAATCATCGAAGTGCCACTTGAAAATCTTCGTTTTGAAAAAGAACACAACTGGACAAACTATCCAAAAGGTGTTCTTCATTTCTTGCAAGAAGCTGGGCATACGATTGATTCAGGTATGGATATTTACATTTATGGTAACATTCCAAATGGATCAGGCTTGTCATCATCATCATCTTTGGAATTGTTGATTGGTGTTATTGCTGAAAAACTTTATGACCTTAAATTGGAACGCCTTGACTTGGTTAAAATCGGTAAGCAAACTGAAAATGACTTTATCGGCGTTAACTCTGGTATCATGGACCAATTCGCTATTGGTATGGGAGCTGATCAATGTGCGATTTACTTGGACACAAATACTCTAAAGTATGACTTGATACCCCTTGACCTTAAAGACAATGTTGTTGTTATCATGAACACTAACAAACGTCGTGAATTGGCTGATTCTAAATACAATGAACGTCGTGCTGAATGTGAAACAGCAGTATCTGAACTCCAAGAAACACTTGATATCCAAACACTTGGTGAATTGGACCTCTGGACATTCGATGCATACAGCTACTTGATTAAAGATGAAAATCGTATCAAACGTGCACGCCATGCAGTTCTTGAAAATCAACGTACACTTCAAGCCCGTAAAGCTCTTGAAGCAGGAGATTTGGAAGGCTTTGGTCGTCTTATGAATGCTTCTCACGTATCATTGGAACATGATTACGAAGTTACAGGTCTTGAACTTGATACTTTGGCACACACAGCATGGGAACAAGAAGGTGTTCTTGGAGCTCGTATGACAGGAGCGGGATTTGGTGGATGTGCCATCGCACTTGTAAACAAAGATAAAGTTGAAGATTTCAAAAAAGCAGTTGGTCAACGTTATGAAGAAGTCGTTGGTTATGCACCAAGCTTCTATATCGCTGAAGTAGCTGGCGGTGCACGAGTACTTGATTAATGAGAAAGAAGTAGAGATTATGGCTGAAAATTTAGTAAACACTTTTGTAACTCAGGTTATTGAAAATAGTGATTATGAGGAATTGGACCGTATCTATTTGACAAACAAAGTTTTTGCTTTGGTTGGAGAAGGAGTTGCTGATGTTGAAACAGATAGCTCTGAATTGATTGACCTTAAAGACCAGTTGCTTCAAGCAGGTGTTAAAGCTGGTTCTGTAGGTGAACTTAATGAAGAACAAGATATCATCGGTGCTCAACTCATGGACCTGATTACACCAAGTCCTAGTGTTGTAAATCGTAACTTTTGGGATACCTATAAATCTAATCCAGAACAAGCTATCGCTGATTTTTATGCTCTCAGTAAGCGCAATGATTATGTTAAGGTAAAGGCAATTGCTCAAAATATCGCCTATAAGTCTCCAACAAAGTACGGTGACTTGGAAATTACGATTAACCTTTCAAAACCTGAAAAAGATCCAAAAGCCATCGCTGCAGCTAAAAATGCGGTAGCTTCTGATTATCCAAAATGCCAACTTTGTATGGAAAATGAAGGTTATCTAGGTCGCATCAATCACCCAGCACGTAGTAATCACCGTGTTATTCGTTTCCAAATGGAAGACAAGGAGTGGGGCTTCCAATATTCACCAT
The DNA here is from genome assembly GCF_038007145.1 of Streptococcus sp. FSL L8-0526. Classification (NCBI taxonomy): domain Bacteria; kingdom Bacillati; phylum Bacillota; class Bacilli; order Lactobacillales; family Streptococcaceae; genus Streptococcus; species Streptococcus sp. FSL L8-0526. Next base: position 918,405 of record NZ_JBBOWP010000001.1, read on the forward strand.
ATGCTTACTTTAATGAACATTCTATTTTCTTTTATGGTAAGCACGAACCAATGCACATCAGTCCATTGACGTTTGGTCGTCTCCTATCAATTGTTGAAGCATTTCCTGGTTACTTTGCAGGTTCAAATGCCGATCTTCCAATTGTAGGTGGTTCAATTCTTACACACGAACACTATCAAGGTGGTCGCCACACCTTCCCAATGGAAGTAGCAGGCATTAAAGAAAAAGTTAGCTTTGATGGATACTCTGATGTTGAAACTGGTATTGTTAATTGGCCTATGTCAGTTCTTCGTTTAAGAAGTGAAGATAAGGAAAGACTTATTGCTCTTGCAACCAAAATTTTAAATTGCTGGCGTGGTTATTCAGACGAAAAAGCTGGTGTCTTGGCTGAGTCTGATGGACAACCTCACCACACCATTACCCCAATTGCTCGTAGAAAAGACGGCAAATTTGAATTGGATTTGGTTCTTCGTGACAATCAAACTTCTGAAGAACATCCAGACGGTATCTACCACCCACATAAAGATGTTCAACATATTAAGAAAGAAAACATCGGTTTGATTGAAGTTATGGGATTGGCCATTCTTCCACCTCGTTTGAAAACAGAACTTAAAGATGTTGAAGATTATCTATTAGGTCAAGGTAACCAAGTTGCTCCAATTCACCAAGAATGGGCAGATGAACTCAAAGCTCAAAATCCAAATATTACGGCTGAGGAAGTGACAGAAGTTGTTCGACAATCTGTTGCAGATATCTTTGCTCGTGTACTAGAAGATGCAGGTGTTTATAAGACTAATAGTGAAGGCTTGGATCAGTTTAAAGCATTTGTAGATTTTGTAAATTTAGCTGATTAATTGTTTTTTCTGAAGAAAGGAGATAAGAAATGGCAATTTTAGTATTAGGTGGAGCTGGTTATATCGGTTCTCACATGGTTGATCGCTTAGTTGAAAAAGGTCAAGAAAAAGTAGTAGTAGTAGATAGTTTGGTAACAGGTCACCGTGCTGCCGTACATCCAGATGCTATTTTCTATCAAGGCGATCTTTCTGATCAGGATTTTATGAGAAAGGTCTTCAAAGAAAACCCTGATGTTGATGCTGTTATTCACTTTGCGGCCTATTCTTTGGTTGGTGAATCAATGGAAAAACCACTCAAATATTTTGATAACAACACAGCTGGAATGGTTAAATTGCTTGAGGTTATGAACGAATGCGGTGTTAGATACATTGTCTTCTCATCAACAGCAGCAACTTACGGAATTCCAGAAGAAATTCCAATTCTTGAAACAACACCACAAAATCCTATCAACCCATATGGTGAAAGTAAGTTGATGATGGAAACCATTATGAAGTGGTCAGACCAAGCTTACGGCATCAAGTATGTCCCTCTTCGTTACTTTAATGTGGCGGGTGCCAAACCTGATGGTTCGATTGGTGAGGACCACAGTCCAGAAACTCACCTTCTACCGATTATTCTTCAAGTAGCTCAAGGTGTTCGTGAAAAAATCATGATCTTTGGGGATGACTACAATACTCCAGACGGGACTAACGTTCGTGACTATGTGCATCCATTCGACTTGGCGGACGCTCACCTCCTTGCTGTTGAATATCTTCGTAAAGGTAATGAATCTACAGCCTTTAACTTAGGTTCATCAACAGGTTTTTCAAACCTTCAAATTCTTGAAGCAGCTCGTAAGGTAACTGGTAAAGAGATTCCAGCTGAAAAAGTTGATCGTCGTCCTGGTGATCCTGATATATTGATTGCTTCATCTGAAAAAGCACGTACAGTTCTTGGATGGAAACCACAATTTGATAACATCGAAAAAATCATCGCAAGTGCTTGGGCATGGCATTCTAGCCATCCAAAAGGGTACGATGATCGAGGATAATTAAAATAATAAACAAAAATAAAGAGTATATATAATTGTTGTACTTCTTTGTTTTTTTGAGGAAATAATATGAAAATAAGCTGCGAAATTATTGGAAAAGTTGATTCAGGCGATGTCAGTAAAATTTCAATGGAAAATAATAATGGTGTTGTCATTTCCACACTCACAACAGGTGCTACACTTCAGGAGTTTTTGGTTCCAACGGAAACTGGTGCTCTTAAAAATATAGTACTTGGTTTCAGTGATTTCGAGGATTACTATAAGAATAATTTATGTGCCTGCCAGTCCATTGGTAGGGTTGCTGGAAGAATTGGGAAAGCTTCGTATACTCATAATATGGTTCTTTATAGCCTTCCTAAGAATGAGGGAGAAAACTGCTTACATGGCGGTCCAAAAGGAATGCAGGTTCAAAATTGGAACTATGTCACAAACCTGAATGATGAATATGTTGAGACAAAATTTATTAGAAGACTTTATTCAAGTGTAGATGGCTTTCCTGGTGATGTTACAGTCTCTATTAGTTATAGACTTGACAATAATAACCGCTTAACAATACTCTTTGAAGCCTTCGATGTTACAGAGTCAACAGTCTTTAATCCGACAAACCATGTTTACTTTAATCTTAGCGACAAACAGGATTTATCAAGTCATGAGTTACAAATCTATTCAGACTATCGTTTAGAGTTGGATTATGAGTCAATTCCAACAGGACAAAAAATTAATGTAGATGAAACGAATTATGATTTTAGAAAGACAACTGACTTGCTACCTCGAATTGAAGCAAATAATGGTTTTGATGATGCCTTTGTAGTTGAAGGGGGAACTTGTGATCATGTGAAAGAAGTAGCTATTTTGCATGACAAAGAAAGCGGAGATGGTATTGAAATCTACTCAAACAGAAATGGTTTAGTCATTTTTACGATGGATGATATCGAAGATAATATTTACTTTGCAAGAGATAAAGGCAAAATGGCAAAAGGGCGTGAAGCTATTGCTCTGGAAGCTCAAACCCTTCCAGATGCCGTTAATCACAAAGGTTTTGGAGATATTATCTTAAATAAAGGCCATAGTGTAAACTATGAAATTGGCTTCCAATACTTTAATTCATCAAGATAACCATGTATTAGTAAAAGTTTAGTAAAAAACACTGAAATTATTGACTGTATAAACCAATTTTTATATAATGTAAACGCATTCAAATAATAGGAGGTTTCCGAAATGGAAAAATCTAAAGGTCAGATGAAGTCTCGTTTATCCTACGCAGCTGGTGCTTTCGGTAACGACGTCTTCTATGCAACCATGTCAACATACTTTATCATGTTTGTGACAACTCACTTGTTTAACACAGGTGATCCAAAGCAAGATAGTCACTACGTACTATTAATTACTAACATTATCGCTGCTTTGCGTATCTTGGAAGTATTTATCGATCCATTGATCGGTAATATGATTGATAACACTAATACTAAGTATGGTAAATTCAAACCATGGGTAGTTGGTGGTGGTATCATCAGTTCTATCACCTTGTTGCTTCTCTTCACCGATTTAGGTGGTTTGAATAAAACAAATCCTTTCTTGTACCTTGTACTTTTTGGAATTATCTACCTTGTAATGGATGTCTTCTACTCGATTAAAGATATCGGTTTCTGGTCAATGATTCCTGCCTTGTCTCTTGATAGTCACGAACGTGAAAAAATGGCAACTTTTGCCCGTATTGGTTCTACGATTGGTGCCAATATTGTAGGTGTTGCCATCATGCCAATCGTTTTGTTCTTCTCTATGACGAACAATAGTGGCTCTGGAGATAAATCTGGATGGTTCTGGTTTGCATTTATCGTTGCTCTCATTGGTGTGATTACATCAATTGCTGTTGGTATTGGTACACGTGAAGTTGAGTCAAAACTTCGTGATAACAAAGAAAAAACTAGCTTTAAACAAGTCTTTAAAGTTCTTGGTAAAAACGACCAATTGATGTGGTTGTCTCTCGCATATTGGTTCTATGGTCTTGGTGTTAATACACTTAATGCTCTTCAACTTTATTACTTCACATTTATCCTTGGTGATTCAGGGAAATACTCAATCCTTTACGGATTGAATACAGTTATTGGTTTGGTTTCAGTTTCACTCTTCCCTAGCCTAGCTGGTAAATTCAACCGTAAACGTTTGTTCTATGGCTGTATTGCAGTAATGCTCGGTGGTATCGGAATCTTTAGTATTGCAGGAACATCACTTCCAATGATCTTGACTGCTGCTGAACTCTTCTTTATTCCACAACCTCTTGTGTTCCTTGTTATCCTCATGATTATCTCTGACTCAGTAGAATATGGTCAATGGAAATTGGGACACCGTGATGAATCACTTACTTTGTCAGTTCGTCCACTTGTTGATAAACTTAGTGGTGCGATGTCAAACTGGCTTGTTTCTACAATTGCCGTAGCTGCCGGTATGACAACAGGTGCCTCAGCATCAACAATTACAACACATCAACAGTCTATCTTTAAGCTTAGCATGTTTGGTTTCCCAGCAGCAGCAATTCTCATCGGAGCCTTCATTATTGCTCGTAAAATCACTTTGACTGAAGCACGTCACGCTAAAATTGTTGAAGAATTGGAACATCGCTTTAGCGTAGCAACTTCTGAAAATGAAGTTAAATCTAACGTCGTATCTCTTGTAACCCCTATAACTGGTTATTTGGTTGATCTCTCAAGTGTTAATGATGAACGCTTTGCTTCAGGTAGCATGGGTAAAGGTTTCGCCATTAAACCTACTGATGGAGTTGTCTATGCACCAATTAGTGGTACCATTCGTCAAATTTTTCCTACTCGTCATGCGATTGGTATTGAAAGTGATGATGGTGTCGTTGTTCTCATACACGTTGGTATTGGAACAGTTAAACTTAAAGGTGAAGGATTCATTAGTTACGTAGAACAAGGTGATCGTGTTGAAGTTGGACAAAAACTTCTTGAGTTCTGGTCACCGATTATTGAGAAAAATGGTCTTGATGACACAGTACTTGTCACTGTAACTAATTCAGAAAAATTCAGTGCTTTCCATCTTGAACAAGAAGTTGGAGAAAAGGTAGAAGCCTTGTCTGAAGTTATTACCTTCAAAAAAGGAGAATAATCTATGAACATGACTGAAAAAATTCAAACTTATTTAAACGATCCAAAGATTGTTAGCGTTAATACTGTTGATGCTCACTCAGATCATAAGTATTTTGAATCTCTTGAAGAATTTTCTGAAGGGGAGATGAAGTTAAGACAATCTCTTAATGGAAAATGGAAAATTCACTATGCTCAGAATACAAATCAGGTTTTAAAAGACTTTTATAAAACAGAATTTGATGAAACTGATTTGAATTTCATCAATGTACCAGGTCATTTAGAGCTTCAAGGTTTTGGTTCTCCACAATATGTGAATACCCAATATCCTTGGGATGGTAAAGAATTCCTTCGTCCACCTCAAGTTCCTCAAGAATCAAATGCTGTTGCATCATACGTTAAACATTTTACCTTGAATGATGCATTAAAAGATAAAAAAGTATTTATCTCATTCCAAGGGGTTGCTACTTCCATCTTTGTATGGGTCAATGGTAACTTTGTAGGCTACAGTGAAGATTCATTTACACCTAGTGAATTTGAAATTAGTGATTACCTTGTTGAAGGTGATAACAAGTTGGCGGTAGCTGTTTATCGTTACTCTACAGCAAGCTGGTTGGAAGACCAAGACTTCTGGAGACTTTACGGTATTTTTAGAGATGTTTACTTGTATGCTATTCCAAAAGTTCACGTTCAAGATCTCTTTGTTAAGGGAGATTATGATTACCAAACAAAATCAGGTCAATTAGATATTGATTTGAAGACTGTTGGTGATTATGAAGACAAGAAGATTAAATATGTTCTTTCAGATTATGAAGGCATCATTACAGAAGGTGATGCATCTGTTAATGGTGACGGTGAACTATCTGTAAGTCTTGAAAATCTTAAAATCAAACCTTGGAGTGCTGAAAGTCCTAAACTTTACGATTTGATCCTTCATGTTTTGGATGATGACCAAGTTGTTGAAGTCGTTCCAGTTAAAGTTGGATTTAGACGCTTTGAAATTAAAGATAAACTTATGCTTTTGAATGGTAAGAGAATTGTCTTTAAAGGGGTTAACAGACACGAATTTAACGCTAGAACAGGACGTTGTATCACTGAAGAAGATATGCTTTGGGATATCAAAGTGATGAAACAACATAACATCAATGCTGTTCGTACTTCACACTATCCTAACCAAACACGTTGGTATGAATTGTGTGATGAATATGGACTTTATGTTATCGATGAAGCCAACCTTGAAACACACGGTACATGGCAAAAACTTGGTCTATGCGAACCTTCATGGAATATCCCAGCTAGTGAACCAGAATGGTTGCCTGCTTGTTTGGATCGTGCCAATAACATGTTCCAACGCGATAAGAACCATGCTAGTGTTATCATTTGGTCTTGTGGTAATGAATCATATGCTGGTAAAGATATTGCTGACATGGCTGATTACTTCCGTAGTGTTGACAATACTCGTCCAGTTCACTATGAAGGTGTTACATGGTGTCGTGAATTTGATTACATTACAGACATCGAAAGTCGTATGTATGCGAAACCAGCTGATATTGAAGAATACCTCACAACTGGTAAACTAGTTGATCTTTCAAGCGTTAGTGATAAACACTTTGCTTCAGGTAACCTAACTAACAATCCTCAAAAACCTTATATTTCATGTGAATACATGCACATGATGGGTAACTCTGGTGGTGGATTGGAACTCTACACTGACTTAGAGAAATATCCAGAATACCAAGGTGGATTTATTTGGGACTTCATTGACCAAGCTATTTACAAAACACTTCCAAATGGTAGCGAATTCCTATCATATGGTGGTGACTGGCATGATAGACCTTCTGACTACGAATTTTGTGGAAATGGTATTGTCTTTGCAGATCGTACCCTAACTCCAAAACTTCAAACAGTTAAACATCTTTACTCTAATATTAAGATTGCTGTTGATGAAAAATCAGTAACTATCAAGAATGATAATCTCTTCGAAGATCTTTCTGCTTATACTTTCCTAGCTAGAGTTTACGAAGATGGTAGAAAAGTTAGCGAAAGTGAATATCACTTTGATGTTAAACCAGGTGAAGAAGCAACATTCCCAGTTAACTTTGTAGTCGAGGCTTCAAATTCTGAACAAATTTACGAAGTTGCTTGTGTTCTGAGGGAAGCAACTAAATGGGCTCCTAAAGGTCATGAAATTGTTCGTGGTCAATATGTTGCTGAAAAGATTAGCACCGAAACACCAGTTAAAGCACCTTTGAATGTTGTTGAAGGCGACTTCAACATCGGTATTCAAGGACAAAACTTCTCAATCTTGCTTTCACGTGCACAAAATACTTTAGTATCTGCTAAGTATAATGGTGTTGAATTCATTGAGAAAGGTCCTAAACTTAGCTTCACTCGTGCTTACACTGACAACGATCGTGGTGCTGGATATCCATTCGAAATGGCAGGCTGGAAGGTTGCTGGAAACTATAGTAAAGTTACAGATACTCAAATTCAAATCGAAGACGATTCTGTTAAAGTGACTTATGTTCATGAATTGCCAGGCTTGTCTGATGTCGAAGTTAAGGTAACTTATCAAGTTGACTACAAGGGTCGAATCTTTGTTACTGCAAACTATGATGGTAAAGCAGGTTTGCCAAACTTCCCTGAATTTGGTCTAGAATTTGCTATCGGTTCACAATTTACAAACCTTAGCTATTATGGATACGGTGCAGAAGAAAGCTACCGTGATAAACTTCCTGGTGCCTATCTTGGTCGATATGAAACATCTGTTGAAAAGACATTTGCTCCATATCTAATGCCACAAGAATCTGGTAATCACTATGGTACTCGTGAATTCACAGTATCTGATGATAACCATAATGGTCTTAAATTCACCGCACTTAATAAAGCATTCGAATTCAGTGCTTTGCGTAACAGTACTGAACAAATTGAAAATGCTCGTCACCAATATGAGTTGCAAGAATCTGATGCTACATGGATTAAAGTTCTTGCTGCTCAAATGGGTGTAGGTGGTGACGACTCATGGGGTGCTCCAGTTCATGACGAATTCTTGCTTAGCTCAGCAGATAGCTATCAATTAAGCTTCATGATTGAACCACTAAATTAGGTAGTTATTAAGAATCTAGTTGTACATTATTTGATAATTATAAAAGAGAAGCTTTGGAGGCTTCTCTTTTCATGTTTTAAAGGGGATTAAATCATTAGTGTGTTAGTATCTTCCAAAAATCTACAAGCGGTACTGATTAGCACTCCAACACATTATAAATATATTTCAAGTGATTTAAGATAGGAATTAACTATTACCGGTGTTTCTCTAAAAGAAATAAAAATCATACCATTCGTTCAGATGGAATAATGCATGTGACTTATAAAAAATCTCAAGTAGGGAAATAGTAAATACTACATGCCTAGTTCCAAGTCAGCTAACAAGCTACGGATAAAAAAGGCCTAGAATAAAGTAAAGTCAGGAGCCCTTAGGGTTCGGATTATTTTTAGGTTTTCGTAGTGAAAAATTTAAAAAGGATCGGTACTGACAATAACGAAAAATGAGTAAATATTATTGCCTAAAATACAAGATGTGCACTAGTACCAACCTATATGATAATGCTTAGAATCTATAAAAGTCAATTAAAAGAATAGATAATATTGATTTTCTTGGTTAGAGGTATTTAAATTACTTAACCAATTGAGGCAGGGTAATCTAGACTATATTGATTACTACAACAACAAATGCATTAAGGTAAAACTAAAAGGACTCAATCCTGTGCAATACAGAGCTAAATCCTTTGCTTACATAAATTGTCTAACTTTTTGGGGTCAGTACAGGATAGCTTGGGAGAGATTTTTTGATCTTTACAGCTAAAAAACGGGAAAACTATCAAAGCCTGTGAAACTTTTAAGCAGTATTTAGCTTGATAAGGTACAATAGAAGTAAGACAAAATGAATGAGGAGGTTGTCATGAAGTTTTTACATACGTCAGATTGGCATGTAGGACGAACCCTCAATGGCTGGTCTTTGTTGGAGGAGCAGGAGTGGGCTTTTCAACAAATTGTGGATTTGGCTATTAGCGAAAAAGTGGATGGGGTTATCATTTCTGGGGACCTCTATGACCGTGCGGTGCCCCCTGTGGATGCGATTAAGCTTTTTAATAAGACCTTGGCCCGCTTGGTACTGGAGGAGCAGATTCCTGTCTATGCGATTAGTGGTAATCACGATGGGGCTGAACGTTTACATTTTGGGCGTGACTTCTTTCAACATCAGGGCCTTCATTTAAGTACACGTTTGGAGGAGGCTTTTGAGCCTATTGAGTTGGAGGATTGCCAGATTTTCCTGCTTCCCTTTATCGACCCTATTGATGCCCGTATTTACTATAAGGATGATGAGGAAAAGAAAATTCAGGGGATTGGTGATGCCTTGAACTACATTATTAAGGATATGGAAAAAGCTTTTGATCCTAACAAGGCACATATCTTGGTGACGCATTTTGCGGTTTCTAAGAAGGATGATAGCGATGGTCAAAGTCTTCGAGAACTGATGTTGTCTGAAACTAGCAATACGGTAGGTGGTCTTACCAATGTGACCAGTGACCTTTTCAAGTCTTTCGATTATGTTGCCTTAGGGCATATCCATACGCGTTTTGCCAGTCCTGCCAAGCGCGTGCAATATTCAGGAAGTCCAGTCGCCTTTAATGTCAAAGAAGCCAAGCGTAAGGAAAAAAAGGGTGTCTATATTCTTGAATTGGATGCGTCTGGTGATATGTCTCAGACCTTCCATACTCTAGAGGTTAAACGTCCGATTGTGGTTTTACAGGAATCTTTTGAAACCTTGATGTCACCTAAATTTTATAAGAATCAACCTTGTCAAAAAGCTTGGTTCGCCTTTGATATTCAACTGTCTAGTCGTAAGGAATTAGAGGGTATCAATGTGCGTGCCCGACTGGAAGAGGTTTATGGGACAGACATTGTAGAAATTACTTTCAGTCGTCTGGGTGATGTTAGGGAAGAAAACTTGACCGTTGATCAGCACTTAAAAGATTTGGAATTGCAGTCGCCCCAGGAAATCGTATTTGATTTTTACCAGACAGTAACTGGGGGCGATGTCTTATCAGAGAGACAGACTGCCCTTGTGGAAAGTGTTTTTGAGGAGATTGAGAGGAGTCGACAATGAAACCAGTCCAGTTAGAATTGACCAATTTTGGACCATATCGTAAGGAAGTTATTAATTTCACTCAGTTTGACCATGCTCCCCTCTTTTTAATTTGCGGGGACACGGGAGCTGGTAAGAGTACGCTCTTTGACGCTATGACAGTGGCCTTGTTTGCCACGGCCAGTGGTGATCGTAATGTTGAAGAGATGCGGTCAACCTTTGCTGGTCCAGAGGATGATTTGACCAAGGTGACTTTCTATTTCCAACAAGGGAACCATCTTTATCGCATTGAGCGAGTTCTTCAGCAAGAGAGGGCCAAGAGAGGCGGTGGTACGACCATTCAAAAAGCGACGGCTTCTCTAGTCATTGTGGATAAGATTGGTGGTCAAGAAATTGAAAAGCTTGGGGATAAAATCAAGGAAGTTAGTGACCAGATTGAGCAGATTTTGGGGCTAAATGCCGAGCAATTCAAACAGATTATCCTCTTACCGCAAAATGATTTTAGCCGTTTCTTGAAGGAAGATTCCAAGACTAAGACTCAAATTTTAAAGAAAATCTTTGGGACAGGTATCTTTGACCGTTTTCAAAAGAGCTTGGAAGAGCGTCTTCGTCAGAGCAATAAGAATATGGATAAGCGTCAGGCTCAGCTAGATAGTCACTTTGCCAGTCAGGTTTGGTCTGAGGAAGAATTAGCTGTCTTGGCGTCAACGCCAGCCTCTGAAAAATTGACACGTCTTGAAGAGTTTTTGTCTCAGCGTCAAGAAAGGCTTACGGAGCAAAAAAGCATCTTGAAGGCTGCCCATGAAGATTTGGCAAAACTGCAGAAGAGCTTGCAAACTGCCCAAGATTTGGCAAAGATTTTTCAAGAATTGGAGCAAGCCAAGGAGCGTTACCGTCTGGAAATTGAGGAGGGGGCTCAAGGACAGGCCGAGGCAAAAGTGCATCTGGAGGAATTACAGTTCGCTCAAGGTCTGCAGGAAACCATTCGGACCTTGAAGCAGTATCGGAAACAGTTGATGCAATTAGAGCAGGACCTTGAAATTGCTCAAGAAGCCTTAAGTGAAAAGCAACAGGCGTTTGAGGATGTTAAGGCTAAAAAAGAGGAACTCGCAGTTCAATCTAAGGATTTTCTTCAAAAAGAAGAGGAGCTTGAAACTTGGAAAGAGGATATTATTTATGCCCAGAGTCTTGCCCAAGAACAGGAGAAAATCAAACGTTCAACGACTAACTACAAGCAGTTGAAAAAAACCTATCAGCAGGTTAGGAAAGAGATTGAGATGCTTAACAAGTCCTTGTATGACTTGGAGGCTAATCGTCTTAGTTTAGATAGTTTACATGAGGCTGAAAAACTCCTCCAGATTGTGGGCTACAGTGTGGAGAATCAACTGGCTCAGGACCTGAAAGAAATAGAGGACTTGAATAAGGAGTTGACAAAGACCGAAAAACGTCATCAAACGTTATCTTTTGATATTGATGAAGCTCAAGAAATTCTCAAAGAATTGGAAGAGGAGTTAAGAAGGACTTTGGCTTCACGCCGTCAACTCATGATTGTCCAACTACAGGCAGAGTTAGAGGAGGGGCAGCCTTGTATGGTCTGTGGTGCTCTGGAACACCCTAATGTTGGTGGAGCACAGGCTGATGAAGTGGCCTTGAAAAATCTCATGGATCAGGTAGAGAAGCTTCAAGCTCAAAAAGAAAAGCAAGTCGCTATTTTATCAAATCGTCAGGCTACCTTGAGTGAAGTTGCATCTAAACGTCAGGATTTGCTTGACCAAGTGGCTAAAGTCAAGGTAACTCTTGAAAAGCACTATCAAGAATTAGAAGAGCACGTTAAGGGACGGTTTGATTTTGATTTTTCGGTAGACTATGAAACTGACCGTGGGCAAGCCCTACTCCTGAAGGTTGAGCAGTATTATCAAGAGTTACAAAAACGTTATGATAAGGAAGAGACAGATTATATCCGATATCAAGATGAGCTAGGTAAGGCTCAAGAAAAAGCGACAGATTTGGCTAAAACCTATCAAGAGGCCAAGGCAGTGCTTGACCAAGCTCAAGAACGCCTAGAGGAATTGCAGGAAGCTCATCCAGAACTTGAGTCTGTTGAGGTATATCAAGAACGGATTTCCCTTGCTCATCAGGAGCTGAACCTCTATAATAAGCAAGTCAAGGAAAATAGCGAGGCCTATAACCAACTTTATGCCGACATTAAAGGAATCAAGGGGCAGATTGAGAGTATAACTAAGTCTAAAGATAAGGCAAATCAAGATGTTAAGCGATTATCTGCTGAATTAGAGCAAAGTCTCAAGGCTGAAGGAGCCCTCGCCAATGACTTAGAGCAGGTCGAACTATGGCTTGTTGAGGTAAATAATCAAGCTATTCCTATGCTTCAGGCCAAATTAACGACCTATGAAACGCTCAAACAAGAATTACAGGCGCAGATTCGTAAGGGACAAGAGCTTCTCCAAAATCAAGAACAACCAGATCTCAATAGTCTAGCGCAAGCAGTACAGAATTGTCAGGAAAGCTATGATAAGCAGCTCGCTCAGGTTTCTGTCATGGAGAAGGGGATTAAGGATGCGACGGCTACCTACAAAGCGGCTAAAACCCTTCAAGACAGCAACCAAGAGGCCTTCAAGGCCCACCAAGAGCTCAGTGATTTGGTCAAGGTGGTTAAGGGAGAAAATACAGCTCTAACTGGGCGACTCAATCTTGAAGTCTATGTTATCCGTCAGTATTTCCAACAAATTTTGGATTATGCCAATGCCAACTACATCGGTCTTTTAACGGATAATCGCTATTCCTTTGTTCTGAGGGAAGAAGGACGCAGGGCGCGTGATCACTTTGGTTTGGACATTAACGTCTATGACCAGTTGACAGGTAGCGAGCGTTCCGTCAAATCCTTGTCTGGAGGAGAAACCTTTATCGCCGCACTGGCCATTGCCCTATCCCTCTCAGAAGTTGTCCAAAATACCAGCAAGGGTGCCGTTGTTGAAGCTCTCTTCATCGATGAAGGGTTTGGCTCACTGGATAAGGAAGCCCTGACCAAGGCCATTTCTGTTCTGGAACAAATCGGTGAAAACCGCATGGTCGGTGTCATCAGTCATGTGGATGACATGAAAGAAGGCATCGCCCAACAACTAGCTATCATCAAGTCGCATGATGGCAGTAGCCGTATTAAGATTGTGGATAAAGGGTAGATGGAAACGGTTTATATGATACTCTTTATCAGATAATCGCAGTTGCAGTTCATACCTAAGATGTTCTAATCAGAATGGAAAAAAGTTAGTTGCGTCAACAACTAACTTATGTAGAACTTTTAAAAGGTGATGACTCATATAACATATTTAATCCGTCCTCTTCGTGAAAAAGTGGGGACGGATTTTTGTTATCATATTTGAAGATGTTATGTCAAAAGTTAATCAAGTTATATGAAGCTACCTAATGTCTTGCTAAGTCTTTAATCTTCTAGTTAGGTGAAGTAATTATCAATCTCTTCCTCATTTTTTAGGATTTCCACCTCCTTAATACTACAACTTACTGCTAACTCTATAGATCCTTGAAAAGCGATGCTATAGTCAGAAGAAAATGCCTTTTCTAAAAGTTTATAGTAAGCCTTGATTTCTCTCTGAAGTTGATGGTTATGTAATTCAAATTCATTCTCTAAAAAATAGCCACATTCTTGTATCTCCTTTAAGTAATCTTCTATTAGTAATTTTTCTTTCATTGTGAGATTATCTTTAGAGATTTCATATAGGAAAGTTCCTATAGTATTTCCGATAACCGCTCCTAAAATAGGTATTGGAATTATAGCATGTCCTAGCATTGAGGATAATGCACTAACTGATACTTCAATACATAAGATTTGCGAATTTAGTAAAAATTCTTCTTTTGTGATTAAGTTTTTACGGAATTTGTATGCTTCTTCAGCGATACCAAACGAAGCAGTGCACAATGAACTTGCTACTGCTGCAGGAGTGGCTGTGTAATTTGTTAGGGCATAGATGGTAACACCTCGAGTACTTCCTTTTATAGTTCCAATTCCACTATCTTTAGAGATATCAAGCCAATCATCTTTTGTAAACTCACTAATAGCTTTCCCTAAGCGCTTTTTTTAATGATTCCTGTTATAAAAGCAGTACCCCCTTCTAGAGAAGCTGCTATAGCAGATATATAGGCTCCCTGTTTGAATGAAAGTAGGTTTGCTTTTATTGTATATATCTCTTCAAGTATTAGTATCAATATCCTTTATATTACCTTTGACCTAGTCAAGCATTTTTGTAACACTAGTGTATAAAATTTCTTACGCTGCACGACATCGTGCAGCATAAGGTGTAAGTCCACCGTTTGCACGATGTGGTCTTACGTGATTATATTTCCCATAAACGAATTCATAGAGCTTTTGGTCAAGAATGTCATTTGAATCAAACATGTAGAGATAATAGAATTCGTGTTTGAGCGTATTGTAGAATCTTTCCATAACGGCATTGTCATATGGACAGCCTGCTTTGCTCATACTTTGTTGGACATAGTTTTTATCACAAAATTTATTGAATTCTTTTGCAGTAAATTGACGCCCTTGATCAGAATGCAGGATAATTCCTTTTGCTGGTTTTCGACGTTCTAGTGCGATTTTCAAGGTTTCCTTTGCCAATTCAGTATCGATATGACTGCTGTTTAATGATGCAACCACTTCACGACCGCAAAGGTCTATAATCGTGCAATTGTAACGCATTGTTCCATCTGGACGAGTTAAATATGTAAAATCAGTACACCATATTTTATTGGGTTCTTTTACATCAAATTCCCTATTCAGAAGGTTTGGAAAGATTTTATTGGCAGTTCCTTTTACATAGTTTGGTTTCTTTCGACGTGTGATGGAACGTAAGCCCAATTCATTCATAAAATGATGTATTGTTAGATCTGAACGAATGCTTCCGATACCCTTAAGATAATCGTTCATCATTCGGTATCCAGGAACTCCATTTTCGCGGTGGTAGATTTCAACAATTTTACGTTGAATCTCTGCCTTTTCCTGACGATAAGCATGTTTTTTGTTTTTAAGATAATTATAGTAAGCATTTGGACAGATGTTCATTCTTCTAAGAAGCCATCTGACCCCAAATGTCTGTTGATATTTCTGGATGAACTGGTACTGAGCTAATCGATTTCCTTCGCAAAGAATGCTGCCGCTTTTTTTAAAAAATCATTTTCCTTTTTGAGTTCTTCAATTTCTTTGCGTAGCTTTTTTGCAACTTCGTATGAATCAGATTCTTCCCGTTTTGTTGGGCTGTTATCGCATTCTTTGCGGTATTGCTGTAACCAGTATGTCAGCGTGCCTTGTCCAAGATTATATTCTTCGGTCAGGCTTTTCTTGGTTCGTCCCTCTTCCAGATAGAGGCGAAGAACCTTTTGTTTGAGCTCAGGCTCGTAACGATTGTTTGTCATTGTAACATCTCCTTGGATTATGTATGTATTTTACCAAACTATACACAGGTGTTACAACTTAATTATATCAGGTCAATCCGTCTTGAATGTGCAGTAGAACAATTTTTTGTCGTGTTTCGTCTGGATGGTGTTTCATGTTACGTCTCCTATTCTAATGAATAGTTTAACTTATTAGGTAGGAGTGTTACAAATTTACTATACCAGAATAGCAGGTCTATTTTGTATCGCTTTAGCAGTATAAGAAAGACTGTATTTTTTGATTTGAAATATGGTTAAATTTATTCGATTTTGGAATTTGAAAATATAAGTTTAGGAAGAAAGAGATAGTTTCACATCTGAGCTATCTCTTTTTCTATCCACTTATTTCAATCTTCCTAACTATCAGTTTTTTTCTGAAAATAAAAGGAAATTAGTTTGAAAAAAACTCTCATAAAAAAGCTAATCTATTAGAAAACTAAGTGATACTATGTTATAATTTAACATGGTTAGGTCTCGATAAAATCAAGGAAAAAGTGTATAGAATGTGTTTCCGGCCCTTATATCTTGTGACCGTAAAATACTTATCAGATTCTTAGACTGTTCCTTGCTATCTTATGAAAGTTTGAGACAGGAAAATAAAAAATGTACTAGCTAGAAAAAATAGGAAATAAAAAATGACAGAAAAAATTTCCGTAATTATTCCCGTTTACAATGTAGAAAATCAACTCCAGACCTGTCTAGACAGTGTCTTGAGTCAGACCTATCAAAATCTTGAAATCATCCTTATCAATTATGGATCAACAGACAACAGTGATGCCATTTGCCGTAGATATGCCGCTAAGGATTCTCGCATCCTCTATTTTAAAAAAGATAATGGAGGGCTTTCAGATGCTCGCCATATTGGTATTCGTCAGGCTAAGGGAACTTACGTCACCTATGTGGATGCTGAGGATTGGGTAGAGCCAACCTATCTGGAGGAGCTTTATAAGGCGCTTCAAGCACACAAGGCAGATATTGCAGTAGCTAATTATAGTGTCTATAAGGAATCGGAAGATCTCTTTTATTGTTATATCAAGGATGAAGATTATTACGAACGGGTCTATTCACCCGCTCAGATTATTGATGGACTCTTTGAAGAAACCAATAACATCAATATTGCTCTGATCTCAGCCACTGGGAAACTCTACAAACGTTCCTTGTTTAATGACTTGATTTTCCCAAAAGAACATGCAGGAGAAGATGGCTTTTTCAACCTTAAAGCCTATCTCATGAGTGAGCGTACGGTTTATCTCAACAAGGGACTTTATGTATATCGTGAGAGTCCAGAGATGCCATCAGCGACTTGGATGCAAGACTGGATGATGACCTTGGTTTATGCCATGGAAGAACGCTTGGCTATTGTTGCTAGTCATGGTTTCCCTTTGGAGAAATACATGGTCACCTACCGTCAGATGCTAAAGGCTTGCTTGAAAAATGTGGAGGAGCAAGGTCTCAGGGATTCTGATGCCTACCGCTCCATTCAGGAGAAATTCCAGGTCTTGAGTTTAGCTCCTCAACGTTATGAGACTAAAAAGCGTGCTATTGTTCTTGCGGCTAACTATACTTATGTTGACCAAGTGCTTACGACTATCAAATCCATCGTTTTCCATCATCGTAACATTCGTTTTTACTTGATTAACGATGATTTCTCTCAAGAGTGGTTTAGAGGACTAAACCGTCATTTGGCTGCCTTTGGTAGTGAAGTGATTAACTGTCGTGTGGATAGTAGTCATATCAAGCAATTCAAGACTAATAGCAACTATGCAAGCTATCTTCGCTATTTTGTGGCGGACTTTGTGTCTGAGGAACGAGCTCTTTATTTGGACAGTGACATGGTGGTTACCGGTTCTCTGGAAGACCTCTTTACCCTTGATTTGCAAGGCCGTCCTTTGGCTGCTGTACGTGACTATGCTGTTCAAGGTCAGGATCGTCAGGCAATGTTTGATGCAGGCTTCATGGTGATTGATACGGCTTATTGGAAGCAGTACAACATGAGACGTCACTTAATTGACATGACTAGCGAATGGCATGATAAGGTACCATTTGCGGAGCAGTCAATTCTTAATATGGTTTTTTGTAACAACTGGTTGACGTTGTCTTTTGACAACAACTATGCTGTGACCAAGTCTAGTCTATCTGGTTACCATTTGCCAAATGGTCAAGACTATCCTAAGGTTTTACACTATACTTCACACCGTAAGCCCTGGTTACCTTTGGCTTGCCAAGCTTACCGTGAGGTCTGGTGGTTCTATGCTCAAATGGATTGGTCAGGGGTTGCCGAAAATGCCGCTTTATTGCCACTTTCAGAGGACATGATTTATCCTAAGGGCCGTCCATTTACTTGTTTGGTCTACACCAACATTTCAGAAATCCCTCATTTGACGGATCTTATCTCGGCTCTTCCTAAGGTGCAGTTTAAAATTGCCTCTCGCCAGCATGTGACGGATAAACTAGCCCAATTGATTACCTATCCAAATGTGACGGTTTACTCAGCCATTGCGGGCTTAAATGGGCTAGATTTGGAATTGGTCCGTACTAGTGACTTGCTTCTAGATATCAATCCAGGTAGAAAAGTAGTGGAAATTCTTGATGCCTTTAGGTTTGAAAACAAACCAATCTTAGGATTTGAGGACCTCAAGTCAACCAAACATAATCAGCAAACCTACTCAAGAGATCGTTGGAAGGAGATGGCTGAGACCATTCGCCAGATGCGTAAGAAGAGTCTGTAATCCATTATTTGGATAAGTGGGCTGCAATTTAGTTTATGTCTCATTTCTAACGACATAACATCAGCCTGTCTATAGGGCAGGAAATAGGAGTAACAGTAAAAAAAATAGTCAATCGATAATCACCAAATGTGTGTTATGGACCATCTTTTTCCTCTTTATTTATTGTTTAGGAAATCGCTTGGTTCTACCATTTGTGGATTTGAAAAATGCAAATATCTTTGGGGGATCCATGGGTTCCTTGGGTTTCTCTAGTGCCATGATGGGTGGGAACCTCAGTTCTATGTCTCTTTTTTCAGTAGGCTTGTCACCCTGGATGTCAATGCATTGATGGTTACCTCTATTACTTCAAGGAAGATGGTAGCCAATCTAAGGGGGAAAGTATCGAAAAAATGGCATTAAATATTACTATGAGCCAGAATCAGGTATTCTCGCTAACGGTCGCTACCTCCAAGTAGGTGATGACCAGTGGATGTACTTTAAACAGGACGGTTCACTGGCTATCGGACAAGTTCGTGCTTCTATCTAGACTTCTTTCGAAATAGTCTTGACAGTAGTCTATGAAGAGTGTAGAATCTTTTTCAAAAAAGGATATAGGTATGCTCACCAAGATAGCATTTCTTTCCGAATTTGATGATAGTATAAATCAAATGTTAACCTTGAGAAAAGTAGGACTCATTGAAGAAGCGAATCAGAAGAATTTTATTTATTATCAAGCAGAAGTCGTTTTCCTTCAAGGAAAGTTATACAGCAGCAGTTTATTTCGCTGACAACGAAGTGACTAACCCAGTTGCTGGTGCTGATTTAGTAGCAAAAGGTACGGATGCAGGTGGATGTGTTAATGAGGACATGATGGTGCAGGGTAATCGAGTTTTGCTTGAATCTCGATATGAGTGTCAGTTTCAAAAACAAGTGAAATAACGATATTTTGGTCTTTGATTCCGATTAATTCTGTGGTATTCTTAATAAGTCTCATAAGTTCTTCCGAATGGTAGTTTCGTCGCTTTTCATTATAGTTCTTATGGGACTTTTTGTGTACACTCAAAAAGCTCTATAATCTCTACAGTGGTTTCACCCACTACAGAAATTATAGAGCCATTTTTAGAGTGTTTTTTGTTTATGTGTTAAAAATAATTTTTCCTGTCATATTTATTTGAGGTTGAGTTTTAGGTATTAGAGTAAAGTTAATGAAGTAGAAAAGTGATTTATGAATAATTCGGAGAATTTCTTAATTCCTAAGATAATTCCTTTGAAATTTTACTAAAAATTTTGAAATACAACGATTATAGCTGATAGTATCATAGCTACACCACCGATGTAGGCAATCCACTTTTCAGAATGTTTTCCAAGTACGTTTCCAATATTTGAAGCAAAAAAACTATATAAATAATCGTTGATTAAACCAATAATTAGATAGGTCAAACTTAATATTGTAGTTTGTAATAAAAACGGAGAGTTGTGATTAATGAATTGAGGTAAAAACGAAGCAAAGAAAATAATGTTTTTAGGATTTAAAAATATCAATAAAAATCCATTTTTAAAGGCTTCTCCTTTTTCAGGAGGTACCATTTTTTCAGTTTTATCTTTTACCTTATTAGCATCAAGAAAACTTTTGATTCCTAAATAAATAAGATAAGCGATCCCAAGTAGACGTAAAATTGCATACAAGGTTTCTGAAGTTTTAAGTATAGCTCCAATCCCAATAAAGGAGAGGATTAGACAAACAAGTCCTCCCCAGAAACTTCCCCAAACAATTTCATAAGCAGTTTTTTTCCCATGAGTCATACTAGTAGTTATAAGATAAGTTACTGTTGGTCCAGGAGGGGAAATAAGTAGAATGCAAGCGATAGTGTATGATATCCAAGTAGATAGTGACATATTATTTTTCCTTTATTACTCTGTATTTTATTTCGTTTTTATTTAAGTTCAGCAATGCAACTGGAAGATCGGTATGTACAAACTAATTAGGGGTTAATGCTGGTGTCATATTAGATAAAAAGCTTAAAAGATTATTTTTGCTATTAGATGCGTAGACTGTATAGAAATTTCCAGAATTCCAGTTTATAACAGCATATTTAAAGAAGTCAGCTAAAATGTTTTTAAATGTGTCAATTGTAACAAGACCATTATTCATATCTGTTAATACATTGTTTTTTTTCAATTGAATGTCTTTTTGTGAGAAAAATCTATTTTTAAAAAGTGAGTCTTTGATATGTTCTCGTTTTAGAAATTCCGTAATATCTTTATTGGAAAATTTCTCAATAAAACCAAATATACCATCTTTTTTCAGCTTTTCTTTTGTAAATTTTATTTGTTTAGCTCTATCTGGACTTGTACATCTGAAATGTTGTATCTTCTATTATGACGTCAAAACCATTGAAATTAGGAAATAATTCTCTGATATTTGAGTTGGTTATTTTATTGTAAGGGGATAGGATAAATTTGGAATGTAGTGGCTTACCATATCTAAAAAAATTATCCTGATTAGCTTTTGTTGGGCTACAAGATAAAGTTTTTATCTTACCATTGCTCAAATTTCCAATTGTTCTAGCCATTGTTCCTTCAGCGGCTCCGAGAACATATAAATACTATGTACCATCTCTTTTTTCTAAGTAATCTTTTAATGCTGAGCCAACGCGACATTCTTCTTCTAATATAAAGGGAATACTTGAGTAGAAATGCTTGTCAAATTGTCCTTGTAATTTTCTATGATTTAAATAAAAAGATAATATTTTTTCGTCATTTTTAAATAAATTAATATCACTTAAATAAGTATTGTTTGGCTCTCCCAACTCGCCTAATGCAGTTTTTTCAAAAAAATCTGCAAGTACCCCTGTTCTAGGGGCAGTGGTAATACTATCTTCAATGTTTTTCATAAATTTCCTACTATATGTTATAATTATACACAAAAAATAGTGAATCGCAATCAAAAAAAGATAGAATTTTCGGAAAATTATATAAATATATAGACTATGAAAGAATCTTCTTTTATGAAAAGAATTAATACAAAGAAAAGTGCCGTAATTTCTCTTATCGTACTACTCTGTTTTGGTATAGGGTACTATGTACTTGCAATTTCACCACATCAAAGAGCGGTACAGTCATCTAATGAAGTGATAGCCAAAATTGAAAAAGAAAACCGTAGCTTAGAGGAAACAATAAAAGCGTCTAAGAAACTACTTAGTAGTAAAGATAAACCTTTAGACGAAAATCTGACGGTTAAGTTAAAAAACGAAGTCTCAACTGTTGAAAAGAAGAAACAAGTAATTCCTAAAATCAAAAAGAAAACAAGCGACATCAATAAACAAGTTAAATCACTAAAAAAACCAATCAACTACACAACAGAGATAAAAGAACTTAAAGATAAAAATCAGAAGTATTCAACGAGTGTAAAGCAGTTAAAACAAATTACAAATCCTTCCAATACATTTGTGGAAAGTCGTCTTAAGGAAATTGTTACGATTACTGATGTTCAGTCAGCCACAGAAAATAATGATCCAAACCAAGACTTAAATAAGCAAGGAAGTTATACAGCAGCAGTTTATTTCGCTGACAACGAAGTGACTAATCCAGTTGCTGGTGCTGATTTAGTAGCAAAAGGTACGGATGCAGGTGGGTGTGTTGAAGTCTATAAAACTGCAGAAGATGCCAAAAAAAGAAATGACTATTTAAGTGCTTTCGATGGCCTTCCAACTGTCATCAACCCTGGTTCACACTATGTTTACGGAACGGTTGTTATTCGTGTCGCAGCATCATTAACGGCATCACAACAAAATGCTTTGACGCAAAAAATATATGAGAAGTTAATTGAGATTAAAGATGATAGCACAAGTAAAAACACCTCAAAAATGGAAACCTCATCCTTTACGAAACCATCATCATCTAGTTCAAGCTCTACTCAAGCAACTGTTAGTGAATCAGCTCAGAGTTACACCAAAACGGTAGCTGGAAGTGCCCCAACAACACCTACGCAACAACAAGATTCTGGAGTTCCCGATTCATCACAAGACATGGGGGTAAATCCTGAATTTCATAGCAATATTGATGAAAATGGTTACAACACACTATTGGGTGTTTATGTGCAAGATATGATCGACGAGGCAAATAATTATCATGCTACTACCGATGTAATGATTGAACCATCTTCATCAATGATAACATCGACAATTTCATCATCTTTATCTGCTTCATTCAATGGATTTTCAGCATAATCCTTTGAACTTGTTTCCTTAATAGTTTCTATTTCGTTTTTTTCTTCTACCTTTAGTTCCTTATGTGTTTTATATTTATTCCAACCCCACTTACCTAAAGATACAATCACACCCCCAAAGGATTGGCTAAAGGCCAATATTTCTAAGAAGTAGATTTGAATGGTAACACGACAGGCAAAGAAGGACAAGCCCTTCTAGACCAACTTCGTGCCAATGGCACTCACACTTACCAAGCTACTGTCAAAGTGTATGGTTCTAAAGATAGCAAACCAGACTTGAGCAATCTAGTTGCTACTCATCAAGTAACGATTCGACTTCATGGATCAGAAATGATGTCCAGAACTCCTCAAGGAGATCAGATATCTATGTCTTCTTCTACGTCAGACTCAATGAACAAAATTAAATATATGACGAAAGAAGCCCATGTTTCAGAGATGAGAATGGCTGATTCCACAGATAATTCCATGGCTAGGACTAAGAAAAATGATGGGCAACCTATACTACCAAATACTGGGAAAGCTCAAACGGCTACAGCTGGCCTTGGTATGTTTGGTCTAGCCTTGGCAGGTCTTGTTGGACTTTTAGGTTTGACAACCAAACGAGAAGATTAAGATTCAAATCATTTAAATATTAGAATAAATAGTGTTATACTGATCATGTATAACACTATTTTTATCAAAGGAGCGTCAGATGAAAAAGACAATTTTGCTGGTTGATGATGAGATAGATATTCAAAACCGCTATTTTTTACAGGCAGGATACGATGTTTTAGTTGCTCATGATTGCAAGGAGGGATTAGAACTTTTCAGAAAAAAATCTATTGACCTCATCATCACAGATATCATGATGCCCAATATGAACGGTTATGATTTTATCAGTGAGGTTCAATATATTGTTCCTAATCAACCCTTTCTCTTTACAACTGCTAAAACAAGCGAGCAGGATAAGATTTATGGATTAAGTTTGGGGGGATATGATTTCATAGACAAACCGTTTAGCCTGCGCGAATTGGTTTTAAGAGTGAATAATATCTTACGTCGCCTTAGCCGTTGAAGTGAGACAGAGCGGATCGATCTTGGTGACTTAGTAATCTACCATGTGACTCATGAGGTTCACATAGGGGACCAATCTTTGGAATTGACAGTGAAATCCTTTGAACTTCTATGGATATTGGCTAGCAATCCTGAGAGAGCCTTTTCAAAGACGGAACTTTATGAGAAAGTATGGCAAGAGGAATATGTGGATGATAGCAATACACTCAATGTTCATATCCATGCTTTGAGGCAAGAGTTGACCAAGTATACAAATTCAAATACTCCTGCTATCAAAACTGTTTGGGGTTTGGGCTATAAGATGGGAAGACCAAGAGATTGAAAATGAAATTAAAAAACTATAATCAAATAGACATGGGAGAGACCAAAAATATAGGCTAAGTAAACCAACCGATGAAGCCAACGCCAAGTCTCGTATTTGAGACTTTTACCAAGAAAGGCCAGAACTACAATGGCCAAGAAAGTATGAATGTCAAGGTTTCCTAGCTGACCAGCTAGACGGGACCCCTATAGACTCCCCATACCGATGTTGTGGAAGACAAGGAGAATAACTGATAAGATGGCAAGAAATTTGTGGATAGCGTACATTCTCTCAATTCCGTTAAAGAGTTTTTCTAAAAGTCGTGATCGTGTTGCCAACATAAAAGTCCATGATAAGGTTGTTAAAGCTAGACCGGGAGTGATGAAGTTTGTCATGGCGGTTGCTAACCAGACGTAGACCGTAAGAACAATGCTTACGGTGAGTAGGAGAATTCCTTTATATGATTTCATGTAACCTTTTTTCTATATTTACATTATTACCAACTAGTTGTAAACGACGTTGTTACATTATATCTTAGAACGGATTTCCTGTCAAAAATAATTGATTTTTTGAAGGAAAAGTGGATAGTGATATAGTAATCAAGATATCCAATACTTTTTGAAGAGGCACAAAATTGTAAAGGAACCTTGATTTAATAGTCGATTATCTTGTGAAAGCTTTTCGAAAAAGTGTATACTATAAGTAGAAGGTAGGAAAAGGAGATGCTTAGTGGCTAGTATTACAATAGAAGCTAGTAAGGTGGCTAGAAAGAGTCCCATTCGAGTAGACACTAGTCTTGTCGGGGCGGTTTCTGGTGTGGAAGCAGTGACTGTTTCCCTACCATCATCAAAAGCTCGATTGAGTGTTGGTAAATTGGGTTACAAGTCCAATACTATTACTGTGGAGGATGGACAAACCGTTCGGGTTACTAGCAATTTTCTAAATCATTTGATAGCGATAGCTCTATTGCTTCTCTACCTTTTTGGAGGTTGTTACCTACCACTTGTTGCTGTTCTATCTACTATAGTTTTGCTTTTTAGCTTACCTTTTCTCAAGTTAGAAATCGTAGGCTGATTAGAATCGGGAGTGGCTTAGCCCTCTGTTTGATACCTTTAACTCATTTTTTCATAATAATGCTAGGCCACCCCTTTTTATTAGGAACGGGTTGAGACGAAAAATTAGTTATCAAAAAGGGAACTCGATAGAGTTTCCCTTTTTTCTTTATCAAGCTAAAGTCATTTTTAAAAGACCCTAGTTATTAAAACTGAGGTCTTTGATGTTTATAGTCAGTTATCACTTACGGTACAATTTGTCGTATTGATAGTAAGGATCGAATGTGACATTGATACCAAGCTTACGAAGAACATTTTTATCTTCATCAGTAAGGATTATAGTTGAGTGAGCTTCAGACCCCTTGAGGTTACTAAGTTCCTCCATGGCACGCGCCGCATCCGCATTGTTGGCAGCAGTAATGGCCAAGGCGATGAGGATTTCGTTGGAATGTAGCTGAGGATTTCGACTACCCAGATGGTCAATTTTCAGACCTTGGATAGGTTTAACTACCTCAGGCTCGATAAGTTTAGTATCCTTATCAATACCTGCAGAAGTCTTGATAGCATTAATCAAAGCTGCAGCTGTTGGACCAAAGAGTTCCGAATTTTTACCGGTGACGATTTGACCATTCGGCAACTCAAGCGCAAGGGCAGGACCACCTGTTTCTTCAGCCTTAGCACGCGCTGCAACGACCACTTGGCGATCTTCAGGAGTAATACCAAGATCATTCATGAGCAACTCAATCTTCTTGACAGCAGACTCAGGGACACGTTCATTTTTGAAATCAAGCACGGTTTGATAGTAGCGACGGATGATTTCTTGTTTTGAAGCTTCTTTTGCTGCCTGATCATCTGTAATGGCAAAACCAACCATGTTCACACCCATATCTGTAGGTGAAGCGTAAGGTGACTCACCAAGAATACGTTCAAGCATACGTTTAAGGACTGGGAAAATCTCAATGTCACGGTTGTAGTTTACGGTCGTTTTTTCATACGTTTTCAAGTGGAAGGGATCAATCATATTGACATCATCAAGGTCGGCAGTAGCAGCTTCATAGGCTAAGTTGACTGGGTGATAAAGCGGCAAATTCCAAACTGGGAAGGTTTCAAATTTTGCATAACCTGATTTGATACCATTGATTTGGTCGTGGTACATGTTAGACAAACATGTTGCTAATTTACCAGAACCAGGACCAGGTGCGGTAACGACAATCAGGTTACGGCTAGTCTTGATATAGTCGTTTTTTCCCATACCTTCAGGAGAAATGATATGGTTGATATCCGTTGGATAGCCCTTGATAGGGTAGTGGATGTAAGACGTGATGCCATTTTTTTCCAGTTGGTTATGGAAGGCGTCAGCCGCAGGTTGACCTGAATACTGCGTAATAACAACAGAACCTACATAGATATTGAGCTCGTTGAATTTATCAATCAGACGAAGGACCTCTTGATCGTAAGAAATTCCAAGGTCACCACGAGCCTTAGAGTGCTCAATATTGTTAGCATTGATGGCGATAACCACTTCGACTTGCTCTTTAAGCTCTTGAAGGAGCTTGATTTTATTGTCAGGTTCATAACCAGGAAGGACACGGGCAGCGTGGAAATCTTCCAACATCTTTCCACCAAACTCCAAGTAGAGCTTACCGTCAAACTGGTTAATACGCTCTAAAATATGGTCGCGTTGTAGATTTAAATACTGTTCAGAACTAAAAGCTTGTTTCTTCATAAATAAAAATACCTCTGAGAAAAATTATATCAAATGCCGAAGGTAAATGCTATTAGCGAAGGACGATTTATTGGAGAAAAAGAGGTGAAAGTCAATCATGAAACGTATTTTTTATGATAGTCCTTTAGAGTTATTATTTAATTTGGGTTCTCATCTCAGCAGTTAGATTTCTAGATAACAATCGCTTTAGAATATTTAATTTCATAAAGTAAAAATGCTTGCCAACTAACTGTTGGCGACCATTTTTACTGTTTAGCAATAATGTAGTTACCGTTTTCGATTAAATACTGAAAATGCTATAATTATGGTAATTGCAACGTTTTAAAGGGAGATTTTAAGTGAATGAAAAAATAATTAAGTCAAAACAAAGGGTACAGAAACATGGAGAGGTATTTACACCGTCGTGGATGGTACAAAAAATGTTAGATACCCCAGGAATTAAGGAAGCAACTGAGGATATCTATAAAACCTTCCTAGAGCCGTCTGCTGGGGATGGGAATTTTCTGGAAGCTATTCTAGAGAGAAAACTTTCAGCTGTGACTAAAAATTATGATAAAAGGAATTGGAAAACAAAGTCCCTATTTGCCTTATCTTCAATATATGGTATCGAGTTTCTAGAAGATAACCTTGAAGTGGCTCGCTCTCGAATGTTTTTACATTATTTGGATTGGTATGAAGACTCTTTTGGCGTGAGATTGAGTAGTAAGACTGATATCTATAAATCTGCTCATTATCTAATCAAAAAGAATGTTGTAAGAGGAAATACTTTGACAAAGCGTCACCCTGATTCAAATGAACTTATTATGTTTAGCGAGTGGAAGCGAGTAAAAGGACACCCGAGTCTTGTTGAAGAAAAGCGATTTGCTTTTGCCGAACTTTTTGGTGAAAATATTGATGGTGAGGAAAGAGTGGCTGAGGGACAATTAAGCCTCTTTGAAGAGTTCGATGAAGATTTGAACATTGGTAAAATAGGGCAAGTAGCCATTCAGAAGGTGTTTACATTAGGAGAATAAGGAATTATGGCATCAAATTTTGATTTTTTTAAAAGTAGACTTAGATACAGCAGAACTTTTTTCAACTGCTAATATGGCGGAAAACAACTACACTCAAAAGGACTATGAGGGTGTGTTGACTAAAGTTCGAAAGGTTGCAGAAAATACAGCAGTTTTATTTGCTGATCGTGCATTCATTGAATTACCGTCACATTCTACTCTTCATGATAAATTACAAATCATCAAACATCATATTAATAACAAAGACATCGTAGATGCATTTTTTGAGATTAAAGAGCATGGAAATAGCTCAGCTCATAAACTAAATCCTAAAGATGCAACAAAAGAGAATGCATTAAAATCATTGAAGCAAGTTTATATGATTTTAGTTTGGTTTGTTACTGAGTATGTTGATGATCAAATTAAGGTCTCTTTGTATGAGAATTTCTTAGAACCTAAAGCTCAAGAGCGTTATACAACTGCAGAACGTAAGTTTATTTATGTACAGACTGTGAATAATGAAAGTGGGAAATTTGCTGCTTTTGAAGGGGCTCAAAAAATCGGAGAAGGTACAGTAGCCTCAGACGATATTGAAGCAGACTGGACACCTAATAGTGATTTTTTACGTAGTGTTGCACCTAAGCGTATTAAACAATATATGACAACTTCTGGCCTTCCTTTTGAGCTTGGATGGGTTGAACTAGCATATAAAAAATCAACAAAATCGTGGTTCCATGACCATGAAGTTCATGAAGTCTTGAGACGTTCAGGTATTAGTCATCCAAAGCATTTAGAAGGAAATGAGTGGTTTGAAACTGATTTAGAGACAGCTAAGGAAGCTATTAAAGCAGTCAAAGATGGGCGATCATTTATCAGTGAAACTCAAGCTGCATACAAAGCCGAAAAAGTTAAAATTACACTACGTCCTGAACAGGATGCTGCGGTTAAACAGACACAAAAGACTTATAAGAAAAAAAACCGTATGCTTTGGAATGCCAAAATGCGTTTTGGTAAAACTTTAACCTCATTGGAGCTTATTAAACAAGAAGGCTTTCAACGTGTTTTAATCATGACACATAGACCAGTAGTCCGTGATTCATGGTTTGAAGACTACAAAAAAATGGAAATGGCAGAAGCGGGGTATTTGTATAGATCAGTTGATAAAGGAGAGAAACTAACTACCCTAAAATCTGGTGATAAACCATTTATTTATTTCACATCTATTCAGTATTTACGTTATAATGGCGCTCAAGCCAATCTCCCTTTGTTTTCGGATATAGACTGGGATTTAGTCATCATCGATGAAGCACATGAGGGAACACAGACTGAACTTAGTGATACTGTCATGAAATCTTTGGTAAAAGACGGTCATACCAAGATTCTAGAATTGTCTGGTACACCATTTAATCTGCTTGATCAGTTCGAACCTGAACAAGTCTACACTTGGGACTATGTGATGGAGCAACAAGCTAAACTGAAATGGGATTTGGAAAATCCTGAACAACCTAACCCTTATGAGCAACTTCCAGAGGTACTAATGTATACTTTTGAGATGAAACATAAGGAAAAATTTACCGATGAAAATAAGTCCTTCAATTTCCGCGAATTTTTCAGAGTAGATGATAAGGGTGAATTAGTTTATAAAGCAGATGTCCGACGTTTTTTGGATAATATCACTAACCCTGATAGTGAAACTAATTATCCATTTTCAACAAGAGAATATCGTGATGAACTCCGTCATACTCTTTGGATCATGCCGGGAGTTAGAGAAGCCAATGCTTTTGAAAAGCTATTAAAAGAACACCCAGTGTTTGGGCTGGACTATAAGATTGTTAATGTAGTACGAAACGATAAGAGTGATAATATCTTAGATACTTCAGGAGATGATCTTTCAAAGGTACGTCAAGCGATTACGGATGATCCTTCACAAACAAAAACAATCACTTTAACTGTCCGTAGGTTGACAACAGGTGTTAATGTCCCTGAATGGACAGCGGTGATGTTCCTTTCAAATACAAGTAGCTCAACGAATTACTTGCAAGCTGCATTTCGTGCTCAAACGCCGTTCTCTCATGAAAAACTTGGGATGAAGAAACGTTGTTATATTTTTGATTTTGCTCCAGATCGTGCTTTAACAGTAATGGCTGAGACAGCCCAAATAAACTCTGGTGTTGGAAAGAAAAATACCCATCAGCAAAAACAGGCTATGGCAAACTTGCTTAACTTTCTGCCTATCTTAGGTAAAAGTGATAATGGCATGGAACCATTTAATGTTGACCGTATGTTGACTCAAATCAAAAAAGTATATGCTGACAAAGCAGTACGTTCAGGTTTTGAAGATGATAGTCTCTACAATGATAATCTCTTAACACTAACTTCTGATGATGCAGAACTTTTCAATAAACTAAATGCTATCGTTGGTAAGACGCAAAAACAAAAAACGCCTACCAAAGTGACAATAAACGTTAGTGATTTGACTGATGAAGAATATGACCAGGCAGAAAAAGCTAAGAAAAAGAGGCCTCATGAGCGCAGTCAAGAGGAAAAAGAAGCAATGGAGAAACTCAAAGAGGCTCGCAAACAACAAAAAACGATGATTTCTATC
Source organism: Streptococcus sp. FSL L8-0526 (assembly GCF_038007145.1). Taxonomy (NCBI): domain Bacteria; kingdom Bacillati; phylum Bacillota; class Bacilli; order Lactobacillales; family Streptococcaceae; genus Streptococcus; species Streptococcus sp. FSL L8-0526. The sequence goes on from NZ_JBBOWP010000001.1 coordinate 948,665, forward strand.
TTACGTGGGGTTTCTATCCGTATTCCAATGATGATCTACGGAATGGGTGTTGATTTAAGTAAAGATATCACTATCGAAGACTTTATCAAGGAAGTCGATGATGAATCTTGGAAAGAATTTATGCCTTCTGGATTCACTAAAGGCATGTTTAAAGAAATAACCAAATATTATGATGCAGAGGTCTTTATTGAAGCAGGTCGAATCATTCGTCAACGAGCTAAATCTTTTGATAGTCTTGATTTTATTGAACGTGCAGAAGAAGTCGCAACTTTATTTGGTAGCTTTAAAAACCCAGATAAGGAGACTGTTTTGACACCATGGCGCGTGGTTAATATGCAAATTGCAAAAGGTATTGGTGGACTTAATCTCTATGATGATAATTTTGAGTCAATGACAGATGGTGCTACACCAAATCTCCATTGGGTAGATACTGATGTTACAGATAGTGTCTACCATCCAGAGACTAAAATCATTGATATCAATGCTAAGACAGGGCTTTATCCTTTACATGCTGCAATGAGTATCTATTATCAATATGTGCAAAATAATGATGATAATCGATTTGATGCCGAAAGTGTCTATCGTGGAATATTAGAAAATAATATCTATGCCATTGCAAAAACACCAATGGCTAAGACCATTACAGAAAGAACTTTAAAAGGCTATAAGAAATATAAGACTAATGTAGCCTATATCGAAAACTTCTCAGATATATTGAAATCAAGTATAGAAGAAGGGAAAAAACAAGTAGAGGAGGCCTTTGATAAAGTGAAATTTGATGTTGTGATTGGGAATCCACCGTATCAAGAGTCTTTAAAGGGAACTAGTGATCGTCCAATTTATAATTATTTCATGGATTTATCTTATGAGATAGCAGATAAATCTATTCTTATTACACCTGCTCGTTTCTTATTTAATGCAGGCAAAACACCTAAAGCATGGAATAGAAAAATGTTAGCAGATGAGCATTTGAAAGTAGTTTACTATGAACAAGATTCTTCGCAAGTATTTCCTAATACAGATATAAAAGGTGGTATAGTAATAACTTATCATGACTGTAAGAAATATTTTGGTGCTATAGAGGTATTTACTGCTCATGAAAAATTAAATCAAATACTTCAGAAAGTTGTAATGAAACCTGACTTTGAAAGTCTTAGTAAAATAATTTACTCGTCAGACAGTTATAGACTGACTGAAAAAATGCATAAAGATGTTCCAACTGCAAAAGGTCGTTTGAGCAATGGACATGAATTTGATGTTACAACGAATATTTTTGAGAAATTGCCTGATGTTTTTATTAATAACAATGACAGTCAGGTAGGAGACTTTGTTAGAATTATTGGACGAGAAAATAATGATAGAGTTTATAAATGGGTTGACAGGAGATATATAAATGGTCCTTTTAACTTTAAAAATTATAAAGTTATTTTGCCTAAGTCTAATGGTAGTGGAATCTTAGGAGAGGCATTGTCATCACCTATAATTGGTGCCCCTTTTACAGGACATACTCAGACCTTCCTATCCATAGGTTCTTTTGATGCTAAGTCAGAGGCAGAAGCATGCATTAAGTATATAAAGACTAAGTTTGCAAGGACTTTACTTGGTATCTTAAAAATTACTCAGCACAACCCGGCTGAAAAATGGAATTATGTTCCACTTCAGAATTTTTCGGATAATTCAGACATTGATTGGTCAAAATCTATATCTGAGATAGATTATCAATTGTATAAAAAGTATGGGTTGAGTGATGAAGAAATTGCTTTCATCGAAGAGAAAGTTAAAGAAATGGAGTAAGGATGGATATTTCTGCCGTTTATCGTATGGAGTTAATTGAGAGATTAGATAAAACGATTTGGTCAAAATATAGTAGCTACAAAAAGGTTGAGCAATATGTGAAATTAAACCAAACTTTATATGATAATTTTGGAAATGCAAACTTTGATATTGTTTACGTGAACGACAAGATTCAATTATTTGATACGTTAGGAAATATTGCTCAAAATGAACCTGAAGTGTTAATCAAAATGGCTATTGATCTGGGGATTGAAACTCCTGACTTTATACCATCTATACCAACTTTTCGAAATAAATTAAAGGATGACTATAAAAATGCTTCAACTAGTTTTGAAAAAGCATTTCAGAACATTGAGAAAAATCCAGCTGATGCCGTTGGGAATGCAAATTCAGTTTTAGAAAGTATTATTAAAGAGATTTTATCAGATAGCCGATTTGCTCATATATCTGTTTCTAATGCTAATAGTAAGAAGTTAGTTCAAGAAATATTAAAAGTATTTCAACTTAATCCAGATAGCCCTGAATTACCAAACCAAATGAAATCTATTTCATCCTCATTCGTAACAGTTGCAAAAGCAATAGAGGATTTAAGGAGTGATAATACTCTTTTTCATGGTCAGGATTCTGAAAAATACTTGATTTCAGAACCCTTATATGCCTATTTTGTAGTTAATGCATGTGCGACCGTTGGACTATTTTTAATTGATTTCTATGAGAAAAAATTTCCAAAAGTGCAAATGTTGAATGAAGATATTTTAGATGAAGAATTACCATTTTAGATGGTTTAATATTAGATTCTGAAAGGAAAAGAAATGTTACTTTTCTCTACAATTTTAAATATTGACAAGTCATTAACCAAAGATGACTTCTTAAATTTAGTCATTGAATGGAATCAAAAGAGTCCACACGATTATAATGTGATTCCTGATTTAATTTGAGTTCTCATCTCAGCAGTTAGATTTCTAGATAACAATCACTTTAGAATATTTAATTTCATAATTGAAATGTTTTAAACAAATAAAGAAAACGCTTGCATAAATTCTAGAAAAACGTAAAATAGAACTATCAGAACGGTGAAAGTAAGCTTATGATGGAAACTATCATGAAGTGGTCAGACCAAGCCTACGGCATCAAGTATGTTCCTCTTCGTTACTTTAATGTGGCGGGTGCCAAACCTGATGGTTCGATTGGTGAGGATCATGGTCCTGAAACCCACCTCTTGCCAATTATTCTCCAAGTGGCTCAAGGTGTTCGTGAGAAAATCATGATTTTTGGAGATGACTACAATACTCCAGATGGTACCAATGTTCGTGACTATGTACATCCATTCGACTTAGCGGATGCCCACCTCTTAGCAGTGGAGTATCTCCGTAAGGGCAATGAGTCAACAGCCTTCAACTTAGGCTCTTCAACAGGATTCTCAAATCTTCAAATCCTTGAAGCAGCTCGTAAGGTTACTGGTAAAGAAATTCCAGCTGAGAAAGCAGGTCGTCGTCCTGGTGATCCAGATACATTGATTGCATCCTCTGAAAAGGCTCGTACAGTCCTAGGTTGGAAACCACAATTTGACAATATCGAAAAAATCATCGAAAGTGCCTGGGCATGGCATTCAAGCCATCCAAAAGGTTATGACGATAGAGATTAATCATAAGGAATAGGAGCACCACCTGGTAGAAAACTACAATTTGGAGTTTTTCCTATAGTTCATAGTAAATCTTTGCATTTTTATCTGATATCTTTTAAGATAATTCTATTACAACTTGAAAAGGAGAACAGGATGGAAACATATACACTTTCAAATGGGGTTGCTATTCCTAAAATTGGTTTTGGGACTTGGCAGATTCCAGAAGGGGAAGTAGCCTACAATAGCGTTAGTTTCGCACTTAAGGTTGGTTACACACATATTGATACAGCACAAATCTACGGTAACGAGGTTTCTGTAGGTAAGGCGATTGCTGATAGTGATGTGGCGCGTGAGGATCTTTTCCTAACGACTAAACTCTGGAATGACAAGCACGATTACGATTTGGCTAAGGCCTCTATCGACGAATCTCTCGAAAGATTAGGTGTAGATTATTTGGATCTTTTTCTCATCCACTGGCCAAATCCAAAGGCACTTCGTGAGAATGATGCTTGGAAGGCTGGCAATGCAGGGGCTTGGAAGGCAATGGAAGAAGCCTACAGAGAAGGTAAGATACGTGCTATCGGTGTGTCTAACTTTATGCAACATCATCTAGAAGCTCTTTTTGAAACAGCTGAAATTATGCCACATGTCAATCAAATTCTCTTGGCTCCAGGTTGTACCCAAGAAGATTTGGTTGCCTATTGCCGAGAGCGTGACATTCTTCTTGAAGCATATAGCCCACTAGGTACTGGTAGTATTTTTGGGAATGAAGATGTTGAAGCAGTAGCTGAACGTAATGGAAAATCTGTTGCTCAAGTTGCCCTACGTTGGAGCCTTCAAAAAGGTTTCTTGCCACTACCTAAGTCAGTGACACCAAAAAATATTGAAGCCAACTTGGATATCTTTGACTTTAATTTGTCAGAGGAAGACATGGCAGTCTTGGATAAGATTCAAGGAATCAAAACTCAGGTTGATCCTGACACAGTTAATTTTTAATAGAAAAAGCAACTCGTCAGGGTTGCTTTTTAGTGTGTTTCTTTAGATTTGCTATAATAAAACTATCATTTTTTTATTTATAGATGGGAGTTACGTAATGGCGTCTCGAAATCTTTTGCCTCAGAATACACGTATGATGGCCAATTTGCTCAGTTTTTTTGGGGGGAGCTTTGGAATGTTTTTTGTCATATGTATTACCATAGTTTGGTTGCCACTCAGACGGGGAATATTCTCTTGTTAGTTGCTGACTGGCGTAGTAGTAGCATGTACCATAACATATTGCGATGTTTCTCTATTCTTTTCCATAGGTTTTCTTTTTGGAATGTGGTTTAAAGACCATCGTAAGAATGCTTACTGGCGTGTTCATGGTCTACTTCCTCTTTTTGTGATGACTGCTATTTTACCATTCTTAAGGCCAAATGCTCTAATAGAGCTTCTGATTATTGCATTTTCTGTGGGTGTCATGATGAAGACTTTTACCGGTAGTCAGATTGAAAATCACCCCTTTATGATTTTTATGACTTCAGGAAATTATCGAAGGATGCTGACGGCACTTTATTATGTTATTCAGGGTAGCAAGTATCAGAAAGAATATCGTCGCCAGGCGGTCAATTATGGCTTTGTCGTAGGCAGTTTTGTGCTTGGTGCTGTTATATCATCTCTTCTCATGCGCTTCATTTATATTAAGTCAATCTGGCTAATCACACTCAGCCTCTTTACCATCATGGTTTACTATTCATCTGAAGTGAAGCGTCTGGGACTCAAGAAAACCAATCTTTAGGCATTTTTGTAGTAATTGTTTTTGATAAAAATAGTCTTGTGTTATAATCTTGGTTATATCAATATTGTCTAATGATAAAAGGGAGACATAAGATGCCTATAGTAAGTAATGATTTTTCAGATATTGTATATAACCGTCGTTCCATTCGTAAGTTTGATACCTCTGTCAAGATTCCACGTGAAGAAATGTTGGAAATCTTGGATAAAACCGTTACGGCACCATCATCAGTGAACATGCAACCTTGGCGCTTTGTTGTCGTTGATAGCGAAGAAGGTAAAGATAAATTGAAACCTTTTGTCAGCTACAATGGTGTACAAAATGAAACATCCTCAGCCATGGTTCTCATTTTTGCCAATTTGAAGAGCCAAGAGAGAGCAGAAGAAATCTATGGGAAGGCCGTTACCCAAGGAAAAATGCCTGAAGAGGTCAAGGAGAAACAACTATCAAGCATTGTACCAATGTATGAAAATGCTCCTTTCGAAGTGATGAATGAAATTGTCCATATCGACTCTAGCCTTGCTGCTATGCAGTTAATGCTCGTTGCTCGCTCTTATGGATATGATACAAATGCCATCGGTGGCTATAAAAAAGACGGTCTTGCCAAAGCGTTTGGTCTTGATGAAGACCGACATGTGCCTATTTTGATTATTGCCCTTGGTAAAGCTGATGAAGAAGGCTTTGAGTCTGTTCGTTTGGACGCCTCTGATGTGACTACTTTTGCTTAATAAATAATCGGCCATGAGTCTCAAAAGTGGAGACTTATTTTTTTTGTATTAAAAGATAACAAAGTATTTTAAGTAAGATTGAGAAGTTGGTGTAACCCAGGATTAAGGTTAGGCCTCTTTCTTTGTGCTATAATGTAAGAAAACGTTGCATTTAAAGTTTAGTTTTGCCAATTTCTAGGAGTCTTTCATGATAAACTATTTGATCCTGAGGTTTCTCTGGTTTCGTGAGCGTGGCTTTGTCCAGATTACTCAAAAGACCTTGGTGTCGCTCTTTCCATTTTTTCTGTTTTCAGGAATTATTCGGGTGATTTCACTATCTGTTTTTTCGGAGATGGGCTATATCAATCAGCTGTTTTCAGTTTCTGACTGGTTACCGACCTTTAAGATAACTGGGCAGGTGCTCATTAATCTTTCCAACTTTCTTGGTGGCTTAGCAGGGCCCTTATCAACCTATTTTGCAGGAAAATACACAGCTGGTCACTATGGTAGAAGTACTGGTATAGCTGGTGTGACATCCCTTTTGGTTAGCTTGATTATAGGATCGCAGGAGCTGTTGCTGTCACCGCTAGACGATGGTGTCTTGGCTCGTATCAATTTACCGGATTCAATCAACATTATTTTGGCTATATTTGTGGGGTATCTGGTTGGCCAGATTTTTCGCTTTTCAAGAGCTAGTGATGATCAGATTGTGGACAAGGACTATATTTATCAACCAAAGACTGTTCGTCCCATTTTTTTATCACTCATTTTAGCTATTGGGCTTAACATTCTTCTTGTTATTGGAGATCAAGCTAATGTTTTTCAAACGATTAGGCAGTTTACTTCTACCTTTACTGTAACTGATAATCATCTGTTGTCAACCTTTATGATGGGATTTTTGAACACTTTTTCTGCTTGGATTGGGAATAATCAGATTTTTACCCTAAATTCCATTGCCGAGGATAGTTTTGCCTTGGAAAATCTGAGATATGCTGTTTCTCATCATACGACGACTGGGTTTCCCCACCTTTATACGCTAACAAACCTTTATCATAGTTATGGTATGGTTGCTGGTATTGGCTCAGGGCTAGCCCTCTTGGTGGCTCTGCTTTTAGCATCAACCAGTTATAAGGATAAGAAGGTGAGTCTTCTAAGTGTCTTTCCTAGTCTCTTTAACTATGGGGCTCCATTTATGGTGGGGATACCAGTCTTGTTAAATTTAGTTTATTTGGTTCCTTTCCTACTGGCACCTATGGTAAATATGGGTATTGCTGCGGTGTCCTTGGCTATCCATCTTATGCCAGCTGCGGTTTATCCAGTTCCAGATGGCACACCAAGTCTTCTTTACGCCTTTATCGGAACTGGGGGTAGCTTACGAGCTCTAGCTATTAGTATCCTCTGTTTAGGAGTTGACATTCTTATCTTTATTCCATTTGTGCGTCTGTCTAATAAGGTACAACACGGTCTAAAAGAGGAAGGAGAAAGCCTTGAAACTAAATAAAAAAACTAAGTTGGTCTTTATCCTTGTTGCTCTCTTTCTCATTGGTCTAGCCGTCCCATCCTATAGTTGGACTAGGAAAAATGCCAAGGAAATAGAGATTTTCTATAATTCAAAATTGTCTCCCATTATCATGATTCCAGGGAGCTCCGCTACGGAAAATAGATTTGATGGCCTAGTCCGTAAGCTTAATCAAGACCGTCGTGGTACCAAGCATAGCCTCCTCAAGGTTAAGGTTTGGAACAATGGGCGTATTACCTTTGAGGGTAATATCAGAAAAAATGACAATGAACCTATTATTGTTATCGGATTTGAAAATAATAACGATGGCTATAGCAATATTAAGAAACAAGCCAAGATGATGAATCAGGCCTTTGAAGCCTTGCAGAATAAATACAATTTCAATAATTTTAAAGGGTTGGCACATTCAAATGGTGGCTTGATTTATACGGCTTTTATTGAAAATTATCTTAGCGACTACGATGTCAAGATAAATTCTTTGGTGACTATCGGAACGCCCTATAATTTCACTGAAACCAATATTAAAAATAAATCGGTCATGCTAGCAGACTTTATAGCTGCTAAAGAGAATATTCCGTCTACCCTGCATGTCTATTCGGTAACGGGAACCATTACCTATGATTCGGACGAGCTGGTTCCTGATGCTAGTGTGTCCGCTGGGAAATATATCTATCAGAATCAGGCAAAAAGTTATACTGAAATCACTGTTACAGGTGAAGATGCCCAACACTCGGATTTACCAACCAATGATGAAGTAGTGGACCTGATCAAACAACATATCGAAGGACAAGGTCTTCGCAAGAAGCAAAAGACCAAGTTAGAGCCTCAATAGACTATAATACTATGTATTATTAGTCTAGTTACTTATTTTCAAATACAAAAGGATAGAGTTTATGATGGCTCTATTTTTTTAGTGTAAGAGGAACTCTTTCAGTTGTTGTAACTCCTTGTTTTACAACGCTGGTTTTGTTATAATTGATTGAAAAGAAAAAGATTAACGAGAGGTTCTTGATATGCAAATTCCAAGTCGCTTTACCATTGCTGTCCATATTTTGACCCTCATAGCACAAAATAAGGGAAATGAAACTAAGCTAACCAGTGATTTAATGGCGAGTAGTGTGGGTGTCAATCCAGTTATTATCCGCAAAACCTTATCACAACTGAAGAAAGCAGACTTGATTTTTGTTCAAAGGGGAAGTGGAGGAGCGACATTAGCCATGGCACCAGAGGAGATTAACCTTTTACAGGTTTATCGTGCGGTGGATAGCATCGGTCCAAGTGGGCAACTCTTTAGTTTTCATGACAGTCCTAATCCAGCGTGTCCAGTAGGACGTAATATTCATGGTATTTTGGATCAGAGCCTAGAAGATGTTCAAATGGCAATGGAAAAAGAACTCGAAAAGAAAACTTTAGCTGGTATTTTAAAGGATGCTAAGGCTAACTGGAAAGAAACTGGAGCTTGATTTTTAGATCTTAAATGATAAGAAATCGAAAATTATTCGGTTTCTTTTTTGATTCTAGGTTGTAATAATTGACATTACAATGAAACCAAGTATAATAATGTCATATAAATGATTACAACACAGGAGAAAATCATATGACATATGACTACAATAGTAAGATTTATTTAGCAGAGGTGGTACTCAATGTAAAGGACTTAGCTGGTCAGACGGCCTTTTATACACAGATTATTGGACTTGGAATCCTAACCAAAACGGAAAGGGAAGTTGTTTTAGGAGCTGGAAACAAACCCTTGGTCCATCTGATTCAGACCAATCGTGAGGAAGCGGTCAAGTCCAGTTATGGTATCTACCATATGGCGATTTTGTTACCGTCTTGCGAAGATTTAGCAGATGTTTTCAAACATATTGCTGATCTGGATTATCCATTTGTCGGTGCAGCTGACCATGGTTATAGTGAAGCCCTTTATTTGGAAGACCTTGAAGGCAATGGTATTGAGCTTTATAGAGACAAGCCGGTTGCTGAATGGGATATTCGTGAGGATGATCGCATCGTTGATGTCACAGAAGAGTTATCAGCTCAAGAAATTTACGATATGGGACTGAAGGTTGAGCCTTTTGTGATAGCTAAGGATACTCGCATGGGGCATATTCATTTATCAGTCAAAGATAGTCAGCTAGCAAGCACTTTCTATCAGGATGTTTTAGAGCTAGCGGATAAGTTTACCATTCCAAGCGCTAGTTGGATTGCTTCAGGTGATTACCACCATCACCTTGCTGTCAACGAGTGGGGCGGAAAAAACTTGTCCAAACGTGACAAAGATATGCCTGGTCTTGCTTACCACGTCATTGAATTGGCAAACAAGGACGACTTGGTTGGCATAGCAGAGCGTACTAACAATCGTGGAGGCAAGGTCAAATGGTCATCTTCTAATGAGTTAACAGTTTAGGATAAGGATGGTATTTTGACACGCGTAAGAAAGAAATATTAATAACTAGTGATTTTTTGAGTCGTAACTATTGACGTTACATTTTTAACGGCTATAATGGTTATTGTAATCAAAGTTATTACAAAGTAGCTTAACAATTTTAACAATTAACATTTATGATAAAGGAAGAGGGAATACCTATGACCTACTTTACAGACTTACAAATAAAACGCCGTTCAATCTATGCTTTGGGAAAAGACCTTGAGCTCTCTAACCAAGAATTGATTGAAACCATTCAAGGAGCTGTCCTTAACACACCAACAGCCTTCAACTCACAAACATCACGTGTGGTGATCTTGCTGGATGAAGAATCAGATGCTTTCTGGAATGAAATCGCTTATTCAGAGCTTGAAAAAGTAACGCCAGCAGAAGCTTTTGAGGCAACAAAAGAACGTTTGGCAGGTTTTGCTCAAGCTAAGGGAACAATCCTCTTCTATGAAGATCAAGATGTAGTGAAAGGCCTTCAAGAGCAATTCCCACTTTACGCTGAAAACTTCCCAATTTGGTCAGAGCAAGGTCATGGAATCGCCCTTTATGCGACATGGTTGGCTTTGGCTGAGAAGAATATCGGTATGAACGTACAACACTACAATCCACTTGTTGATGAACAATTAGCTGAAAAATATGACATTCCAGCTAACTGGAAACTCCGTGCTCAAGCACCATTTGGTCAAATCGTAGCAGCAGCAGGAGACAAAGACATCCAAACAGAAGGTCGTTTCAAAGTTTTTGGCGATAAATAATCACTTTAACTCAGGCAGTTAGCTTGACAATTGGCTGTACTATGACTGAACATTATCAAAATGATAAGACAAAAAAGTAGCAGGATTGAGAAATCTTGTTATTTTTTTGTATCCTAATACCAGTTAGTAGATTAATTATAAATGAAAGCTATAACTTGAGATTTGAAACCCTTTTCACTACAATAGAACTATAGAAAAGGAGGCGGACATGAAGTATATTGAGTTTGCTGAAAATGAGCGTTTATCAACCATTGTTCTTAGGATGATGCGGATTAGTCATATGAGTGAAGATGAGGTGGAGGTCTAGGTGGATACAGCCTTGTCGATTGGCATTAACACTTTTGACCTAGCGGACATCTATGGTGATGGCCAGTGTGAGGTTCTGCTGGGGAAGGTTCTCAAGCGCCGTCCGGATCTTCGAAATCAGATGTGGATTCAGTCCAAGTGTGGTATTCGCAAGGATAGCTTTACCTATTTTGATTTTTCCAAGGACTATATTTTGGACTCCGTTGATGGCATCCTTGAGCGTCTGCAGATTGAACGATTAGATAGTCTCCTCCTTCACCGACCGGATGCCCTCATGGAGCCTGAAGAAGTGGCGGCAGCTTTTGACCACTTGGAGCAAGTAGGAAAGGTTCGTCATTTTGGAGTGTCCAATCAAAATCCTATGATGATGGAATTGCTCAAAACGGCTGTCAAACAGCACCTAAAAGTCAACCAGTTGCAGTTGAGTGCCGGCCTTTACACCGAGCTTTGAGGCTGGTTTTCATGTTAATATGGAAGGTCCTAAAGCAGCCGTGCGAGATGGCAGTGTCTTTGAGTATTGTCGCTTAAATAACACAGTGATTCAGGCTTGGTCCGTCCTCCAGCATGGCTATTTCGAGGGGAATTTTGTCGGAAATGAAGAGTTTGCAGCCCTTAATCATGTCCTTAATGACTTGGCGAAGAAATACCAGGTCACTCCGACAGCTATCGCCCTTGCTTGGGTCCTCCGCTATCCAGGTAAGATGCAGGCTGTCATCGGAACAACCAAGCCCCAGCATGTCCTTGAAGTGGGGAAAGCAGCAGAAGTCACCTTGACCCGCAAGGAATGGTACCAAATCTACCTGTCTGCAGGTAATGATTTACCTTAGAATATTTATTAGTAGACCAGACGTCACTTGTATCGGTGAGCTGGTTTTTTGTTTTATGCTTTGCAGATTTTTCTTGGCAAGTCTTTCTTTGTTATGGTATTTGTTAGGTAACAAATGTTGCGTAACAACTGTTGCGTGAAAGGAGTCTTATGCCACCAAAGGTTAAATTTAGTAAAGAGACTATGATTGGGACGGCTTTACAATTGGTGAGAGAGAAGGGCATGGCTAGTTTGACGGCTGGGGCATTAGAGAAACTGGGAGCTACACCAAGAGTCATTTTTGGGCAATTTGCTAATATGTCTGAGTTACAAGCAGAGGTTATTATTGCTGCGGAGATGGTCGTGGTGGAGTATATACGCAAGTCCTTAGAAGATGAGAAGCCGTTTCGATATGTCGGGGTTGCTTATATCCTGTTCGCCTCAAAAGAGCCCCAACTCTTTCAATTGCTTTTCCAAAATCCTAGCAAGGATCCGATTCGTCGCTTTCAAGATTTTCTTCCCATGAAGGATCATAGTTACCAATTGGTTCTGGATTCGATTATCGCAGATTATCCGTTGACGTTAGAGGAAGCTAGTCGCTTGTACCAGCATCTATTTGTCTACTCACATGGGATGACCTCTTTGGTTGCTTCTGGTATTTATCAGTTCAGCATGGAAGAAGTGATTTGATTAATGACAGAAGTTTGTCAATCTCTCATCAAAGAAATGGTAGGAAAGAAATGATTCAACTAGAAAATGTTCACAAAAGCTATGGTCAAACCAAGGTTTTAAAAGTAATTGATTTGCAGATTCAAGACCAGGATGATGTGGTTATCCTAGACCCTTCTGGATCAGGAAAGTCAACCCTCTTAAACGTATTATCCGGATTAGACAAGGTAGATGAGGGGCATATTCTCATTCAAGGACAGGATTTATCACAACTCACGGATGCTCAATTGACAGCCTTCAGACGTGAGAAGATTTCCTTTATTTTCCAGCAGTATTATTTATTGCCTAATCTAACGGTTAGACAAAATGTAAAGATGGGAGCTGACCTGGCAAACAATCACGATTTTTTGCAGATCATTGAGGATTTGGGTCTTGGCGATAAGCTGGACAAGTATCTAAGTGAATTGTCTGGTGGGGAACATCAGAGAGAGTCTATAGCTCGGGCCTTGGCCAAAAAGCCAGAGATTCTTTTCTTAGATGAGCCAACGGGAGCTCTCGATGAAGAAACAGGGCGCAAGATTCTTGACTATATCTGGAAGTTGAAGGAAAAGCTGGGCTTTTACCTTAATCATGGTGACGCACAACCAAAATATTACGGATATGGCAAGAACCATCATTCGCGTCAATAGTGGCAAGATTACCGAAGTGGTGACCAACGATCAGCCTCAGACTACCTATGAGATTGGATGGTAAGCCATGTTTTCAGTAAAAGATATTCGAAAATTAGTTGTCGTCAGTATTATTGGGGCTTGTGCGGTCTCTGTGGCCAATCTCTTCTTGAATTTTTACCTGGATATCGAGCAGTTGGAGATTTCTAAAACCAATACGATGATTCAGACCTACTATGATGCCCAGGTTTCGCTATCTTGGATGGTGGTCATGGTTCAGTGGGGTTGTCTTGTCCTTAACGTCAATCCTACTCATGTGTTTTTATATCAAACAATTTGTCGATGACCACAAGGAATAATTAGGAATTTTAAAGGCTTTGGGGTATAGCAATGGCCAGTTGGCTAAACGATTTTGGGCTTTTGGACTCAGTTTTGGAGCTGGAGCGCTCCTTGGCTATTTCGCTTCTTTTCTCATGATGGGACATTTTTATGACTTCCGCTTATTAACATTGTCCCAGAATCCTTGCATTCTTTGCTATGATAGCGTGAGATGGACACTGTTTTAATTTTAAAAGATTGAAACATGTCTCGAGGATAATATAACAGGTCTAAAGGACAAAGTGAATTTTTTTATGAAGGAGGAGAATCAACATGTCTGATAAACAAATGAAAACCCTATGTTGGGTAGCGACCTTCATGTCAGTAATGATGTACGTATCTTACGTGCCACAAATCATGGACAATCTGTCTGGTCATGAAGGAAACTTTATTCAACCTTTGGTAGCAGCTGTCAACTGTAGTCTTTCGGTTTACTATGGTCTCTTTAAAAAAGAACGTGACCTTCCCCTGGCTGATGCAAATGCGCCAGGTATCATCTTTGGATTGATTACAGCATTGACAGCTTTGTTCTAAAATAAAGAGAATTTTCTTTCTATACTTTTTTTCTTAACACAGAAAACGAGAGCAGAACCGGCGACAGTCAGTGATTGTCGTTCTAGTTTTACTCTCGTTTTTTGTTTTTAGTTATTGAGAAGAAACGTGATAGTCTCTTCCATTTTTAGTGGATCAGTTTTGGAAGAAAAGCGTTCGACGACTTGTCCTTCACGGTTAATCAAAAACTTAGCAAAGTTCCACTCAATTCTAGCCCCAAGTGGTCCGGATTTTTCTTTCTTAAGCCAATCAAAAAGTGGCTCAGCTTCCTTACCATTGACCCTGATTTTGGCAAAACGAGGGAAGGTTGTATGGTAGTTGAGGGTGCAAAAGGTGTTTATTTCTTCAGCACTACCTGGAGCCTGACCCATAAACTGATTACAAGGAAAATCAAGAATCTCGAATCCTTGGTCTTTGTATTTGTCATAGAGTTTCTGTAAGCCCTGATACTGTGGCGTCAAACCACAGCCTGTTGCTGTGTTGACAATTAGAACTACCTTTCCCTTATAGTCCTGGAGAGACACAGGTTGGTCAGCTTGGTCTGAAACTGTAAAATCGTATAAGTTAGTCATAAAAAGTCTCCTTTGCTTTGTTTGAGACTATTATAGCAAAGTTAGTCAGATAAGTGATTTTTCAAGAAGACCAGAGATTAAATGATGTTTGTGATAGAAATTATTTATCTTGGCGTTAAGAATTACTTATAACCAACAGGGATAATACTTTATAGTGATAGATAGCTTGATAATAGATAACTACTGGCTTGATTGGGAGTTTGATACTTTAATCATAAATTAAATTTATGGCAGAGGATAAAATTTTTTTATTTTACTGATTTGTTATTCTCTGATAGGATTATGTCATTCACTTTTGAAACAGCGATGATAATAGGAGTTTATAGAATTTTAGGTATGTTCATTAAGCTGTTGATATTAGGATAAAAGAAAAGGAGAATCTTATGTCAGAAAAAAGAGAGTTAGTTTTGAAAGCATTTCGTGGAGAGAGTGTTGATCGTGTTCCAGTAGGATTTTGGCATCATTTTACAACTGAAGACGAGTGGTTACATGGTTTTGAAAATCCAGGAATTATTGATAAGAACAAAGCTGGTCATAAAAATTTTATTGCAGAAGTCAAACCTGATTTTGTTAAATTGATGAGTGATGGTTTCTTTGCCTACCCACAACCAGCTTTTAAAGATTTTAAATCAATCAGTGATTTGCAAAGGCTTGAACCTTTAGGTGCAAAACATCCTTGGATTTCTGCACAAGTTGAACTTGTAAAAAGTCTGATTGCCGATTTTCCTGAAGATATTGTTGCAATTTACAATATTTTCGCTCCTGTTACTTATTTTAAATGGTTAGTTGGAAGAGTTTCAGGTGGGGATGATCTTATCGCAGATTACATGGTGGAGAACCGTAAGGCGTTTAATCATGTTTTAGATGTTATTGGCGAAGACATTGCAAGTCTTAGTCAGAGGGTGATTGAAGAAGCAGGTGCTGATGGTATTTACCTAAGTGTTCAAAGTATTCAAGATAATCGTGTTAGCGCTGAGATTTATAAGGAAATCATTGCTCCAAGTGAATTAAAGGTTTTAGAAGCAGCTAACGAAGCTAAAGGACATAATATTCTACATATTTGTGGTTATGAAGGGGCCCGTAACAACATTGAACTTTTTAAAGATTATCCTGCTCAGGTAGTTAATTGGGCGGTTGTTTCTGAAGGAATTAGTTTGGCAGAAGGTCGTAATATTTTTGGTGGCCGGACAGTTCTTGGAGGTTTTGAAAATGGTAAAGATGGTCTTTTATACAATGGAAGTAAAGAGGTCATTCAAGAAAAGGTTAAAGAGATTATTGCTGATACAGGAACTCATGGGTTAATCATAGGGGCTGATTGTACGATTCCTAGTGATATTAGCCTCGAGCGTATTGCATGGGTTCGTGAAGCAGCAATTTTATAAGAAATAGGAGAGATTAATATGAGTAAAAAGACATGGATTATTGGTGGAGCTGTTGTTGTAGCACTTATTGGAGCTACAGTTATTGGACGTAGTTTAACAGGAGATAAAAAGGGAAAATCAGACTCTGGAAAGGTGACAACACTAAAAGTTGCCCATAATCAGAACTATGTTCCTTATGATTTTGTGGATAAAGATGGTAACTCTGATGGCTATGAGGTAGCTGTATTAAAGGAAATTGATAAAAAGCTTCCTCAGTATAAATTTGAATATACAGGAACAAGTGATGATGACCTCTTAATCGGTCTGGAGTCAGGTAAATATGATATTGGTACTAAGGGTGCTTGGTACACAGATGAACGAGCTAAAAAGTTCATCATACCAAAAGATCCAATTGGAGCAAGTATTATTGGATTTACCATTCGTAAGGAAGATAAAGATAAATATAAAAATATCTCAGATTTTGCCAAACAAAAGGGGAAATTGGTACCTATCTCACCACAAAATGCACAGTGGAATGTTATCAAGGAGTATAACGATAAACATAAAGATCAGCCAATTGAGTTGACATCTGCAGAATCTTTCCAAGTTTCAGATGCCTATGCATGGGTCTTGGAAAATCGTTATGATGCTTATTTTGATATTAAATTGTCTTTTGAAAAAGCTGTGACTGATAAGGATGGTGCTTATCATAAATATGCGGATAAGTTAACTTGGTTCCCATATAAAGGTATTCCGACTTACCCACTCTTCCATCGTGATAGTAAGAATGAAGAGTTTTCAAAAGAATATACTAAGGCTATCAAGGAACTAAAAGAAGACGGTACGCTTGAAAAGTTATCTAAAAAATACTTTGGCGAAGATGTTTTTTCATTTGTTGATAAATAATTAGATTGTGATGTATAAACAGTGGGCTACTTTGATAAGCTTCTGAACGAGTTTAGTTAGGAGAAAATATGGTCAATTACGACATTTCAAAAGTGATTGGAGCAATTCCCGAAATCATAAAGGGCTTACCAATGACATTGTTAGTTCTCTTGTTAACGACTATACTAGGGTCGTTATTAGGAGGTTTGATAACATGGGCAAGTCTTTCTAAGAATAAAGTTCTTGAAAATCTGGCTAAGGGTTATGTTTTTATCTTACGTTGTACTCCACCTATTGTATTGTTGTTCTTGGTATTCTATGGAGTTCCTGAATTTCTCAATTGGTGGTTAGGGTTAGATATAAACGATTGGTCTAAATTGATATTTGTTCTTGTGACCATGGTTCTCCTATTTTCAGCAATGATATCAGAAGTGTTTAAAGCAGCTTATCAAGCAATTCCTAAAGGACAATTAGAAGCTGGGCTTAGTATTGGACTTACTTCTGAACAAACTTTTGTAAGAATTATTGCTCCTCAAGCATTTAGGATTGCTTTACCTAATATTACAACAGCTATGCTTAACCTAATGCGTGATTCAGCATTGGCTTATACGATTGGATTTATTGATGTCATGGGGAAGGGAAACCTTTTGATTAGTCGTCATTTAGGAAATTATTCTTTGGAGACATACACAGCTGTTGCCCTTGTATATTGGGGAATAGCATTAATAATATCTCTAATTTCTAGAATGATAGAGAAAAAATTGAGTATCAAAGCGAGGTAAAAAATGAATTCAACTTTTATTATTGATACCTTTATCAAAGCTTTACATGGGGTCCCAGTAACACTTGGAATCATGGTTGTGGCTATTCTATTGAGTTTTCTACCTGCTCTTTTCTTAGCGTTAGGTCAAATTTATCAGGTTAGAGGTGTCAAAACATTTTCAGTTATTTATCTTGCCTTTATCCGAGCAACGCCACCCATTTTGTTAATTTTATTTTTTTATAGTTTATTCCCCAGTTTACTAAACCAGTTTTTTAAAGGAATTGGAAGTCATGTAGATATCTTCAAGGTTAATCCGCTCTACTATGCTTTTATTATCTATAGCTTGATGACAACAGGAAGCTTATCTGAAATCATTCGTTCAGCATTGCTAACTGTTGATAAGGGGCAGCTAGAAGCTGCACAAGCCATAGGTTTAACAACAAGACAAGCCTATTTGAGAATAGTTTTTCCACAAGCGCTTAAAGCTGCTCTGCCAAATTTGTGTAACTTAGTTATTAATATTGTAAAAGGTACCTCACTTGTTTTTGTTATGACGATTAAGGATATAACAGCAATTGCACGAGTTGAAGCAGCATATGGATATCAATATTTTGAATCTTATTTTGTCATCTTCATTTTATATTTAATCATTTGTGGTATCATTCAAGTTCTCTTTAATTTTGGAGAAAGAAAATTGCAATTTACGTAGAGGGAGTCACTATGCTAGAAGCTAAACATATATCAAAAACATTTGGAGATCGTCAGGTTCTTGTTGATGTTAATCTACAAGTGAAACAGGGAGATGTAGTTGTTATATTGGGACCATCTGGTTCAGGAAAAACAACTTTCTTACGTTGCCTTAATCATTTGGAAAATGCAGATGGAGGGCAATTAACAATTGCTGGTAAGGATTACTCTTTGGACAAATTGTCGAAAAAAGAGATTTTGGATATACGAAAGAAAACGGCTTTTGTATTCCAACATTACAATTTATTTGCCAATAAGACTGCCATTGAGAACATCTTAGAAGGTTTAGTGATTGCTAGAAAAGTTCCAAAAGGTGAAGCACAACAAATTGCTAAAGAGGCACTTAAGAAAGTTGGTCTTTTGGAGTTTAAAGATTACTATCCTTCACAACTTTCAGGTGGTCAACAACAACGTATTGGCTTAGCCAGAGCAATTGCAGTTAAACCAGAAGTTATCTTGTTGGATGAACCAACATCTGCACTTGATCCAGAGTTAGTCGGGGATGTTCTCGACGTTATGAAACAACTTGCTAATGAAGGAACAACAATGGTAGTCGTTACTCATGAGATGGGCTTTGCACGAGATGTAGCTAATCATGTTGTCTTTATGGATGGTGGCCATGTCATTGAAGAGGGGAGTCCAAAGGACATTTTTTACAGACCAAAAGAAAAACGCACCCAACAATTTTTGGCACGTATTCTTTCTGATGCTAGTTACGACTTGGAATATATGATTTAAAAAACTACTGTGTTGATTAGGAATGAAAAAAACAAAGACGAGTTTAGTTTGTCTTTGTTTATTTATTACTTATAGGTAATCTACTGCAAGGATAGGAGTGTTCTTTTTAGCTGGTACACGTGTTTTGACACCATTATTCCCTTTAGGGAGACGTAATTTTGCAGTTCCTTGGTTTGAAGAATTTGTTTGGTGTTTGTAGTTAACAGGAATACGCGTTTTTACACCGTTATTGCCTTTAGGAAGACGAAATTTTTTATTATTTGTTGGTATAACTGGAGTAGTTGGTGTAACAGGTTTTTCAGCTGTACCTTCAGTTACTTCCTTGTAAATATACGTGATTGTCACAGTATTTGAGATACTAAATTTGTGTGACTTAATTTCTTGGTCATCGATTAATTGTAGCTCATATGTTTTACCATTCACCTGAATTGTTTTAGGTGCAGTCGGGAAATAGGCATAGTAAGCTAAATCAATATCTCGTCTAACCATGTTGACTTTTGTTGGAGCAATTTCCTGTCCCTTATCATCGACAAAACGGGCCTGTTGCGCGACAGTTGGCGGCAAGGCTAACATCATCATAGAAGTAGGTGACATCAATAATGGGACTTGAAACAATTCCTTTTTTTGGAGCACCGTAATTACTCTTGTTGTTAAGCACCATGTCATCGTATTTAGCAAAATACCATGTTTTTCCATTTTCATCGGTAACGGTTGCTGGCGCAAAAGCTTTGTCGTATTCAGTGAAAGCAGGAGTTTAAATCGTTGCGTAAAGCACATCTGTTTGAAAGCTGAATTGTGAGTAACTTGCTTCGGTTGTTCGACGGATATGATGAATACGAACTTCTGACACACGCTCATCAACTGTTGGTGTGTATACAACTGGACTTGATTCTTCAAGATTTACAGGGGTTGCATTTTCAATTGCTGGTGCAGGTGCAGTTACTTCCTCATTAAGGACAGCAGTGGTCGCTGAGTTAACTTCAGTGGCAGGATTAGCAGTAGTAACTGTGTTTGCGGATTCGTTTGCTAGATTAACATCAACGGCTGAAGCAGGGATGTTTTCAACAACTAGGTTTTCAAAAGAAGTGTTATCAAGAGCCTCTTTAGCGGGAAGACTTACTGGCAATTATTGTTCATCTGCAAGTGCAGAAGATGATAGCCCAAGTGCTAAAATTGCAGCACTAAGACCCAATAATAGCATGTAATTTCTTATTCATGTTCTTTAATTCCTCCTTGATATATTGTGATTATAACATAGGATATTATGAAAATACAATTCCCCATAGCGACCAAGGTTGGCAATACCAACATCAGTATTATCATCAATTTTTAGAGGATAAAGGGATCCAACCGTCCATGTCACGTAAGGGAAATAGTCCAGACAATGGTATGATGGAGTCTTTCTTTGGCATTCTCAAGTCTGAGATGTTTTATGGTTACGAGAAGATGTTTCACTCACTTGAGCAATTGGAACAAGCTATTGTAGACTATATTGATTATTACAACAACAAACACATTAAGGTAAAATTAAAAGAACTTGGTCCTGTGCAATACAGAACTAAATCCTTTGGATAAATTAGTTGTCTAACTTTTTGGGGTCAGTACAATACTAGAGTCCTCCTAGCCTATCATTTTGGTTTCATCTCATCTTAAGACACCACATGTCCATCTTTATCGAATGTATAGATTTTACCATCGATGAGGACAGAGCGGTTAGTGTATCTTTCCCCTGTTTTAGGGTCGAAATAATAGGTGTAGTTATCAACTGTGACAAAGCGTCCGAGGACTTGTTTGCCTTCAGCGTCGAAGTAGAGGACTTTTCCGTCAAATTCTTGGAAGCCGGTAACTTTCTCACTTTTGTCATTGTAGTAATAGTTGTCACCCTTATCGTAGAGAATACGATTGCGATAGGCAGGTTCACCCTTGCGGTCAGTAACTACGCCATTGTCATCAGCATTGTAGGCTCTGTATCCTATGACAAAACGTCCTGTTTCAAGGTTGCCACTAGCTAGGAAGTAGTAGTCTTTGCCGTCGATGGTTTGCCAATCGGTAAGAGCAGCTCCGTCGTTGCCATAGTAGCGTGTTGGGTAGTATGGATAGCGTGGAGAGCCTTCATAATTGTATGATTTTGAAAAGGCGTTGCGTGTCATGATACCAGTCAATTGGTCAAATTGGTAAGTTTTACCGTTAATTGTAGCCTCTGTTCCTTTGGCTTGACGACCATCTTCATAGAAATAGTAACTGACGCCATCAAAGGTCTTCAAACCAGTGACTTTTTGACCATTTTTATAGAGATAACTTGTACCGCTAGGATCCGTTTGCAATTGGTCAAAGTGGATGGCTTTTTCTTTTGTCGCATCAATACCCTTGGCATCAAAATTAAAGGTCACACCTCGATAGGTAAGGGCTTTGTTAGTTGTTGTAATGGCAACGTTTGTGGTCACTTTTTGGCCATTTGGGGCTGTGAAGGTCATTGGCATTGAGTCGAAGTGGTAGAGGTGTCCATTAAGAATGTTCCATTCATCAAAAGTTGACCATTGTGATTGGCGGATGCTACTATATTTAGACCCAATAACCTTACCATCATACTGATAAGGACCTTCTTTGATATTACCGTTAGTATCTGTGACATAGACACCCTCAAGCTCATAAGCATTTTCACCAGTACGCTTGAATTCAGGCTAGAGACCGTTTGTCAAGAGTTTCCCATCTGGACTAAAGAGTTATGAGCTGATGACTCCTGTGTAAAGGTTTCCTTTGGGGGTATCGTCATCAGAATAGTCGCTAGCGTAGTATCGGTTACCGTTGACTTCTAACCAGCCTGTCTTGAAGGCACCGTCATTGCCAGCGTAATAGATGTTTTCAGAGAAGTTGCCATAAGGGCCAGTTGATGTATCGTGATAAAAGGCATTACGAAGGGTAGCACCAGTATCTTTGTTGGCGACGTAGTAGTTTTCACCTAGGTTGAAAATACCTCCTCGAACTTGTTGGCGCCTTTATTGTTAAAGTAGTAGAGGTCCTTGTTAATGGTTTGGAAACCAGTGACCTTTTTGCCGTTAGCATCGTAGTAGTACCATTCTTGATCGGTACCCTTAACAAATTGGTTTTGATGTGTGGTTTGGTCAGCTTTAGTGGTTACCACACCATTATTGTCAAAGTTATAGACCGTACCGTTTAAGGTAAGTGAACGATTAACCCACTTGTCACCTGTATTTGGATCGAAGTAGTAGGTTTTGCCGTCAACAGTAACCAATTGTCCCTTGGCTTGAACGCCATATTCGTGGAAACATAGGTTCTGTCCGTTAATGGTTTGGAAACCAGAGACGGCTCTTTACCATCAGCTTCGAAATAGTACCAAGCATCATCTCTATTAACGAATTGGTTAGTTACTGGATTTCCATTATCCTTATCGAAATAGTAAATATCGTTATTGTAGTAAAGAAAGTCACCTTTGACTTGTTGGCCACTATCATTGAAGTAATGAAGGTTACCGTCCACTGTTTGAAAACCGTGAAGCGCTCTACCATCTTTGCCAAAGTAATACCAATTCCCCTGATCGTCAGAAACATAGCGATTGGTTACCATGATACCAGTCTTAGTATCAAAGTAATACTGTTGGCCGTTCAGGTTATGCACGCATGTCTTATAGTCCGGATTGGCTACGGGCTACGGTCTAGGAATTCGGCATCAAAACCAAATGGGGCTGAGAAACCTTTAGTTGCCTTGAAGTACCTCATGTAATACCAATGACCAGCTTTATCTGAAACAAAGACAAAATTAGGTTGATTGCCAGTAGCATCAAAGTAGTAAAGATCGCCATTCTCGGTGACGAAGTCATCTTTGACCATCTTGCCATCTTTGTCGAAGTAGTAAAAACCAAAGTATTTATGGTTGACGTTGTCAAGAGCTTGTCGACCTGTTACACGACGCCCATTGTCTTTATCGAAATAGTAGCTATCACCATCAATAGTGATGATTTCGTTTTTAGCTTGTCTACCATCTTCGTGGAAGTAGAGGTTAATGCCATCAATGTTCTGAGCACCAGTGACGGGTTTGCCATCTTTTCCAAGGTAATACCAGTTGTGGTTATTATCTTCGATAAACTGGTTGCGTTTGTTAGTTTCAGGAAGAACAGGTGTTAAACGTCCTTGGGCATCTGCATTATAGGTTTGACCATCGATGTTGATAGAAGTATTTGTTACCTTACGTCCATTGTCCTGGTCATAGTAGAAAAATTGTCCATTTTCAGTGACAATTTCCCCCTTGGCCTACTTGCCATTCTCGTGGAAATAAAGGTCGAAATGGTCAACGTTTTGAGCACCAGTCAGATTTTTCCCGTCTTTGAGATAGTACCAGTTGCCATCAGCATCGCTCTTGAAATGACCACCAGAAACGACAGCAGTTTCAACAGATTCTGGTACTTGACTGTTTACGTCAGTAGCTGAGCTAGCTACTTCTGAATTTGAAGTAGCAGTTCTTGTTTCGATGCTAGCCAAATTGTAAGTGCTACTTGCTTGGTCTTCTTTATGGACAGGCTGCTTATCAGCTGTAACAGTAGCAGTTGAATCAGTTGTATGATTGGTTGCGACTTGATTAGCTTTTGTCGTAGCTACAGTTGTTTCTGTGACGACAAGATCTGGATTTTGGCTGACGCTCTCAGCTGTGTTAGCTGAGCTTAATGGATTTGTTGCCTGCTCGTCGGCAGAGACACTAACTCCAATCAAAGAGGCACAAAATGCCAAACCAGACACGGCAATGGTAACCCATTGTATCTTCACTTTATGAAGTTTAAATTGAACTCTATTTTCCATAAAAGTTACCCTTTTCCTTTTAATGCCACCTTTCTAACATCTTTCATTAGAAAAATCAAACGCAATTGGTAACCTTTCCATAGTGTTTTCTAATTTAAATGATCCTAATTTACTAAAACTGCAGAATAATGGACAACTAAAGCAAAGTTTTGAGCAGTCGGTTTTTGATAGATATAGGGCACACGTTAGAAAATACTTTTTACGAAATCTTAATCTTGATATGTTTTTTATTAATAGAGGTATAAAAACACAGAAATAGCTCTATTTTTGTCTTGCAGTATGGTATAATAGTGCGGTATTTCTCAGAAAATGGAGTATAAAAATGAGTATTTTTCGTAAAAAGGATGTTGGTTTGTCTCAAACCGAGATGAAACGGCATCTGACCCTTAGGGATGTAGTCCTTCTGGGAATCGGTGCCATGGTTGGGACAGGAATCTTTACGATTACTGGTACCGCGGCATCAACCTTGGCAGGTCCAGCCCTGATTATTTCGGTTTTGATTTCAGCCGTTTGTGTGGGTATGTCGGCGATTTTCTTTGCTGAGTTTGCCTCACGCTATCCATCCGCTGGTGGTGTTTATGGTTATCTCTATGCTTCTTGGGGTGAGTACCCTGCTTGGATGGGCGGATGGCTTACAATGATCGTTTTCATGAACGCCGTGTCTAGTGTTGCCTCTGGTTGGGGAGCCTACCTCAAGGGGCTCTTGGCAAGCTTTGGTCTACAGCTCCCCAAGGCTATCAGTGGCCCTTTTAATCCGAGTCAGGGGACCTATATTGACCTATTGCCAGTCTTGGTTTTGGTGCTTGTGACGGCTCTTCTCCTCATGGATTCCAAACAAGTCCTTCGTTTGAACTCACTCCTAGTAGTGCTTAAGTTCTCTGCCTTGGCGGTTTTCATCCTAGTTGGTCTTTTCCATCTGAATCCGGACAACTGGGCTAACTTTGCACCATTTGGCTTCGGCCAAATTTATGGTGGGAAGACGGGGATTATGGCAGGTGCTTCTCTCATGTTCTTTGGTTTTCTTGGATTTGAATCCATTTCTATGACAGTAGATGAGATTAAGGAACCACAAAAGAATGTTCCTCGAGGTATAGTTCTCGCTTTGATTATCGTCGCTTCACTTTATGCAGTGGTTTCATTAGTCTTGACGGGAGTTGTCCACTATACCAAGTTAAATGTCGACGATGCCGTAGCTTATGCCCTTCGTTATATTGGTGTGTCTTGGGCAGCCAATTATGTATCGGTAGTTGCCATTATGACCTTAATTACCGTATGTATTTCCATGGCCTATGCCCTTAGTCGCATGGTTTATAGCTTGGCGCGTGATGGATTTCTTCCACAAACTTTTCAAAAGGTTTCAAAGACCCATAAGGTTCCACATTATGCGACACTTTTGACTGGAATCCTTTCTGCCATCTCATCAGGCATCTTTTCTTTGGCTAATATGGCATCCTTGGTTAATATTTCGACTTTGGCTTATTTGGTCCTCTTGGCTATTGCTCTTATCATTCTTCGTAAAGACAAGGGCTTGCCACAGAAGGATGAGTTCAAGGTCCCATTTGTTCCTGTCTTACCAATCCTTTCCATCATCGTCTGTCTCTCATTTATGAGTCAGTACAGTTGGCAAACCTGGTCAGCCTTTGGCATAGCAGTGCTAATTGGTTCGGCTATTTATGCCTTTTACGGTTACAAACATTCTAAGTATTAAGATGAGAATGGTAGAGCCCTTTTGGCCTACCATTTTTGATATTTGAAGTAGAGACAGACTAGCTCACAATCTGGTTTTGATGGGACAAAAGACAGTAATTAGCTCACCTTTCGACTTGTTTGCAGTTAGCTAGGCCCCATTGCCCAATTAAAATGCCGTTTGTATTATTGAAACAACTAAAATTGTGGTTCTTCCTTTTAAACAAGTTAGCGTTGACCATACAAAGAAGGTGAAGGAGATTGAAGCCTAGCTTACTGGCAAAAGATTCATGATGACCTCTTTAGCAAATGGTTGCATGAGGCCGAATTGAATTTTAGTTAGGAAAGCCAAATTGTTTTGGAAAAATTTAGACTGGTCTATCCTAGAGATTGAAAGTTCTCAATATTTTGGGCACTTTTTTACTTTAAGTAAAGATTAACGTTTATTTAGGCCTTGTCTTAGTTTTCTCGTGTTTAATAGAGTCATCGCAAAAGTAAGTAGAAGGTTTAATAGATGACATACAAACATACCAAACAAACACAAGAACGTTATGCCATTAAGAAATCATCAAAACGGGAAAAAGTTGGGGCAGTCCTAGTCGCTAGCTTAATTTTGGCTAGCTCAGTTGTACAAACTAATCTTGTTCAAAAATAAAATAAAAGCTCTAAGGCTAAACAGTCTGCTAAAAGTTCACAAAGTAGCCAAGTAAATAAATCAACTTTACCAGATACTGGTGATGTGAGTAGCTTGGGATTAGGTGCATTAGGAGCTGTACTTATGAAACATCATTTGCACTTAAAGGAAGCAAGCGTTCTCGTAAGTAATTTCAGTTTAGAAAAAAATAAAAAAGAAGTTCTCTTGCCAAATGGCTTGAAAACTTCTTTTTTGTCTTATTTTTTAAAGCTATTTTTAAGGACTTCAACCGCATCATCAACGCCTTCTTTAACATATTTGATACCGTCTTTTGCTTTTGCTACAACTTTTTCAACCGCACCTTCGATTTCAGTCTTTTTATCGCCAGTCAGTTTACCAGCACCCTCTTTAAGAGCTCCTTTAGCTTGATTCAATTTATCTTCGATACCCATGATAGTACCTCCTTTTTTATGATGAGACCATTGTAGAAAATATTAGACCGTAATGCAAGTGATTTGTCTAATAAGTCACGACATTAATGTTTCCTTTATCATATTCAGCGATGAAGATATCTGAAATGTTGTCATATCCCATTTTTGACGAAGATTTTGGATGCCAATGATTGGCTTTCAGTTCAGGTCCACCCAGATGATGCTTATGGACTTGAACATGAAGGTGAGCTTGGTAAAATAGAGTGTTGGTATATCATTGCCGCTGAACCAGGTGCAGAAATCATTTATGGTCACAATGCTAAATCAAAAGAAGAATTGCGCCAGCAAATTGAAAGTAAGGATTGGGAAAATTTCTTGACCAAGGTTCCAGTTAAAGCAGGAGATTTCTTCTATGTACCAAGTGGTACCATGCATGCTATTGGTGCAGGTATCATGGTTCTTGAAACGCAACAATCTAGTGATACGACTTTATCGTGTTTATGATTTTGACCGTAAGGATGACCAAGGCAATTTGCGTGAGCTCCATCTAGAAAAATCTATCGACGTGCTTACTATTGGAGAACCTGCCAACAGTCGCCTAGTTACAACAGAAGTAGATGATCTCAAATCAACGCTCTTAGTGGCAAGTGATTTCTTTGCTGTTTACAAATGGGAAATTTCAGGTAAGGCTGATTTTGAAAAGACTGCTGATTACAGTTTGTTTAGTGTGCTTGATGGTCAAGGAAGCCTTAACGTAGACGGGCAAGATTACGACATTGCCAAAGGAGGTCATTTCATTCTACCAAGCGATGTTCAAGCTTGGGAAATCGAGGGAAATCTTGAGCTAATTGTTAGTCACCCATAATTTAAGTCGTTAAACGAGACGAGATAGGAATCTTGTCTAGTTTTTTCATACAATCAGACAGAATATTTGAAATTTTAAAAACCTTTGTGGATAAGTTTCAATAGCTTGAAATTCCAAATTAATCATGTCATACTAATTAAGTTAACTAAAAGTATTAATGAACAAGCCGTTTCCTTTTGAAACGTCATGTTTTGTTTTAGATTGGAGTAACTTATGTTAAAAAAAGGAGGCCTTACAGCCCTTTTACTGTTTGGTATGTTCTTCGGAGCGGGAAACCTAACTTTCCCACCTCAGCTAGGCTTTGAATCTGGAGGTCATTTCTGGCCAGCTATTGCCGGTTTTGTTCTATCTGGTGTCGGAATTGCAATTCTAACACTTATTATTGGGGCTCTAAATCCGAAGGGATATATTCATGAGATTTCTCAAAAAATCTCACCTAAGTTTGCCTTGCTATACTTGTCGGTGCTTTACTTGTCTATTGGACCATTCTTTGCCATCCCAAGGACAGCAGCAACAGCTTTTTCAATTGGTATTGAACCAATGCTTGGTAATAGTCATATTAGTCTATGGTTACTTGCCTTCACAGCTGTTTATTTTGCCTTGGCTTTATGGATTGCAATGAATCCTTCTAAGATTTTAGATAGTATCGGTCGAATCCTGACTCCTATTTTTGCCCTATTAATCGTTATTTTGATTGTAGTTGGTGCCTTTAAATATGGCGGTCATAGCACACATACTGCAACAGAAGCTTATAAAACCTCAGCTTTTGGTAATGGTTTCTTGGAAGGGTACAATACTTTAGATGCCTTGGCTTCGGTAGCCTTTAGTGTGGTGGCAGTAGTAACCCTCAATCAATTAGGCTTTAAATCTAAAAAAGAGTACATCTCAACCATTTGGATTGTAGGTCTTCTGGTTGGATTGATGTTCTCAGGTTTATACTTAGGTCTAGCATTCTTGGGTAACCATTTCCCACTTGATACATCAACTTTAGGAGAAGGTGCTAACCTTGGAGCAGCAGTTCTATCGAGTGCAACACAGGCTATCTTTGGTCCGATTTCACAGATTTTCCTAGCAGTTATGGTAACAGTGACGTGCTTTACGACAACAGCGGGCTTGATTGTGGCGACCGGTGAGTTCTTTAATAAGGCCTTCCCACAAGTATCATACAAAACCTATGCTATTGTCTTTACTCTTATTGGATTTGCGATTGCCAATTTGGGACTTAATAATATCATTGCTTTCTCAGTACCAGTACTTTTGATTCTTTACCCAATTACAATCACAATTGTTATGATTGTGATTGCTAATAAGTTTGTAGCCTTGTCTAAACCTGGTATGCAAATTACAGTTACTGTAGTGACACTTATCGCTTTGCTTAGTGTAATTGGCAGTCAGTTCAAACTTGCAGGACTTAATGCCATCATTAACTTCCTTCCATTATCGGGAGCATCACTGCCATGGTTGATTCCAGCTATCTTGTTCATCCTCCTCTCTCTTGTTTTACCAGATAAGATTAAGAGCGAAAGCTTCGAAATGGAATAAAATGGAATAAAAATGAATCTTATCACAATTGTGATGGGATTTTTTTCTCTCCAAGTCACCATAAGTGCGAAATCTCCCAAAAAGTGTTACACTTAAAGTGTGGAGATGCAAGTATCTAGTGAAGGGAGTGCTAAAAATGTCAAATCCAAATAATCATGTGATCTATCTTGCTGGTGGCTGTTTCTGGGGTGTGGAAGAGTACTTCTCTCGTGTGCCTGGTGTGTTAGATGCGGTTTCGGGTTATGCTAATGGTAGTAGTGAGACGACTCGTTATGAGCTCATCAGTCAGACGGGACATGCTGAGACTGTTCAGGTGACCTATGATGCTGGCAAGGTGACATTGCGAGAGATTCTGCTACATTTTTTCCGTATCATCAATCCTCTAAGCAAAAACAAACAGGGGAATGATGTGGGAACCCAGTACCGTACGGGTGTTTACTATACTGATGTAAATGACCTGCCAATCATCGATAAAATTTTCCAAGAAATGTCTGAGCAATACGGTCAGCCTTTGGCGGTTGAGTTGTTGCCACTTCAGCACTTTATTCCTGCTGAGGAATACCATCAGGACTATCTCAAGAAGAATCCTAATGGCTATTGCCATATTAATGTTAATCAAGCCGTTAACCCTGTTATTGATTCAAGTTCTTATCACAAGCCAAGTCAGGAGGAACTTAAAGTAAGTCTGAGTCCAGAAGCCTATGCTGTGACCCAAGAAAATAGAACAGAACGAGCCTTTACAAGCCCACTTTGGAATCATTTTGAACCAGGGATTTATGTTGATGTAGTGACCGGTGAGCCCCTCTTTTCATCTAGGGACAAGTTTGATTCAGCCTGTGGCTGGCCAAGTTTCTCTCGTCCTATTAGTCCCGAGGTTGCTAACTACAAAGAAGACCATTCTCACAATATGGATCGTATTGAGGTTCGTAGTCGTGTAGGAGATTCTCATCTTGGGCATGTCTTTCCAGATGGGCCAAGTGACAAGGGGGGTTTACGCTACTGTATCAATGGTGTAGCAATGCGATTTGTGCCTAAAGTTGATATGGAAAAAGAAGGCTATGCCTACTTACTTGACCAAGTAGATTGACTAGTCACGAGTTTTAAGAGATGTTTTTAGCAGAATCATGTCATAACTAAAGAGGTTGGAGTCCCTTGCTACCAACCTCTTTTGCATGTAAAAGGAATTAAGGTAAACCTTTTAAAACTAACATAAAATATCACCTAACCATTCAGGACAAAAATTGACCTTTTTCAATATTAAACATCTATGCTTTCATTAATGGATCCAGTTTGGCAATAAGCAGGAAAATCTGAATATAACTAATCACTCATAAAAGAAACTTTCTGTACATTGACAACAGTTTATTTGTTTTTAATATGAAGGAGGCTTTTTCTTTATTATCAAGTTTTGAGCAGAGAAAAAGCAGTCTAACTAGACTGTTTAAGGTATATTAATGATGTGATTCGTAGCGTTTGACGATTCTATTTAGGCGCCATTGGTAACAAAGACCACTGACGATAAGACTGGCAATCAGGCCAATCCAGTAACTATATGGCCCCAGTCCAGCAACTTTTTCAAGAAGGTAACCAACAGGAAAGGTCAAGCCCCAGTAGGACAAGACACCGAGATAGAAAGGGACCTTGGTGTCCTTATAGCCACGCAGAATTCCTTGAAGTGGAGCCGCAAAGGCATCCGATACTTGAAAGAAGAGGCTATAGGTCATGAAAACGGCTGTCATTCTCAAAAACTCAGGTTCATGTCCATAGAGTTCAGCTAAATCATATCTTAAGAAATAGAGAAAGAACAAGGTAAAGCCAGCAAAAACTAAGGCAGTTAGACGTCCTAGTTTGCTATAGCTCTTAACCGCATCCATGCGTTTAGCTCCAAATTCGTAAGAAATAATGATAGCCATTGCACTGGAAACACTGAGAGGGAAGGCATACGTGAGGCTTGAGAAATTCATGGCCGCCTGATGACTGGCAATGACAAGGGATGGATACTTGGCCATAATTAGACCGACGCCTGAGAAGATGGAGACCTCCGCAAAGACCGTTCCACCAATGGGGAGACCTAGTTTCAGTGCATCAAGCAGAGCCGTCTTATCAAGGGGTTGGATTTTTTCAATCTGGTAGGGTTTAACCTTCTTATGCTTTCTGATAACTGCGATAGAAATAAGGAAAAGGGCCCAGTAAGCCAATGAAGTTCCCAGACCTGCTCCGGCTCCCCCCAACTCTGGTAGACCAGCGATGCCATAGATGAGAAGAAAATTGAAGAAACCATTTAGTGGTAGAAGCAAAAGCATGAGGTACATGGAAAGGCGCGTGAGGCCAAGCGCATCAAGGAAGGAGCGAACCACGCTAAAGAGCAGAAGGGGAATAATTCCAAGGCTCAAAAAGCGTAGGTAACCAAGGGCCACCTTTCTGACCACAGGTTCCAAACCTAAGTGTCCCAGAACTAAGGGTGCCCCCAGAAAAACGAGGGCAAAGAGGATCAGTGATAGACCTAAAGCCATATAGAGAAATTGATAGAAATCTGGAGCTACTCGATCCTTGCGACCTGCCCCTAGATGGTGCCCGATAATCGGAACCAGGGCAGAGACGATACCTGTTATGAAGGTAAAAAAAGGACTCCATAAACTCGTTGCCATGGCTACACCCGCCAAGTGTAGGGCATCGTATTGACCAGTCATGGTAGTGTCCACAAAGGCTGCCGAGAAGTTGGCGAACTGATAGATTAGTATGGGCACAAAAATCTTGAAGAAAACAAGAAATCGCTCACGGAGAGAATGTGTTTCGTGCATTCTATTCTCCTTTCTAAATTAATTTTTCAAACATTTATATTTTTATTGTACTATAGATATGACTTGGATTCAATATGTTTTATTGCATGATAAAACACCTAAGTCAAGCGACTCAGGTGTTCTTGTGTTATTTTTCTTTTTTATTATGGTTCAAAATGGCATTGAGGACGATGGCAAGTAAGCTTGCGACCACGATACCGTTTGAGAAGAACATTTGGAAAGCTGTTGGTAAACTGTTGCAGAGGTTGCTATTGTTAAGACCAACCCCTGCAGCGATTGATACCGCAGCAATCAAGAAGTTGTGTTCGTTGTTAGCAAAATCAACACGTGCCAAGATTTGCATCCCTTGAATAGAAACAAAACCGAACATGACTAGCATAGCACCACCAAGTACTGGGCTTGGGATGATTTGAGCCAAGGCACCAAACTTAGGAAGGAGTCCGAGAAGAACAAGGAAGCCAGCTGTATAGTAGATTGGCAAGCGTTTCTTAATGCCTGACAACTTCACAAGACCAACGTTTTGAGAGAAACCTGTGTATGGGAATATGGGAAGGTATTGAAGATTCCACCAAGGAGAACGGCCATACCCTCAGCTCGGTAGCCGTTACGGAGGCGAGTGCTATCAATTGGGTCTTTGGTAATGTCAGAAAGCGCGCCAAGTAAACCGCGGTTGATTAAACCATTGACACAGTAGCGATGATACACATCATGATGATTGATGACAACTCAAATTTAGGCATTCCGAAGTAGAATGGTGTTGGCACATGGACAACAGGTGCCGCAGCTACCGGTGAGAAGTCAACTAAGCCCATGCTTGCTGCGATAACAGTACCTATAACCAAATCAATTAAGATTGAGATTGATTTGATAAATCCTTTGGTAAAAATATTAACCAAAAGGATGATAAGAATCGTGATAGCTGCAAGGAAGAGGCTTTGACCAGTAGGTTTGTCAACGTTGTTCCCCATATTTCCGATAGCGACAGGGATAAGGGTCAAACCAATAGTTGTGATGACCGATCCCGTAACGATGGAAGGGAAGAGGTTGGCAAATTTTGAAAAGACACCAGAAACAAAGATAACATAAATCCCTGAAATGATAAGGGCACCAAACATGGCACCGCTACCATGACTCTTACCAATCATAATGAGTGGAGCCACTGATTGGAAGGCAACTCCAAGCACAACTGGAAGACCAATACCGAAGTGTTTATTGAGTTGAAGTTGGAGGAAAGTTGCCACACCACACATGAAGATGTCAGTTGAAATCAAGTAGGTTAATTGATGAGCTGAGTAGCCCAAAGCTCCAGCAATCATGATTGGAACCAGATTGAGCCTGAGTATATGGCGAGTAAGTGTTGCAGTCCTAAGATTGCCACTTGTGAGTGTTTCTCTTTATTTTGCATTAGATGTCTGCCTCCTTAAATACGACCTGACCATTTTCGAAACGCTCCAAACGAGCAAGTGAAACAACTGGGTAGCTGGCTTCTTCCAAAAGAGCACGACCATCTTGGAAGGATTTCTCGATAACGATTCCGACAGCTTCGACGTGTGCGCCAGCCTCTTCAATGATTTGAATCAAGCCTTTGGCAGCTTGGCCGTTAGCTAGGAAATCATCAATGATGAGAACCTTATCTTTAGGAGTGAGAAACTTGCTTGCGATAGAGACAGTACTAGTCACCTGTTTAGTGAAAGAGTAAACCTCAGCAGTGAGGATACCCTCATTCATGGTGATATTTTTAGCCTTTTTAGCAAAAATCATAGGGACATCCAAGGCCTCAGCAGCATAGAGGGCTGGTGCAATACCAGATGCTTCGATAGTCACCACCTTGGTGATGCCAGTATCCTTGAACTTTTTAGCAAATACCTTTCCAATTTCACGCATGAGCTCAAAGTCAACTTGGTGAGTTAAAAAGAGTCAACTTTGAGGATGTTCTCCCCAAGGACATTCCCATCATTGAGAATGCGGTCTTCCAGTAATTTCATATTACCTCCTATAAAAAATAAAGTGTATTTTGATTTTTCTCATATTCTATTGAGACTCTGACAAAGATCAAACCAATCGAATAACAGAAAAAGGCTTGCCAAGCAAGCCTTTAAAATCATAAAAAGACAGTGAAATCTTTCTATGACTAAATTAGCTTACTTATTGTTAGGTGTTACGGCACCTTGTAGAAACGTCACGCCCATTCGTGACATAAATAAGTAATGTTCTCATTGTTTGATGAAGCTTTCGAAGGTTGATGATAAACCAACATCAACACTATTATAATACTATATTTTCTTTGAAGACTAAAATAATTTTTCCATAAAAATGCACTCTTTAAAAAGTTGCAAAATTCAATCTAACATTATTGTAAGATTTGCTGAGAAAGGGCGATTCTTATGTCATTTTTGTTATAATAGTGAGAAATGAAAGAGGTTGAGTTATGCATAAGATTTTATTAGTTGAGGACGACGAGGTTATCCGTCAACAAGTCAAGAAAATACTAGAACAGTGGGAGTACGAAGTTGTTCTTGTTGAAGATTTCATGGAAGTATTATCTATTTTTGTAAAAGTAGAGCCCCACTTGGTTCTTATGGACATTGGTTTACCTCTATTTAATGGTTATCATTGGTGTCAGGAAATTCGGAAGGTCTCCAAGGTGCCTATTATGTTCTTGTCTTCCAGAGATCAGGCCATGGATATCGTTATGGCAATCAATATGGGTGGGGACGACTTTGTGACTAAACCCTTTGACCAAAATGTTCTCTTGGCAAAAATTCAAGGGCTTTTGCGCCGATCTTATGAGTTTGGAAAGGATCAGAGTCTTTTGGAATATATGGGTGTGATTCTGAACCTTAAGGCCATGGATCTGGTTTATCAGGGAGAAGTCGTTTCTTTGACTAAGAATGAATTTCAGATTTTACAAGTTCTCTTTGAGCGTTCTGGTAATATCGTTAGTCGTGAAGACCTCATGAAGGAGCTTTGGAATAGTGACTTCTTTATTGATGATAACACTCTCTCTGTAAATGTGGCACGTTTACGTAAGAAGTTAGAGGCAGTTGGTTTGAAGGACTTTATTGAAACCAAGAAAGGTGTCGGTTACGGGTTGCGTCATGATGGATAAGCGTCAATTTATCACATATCAGATTAGGTCTCGTCTACCTTTCTATCTTTTGCTTATTTTTAATGGAATCATCTTGGTTTTGTTTGCTTTTTTATTTGAAGAGGCAGCAGATATTCTTCATTATGCCTTGACCATACTGACATTTGTGGCTATCATCATAGTTATTTGGGACTTGGTTAGCTCTTATCAGTCTTATAACTTAGCCTATCTCTATGAGAAAATGACACCATCAAGTCCTTTAGAGTTTTATCTAGCTCAGGCCTTGGAAAATGCTAAGGAGAGTCAAATGGTTCAGACTGAGGAGGAGCGCAAGCGCTATACAGATTTGATGGACTACTATACCCTTTGGGTGCATCAAATCAAGACGCCAATAGCAGCCAGTCAATTATTGTTAGGGGATGTTACAGATAGTAAAACGAGGGCTCTCTTGGAGCAAGAGGTCTTCAAGATTGATGCCTACACAAATCTGGTCTTGCAGTATTTACGTTTGGAAAACTTTCATGATGATTTGCAGTTGAGGCAGGTTGCATTAGACCCCTTGGTTAAAGAAGTTATTCGAAAGCATAGTCTTTTCTTTATTCAAAAAGGGTTGACTATTAACCTAGATGACCTGGATGTTAAGGTTATTTCAGATGAAAAATGGCTCTTAGTCATCATTGAGCAGGTCTTGTCAAATAGTTTGAAGTACACAAAGAGTGGTGGCATTGACATTTACTTTAAAGATAATACGCTTTATCTTAAAGATTCTGGGATTGGTATCAAGGATAGTGATATTTTACGGGTTTTTGAGCGTGGTTTTTCAGGTTACAATGGCCGCTTGACTCAGCAGTCGTCTGGACTGGGTCTCTATCTTTCAAAGAAAATAGCTGATCAGCTTGGACATGATATTAGTATTAGCTCCCAAGTAGGTCAAGGAACCACAGTTTCCATTCATTTTCAAAAGCAGAAGTTGGCTATTGATTAATAACTTACAAAAGTGTAAGAAATAAGGCTAGAAATGAAAGCAAGGGTTATGGTTGAGACCTTGCTTTTTCTATAAAATGGTATCAGAAGTTAAGTAAGAGGTTCCTAGAATCTCTTCTAAATCTATAAAATAAAGGAGCTTATTATGACATTACTAGATGTTCAACATGTTAAAAAAATTTATAAAACGCGTTTCAAAGGAAATCAAGTTGAAGCCCTTAAAGATATCCATTTTACGGTTGATAAAGGTGACTATGTTGCAATCATGGGTGAGTCCGGGTCAGGAAAATCAACCTTGCTTAATATCCTTGCCATGCTTGATAAACCAACAGCAGGGCGTGTCTATCTGAATGGTATGGACACAGCAAGAATTAAAAATAAGGATGCTTCCAGTTTCCGTCGTGAAAGATTAGGATTTGTTTTCCAGGATTTCAATCTTTTAGATACCCTATCTGTTAAAGATAATATCTTGCTACCTTTGGTCCTTTCTCGATGCTCAGTTAAGCAAATGATGACACAAGTTGAAGCTATCAGTCGTCAACTGGGAATTCACTCTTTGCTAGAGAAGTACCCTTATGAAATTTCAGGTGGCCAAAAACAAAGGGTTGCAGTTGCGCGTGCGATCATCACTAAACCAGAAATCCTCTTAGCAGATGAGCCAACAGGCGCCTTGGATTCCAAATCTTCAGCGGCACTCTTGGATGTCTTTGATACTATTAATGCCAGCGGTCAGACCATTCTTATGGTAACTCACTCAACATCGGCCGCCAGTCGAGCGCAGCGTGTTTTGTTTATCAAGGATGGTATTCTTTATAATCAAATCTTCAAAGGGGATAAGTCTGAACATCAAATGTTCCAAGAAATTTCCGATACACTTACAGTAATGGCAAGTGAGGTGAACTAATATGTTTCGTCTAACCAATAGACTGGCTTTGTCCAATCTCATAAAAAATCGTAAGCTTTATTATCCGTATACATTGGCAACTATTCTGGTTATTGCTATTACCTATATTTTTACATCTTTAACGCTTAATTCGCATCTGGATGACTTAACTGGGGCAGATGCTATCAAGATGGTTTTGGGGTTGGGACTTGGAATTGTCGCCCTATCCTCTGGGATTATTGTTCTTTATGCCAACAGCTTTGTCATGAAAAATCGTTCAAAGGAGCTTGGTCTCTATAGTGTGCTAGGCTTGGAGAAGCGTCACCTCTTTAGTATGATTTTAAAAGAAACGATGATTATGGGTTTTGTGACTTTGCTTCTAGGTATAGGTGTAGGGGCGCTATTCGATAAACTCATTTATGCTTTTCTTCAAAGGATTATCGGTGAAGGTACTGGTTTGGTTTCGACCTTTCAAGTAAGGACGATCCCTATTGTTCTTGTCATCTTTGCTTGTATTTTTAGTTTGTTGGTTTTGGTAAATGGTTTCCGATTACTACGGCTTAATCCTTTACAATTAACTAAAGATGGCCTTAAGGGTGAGAAAAAAGGACGTTTCCTAGTTATTCAAACCCTTTTAGGACTTGGGACTATGGGATATGGTTACTATCTTGCTCTCTCTGTTCAGAATCCAGTAACGGCTATTATCAGTTTTTTCCTAGCTGTTTTACTGGTCATTTTAGGGACTTATCTTCTCTTCAACGCTGGGACAACAGTAGTTCTGCAACTCTTGAAAAAGAAGAAAAGCTACTATTACAAGCCTAATAATATGATTTCCATTTCCAACCTTGTCTTTCGGATGAAGAAAAATGCAGTTGGGCTGGCGACTATTGCTATCCTCTCAAGTATGGTTTTGGTGACACTTGTAGGAGCTGCAAGTATCTATGCTGGAAAAAAAGACTATCTGGCGAGTGCTGCTCCACATGATTACACAGTTACCGGAACGAATGTAGATGTAACAAGTACACAAAAGGTTATGGATGATTTCTTATCACAGTCGGGAAATCAGGTCAATAGAAAAACGGAAGTAACTTACCTCTACTTTGGTATCAAAGAACAAGAAAAAAACAAGCTAACCATCTTTTCTGAGAATGAAAGAAAAGTTCTACCAAAGTCAGTTTTTCTTGTCTTCTCACAAGCAACTTATAAGCAATTAACAGGTAAAGACCTCAATCTGACTTCAAATCAAGTTAGCTTATTTACTAAAAATAAAATATTGAAAGATCAAAAGAGTGTCTCTATTAATGGTCAAAACTACCAGATTCAGGAAAGCCTTAATGACTTTATTAAAGGTAAAGTACCTAATATCTTTACAACCATAGTTTCTGATTATAGCTACCTTGTCGTTCCTGATATGGATATTTTTAAAGAAAGTATCAAAGGAACAGCAACAACTCAATCTACTTATGTTGGTGTTAACGTCAAAGACCCTACACATGAAGCCAAGAAAAATTCAGATTTGTTAGACAAACTCACGGATAAAGAAATGCAACAGTTAGCTGGACAAACTACTGGTGTCCCTGGGCCTAACCTCACTGCTAATAGCCGATATGATGTAGAAGGGATGCTAAATGGCTTTGTTGGCGGAACCTTATTTATCGGTATTTTCTTATCCATTATCTTTATGCTTGGCACAGTTCTCGTGATTTACTATAAACAGATTTCTGAAGGTTATGAGGATCGTGAGCGCTTTGTTATTCTTCAAAAGATTGGGTTGGACGACCTTCAAGTCAAGCAAACCATTCGTAAGCAAGTTCTTACCGTCTTCTTCCTCCCTTTGATTTTTGCCTTTATTCACTTGGCCTTTGCTTATCATATGATCAGTTTGATTGTGCGTATCATTGGAGTTCTCAATCCAGATCTT
Organism: Streptococcus sp. FSL L8-0526; assembly: GCF_038007145.1. Taxonomy (NCBI): domain Bacteria; kingdom Bacillati; phylum Bacillota; class Bacilli; order Lactobacillales; family Streptococcaceae; genus Streptococcus; species Streptococcus sp. FSL L8-0526. Next base: position 987,365 of record NZ_JBBOWP010000001.1, read on the forward strand.
ATGTTAGTGGTTACAATTATTGTTTGTGGCGTTTTCTTCTTAGCTTATGTCTTGGTTTTCGTCCTAACGTCGCGTTCTTATCGTAGAATCGTATCAATGTAACTGACATAGAGTCTAGTTCAAGCTAGGCTCTATTTCTTTTATGCTATAATAGATGAAAGAATTATAAATCATCGGAGAAAACACATGTCACAGACTATTGATGTCAAACGTTATGAGGAATTGGCACGTCAAAAGCAGGGGGAGCACCGTAAGTTTCTAGCACAACTTAAGAAGAAGGCTCCTAAAAATTTAGATAAGATTGTTCAGGAGGTGCACAATGAAGTCTTTCAGGAGATTGATTGTACCCAGTGTGCTAATTGTTGTAAGACGCTTGGTCCCGACTTCACAGAGCAGGACATTACTCGCATTGCCAAGCATTTTCGAATGAAATTACCTGCCTTCGAAGAGATGTACCTGCAGGTAGATGAGGATGGCGACAAGGTCTTCAAGTCTATGCCTTGTCCTTTTTTAGGGCCTGATAATCTCTGTGATATTTATGATGTCCGTCCTAAGGCTTGTGCAGCCTTTCCTCACACGGATCGTAAGAAAATCTATCAGATCAATCATCTGACTATAAAAAATACGCTTTTCTGTCCAGCAGCCTACCTTTTTGTGGAAAAACTCAAGGACAGGATTTAGGGAGGACTTGTTATGAAACGCTTTAATTCAGGTGTTATTACCTTACTTATCATTGCAGCCTATTTTATCGCAACAGCTTTTATTCCAGATTTGTATTTGGCTTTTAATTATAAGTTGATTTTAGCCTTGCTTTTTGTGCTTTTGAGCTGGCAATCTAAGGGAAAATTTCTCTTTTTCTTGGGGATGGCCTTTCTATCAACCTACATACATGACCTTTTTCGCTTGGACTATTCGGAATGGACTCTCTTTGTAGGGATTCTTATCTTGGGGATTGCAGTGGACCGTTTGAGCAAGCCAAGTTATAAGAAAAAATTCTCTTACAAGGTGTCTAAAGAACATGAGCGAGAAATTTTTGCTAAGACTCTTTTTTCAGAGTCTGTGCAAGTGGTGACTTCTCAGAATCTTGAAACTGTCTATGCCAATGCTGATTTTGGGCGTTTGACCTTGGATTTGCGTCAGGCTCAGTTTATGACGGACCGACCTCAGATTGTGGTTCAGGCAAATTTTTCTCAGGTTATCATTCGAGTGCCCAAGGATTGGCAAGTGGATACACATGGGCTTCATACAAGCCTAGCAGGAGTGAAAGGCTACGATAGTCTAGGAGAGCGAGAGTTATCAAGCACTACAGTTTCTCTAACAGGCTCAGTATCCTTTGGACAAATAACTGTCAAACATTGAAAATGATGAAAGAGCGAAAGCTCTTTTTTTCTTGCAAATCCTTTTAATATAAAATTGAATACGTTTACAAATAGTGCTATACTGATAGTGAAAATAATTGGAAAATTGCAATCATTTCTTTAGAAAGGAGTTTTCTTATGGAACGATTTAATCTTCGGTCCTTCTTGTTGTTTTTACTAGCATCTTGTTTTATCGCTAGTGCCTTTATTCCAGATTTTTGGATCATGGTCAATTATAATCTGGTCTTCTTCGTGGCATTCTTTTGTTTTGGTATCTTGAATAGGCGACCTCTCCTTATTTTTCTTGGTTTGGCCTTCTTATCACCCTATGTTCATGACTTGTTAGACCTCGATTTTGCACAGTGGAATCTCTTTAGCGGTATCTTTCTAATAGGTTTGGCTTTAGAGTTGCTCTATGGCAATAGGCAAAAGAAGGGTCTCACTAAAGACTATAAGGTCAATAAGAACGACCAAGAAGGACCACATATTTCTGTTAAGACATATATGGCTGAGGATAGGTATCGCATCTATTCTCAAGAAGTCAAAACGGTTGATATGAATATGGCTTTCGGTGAGCTGTGGCTGGATTTGAGTCAAGCCAGCTTTGCATCAAGTCAGGTAGCAGTTCATCTTGATGCTAAGTTTGGTGAAGTTCATATTCGACTTCCTCATGCTTGTGTCATGGACACCACTGGAATCTCACATCCCCTATCATCTGTAAAGGTGGATCGTTTTGAATCTGATTTAGAGCAAGTTGAAACGAGACTTCATCTGAGCGGAAGTCTCTTCTGTACGGAGTTGGAAGTGGAGTATTAAGGGAGTCCAATGATATCAGCTCTATTGTCAATTAGCATGGTTCCTATACAAAAGAAAGGAAATCACAGGTATGAGTGAAACGGTTATTCAAGTCACATCCCTTGGAAAACGCATCAAGGGAAAGACCATTTTAGAGGATATTAGTTTTGAGATAAATCAGGGAGATTGTGTCGCCTTGATTGGACCTAATGGGGGCGGGTAAGACTGTCTTGATGTCTTGTATTCTTGGCGATAAAAAGCCGAGCAGTGGTCAGGTCCTCATTGATGGTAAGGCAGGTAAGGCCAAAAATAAAATTGCGGTTCTCCTTCAGGAAAATACCATTCCAAATAGTTTGAAAGTGGAAGAGCTGATAGTCTTCTTCCAATCTATTTCTGATAATCCCTTGACCAATCAAGAGGTTCAGAAACTCCTGCAATTTAAGGAAGACCAGTACCAGCAGTTTGCGGACAAACTCTCAGGTGGGCAAAGACGTCTTCTGGCTTTTGTCCTTTGTTTGATTGATAAACCTAAAATCCTCTTTTTGGATGAACCAACAGCGGGTATGGATACCTCAACTCGTCAGCGTTTCTGGGAGATTGTCAATGACTTGAAAAAAGCTGGAACAACTATCCTCTATTCCCCCACTATATCGAAGAAGTGGAACACACAGCTGACCGTATCTTAGTCCTCCATCAAGGGAAACTTATCAGAGATACTACGCCATACGCTATGCGACACGAAGAGAAAGAGAAGCAGGTCACTCTGCCAAGTAGTTTTGTTAGCATTGTTCACGGACTGCCAGACATCTATGAGATTACTGAGAAGAGAGATGTCATTAGCTTCATGACCAAAGATATCGGAAAGGTATGGCAAAGTCTTGAAGAAGCGGGCTGTGGAATTTCTGATATTGAAATCCAAAATAAAACACTCTTGGATAGCCTATTTGATTCAACAAGGGAGGACAAGGCATGAAAGCATTACTAAAAATAGAATGGATAAAAACGTGGCGAAGCTGGCCAGTCTTTATCATGGGAATCGGAATGCCTGTTGGCTTTTTCCTCCTTTTTTCAAGTATTGTCTCAACACCTAATCCTGAGGCTCAAAAAGATTTTTTGCTGTCTTATATGTTGACCATGACTGGCTTTTCCATGTCTAGCTTTGGTTTATTTACCTTTCCTTATATGTTGCAAGAGGACCAAACGGAGCACTGGTTGACCTATATCGAGCATTCTAAAATCAGCATTTCGGCTTATTATCTATCTAAGATCTATCTAAGATCTTTCGTGTTTTGCTGAATTTTATGGTGGCTATCATTGTGACTTTTTGTGTGGGAGCTTTTGTTCGAGATGTTGAGTTGCCTTTATCAGGTTGGCTAGGTTCAGGTGCCCTCTTACTTCTATCAAGCTTGGTCTTTTTGGCCTTTGGCTTGCTTATCGCTCAGATTAAATCCCAACAAATCATGTCTGTGGTTGCAAATATCACCTACCTTGGCTTGGCTATTGTGGGAGGTTCATGGATGCCTATTTCCATGTTTCCAAAGTGGGTTCAGAGCATTTCTGAGTGGACGCCTGTCTATCGTATCAATGAGTTGGTTGTTAATTTTGCTATCAATGGGGAATTTTCATGGAAATAGTCTTGTTTATTTTGGCTTATACTGTAGTAGCAACAGGGCTCGCACTCTTTATCAAGTCGCAAAGAGAAAGTGATCGAGGTTAAAGGAGAAATAATGGATATTTGGCAGAAAATGTATGAACAAGCTCAAGCTTTGTATCAGCCACAGGAAGTATCAGACTTTGTCTATGCTAAGCACGTAGTGGCTGCGGTGGAGGCTGAAGATGGACAAATTTTCACAGGCTTTTGTATGGAAGGGACGTGTGGTGTTTTCCATCTATGTGCCGAAAGAGCTGCCCTTTTTAATATGTATCAAGAGACTAGTCAGACCAAAGTTAAGCGTATTATTGCCTTTCGAGACCAGCCACCTCACGGTGGACCGTCTGGTATGCCTTGTGGAGCCTGTCGAGAATTTTTAATGGAGCTCCATCCTGACAATCGTAACTTAGAGTTTATGGTTGACTACGAAACACGTCAAACCATCACTCTGGGGGAATTGTTACCACTGTGGTGGGGAGAAGAACGGGCTCAGCAGTTTGAAGAGAAGTCGAAAGATAAGGTTTAAAGTTTATAGAAATCTCTAAGCTCTCGCCATTCAAGTGCGAGGGTTTATTCTTTTTGAAATAAATTTCAGAAAATTCCAAACATATCTTGAAATTCAAAATGAAAGTGCTATACTATATCATGAAAATAGAAAGAAGGTTACACTATGGATTCACTTGTATCTTTTAGTAAATGGCTCAGCAAATGGTTTACTGCAGCTGTTATTCTCTGGGCTGTCTTTAACTACGCCTTTCCAGCAACAAGTAGTTGGGTCATTCCCAATACGGCCTACTTGCTTGGTTTGATTCTCTTTGGTATGGGGCTTACCTTGACCACTGAGGATTTCAAGCGTATTGCTAAGCGTCCAATTCCTGTTATCCTTGGGACTGTTGCCCACTATGTCATCATGCCTGGTTTGGCTTGGTTGCTTTGTATAATTTTCCATCTTAAGGGTGCAACAGCAGCAGGTGTTATCCTAGTTGGGTCTTGTCCGAGCGGAACTTCATCTAGTGTCATGGCCTTTCTTTCAGGTGGGGATGTCGCCTTAGATGTTTCTATCGAAACCCTTTCAACCCTTTTGGCACCACTCATGATTCCAATGCTCTTGTCCTTTTTGGCTGATCAGTATGTCAGTGTGCCTGCACAGAACCTTTTCCTTAGTACCTTGCGTATCGTTGTTGTTCCTATCATCTTGGGTGTGGTTATCCACTCTATTTTTGGTAAGAAAATCGATGCCATCATTAAGATTATGCCTTTGATTTCACAGGTTGCCATCCTCTTGATTGTTGGGGCAGTGGTTTCTGCCAACCATGCCAATATTTTCACAGCAGCGACAGCTCTTGTCATTCCGGTTGTCATGCTCCACAATCTTTGTGGTTATGTCCTTGGTTTTGGATTTTCAAAACTCCTTGGTTTGGAAGAACCTCAACAAAAAGCCATTACCTTCGAAGTGGGTATGCAAGACTCAAGTTTGGGAGCAACGCTTGCTATGAAGTATTTCGTGCCACAAGTAGCCATCCCATCAACTATCTTTAGCATTTGGCACAATATCTCAGGTTCTATCCTTTCATCATGGTGGAAGAACCATTCAAAAAAGAGTCATTAAGATAAATGAAAAGCTGACCTTAGGTTGGCTTTTTTTACGTCACATGACAAATGTCATATCATGTCATGACATTTGGTGCTAAAAAGAGAGTGACCAAAAAGATATACTTTAGTCATAACTCAGAAATAATAAAAACGAAAGAGGTCATCTCATGAAAATCAAAACATCTTACCTTATCTACGCTGTTATCGCAACTGTTTTTGCTGGACTTAGCATGTTTACTGATATCTTTGAAAAAGGCAACTTTGAAGCTATTTTCTCAAATCTTGGCATGATTATTGGCTTATCTATCTCAGCCTACATTCTCATATCGATGGCTAAAAGTTTTATCGATCTAGTCATAAATGATTTGAAAAACTAGGAGGCCCAGCATGAAACTATTGAAAATACTGAGCATCATGCTCCTAGCAACAACTTGGACCATCCTCTTTGCTTATGTCCTATTTCATGGCAGCAGTGATATTCTCTATAGTGTTATGGGTGTGTCTGTTGCAGATTGTTATGTTTTTTTAGCTTTTTTTCAAAAGAAAGGAAATCACACAAATGAGTGAAGCAATCCTTCAAGTCACAAATCTTGTCAAAAAGATTAAGGGAAAAACGATTTTAGACCATATTAGCTTTGAGGTGGGACATGGCGACTGTCTTGCTTTAATTGGGCCAAATGGTGCTGGTAAAACGACCTTAATGTCCTGCATTCTTGGTGATAAGAAAGCCAGTAGCAGTCAAGTCTTTATCAAGGGTAAAAAGGGTAAAGCACAAGATCAAATTGCTGTTCTCCTTCAAGAAAATACCATTCCCTCTCAATTAAAAGTCAAGGAACTGCTTACTTTTTTCCAAGATATTTCTGAAAATGGGTTATCTAAAGTAGAGATTCAAGCACTTTTACAATTCAAAGACGACCAGTATCAGCAGTTTGCGAACAAACTCTCAGGGGGACAAAAACGTCTTCTTGCCTTTGTCCTCTGTCTAATTGGCAAGCCTGACATTCTCTTTTTAGATGAGCCGACAGCAGGGATGGACACTACGACACGCCAACGTTTCTGGGAAATCATCAATGATCTGAAAAAGTCAGGTGTGACCATCCTCTATTCGTCACACTATATCGAAGAAGTCGAGCACACAGCTGACCGTATTTTGGTCCTTCATCAGGGGAAACTCATCAGGGATACTACGCCACATGCCATGCGTAGCGAAGAAAAGGAAAAACAAGTCACTTTAGCAAGTCGCTTTGCACCAAGTCTTGATAAACTGGCAGCAATTTATGAAGTAACTGAAAAACGTGATGTTGTAACCTTTATGACTAAAGATATTGAAAGTGTATGGAGTAGTTTACAAGCTCACGGCTGTCGCATTTCTGACATTGAAATTCAAAACAAAACACTTTTAGATAGCTTATTTGATAGCACAAGGGAGGACAAGTCATGAAAGCACTACTTAAAATCGAATGGATAAAAACATGGCGCAGTTGGCCCGTCTTTATCATGTCTATCGGAATGCCCGTCGGATTTTTCCTCTTGTATTCAGGTATGGAAATGAGTCCTGACCCAGAGTCACAAAAAGCCTTTATTTTGTCCTATATGCTGACCATGACAGGATTCTCTATGTCCAGCTTTGGTTTCTTTACCTTTCCCTACATGCTTAGAGAGGATCAAACGGAGCATTGGCTAACCTATATCGAACATTCAAAAATCAGTATTCAGGCCTACTACCTCTCTAAAATCTTCCGAGTTCTTATGAACTTTATGGTTGCTATCATCGTAACTTTCTGTGTAGGAGCTTTTGTGCGTGATGTTAAGATGCCATTATCACATTGGCTTGGTTCAGGGGCTCTTTTACTCTTGTCAAGCCTAGTCTTCCTATCCTTTGGCTTGCTCCTAGCCCAAATTAAGTCTCAACAAATCATGGCTATTGTCGGAAATATCGTCTTTCTTGGACTTGCTATTATCGGTGGTTCTTGGATGCCAGTTACCATGTTTCCAAAATGGGTTCAGCACATTTCGGAGTGGACACCCATCTATCATATTAATCAGTTGGTAGTCAATTTTGCGAAAAAAGGGGAATTTTCATGGAAATCACTCATTTTTATCCTGGTCTATGCTACAATAGCTACAGGCTTAGCCCTTTTTATTAAATCTTACAGAGAAAGTGACCATGTTTAGAACTTACCAGAAAAATGATTTCGCTTATTTTGTTAGTCTGATTTTCCTTGTCTTTCCAGTATTGGGAGTCTTTGGTGGGTATTTTCCAGTTTGGACCATAGTTTTGACTGGACTGTTTACCATCGCTTATCTCCTGATGGTGTATTTGAAAAAAGCTTATAGTAAGTGGATTCCCTTTCTGTGGTTTTACACTCTAGCTTACATTATCTTTATGACCCTGACCTTCCAGGGGGGGATGATGTGGTTTATTTTTTTCAACGTCAATCTTCTCGTTTGGCGCTTTGAGGATAGCATATCATCTTATCGCTTCTTATCCTTTCTAGCGACACTCTTGATTTTGACGTCATCATCCTTCCTATTGACAGACGATTTGAGTACCCACCTGCTGTCTATGGTTATTCCCCTCTTTTCTTTGGGAATGTACTATTTTCAAAACCGTATGCGTCAGGAGAGAAAGATGGAAGAAGCCAACCGTACCATCAATATCCTATCAGCTGAAAATGAACGTAATCGTATTGGTCGTGACTTGCACGATACCTTGGGACACACCTTTGCCATGATGAGTCTCAAAACCGAGTTGGCTCTAAAACAGATGGACAAGGAGCAGTATGAAGCTGCTAGAAAGAATCTGGAAGAATTGAATCAGATAAGTCGTGACTCCATGTATGAGGTGCGTGAGATTGTCAATAAGCTTAAGTACCGAACGGTGGCAGAGGAGTTACTGGAACTTGAGCGACTCTTTGACCTATCTGATATCGTCCTGACCGTGGATAGTAGCCTTGACTTAGACAGCCTGTCACCAGTTAGTCAGTCTACCTTGTCCATGGTGCTTCGTGAACTGGCCAATAATGTCATCAAACATAGCCAGGCTGATAGCTGTCAGATTCGTCTAAGACGTGATCAAGGTATTATCCTTGAGTTTGAGGATGATGGTTGTGGCTTTGAGGAAGTCACTGGACAAGAACTACACAGTATCAGAGAGCGCCTCAGTTTGGTAGATGGAGACTTGGAAATTCTGTCTCAATCGCATCCAACCATGATTCGTGTGCATTTGAAAGAGGGAGGAAAAGCATGAAATTATTAGTCGCCGAAGACCAGTCAATGTTGAGGGATGCCCTCTGCCAACTCCTCATGTTGGAAGACGATGTCGAAGATGTCCATGCGGCCAGTGATGGTCAAGAAGCCATTGCTCTCTTGAAAAAAGAAGAGGTCGACGTAGCAATTTTAGACATTGAAATGCCAGTTAAGACAGGTCTTGATGTCCTAGAGTGGATCCGTGCCAACCAAAGAGAAACGAAGGTCGTTATTGTGACCACCTTCAAACGTAAAGGCTATTTTAAACGAGCCCTTGCAGCCCAGGTGGATGCTTATGTGCTCAAAGAGCGTTCCATCAGTGACCTTATGGCGACCATCCATACCGTCCTAGCAGGTCAAAAGGAGTACTCGCCAGAGCTAGTTGAAGGTGTCGCCTTTGACAATAATCCACTTAGCCAACGTGAACAAGAAGTCTTGGTCATGGTTGCCGAAGGTTCAACTAACCAAGAAATCGCAGAAAGCCTCTTCCTCTCAAATGGAACAGTTCGAAATTACATGACAGCCATCCTGACCAAACTCGATGCAGGCAACAGAACAGAAGCTGTCCGCATTGCCAAAGAAAAAGACTGGTTGGGATGAGGAGAAGTAGGTAAATTTTCTATCATTATGATTAAATTAAAAATTGAAATTAGATTAATTAGTAAGAGTGAAGTATTTTTTAGTGTAATACGAGTGGTGTTAGGATGCGGTACATTGCTGTCTTTGTTAATCTTCCAGTAGACCTTAATACCTTTTTCGTGTGCAATATCAAGCGCATGCGGAATATCAGGATCATCAGTTTCCATACCTAAAATACCAGCCACAAGAGCCACATCTGTCCCATGACCTCGATAGGTTTTTGCAAAGGAATTAAAAAGTTGAAATTCTACTTCAGTGGGTGCATCACCAAAGATTGCCGAAACAATTTTTCCGATACGAACAGCTCCTGCAGTATGGCTTGAGGAAGGCCCTACCATGACAGGACTGATGATGTCAAAAACGGATTGAAATTTTAAATTTTTCATAACACGCCTCGTTTGATTAATCTTATATTTTCAGTATACCATGAATTAGAGAGATTCGCTGTTTAAGTAAAAATCTATTGAAACCATAAAAAAAATAACTTATTTTAAGGTTTCTTTAAGGTTCAATAGATATAATAATGTTCTATTAAGTAAGCAATACTTATTTTTCATAAATCAGAGAGGGCGGCCTGCGGGTCGTCCTTTTTTGGGTAGAAGAAGGCTATAGCAATTTCAACTAAGGCAGAAAAATCATATTAATTTTATACTAGGACTAAGATAATAAATCGTACCTCAATGATTGGACTTTTTTTCCAATTATTGAGGTATTTTTGTTTTCAATTGAGAAATATAAATCATGAATAATTTGAAACTTTTACAATCGGTCATAACTTTTATTTATGATGCGCCATAAAAAAAATAGCTTATGCAAGACAATTGTTTGGTGATAACATAAAAAAACATATTTAAAGAAAAGGAAGTACAGGGATGACGATAAAAGCACAAAGAGGAAATCAACTAAGAACTAAGGGATGGCGTCAAGAAGCGCTTCTTAGGCTCTTGGAAAATGTTTTGGAAAATGCTGAAGATCCTGATAATCTTATCGTTTATGGTGCTCTAGGCAAAGCAGCAAGAGATTGGTCGTCGTATGAAGCTATTGTCGAAAGTTTAAAAACGATTGAGGAAGATGAATCCTTAATTATACAATCTGGGAAACCTATAGGCATTTTAAAAACACATCCAGATGCTCCCTTGGTTATAATGGCTAATTCTAATTTAGTTGGAAAGTGGGCGACTTCGGAAAATTTTTATGATTTGTATGATAAAAACTTAATTGCTTGGGGTGGATTGACTGCAGGAGATTGGCAGTATATTGGTTCACAAGGCGTCATACAGGGAACATATGAAATCTTTAAGTCTATTAGTCGTCTTTATTTCAGCGATGATTTGTCAGGGAGATTAATTCTTACTGCTGGTATGGGTGGAATGGGTGGTTCTCAACCTCTGGCAGCTAAAATGGCGGGTGCAAATATTATTGTTGTCGATGTTAATGAAGACAATATTGATAAGCGTTTATCAATTGGTTATGTTGATAAAAAGACTGATAGTTTAGATCAAGCATTGTCGTGGATAGATGATGCTAAAAGAAAAGGTGAAAATGTTTCTATTGCAGTTATCGGAAATGCAGCAACAGTCTATCAAGATATTTTAGATCGAGGAATCGTTCCTGATATTGTGAGTGATCAGACAGCAGCTCATGATCTTCTTTATGGCTATGTTCCAGAAAATTACTCTTTAGAAGAAGTGATACGAGTTCGTCAGTCAAATCCAAAGAAACTAGAATCTGATGCTGGTGCTTCAATTGCTAAAGAAGTCAGAGCAATTCTTTCTTTCCAAAATAAAGGTGCTAAAGTTTTTGATAATGGGAATAATATTCGTACACAGGCAAAAAGGTTCGGAGTTGAGAATGCCTTCGATATTCCTATTTTTACAGAAGCTTTCTTAAGACCTCTATTTGAAAGAGCCATAGGTCCTTTTCGTTGGATAGCCTTGTCAGGGAATCCAAAGGACATTCACATTATTGATGATTATCTTTTAGAGCACTTTTCAGATAATACCATTATCACAGATTGGATCAAATTAGCACGTAAGTATGTTCCTTTTCAAGGATTACCTGCTCGTATCGGATGGTTAGGCCATGAGGAAAGAACTCAATTAGCTTTAGCTGTTAATGATTTAGTAGCAGAAGGTGTTCTATCAGCACCAGTTGCCTTTACACGTGATCATTTGGATGCTGGAGCTATGGCACATCCTAATATTATGACTGAGAATTTAAAAGATGGTTCTGATGCCATTGCAGACTGGCCACTGTTAAATGCCATGTTAGCGGCATCGTCTAAAGCAGATTTGGTCGCTATCCATTCAGGTGGAGGAGGATACACCGGTTATATGCAGAGTGCTGGTATTACTGTTGTAGCTGATGGGACACATGAAGCTTCTGAACGTCTCCAGTTATCAATTACCAATGACACTAGCTTAGGTGTTCTTCGCTATGCGGATGCTGGCTATGAAGCATCTCTAGACGAGATTGAGCAAAAACGTATTAGACGTGTTCATTTATAAAGGAGTGAAGTTTTAAATGACGATAAAATATTTGACTAAGAACGATGTGTTAGCTGCTTGTATTGGAGGTTCCGTTTATGCGAGTGGTGGCGGTGGCTTTTATGAGCACGGACTTGAAATGGGAGAGGCAGCAGTTGCATTATCTCCAGTAGTCTTAAAAACTATTGATGAGTTTGAAGAGGATGATTTGATTATCACTCAAACAGCAATTGGAGCACCGGCTGGGACAACAGATTGGCAGATGTTGGGAAAAGATTATATTCGTGCGGTAGAATTACTCCTTGAGAAACATCCCCATCCTGAAAAAATCAAAGGTATATTAACACCTCAGAATGGAAAATCCAGTTCGACAAACGGTTGGCTATCAGCATCAGCATTGGGATTAGCTGTTGTTGACGCTACTGGTGATATCAGAGCCCATCCTACTGGAAAAATGGGAAATATGGGTGTAGCTAATGATACGACTTATGAAACTATTCAAGCTGTGTCAGGTGGACGTCGTGAAACAGGTCGCCATATTGAGTTATCCGTGCAAGGAACGGCAGCTTACACTTCGAAAATTCTTCGAATAGCTTCGGATTTATCAGGCGGTTTCATTGCTGCTGCCCGTCATCCTCTCACAGTATCTTATATCAAACAGAATGCTGTTATTGGAGGCTTATCTAAGGCTATTGAATTGGGATATTGCATACTAGAACATCAAAATGAAGATGGTTCATCGATTATTGATGCTATTGTTAAGCATACTCATGGAGAAATTTTAGCTAAAGGTAAGGTTATTGCCAAGGATATGACTTACACCGATGAAGCTTTTGATGTTGGTAAGGTAAAAATAAAAACTGAATCGGATAATGTAACGCTCCATGTTCAAAATGAATTTATGGCTGTAGATAGTCAAGCACTAGGACGTGTTGCTACTTATCCTGATGTTATTACTTTATTTAGGGCAAAAGATGCCAAGGCCTTGAGTACTGACGAGATTAGTATTGACGAAGAAGTTGTTGTTTTCAAAATTTCACATAAACATTTTCCGTTAAGTACTGGTGTGAAGGATCCTAGTGTCTACCCCGAAGTAGAGAATGTTTTAGGTATAGACTTGTATAGACATGCTTTCAAATAAGTTACGATTTAGGTGATAAGGTATGGAATTAACAGGATACGGATTGACCGTTGAATCAATTGAACGTGTAGTTAAGGGGGAAAAAGTGACAATAGCTCCTGAAGCTTATCATCGTCTCAAAGCTTCGAGGAAGGTCGTATTACAGGTTCTTGATAGTCAGCAACAGATTTATGGTCTTAATACTGGTGTTGGTAAAAATAAGGATAGAAAAATCCCGAAAGATAAAATTGAGGAATTTAATCGTCAGTTAATCTATGCCCACTGTGTTGGAATTGAACCAGAACTATCTATTGATAATGTTAGAGCAGCAATGTTGATACATCTTAACAATATGCTTAAAGGATACGCAGGTATCCAGGTTGCCATTCCAGAACGTTTAGTTGATTTTTTGAATTTAGGAGTTACTCCAGTTGTAAACGGCTTTGGTTCTGTTGGTGAGGGTGATATTGGTATTTTATCTTATATAGGTTTGGGATTAATGGGAGAAGGACTTGTTGATTATGAAGGTAATCGCTATGAGGCTAGAGAAGTTTTTAAGCGACTTCATCTTAAACCTATTCGTTTTTATGCTAAAGATGGATTAGCGGTAATTAGCTCAAATGCTGTTTCGTTTTCACGATTATCTTTATTGATTCCAAAAATTAAAAATCTTTTGTATTGGTTTGATCTGGCCTGTAGTTTATCTTTAGAAGCTTTAGGTGGAAATATAACACCTTTGGATGATTTGGTGGTTAAGGCGAAACATCACAATGGTCAAAACATAAGTAGTCAGCATTTTCAATCTGCCTTGAGGGACAGTTATTTATTAAATAATAAAACAAAAACGGTTCAAGATCCTCTCAGCTTTAGAAATGCCACACTGATTCATGGTGCCGCTTATGATAGTTTATCGTATGTTGAGGAGCAACTGTTACTTGAATTAGAGTCATCTGATGACAATCCAATGGTTGATATTGACAATCAACGTATTTTGTCAACACCACATTTTGAAACATTAAATGTTAGTTTGGCGATTGAAATGTTGAACGTTGCTTTGAGTCATGTTTCTAATGCTTCAATTCAACGTATGATTAAACTAGGTAATCCGGATTTTACAGGTTTGAGTCGTTTTTTAATTGCCGATGAGCACCAATATTTCGGATTACAAGCTTTGCAAAAGACGGCTGCTACCTTAGATGTTGAGATTCATCATGCTTGTCAAACTTTATCAAATATTTCCTATCCTTTGGCAGGAGAAATGGAAGATAGGCAAACCAACCTACCTTTAATTCTTCAAGAACTAGATGGAATTGTAAACAAACTTCACGAAATTTTGGCTATTGAGTTACTTTATGCTACTCAAGCCATATCTATACGTTTTCCAGAGGAAAGACCTTTAGGTTTATTAACTCATGAAGTATTCCAAATAATCTTTGAACGATACGGTACTTTACAAGACCATCATATGCTTTATCAGGTTATTAGAGGTATTTCAAAAGATATAGGAAAAATTTGTATACGAACTTTATTTACTAAAGATTACGTCTCAGCTTAGTAGATAAAGACGGGAATACAGTAATGAAAAGGAGATTAGGGTGATCATTCAACAAATACAACAGTATTTTATAGAACATTGTAAGGATTATGTCAAAATACTTGGAGATCATGTAGCGTTAAGTGGAGAGGCTTTGATGATTGCTTTAGTAATTGGTTTACCTTTGGGTTATCTTAGCTTCTCAAACCCTAAATTAAAACAGGTTGCTAGTTTTTGTACTCAGGGTTTGAGAGTTATTCCTAGTTTAGGTCTATTGTTTATTCTTATTCCTTTTATTGGTGTAGGCCGGTTACCTGCAATTATTGCTCTGGTTGTATTAGCAGTTCCTCCTATTTTATTAAACACTATTGTGGGGTTTAATGAGGTTCCACAGATATTAATTGAGACAGCTACTGGACTTGGAATGACAAAGTGGCAAACATTATATAAACTGGGGTTTCCCTTAGCAAGTCAACATATCTTAAATGGAATTAAACTCGCTTTAATTGAAGTAATTGCTAGTGCCACTCTTGCGACTTATATTGGTGCAGGTGGACTTGGTACAATCATTTTTACAGGTTTGGGTCTTTATCGCTATGATCTTCTGATAATTGGTGGTGGGTCGGTCGCTTTATTATCGTTTATAAGTATGATTCTTTTTGACTTACTAATCAGTCGTTTGCCTATTGAAAAACACAAGAAAAGGAGTTATAAAATATGAAGCGTAAAAAATTATTTTTAGGAATTTTACTAGCTATTATTATTGGTGTTGTGACGGGTTTTGTTTTTGTAGGAAAACATTCCCATAATGTAAATAGTTCTAAGACGAATGCCACAATACGAATAGGATCTAAAGATTTTACTGAAAATCTAGTTGTAGCTGAAATTTATGCCTTAGCTTTAGAAGATAATGGTTATAAAGTTCAGAGAGTTTCTAACATTTCTAGTTCTTTGATTCATCGTTCATTGATAAATAAAGAGATTGATTTGTATCCAGAATATACGGGAACTGGCTTACTCTCAATCTTAAAAGAACCGATGGAAACAGACTCTCAAAAAGTATATGAAACCGTCAAAAAAGACTATGAGAAAAAGTTCAAGGTAACTTGGTTGAAATATGCTTCAGCAAATGATGGTCAAGGGTTAGTCATTCGAACGGATATTGCAAATCAGCTGGGAATTAAGACAATTTCAGACTTACAAAAACATGCCTCTGAGTTGAATTTTGCTTCTCAAGGTGAATTTGATCAGAGAGAGGACGGTCTTCCTGGATTAGCCAAAATCTATGGAGATTTTTCATGGAAGTCTTCCAAGGTTTATGACAATAGCTTAAAATACACCGTTTTAGACAATAAAGAAGCTGATGTCACTCCGGCATATACAACTGAAGGTCAATTGATTAATACAAATAAATATCTTCTTTTAAAAGACGACAAACATTTTTGGCCCCCTTATAATTTGGCTCCTATAGTTCGAGATGATGTGTTGAAGTCTAATCCGAAAATAGAAAGTACGTTGAACAAAATTTCTAAAAAATTGGATACAGCGACTGTGACTAAACTTAACGCTAAAGTAGATGTAGAGGGTCAAAACTATCAAAAAGTAGCACAAGATTTTTATAAAACAATCAAATAGAGAGAAAATGTATGACAGAAATAATAAAATTTGATCATGTGACAAAGCGTTACGGTGATAAGACTGTTATTGATAATCTTAATTTTTCGATAAAAACAGGAGAATTTATTACCATCTTAGGTACATCTGGATCTGGAAAAACGACTACTTTAAAAATGATAAATCGTCTTATAGAACCCAGCTCAGGAGCTGTAATATTTGATGGTAGCCAAATTGATCAGCTAGATGAAATTACGTTACGACGTCGTATAGGTTATGTTGTTCAACAGATTGGACTTTTTCCTCATCAGACAGTTGAAGAAAATATCGCTATTGTTCCAAAATTACTTAATTGGGACAAAAAAACAATAAAGGCGCGTGTGTCAGAGTTATTATCATTAATCAAGCTACCTTATGATCAATATGCTAAGAGATATCCTAATGAATTATCTGGTGGTCAGCAGCAACGTGTTGGAGTAGCACGAGCTTTGGCTGCAGATCCTAGTGTGACGCTTTTTGACGAACCTTTTGGGGCTATCGATGCCATTACAAGAAGTGAATTACAAGAAGAACTGTTGACGATTCATAAAACTTATCCAAATAAAACCTTTGTTTTTATCACTCATGATATTTACGAAGCATTTAAATTGGGAACTCGAGTTATGATTATGGACGAAGGAAAAATTGCGCAATTTGATACACCAGAAGCCATTTTAAAGAAACCTGCAAATGATTTTGTTAAGCGACTACTTGATACAGCCAAAAACCAAGAAAGCTTATGGGGGTAGGAATATGTTTGATTTTTTTAGAAATTCTTATGATGAATTTCTTAGTGCTTTACTAGAACATATTGAGATAAGTTTTATTGCGATAGTTACTGCAATTGTATTAGCAATTTTTGTTACAATATTTCTTAACTTTTATAAAGAATTTAGTCATATTACTATTTATCTTTTTTCTTTAATGTATGCCATTCCTTCATTTGCTTTATTTGCTCTCTTGATACCTATTACGGGATTAGGTCAAACAACAGCTATCATTGTCTTAGTTATTTATGCTCAATATATTTTAGTTCGAACTTTTTTGTCAGGACTATCACAAGTTGATAAACATGTTATTGAAGCTGCAAAGGCTATGGGGATGACTAAGTGGCAGATTTTGTTAAAGGTTCAATTTCCGTTAGCTCAAAAGTCATTTTTCGCTGGTTTAAGATTGGCTTCAACTGCCATTATTGCAATCGCCACAATTGGAGCAATGATTAATGCAGGCGGTCTCGGAGTCATACTCTTTGATGGGCTACGTACGATGAATCTTACAAAACTTTTATGGGGAATTATCTTAACTGTAGGTCTAAGCTTATTAACAAACTTAATAATTTATCTTGTTGAAGAGTTGTTCCAAAAGGAATATTCTGTTTAGATATTTAACACTATTGGTGTTTTAGCTTATTAACGTTAGTAATTTCAATAAATACATCTTTATTTATTCGTTTGTTGACATGTTAAGACTTCTTCAACAATTACTTAGTAGTAGCAATGTATAAAATTTTTGGACTGATTAACTAAAGAAAAATGAGCAAAAATAGACAAGAAAAAACCACCCAATCTGAATCATTTCTTTACGAAACACCGTCAGACTGAGTGGTATTTTTAGCTATTTTTCAAGTTTGAAATAAGACTGAGATTGAAGTGCTTTTAGTAACAAGAGACTAAATAGCGTTGTTAGGGTAATTTTGATGAGATCTGGTAGTACAAATGGTAGGACTACCAGTTTTAGAGTAGTTAGGATAGGAGAGTGAGTAAATACTATAAAGCCGATGGCACCTACGATAAAAAGGACCACTTCACCTAAAAAGTTTGCGATGAAAATTTGTATTAGGCTTTTCTTACGATTTGCGATAAGTGATGTGACTAATGCTCTTAGTGGTAAGAAAAGTAAAATTCCACCAGTTAGTCCAATAAAGGCGTGAAGACCACCATTTCCACCAGAGAAAACTGGCAGACCAATTGCCCTAATAAAATATAAAGTAAAACGGAAAGAGTTGCTTCTTTAGGGCGATATAGTGTAGCAATTAGGCCTATTACCAATATTTGAAGTGTGATAGGAATTGGTCCTAAAGTAATCTGAAACGGTGATAGAGCTATGATTAAGGTGGCACCTAGTGCAATAAAGGTTATGGAATCAATTTTATTCATTTTTGTTAACCTCTTAACTAATTTACGTTAACTATTTTACAAAAAGTCACCTTTGATATCAATATTCTCATTGATAATGAGGTGGAAGGTAGGTAACCACGTTGTTGTCTCAATGGTTAGTCAGCTGACTGTCAACGATTGTGGTATAATCAAGTCAGAATGAATTCTGAAAGGATGTTACTCTTGCCATACAAATTCCTACTTTTCAATCTCGACCACACTCTCCTAGATTTTGACTGTGCTGAAGATTTGGCCTTAACTTTCCTACTAGAAGAGGCTGGTGCGGTTTCCCAAGAGATTCAGGTTTATAAAGACCACTCACTATATTCCCATGAATCGTGCCATGTGGGGAAGATCTCACCCATGGTTTACTTGCAAAGCCTGAATTACTTCGTACGCGCTTTTCACGTCTCTTTGAGCACTTTGGAAAAGAAGTAGATGGCAGTCACTTAGCTGACCGTTACCAACATTTTTTAAGTCAACAGGGTCAGAAATTTCCTCAAGCTTATGCTTTTTTAGCGGATGCCAAAGATCGTGGCCATAAGATTTATGCAGCAACTAATGGAGTTGGTTTTATCCAACGTTGCCGCCTGCAGGCTTCAAGTATCTTACCTTTCTTCGACTATGTTTTCATCTCTGATGAGGTGGGTGCCACAAACCGTCTACAGACTTTTTTGTTAAAATTACAAATCAGGTCCATGATTTTCATTCGAGCTCAGCTCTCATAATTGGTGATAGTCTAACTGCTGATATCCAAGGTGGTAATAATGCAGGCATTGATAGTGTCTGGTTCAATTCAAGGAACCTAGTCAATGAGACTCCAGCTGTTTCAACCTATCAAGTCAAAAACTATGAGGAAATCCTGAAAATTTTATCTAAGTAGAACTATGATAGCCATGATTTCGAAGAGCTTTTCAGCTCTTTTTTTGTTACAATGAGAGCATGAACGATTTGATTAAACATAAGTTGGAATTGCTCCCAAACAACCCGGGATGTTATCTTCATAAGGACAAATTCGGAAATATTATTTATGTCGGTAAGGCTAAAAATTTAAAAAATCGTGTGCGTAGCTATTTTCGAGGAAGCCATGATACCAAGACGGAGCTTCTGGTATCTGAGATTGCAGACTTTGAATTTATTGTTACCGAGTCTAATATCGAGGCCTTGCTTTTGGAAATTAACCTCATCCAAGAGAATATGCCTAAATTTAACATTCGCCTCAAGGATGACAAGTCTTATCCATTTATCAAGATTACTAAGGGACTCTATCCAAGACTCTTGATTACTCGCCAAGTTAAGAAAGATGGCGGTCTTTATTTTGGTCCCTACCCAGATGCTGGTGCAGCCAACGAAATCAAGAAGCTTTTGGACCGTATTTTTCCCTTTAAGAAATGTAAAAATCCTGCCAACAAGGTCTGTTTCTATTACCATATTGGTCAATGTAAGGCCCACACCATCTGTCACACCACCGAAGCCTATTGGCAAGGTTTGGTTGAGGATGTCAAGAATTTCCTAAACGGTCATGATGATAAAATTGTTAACCAGCTCAAGGCTAAAATGAAGGACATGTCTGATCAGATGGAGTTTGAGCGGGCGGCAGAATATCGAGATCTGATTGAGGCAGTGTCGACGCTAAGGACCAAACAAAGGGTTATCCGTCAAGATATGCTGGACCGCGATATTTTCGGCTACTACGTGGACAAGGGCTGGATGTGTGTTCAGGTTTTCTTTGTCCGCCAAGGGAAACTCATCCAGCGTGATGTCAATATGTTCCCTTACTATAATGATGCTGAGGAAGATTTTCTGACCTATATGGGTCAATTTTACCTGGATAGTCGTCATCTTAAGCCTAGGGAAATTTTTATTCCTGGAGACATTGATCAAGAGTCTGTCGAAGCTCTGGTCGGAGATGAAGTCAAGGTTTTTAAACCGAAAAGAGGCGAGAAAAAGCAGTTGGTTAATCTGGCGACGAAAAATGCTCGTGTCAGTTTGACCCAAAAATTTGATCTCCTCGAAAAAGACTTAGCTAAGACTCAAGGTGCTATTGAAAATCTAGGAAAACTCATGGGGATTCCGACACCGGTCCGTATCGAGTCTTTCGATAACTCTAACATCATGGGAACAAGCCCTGTCTCTGCCATGATTGTCTTTGAAAATGGCAAACCTAATAAAAAAGAGTACCGAAAATATAAGATTAAGACTGTTGAAGGCCCTGACGATTATGCCAGTATGCGTGAGGTCATTCGTCGTCGCTATAGTCGTGTCAAACGAGATGGTTTAACCCCACCAGACCTCATTATCATGGATGGTGGTCAAGGTCAGGTCAATGTCGCTAAGGACGTGCTTCGTAATGAGCTGAATCTATCTATCCCGGTTGCAGGTCTTCAGAAAAATGACAAGCACCAAACCAATGAATTGCTCTTTGGAGATCCCTTGCGAGTCATTGATTTGCCACGTCAATCCGAGGAGTTTTTCCTCCTTCACCGTATTCAGGATGAAGTACACCGCTTTGCCATCACCTTCCATCGACAAGTCCGTAGTAAGAATAGTTTCAGTTCCAAACTTGATGGCGTGGAGGGGTTGGGACCTAAACGCAAACAAAAACTCCTCAAAAACTTCAAATCAATGATAGCTATCCAACAAGCCAGTGTCGAAGACATCCAGGCTCTTGGAATTCCTCAAAAAGTAGCTCAAGCTTTATTAGATAAATTGAGCCAAGATAGTCATTAAAGAAAATTTAAATTAATTTAGTCATTTTTTGTTATAATAAGATTATTTAAAAAGGGAAAGGAGTCATGCTATCAAAAACGAAGCTAAAATTGAACGTCTTTATGATAAGAGTCGTCGAGGCTTTCTTCGTGGAATATTTAGTCGTGCTACGATTATCTTCTTAATCATTATACTGCAGCTTGTTGTTGTGGCCATGTCTTACTTCTGGTTGTATCAATATAGGATACACCTGCAAGTAACAGAAGTAGTCCTTTGTATTCTGGCCATTATCTATCTCTTCCAAAGTGATATGGAACCAACAGCTGTCAACACTTGGCTCCTGATTGTATTGCCTTTTCCAATTATCGGAGCTTTGCTCTTGGCTTATACGAAACTTGATATAGGTTACACAGGGATGAAGCGTGCTATTCAGAGCAATATTGACCGCAGTTCTGGTATTCTGAAACAGGATAATCAGGCCCTCGAAGAGCTTAAGCAGAGTCACACGAGCAACTATAACTTGGTCCAATATCTTGAAAATGTGAATGGTTCTTTTCCAGTTTATCGTCACACGAAGACGACCTATTTCCCAAGTGGTGAAGACAAGTTTGAAGAAATGAAGAAACAGCTTCTTAAAGCAGAGAAGTATATTTTCTTGGAATATTTCATCATTGGTGAAGGTGAGATGTGGGGTGAAATCCTAGCAATCTTGAAACAGAAGGTTCAAGAAGGGGTGGAAGTTCGAGTACTGTATGATGGCATGAATGAATTCTCAACCTTAAGTTTCGACTATAAGAAACGTTTGCAAAGTATAGGCATTCAGACTCGTGTTTTTGCATCAGTGATGCCTTTCTTGTCGACCTATTATAATTACCGTGACCATAGAAAAATCTTGCTGATTGATGGTAAGGTTGCTTTCACAGGTGGGGTTAATTTAGCTGACGAGTATATTAACAAGATTGAGCGTTTTGGTTATTGGAAAGATACTGCCCTTATGCTGGAGGGGCCAGCGGTTGATACTTTCATAGTCCTATTTCTGCAGATGTGGACCTACTCTCATGAACTGCTAGATGTGACACCGTATATGGTTGAACATGAGGGCTTTGACACTCTTGGCTTTGTTGTTCCTTATGGAGATATTCCATTGGACAAGGATAAAGTTGGTAAGAATGTCTATATTGATATTCTTAACCATGCCCGTGATTTTGTTCATATCATGACACCTTATCTTATTTTAGATGGTGAGTTATTACATGCATTGAAATTTGCGGCTGAGCGTGGGGTAGACGTTATTATCATCATGCCTGGCATTCCTGATAAAAAGTCAGCTTACTACCTAGCTAAGACCTACTACCCAACACTGCTGGCCTCTGGCGTTAAAATCTATGAGTACACCCCTGGATTTATTCATGCTAAGGTCTTTGTAAGTGATAATAGTAGGGCTGTTGTAGGAACGATTAATTTAGATTACCGAAGTCTATATCATCATTTTGAGTGTGCGACTTATCTCTATAGGACTTCTTCGGTTCTTGATATTGAGGAAGATTTCCAAGCAACAAAAGACCAGTGTCACCGAGTCAGCATGACTGATGTTAAAAATCTTCCATTCTATCAAAAGACCCTAGGTTTATTGGCCAGACTAGTTGCGCCATTGATGTAATGTCAATTTTTGTAAGAAGAGGGTTGAGCCCTTTTTTTAAGTTTAAAAGGCTCTTTGTCAACTGTAGTGGGTGACAAAAAGCTAACATCTAGAGAGGACCGGATAGGTTCTCTCTTTTTGTATATTAAGAGTGATGAAGACACGTTTCTTAAAGTTGATGAAGTTTCTAAAACCAAATCCCAACCGTTTGATGTCTTTAATCATCTTGTTAGTCGCTTCGAGTTTTATGTTTGAATAGTCTGTTTCTAGTGCATTCTTGATGTATTGGATGTATTGTTTGTGTCTAAGAAAAGTCCTAAGGACAGTTTGAAAGTAATGATTGACGACGTTTAAGTTTTCTTGAATGAGCTCAAAAAACTCATCTACTCTTTTTTCCTGAAAGTGAAAAAGCAAAGGTTGATAGAGGTTGTGATAATTAGCGAGCTCTTCTGAAAAGACCAATGTCTTCTCAATGATTTCATGTGGTACTAAAGTTTGTCTGAAGGTCTTTGAATAGAAGAAGTTGAGAGATAGCTTAGTACTGTTCTTTTGAAAAAGTCGCCAGTGATTTGTCAAGGTTCGATAAGGTAGTGACTTCTTATCGAACTGGTTCATAATGGCAATTCTTATCCTTAAAAAGGCACGTCCAAGGTGCTGGATAATGTGAAATCAATCAAGAACGATTTTGGCGTTAGGAAAGAGTTTGCGAGCCAGTGGCATATAAGCTCCTGGCATGTCCATCGTGATAAAACTTACCTTTTGGCGTACTTTCAATGGATACTTCAAAAAGAAGTTTCGTATACACGATAATCCAGTTTTGCTTGAACCTCGATATGAGTATCCGTTTCAAAAACAAGAGAAATAATGATGTTAGGGTCTTTAATTCCGATTAATTCTGTGGTATTCTTAATAAGTCTCATAAGTTGTTCCTAATGATGGTTTAGTCGCTTTTCATTATAGTTCTTATGGGACTTTTTGTGTATACTTAAAAAGCTCTATAATTTCTACAGTGGTTTTACCCACTACAGAAATTATAGAGCCGTTTAAAATAAAGATAATGAAGTTGAAGGAGAAATTGATGATAACCATTCGTCCAGCCAACTTGGCTGATGCACAAGCTATTCAGGCCATATATGCACCCTATGTTGAGAAGACGGCGATTACCTTTGAATATGAGGTTCCTAGTGTTCAAGAGTTTGAAAAACGCATCAGCAATACTATTGAAAGATACCCCTATCTAGTAGCAGAAGAGGATGGACAAGTTCTCGGTTATGCTTATGCCTCAACCTACTATGCTCGAACAGCCTATGATTGGACGACAGAATTGTCTATCTACCTGAATGAAGATGCGCGTGGTCGGGGTTTGGGGAGCCAGCTCTATGGTGCTCTCGAAGAGGAACTTGAAAAACGAGGCTTTTTGCGATTCTTAGCCTGTATTGCTGTTCCAAACGAGGCTAGTATTGCCATGCATGAAAAACGCGGTTATATCCAAGTGGCTCATTTTCCAAAAGTTGGTTACAAGTTTGAACAATGGCATGATATCGTCTGGATGCAAAAGACCATAGATGGCCCTGTCAGAAAAATACGGTAGAAGTCTAGAAATGTCTAGTCAAAGTTGACAAATTAATTATGCAATCTGACAATGATAGATCGATATTAATATTTGAGAAACTGTAGAAAAAGCTCTAAACTGTGAACCAATTTCTTTGTAGTAAAGGAGCCTATACGTCCCAAACAACAAGTGCCCGACTTATTGCCTCAGAAACCTTCTAAATGGGTAAAAATCCTTTTAAAACTGTTAGAAGACCAAGCTGACTCAGCTAAAGTACCACATATGGAAGCCTATATGAAAAATAAATTCAGGTTTCTTGGCGTTCAAAAAAACAGTTCTCAGAAAGATTGAAAGAGAGTTTTTTAAGCCTTTCATTAAGGATCCAATTGATTGGACTTTTGTAGAAGAGTGTTGGCAGCACCCCTACCGTGAGTTTCAATATATTGCTATGGATTATCTGGACAAAAAGAAGAAGTTTAGACCTGAAGATTTTCCAAAGCTAAAGGAATTAGCTCAAACCAAATCATGGTGGGATGGTATAGATCAATTAGACCGTATTATCGGGGAGATTACTTTTCACTATCCAGAAACCAAGGACTTCATGCGCCAATGGAGTCTGGATGAGGATTTTTGGTTGAGACGTATTGCCATTGACCACCAGTTTATACGTAAAGAATTGACAGATACAGACCTTTTAGCTGAGGTTATTTGTAATAACTATGGACAGACTGAGTTTTTCATTAACAAGGCTATCGGTTGGAGCTTGCGCAATTACTCAAAGGTAAATCCTGATTGGGTCCGTGATTTTATTGATCACCATGCTAGTCAAATGGCATCTCTTAGTATTAGGGAAGCAAGAAAGTATTTGTAGAACTCAACCGCTTGACTCTGTTACCTATTATGTTAGAATAGGAGTATGCGATGAGTCGATCGGCTCTTTAGAGCCTTTTGCGCTGAGGAGGTCAACATTAAATTGTAACGCAGGAGCGGACCTTGGGTAGTTGTGTGAACCTGCTACTCTCATCGAAAGATGCCTCTTATCCCTTACCATTTGGTAGGGGATTTTTCTGTTATTCTTGATCTTTTAACCCTTTTCAACTGGGCTTAAACGTAGTATAATAGTTTCATTAAACTAAATTGATAGAAAATTCCAAAAGAGGTTTTACTATGGGATACACAGTTGCTGTTGTTGGTGCTACAGGTGCCGTTGGTGCTCAAATGATCAAAATGTTGGAAGAATCAACACTTCCAATCGATAGGATTCGTTACCTTGCGTCTGCACGTTCTGCAGGGAAAGTCTTGCAATTTAAAGGTCAAGATGTGACCATCGAAGAAACAACAGAGGACGCTTTTGAAGGTGTTGATATTGCACTCTTCTCAGCTGGTGGATCTACCTCAGCTAAATATGCGCCATATGCAGTCAAAGCAGGTGCAGTAGTTGTTGATAACACATCATTCTTCCGCCAAAATCCAGATGTACCATTGGTTGTACCTGAGGTCAATGCACACGCGCTAGATACCCACAACGGTATTATCGCCTGCCCTAACTGTTCAACTATTCAAATGATGGTTGCCCTCGAACCAGTTCGCCAAAAATGGGGCTTGGACCGTATTATTGTATCAACTTATCAAGCTGTTTCAGGTGCTGGTATGGGAGCTATTCTTGAAACACAACGTGAGTTGAAAGAAGTTTTGAGTGATGGCCGTAATCCACGTGATGTCAAAGCTGAAATCTTGCCATGTGGTGGCGATAAGAAGCATTACCCAATCGCCTTTAACGCCTTGGCTCAAATCGATGTCTTCACTGAAAATGAC
The DNA here is from genome assembly GCF_038007145.1 of Streptococcus sp. FSL L8-0526. Taxonomy (NCBI): domain Bacteria; kingdom Bacillati; phylum Bacillota; class Bacilli; order Lactobacillales; family Streptococcaceae; genus Streptococcus; species Streptococcus sp. FSL L8-0526. The sequence goes on from NZ_JBBOWP010000001.1 coordinate 1,013,314, forward strand.
TATACTTACGAAGAAATGAAGATGACAAACGAAACTAAGAAAATCATGGAAGACGATAGTATTGCCGTATCAGCAACATGTGTGCGTATTCCAGTCTTGTCAGCTCACTCAGAGTCTGTCTACATTGAAACAAAAGAAGTGGCACCAATTGATGAGGTGAAAGCCGCTATTGCAGCATTTCCAGGTGCGGTCCTTGAAGATGACGTTGTAAACCAAGTCTACCCACAAGCCGTTAATGCTGTTGGATCACGTGATACCTTTGTCGGACGTATCCGTAAAGACTTGGATGCTGAAAAAGGTATACACATGTGGGTTGTTTCAGATAACCTCCTCAAAGGTGCTGCTTGGAACTCAGTCCAAATTGCAGAAACTCTACACGAACGTGGACTTGTACGCCCAACATCAGAATTAAAATTTGAATTGAAATAGGGAGCGAAACAGAAATCAGTAACTCGAAGAGTTTGATTTCGTAGTTTCTCTCCCGAACAGTTGATTAGGAAGTACGAATGTTGGAAACATAAATGTTTCCAATTAACCACTGCACCATGGCTTAGGGACTAGTAAGGTTTTAGTGTTGTATGTTAATACTAACTTAAAGCTGATTGCAATGAAACAGGGAGACATATCTCTCTTTTTTTTGTGTAAATCACCAAAAATTGGAAACAATGTGACATCAAGTTTTCAGAAAATTGTCAACTTATCTGTCTGTCTGGTCAAAATTATGGTAAAATGGAAAGGATTAGAAAACGGTCGAAGGAGAATAATATGTCAATTGATCAATTAAGAGAAGTCAAACTGATCACAGCCCTAATTACACCTTTCCATGAGGATGGATCTATCAACTATGATGCTCTTCCAGACTTGATTGAGCATCTATTGGCTCACCATACGGAAGCTCTTCTTTTGGCAGGAACAACTGCTGAAAGCCCAACGCTTACTCATGATGAGGAGTTGGAACTCTTTGCGGCTGTTCAAAAGATTGTCAATGGTCGTGTGCCACTGATTGCTGGTGTCGGTACCAACGATACGCGTGACTCTATCGAGTTTGCTAAAGAAGTTGCTAAATTTGGTGGTTTCGCAGCAGGTCTTGCTATCGTGCCTTACTACAACAAGCCATCACAAGAAGGTATGTACCAACATTTCAAAGCTATTGCAGATGCTTCTGATTTGCCAATTATCATCTACAACATTCCTGGTCGTGTAGTTGTTGAGATGACTCCAGATACCATGCTTCGTTTGGCTGAACATCCAAATATCATTGGTGTTAAAGAATGTACCAGTCTTGCCAACATGGCCTACCTTATTGAACACAAACCTGAAGATTTCTTAGTTTATACTGGTGAAGATGGAGATGCCTTCCATGCAATGAACCTTGGAGCTAATGGTGTTATCTCAGTAGCCTCTCATACAAATGGTGATGAGATGCATGCCATGCTTAAAGCTATTGAAAATAGTGACCTCAAGACGGCAGCAGCTATCCAACGTAAATTCATTCCTAAAGTTAACGCTCTCTTCTCAGTACCAAGTCCTGCACCTGTCAAGGCTGTTCTCAACCATCTTGGTTTGGAAGTTGGACCACTTCGTTTGCCATTGGTTGCATGTACTTCAGAAGAAGCTAAACGTATCATCAAGGTTGTCCTTGAAGAAGATGTCGAAGCAACACGTGAAACCGTTACAGGTGTTGTTCGTCCAGATTATTAAGAAATTGAAGTTGAGCATTGCTTAGCTTTTTTTAGTGCAATTGGTTACCTCTCACTAAATCCGCAGATAATAGCTACTAAAAGCAGTTTTCCATCATGAAAATCTGCTTTTTTTGATATAATTATAGTTAGTGTGTTTAAAAAGAAAGGACGTTTTATGAATCAACTTGAACAAAAACTTGAAAAGGACTTTGGTATTGTTTTTAGCCAAAAGGACCTTTTAGAAACTGCATTTACACATACCTCATATGCCAATGAGCACCGCCTCCTAAACATTTCACATAATGAACGTTTGGAATTTTTAGGAGACGCAGCTCTGCAATTAGTCATTTCTGTTTACCTTTACAATCGTTACCCTAACAAACCGGAGGGGGAAATGTCTAAGATGCGTAGTACTATCGTTCGTGAAGAGAGCTTAGCCGGATTTACAAAGATTTGCGGTTTCGATCAGTATATTCGTCTTGGTAAAGGTGAAGAAAAATCTGGTGGTCGTGAGCGTGCCACCATTCTCGGTGATCTCTGGGAAGCCTTCCTTGGAGCTCTCTATCTGGATCAAGGTTTGCCTGCTGTTGAGAAATTTTTGAATCAGGTCATGATTCCTCAGGTTGAAAAGGGGAACTTTGACCGAGTAATAGACTATAAGACGGCGCTTCAAGAGCGTCTCCAGGTCAATGGTAAGGTTGATATTACTTATACTGTTATCGATGAGTCTGGACCTGCTCATGCTAAGGAATTTACTGTGCAGGTAGCTGTTGATGGTAAGGAACTCAGCACTGGTCTTGGAAAATCAAAGAAATTAGCTGAACAGGCAGCAGCGAAGTCTGCCCTTGAACAACTAGGTAATTAAGCATGTATTTGAAATCAATTGAAATGCAGGGCTTTAAGTCCTTTGCGGATAAGACGAAGGTCGTATTTGACAAGGGAGTAACAGCCGTTGTAGGTCCAAATGGATCGGGAAAATCAAATATTACAGAGAGCCTGCGTTGGGCACTGGGCGAATCCTCTGCAAAGAGTTTGCGTGGGGGCAAGATGCCAGATGTTATTTTCGCTGGTACAGAGGTCCGTAAAGCTCTTAACTACGCGGAAGTAGCGGTCACTCTTGATAACAGTGACGGCTTTATCGCAGGTGTTGGTGAAACCATTCGTGTGGAACGTCATATTTATCGAAATGGTGACAATGACTACTTGATCAATGGTAGGAAGGTTCGTCTGCGTGATATTCATGACCTCTTCATGGATACTGGTCTCGGGCGTGATTCTTTTTCTATTATTTCTCAAGGTCGTGTTGAGACTATTTTTAATGCCAAACCTGAGGAACGCCGTGCTATTTTCGAGGAAGCTGCAGGTATTCTTAAATATAAGATACGTAAGAAAAAAACCGAAAGCAAGCTTAATCAAACTCAGGATAATCTTGATCGGTTGGAAGATATCATCTATGAGCTAGATGGTCAGATTAAACCACTTGAAAAGCAAGCGGCGACAGCAAAATGCTACTTAGAACTCGATGGAGAGCGTAGACAGACTCTGCTTAACCTTTTAGTGCATGATATTGAAGTTGGAAAATCTGACTTAAGCCAAACACAAGAAGATTTGGCAGAGGTCAAGGATAAATTAACCAGCTATTATGAGGAACGTCATCGTTTAGAGACGGAGAACCAAGAACTCAAGCAAAAACGTCACCAAATTTCAGAACAAATTTCTTCTGACCAACAAACCTTAGTGGATGTCACACGACTTATTAGTGACTTTGAGCGTCAAATTGATCTCTATACCATGGAAAGTCAGCAGCGTTCCGAGAAAAAAGAAGAGACAGCATCTCGTCTCAGTGAGCTGGAGAGTTTGAAAGCAGAAGCACAGGCTTCGCTTGATAAGGTTAACCAACGTCAAGTTAAATTGAATGCTGAATTGAATACTATTGCTCTGGAGCTGACTGCCATTCAAAAAGATCTGGGGCAATTTTCTGATGATCCAGATACGCTTATTGAACGTTTGCGAGAAGACTATGTCAGTCTTATGCAGGAGGAAGCTAAGGTTTCCAACAGTCTAACTCAGGTCACCCACGACATGGAAAGTCAGACACAAGCACTTGAGGCACAGGCTGAAGAATATAAACAGGCTCAAGCTGATTTGCTCTCTGCTCAGGAAGTAGCTAGCGAAGCTCAAAAGGCTTATCAAGCAGCTCAAGCGAGTCTTCAAAATCTCTTGGATAGCTACAAAGAGAAGGATCAGTCTTATCAAGTCATCGATAAGGACTATCAAGAAGCTCAAACGAAGATGTTTGACCTCATGGATCACCTTAAGAGTAAAGAAGCTCGCCGTCAAAGTCTAGAGTCTATTCAAAAAAATCATAGTAATTTCTATGCAGGGGTTAAGTCCGTTCTTCAAAATGCCCAATCCATTCAGGGAATTATTGGCGCTGTTAGTGAACACTTGACCTTTGATACGCGCTATCAGACGGCTCTTGAAATTGCAATGGGAGCTAGTGGGCAAAACATCATTGTTGAGGATGAAGCAGCAGCTAAGCGTTTGATTGATTACTTGAAACGTAATCGTCAGGGTCGTGCGACTTTCTTACCATTGACAACCATCAAACCACGTCAACTGAATGGACAATTTGCTCAAATTCTTGCCAATGCACCTGGTTTCATTGGTATGGCTTCCGATTTGGTCACTTACGAGGAACGTTTGGCTAATATTTTTCAAAACCTCTTAGGTGTAACGGCAATCTTTAATACCATCGACAATGCCAATAAGGCCGCTCGATCTGTTCGTTTTCAAGTGCGTATGGTTACTCTTGATGGCTCTGAAATCCGCCCTGGTGGAGCCTTTGCCGGTGGTGCCAATAAGCAAAATAATAGTCTCTTTATTAAGCCCGAACTAGATGCATTAACTACTGAAATTAGCCAAATTAAAGCTCAATTAAGTGATAGTGAGGCTAAGGTTGAAGCCCTTAAGACAAAGCGTAAGGCTTTACAGAAAGCGATAGAAGATCTCAAAGTTGATGGTGAAAATGCTCGTCTGCAGGAGCAAAGGCTGGGCTTGGAGTATCAGCAAGCCTTATCAGATGTAGAGAAAAATCAAGTCTTGGTAGATAGTTTCAAGCAGGGTTCTCAGGGATCTAAAGGGGCAAATCTTCAAACTAAGTCTGAGCAACTTAAGGCAGAGTTAGCGCAAATTGCATCTAAGCGTGAGGCCATCAATGACCGTATCGAAGCAATTAAGGAAGATAAGGATGCCCTTGGCCAACAAAAACAAGCTCTCTTAGACGGACAATCTGAACTCCAGTTGAAGGAGCGCGACTTGCAAGCGGAATTACGTTTTGCTAAGACAGAAAGTAATCGTCTTCAAGCAGACTTGTCTGAATTAACGAAGGAATCTGACAGTCTCAAGGCTCTCCTCAATAACCAAGTAGATGAGGATCAAACTGATCGTCTGCCGCAGTTACAAGCACAGCATAAAGAAGCTGTTCAACGTAAAGACGATTTGGAACAAGCACTTGTTCGTGCCAAGATTCAAGTGCAAGACTACGAAGGTCAGTTGGAGGACTTGGAGGAGCGTTTGGCTAAAGTGGGGAACCGCAATGAAAATTTGATTCGCCAACAGACTCGATTGGAAGAGCGTGAAAGTCAAATTAGTCAGTCGCTTCGTAAGTTTGCGACTCAGTTGGCTGAAGATTACCAGATGACGCTTGAAGCAGCCAAAGGTCAGGTTACCCCTCTTGAGAATGTTGAGCAAACTCGCCAGAATCTTCAAAGTCTTGAGCGTTCGATTAAGGCTCTGGGCCCTGTCAATGTAGAGGCTATTGCCCAATTTGAAGAAGTTAAGCAACGTCTCGATTTCTTGAATGGTCAAAAGGATGATTTACTTGAAGCTAAGGGTCTGCTTCTGAATACCATCAATGATTTGGATGGTGAGGTGAAATCTCGCTTTAAAGCAACCTTCGAGGCTATCCGTGAAAGCTTTAAACAGACCTTTACCCAGATGTTTGGTGGCGGATCAGCAGATTTGATTTTTACCTCAGACAATTTCCTAGAGGCCGGTGTAGAAATTTCTGTTCAGCCACCAGGTAAGAAAATTCAATCGCTTAACCTTATGTCAGGTGGTGAGAAGGCCTTGTCAGCTTTGGCTCTTCTCTTTGCCATCATTCGTGTTAAGACTATACCTTTTGTTGTCCTAGACGAAGTAGAAGCGGCTTTGGATGAAGCCAATGTTAAACGCTTCGCTGACTACCTCAATCGCTTTGACAAGTCTAGTCAATTTATCGTAGTTACCCACCGTAAGGGAACCATGTCAGCAGCAGACTCTATTTATGGGGTTACAATGCAGGAATCTGGTGTCTCAAAAATTGTTTCAGTTAAACTAAAAGACCTCGATTTTGACTAAAAATAAATAGATTATAATTTCATGAAAGATAGTTGATAGCTTTATCACTATCTTTTTTATAGTTTCAAAAAATTTGAAATGACTTTCAGAAAAAAATAGGGTTACCACTTTCAAAAAAACGCAATCGATTGCGTAAAATGCTCTAACAGTGGCTATGATCAGGATTTTTGCCACTATGAGAAAGCGGTCAGCTGGTCTTTTTCGATTGAAATATTACAATTCTAAGAAGTTTTTTCTTTGTTTATTTTACCACTCATCTTTTTCAGTTTGAGACTAGGCTTGTCTGATACGGGCATTGAGCATTACCTGAATGATTTCTCCAAAAAGAATAGTTTCCAAAAAAACTTATTGAATTGACGTAACTGTAGGCACTTGAAAGCACAACTAATTTTTGATAGAATGGTGGTAATTAAATAGAAGTCGTAGAGACTAGTAACCTTATGGAAATTGACAGGGATTGGGGGTCATGGACTGGAAGCCTCCTCGAGGGAAGTTTGGCGAATTCACTCATGAAAACGGCTGACGAATCAAGGTCTGGGAAACCAGATAAAAAACGGATGGTACCGCGTGTCAACGCTCCGGGTTGGAGTTTTGGCGTGTGTTTTTTTGTTTGCGATTCGAAATTGTCATATCAGAAAGGAATATCATGGATTTACAAACACAATTACAAGAGTTGAAAACCTCAACGCAGGCTAAATTGGCTGAAATGCGTGGTGAACACTCTAAGGAATTACAAGAATTGCGTGTTGCAGTTTTAGGTAAAAAAGGTTCTTTGACGGAACTTTTGAAGGGACTTAAAGACCTTCCTAGTGAAGAACGCCCTACAGTTGGTAAAATGGTCAACGAAGTTCGTGACGTTTTGACTGAAGCTTTTGACGAAGCAGCTAAAGTTGTTGAAGCAGCTAAAATTCAAGCCCAACTTGACTCTGAAAGTCTTGACGTAACCCTTCCAGGTCGCCAAGTAAACCTTGGTAACCGTCATATTCTTAGCCAAACAGCTGAAGAAATCGAAGATATTTTCTTGGGGATGGGCTTCCAAATTGTTGATGGTTTTGAAGTTGAAACAGACTACTATAACTTTGAACGTATGAATTTGCCTAAGGATCACCCAGCACGTGACATGCAAGATACTTTCTACATTACCGAAGAAATCTTGCTTCGCACTCATACAAGTCCTGTCCAAGCTCGTACACTTGATAAACATGATTTTTCTAAAGGTCCTCTTAAGATGATCTCACCAGGACGTGTTTTCCGTCGTGACACAGATGATGCGACTCACAGTCACCAGTTCCACCAAATCGAAGGTTTGGTTGTTGGTAAGAACATTTCAATGGGTGATCTTAAAGGAACACTTGAAATGATTATTCAAAAAATGTTTGGTGCAGAGCGTCAAATCCGTTTGCGCCCTTCATATTTCCCATTCACAGAGCCTTCAGTTGAAGTTGATGTATCATGTTTCAAGTGTGGTGGTAAAGGATGTAATGTATGCAAGAAGACAGGTTGGATTGAGATCCTCGGTGCTGGTATGGTTCACCCACAAGTACTTGAGATGTCAGGGGTTGATTCTGAAGAATACTCAGGTTTCGCTTTCGGTCTTGGTCAAGAACGTATTGCCATGCTCCGTTATGGAATAAACGATATTCGTGGTTTCTACCAAGGAGACGTTCGATTCTCAGAACAGTTTAAATAAGGTTTAGGAGGTTGTCATGACGATTGTTATTCGAAAGGTTCTTCCCGAAGAAGTTGAAGAATTAAAAGTTATCTCGGAAGATACTTTTAGGGAGACATTTGCTCATGATAATACAGAGTCCCAGTTGCAAGCTTACTTTGACACAGCACTGTCTGAAGAAGTTCTGCTCGATGAAATTACTCATGAAGAATCGCGTTACTTTTTCATTATAGTTGATGATGTAAAGGCAGGTTTTCTAAAAACTAATGTCGGATCTGCCCAAACAGAGCAGTACCTAGACAATGCCTTTGAAATCCAGCGTATTTATATCAGTCAGGCCTTTCAAGGCATGGGCTTGGATAAGCAATTGTTTGAGTTTGCTTTGCAAGAAGCTCGTGACCTGGGTTGCGATTAGGCTTGGTTAGGTGTTTGGGAAAGGAATTTCAAGGCACAGATTTTTTACGATAAATATGGCTTTGAAAAATTCGCAGAACACGATTTTCTTGTCGGTGATGGTAAAGTGGATCGCGATTGGTTGTTAAAATTGAAACTATAAACCTAAATGAAGTTGATAGAGAGGTTTTAAGAAGACGATAAAACGCATAAATTTGTCTTCCTCATATATCAAATACAGATATTCCTAAATTACAGAAAGGATTTGAACCCGTCTTAAGAGTGGTTGAAGTTCTTCTTACATTTATCAGTTGAACTGATAGTTTTACAGAAAGGATTTGAATACGACCTCAAAGTTCGAGATTTAGATAAGTCGCTACTGAAATCAGGATTTCAGGCGACTTCCTAAAATCTTGTGACTTTGGTCCTTGCAGAGCAAGGACACGGTCTTAATATCATTATTATGCTAGTTAGTTATAAATGGTTAAAAGAGTTGGTTGATGTGGATGTTACCACGGCCGAACTTGCTGAAAAAATGTCGACGACAGGTATTGAAGTAGAAGGTGTTAAGACACCTGCTGAGGGCTTGTCAAAATTGGTTGTTGGTCATGTCTTGTCATGTGAAGATGTGCCTGAAACACACTTGCACTTGTGTCAAGTAGATACAGGAGATGCTGAAGGTCCACGTCAAATTGTATGTGGCGCTCCAAATATCACTGCTGGAATCAAGGTAATTGTTGCCATTCCTGGTGCCCGAATTGCAGATAATTACAAGATCAAAAAAGGTAAGATTCGTGGTATGGAATCTCTTGGTATGATCTGTTCTTTGGCTGAACTTGGTCTTCCAGATAGCGTTATTCCTAAAGAATTTGCAGATGGTATCCAAATTTTGCCAGAAGATGCTGTTCCTGGAGATAGCATTTTCCCATATCTAGACCTTGATGACGAAATTATCGAATTGTCAATCACACCTAACCGTGCTGATGCCCTTTCTATGCGTGGTGTGGCTCATGAAGTTGCTGCAATCTATGGTAAATCCGTTCATTTCCCAGAAAAAACAGTTACTGAAGACAGCAAACCAGCTTCTGATAAAATTTCAGTAGCTATCGAAAGTGATAAAGTGACTACTTATGCTAGTCGAGTGGTTGAGAATGTCACGGTTCAACCAAGTCCACAATGGCTACAAAACCTTCTCATGAATGCTGGTATTCGTCCAATTAACAACGTAGTAGATGTGACAAACTATGTTCTTCTATACTTTGGACAACCAATGCATGCCTTCGATTTGGATAAGTTTGAAGAATCACACATTGTTGCCCGTGATGCACGCGAGGGTGAAAAACTGGTTACCCTTGATGGTGAAGAGCGTGAATTGACTGCTGAAGATATTGTTATTACAGTTGCTGACAAACCTGTTGCTCTTGGTGGTGTCATGGGTGGTGCATCAACTGAAATTGATAACAACTCTAAAAATGTTGTCCTCGAAGCTGCTGTTTTTGATGGAAAATCTGTTCGTAAGACAAGTAGCCGTCTTAACCTTCGTTCAGAATCGTCATCACGCTTTGAAAAAGGTGTTAATAACGAGACTGTCCTTGAAGCTCTTGATTTTGCAGCAGCAATGTTGCAAGAATTGGCAAATGGATCTGTCCTTGCAGGCCGTGTTCAAGCAGGTTCAGTCGACACAGAACCAGTCCAAGTTTCTACAAGTCTTGACTATGTGAATGTCCGTCTAGGTACAGAACTGACTTTTGCGGATATTGAAGATGTGTTTGCAAAACTTGGTTTCGGTTTGACAGGTGATGCTGATAGATTCACTGTATCTGTACCACGTCGTCGTTGGGATATCAGTATCCAAGCAGACTTGGTAGAGGAAATTGCACGTATCTATGGCTATGAGAAATTACCTACTACACTTCCAGAGGCAGCAGGAACATCCGGTGAATTGACTAAAACACAAACACTTCGCCGTAAGGTTTGCACCATTGCTGAAGGTGCTGGATTGACTGAGATTATTTCATACACTTTGACAACACCTGAAAAAGCCGTAGAATTTGCTGCGACACCAAGTAACTTGACTGAGTTAATGTGGCCAATGACTGTTGATCGCTCAGTCCTCCGTCAAAACTTGGTTTCTGGTATGCTTGATACCGTTGCTTACAATGTCAACCGTAAGAATAGCAACGTAGCTATCTACGAAATTGGTAAGGTCTTTGAGCAAAATGGTAATCCGAAAGAAGAGTTACCAAACGAAATCAATACCTTTGCCTTCGCAATTTCTGGTCTTGTAGCGGAAAAAGATTTCCAAACCAAAGCAACGCCAGTTGATTTCTTCTATGCTAAAGGTATCATTGAGGCTCTCTTCAATAAACTTGAAGTTTCGGTTGACTATGTAGCGACAAAAGACCTAGCAAGCATGCACCCAGGTCGTACTGCTGCTATTGTGCTTGATGGTCAAACTATTGGATTCCTTGGTCAAGTTCACCCACAAACAGCTAAAAACTACGGTATTCCAGAAACTTATGTGGCTGAAATTAATCTTAGTGCTGTCGAAGACGCCTTGAAACCAGCTCAACCATTTGTTGAAATCACAAAATTCCCTGCAGTATCACGTGATATCGCCCTTCTTCTTAAGGCAGACATCACTCATCAAGAAGTTCTTGATGCCATCTATTCAGCAGGAGTGAAACGCTTGATTGCTGTTAAACTCTTTGACGTTTATGCAGGTGAAAAACTTGGTGCTGGTATGAAATCAATGGCCTATAGCCTCACCTTCCAAAATCCAAATGACAACCTCACAGACGAAGAAGTTGCCAAATACATGGAAAAAATTACCAAAGCTCTCACTGAAAAGGTCGAAGCAGAAGTACGTTAATAGTTAAAAATCCATCTGATAAGATGGATTTTTAAGATAGTAGATATAAGGCTAAAAGGAGATAACTTGTTTTTAGAGTTTTTTGATGGGATTTGGGGACATTACACCTTTGAATCTGATAAAGTCAATACACTTATTGATGCCTTACCCAGTTTTGCTTATCCTTTGGGTCAACTGGTATTTTTAATACTAGTCTATAGGTTACTCGTTCATCAATATATTAAGAGGTTTTTAACCATGTACCTCAGTATATATGTAATTGGCATAAAGAAACATTTCGAAAAAGTAAATTATCTTTACTAGTTCTACCAATAGTTTATCTCTTTGTTTTCGGAATGACCTATGTTTTGGGTGGGAATGTTTTGGCTACCGTCACTGTTTACAAAGATTATAGAGGACTTAAAACTATTTATAGTTAAGTGGACAAAATAGATATTCGTTATCTTGGGTCAAAATCGAGTAGTACTAGAATTGATGCTGTCTTTATTGATTCTGACGGACAGATTTATGACATGCATCTGATAAACGGTGACAAGAGAATTGCTAATCATATTCGACATAATCAGTCAATGTCCTATTCCTCAACTCTATCCTTTGATAAACATGGCAAACCACTTTACATTTCTAAATTCTTGGAATAAGCAGTCCGAATAGCTCTTTCAGTACATGGCACTTGACAATTATGTAAATTCTCTGCATAATGAAAGAAAAAACTTGAAAAGAGGCTAACCATGCAAATTATTAAACGTAATGGCCAAGTTGCTGAATTTGATCCTGATAAAATCTACCAAGCTATCTTAAAAGCAGCACAGACTGTGTATGTTCTTGATGATTCTTGGCGACAAAACATTGCTCAAGTCACTAAAAAAGTAGCACTTGATCTACAAGATGCTCAAGTGGAACGTCCAACCATTAACATGATTCAATCATTGGTTGAAAATCGTCTTATGGAAGCTGGTTTCATCAATATCGCTGAGCATTATATTTCATACCGTTTACAACGAGATTTGGAGCGTAACGGTTATGGTGACAAAGTAATCGTACACCTACGCTTTGAACAGACTAAATAATAAAAAGCCATTGCTTTGATGACTTTTTTGTATGTTTGAGTTTTTAGTCTATCATTTTCAAAAGTTTTAAAAAAGACTTCAGTTCTTTTCCATGTCCTATTTGCATATAACTCTCAGAAGTTGGTCTTATAAAGGATGTTTCTAAAAAGTGAATCTGTTTCTGAGCTTTGAAATTCTCTAATGAGACCCCTTTTGGAAGCTTCCAGGTAATGTGTCTAGGAGAAATCTGATAGGGAATGGAAACCTTAGCTTTCGCGATAGTTTCCTGACTTTTAGCCATATTTTGTTGAAAAAGGTCTTTAAGTTTTTTAATATTTTTTTTGAACATACCATTATCAAGATAAATTGAAAGTGCTTTTTGCATGATGAGGTTGGTATCATAGTCAATAAGTCCTTTGTGGGACAAAAAGGTAGTCTTAAGGTTTGGTGGTAAGACGAGGCTACCTAGTCGTAAACCTGGAAAAAGTGCCATGGAAAAAGATTTGATATAGATAGTCTGATTTTGGGTATCGTAGTAGTGAATTGGTAGATTTTTACTATCGCTAAAGTCACCCATATAATCGTCCTCGACGATATAGACATTATACTGTTTGGCAAGTTGAGCCATCTTTTCTTTTTCACTAGCAGTGTAGCTCAATCCAAGAGGATTTGAGTAACGACTAATGGTATAGAAAAACTTAATCTGACCAGTCTTAAAGTGCTCCTCTAATAGATTAAAGTCAATACCTTCAAGATTGCGATTGATAGTTTCATAGGATAGATTTTGACGCTTGACTAAATGGTTCATACGGTGGTACGTAGGTTGTTCCAAAAGAATTTTGTGAGCACCATTACCGAAATCCATCTGTGATAGGATATAGAGAGCCTGTTGGCTTCCTGAAGTAATGACAATTTGATTTGAATTGACATAAATGTCGTTAGATGCAAGGCGATTTTTTAATGCTTCAACCAGTTCTTTTAGTCCAGCTTGCTCATGATAATAGTTGAAGAGGTAGTCTTGGTGGTCTGCCAAACTTTCATCTAAGCAAAGACGAAAATCCTCGTAAGCTAATTGATTATAGTCATTAAGGTTGAGTAGAACCGTATCATTGGATTTAGAGGGGCCCTCTAGAACATAATAGCCACTTTTGGGGACGGCATAAATATAGTTTTGATACTTAAGTTCCAAGAGCGCTCTTTGAGCAGTATCTTTACTGCAACCATAAGTCTGACTAATCTGACGAATAGATGGTAATTTACTTCCTTTCTCCAAATTACCATTTTGGATATCTTTTGCGATAGTCTTAACAATTTCTTGATAGATGCTCATAATTACCCCCTTACAGATTTTTTTATTCTACCCTATTTATTCTCTGAGAGCAAGATGTCTGGAGACATTTGACAATATTATTAGATTTCGACATAATAAAAAGGTTATTAGGAAATACTAAATTCCTATTTTAAACAAGTTTAAGGAGATTGTAATAATGACATTTAAGAAAGTCTTAGGACTTATCGCTCTTGCTTGCTTAACCATTATTAGTTTGTCAGCCTGTAAACCGAATAAAGAGCCTACTTGGACATACGATAAAAACAAAATGCAATTTGTGGTACAAGATGCTAGCGTACAAGTTCTTTCTGCCACTAAAATCGAATCCCCTGAAGGTCAAAAAGCTATTCGTGTTCACTATAAACTTAGCAACACAAGTTAAGAAACCATGAATGCCTACACTCTTTTGATGAAGGTGGTTCTCGATGTTAAACAGGAGAAAGAAAAATTAAAGGTTGCGACAATGGTCTTCTCTAAAGACGATGACAGAGACAAGATTGCTAATAAGACAAAGATTGGCCCTAAGGAAGTTAAGGAAATTGTTGTTGACTATGCCGTGTCTGATTTTGATCATGACTTGATAATTGAATTCTCAGACTATGGTACAGAAGCAGATGCGACTGCTCATATTTCATTGAAAAATCTTGAAAATGCACCTGTCAAATACTTTGATAATAAATCTCAATAAGCTTTATCGCCACATGGATGTGTGGTGATTTTTTATAGCCTCACATCTGTACCCGGTCAGATAGAGAAATTTCTACTTGTTTAATCGTCAGAATTTTCATAAACTTGTACTATATTTATTTCTAAGGAGTTTTAGATATGTCAGCAAAACGTTTAACCCTCTCTGCATTTTTCATGGCACTTGTTGTCATTTTGAGTTCAAGTCTCTTGTCAATTCCTGTTCCAGGAGGTCACTTCTATTTTAACGGTCTTATCATTTTCTTGGTTGGTTTGATATTTCCACCTATGGAAGCAGTCATAATTGCTGGGGTGGGCTCATTTATTGGAGATTTTCTTTTTTATCCTCTTCCTATGTGGGTAACACTAGCAACACACAGCCTTCAAGTTCTTGCTATCTCACTTGTTGTAGGTGGGCGATTAGGAAAATTGAGTAAACCTAGGGCTGTTTTAGGTCTCTTGCTTGGGGCAATTATCAACCTACTTGGTTATGGTTTTGGAAGAGCCTTTATCTATGGCACACCATCCTATGCTATGATGAAAATTCCTTTTGATCTAGTTGCCGCAATTCTTGGTTCAGCTTTCGCCTACTATATTTACTTTCATACAGGATTTATTAAACAGTTTGAAAAAGTTTGGGAAGGAAAATAAATGACCACAGTGATTGTTGCCAATGATCTCGTTGGTTTGGGGAAGGTTGCTTTGACCAGTAGTCTTCCTATCATGTCAGCTTGTCAGACTGAAGTTCTTCCCTTACCAACGGTTCTTTTGTCTTCTCATACTGGTGAGTTTGACAATATCTATGTACGAGACCTTACAGTTGATATGCAAGGTTTTTGTGAGCAGTGGAAGCGATTGGATTTTAGAGTGGATGGCTTAGTTAGTGGTTATTTCAAGTCAGAAGAAGAACTAGGCCTTGTCAGTCAATTGTCTTACGAAAAAAAGATTCCCATTTTTGTTGATCCCATTATGGGTGATAATGGCCGTCTCTATCAAGGTTTTGATAGAGACTATGTAGAAGCTATGAAGGATTTCTGTCAACAGGCTGATGTCATAATTCCCAATCTGACAGAAGCTGCCTTATTGACGGGTTCTCCTTATCTTGAGGAAGGTTCCTATGATATGGCTACTATTGAGAATCTTCTGAGAAATTTGAGCAGGCTTGGACCTCGAAAAGTTATTTTAACAGGTATTTCATTTGAGACTGAAAAGATCGGATTGGCTTATTTCAATAAGGAGACCAATCAAGTAATTTATCGAATGAGGAAACGGTATCAATCACATTTTTATGGGAGCGGGGACTTACTGACGGCCATTTTATCAGCCGGATATTTTCATAACCTTGATTTTATTAAGGTTTGTGATTTGGCTTTGGATTTCCTGAATAAAGTCCTATTGTTTACACTTTCAAGTGGTCGCCCTTTAAAATATGGTCTTTGTTATGAGCCCTATATCGATTATTTATTTAATGGAATTAATGAGCTATTGGAGGAGAAAAATGAAAAATGATAATACTCGTGAATTAGTTGAATTGAGTTTGTATGCAACCTTGATTATTGTTAGTGTACAGTTTATTCGTATTCCTTTTGGACCACAATTTGTCCATTTGGGAAATGCCTTGGTTGTAATTGCTGTCTTAATTTTTGGTGCTAGAAAAGGTGCGTTAGTTGCAACGGTAGCATTAGGGTTATTTGATATTTTTAATGGCTATGCTGCTGAGGTTTGGATTACTATTTTAGAATCTTTGATTGTCTGTTTGGTGCTCTATCTTGTTTTTGAAAAGCTCCTAAAATCAAATGATAAAATAGCTAACGTCATTATCGTTGGAGTGATAGCTGCAGTGACCAAAATTATTTTGAATTTCCTTAAGTATACGATTATTAATACCATCGTTGCGTCTCTCTCCTTAAAAGCTGCCATGCTAGCTTCAGTGGTCAAGATTGGTGGAACTTTTGGAACATCAGTTGTTACAATCATTGCGGTTCCTCTTTTATATCCTATCTTCAAACGCATTTTGAAAAAAGACTAAAGATTGAGCAGGCGGGTACTGCTTTTTCTTTTCGATTTTACATAAGCAAAGGCCCAAATTTACACTAAAAAATGGTAAAATAATTAAGTTAATGTCAAGAAAGGAAAGGGCTAAAGACTGTTTTAGCCCAGATATGTTATGTCTATTTTAGAAGTCAAAAATCTTAGTCACGGATTTGGGGACCGTGCCATTTTTGAAAATGTCTCATTCCGTTTGCTCAAAGGTGAGCATATCGGTCTTGTCGGTGCTAACGGTGAAGGAAAGTCAACCTTTATGTCTATCGTTACTGGGAGATTGCAGCCAGATGAAGGTAAGGTAGAGTGGTCTAAGTATGTGACAGCGGGTTATTTAGATCAGCACGCTGTCCTTGAAAAGGGTATGACCGTACGCGATGTCCTTCGTACGGCTTTCGATGATCTTTTTAAAACTGAGGAACGTATCAACGAGATTTATATGTCTATGGCAGAAGAAGGTGCCGATGTTGATGCTTTGATGGAAGAAGTAGGTGAGCTTCAGGATCGGTTGGAAACTCGTGATTTCTATACTCTTGATGCCAAGATAGATGAGGTTGCTCGTGCCTTGGGTGTCATGGATTTTGGTATGGATACCGATGTGACGGATCTTTCAGGCGGTCAACGTACCAAAATTCTCTTAGCTAAGTTATTGCTTGAAAAACCCGATATCTTGCTCCTTGATGAGCCAACCAACTATTTGGATGCTGAACACATCGCCTGGCTAAAGCGCTATCTCCAAGAGTATGAGAAAGCTTTTGTTCTCATTTCACATGATATTCCATTCTTAAACGATGTTATTAATATTGTCTACCATGTTGAAAATCAAGATTTGGTTCGCTATGCAGGTGATTATGATAATTTCCAATCTGTCTATGCTATGAAAAAAGCACAATTAGGAGCTGCCTATGAACGTCAGCAAAAGGAAATTGCCGATCTTCAAGATTTTGTTAACCGCAATAAAGCTCGTGTTGCTACTCGAAATATGGCCATGTCTCGCCAGAAAAAATTAGATAAGATGGAAATTATCGAGTTGCAAGCAGAAAAACCAAAACCTGAATTCCATTTCAAGGAAAGCCGTACGCCTGGACGTTTTATATTCCAAACTAAGGATCTCGTAATTGGATACGACAGTCCTTTGACTAAGTCGCCTTTGAATCTCACTTTCGAACGTAATCAAAAGGTAGCTATCGTCGGTGCCAATGGTATTGGTAAGACCACTTTGCTGAAAAGTTTACTTGGGATTATTCAACCTCTTGAAGGAGAAGTTGAAACAGGTGATTTTATTGACCTAGGTTATTTTGAGCAAGAAGCAGAAGGTTCACGTCAGACCCCACTTGAAGCGGTTTGGGATGCTTTCCCAGCTCTAAATCAAGCTGAGGTTCGTGCAGCCCTAGCTAAATGTGGTTTAACTTCTAAACATATTGAAAGTCAAATTCAGGTCTTGTCAGGAGGAGAGCAGGCAAAAGTTCGTTTCTGTCTCCTTATGAATCGTGAAAATAATGTTCTTGTTCTGGACGAGCCAACCAATCACTTGGATGTTGATGCAAAGGACGAATTGAAGCGTGCCCTTCAGGCCTTTAAAGGTAGTGTCCTAATGGTGTGTCACGAACCTGAATTTTATGAAGGTTGGACAGATGTTTGGGATTTTAATGAGTTAGTATAATAAAAAAGAGTGTTGACATCTTCTCAATGAGTTGGAGTATCACTCACTCTATTTTTGAGTGGGCAAAGAGCCAAGTAGTAGTCATTATGATTTGATAATAGCTTAATGATAGAGACTCTAGGGTCAGTCAGTGATAAGAATATTTAACATGGCACACTAGTTAATATGTATTGAGCTAATAGAATGACGATTTTAAATCAAAATATCTTATTTTGTTCAAAAAGTAACAAAGTTTGAGCATAAAATGTGTAACCGTTTTCTAATTGTGGTAAAATGGTATAGTAAATTATTATCAAAAGAAAGTTGGATAAATTTATGTCAAAAATCGTAGTTGTTGGTGCTAACCATGCTGGTACTTATAGTATTAATACTATTCTTGATAATTACGGAGACCAAAATGAAGTAGTTGTTTTCGATCAAAACTCTAACATTTCATTCTTGGGTTGTGGTATGGCTCTTTGGATTGGTAATCAAATCTCAGGTCCTGATGGCCTTTTCTATGCCAACAAAGAAGGACTTGAAAGCAAGGGTGCAAAAGTTTATATAAACTCACCAGTTGAGTCTATTGACTTTGACGGTAAAACTGTTACAGCTCTTGTTGATGGTAAAAAACATGTTGAATCATATGACAAATTGATTTTAGCTACTGGTTCACAACCAATCTTACCTCCAATCGATGGTGCTGAGATTAAAGAAGGTAGCCGTACTTTCGAAGCGACTCTTGAAAACCTTCAATTCGTTAAACTTTTCCAAAACGCTCAAGAAGTTATTGATAAGTTGAACGATAAGTCACAAGACATCAAACGTGTAGCAGTCGTTGGTGCAGGTTACATTGGTGTTGAATTGGCTGAAGCCTTCCAACGTCGTGGTAAAGAAGTTATCCTTATTGATGTTGTTGACACATGTTTGGCTGGATACTATGACCGTGATATTACAGACCGTATGGCTAAAAATATGGAAGACCATGGTATCCAATTGGCCTTTGGCGAAACTGTTAAAGCAGTAGAAGGTGAAACTAAGGTAGAACGCATAGTAACAGATAAAAATGCGTACGATGTAGATATGGTTGTTCTTGCTGTTGGTTTCCGTCCTAATACAGCCCTTGGAGCTGGTAAATTGGAAACATTCCGAAATGGTGCTTACCTTGTTAATAAGAAACAAGAAACATCAGTTAAAGATGTTTACGCCGTTGGTGATTGTGCTACGGTTTATGACAATTCTCTTGACGATGTCAACTACATTGCCTTAGCTTCAAATGCTATTCGTTCAGGTATCGTCGCTGGACACAATGCCGGTGGTGGTGATGTTGAATCAAACGGTGTTCAAGGATCAAATGGTATCTCTATCTATGGTTTGAACATGGTTTCTACTGGTCTGACTGAAGAGAAAGCAAAACGCTTTGGTTTCAATCCAGCAGTAGTCGAATCAACAGATCTTCAAAAACCTCCCTTCATGAAGGATGAAAATGAATATGTAACTATCAAGATTGTTTATGATAAAGATACTCGTAAAGTTTTGGGTGCTCAAATGGTTTCACTCATGGATATCTCAATGGGAATCCACATGTTCTCATTGGCAATTCAAGAAGAAGTAACAATTGACCGTCTAAAACTGCTTGATTTGTTCTTCTTGCCACACTTTAACCAACCACTTAGCTATATTGCTAAAGCAGCTATCTCCGCTGAATAATATTAAACAGCTAATTCATATGAATTAGCTGTTTTTCTTTTTAAAATACTAAAAAACCTCCAACTGGAGGCTTTTATTTAACTAAAGTAAGATTAGTTTTTTGAAGCTTCTTGGAATTCAGGGTTTTTCCATGCTTCATCAATGACAGCTTTCAATTCATCGGCAGAAGCTTTCATCTTTTGTTGTTCAGCATCGTTCAATGGGATGTTTACTGGACGTACGATACCGTGTGCGCCTACGATAGCAGGTTGACCGATAAAGATGTTGTTTACACCATATTGACCTTCTTGGAATACAGACAATGGAAGTACTGCATTTTCATCGTCAAGGATAGCTTTAGTGATACGAGCAAGGGCTACTGCGATACCGTAGTATGTAGCACCTTTTTTGTTGATAATTGTGTAAGCTGCATCACGAACACCTTCAAACAATTCAACTAATTCAGCTTCTTGAACGTTTTCTTCGTTTTTAAGGAACTCTTCAAGGTTTACACCGGCGATGTTAGCGTGTGACCAAACCGCAAACTCTGAGTCGCCGTGTTCACCCATGATGTAAGCGTGAACTGAACGAGCATCGACATTAAGTTTTTCAGCAAGTGCTTGACGGAAACGAGCTGAGTCAAGTGAAGTACCTGAACCGATAACACGTTCTTTAGGGAATCCTGAGAATTTCCATGTAGAGTAAGTCAATACGTCTACTGGGTTAGCAGCTACAAGGAAAATACCGTTGAATCCTGACTCAACAACTTGAGTAACGATTGATTTGTTGATTGCAAGATTTTTACCAACAAGATCAAGACGAGTTTCACCTGGTTTTTGAGGAGCACCAGCAGTGATAACTACTAGGTCAGCATCCGCACAGTCTTCATATTTAGCTGCATAGATTTTTTTAGGTGAAGTGAAAGGAAGTGCGTGGCTAAGGTCAAGCGCATCACCAACGGCTTTTTCAAATAATTGTGGAATTTCGATGATACCTAGTTCTTGAGCGATACCTTGGTTTACAAGTGCGAAAGCGTAAGATGAACCTACGGCACCGTCACCAACAAGGATGACTTTTTTGTGTTGTTTAGTTGCAGTCATAGTCTAAACATCTCCTTAATTTTTTATTGGGTTACCCCATACATTGCTTATTCTACCATTTTAAGTGATGAATGTCACGAAATAATAAGGAATTATTGAGTGAAAGCGTTTTATACAACTGAAATATAAAGCTTTTTATGGTATAATATTATAGAAATTTTCCATTCTTTTATGAGAATTCGGAATAATTTGATTGAAAGAAAAGAGGCATTTTTAGAGTGCAAAATAATAATTTAATTGACGTTAATTTGACGTCTGAGATGAAAACGAGTTTTATCGATTATGCCATGAGTGTTATCGTATCTCGTGCACTCCCAGATGTTCGTGACGGTTTAAAACCGGTACAACGTCGTATTCTTTATGGAATGAATGAGCTTGGGGTGACACCTGATAAGTCTCATAAAAAATCTGCCCGTATTACCGGAGATGTTATGGGTAAATATCACCCACACGGTGACTCATCTATCTATGAAGCCATGGTTCGTATGGCTCAATGGTGGAGTTACCGTTACATGTTGGTTGACGGCCACGGAAACTTTGGTTCTATGGATGGTGATGGCGCAGCCGCTCAACGTTACACTGAGGCTCGTATGTCTAAAATCGCCCTGGAGATGCTCCGTGATCTCAATAAGAATACCGTAGATTTTCAAGGTAACTACGATGGTTCTGAACGTGAGCCAATTGTTCTTCCATCCCGTATTCCAAATCTTCTTGTTAATGGTGCTACAGGTATTGCGGTTGGTATGGCGACCAACATTCCACCACACAATTTGGCTGAAACTATAGATGCTGTTAAATTGATGATGGACAATCCTGAAGTCACAACCCGTGAACTGATGGAAGTTCTTCCTGGTCCAGACTTTCCAACTGGTGGTTTGGTCATGGGAAAATCTGGTATTCACCGTGCTTACGAAACTGGTAAAGGCTCTATTGTTCTTCGTTCGCGTACCGAAATTGAAACGACCAAATCAGGTCGTGAGCGCATTGTAGTTACTGAGTTTCCTTATATGGTCAATAAGACTAAGGTCCATGAACACATCGTTCGTTTGGCTCAGGAAAAACGTATTGAGGGGATTACAGCAGTTCGTGACGAGTCTTCTCGTGAGGGGGTACGTTTTGTCATCGAAGTGCGTCGTGATGCATCTGCCAATGTAATCTTGAACAATTTGTTCAAATTAACTCAACTTCAGATAAACTTCAGCTTCAATATGTTGGCCATTGAAAAGGGTGTGCCCAAAATCCTTTCCTTGCGTCAAATTTTGGCTGACTATATTGCTCACCAACAAGAGGTTGTGGTCCGTCGTACACAGTTTGATAAGGATAAGGCTGAAGCACGTGCCCACATTTTAGAAGGCTTATTAATTGCACTTGATCATCTGGATGAAGTGATTACGATTATTCGTAACAGTCAAACTGATGCTGAGGCTCAAGCCGAGTTGATGGCTCGCTTTGAACTCACTGAACGTCAAAGCCAAGCCATCCTTGATATGCGTTTGCGTCGTTTGACCGGTTTGGAACGTGATAAGATTCAAAATGAATACAATGATCTCCTTGCCTTGATTGCTGATTTGGCTGATATTTTGGCAAAACCAGAACGTGTTAATGCTATCATCAAGGAAGAGTTGGATGAAAGTAAGCGTAAATTCGCGGACGCCCGTCGTACAGAGCTGATGGTCGGCGAAGTTGTTTCACTTGAAGATGAAGACCTAATCGAAGAAGAAGATGTCGTTATCACTCTTTCTAACAAGGGATATATCAAACGTTTGGCTCAAGACGAATTCCGTTCTCAGAAACGTGGAGGTCGTGGAGTTCAAGGGACAGGTGTGAACGATGACGACTTTGTTCGTGATATCGTTTCAACAAGCACTCATGATTACCTTTACTTTATGACCAACAAAGGGCGTGTATACCGCCTCAAGGGTTACGAAATTCCTGAGTATGGCCGTACAGCTAAGGGATTACCAATTGTTAATCTCTTGAAGTTGGATGAAGGTGAGACAATTCAAACAGTGATTAATGCTAAGAGCGACGAAGCATCAGATAACAATCACCTTGTCTTTGTAACTCGCCAAGGTTTAGTGAAACGAACTAAAGAAGCAGAATTCAAAAATATCCGTCAAAATGGTTTGATTGCCTTGAAACTTAGAGAAGGTGATGAACTTATCAATGTCTTCTTGACTACTGGTAATGAAGAAATTATTATTGGTACTAAATTTGGTTACAGTGTGCGTTTCAAAGAGGATACTATTCGCAGTATGAGTCGTATGGCTGCTGGTGTTAAAGGGATAACCCTTCGTGACGGTGACCAAGTAGTTGGTGCAGCAGCTATTACTGAAGATCAAGAAGTCTTGATTATCACGGAAAAAGGTTACGGTAAGCGTACTTCAGCTACTGAATACCCAACTAAGGGGCGTGGTGGTAAAGGTATTAAGACAGCTAATATCACAGATAAAAATGGTAACCTTGCAGGCATTGTAACAGTTTCTGGTGATGAGGATATTATAGTCATAACTGATACGGGTGTTGTTATCCGTACTGCAGTTGCTAATATCTCTCAAACTGGTCGTGCAACTCAAGGGGTTAAGGTCATGCGTTTAGATGATACTGCTCGTATTGTCACCTTTGCTTTGGTTGAACCTGAAGAAATTGATCAAGTTACTGAAGATCAATAAAGTGGTGATAACTAATGAGAAAAGATAACAAAAATAAGACTCCTAAAAAGCATCGTAAATGGCTTGAGGTCCTTCGTTGGATCTTGATTGTTGTTCTCTTGGTTGTTGGTTTAGCTTTAATTTTTAATAAATCAATTCGAAACACTATAATTGCTTGGAATACTAATAAATATCAAGTAAGTAAGGTCTCTAAAAAGACCATAAAGAAAAACAAGGAAGCTAAGGCAAGTTATGACTTTGATACGGTTAAATCTGTTAGTACAGAGTCAGTCTTGCAAGCCCAGATGGGTTCTCAAAAACTTCCAGTTGTTGGTGGAATTGCTATCCCTGAGGTTGGTATTAATCTCCCTATTTTCAAAGGACTTGGTAATACAGAGCTTACCTATGGTGCTGGAACTATGAAGGAAAATCAAGTCATGGGTGGAGAAAATAATTATTCATTGGCTAGTCACCATATTTTCGGTATCGCTGGGGCTTCTGATATGCTCTTCTCACCATTAGACAGAGCAAAAAATGGCATGAAGATTTATCTTACGGATAAAAATAAGATCTACACCTATGTTATCAGTGAGGTAAAAATTGTCCAACCAACTGAAGTAGCAGTGGTTGATGACACTCCTGGTAAATCTGAAGTGACTTTGGTAACTTGTACAGATGCTGAAGCAACTCAGCGTACAATTGTCAAAGGGAACTTAGAATCGCAGGTAGACTTTGACAAGGCAAGTTCAGATATTCTTGAAGCCTTCAATAAGTCATACAATCAATTTCAAAGTTAAGAGAAGGCCGTAAGGTCTTTTTCTATGGAGGAAAAAAATGTTTTTGAAAACAATACATCATGTCGCTATCATTGTTTCTGATTATGATTTATCTCGAGATTTTTATGTTAATAAATTAGGTTTTGAAATCATACGTGAAAATCACCGTCCGGAACGTAACGATTATAAATTAGATCTACGTTGTGGTGATATAGAACTGGAAATCTTTGGAAATAAGACTAGTGATCTAGCCTATGTGGAGCCACCAAAGCGTCTGTCTTATCCTGAGGCGTGTGGACTACGTCATTTAGCTTTTAAAGTGGCTAATATTGAAGAGGTTGTCGAGTCTTTGGAACAAAAAGGTATTTCATGCCAACCTATTCGCAAGGACAGTTTTACTGGGGAAAAGATGACTTTCTTTGCTGATCCAGACGGGCTCCCTTTGGAATTACATGAGTAGTTTTTTTGACCCTATTTTTTTAAGTCATGGTATAATGAATTCACGGCTGAGCTCGCACTCGGTCATCTTTTAGGAGATTATGGATACTATTCTATTTTCGAAAGGAAACATACATGAAATTGAAAAAGCTTTTCGTTGCTGGGATGGCTTTCCTAACTTTGGTGACAACCTTTGCCTCAGCTGCTCAAGCAGCCACATCGTCAGATGTCCAAAAGGTTATTGATGAATCTTACGTTCAACCTGACTATGTTATGGGTTATTCTTTGTCAGAGGAAGAGCGTAATCAGACCCTGAACTTGCTAAGTTATGATAGTAGCAAGGATACCAATGTTAAGATATTAACGACTACGGACTATGCAAATATCATGAATGTTGCAGATGATTCTAGTCTTCAGTTATATTCTTCAGTTAAGATTGCTAAACTAGGTGCTAAGGAAACCTTGAGTGTAGAAATTGTGACACCACAAAATATCACAAAAATCACTCCAGATATGTATCGTAATGCTGCAACGACACTTGGTATTGAACATGCTAAGATTACAGTAGCAGCACCTATTCCAGTAACTGGGGAAAGTGCCTTGGCTGGTATTTATTATTCTCTGGAGCAGAATGGAGCAAAAGTCTCAGATGAAAGCAAAGAGCTTGCTCAGGAGGAGCTTAAAACCCTTTCCCAAATCAATGATGAGAATTCTGGTAAGAGTAACTATGATGCGGATAAGCTTAATGTAGCCATGACTGATATCAAGACGGCAGTTGCTGATAAAGGAAATAAGTTGACTGATGATCAAGCTAAAACGATTGTTCAGCGAACCATCAATAACTACAACCTGAATCTTTCTGATACACAAATCAATCTTTTGGTGAACTTTGCTTTAAATTTATCTAAGTCATCAATCATTGATAGTGCTAGCTTCAAGTCAAGTCTGAGTTCACTTAAAGCTTCTATCATTTCAAAAGCGGGTAATACTTTCTCTGGCATCAACTTAAACTTTGATGCTAACCAAACACTTGAGAATAGCAAAAATATTTTCGCACAAATCTGGCAAGCTATCGTAAATTTCTTTACTGGACTTTCTAGGTAGTGAAAGAGCTGTCCATTTGGATGGCTTTTCTTATTTTTTGGCTCTTTGTCAACTGTAGTGTGATGAAGAAAAGCTAAGATCGAGAAAGGACAAATTTCGTCCTTTCTTTTTATTATGTGACTTTCAGTCCGTCTCTTTCCGTTAGGTGTGAGACAAATCATGACCTCCTGTCTAACGGGGGGAGTCATGATTTGAAAAAGACAGTAAAAAGTGCAAAAATCACTTCGTGTGCTATACGGTAATTGAAATTTTTTTAGTTTAGAGTTAGAACTGTTGCCTCAGTTCTAGCACTTTTTCTTTGTCATATTCTTGATGTGTTGCGAGAATTTTGTAAATGATATGCAGCAGCTTATGTGCACAAGCAATGACGACTTTCATCTTACTTCCTCTTTGGGAAATTTTGATATAAAAAGATAAAAACGCATTATCTTTAGAGTGAGACTCAATCAATACCGACATGGTCAAAGCCTGCCTTGATATATCAATTTCCTTGTATGACGTGTGAGGATTTTTTAATGTCAGCACTTTCATAAGATCCTGGGCAGAGCCCAGCCCAAGAAGCTAAGTCTGCATCCGATTGAAAAGCCTTCACATCTGGTCCAATCTCAGCTAAAATAGTGGCTGCACAAGTTTCACTCACACCAGGAATCGTTTGAAGTAATCTATTTTCTTCAGGGAAACTCCTTTTTGATATAAGCTATTATTTCACTCGTTAATTTATTCATGAGTTTTTGATAAAATTGATATTCTTTCTAGGCTTTGGTCCAAGAGAAATCGATCCTCCAGAGACAACTTCCCATTCATGGCCTCCATTAAATTCTTCGGACTTGTTTTGACATGCTTGTGAATACAAGCTGTCACATTGTCATAATCAATGAGTTCCCCATTGATAAAGAGCATTAAAAGAGATTGTCCTGTCTTAGAGAAGATAACGGAAAGATAGCTGGTTAGTTTGATATTAGTACGTTGTAAGAGGTTATAAATCTTATTCTTTATTTGAGTTTGACGTTGTTTGTAAGAACGTAACCTACCAGTGAGTAAACGTAACTGCATTACTTCAGGGTTAGGAATATAAGATTGCTCAATAAGTCCACAACGTCCGAGCTGTGCAATCCATTCGGCATCTTTCATGTCTGTTTTTCGACCAGGTACATTCTTAATATGTTGAGCGTTAGCTAATATCAGATTGAGCTCTGAGTCTGAGAATATATTAAAGATTTGTTAGTCTCATAGTTCTGAGCGACAAAAGTAATTCCCCTTTCTTGAACCCAAACTAATCACAGAACATAACCCTTTGGAGTTTATCAAAATGTTCCTTGAAAGAAAACTGATCAAGCTTACGATAGACAGTAGATGTCGACACACGAAGTCTTCTGGCAATATCCGTTAGTGACATCTTCTCAGTTAGGAGTTGTGAGACCTTTTGACGGACTAGATTTGAGGTTTGGCAGTTTTTCTCAACGATTAATGTCTCAGCAACCGTGACTTTTCTACAATCTTTACACTGGAAGCGACGTTTCTTCAGACGTAGTAGTGTTGGAGTTCTAGTTTTGCTTGAACCTCGATATGAGTATCAATTTCAAAAACAAGAGTAATGATGTTAGGATCTTTAATTTCGATTAATCCTGTGGTATTCTTAATAGATTTCATGAGTTCTTCCTAATGATGGTTTGGTTACTTTTCATTATAGTTTTTATGGGACTTTTTGTCTGCATTCAAAAAGCTCTATAATCTCTACAGTGGTTTTACCCACTACAGAAATTATAGAGCCATTAAAGCTAGCCTAGTTTTTATTTTAGTCCGTAGTTATAATCATCATCTTGCATAGCTTCAACAGTACCTAGAAGGTAACCATTACCGACTTGAGAGAAGAAATCGTGGTTTGACGTTCCTGTAGAAATACCATTCATAACGATTGGATTAACATCGTTAGCAGAATCTGGGAAAAGAGGATCTTGTCCTAAATTCATCAATGCTTTGTTGGCGTTATAGCGAAGGAAGGTCATTACTTCTTCGGTCCATCCAACACCGTCATAAAGAGATTTAGTGTAGAGTTCTTCATTTTCATATAATTGATAGAGGAGATCATACATCCATTCACGGAAACTCTCTTGCTCTTTTTCAGATAATTCGTTGAATCCTAGTTGGAACTTATAGCCAATATAGGTACCGTGAACAGATTCGTCACGGATAATGAGTTTGATAATTTCAGCGACGTTAGCTAGCTTATTATTACCAAGATAATAGAGTGGAGTGAAGAAGCCTGAATAGAAAAGGAAGGTTTCAAGATAAGTTGAAGCAACTTTTTTCTGAAGTGCCGTTCCGTTTTCATAGATATCATTAATGATTTTTGCTTTAGTTTGCAAGTACTTGTTACTGTTTGTCCACTCAAAAATTTCCTCAATTTCTGATTTAGTATTCAAAGTTGAGAAAATAGAAGAGTAAGATTTTGCGTGAACAGATTCCATAAACTGAATGTTGTTCAAGACAGCTTCTTCATGAGGTGTACGAACGTCTGCTCGAATGGCTTCAACACCCGTTTGAGATTGCATGGTATCTAGCAAGGTCAAGCCGCCGAAAACTTTTCCAACTAAATCTTTTTCTTCAGCTGAAAGTTTACGCCAGTCATCAAGGTCATTTGAAAGGGGAATTCGAGTATCTAACCAAAATTGTTCAGTTAATTTTTCCCAGGTAGATTTATCAATTACATCTTCGATTTCATTCCAGTTAATGGCTTTATAGTAAGTTTCCATTAGAAACCTCTTTCTTTATTGATATCATTTCTATTTTATCATAATTAAAAATCATGATATAGTTTTTTGAGTTTATCTATTAAAAAAGTCGGCTAACCGACCTTTTTATGCATTTTATAAATAAGAGTAGTGAAGTTGTTAGCCTCAAATCACTATCTTAGATGACACAGCTTTCACACTGGTTAGAGCCAACCTCTTCGCCGTCATCTGTGTAAGTACGGATGTAGTAGATTGACTTGATTCCTTTGTTAAAGGCGTAGTTGCGAAGGATAGAAAGATCACGAGTTGTTAGTTTATTTTCTGTTTTCCATTCGTAAATTTCTTTAGGCAACTCACTACGCAAAAATAGGGTTAATGACAAACCTTGATCAACGTGTTCAGTCGCAGCGGCATAAACGTCGATAACTTTACGCATGTCCATGTCGTAGGCTGAAGTGTAGAAAGGAATAGTGTCTGTTGAAAGACCGTTGGCTGGATAGTAAATTTTTCCGATTTTCTTCTCTTGACGTTCTTCAATACGTTGTGTGATTGGATGAATAGAAGCAGAACAGTCGTTAATGTAAGAGATTGAGCCATTTGGCGCAACAGCCAAACGGTTTTGATGGTAGAGACCATCTTTTTTAACGAGTTCACGTAGTTCCTCCCAATCCTTGGCTTGTGGGATGAAGTGGCCTTCGAAAAGTTCTTTAACACGGTCAGATTTAGGAACGTATTGCCCTGTAACGTATTTATCAAAGTAAGAACCGTCAGCATATTTTGAATTCTCAAAGCCGACAAAGGTTTCTTGACGTTCACGGGCGATATTGTTAGACTCAACTAAAGTCCAGTAGTTCATAAGCATGAAGTAGATATTAGTGAATTCAACAGATTCTGGGCTACCATACTCGATATGGTGTTTAGCAAGGTAAGAGTGAAGCCCCATAGCTCCTAAACCGAAGGTATGAGCTTGTTGGTTCCCATTTTTTATTGATGGAACGGCATCGATACTTGAGTTGTCTGTAACAAAGGTAAGCGCACGTGTCATAGCCTTAATGGAACGACCAAAGTCAGGTGAAGTCATCATGTTCATGATATTAGTAGATCCAAGGTTACATGAGATATCTGTACCGAGTTTAACAAATTCTTGAGAATCGTTAAGTTCACTTGGTGTTTGAACTTGGAGAATCTCAGAACAGAGGTTGGACATAACAATTTTACCATCAATTGGGTTATGTCTGTTAGCTGTATCAACGTTGATGATATATGGGTAACCAGATTCTTGTTGGAGTTTAGAAATTTCAGTTTCTAACTCACGCGCATTAATCTTAGTTTTGGTGATATTAGGATTGGCAACCAATTCATCATACATAGCTGTAATATCAATGTAGTTATATGGTTTACCGTATTCTTTTTCGATAGAGTAGGGGCTGAAGAGATACATATCCTCATTATTACGTGCTAACTCGTAGAATTTATCTGGTACTGTAACACCTAGTGACAATGTCTTAACACGTACCTTTTCATCAGCGTTCTCTTTCTTAGTTGAAAGGAAGGCAAGGATATCTGGGTGGAAAACATCCAGATAAACAACACCAGCACCTTGACGTTGACCGAGTTGGTTTGAGTAAGAGAAGCTGTCTTCAAAAAGCTTCATAACTGGGACAACTCCAGAAGCAGCACCAGCATATCCCTTGATAGGAGCACCAGCTTCACGTAGGTTAGAGAGGCTAATACCAACCCCTCCACCAATACGTGATAATTGGAGAGCTGAGTTAATAGAACGACCGATGGAATTCATGTCGTCCGTTACTTGGATAAGGAAACATGAAACGAGTTCTCCACGACGACTACGTCCAGCATTTAAAAATGAAGGAGTAGCAGGTTGATAACGTTGGTGAATCATTTCGTTAGCAAGGTCACTAGCCAGGTTTTCATCACCGTCAGCAAAGTAAAGAGCATTAAAAAGAACACGATCTTCAAAACTTTCAAGGTATGTCTCGCCATCGTTTGTTTTGAGAGCATACTGTTGGTAGAACTTGTAGGCTGCCATGAAAGATTGGAAGCGGAATTTTTGAGCATGAATTTCTGCAGACAATTTTTCGATGAAAGCAGGTTCATATTTACTGATGAATTCAGACTCAATATAGTCGTTTTCAATCAAATAATTAATTTTATCTGTGATGCTGTTGAATGCCATTGAATTTGGCTTAACATTTTCAAGGAAAAAGGCACGAAGCGCTTCTTTATCCTTATCCAAAGGAATCTGACCGTTTACGGGACGGTTAATTTCGTTGTTGAGGCGGAAGTAAGAAACATCGCCAAGATTTTTTAAAGACATAATACAGATACCAGGCCTAGTTTAAAGGTTAAAGTTAACATATTAAACTAAGCAAACAAGTTCCTTTCTATATAAAAATTTGATAATAAATTTGATAATTAAAGGATTTCTTTAAGTTTAGCCGGTTGAAAACCTGAAAAGACGATATCACCTGCTTCAATGACTGGAGCAGCGGTAAAACCTAGACTTTTGACGTAATCAATTTTTTCTGGTTGTTCATCGATGTTGATTTCTTCGA
Organism: Streptococcus sp. FSL L8-0526; assembly: GCF_038007145.1. Lineage (NCBI taxonomy): Bacteria > Bacillati > Bacillota > Bacilli > Lactobacillales > Streptococcaceae > Streptococcus > Streptococcus sp. FSL L8-0526. Next base: position 1,044,145 of record NZ_JBBOWP010000001.1, read on the forward strand.
AATCAGCACCTTCCTTTTCCAAGAATTTTTTTGTCATTTTGCATTGCATGCAGTCGTTTTTTGAAAACAATGTAATCTTTGCCATTGCAAATACTCCTTTTTAAAAGATTTTCAGTGACTAGGTGTCACTTTTTCGACTTTAATAGGATACCCAAAATATTGGGAAAAATCAAGCTAAATTACTTAAGGAAATACAATATTTTGTGTTTAGTATTGAAACACAACCCTATATATTGTGTTTTGAAGGCTTTTTAAGTTTCTTAAATTAAATAGAATTTATTTATGGAAATGGATAAAATTCCAACAACTGACTGAAGATGTAATAAAACATCACACCAGATTGCCAATTTTATTTGTTTTTTTAACAAAAACAGTGTAGAATAAAGGAAATTTTTAACTAATGGAGGTTCAAGTATGCAAGAATACTGTTCAAATCTAACTGTAAATGGTAAGATATTCTCTTTTTATGATCTCGAAAAAGTAGCAAAATCCTATGATGTTAAGGTCGAAGAACTACCTTATAGCATTCGAATACTACTTGAAAGTCTCCTCCGAAAAAAAGATGGCATTGACGTTAAGGAATCTCACATTTCTGATCTGATGAAATTTCCGAATTTTCCAACAATTTCTGAAGTACCATTTAAACCAAGTCGCGTCATTTTACAAGATTTCACAGGGGTTCCTGTTGTCGTTGACTTGGCCTCAATGCGGGATGCTATAGTGGCTAATGGTGGTAAAGCAGAACTTATTAATCCAGAGATTCCAGTAGATTTAGTCATTGATCACTCTGTTCAAGTCGATTCATATGGATGTGACACAGCGCTTGAAGATAATATCAATCTAGAATTTAAACGTAACAATGAGCGCTACGAATTTCTTAAATGGGCCGAACAGTCTTTTGAAAATTACCGTGCGGTTCCACCAGCTACAGGTATTATCCATCAGGTTAATATTGAATTTCTAAGTGATGTTATTATTGAAAAAGATGGGCTACTATATCCTGACTCTATGTTTGGTACAGATAGTCACACAACGATGATTAATGGTATTGGTGTTCTGGGTTGGGGTGTCGGAGGAATCGAAGCTGAAGCAGCTATGCTAGGTGAAGCTTCCTATTTCCCAATTCCAGAGGTTATTGGTGTACATTTAACAGGTGAACTTCCTAAAATTGCTACGGCAACAGACTTGGCTCTCAAGATTACTCAAGTACTTCGTTCTGAAAATGTTGTTGGTAAATTTGTAGAGTATTTTGGTTCTGGCTTAAAGAGCCTATCTCTAGCTGATCGTGCTACAATCGCTAATATGGCACCAGAGTATGGGGCAACTTGTGGTTATTTCCCTATTGATGACGAAACTCTTAACTACATGCGTTTAACTAATCGTGATGAGGAACATATCCAGGTCACTGAAGCCTACACAAAAGCCAATCATCTGTTTTATGACCCAAGTAAAGAAGCCAAGTATACCAAGGTTGTTGAAATTGATTTGTCAACCATTAAACCTTCTATCTCGGGTCCTAAACGTCCTCAGGATTTGATTCTCTTATCCGATGCTAAGCAAGAATTTCAGGATGCAGTGGTACGAGAAGCAGGTGTGCGTGGCTTTGGATTGGATAAGAAAGAGTTAGAAAAAACGGCAAAAGTTGAATTTGAGGATCATTCTGAAACAATTCAAACGGGACATGTGGCCATTGCAGCGATCACATCATGTACCAATACCTCAAATCCTTACGTTCTTATGGCGGCTGGTCTTTTAGCTAAAAAAGCAGTTGAGAAAGGGTTAAAGGTATCTCCAACGGTGAAGACATCTTTGGCACCAGGTTCTAAAGTTGTTACTGGTTATCTTAAAGCTTCAGGCTTGCAAAGCTACTTAGACAAGCTTGGCTTCAATTTGGTAGGTTACGGTTGTACGACGTGTATTGGTAACTCGGGAGATCTACGTCCTGAGGTAGCTAAAGCTATTGTAGACAAGGACTTACTAGCGAGTGCCGTTCTGTCAGGAAATCGTAACTTTGAAGGGCGTATTAATCCTCTCGTAAAAGCAAATTTCTTAGCTAGCCCACCATTGGTTGTTGCCTACGCTTTGGCTGGTAACACTAATATTGATTTGACAAGGGAGCCTTTAGGTTTTGACGACAATGGGCAAGCTGTCTATCTAGAAGATATTATGCCATCACGTGATGAAATTGAAGCTTATGTTGATAAATACGTAACCCGTCAACTTTTTCGAGACAAATATGCTAGTGTCTTCTCTGACAGTGAGAAGTGGAATGCCATTCCTACTGAACAGAGCCAAAATTATAAATGGAATGAGAAGTCTACCTATATTCAAAATCCACCTTACTTTGATGCTTTAGGAGATGATTTGACCATTAAACCATTGAATAATTTAAAGGTATTGGCTAAATTTGGAGATACGGTTACAACAGACCATATTTCTCCAGCAGGTAATATTGCTAGAAACAGTCCAGCAGCACGCTATTTGTCTGGAAATGGTGTAGATTATCAAGAATTTAATTCTTATGGCAGTCGTCGTGGAAATCATGAAGTCATGATGCGAGGAACTTTTGCTAATATTCGTATCAAAAATGAGTTGGCAGAAGGAAAAATTGGTGGATATACTAAATATGAAGGTGACATTCTACCTATATATGATGCTGCTATGAAATATAAAGAAGCTAATCGAGATACACTTGTAATTGCTGGTAAGGATTATGGTATGGGCTCAAGTCGTGACTGGGCAGCTAAAGGGGCAAATCTCCTTGGTGTGAAAGTAGTACTTGCTGAGAGTTTTGAGCGTATTCACCGTTCAAATCTAGTCATGATGGGAATTTTGCCGGTACAATTTATGGAAGGAGAAAATGCTGGAACTCTTGGATTGACAGGACATGAGATTTTTAGCTTTGATCTTTCAGAAAATCCAGGTGTTCATGATGTTATTACTGTTACAGCTTCAACACCTGAACAAACCAAAACTTTCAAAGTACTGGTTCGTTTTGATGCAGATGCTGATATTCGCTACTATAAAAATGGTGGTATCTTGCCAATGGTTGTAAGAAAAAAATTAAAGGGAGCCTAAAATGACAACAGTTGAAATTAATGGACTTAAGGATATGATTGCCTGTAATACTAGGATTTCATCTATTATTGATGACCATTTATCCTATGCAGGATATGATATTTCCGAGTTTATGAATAATAAGGCGTCTTTTGAGGAAGTAATTTATCTGCTGTGGAATGGTCATCTTCCAACGCAAATGGAACTCAAGTATTTTGAGGCCGAGTTACGTAAGAACTATGATATTTCAGATGCTGTAGAACAATGTATTCTCATCCAATCTCGCCCCCATTTACACCCGATGAGTGTTCTTCGTTCAACAGTTTCCCTACTTGGTGTATATAATGTGGATGCTGAGGAAAGATCCATGGAAGCTGTTTATCAGCAAAGCATCGAATTAATGGCTAAATTGCCAACTATCATCACGACTTTTGCACGTTTACGTACTGGTAAAATGCCTCTTAAACCACGGAAGGATTTAGGATTTGCAGCGAATTTTCTTTACATGTTGAATGGTGCTGAACCTTCTGAAATTGAAATCGAAGCTATGAATAAGGCTTTAATTCTTCATGCTGACCATGAATTGAATGCCTCAACATTTGCGGCGCGAGTTTGTGCTTCAACCCTAACAGATATCTATTCTTGTATTACGACAGCTATTGGTGCCCTGAAAGGTCCACTTCACGGTGGGGCTAATGAACGTGTCTTTGATATGCTAAAAGAAGTTCGTGAATCTGGTGATGTCAATGCATACTTGCAGGAAAAACTTGATTCTAAAGAAAAAATCATGGGATTTGGGCACCGTGTTTACAAGAAGAAAGATCCTCGTGAGATTTTCTTAAGAGATATGGCCAAGAAGTTGACAGAGGGTACAGAGAATGAAGAATTCTTTAATAAGTCTCAAGAAATTGAAGAGTTCATGAGAGATAAGAAAGGGTTGATTCCTAATGTGGACTTCTATTCAGCCACTGTATATCATACTCTAGGAATTGACAGCGATATCTTTACACTCATCTTTGCTATGAGTCGAGTTGCCGGTTGGATTGCACATATTCACGAGCAACAAAAAAATAACAAATTGATTCGTCCACGTTCACAGTATATTGGACAAGAAAATATGACTTATATTGCTTTAGAAAAACGTTAGGGAGGAAAAAAATATATGGCAGAAAGAATCCTTATGACTAATGGCAAGCTCAAAGTTACTGATAATCCGATTATTCCTTTTATTGAAGGAGATGGTGTTGGACGTGATATTTGGAAGAATGCTCAAGCAATTTTTGATAAAGCGGTAGAAGTAGCCTATGGAGGACAGCGTCGTATTGAGTGGCAAGAGTTTTTGGCAGGTAAAAAGGCTTTTGATAAAACAGGTGAGTGGCTGCCGCAAGAAACTTTAGAGGCTATTCGAGAAAGCCTGGTAGCTATTAAGGGGCCACTTGAAACACCTGTCGGAGGAGGAATTCGCTCTTTAAATGTAGCTTTACGTCAAGAACTTGATCTCTACGCTTGTGTTCGACCAGTTCGGTATTTCGAAGGAGTAGCAAGTCCACTTAAGGAACCAGAAAAAACAGACATTACTATTTTCCGTGAGAATACTGAGGATATTTATGCAGGAATTGAATGGGAAGCAGGAACGGTCGATGTAGAGCGCGTTATTACTTTTTTTCAAACAGAAATGAATGTCGATAAAATTCGCTTTCCCAAGTCAAGTAGTATTGGAATTAAGCCAATTTCAATAGAAGGAAGTAAACGATTGATTCGTTCAGCTATTGACTACGCTCTTAAGAACAATCTAAAGAAAGTGACATTGGTGCATAAAGGGAATATTCAAAAATTCACAGAAGGTGGCTTTCGTAAATGGGGCTATGAAGTGGCTGAGGAAGAATATAAGGAAGAAATGCTTGCTGGCCGTCTAGAAGTTAATGATATAATCGCTGATAATTTTCTACAACAGATTCTTTTGAATCCCGAAAAATTTGATGTTGTTGCATTAACCAACTTGAATGGTGATTATGCAAGTGATGCTCTAGCTGCTCAGGTTGGTGGTATCGGAATCTCCCCTGGAGCTAATATTAACTATCAAACAGGCCATGCTATCTTTGAAGCTACTCATGGAACGGCTCCAGATATTGCGGATCAAGATAGGGCTAATCCTTGCTCTATTCTCTTATCTGGCTGTATGCTTTTAGAATATATCGGTTGGTCTGAAGCAGCTGAACTCATTATAAGTTCTATTGAAAAAAACTTTAAATCAGGAATTTTTACAGCTGACCTAGCCTTTGGAAAACGAGCCTATTCAACCAGTGGTTTCAGCAATCAAATCCTCTCAATTATATGATTGTTTTTGCTCAAAAACGAAAATTAGTGATTGAAAACAATATGAAAGAAATTTTCTGAAAATATTGTGAATAGGTAAAGACTGGTGTTTGATTATGGTTTGAAAAATGAAAATAGGAAATTAAATGAGAGATTAGCTTATGAAAAACTTTTACAAAGTGCGTTTTAACCTTGATAAAATCAAACAGCTATGTTATAATTCTAGACTGTAAGGGTTATCATTGATAACTCAAATATTCCAAATTAAGAAGGAGAGTCCATTATGGCTTCTAAAAATTTCCACATTGTTGCAGAAACTGGTATTCACGCACGACCAGCTACTTTGCTTGTTCAAACAGCAAGTAAATTTGCTTCAGATATCACTCTTGAATACAAAGGTAAAAAAGTTAACCTTAAATCTATCATGGGTGTTATGAGTCTTGGTGTTGGTCAGGGTGCTGACGTAACTATTACTGCAGAAGGTCCTGACGCTGATGATGCAATTGCAGCAATCGCAGAAACAATGACAAAAGAAGGATTGGCATAAAAATATGACAAAAGTGCTTAAAGGAATCGCGGCATCTGATGGTGTTGCAGTTGCTAAGGCATATCTACTTGTTCAACCAGACTTGTCATTTGAAACTGTTACAGTTGAAGATACAAGTGCAGAAGAGGCTCGTCTAGATGCTGCTCTAGCGGCATCGCAAGACGAGCTTTCTGTTATCCGTGAAAAAGCAGTTGAAAACCTTGGTGAAGAAGCAGCAGCCGTTTTTGATGCTCATTTGATGGTTCTTGCTGATCCAGAAATGACTGGTCAAATCAAAGAAACTATCCGTGCTAAACAAGTTAATGCCGAAGCTGCTTTGACAGAAGTAACTAACATGTTTATCGCGATCTTTGAAGGTATGGATGATAACCCGTACATGCAAGAACGTGCAGCAGATATTCGTGACGTTACTAAACGTGTGCTTGCACACTTGCTTGGTAAGAAATTGCCAAACCCAGCAACAATCAATGAAGAATCAATCGTTGTCGCTCATGACTTGACTCCATCTGATACAGCTCAGTTGAATAAAAAATTTGTAAAAGCCTTTGTTACTGATATCGGTGGACGTACTAGTCACTCTGCAATTATGGCTCGTACACTTGAAATCCCAGCAGTCCTTGGAACAAACAACATAACTGAACTTGTTAAAGATGGCGACATTTTAGCGGTTTCAGGTATTACCGGTGAAGTTGTTATTAATCCAACTGAAGAACAAATTGCTGAGTTTAAAGCAGCTGGTGAAGCTTACGCTAAACAAAAGGCAGAATGGGCTCAACTTAAAGATGCTCCAACAGTTACTGCTGATGGAAAACACTTCGAGTTAGCAGCAAATATCGGTACACCCAAAGACGTTGAAGCTGCTAACGATAATGGTGCAGAAGCAGTTGGTCTTTATCGTACAGAATTCTTGTATATGGATTCTCAAGATTTCCCAACCGAAGAAGACCAATATGAAGCATACAAAGCGGTTCTTGAAGGTATGAACGGTAAACCTGTTGTTGTTCGTACAATGGATATCGGTGGGGATAAGGAACTTCCTTACTTTGACCTTCCTAAAGAAATGAATCCATTCTTGGGTTACCGTGCATTACGTATTTCTATCTCTGAAACTGGTAACCAAATGTTCCGTACTCAATTACGTGCCTTGCTTCGTGCATCTGTTCACGGTAAATTGCGTATCATGTTCCCAATGGTTGCTTTGTTGACTGAGTTCCGTACTGCTAAAAGTATTCTTGAAGAAGAAAAAGCTAAATTGGTTGCTGAAGGTGTTGCCGTTGCAGACGACATCGAAGTAGGTATCATGATTGAAATCCCAGCTGCAGCAATACTTGCTGACCAATTTGCTAAAGAAGTTGATTTCTTCTCAATTGGTACAAACGACCTTATCCAATACACAATGGCTGCTGACCGTATGAACGAACAAGTTTCATACCTTTACCAACCATATAACCCATCAATCCTTCGCTTGATTAACAACGTTATTAAGGCAGCTCACGCTGAAGGTAAATGGGCTGGTATGTGTGGTGAAATGGCCGGTGATCAAACTGCTGTTCCACTCCTTGTCGGAATGGGCTTGGATGAGTTCTCAATGTCAGCTACATCAATACTTCGTACACGTAGCTTAATGAAGAAACTTGACACAGCTAAAATGGAAGAATACGCTAACCGTGCACTTACTGAATGTTCAACAATGGAAGAAGTTCTTGAACTTTCAAAAAAATATGTTAACGTAGATTAATCAAAAAAGTGGAGGCTTGAGCTTTCACTTTTTTTATATCTAAGCAGAGAGAAAGGATTTAACTCGTCCTTTGGTTAGGAGTAAAATACGTCTAACCTAGGTTAATAATTTTTAGTATTTTTTTGTCAAAATTTTCTGAATACTCCTCATTTAAATGTTGGAATATTGCTAAAAAAGTGATAGAATAGATTTTATAATAGATAAAAGGAGTTACTATCTTGGCTAAACAATACAAAAACTATGTCAATGGTGAGTGGAAAACATCTGAAAATTTCATTACTATTTACGCACCTGCAAACGGTGAGGAACTTGGGTCTGTTCCAGCTATGAGCCAAGCTGAAGTAGATGAAGTCTACGCAGCAGCTAAAGCAGCACTGCCAGCATGGCGTGAACTTTCATATGCTGAACGAGCAGCTTATCTTCATAAAGCAGCTGATATCTTGGAACGTGATGCAGAAAAAATCGGACAAGTTCTTTCTAAAGAAATTTCAAAAGGTTTGAAATCTGCAATTGGTGAAGTTGTTCGTACTGCTGAAATTATTCACTATGCAGCTGAAGAAGGCTTGCGTTTGGAAGGTGAAGTACTTGAAGGTGGTGCTTTTGATGCTGGTAGCAAGAAAAAAATTGCTGTTGTTCGTCGGGAACCAGTAGGTCTTGTCCTTGCTATCTCACCATTTAACTACCCAGTAAACTTGGCTGGTTCTAAAATTGCCCCTGCCTTGATCGCTGGTAACGTTGTTGCCTTCAAACCACCAACACAAGGTTCTATCTCAGGGCTTCTTTTGGTAGAAGCGTTTGTTGAAGCTGGTATCCCTGCTGGTGTCTTGAACTCTATCACAGGACGTGGTTCAGTTATTGGTGACTACATCGTTGAACACAAAGCAGTTGACTTTATCAACTTTACAGGTTCGACTCCAGTGGGTGAAAATATCGGTCGTTTGGCAGCAATGCGTCCAATAATGCTTGAACTTGGTGGTAAAGATGCTGCTATCGTTCTTGAAGATGCTGATCTTGACTTGACTGCTAAAAACATTGTGGCTGGTGCCTTTGACTATTCAGGACAACGTTGTACAGCTATCAAACGTGTTCTTGTAATGGATAGTGTTGCAGATGAATTGGTAGAAAAAGTAATAGCTTTGGTCGGTAATATCACTGTTGGTATGCCTGAAGAAAGTGCAAGTGTTACACCACTTATCGATACGAAAGCTGCTGACTTTGTTCAAGGTTTAATTGATGACGCAGTTGAGCAAGGTGCTATTGCTAAAACTGAATTGAAACGTGAAGGAAACCTTATTTACCCAGCTGTCTTTGACCATGTAACTACTGACATGCGTCTTGCTTGGGAAGAGCCATTTGGTCCAGTGTTGCCATTCATCCGTGTATCTTCAGTTGAAGAAGCAATCAAGATTTCTAACGAATCTGAATTTGGACTTCAAGGTGCTGTCTTCACACAAGATTACCCACGTGCATTCGCAATTGCTGAGCAACTTGAAGTTGGTACAGTTCACATCAACAACAAAACACAACGTGGTACAGATAACTTCCCATTCCTTGGTGTTAAAGGATCTGGTGCCGGAACTCAGGGTGTGAAGTACTCTATCGAAGCTATGACTCGTGTGAAATCAACAGTATTTGATATTTCAAACTACTAAGTGTTAAGCCAGTCAATAATTATAAAAAGTAAAGAGGGCCTTAGTTATAAGGCTCTTTTTCTGTAAGAATCTGGTATAATAGAATTAAATTTTGAATAGAGTGAATTTTCTGATAATAAATAAATCTTATTTTTATTTGGTGATGAAGATACATGAGTTAGAAGTGCCTTACACTGGTAAACTTCGTCGTGTGCGTGTTCTTCTGCCTAAAAACTATGAAACAGATAGAGATAGATCCTACCCTGTCGTGTATTTTCATGATGGTCAGAATGTTCTTTATAGTAAGGAGTCATTTTCTGGCTATTCTTGGAAGATTATTCCAACATTCAAGCGTAACCCTGATATTTCTCGTATGATTGTTGTAGCCATTGATAATGATGGTCCTGCTCGTATGAACGAGGATTCTGCATGGAGTATCAAGAATCGAATATCCCAGGTGTGCAGTTTGGCGGTAAGGGCGTAGAGTATGCCGAGTTCATTATGGATGTGGTAAAACCCTTTATTGATAAGGAATACCGCACACTTCCAGACCGACAACATACTGCTATGATTGGATCTTCTCTTGGTGGTAATATCACTCAGTTTATGGGACTTGATTACAAGAATCAAATTGGCTGTTTAGAGGGGTATTTTCTTCAGCCAACTGGTTGCATCAGGAGGCCTTTGATTGATATATATCCCGTCAAGATCTAAATGCTAATCAACGTGTCTATATCTATGTAGGGACAGAAGAAGCCGATGATATAGACAAAACTCTGATGGCTGGTAATTTTAAGCAGGCTTATATTGATTCGTCTCTATGATTTTATCATGATTTGATTGATCGTGGGGTTGATTTGGAGAATATCAAGATTCACATTCAATCTGGAGCTGAACATAATGAGGGGGCCTGGGCCGAGAATCTACCTGACTGTCTTCGCTTTTTCACTGAAAACTAGGAATAGTCATACTTGCCATAACTATTTAAATTGTAATAAAGGAAATGAATTAAAATATGAATACCGAACATCTTAGCCACTGGAGTGGTCATCTTAATCGTGAAATGTATGTTCATCGTTATGGGCACGCTGGTTATCCCTGTCATGGTTTTTGCTTCATCAGGTGGTAGCCGTAACGAATACTATGACTTTGGTATGATTGATGCTTGTGCACGTTTTATTGAAGAAGGACGTGTACAATTCTTTACACTTTCAAGTGTAGATAGTGAAAGTTGGCTTTGCAATTGGAAAAATCCACACGATCGTGCTGAAATGCATCATGCTTATGAACGTTATGTTATCGAAGAGGTCATTCCATTTATCTAACATAAGAGTGGTTGGTTCGATCCGATGATGACAACAGGTTGATCAATGGGAGATTACCATGCTCTTAATTTCTTTTTGCAACGCCCTGATATTTTCAATAAAGTAGTAGCACTTAGTGGTGTTTATGATGCTGGTTTTTTGTTGGAGAGTTTGGAGGAGATGAGGCTATTTACCAAAATTCACCATCAGATTATATTTGGAACCAAAATGATGGTTGGTTTATTGATCGTTATCGTCAAGCTGAAATTGTTGTGTGTACAGGTCTTGGTGCCTGGGAACAATATGGTCTTCCTTCTTATTACAAACTTAAGAAAGATTTTGAACAAAAGAATATTCCAGCTTGGTTCTCTGAGTGGAGCCACGATGTTGCTTACGATTGGGATGGTGGTGCAAACAAATGCCTTGTTTCCTTGATAACATGAACCTATAATATCGTATCTAAGCTATCTAAATAACTATCAAAGAGGAAGCAATAATGAATTATCTTGTTATTTCACCATACTATCCACAAAACTTCCAACTGTTTACAGTCGAACTTGCTAATAAGGGAATCACAGTTCTTAGTATTGGTCAAAATCCATATGAACAGTTGGATCAACCTTTGAAAGATGCTTTGACTGAGTATTTCCGTGTGGAAAATTTGGAAAACTTGGAAGAAGTGAAACGTGCGGTAGCTTTTCTCTTATATAAGCATGGATCAATAGATCGTATCGAATCCCATAATGAATACTGGTTGGAATTGGATGAAGCTCTTCATGAACAGTTTAATGTTTTTGGTGCTAAGCCAGAAGATCTTTAGAAGACCAAATTCAAGTCTGAAATGATGAAACTTTTCCAAAAGCTGGAGTGCCAGTTGTACCTGGTGCTGTTATTGCAACTGATGAAGATGTGGATAAAGCCGTAAAAGAAATCGGTCTTCCAATGATTGCTAAGCCGGTTAATGGGGTTAGTGCAGCTGCAACCTTAAAACTCGAAACAGAAGATGATATCAATCACTTCAAAGCTGATTGGGACCGTGAAATCGTTTATTTCTTTGAAAAAGTAAATTCAAGTGAAATATGTACTTTCGATGGTTTGGTTGATAGAGATGGTAATATCGTATTTTCAACTACCTTTGATTATGCTCACACTCCACTTGACTTGATGATTTACAAGATGGATAATTTTTACTATGTTCTTAAGGAAATGGATCCTAAATTGCATAAGTATGGTGAAGCCATTGTCAAAGAATTTGGTATGAAGGAACGTTTCTTCCATATTGAAATTTTCCGTGATGGTGATGATTATATTGCTATTGAGTACAACAATCGTCTAGCAGGTGGTTTCACGATTGATGTATATAACTATACACACTCTATCGATTTGTACAAGGGCTATGCAGATATCGTTGCTGGTGATCCATTCCCCGGATCTCACTTTGAACCACTTTATTGTTTGGTGACTTCACGTCGTGCAAGTTCTCATTATGCTTATTCATAGGAAGAACTTTTCGACAAGTATCGTAAATAACTCAAAGATAAGAAAATCATGCTAGCTACCTTTGCAGAGTTGCAAGTTGACTTCCTCTATATGTTGAAAACACCAAGTCGTGAGGAAATGGAACAAATGATTGAGGACTTTGGTAAAAAAGATTAATTTGTATATGTTAAAAGCACTTCAGAATCAACTGAAGTGCTTTTAACATATTTTATTTTTCGTGAATTTCTTGATTTTTAAGAACTATCTCTGAAACTTTAGCGAATTTTTTAAGCTTTTTGAGATCTTCTGGATGTGATACTAAGCTAATCACCCTACCTTCATTTCCCATACGGCCAGTACGTCCTGAACGGTGAGTATAGGCTTCACGGTCTCGAGGAATATCAAAGTTGATGACTACTTCAAGGTTTTCAATATCAATACCTCGTGCTAAGAGATCAGTCCCTAATAAGAGTGAAATCTCGTGATTTTTAAATTTTTCTAGAATAACCTTACGGAATTTGACGTTAATGTCACTAGCTAGTGATACAGCTGAAGCTCCGTTAAATTGGAGACGTTCTTCAGTAGCACCAAGATCAGAAAGGCTATTGAAAAAGACAAGACCACGGAAATCAGGAATATTGGAGAACTTACGAAGAAGTTCGACACGATTACGTTTATCAATGCTGATGTAATAATGTTTGATGGTGTCTAGTTCCTGATTAGATAGGTCATAAACGATAGTACTTTCGACAAGATCTTGACTATCAATTTTGTTGGTTGCTGAAATGTAAATCATTTGGTGGTTACGAGGGACATGGTGGCTGATTTTTGTTACGAAGTGATATTGACTATCACTGAGAAGCTCGTCAAATTCATCGAGAACAATGGTATTGACGTTCATCATTTTGATTTTTTTGAGTTTAATCAATTCAAAGACACGACCTGGAGTTCCAATAAGAATCTCTGGTCCTTTTTTCAGACGTTCAATTTGTCGTTTTTGACTAGAGCCAGAAAGGAAGAGTTGGGCAGTGATTTCTAGAGGTTCAGCCCATTGTTTGGTTACATCAAAAATTTGTCCAGCAAGTTCAGAGTTAGGTGCTAGGATAAGCAGTTGCTGAGCTTTTTTGGGCTTAAGAGAGAGAAGAAGTGGGAAAAGGTAGGCTAGGGTCTTACCTGTCCCAGTTGGACTGATACCTAAGATATTCTCCCCTTTAGTAATTGGTGTAAATAGTTCTTTTTGTATGGCAGTTTCTGTCGAGATTCCTTTTTCTTTAAGGAGGTTTTGCCATTGTTCAGGAAAGTTTTTAAACATAAATATAAAAGTCTCATTTTCTATACGGATTTGCTTTTATTATATCATGAATTAGTGTAGAATAGATATGAAAGACTATATTAGATAGGAATTTACCATGCCTAAAAAACCGATTATTATTGGGGTTACGGGTGGCTCTGGTGGTGGTAAGACCAGTGTTTCTCGTGCCATTCTATCCAATTTTCCAGATGAGAAAATTGCCATGATTGAGCATGATTCTTATTATAAGGATCAGTCACATTTGACTTTTGAAGAGCGTGTATCAACTAACTATGACCATCCTTTTGCCTTTGATACAGATCTTATGATTGAGCATATCAATGAGCTGATTGCTGGGCGTCCAGTAGATATTCCGATTTATGATTACACGCAACACACTCGTAGTAACAAGACCTATCGTCAGGAACCTCAGGATGTTTTTATCGTTGAAGGGATTTTGGTACTTGAAGATAAACGTTTGCGTGATTTGATGGATATCAAGCTCTTTGTAGATACTGATGATGACATCCGTATTATCCGCCGTATTAAGCGTGATATGGAAGAACGTGGTCGTAGTTTAGATAGTATTATCGAGCAGTATATCAGTGTAGTCAAACCTATGTATCATCAGTTTATTGAGCCAACCAAACGCTATGCGGATGTGGTGATTCCTGAAGGTGTTACAAATACTGTTGCTATCGATTTGATTAATACTAAGGTAGCTAGCATTTTAGAAGAAAGTCAGAAAGCCTAAGCAGGAGCTTGGCTTTTTTGGTATAATTAAAGCGTTATGATTATTTTACAAGGAAATAAAATTGAGCGCTCTTTCTCAGGAGATGTGCTCTTTGATAATATTAATATTCAGGTGGATGAACGTGATCGTATTGCTTTGGTTGGGCGCAACGGTGCTGGAAAATCAACCTTGTTGAAAATTTTGGTTGGAGAGGAAGCACCGACAAGTGGTGAAATCAACACAAAACGTGATTTGAACCTTTCTTACTTAGCTCAGGACAGCCATTTTGAGTCTAGTAATACCATCTATGAGGAAATGTTGAATGTCTTTTCAGACCTACGTGCAGATGAAAAACGTCTGCGTGACATGGAAATGAAGATGGCTGAGTTAACTGGGGAAGACTTGAACAAGCTAATGACAGACTATGATAGACTTTCCGAGGATTTCAGACAGCGCGGTGGTTTTACTTATGAATCTGACATCAGAGCTATTCTCAATGCTTTTAAGTTTAATGAAAGCATGTGGGGGATGCCTATTTCAGATCTCTCTGGCGGCCAAAATACCCGTTTGGCCTTGGCTAAAATTCTTCTAGAAAAGCCTGAGCTTTTGGTACTGGACGAACCGACGAACCACTTAGATATTGAGACTATCACTTGGTTGGAGAATTACTTAGTCAATTATCAGGGAGCTCTAATCATTGTCAGTCATGACCGTTATTTCTTGGATAAGGTGGCGACAGTAACCCTAGATTTGACCAAACATAGTTTAGATCGTTATGTCGGGAACTATTCAAAATTCATGGACTTAAAAGCTGAGAAGTTGGCCACCGAAGCCAAGAATTTCGAAAAGCAACAAAAGGAAATTGCTAAGCTGGAGGACTTTGTTAATCGTAATATTGTTCGTGCCTCTACCACGAAACGTGCTCAGGCCCGTCGCAAACAGCTGGAGAAAATTGAACGCCTGGATAAGCCAAAAGAAGGCCAGAAGTCTGCTAATATGACTTTTCATGTGGACAAGGTATCTGGGAATGTGGTCTTGACAGTTAGGAATGCTGCTATTGGTTACGGTGATGAGATTCTCTCGGAGCCTATTTCTCTGGATGTTAAAAAAATGGATGCTATTGCCATTGTGGGTCCAAATGGAATCGGGAAAACGACCTTTATTAAGTCGGTAGTAGGTAAATTGCCATTTATCAAGGGATCATCAACCTACGGTGCGAATGTTGAAGTGGGTTATTATGACCAAACACAATCAACCTTGACACCATCAAACACTGTACTTGATGAGTTGTGGAATGATTTTCCGACAACTCCTGAAGTTAAGATTCGTAACCGTCTGGGAGCTTTCCTCTTCTCAGGTGATGATGTCAAAAAGTCAGTTTCCATGCTTTCTGGTGGTGAGAAAGCTCGTCTGCTCCTAGCCAAATTATCAATGGAAAATAATAACTTTCTAATTCTGGATGAGCCAACCAACCACTTGGATATTGATAGTAAGGAAGTATTGGAAAATGCTCTTATTGACTTTGATGGAACACTTCTCTTTGTCAGCCACGATCGTTACTTTATCAACCGTGTGGCAACAAAAGTGATGGAAATCTCTGAGGATGGAGCAACTATTTATCTTGGAGATTACGATTACTATCTTGAGAAGAAGGCGGAGATTGAAGAATTAGCACGACTTGAAGCGGAAGAAAATCAAGATCCAGAGGAAACCCAAGTAGCTTCAGCGGGTGCTAGTAATTATCAAGCTCAAAAAGCTAGTCAAAAAGAGATCCGTAAACTGAGACGACGAATTGAGCAAATCGAAAATGAATTAGAAACCGTCGAAGAACGCTTGGGAAAAATCTCTATTGCCATGCTTGAAACCAATGATGTGGTGGAATTGTCTGACTTGCAGAAAGAACTAGACGACTTATCAGTCAATCAAGTGGCTCTGATGGAAGAGTGGAGTGATCTTTCGGAACAGTTGGAAAGTTAAACAAACATGGAAACCTTTTCGTATTTTAATTTGTAAAAGGATTTCATTGTTGTCATACTAGTCTTAGTATATAAAAGGAGACTAGATTTATGAACAAAGTGTATCGTAATACGAGATCTTTTCAAGATGATGACAAGGGGATCATTTGCCTTCTTTGTAATCTTGATGTTGGTAAGCCTCTATACTATTAAAGAGCCGTTAATGGTTAAGGGGCATTTATATTATGGGATGTGTTGGTTTGATTTTATCTTCATTTATGGTATCTAAGCTTGTCCGTGATAACCAAAAGATGAGGAAACCATAACAAACTCATTGCCCTAAAAACCTATTAATAATAGGAGAAGTCTGAAAAGGCTTTTTCTTTTTTGCAGAAAATGTACTAATATTCTGAGTTTTGCTAAATAGAAGTGTTATAATGGAATGAGATGGTCTGAGCACTTTGTTTTATGGTATCGGACCCAATGCAATGCCTTATAAGACTAATCATCGTATAAGAATACGTTAGTGAAAAGGTAGGTAATATTATGGAATTCAAAGTGAAAGATGGTCAAATCATCTATTATCGTGACCTCGGTAAAGGCTTTCCAATTGTCTTCTTGCATGGCAATAATTCATCAGGAAACTACTTTGGTAAGCAAGAAATTCTATATCGAGACTATCGTTTAATTTTCATTGATAGTCGTAATCAGGGCAGATCCAGTCGTCAGAGTGCTAAGATGACCTTTGAACAGATGGCTGCCGATTTGGAGGAGATTTTGCAATTTTTAAATATCAAAAAGGCTCTGTTTGTTGGTCACAGTGATGGGGCTAATCTAGCTATGGTTTATGCCAGTTACTTTCCTGGCCGGATTGCAGGGCTCTTGCTTAGTGCGGGGAATATGACTTTTAAAGGGTTGACCAGACGTTCAAGATGTCTGGTTTATATACAGTATTATTGCCTAAAAGCCTTATCACCATTTTCATCTAAAATGGACATCTTGGCTCAGGTAACGGAGCTCATGCTACATGATTTACCGCTGGATAGGGAACGACTACATCAGGCATCCTATCCTGTTTGGGTAGTTATGGGACAAAGAGATGTCATTAGTATTAGTCATTTAAGGGAGATTTCGGACCTCTTTCCAATTCATAAGCTCTATGTCGTGCGTCGACAAGGACACCGTTTAGCCCAACAAAAATACAAGGTTTTTAATCAAATGATCCGTGAGTTAGTTAGAATTAGTCGAAAAGAGGTGATGGCATGAAGCGACTTATAGAGAGACTTCAACCTTTAAAAACTGCCATTAAATCTGTCTTCTTTATTTCTATTGCGGTTCTTGTTGTTGTAGAGTTGATTCGTTTAAAACGAACGATCACTTTAGAATCGCTGGAGTTAGCTTTATCAGGTCTATCAATTTGGCATCTTGCTTTAATGGTAGTGATAGGCTTAGTTGCTGTGTTACCCATGCTCTTTTATGACCTTATCTTGAATAAGGAGCTAGAGACGGATTATTCCAAATCCTATATACTCGAAACGAGTTGGGCTGTCAATACCATTAATAACTTGGCTGGTTTTGCCGGTTTAGTTGACGTGGGATTGAGGTATTCCTTTTATTCTGAAGATGGGCATGAAAAGTCTAGTGTTAAGGCACTATCACGTTTATTGCCTTACTTCATGTCGGGCTTGTCGCTCCTAAGTGGCTTGGTGTTTGCTACCTTTTGGTTTTTCCCTCTAAGTCCTGACTTGAGAAAATATTGGTTACTTTTACTAGGAAGCTTTTTATACCTACCTTTTATTTTCTTTGTCTCAAGCCGCGAAAAATTGCCTTATTTTGGGCAAGTCCCTTTGAAAACGAGACTAAGCCTTCTTTTAGCATCGACTGCTGAATGGCTCACAGCTCTTGTGAGTTTTCTGAGTGTGGCTTATTTAATGGGTCTACATGTTCCTCTTTATAATCTGATTCCCCTATATTTTCTAGCGGTTATCATTGGTATCTCTTCCATGATTCCAGGTGGGATTGGTAGTTTTGATTTGATTGTGATTAGTGGTCTAACGTCTATGGGTGTCAGCAATGCTCTTGCGGTCAGTCTACTATTGCTCTTTCGTCTAACCTACTATATCATTCCATTTTTATTAGGTGTTGTCTTTTTTTTCAAACACATGGGAGGTCACATCAATGATAAATACTTCAATATCCCTTCACGAGTATTTGGTGGAAGTTTCCATCTTATCCTTGTTTATTTGTTACGTTTTTTAGGGATCTTCTTGATTTTATCTGCCCTAATCCCAGAAAGCTTGGCAAATGTTTACTTTATTAACCATTTCGATCCTATTCAGGAACAGTTGATCTGGCAGTTTCCAAGTATTTTATTTGGAACCCTCTTTGTTTTCATGGCTCGCCTCATCAGGCGACGCGTTAAGGGAGCTTTTATTGTATCCTTGCTTACCTTCGTCTTGACTTTGATTTACGTCAATCTCAATGGTACTTCCTGGACCATATCTTTCATGATTGTGCTTTCTACGATACTTATGTTACTTATAAGGAAAAGATTGAATCATCACTATTTTGTTTATAGCTGGGAAGACAAAACCAAGGATTTCCTTTTTTTAGCCTTTACTATTTTGGTTCTCCTTGTTTTGGGTGGTAGTGGTTTTTGGTCTCAGTTGTTACCACCTAGGAACCAAGATATTCTTGGACATTTTGTTCATATTTGGTTTGATATTTTACTGGCATCGGTGATCATTGCAACCATTGTTTGGCTTGTACTGAGAATCTTGGCACCTCGTAAGCATTTTGGTCAAAGCATGGATAATGAGCGTTTTACAGCACTTCTTGAGAAATATAGGGGGGCATCAGAAAGTGCTCTAGCTTATTTACATGATAAACGCCTCTTTTGGTATCGTGTCGATGGACAAGATCAGGTAGTTTTTCAATTTGCACAAACCAGTAACAAGTGTGTGATTATGGGCAATCCTATTGGTAATGAAAAATATTATCGTCCGGCTTGGGAAGCTTTCTTGAAAAACTTATCTGATTGGAATTTACAGGCTTTATTTTATGAGGCGAATGAGAGAGTGACCCTTATGCTTCATGATTATGGCTTTGACTTCATGAAATTTGGAGAAAATGCCATGGTTGATTTGACGACATTTTCTGTTGATGGTAAGCATGGTAAGAAGTTCCGTAAATCAACCAATCGTGTGGAAAAAGCAGGCTTCCGGTTTAAATTACTTAATCCTCCATTTTCGGAGACTCAAATGCAGGAAATGAAGGCAGTCTCAGATATATGGCTTAACGGTCGTAAGGAGAAAGGTTTCTCTCTTGGTTTTTTTGATGAAGCCTATTTACAACAAGCACCGATTGCTATCGTTGAGAGTAAAGAAGGAGAAATTGTGGCCTTCGCTAATATCATGCCAACCCAAAATAAACGGGTGGCAACCATTGATCTTATGCGTTATGACTTTAAAAAGGCTCCTGAAGGCATCATGGACTACCTTTTTGTCAAACTCTTCCAATACTTCAAAGCAGAAGGTAAGCAATACTTTGATATGGGGATGGCTCCCCTAGCTAACGTAGGTACTGAAGAAGATAGTTTTATAGAGGAAAAGGTTGCCAATTTAGTTTATGTTTTTGCTCAGCGTTTTTACTCTTTTAGTGGACTGCACCGTTACAAAGAAAAATTCTCTCCAATTTGGTCTCCAAAATACATTGTCTATCCAAAAAGAACCTGGCTCTTGTTTGATATGATTGCTATTTTCAGGATTGATAATCGTAAAATTGAAGATAAAATGAAGAAAAGACGTCTTTGGAAGTAAATACGACAAAAAAAGTGACCCTCCAGGGTTCACTTTTTTTGTTTAAAAGAATTATTTCTCGAATTCAGCTTTTGATTTTTTTTGTTTAAAAGAATTATTTCTCGAATTCAGCTTTTGATTTATTTTGTTTAAAAGAATTATTTCTCGAATTCAGCTTTTGATTTAGTATCTGCATACTCTTCAGCTATCTCGCTTGAGAGTATGTCATCATAACTTGGTAATTGAATATCCTGACCATATTTGTTACGAAGGGCAGTTGTTACCAAGCGGTAAGCAAGGTTAGCATTACGAGAAAGAATCGGACCATGGAAGTAGCTACCATAAACGTTTTTATAGTGGACACCTTCAGTACCATCTTCCTTGTTGTTACCATTACCGTAGACCACTTTACCAAGTGGTTTTTGATCATCGGAAAGGAAGGTGCGACCTTGGTGATTTTCAAAACCATAATAGGTTTCATTGAATTCTTCGTTATGAATCTTGATGTCACCGATGTAGCGGTTATTTTCCTGATTAAGGGTATAGTGGCCCATAACACCGATACCATCAATGCGGACACCATTGGCTTGGGTGTAATATTGTCCGAGAAGTTGGAAACCACCACAAATCGCTAAGATGACTTTGTTATCTTGAATGTATTGATCAATAGCGTCACGTTTTGACGGGAGATCTTTGGCAACGATGGATTGTTCGTAGTCTTGACCACCTCCAAAGAAGACTATGTCGTAGAGCTCCTTGTCGAAGTCGTCACCAACTGAAACGATATCGAAGGTCATCTTAGCGCCAAGCTTTTCCCCCACGTATTTCATCATAAGGACATTACCATTGTCACCATAAGTATTGAGAAGATTACCGTAAAGGTGGGCAACATTTAGGATATAGGTGTAGTCACGATTTTCTGGCGATTTGAGAGAAGTGTAAGTCATTAGTTCATCCCCTTTCTGACAGCATGACGTTGGGCCAGAATATCACGGAATTCAAGCATGGCAGTATAGGTCGCTAAGATATAGGCATGGTCGCAGTCTTGCTTTTCAATTAGGGTCATAATATCTTCGAGTTTTTCTGCTTGTGTAATTTTGTCCTCTGGATAGCCAGTTACACGCAGACGACGGGCAAGTTCAGAGTGACGGACACCACCAGCATTAATTTCAGGAATATCCATATCGAGAATGCTTTCGAAGTTGGCATCCCAAATCCAGCTGGTGTCAATACCATCAGCATAGTTGGCATTAAGAAGGACTGACAAGCTAAATGGATAGTCTGCAAGTTTAATCATATCCAGAGCTTGGCTAGCTCCAACTGGATTCTTAATCAGTACGAGAGTACATGATTTATCACCAATTTTAAAGGTTTCTTGGCGTCCAAAGACAGCACGACTCTTATCAAAACCAGCTTTGATTTGCTCTGGCGCAACGCCGAAGAATTCAGCGACAGAAACGGCAGCAAGGGCATTATAGATGTTGTAGAGCCCCCCAACGTTAATCTTGTAATCTTGACCGTCAATGATAAATTCAGAAGTGGTGTTGGTGATTTTTGTCAGCTGCGTTAGCTTATAATCTAATTCTGGACGGTGGAAGTCACAGTTAAGGCACATATAGTCACCCAAGTTAGCGTAAGTATTAAGGCGATACTGAAGAATACTCTCGCACTTAGGACACACAATTCCTTCAGTATTATAGTGTGTAAGCTCTGGCGCATGTTTTTCAGTATCAAAACCGTAGAAACGCACGGGATTGACTAGCTCTTTAGAATTAAAAAGAGGACTGTCCCCGTTAGCCAAAATAGTTGCCGCTGGCGCCTTAGCAGTACCATCTAAAATCATCTGATAAGTGGTGTAAATTTCACCGTAACGGTCCATTTGGTCACGGAAAATATTTGTGAAGACAAAAAGACTTGGAGTGATATACTCAGTGATTTTTGGAAGGCTGGCTTCATCAATCTCCAAGACAGCGATTTTCCTACCAGATTTAGCTCTTTTAGCAGTTAGAAAGGTGGAAGTAATCCCAGTGATCATGTTGGCTCCACTAGGGTTAGTTACAATTTCACCGTAAGCTTCTTTTAGAATACCAACTGTCAAAGCGGTTGTCAGAGTTTTACCATTGGTACCAGTGACAACGACGATTTCATAATCTTTAGCTAGTGTGTCTAAAATATTTTTATCAAATTTAAGGGCGATTTTTCCTGGGAGGGTTGAGCCACGTCCCAATTTTGAGAGAACAAAGTGACTAGCTTTACCTGCCAAGATACCCATAGTAGTTTTTATAGTCATGGTTTTATTTTATCATAAAAAGTAGTGATCGTAGCCTCAAAATAGTTTGAATTCATGTTATAATAGAAACTGTTAAAAAATTAAAAGAAAGTGTGATAAGTATGGGATTACTTTCGTCCATTGACTTTGATTTTTGGCGGTCACTTTTTGATAGTCCGCTGAGGGTTCTTATCAATAGTTTGGACATATTGATTGTTGCTTTTTTAATTTATCGGTTTATTAGGGCTCTGAGAGGAACAAAAATCATGACCCTAGTCCAAGGGGTAGTCTTATTTATTTTCGTAAAGATTATCTCTGATTTTATTGGATTCACGACGATTTCTTATTTGATGAATCAAGTCATCAATTATGGTGCTATTGCAGCAGTCGTTATTTTTGCGCCAGAGCTTCGTTCGGCACTTGAGACATTTGGACGGACACCTCAGCATTTTTTGCAAAATAAAGAGATCAGTTCAGATGAGAAATTGGTTCAGGCATTTGTCAAGGCCGTCAAGTATATGAGCCCGCGTAAGATTGGAGCCTTGGTGTCTATTGAACAAACTCAGACTTTACAAGAACAGATTGCGACAGGGATTCCGCTAGATGCAGTGGTGACTGGGGAACTTTTAATAAATATCTTCATACCAAATACGCCGCTTCATGATGGTGCAGTAATCATAAGAGATAATAAAGTTACAACAGCTTGTTCTTATCTGCCATTATCAGAGTCTAATAAGATTTCCAAAGAATTTGGGACAAGACACAGGGCTGCTATTGGTCTTTCGGAACAAACAGATGCACTTACCTTTGTTGTCTCTGAGGAAACAGGTGCGATTTCCATTGCGTACAAGGGCAATTTTTTGCACGGTCTCTCAGTTCAAGAATTTGAACAAGAGTTAAGTCTTATCTTGTTGAAAGAGCAGGAACCACGTCAGTTATTCTTTCAACGTTGGATGGGAGGTGGTAAAAAATGAAGCGTCTAGTAAGATTTTTCACAAATGATCGCTTGTGGCAGATGGTAGTTGCTCTCTTCTTTGCTGTCACACTCTTTTTCACAGCATGGTCGGGGAATGCGCAAAATAAAAATAATAGCTCAATTGCATCCAATACTTTCACGCAAACCGTTGAGTCGGTACCTGTGGATATCAAATACGATAGTGATAAGTACTTTATCAGTGGCCATTCCTATGATGCTGAGGTCTATCTGACAGCGACGACACAATTAGCCTTGACAACTGAAACAAAAAGTGACACACGTCATTTTAAGTTGGTTGCAGATTTATCAAATCTTGGCCCAGGGACAAGTCATGTTCCTATTCAGGTTAAGAATTTACCGGATGGAATGTCTGCCCAAGTATCACCATCGATCTTGACAGCAACCATAGGTAAAAAAGCTAGTAAGACATTTGATGTAGTTGCAAATATCACACCGGATAAGTTGGCTAATGGCTATGAAGTGAAAAAGGTTAGCTTGGATGAAACCAAGGTAGAGGTGACCTCAAGTGAGGATATCATCAATCAAATTGATCACGTTCAAGCAGTCTTGGAAGGCGATGACAACTTGTTTGATGATTATGATGGTAACTTGGTTCTTCAAGCAGTTTCGTCTAATGGGACGATTTTAGCTAGTTCAATTTCCCCAGCTAAGGTTCATGCCAAAATTAGTTTGAGAAAATTGAGTAAATCAGTTCCAGTTAAGCTAGAGTTGACTGGTGATAAGGCTAGCAATGTGTCTAGTATCAGTTATAGTTTTGATCGTGGTCATGTGACCATTGTTGGTAGTCAAGAAGACATGGATAAAATTAACAGCATCACAGTCCCTGTAGACATTAGCCAAGTAACTAAGGATACATCGAAAACCTTAGAGCTTAAAGCAGAAGGTGTCACAGTGCAGCCAAGTACTGTGAAGGTTAACTTGAAAGTCACGCAAAAGTGAGGGAGTTACATTTTCATCAAATTCAGATATAATAGATTGGATTGAGAGAAATAGTCTCATAATAATGTAACCAATTAATAATATTTTAAAACAAGGGTTGAACATATTGGTGCAATCTTATACAGTTAGATTATCTAGATAGGTTCACTAGATTAGATTGACTCTTGCTAAATGGCATCAAAGTTTAAGGAGGATTTAGTGCAAAGGCACTAATAGTAAATTTATGGGTAAATATTTTGGAACAGATGGTGTTCGTGGAGAAGCAAACGTTGAGCTTACGCCTGAATTGGCTTATAAATTAGGTCGTTTTGGTGGTTATGTGCTTAGTCAACATGAAACTGGCCGTCCTAAAGTTTTTGTGGCTCGTGATACACGTATTTCTGGTGAGATGTTAGAATCTGCTTTGGTAGCGGGACTTCTCTCAGTAGGTATCGAAGTCTATAAACTTGGGGTACTTGCGACACCAGGTGTATCATACTTGGTACGTACAGAAAATGCTAGTGCTGGTGTAATGATTTCAGCTAGTCACAATCCAGCACTTGATAATGGAATCAAGTTCTTTGGTGGAGATGGCTTTAAATTAGATGATGCACGTGAAGCGGAAATTGAAGCTCTTCTAGATGCCGCAGAAGATACTCTGCCACGCCCATCAGCTGAAGGACTTGGAACGCTTGTCGATTATCCAGAAGGTCTTCGTAAATACGAAAAATTCTTGGTGACTACTGGTCTTGACCTCGGTGGTATGAAGGTTGCCTTGGATGCTGCTAATGGTGCGGCTGCGGTATCTGCTCGTAATATTTTCCTTGACTTGAATGCAGAAATCGCTGTTATTGGTGATCAACCTGATGGCCTTAATATCAATGCTGGTGTAGGTTCTACACATCCAGAGCAATTGCAGGCCTTAGTTAGAGAATCTGGTTCAGCAATCGGTCTTGCCTTTGATGGTGACAGTGACCGTCTCATTGCCGTTGATGAAAATGGCGATATTGTCGATGGTGACAAGGTGATGTATATCATTGGTAAATACTTGTCTCAAAAAGGTGAGTTAGCTAAAAACACCATTGTTACAACAGTTATGTCAAACCTTGGTTTCCACAAGGCTCTCGACCGTGAAGGTATTAACAAGGCTGTGACTGCTGTTGGTGACCGTTACGTTGTTGAAGAAATGCGTAAAAACGGTTATAATCTTGGTGGCGAACAGTCTGGTCACGTTATTATCATGGATTACAATACAACTGGTGATGGTCAATTGACAGCTATCCAATTGACTAAAGTAATGGTTGAAACAGGTAAGAGCTTGTCTGAATTGGCAGCAGAAGTAACCATTTACCCTCAAAAATTAGTTAATATCCGTGTGGAAAATAGCATGAAAGATAAAGCTATGGACGTTCCTGCAATTGCCGCTATCATTGAAAAAATGGAAGCTGAGATGGCTGGTAATGGACGTATCTTGGTTCGTCCAAGTGGTACAGAGCCTCTCCTTCGTGTTATGGCAGAAGCACCAACAGATGATGAAGTGAACTACTATGTCGATACTATTGCCGATGTTGTTCGTGCAGAAATTGGTTTGGACTAAGTATGCTAGCCAAACTCAGAGGCTTTATGGCTACCGAAGTTTTCAAATATCTCTTCTTTGGGGTTTTGGCAACTTTGGTTTACATGGTTAGTCGTACCTTGATTTTTCAGTTGACCAAACAAGGGGCCCTATCGGCTGTCCTGGCCAATGCTATTGCCATTATCTTTGCCTTTTTTACAAATGACATCTTTGTCTTTAATCAGGAAACGACAGGTGTGGCCACGCGCTTTGTTAGGTTCGTAGGAGCCCGCCTTTTGACCTTGGTCTTGGATTTGGCATTAGCCTACCTCTTGGTAGATACTTATCCAGAGATTATTGGTCAATTCGTTGGCCATAGTCAGGCATGGGTAAATGGTATCGAGAGCCTATTTGCTCAGGTCCTTGTCATTGTGTTGAACTATATTATTTCAAAATTCTTCGTCTTTACAGACGAAAAAGTATAAACAAAAAGGAAGTTGTTAGGAAATGTGTTAAAAGCGTTTCTTACCAACCTCCTTTTTTGATATAATTGAAGAGACTTAAAAAATAGAAAGATGAAACATGTACGTACAATTATCTCAACGCCTCAAGGACGTAGCAACCTACGTTCCTAAAGGCGCAAAACTTTTGGATGTAGGAAGTGATCATGCCTATCTTCCAATTTATCTACTTGAAAAGGGCTTGATTACTTCAGCCATTGCTGGCGAAGTGGTAAAGGGTCCTTATGAATCTGCTCTCGCAAATGTCTCAGCTTCTGGTTTCAATGATAAAATCGATGTGCGTTTGGCGAATGGCTTAGCTGCCTTTGAGCCTTCTGATGCCGTTACAACTATCACGATTTGTGGTATGGGGGGACGTCTTATTGCGGATATTCTTGATGCTGGAAAGGACAAACTTAAGGACGTAGACCGTCTGATTTTGCAACCAAATAATCGGGAAGATGATCTCCGTATCTGGTTGATGGAAAATGGTTTTACTATTGTTACAGAAGCCATTATGACTGAAAATGGCAAATATTACGAAATCATAGTGGCAGAAGCTGGTCAAATGAACCTTTCAGAGAGGGAGATTCGCTTTGGCCCTCATCTTATGAAAGAGCAGTCTCAGGTTTTCCAGCTCAAATGGCAACGTGAAATTAATAAATTAGAGATTGCCTTGGGGTCTATTCCTCTTGCCAATCAGGATGACCGTGCAGTTCTTGAAGAAAAAATTCAAACCATTAAGGAGGTTTTGGACCATGTTAGCTAGTGATCTTATCAAGTCTTATGAAGGCTTTTGTCCACCGGAACTTTCCATGGAAGGTGATGTGGTTGGCTTACAAATTGGCAGTCTGGATAAGGAGATTCAGAAGGTCATGGTTACTTTGGATGTTCGCGAGAATACAGTAGCTGAAGTCATTGAAAAAGGTGTGGATCTTATCATTGCTAAGCATGCACCTATTTTCCGTCCTGTAAAGGATTTGGTGTCGTCACCGGACCGTGATATTTTGCTTGACCTAGTTAAGCACGACATTGCTGTCTATATCAGCCATACCAATATTGATGTCGTTGATGAAGGCCTTAATGATTGGTTCTGCGAGTTACTTGACATTAAGGATACCACTTATTTAACAGAGACTGCTGAAAATCAAGGAATCGGTAGAGTGGGTGATATTGTGCCACAGACCATTGAAGATCTTGCTCTTAAAGTCAAGTCTGCTTTTGGTTTAGATAGTGTTCGACTGGTTCGTTATAATCATTACAATCCTCTTGTTAACCGTGTGGCTATTTGCGGTGGTAGTGGTCAAGGATTTTACAAGGATGCTCTGAAAAAGGGAGCACAGGTTTTTATCACGGGAGATATTTATTACCATACAGGTCAAGAGATGATTACTAACGGCCTCTTGGCTATTGACCCCGGTCATCATATCGAAGCCCTCTTTATCTCAAAGATTGCTGAGAAACTTGAGGTCTGGAAACGTGAGCATGATTGGCATGTGACGATACTTGAAAGTCAGTCGTCAACAAATCCTTTTGATCATTTGTAGGTGGATTTGTTTATGACTTGGTTTTTACATCAAAATGTTGTTTTCTTAGCTTTTCTTGCCGGTCTCTTTACCTGAGGATGTACTATTGTTGGCTCAGCCATAGTTTTCTTCTTCAAGAATATTAGCCGTAAATTGCAAGACATCATGATGGGCTTTGCGGTTGGTGTTCATGATTGCAGCCTCTTTTTGGTCCGCTACTGGCTCCTTCTTTGGCTTATGCTAGTCAAAATGGATATGGTAAATTGTCATGGTTTCCCGCAGCAGCTGGATTCTTACTTGGTGGTGTTGCCCTTCGTTTGATTGATGCTGTCGTCCCTCACTTGCATTTGGAAAATGATATTTCAAAAGCGGAAGGAATTCAGCCTCGTAAGAAAAAAATTATCAAAAACTGCCCTACTTTTTTGGCTATTACCATTCATAACTTTCCAGAAGGATTGGCAGTCGGGGTTACCTTTGGTGCCTTGGCAGGTGGTAATATGACACTCGCTGGTCTTATGGGAGCTATTGGTCTAGCTATCGGGATTGGTTTGTAAAATGTTCCTGAAGGTGCAGCCCTTTCTATTCCTATTAGAGCAGATGCTAAATCTCGAATCAAGGCTTTCTATGTGGGTTCTATGTCAGCTATCGTGGAGCCTATCGGAGCTATCATGGGAGCTGCTCTTGTTATGTGGATGATGGCTATTATTCCTTATGCCTTGGCCTTTGCAGCAGGTGCCATGATTTTTGTGGTAACAGAGGAATTGATTCCTGAATCACAGACAAATGGTAATACTGACATGGCAACTTTGGGACTTATGGTTGGTTTTGTAGTCATGATGGTTATGGATGTGGCCTTGGGATAAATGATTAATGATGAGCTGTTCCTGTATATATAGGTCTCAGCTCTTTTCAAATAGATGGAGTTAGAGATGAAAATTGCAATTGTTGGAGCAGGTATTGTCGGTTCAACGGCTGCCTATTACTTATCAAAAGAAAAAGACATAGAGGTTACTGTTTTTGACCATGGTCCTGGACAAGCAACCAAGGCAGCTGCGGGGATCATCAGCCCCTGGTTTTCTAAACGCCGAAATAAAGCTTGGTATCGCATGGCTCGTTTGGGAGCTGATTTTTACCAAGAGTTAACTTCAAATCTTGAAAATGATGGTTATGACACGAGTTTTTATGATCAGTCTGGTGTGGTCCTTCTCAGGAAAGACGATGGTAAATTGGACGGTTTGTATCAGTATGCTAAAACTAGGTTAGAAGTGTCACCTATTATTGGTGAACTCTCTATAAAAAATGCCGATAAACTCCCTAAATTCACTGGATTTGACCGTTGTCTCTATGCTTCTGGTGGAGCCAGAGTTGAAGGGGCAGAACTGACAGCTACTTTGATTGAGGCCTCTGGTTTTGAGAAGCTAGAGGGGCTAGTTACACTCTCTTCTCTTGATAATGAGACTTATGAGATTAATGCTCAAACTTTTGATAAAGTCATTCTTGCTTGTGGTGCCTGGCTAGGTCAAACGCTTGAACCCCTTGGTTTTGAAGTGGATGTTCAACCCCAAAAGGGTCAATTACGAGATTACTTCTTTGAGGGTTTAGATACTGGTAAGTTGCCTGTTCTGATGCCAGAGGGTGAGTTAGATATCATACCTTTTGCGGGTGGAAAGATCTCAGTAGGGGCCAGTCACGAAAATGATAAAGGCTTTGATTTGACGGTTGATGAAGCTGTTTTAGAAGGTCTGGAGGAGGAGGCTAAGATCTATTTTCCTGACTTAAGTACTGCTAAGTCCTTCTCTGAACGTGTGGGAACTAGAGCATATACCAGTGACTTTTCTCCTTTCTTTGGAGAAGTTTCAGAGCTTAAAAATGTCTTCGTTGCTTCAGGTCTAGGCTCCTCTGGTCTTACAACTGGCCCACTTATTGGAAAAAATCTAGTTGATTTGGTTATGAATCGCTCTGGTAGCTTGGACAGTACTGATTATCCAGTGACTCAGTACGTTAAGAAGAAAGATCAATAGTTGTAAAGCCCCTCAACATATTAAAATTTAAGAAAAGGATGACAATCACTATTTTCAATAGAAATAGTGCAAAAAAAGGATTTCATTCGAAATTCTTATTCCATTTGATTAAGAAAATGAACAGCCTTGATTTTCTTAATGAAAGCTTAAGAGGATAGGATTTATCGTGACAAGGAGCCTAAAAAATGCTAAAATAATAGTAATATATTAAGGAAAAAAAGGAGCCTTCCTATGAAAGGTATTATTCTTGCAGGCGGTTCAGGGACACGTTTGTATCCACTGACACGTGCTGCATCCAAACAACTGATGCCGATTTACGATAAACCAATGATTTACTACCCATTGTCAACGCTTATGTTGGCTGGAATCAAGGAAATCCTCATCATTTCAACATCACAGGATCTTCCACGTTTTGAAGAACTCCTTGGCAATGGTTCAGAGTTTGGTATTTCCCTTTCCTACGCTGTACAACCAAGTCCAGATGGCTTGGCTCAAGCCTTTATCATAGGCGAAGACTTCATCGGTGATGACAGTGTTGCTCTTGTGCTCGGGGACAACATTTTCCATGGCAATGGTCTTTCTGCAATGCTTCAACGTGCTGAAGCTAAGGAAAAAGGCGCAACAGTCTTTGGCTACCAAGTTAAAGACCCAGAACGTTTTGGTGTTGTTGAGTTTGATGATGATATGAATGCCATCTCAATCGAAGAAAAACCAGAACATCCAAAATCAAACTTTGCTGTAACAGGCCTTTATTTTTATGATAATGATGTCGTGGAAATTGCTAAAAACATCAAACCAAGCCCTCGTGGAGAGTTTGAAATCACTGATGTTAACAAGGCTTACTTAGATCGTGGAGATCTTTCTGTTGAGTTGATGGGGCGTGGCTTTGCTTGGTTGGATACAGGCACTCACGAAAGCCTCCTGCAAGCTGCTCAATACATTGAAACGGTTCAACGTTTGCAAAATGTCCAAGTGGCTAACCTTGAGGAAATTGCCTATCGTATGGGCTACATAACTAAAGAAAAGGTCCTCGAATTGGCACAACCGTTTAAGAAGAATGAATACGGACAATATTTGCTCCGTTTGATTGGAGAAGCATAATGACTGAACAATTTTTTGGAAAAGAACTAGCTGTACGTAAGAGTGAAGCCATTCCAGGCTTGCTTGAATTTGATATTCCAGTACATGGAGACAACCGAGGTTGGTTTAAGGAAAACTTCCAAAAAGAAAAAATGTTGCCACTTGGTTTTCCAGAATCATTCTTTACAGAAGGAAAATTGCAAAACAACGTTTCTTTTTCACGTAAAAATGTTTTGCGTGGTTTGCACGCTGAGCCTTGGGATAAATACATCTCAGTAGCAGATGAAGGAAAGGTTCTTGGAGCATGGGTTGACCTTCGTGAAGGCGAAACTTTTGGGAATACTTACCAAACAGTTATTGATGCCTCAAAAGGAATCTTTGTTCCTCGTGGTGTTGCTAACGGTTTCCAAGTTTTGTCTGATAAGGTTGCATACAGCTATCTTGTGAACGACTACTGGGCACTTGAACTCAAACCAAAATATGCCTTTGTCAACTACGCAGACCCAAGCCTTGATATCGAGTGGGAAAACTTGGAGGAAGCAGAAGTCTCAGAAGCAGATAAAAATCACCCATTTCTCAAAGACGTCAAACCACTAAAATCAGAAGATTTGTAAAATATAGCTGTTAAAACAATCAAGAAAATTATTATACAGTTTTAAGCCTTGCTATAAACGAGCGAATCGAGCTATATGCTTAGCTTCCCGCCGTGAGAAAAGCACCTGAACTATTTTGTTTCAGGTGTTCGGAAGTTTTGAGAGTAAAACAGTTTGGGGAACTGTTTTAGCCTGAACCCGGAAATTAAAAGGCGAAAGGGCTCAAAACTAATTGAACATGGGCTGAGGATCGTGTCAAAAAGATAAGTTCTCCTAGAATCGAAAGATTCAGCGTTAAATTTCCTATTTTGACTTTATCCGCAGACGCCCTTTATATCTTGATTTAGTCATGGAACTTCGCAGAAGTTCGTTTACGTCCGTACTCACCTAAGGAAAGCTAAAAAATTGATTTAAGGAACAATCAAAATTAAAAACTATTTGGAGAAAAAATGACTGAATATAAAAACATCGTCGTAACTGGTGGCGCAGGTTTCATTGGTTCAAACTTCGTACACTATGTCTACAATAATCATCCGGATGTTCATGTGACTGTCCTTGACAAACTCACATACGCTGGTAACCGTGCCAACATTGAAGAAATCCTTGGTGACCGTGTTGAATTAGTTGTTGGTGATATTGCTGATGCTAAATTGGTAGACAAATTGGCTGCTAAAGCGGATGCCATCGTTCACTATGCGGCTGAAAGCCACAATGACAATTCATTGAACGACCCATCGCCATTTATCCACACTAACTTCATTGGTACATACACACTCTTGGAGGCTGTTCGTAAATACGATATTCGTTTCCACCATGTATCAACAGACGAAGTCTATGGTGACCTTCCATTGCGTGAAGATCTCCCTGGACATGGTGAAGGTCCTGGAGAAAAATTCACAGCAGAAACGAAATACAACCCATCATCACCTTACTCATCAACTAAGGCTGCTTCAGACCTTATTGTTAAAGCATGGGTTCGTTCATTTGGTGTTAAAGCAACAATCTCAAACTGCTCAAATAACTATGGACCATACCAACATATTGAAAAATTCATCCCACGTCAAATTACCAATATCTTGTCAGGAATTAAACCAAAACTGTATGGTGAAGGTAAAAACGTCCGTGACTGGATTCACACTAATGACCATTCAACCGGTGTTTGGGCCATTCTTACTAAAGGGCGTATCGGTGAAACTTACTTGATTGGTGCTGATGGTGAAAAGAACAACAAGGAAGTTCTTGAGCTTATCCTTGAAAAAATGGGTCAACCAAAAGATGCTTACGACCGTGTGACAGACCGTGCTGGTCACGATTTGCGTTACGCTATTGATTCAACAAAATTGCGTAAAGAACTTGGTTGGGAACCACAATTCACAAACTTCGAATCAGGTTTGGAAGAAACAATTAAGTGGTACACAGATCACCAAGACTGGTGGAAAGCTGAAAAAGAAGCTGTTGAAGCTAACTATGCTAAGACACAAGAAGTACTTAAATAATAGAAAAATCTATCACTTATAAACTAGTGATAGATTTTTCTATTAAGAATTGTTAGGAGAGATGTTGAATAGAAAAGAATTGATTGAATATTTTGAAGTGATTAATAATCGTAAGCCACTATTCAGGAGTGCCAGCAGGCCCTTTTAAATGGTGAATTTGTTATGGAAGGAAGACAAGATAATTTTAACCAACAACGGTAAGACTATGACTGAAGAAGCCATGCCTTTATCAAATCAAATGAGTGGTCAAATGGTCAATCACCCCTCTGCAAAGTAGCTTGTCTTTGTTAAACAGAAAAAGTTTGGAAAGAAGACGTTTATAGGTCTTGCTATTGCTTTACTTCTTGTTCTAACAACAAGTCTTGGATTTTTTTATTTTCTTCCAAAGAAACAAACTTGGGTGGTTTGTGGGTAAATAGTAATAATACTGGTTTGGTTTATGACTTAAATGGGAAGAAGTCAAAACTCGTTGTTAGGCTATAGGGAAGAAGAAATCAAAGAAATCTCTATTGGTCAGAAAGTTAGACAGAAGTTTGAAACAAGCTTAGAAGACGTCAGTGATCCAAAACTAAAAACGATTGCTGATTTTGACAAGAAATACCAATTACAGACAAAAGAGGTTGTATTGGTAAAGACGGACAGGGGTTGGCTACTATAATCTGATTCAGAAGGATGGGGCAAACTTTGTTCTAGATTTAACCTTATCAGACATTGATTGCTACGGTTCCAGCACCAAAAATTTCAAAAAGAAATGTCTTTTTCACAAGGAAGAGGTTCCAAAATTTTTTGTTGGAAAATGGAAGACATTTAATTATGAGGATGAATCAAAAGGATAAGTGACTATCTCTGAAAATGGTTTAATGACTACAGATTCTGATGATATAGATATCTTAATTCTTACACCTTTAAAAGAATATCTGATGGATCAATCAGGCAGAGGAGATTAATAGTAAGGTGCAAAAAGAGTTTGCTGAAATACAGAAGTCCCTTAAGTCACACGGTTATCAGGCTAAGAGTGTTAACGATATCTACCACGACGAGAAAGGTTTATACTATTTTGTAGTTGTGAATGGTAGAAAGCGCATTATTGTCTTGAAAGATGCTACGATCATCCCTATTCAGGTTATCTTGACAAAGAAGGTACTCGCTAATATCAGATAAGGAGTACTTAAATAATAGTCAAGAGTCTATCATTCCTGTGGGAGTGATAGGCTTTTTTGGTTTAAAGGACCTATTAACTTATAACAGAAGGACAAATAATTACAAAAAGTTACAAAATTACAAACAACACTTGAATTTTTTAATATAATATGCATATAGAAAAAGGTTTATGAAAATAAAAAGTATAGTTATCCGTGTTTGTTCACTTGTTTTGTTATTTTTTGTTATCTGTATCTTTTTCTGGGGCTCCTATCGGATGTGGCTTCAAGTCAGAAAAAGGCACCACATCATCATCTACAACTTCAACTTCTAAAGTAGTAAAGTCATCAGCAAAGACAAAAACTACTGAAAGGAAATCTGCTAAAAAGGCCAAGATCTAGCAAGTGATTCTGAATCTAGCTCCTTAAAAGAAATCAAGCTACAGCTGTAACTAATACTCAATCAGGAACAAGTAGTAGTTGCTACTGAGTCAAATAAGTCTGGCCAAGTAACACCTGATACCCAAAGTGACTCTCCTGTTCCAGCATCCTTGATTGGAACCTGGACTGGTATGAGTTCTCAAGCAACAGATATTAGTTTTACAGTTGATGCTGATGGAAACGTTACTTCAAAGGGAAATTTTAATGTCGCTTACGAACCCTATCGTCAAAGTTTTATAACTGCAAAAGCTGTACAAATTTCTGGTAATTTCTACGTTTAGTAAGGTGGCAATTATTCTCTGACATTACTGGAATAGGGGGTCTGGTTTCCAAGTTAAGTCTAGTTTTATTCTTGAAAATGTCACATACACACCAGTTCAAGTTATCTCTGATTTGGGACCAACCTTTGATTATAGCCACTAAAATGCTTTTCCATTTTCATTAACAAAATGAAGTAAAGATGCTATCTGGAGAGATGGCTTCTTTTTTGCGTCAAACTCTTCTTTTTCAAGGTCTCATTTTTGCTAAAAAATGGTAGAATAGTTACATGCAAACAAAACCAACATCAGCTTATGTGCACATCCCATTTTGCACACAAATTTGTTATTATTGTGACTTTTCCAAGGTATTTATTAAAAATCAGCCCGTTGATGACTACCTACGGGCTTTGATTCGTGAGTGGGAGCTTTCAGATATCAAGGAGCTTCGTACCCTTTATATTGGTGGGGGGACACCCACAGCTATTTCTGCTGAGCAATTGGACTACCTTTTAAGTCATCTTCAGAAGAACTTGGATTTATCAAAGCTGGAGGAGTTTACCATTGAGGCCAATCCTGGTGATTTGACGGTTGATAAAATTGAAGTACTCAAAAAATCTGCTGTTAATCGGGTATCTCTAGGGGTTCAGACTTTTGATAACAAACACTTGCGTCAAATTGGTCGCAGTCACAATCAAGCACAGATTTATGAAAGCATTGATAGCTTGAAGTCTGCTGGTTTCCATAATATTTCCATTGACCTCATTTATGCTCTGCCTGGTCAAACCATGGATCAAGTCAAGGAAAATGTGAGAAAGGCACTGGAACTGGATATTCCACATCTAAGTCTCTACAGTTTGATATTGGAACATCACACGGTCTTTATGAATAAGATGCGTCGGGGTAAGCTTAATCTACCCACTGAGGACTTGGAAGCAGAGATGTTTGACTATATTATCCAAGAGTTGAAAAAAAATGGTTTTGAGCACTACGAGATTTCTAACTTTACCAAACCCGGGATGGAGAGCCGACATAATCTCATGTATTGGAATAATGATGAGTACTATGGAGTTGGTGCTGGGGCCTCTGGTTATGTGAATGGTGTTCGTTACCGTAATCGAGGACCGATCCAACATTATCTAAAGGCTATAGCTGAGGATGGTCATGCTAGACTCAATGAAGAACATCTGACTAAGGTGGAGATGATGGAGGAGGAGTTTTTCCTTGGTTTACGTAAAAAGTCGGGTGTGTCTATCAAACGGTTTGAAGAGAAGTTTGGTATGTCATTTGCGGATACTTATGGAGACATTGTGGAAAAACTACAGGCAGATGGTCTCTTGGTCAAGGATCCAGAGGTTATTCGTATGACGAAACGTGGACTCTTTCTGGGGGATAGTGTCGCTGAGCATTTTATCTTGGAGGATTAGATGGGATTAAAATTTAGTATTCCTTATCAGATTCCGTTTTATGAGACGGACATCACACATCATGTGAAATTGCCACACTTATTGGCTTTTTCACTGCAAGTCTCTGGCATGCAGTCAGAGTCTCTGGGTAATACGGATAAGGATATTTTTGATAATTACGGTCTTGTTTGGATTGTGACAGACTATGCTATTGAGATTGACCGTTTGCCTCGCTACAATGAAAAAGTAACCATTACAACGGAAGCCATTTCCTATAATAAGATTTTCTGTTATCGTAATTTTTATATCACAGATGAGGCTGGTCATCAAATCATGCTCTTTAAGACTACCTTTGCCCTCATGAATTATGAAACGCGTAAGGTAGCGGAGGTGCCAGATGAGGTGGTAGCACCTTATGGAGCAGATAAGATTAAAAAGTTGCTTCGAGGTCCTCGCTATAAGACTTTGGAAAATCCGCTTGAGAACTTATACCGTGTACGCTATTTTGACCTGGACATGAATGGACACGTTAATAATAGTAAGTACTTAGAGTGGATGTTGGACGTTTTCAATTTGGACTTTTTGACCAAGTACACACCAGCCCATATTGATCTCAAGTACGTTAAAGAAATCCATTATGGCTCAGAAATTTATTCTGGCTATGAGTTTGACCAAGGCAGTTTGAACAGTCAACACCAGATTTGTGTTGATGGTAATGTTCATGCCCAGGCCATTATCCAATGGAAAGAAATAGGAGACGAGTAAGATGACATATAAAGGTTATTTGATTGATTTAGATGGAACCGTTTATAAGGGGAAGGATCGTATTCCTGAAGGGGAGGCCTTTGTTAAGGAATTACAGAAGCGTCAGATTCCCTATCTTTTTGTGACTAATAACAGTATGCGTACACCAGAGATGGTCCAAGAGCTTTTGTGTAATCAGTGCGAGTTGAAAACGCCTCTTGAAACTATTTATACAGCAACCCTGGCGACAGTTGACTACATGAATGATATGAATCGTGGTAAGACAGTTTATGTTATTGGTGAGACTGGGCTTAAATCTGCTATTGCGGATGCGGGTTATACGGTAGATGAGGAAAATCCTGATTATGTGGTAGTGGGATTGGACCGTGACGTCACTTATGAAATGCTGGTTAAAGCAACCCTTGCTATCCATAAAGGGGCTATGTTTATTGGGACAAACCCAGATTTGAATATCCCAACAGAACGAGGTCTGCTTCCAGGTGCTGGTTCCCTCTTGGCCCTTATTGAGGCAGCGACGCGTGTGAGACCAATCATTATTGGTAAGCCTAAAGCTATTATTATGAACAAAGCTCTTGAAATCCTTGGAACAGAACGTAGCCAAACTATTGTGGTTGGTGATAATTACTTGACTGATATTACAGCTGGCATTAAAAATGACTTTCCAACACTTCTTGTCACGACTGGTTTCACCAAGGCGGAAGAAGTCGTGGATTTACCAGTAAAACCAGACCATGTACTTACTAGTCTAGCGGAGTGGGATTTTGATGCGAACTAATATTGAAGCAGTGTTGACTCCTATTTGGCTCCTGGCCTTGTCTATTCTGGTCACGATTTACCTAGCATGGGGCTTCTATTATTTTGATATTGACTGGATGCATCTTTTGAACTATGTCGTTATCGGCAAAACTGAGCTTTGGCATAACTTCAATGTCCTCATGCGGTATCTGACCTTTCCTTGGGTGGGCCGTTTGGCCATGCCTGATTTTCCGTCGTCGGAGAGTGGTCTTAAGCATTTTCATGATGTCAAGTGGCTCTTTCATCTGGTTCAGATCCTTGTTGTCCTACTGGCTTATCCAGCTGTGAGCTTTCTTTGGCGAAATGTGAAGAAGGGGACTTTTGGTCTCTATCGTAGACTTTATCTGAGTCTAGCTGTTTTACCAATCCTTATTGGAGTAGTGGGATTTTTCCTAGGATTTGATCAGTTCTTCATTCTCTTTCATGAGGCTCTCTTTCCTGGAGATAGTAGTTGGCTTTTTAATCCAATGCTTGACCCGATTATTAATGTTTTGCCAGAAGAGTATTTCCTTCAATGTTTTGTGATTTTCTTTATAATGTACGAGGGAATCATGATGGGATTGACCTGGCTAGCCCATAAACAGGTGAGAAGCTATTTAAAAAATAAGGAGTAATGATGTTTATTCGTGATAACCATTTGCATACCCATCATTCCTATGATTCGGATGCGAATTTTACTGATTATTTAACCCATTTTGATGGCGAGATTGTAACAACTGAGCATTATGATCTTTCTAATCCCTATACAAAACAGGACGATGTGCCAGATTACGAGTCTTATAGTCATGAGGTTGAAAAACTCAACCTCAAGTATGGCAATCGTATTAAACTAGGCATCGAGATTGGTTATTACCAGCCTAGAGAAAGCGATATTTTAGACTTTTTGGATGGTAAGGACTATGATCTCAAACTGCTTTCTGTTCACCATAATGGAGTTAATGATTATCTTGATGATGAGGTGGCTGACATGGACAAGGCTAACATTATTCAAGAATATCTGGATAAGTTGGAGTATGCTGTTGGTCGTGTGGACGCAGATGTTCTGGCCCATTTTGACTATGGTTTCCGCCTTTTTGATGTGACTGTTGATGAGCTAAAAGCTTATGAGAATCAGCTTAAACGTATTTTTAAGAAAATGATTGCTAATGATTTGGCTTTTGAGCTGAATTCAAAGAGCATGTACCTTTATCATCATGAAGTTCTTTATCGTTATGTCTTGGCCCTTGTCAAGGATTTGGGATGTCGCAAGTATTCTATTGGCTCTGATGGGCATAAATTGGAGCATTTCCGTCTGAACTTTGATAAGATTCAGGAGCTCTTGAGAGAATTCGACATTACAGAAGATATGATTATATAGAGTAGACAGCTTCGGTTGAGGCTGTCTTTTCTTAAGGGAAACTTAAAGGAAAGATGCCGTTATGGGATTTATAGAAGATTTTAAGATTTGCTTGTTATGCTAATTTCAAGCAATTCCTCGACAGCATCTACCAACACTGGTAAGGTCACTAAGACGGATACGACTTATAAAGATGACAATATGGAAATTGAAATCACGACGGGTAAAGCTAGTGATTCCACTTACTATGTTGCTGATATCAAGATTTCAAGTGCGGACTACCTTAAAATGGCTTTGGACAAAACATCTATAGTACCAATATAACTGACGTCTCTCCATGTATTGCCCAGCAACATAATGGCTATCTTTGCCATCAATGATGACTATTATTGGGATAACTAGTCAGTCTATGTTATTAAAAATGGTCAAGTCTATCGTGATACTGATCGAAACAGTGACTACGAAGACCCTGCAGTCTACTCAGACGGTAGCTTCAAGACCTTTAACGAGAGCGAGACAACTGTTCAAAAACTGGTCGATTCAGGTGTGGTGAATACCTTTGCCTTCGGTCCAACCCTGGTTAAAAATGGTAAGGTAGCTGTCTCAGAAAATGAAAAGGTTTGTCAAGACATGGCTGACAATCCACGTACAGCTATCGTAGTTATTAAAGAAAGTGATGGAAGTGTACACTACATTGTCATAGTCTCTGATGGTCGTACCAGTGAGTCGTCAGGATTGACTCTTTATGAAATGGCAGAGTTGATGAAATCTTATGGTGTGATGACTGGTTACAACCTTGATAGTGGTGACTCATCAACCATGTATTCTAATGGTCAAGTCATTGATAAGCCAACCACAAACGGAAACAAAATCTCAGAAAGGGCGGTGAGCGATATTGTTTACATCGGTTACTAAAAAATCTGCTAGCGAGCACTTTTTCACCTATATTGGTTTAACTATTTTTAGCCTGGTCTTTACCTTTGTCTATGAACGCTTTTCTTATGGTGAATCATCCACGTTTATGCGCATGATGTTCTTTGAACCATTGGCTGGGGCTATGATTTATCTGCTAACAGGACGACTGGAAATGTCTTGGGTGAGAAATCGTGCCTCGAAATTCTTATTAAATTCAGCAATCGCGGTTGTATCAAGTGCCTGTTTAGTTAAAGGCATTGTTGAAGTTTCAGGACGTACAACTAGTGTGGATATGCCCTATTGGTATGTAGAAGCTGGACTACTTTGTTTGAGTCTTCTAATAGGATTTATCAGATCTAGAAAACTGGCTTAAAATGAAAGCCTGGCTAAGTGAGCTGCACCCCAAAAGTTAGACAGAAAAATCTAACTTTTGGGGTGTTTTTATTATGAAATTAACTTATGAAGATAAAGTTCAAATATATGAATTGAGAAAGCAAGGAGAAAGCTTTATACGACTTTCAAATCAATTTGGGGTGAACATTTCTGGTCTAAAATATATGGTGAAATTAATTGACCGTTATGGAATAAACATCATCAAAAAAGGAAAGAATCGTTATTATTCTCCTAAATTAAAACGAGAAATGATTGATAAAGTGCTACTTGAAGGTCGTTCACAAAAAAAGTGTAAGTCTTGATTATTGTCTTCCAAGTGATGGAATGTTGCCTAATTGGATAGTACAATACAAGAAAAATGGGTGTACTCTTCTTGAGAAAAGAATAGGGAGAGTACCTAAAATGGGGCGTAAACGTAAGAAAACTTGGGAAGAAATGACAGAACTAGAGCGACTTCAAGAGGAGAATGAACGCTTACGTACCGAGGTGGCCTACCTAAAAAAGTTAAAAGAGTTAGAGGAAAGGGACGAAGCCTTACAGCGAGAAAGGCAGAAACAGCTAGAGAAATGGTTTCAGGAGGATTTCGACTCGATTTACTTCTTAAAACTGCACGTTTAGCTCGCTCGACTTACTATTATCAGTTGAAACAACTAGATGGGCACGACAAAGATAAAGAGACTAAAGGCGAAATTCAAGAAATTTATTATGAGCATAAAGGAAATTATGGCTGTCGCCGAATAACTCTTGAATTGAGGAATCGTGGTTTTGTAGTGAACCAGAAGAAGGTCTAACGTCTGATGAAGCTCCTTGGTTTAAGTTCCCAAATTCGTCGTAAACGAAAGTATTCTTCATACCAAAGAGAAGTTGGCAAGAAAGCAGATAACCCTTATTCAACGGCAGTTTGAAGCAGCCAACCCAATGGAAAAGTGCTACACAGATGTGATAGAGTTTGCCATTCCAAATAGCACACATAAATTGTATTTATCGCCTGTTTTAGATGGTTTCAACAGCGAAATTATCGCTTATAATCTCTCAACTTCACCAAACTTAGAACAAGTGAAATCTATGTTAGACCAGTCCTTCACAGAGGAGCATTATGAAAATACAATTCTCCATAGTGACCAGGGATAGCAATACCAACATCAGTACTATCATCATTTTTTAGAGGGTAAAGGAATCCAACCGTCCATGTCACGTAAGGGAAATAGTCCAGATAATGGTATGATGGGATCCTTCTTTGGCATTCTTAAGTCTGAGATGTTTTATGGTTATGAGAAGACGTTTCACTCACTTGAGCAATTGGAACAAGCTATTGTAGACTATATTGATTATTACAACAACAAACGAATTAAAGTAAAACTAAAAGGACTTAGTCCTGTGCAATACAGAACTAAATCCTTTGTATAAATTAGTTGTCTAACTTTTTGGGATCAGTACACACACTTCAGGCTTTTTATCTTGCTTTGAAAATTTATTTAGGATAAATATACACCTTATAAGTGGAAAAATTATTTTGAATCAGGAAATAGACTAAAGAGGTTTTTATGAAAATAACAGAGATTGATTTTTGTGACAGCAATATAAATAAAAGGAGACTTTTTCTAGCGATGGAAGAGCTGAAACTGCATGCATTGCTGAAATTATCCACAGGGAAATATCACCTGACGACCGTTATCTCCTTAGGAAATCTCAAAAAGACTATGTATTTTTTATTAAATATACAAAAAAGGCTTGCATTGCTTTTAATTTTCATGTAGAATAATTTCAAATTAAATCGTTGAGAGAAAAAAGTCAGATCGTTTTACAGAGAATGCGGGAAGCTGAGAACGCATGAGATCAAAGACGACACATTCTTGAGAGCGTATGCGAACTCTGGACGACAGTAGTGTACGACGGGTGGTTCCGTTAGCGACTAGGAGTTACAAGTGAGTCTTTGTGACTTCATGAGGAAGAGGGGGTGACCCCTGTTCGAATCAAGGTGGAACCACGTGCCAACGTCCTTGCAAAAGTTATTTTTGCGAGGACGTTTTTTGTTACACTTTTTTTAGAGTGTGTAGCGAGAAGTACACTTGATTAGAGTCAAAGAGAAAGGATAAACTATGGAAATCAAAGGATTACGAAAGATTGAACCCTATGTAGCGGGTAGTCAGCCTGCTGAGAAAAATATCATTAAGTTGAATACTAATGAAAATGCCTATGGACCAAGTCCAGCAGTTCATCAAGCTTTAGCATCCTTTGATGCCCATCAGTTACGAAAGTATTCGACTTTGGATCAAACGGCTTTGCGTCAAGCTTTGTCTGATCAATTGGGTGTGCCTGCCGATCAGTTTATTATTGGAAATGGGTCAGACGACATCTTATCAATGGCTTTTCTAGCTTTCTTTAACAGTGAGGAAAAAATCATATTTCCAGATTTGACTTATGGTTTTTACAAGGTATGGGCAGATTTGTATCGCATCCCCTTTAGAGAAGTGTCTTTGACCTCCTCATTTGAGATTGATACTCAAGATTATTTGGTCGAAAATGGTGGAATTATCCTTACTAATCCGAACGCTCCAACAGGTATTTATAAACCTTTAGATCAAGTCGAGGAGATTGTAAAGGCCAACCAGTCGGTAATTGTGATTATTGACGAATCCTATATCAACTTTGGTGGGGAGACGGCCTTACCACTCCTAGAAAAATATGACAATGTGTTTATCACCAGGACCTTTTCTAAGGATGCCTCCCTTGCTGGTCTGCGTGTCGGTTACGGCATAGGAAGTCCAAAACTAATGGCTGTCATCAATGCCGTTAAGAATTCGGTTAACCCCTATAATGTGGATAGCATTGCTGAAGCCTTGGGGACTGCAGCGGTTAGATCTTGGGACTATTATGAGGACATTTGCGCTAAGATTATGGCAACACGTGACTGGTTTAGCCAAGAATTGCAGGCGATTGGCTTTGATGTCCTTCCTTCAAAAACTAATTTTGTTTTGGTCAAGCCATACGGAGTGACTGCAGGCCAATTGTTTGCCTATCTCCAAAGTAAGAAAATTTATGTCCGTTATTTTCCAAAAGTGGAGCGTATTTCTGACAGACTACGCATTTCTATTGGAACTCAGGATGAGATGGAGCGTGTATTAATGACCATACAGGAGTTACAAGCATGAAAAAAACGACCTTAGCCTTAGGAATGCACGATAAACTTTTCAAACGTGCCCGTACCATGTATCAGATTGAGCATTGCATTTGTGATTTGTTGATGACAAAGGGTTTTCTTCGGATTGAGACACCCACCTTAGAGCATTTTGAAGTCTTCAGTGATGTGGTGGACAATGGTAACTATAATTTCTTTGATAAAAATGGAGATCTTATTAGCCTACGTCCTGATATTACCAGTCAAATCGGGCGCGTAATTGCTTCCACACAAGTTCATACACCGATTAAATTTTCCTACTCTGGAAAGGTCTTTAACTACAACGAAGAGATGCGTGGCTTGTCCAATGAGCATACGCAGGCTGGTGTGGAAATCATTGGTTTTCCAGTTCATCAGGCATTGGAAGAAGCTGTGATATCTGCTAAAGAGGCCTTGGATGTGGCAGGTGTCAGAAATTACAAGTTTGAATTTTCACATGCCCGCCTCCTGCAACTCATTTTTGAAGAATTAAACCTTCCAGCAGTAAAAGAAGCAGAGTTGGCCACCTATATCCGTGATAAATCAATCACAGGTCTCAAGGAGTTCACTAAAGAAAATCCAAGTCAATATGACAAGGTCTTGGAGCAGTTGCCATTCCTCTTTGGTGAAACAACTGCTGTCTTGACCGAGGCGAGACAGTTAACCGACAATG
This sequence comes from Streptococcus sp. FSL L8-0526, assembly GCF_038007145.1. Classification (NCBI taxonomy): domain Bacteria; kingdom Bacillati; phylum Bacillota; class Bacilli; order Lactobacillales; family Streptococcaceae; genus Streptococcus; species Streptococcus sp. FSL L8-0526. The sequence continues at coordinate 1,088,225 of NZ_JBBOWP010000001.1, forward strand.
AAGCCTTTTTGACAGCTTTGGATAGTTTGGAAGTCTTAACCAGTCGCCTAGCTGATAATCTCCCAGAGACGACGCTTGATTTGGCTCAATTGCCAGCAGTGCCTTACTACACGGGCATAATGTTTAAGGTCTTCGGTGACAAGGTACCGGATGCTTTTGTATCAGGTGGCCGCTATGATAAACTATTTGAACGTTTTGGGGCTACCGAGTTAACAGCGGTTGGTTGGGCCATTGATATCGACTCAGTTTATCAAGCAGTACATGACGATGTGGAATTTGGAGGTGACATGGATGACTAGCAATCAAATCACAATTGCCTTGACCAAGGGGCGTATTGAAAAAGATGCGGTTACATTGCTGGAAAAAGCTGGCTTTAATATATCTTTCATGGCTGATAAGGGACGTAATTTGATTTTCGAGAGTCCTGATAACCGTTTCCGTTTTCTCTTGGTTAAAGCTCCAGATGTGACAACCTATGTTAGACACGGTGTCGCAGATATTGGAATTGTTGGGAAGGATGTTCTGGTTGAACATCCGACAGGCTATTTGGAAATGTTAGACCTTAATTTTGGCCTTTGTAAATTCTGCGTGGCTTCAACAGAAGACTATAATCCTAATGACCATAAACGTAAACGTATTGCTACCAAGTATCCAACCATTGCAACTGATTATTTTAATCAAAAGGGTGAGGATGTCGAGATTATTTCGATTCAAGGGAGCGTTGAGATTGCCCCTGTTATTGGTCTGGCGGATGCCATTGTCGATATTGTGGAAACAGGGAGTACTCTTGTTGCCAATGGTTTAAAAGTTTATGAAGATATTTGTCGGATTTCAGCACGAATGATTGTTAATAAGGCTTCTTTGAAAAATAATAAGGAAGTCCTGCAATTCATTCGTAAGATTGAATCACTTGTTGGAAACGAGGAGGTACCGTTCGAATGAAACGATTAACTGGAACTAATAAAGAAATTGCTGAGCTTCTTTATCAGGAGCAATTGGAACTTTCAAAAGAAAATAGAGACGTTGAAAGAACGGTTCAAGCTATTATCGAAGACGTTAAAGAACGTGGAGACGAGGCCCTTCGTGATTATTCAGCGAAGTTCGATAAGGTTGATTTGACTGATATTGAAGTTGGACAAGATCTTATTGATAAAGCCTTTAAGGAAATTGATCCAGAGGTTTATCAAGCCCTAGTCAATGCTAAAGAAAACATTGAATCTTACCACAAACATCAGTTGGAGGCTGGTTTTGAGGACCAACCAAGTGAGGGAGTTATTCGTGGTCAAATGATTCGTCCCATTAATCGTGTAGGTGTTTATGTTCCTGGGGGAACTGCGGCCTATCCGTCCTCAGTCCTTATGAATGTTATCCCTGCCAAAATTGCTGGGGTTAAAGAGATTATTATGATTACACCACCTCAGGAACACTTTGTTCCTGCTATCCTGGTAGCTGCAAAACTGGCTGGTGTGGACACCATTTACCAAGTCGGTGGATCTCAAGGAATTGCGGCCTTGGCATTTGGGACAGAAACTCTTCCAAAGGTGGATAAGATTACAGGTCCTGGTAATATTTTCGTAGCTACTGCTAAGAAACAGGTTTACGGTATTGTCGGTATTGATATGATTGCAGGGCCATCAGAGATTGGTGTCATTGCTGATAGTAGCGCTAATCCAAGCTATGTAGCAGCTGATCTTTTGTCTCAAGCGGAGCACGACAAGCGAGCACGCGCCATTTTGGTAACAGATTCTGAAGCCTTGGCCGATGCGGTTGAAAGCGAGATTGAACGTCAACTCAAGCTTTTACCACGAGAAGCGATTGCTCGTCCTTCCATTGAAAATAACGGCCGTATTATTATCACTAAGGACACAGATGCCATGTTTGAACTCATGAACTCGGTTGCGCCAGAGCATTTGGAAATTGCTATGGAAAAGGCCTATGATTATCTAGAAAAAGTGGAAAATGCTGGTTCCGTCTTTCTTGGTCACTTTACGAGTGAACCAATTGGTGACTACTATGCCGGTGCTAATCACATTCTTCCAACGACAGCAACCAGCCGCTTTTCATCAGCTTTAGGTGTACATGATTTTGTCAAACGTATCCAATATACGCAATACGACAAGGCAGCAGTCAATAAGGCAAAACACGATATTACAACCTTGGCTTATGCGGAAGGCTTGCAGGCCCACGCCAAGGCTATTGAAGTCAGAAACGACAATAATTGAGAGAGTAGAGGAAGAAGTTATGAGACAAGCAGAAATTGAACGTAATACCTTTGAAACCAAAATTAAGTTAAGCCTCAATTTGGATGCTCAAGAACCAGTAGATATTCAAACAGGTGTCGGATTTTTTGACCATATGTTGACCTTGTTTGCCCGTCACGGTCGTATGTCTTTGGTGGTAAAGGCTGATGGTGACCTTTGGGTTGATAGTCACCACACTGTTGAAGATGTCGGTATCGTACTTGGTCAAGCTCTTAAAGAGGCTTTGGGTGATAAAGCAGGTATCAACCGTTATGGAACGTCTTTCGTACCCATGGATGAAACCCTCGGAATGGCAAGCTTAGATTTGTCTGGACGTAGCTTCTTGGTCTTTGATGCTAGTTTTGATAATCCCAAATTGGGTAATTTTGACACAGAATTGATTGAAGAGTTTTTCCAAGCTTTAGCCTTTAATGTTCAAATGAATCTTCATCTCAAGATTCTCCACGGAAAAAACAATCACCACAAGTCAGAAAGTCTTTTCAAGGCAACAGGTCGTGCCTTGCGTGAAGCCATCACAGTCAATCCTAACATTCACGGCATAAACTCGACAAAGGGGATTCTATGATTATCGTCATTGATTATGATTCGGGGAATACCGCAAATGTTCTGCGTGCCCTTGAAAAAATCGGTGTGCCTGCAGAATTGTCTGCTGACAAAGAGAAAATTCTAGCTGCAGATGGTTTGATTTTACCTGGTGTAGGTGCCTATCCAACAGCCATGGCAGAGTTGGAGCGAAGAGGTTTGGTAGCTGTAATCAAAGAGGCCGTAACAAAGGGAGTTCCACTTTTAGGAATTTGCTTAGGTATGCAGATATTAACAGAAAAAGGACTGGAGCATGAAGAAACAGATGGTCTTGGCTTTATTCCTGGTGTTTGCCGTGCCATTCCTGCTAATAAGGAGCGGCCTGTCCCACATATAGGATGGAATGATTTGACTGTTAAGCAAGCTAGCCCTTTGACAGATGGTTTAGATGGCCAAGCTGTCTACTTCGTTCACAGTTATTTTACGGATGTACCTATCCAATATATTGATGTTACTGCAGATTATAGTATCGAGGTGCCAGCCATGATCCATAAAGACAATGTTTATGGTGCCCAATTCCATCCCGAAAAATCAGGTGATATTGGTTTAGGTATTATTGAACGGTTTGTGGGTTTATGTAAAGCCTAGAATCTCGTGAGAACAAAGATTTTTTAGTTAGAAAGGATGGTAGGGGAGATGCAAATTCTACCAGCAATTGATATTAAGGATGGACAGGCAGTTCGTCTCTTCAAAGGAGATTTCAACCAAAAAACCGTCGTCAATCCAGATATTATTGAGCAAGCAAAGACTTTTAAGAATGCGGGCATCCAATTCATTCACCTTGTTGACTTGGATGGTACTCTTGATGGTCGTGCCACTAACCGTGACTTGATTACAGAGGTCAAGAAGATTTCTGGACTTGGCATCGAAGTTGGTGGCGGTATCCGCACCTTGGAGCAGATTCGTGACTATTTGGCAGTTGGCATCGACCGTATCATTATCGGTTCAATGGCCGTCAAAGATCCTGACTTCGTTAGAGCAGCTTTGGAGGAATTTGGTGCCGATAGGATTGTCGTGGGTATAGATGCCAAGGCAGGTCTTGTCGCTACAGAAGGTTGGTTGGAAACCAGTAATGTGGACTACATCACCTTGGCCAAGGAAATGGAAAAAATGGGCGTAACCCTCTTTATTTATACAGACGTTGATCGAGATGGCACACTGACAGGACCCAATCTTGATCACTACAAATGTTTGGTATCTGAACTCACAACCGCTAAAGTCATCGCTTCAGGTGGGGTTGCAGAGCTAGCCGACTTAAATCACTTACAAGAGATTGGTGTAGCAGGAACCATTGTTGGTAAGGCCTACTATAACGGCAATATCACTTTAGACCAGCTCAAGTCTTTCGGAGGTTAATATGCTTAAAAAACGTATTATTCCTTGTCTGGATGTCAAGGATGGTCGTGTCGTCAAGGGGGTTAATTTTGTGAATCTAACAGATGTTGGTGATCCTGTTGGTTCTGCCCGTGCCTATTATGAGGCTGGTTGTGACGAACTTGTTTTTTTGGACATCACAGCGACTTCAGATAAACGTGAAACAATGGTTGACATGGTGCGACGTGTTGCCAATCAGGTCTTTATCCCTTTCACAGTTGGTGGTGGTATCCGTTCGGTTGAAGACATGAACAAGATGCTCAAAGCCGGTGCAGATAAGGTTGCTGTTAATTCCTCAGCCCTTGCTAACCCGCAACTAATCGCTGATTGTGCCCAAAAATTTGGCAATCAGTGTGTCGTGGCTGCGATTGATGCTAAAAAGATGGCTGATGGGAGCTGGCATGTTTTTGTAGCAGGTGGCCGTAAGGATACCGGTAGGAATCTCATCCAATGGGCTCAAGAAGTCGTCGCCTTGGGGGCTGGAGAAATTCTCTTAACCAGTATGGACAAGGACGGCACCAAGTCTGGTTTTGATTTGGAAATGCTTAATCGTGTGGCAGAAGTCGTCGATGTCCCAATCATTGCGTCTGGTGGTGCAGGAAATATTGAGGACATTGTAGAAGTCTTTGAAAAGACAACAGCGACTGGTGCACTGGCAGCCTCTATCTTCCACTTCGGTGAGGTAAATATAGGTGAAACAAAACAAGTCTTGGCAAAAACAGGAATTGAGGTGAGACAATGACAGAGGTTAAACTTGATTTTGACAAACAAGGAGGACTGGTACCAGTCATTGTGACCGATTACAAGACAGGACAGGTGCTTATGTTGGCCTATATGAATGAGGTGTCCTATCAGTTGACCCTTGAGACCAAACAAATGCATTACTGGAGTCGTTCCAGAAATGAGCTTTGGCATAAGGGCGCCACATCTGGTCATTTCCAACATGTCAAAAGCATCAAGACTGACTGTGATTGGGATACCCTACTTATTGCCGTTGAACAAGAAGGAGCAGCCTGTCATACAGGAGCTTACAGCTGTTTCTTTACGGATATATATGATGACAATCAAGATAGATAGGAGTAGCTATGTTAGAAACACTTTATAAGGAAGCCTTGGATCGTAAAAAGAATCCTAAAGAAGGGTCTTATACCAATTACCTTTTTGACAAGGGTCTAGACAAGATTCTTAAAAAGGTTGGCGAAGAAGCGACAGAAGTTGTAATTGGAGCTAAGAATGCTGATAAAACAGAAATTGCCAACGAGACAGCAGACGTCCTCTATCATTTAGCCGTCATGCTAGTTGAAACAGGGGTTAGCCCTGAAGACGTTAAAGCCGTACTTAAGGCACGACAAGGCAAGCAAAGCAATGTTCATGACCGAAAAGAAGTAACAGATTATTGAGGATTATCTCAACAGATTGAGACTAAGAATAAAAGTTTGAAGTGACGCCTCAGTTTTTTGCTAGAGAAATCCCATGAAGAAAAATACTCCTAATATCTCAATGCTTTCTAGCTTAGCTGTTTTCTTCCTCTGTAATCTAGCGTGTCATATTAGGATATTAGAAGTGTGGGTTACAACTCAGTGAAAACGAAAACTTCAAAATACACAAAAACATCTCCGAAAATCAGTCGGAGATACCTTTTTGTTTTACAGAAACGATAGGGGTTGCTATGTGACAGGACTGTTGATCGCTAGGTCCAAATTCCTTCAGCGCAACGTGTATGCTTCAATGCTTAAGGAAAAGGATACATGTCAAATTAAGACTGATGAAAGAAGTCAATCACTTTTGTGGTTGCTTTTTTTGTTAAAATTAACAACTTTTTACACATTCAGCTCATTTGTCTGGCCGAAAAAGTGGTATAATAACTCTTGCTAAATCTTTATTTTGGAGTACATATGGCTAAGTCAAAAAATACTATTGAAAGTCGGATAGATTACTCGATTCTCTTGCCAGTCCTTATCTTACTGCTGGTTGGTATGGTCTCAATTTTTATCGCGACAAATTTTGATTATCCAAAGAATCTCGTTCATGTCATGTCTCAGCAATTACTATGGATTTTTCTTGGTTCAGTACTTGCTTTTGTTGTCATGTTATTTAATACAGAGTTTCTTTGGAAGGTCACTCCCTGGCTTTATATTTTTGGCTTGGGACTTATGGTTTTGCCTCTTATTTTTTATTCACCCTCTTTGGTTGCCTCGACAGGAGCAAAAAACTGGGTCAGTATTGGATCAGTCACCCTTTTTCAACCATCAGAATTTATGAAGATATCCTACATCCTTTTTCTTTCGAGAATAGGTGTTCGGGCTAAACAAGGAAAAGAAGTAACTGAGCTTCAAGATGACTGGTTGTTACTTGTCCAATATGTAGCGGTCACGCTTCCTGTCTTAGGCTTACTGGTTCTTCAAGGTGATATGGGAACGGCCTTAGTCTTCCTCGCTATTTTAGCGGGTATAATAGTGGTTTCGGGAATATCCTGGCGTATCATCTTACCGGTAGTGCTAGTCTTTGCAGCAAGTATAGCTCTGTTTATAATGGTGTTTATCACAGATTGGGGAAAGGAAATCTTGCTCAAGTTAGGGGTTCAGACTTATCAGATTAACCGTATCTCAGCTTGGTTGGACCCCTTCACTTATGCGGATGGTATCGCCTTTCAACAGACACAAGGGATGACATCGATAGGTACTGGTGGTATCTATGGAAAAGGTTTTAATCACCTTGATTTGAATGTACCAGTTCGTGAGAGTGATATGATTTTCACGGTTATTGCAGAAGACTTTGGTTTAGTAGGCTGTGGATTTGTTCTGTTGACCTATCTCTTCCTCATTTATCGCATGTTGCGAGTGACTTTCAAGTCTAATAACCGCTTCTATACCTTTATTTCTACTGGTCTTATTATGATGATTGTCTTCCATATTTTTGAAAATATTGGGGCGGCAGTAGGAATTCTTCCTCTGACAGGTATTCCTTTGCCTTTTATTTCTCAAGGTGGATCTTCACTCATCTCAAACTTGATTGGTGTTGGCTTAGTGCTTTCCATGGCCTACCATACCAACCTCAACGAAGAAAATAAAATTCTTCTGGCTATGTCTCGTCGTATGCGTGCATCTGGAACTAGTAAAGTAAAGGCAGTGTCTAAGACCAAAACTAAGAAAAACAAACCTTCGAAGAGTGCAATCAAGGCCTCACAAGAATTGGTCAAGGTTAAAGATAAGGTTGATAAGGCTACTGTGGAATTACGTCAAACGATTTCTCAAAATATGCCTAGCCTTCACCAAGGCAAGCGTCGTAAGGAGTCTAAAAAGAAACCAACACGTAAACACTAATTAAAAACAAGTTGGACAATCCAACTTGTTTTTCTTTATAAAAAATTAAGGTCTGTCCCCTTCTCTTTAGGTCTCCCTGTGGTATAATAGAAGGCGACTATTTCGAAAAGGGGTTTGCTATGATAGAGACAGCCAAGCAGCAAGAACGTGCTATTTTAGTAGGTGTTGAATTGCAAGAGACAGAGAATTTTGACATGTCCATGGAGGAACTTGCTAGTCTTGCCAAAACAGCAGGAGCAGAGGTTGTAGCTAGCTATACCCAAAAACGTGAACGCTATGATAGTAAGTCCTTCGTAGGTTCAGGAAAATTAGAGGAAATCAAGGCTATGGTGGACGCAGATGAGATTACTACGGTCATTGTCAATAACCGTTTAACCCCACGTCAAAATACCAATCTTGAAGCAGCATTTGGCGTAAAAGTCATTGATCGCATGCAATTGATTTTGGATATCTTTGCCATGAGAGCTAGAAGTCATGAAGGAAAACTTCAAGTTCATCTAGCTCAGCTCAAATACATGTTGCCCCGTTTATCTGGTCAGGGAATTATGCTCAGTCGTCAAGCAGGGGGCATTGGTAGCCGTGGTCCTGGTGAAAGTCAGCTGGAACTCAATCGTCGTTCTATCCGTAACCAGATTGCGGATATTGAACGCCAATTAAAGATTGTTGAGAAGAACCGAGAGACCATTCGTGAAAAGCGTGTCGACTCAACTACCTTTAAAATCGGCTTGATAGGTTATACCAATGCTGGGAAATCAACTATTATGAACCTTATGACGGATGATAAGCAGTATGAGGCCAATGAACTTTTTGCGACTCTGGATGCAACGACTAAGAAAATATACTTAAAAGATCAGTTTCAAGTGACCTTGACAGATACGGTTGGTTTTATTCAGGATTTGCCAACAGAATTGGTGGCTGCCTTTAAGTCGACGCTTGAAGAAAGTCGTAATGTGGACCTCCTTTTGCATGTCATCGATGCTAGTGATCCGAATCACGAAGAACATGAAAACGTGGTTTTAGATATCCTTAAAGAACTGGACATGACTGATATTCCTCGCCTAGCTATCTACAATAAGATGGACGTGGCGAATAACTTAGTAGCAACAGTCTTTCCTAATGTTCGTCTCTCAGCGCGTGACAAGGGAAGTCGTGAGACTTTGCGAAAACTCTTGATTGATGAAATTCAACAGAATTTTGAACACTTTAGTATTAAGGTTAATCAGGACCAAGCTTATAAACTTTATCAGTTGAGTCAATTAGCCTTGTTAGATAGCTATAGTTTTGAGACAGAAGTGGAAGAAATTACAGGCTATATTTCACCGAAAAATAAATGGAAATTGGAAGAGTTTTATGACTGATTATATGGATTTAGCTTTAAAATATGGTGGTTTTACAAGTTTAGATAAGGTATATCTTCAAAATACCTTGTCAGACCTTTCAGACAATCAAAAACTGGCCTTTATTACGCCACCACCAAGTGTTATTAATGCTTATTTTGCAGAGATTTACCAGAAACAGTCTCCAGAAGCAGCAACGGATTACTATTTGGAGCTTTCGAAAGAACTTAATCTCTTTAATCCAGTACCATCTTTTGATGAACACAAGCCCTTTATTCGTCTCAATCTGTCAGGAAAATCTTATGGTTTTTGCTATGAAAATGCTGATGAAGTGGCCCTAGTCTTTGCAGAGCATTTAGAGGTTCCAACGACTGATATTTTGTTTGAGCTTGCTCAAGTTTTCCCACAATATAAGGTTTATCTTGAAGGGACTCAAGTTAAAATGGCCAAGGTTGACTTTGATGAAGAAGTATTGGAAGAGTTGACACCAGAGACTCAGTTACTTAGTCGTGTCACTAAACTGAAGGGAAATGTCATTAAGTTAGCTAGCTTCAATCAAGATGAATTAGTGGAACTTTTGTCTCAATATAAAGATAAAGGGCAAACTGTTTATTATGGATTTGCTCAGCGTGAATGCCTGGCTTATATTGTCCAAAAATAAGAAAAACGATAGATAGAAAGTATAGAAAGTCATGGAATTACAATTTTTAGGGACGGGCGCCGGACAGCCATCCAAGGCTCGTAATGTATCGAGTCTGGTTTTGAAGCTCCTCGATGAAATCAACGAAGTCTGGATGTTTGACTGTGGGGAAGGAACCCAACGTCAGATTTTAGAAACAACAATCAAACCCCGTAAAGTTAAAAAAATCTTTATTACACATATGCACGGGGACCATATCTTCGGTTTACCAGGTTTCCTGGCGAGTCGTTCCTTCCAATCTAGCGAAGAACAAACTGACCTTGAAGTTTATGGACCAGTTGGTATTAAGCAATACGTCATGACCAGCATTCGTACCTCAGGGACACGCTTATCTTATCATGTGCATTTTAAGGAAATTGATGAAAATAGTCTAGGCTTGGTTATGGAAGATGACAAGTTCGCTGTTTATGCAGATAAATTGGATCACACCATTTTTTGTGTTGGTTACCGTGTGGTTCAAAAGGATCTCGAAGGCACCTTGGATGCTGAGGCCCTTAAGGCAGCAGGCGTACCATTTGGTCCGCTTTTTGGACAAATTAAGAATGGACAAGATGTGGTTCTTGAAGATGGAACGAAAATCATTGCCAAAGACTTTATTTCCGCACCTAAGAAAGGTAAGGTTATCACTATCTTAGGTGATACCCGTAAGACAAATGCCAGTGTTCGACTTGGATTGGGGGCAGATGTCCTGGTCCACGAGTCTACTTATGGTAAGGGTGATGAAAAAATTGCCAAGAGCCATGGTCACTCAACGAATATGCAAGCAGCCCAAGTAGCTAGGGATGCGTCAGCTAAACGCCTTCTTCTAAATCACGTATCAGCACGTTTTTTGGGGCGTGATATCGGTAAGATGGCAGCAGATGCTAAAACGATTTTTGAAAACACTCACATCGTTCGTGACTTGGAAGAGGTAGAAATATAATGGCTAAACAACGAATTATCGCTATTACTGGTGCCTCAGGAGGTCTTGCTCAAGAAATTGTCAAGCAGCTCTCCCTCAGTGACGGCATTATCCTCTTGGGACGAGACAAGGACAAACTTGAGAAATGCTATCGCCATGTGAAAAATAAAACCTGTCTTGCTATTGACCTCAGAGACGACAATGCCATTAAAGAAATGGTCGATTATCTCTATCAACGTTTTGGCCGTATTGATGTTTTTATCAATAATGCTGGCTTCGGTGAATTTAAGTCTTATGATAATTACACTAGTCAAGAAGTTCGTGATATGTTTGACATCAATACCTTGGCGACAATTACTTTTTCACGCTTAATTGCAGAGAAAATGGTAGAGCAAGGCCACGGCCATATTATCAATATCGCCAGCATGGCAGGGAAAATTGCGACAGCCAACTCAAGTGTCTATGCAGCGACAAAGTTTGCGGTAATTGGCTTTTCAGATGCCTTGCGTATAGAATTGGCTGATAAGGGAGTCTATGTGACTACGGTCAATCCTGGTCCAATTGAGACATCTTTCTTCGATCAAGCTGATCCCTCTGGAGCTTATCTTGAGAGTGTTAAGAAGTTTGTCCTCAGTCCTAAATATGTGGCTAAAAAGATTGTCCGTATTCTGGGCAAAAATAAACGTGAAGTTAATCTACCACGACTCTTAGCAGTTGCTTACAAAGGCTATACACTCTTTCCCACGATAGCTGATTACCTTGCACGAACAAGCTTTAATTATAAATAAAGAAAGAAGAACATGATTACATCAACGTATGATTGGAAAATAAACACAAAAGAGCCAGATGCTGGCTTTTTTAAACTTGCTAAAGAACATGGACTGGCAAAAACAGCAGCCAAGATTGCCTATGAACGTGGCATTAGGACAGAAAAGGCACTTGAAGGCTTTCTAAAGGCAGATTTATCGCACCTTCATGATCCTTATCTGCTTCATGATATGGATAAGGTAGTGGCTAGAATCCGTCAGGCTATTGAAAATTATGAACAAATCTTAGTATATGGAGATTACGATGCGGATGGTATGACGTCAGCCTCTATTATCAAAGAAGCCCTTGAAATGATGGGAGCTGAAGCTCGAGTATACTTGCCAAACCGTTTTACAGATGGTTATGGACCAAACGAAAGTGTCTATAAGTATTTCATTGAGCAGGAAGGTATTTCACTCATCATTACAGTGGATAATGGGGTAGCTGGGAATGAGGCTATTGCTTATGCGCAAGAGCAAGGTGTGGATGTTATCGTCACAGACCACCATAGCATGCCGTCACAGCTTCCAGAAGCTTATGCCATTGTTCATCCAGAACATCCAGGTGCTGATTATCCCTTTAAGTATTTGGCAGGTTGTGGAGTAGCTTTCAAAATAGCAACGGCCCTCCTCGAGACCATACCAACAGAGATGTTGGATTTGGTAGCTATAGGGACTATTGCTGATATGGTTAGCCTGACCGATGAAAATCGTATTATGGTTAAGGTTGGACTTGAAATTCTCAAGACTACTGAGCGTATTGGGCTTCAAAAATTGCTCCATATTTCCGAAGTAGACCTAACAACAATTTCTGAAGAAACAGTGGCTTTCAAACTAGCCCCTCAACTCAATGCCTTAGGACGTTTAGACGATCCAAACCCAGCTATTGAACTATTAACCGGATTTGACGATGAGGAAGCGCAAGCTATTGCTCTGGAAATCAATGCCAAAAATGAAGAACGTAAGGATGTTGTTCAAAACATCTTTGATGAAGCCATGAGCATGGTAGACTTAGATAAACCAGTTCAGGTTTTGGCTAAGGAAGGCTGGCATCCTGGTGTACTCGGCATTGTTGCTGGTCGTATCATGGAGCAAATCAGTCAGACAGTAGTGGTTTTAAATATTGAAGATGGCTTGGCTAAGGGGTCAGCTCGTAGTTTGGAGTCTATCAATATCTTCCATGCACTTGATGACCACAGAGACATCTTTACTGCATTTGGAGGGCACGCTGGAGCAGCTGGTATGACCCTTCCAGAGGAAAATCTTACTCAACTCTCAGATATTTTATGTAGTTATGTCTACGATAATGACATTGATACGAGTGCCAAAAATACGCTTAATTTAGACGAGGAGCTACAACTCGGTGAGCTTAGCTTGGATACCATAAGGAGCCTCGAAAAACTAGCACCTTTTGGTATGGATAATAAAAAGCCAGTCTTTTGGCTACATGATATTTCCGTTATTCAAGCTAGAACTATGGGGCAAAATGGAGCTCATCTTAAGTTCAAGGTTAAGCAAGGCAAGGCTAGTTTTGATGTTGTCGCCTTTAACAAAGGGCATCTGCTTCAAGAATTTCAGCAAGCTCAGGGGTTGGAATTAGCAGTGACATTGTCCGTTAATGTATGGAATGGCCAGAAAACACTACAGCTCATGTTGGAAGATGTGCGCGTGGACGATGTTCAGTTATTTGATTTTCGCTCAAAAAATATGGTACTACCTGAGGGCCTACCAACTGTAGAAGAGGCCTCAGACGAAGCAACTGCAGTTGTCCTCGACACCCTACCGAATTCAGAGACGGAATTAAAAGAGTGGTTTGACGGTAAGGAATTCCAGGCCATTTATTTTAAGAATCGCATTAAGAAAGCCTATTATCTGACAGGCTATGGAACTAGAGAGCAATTTGCAAGGCTCTATAAAACCATTTATCAATTCCCAGAATTTGATGTGCGCTATAAATTAGATGACCTCAGTCATTATCTTAAGATTGATAAAATTCTTCTCATCAAGATGATTCAAATTTTTGATGAATTGGACTTTGTCACTATTGATAATGGTGTCATGACAGTTAATAAAGAGGCTGGAAAACGTGATATTGAGGAAAGCAAGATTTTCCAGGACCTTAAACGTCTTGTCAAGTTCCAAGAACTCATGGCTTTGGGAACACCACAGGAAATTTATGATTGGCTCTACAAGCAGGAGCAGTAGTGCCTAACTAAGATAATTAGTTTAGAATCTAGAGGTTAGTATTTTCTAAATCCACGGATTCATGCTATAATGATATGTAAATATTTTTTTTGGCAAAATGCCTATAGGAAGAACAAATGAAATTAGAAGATTATATTGCATCTATTGAAAACTTCCCTAAAGAAGGGGTTACTTTCCGCGATATTAGCCCGTTGATGGCTGATGGAAATGCTTATAGCTATGCTATTCGTGAAATTGTTCAGTATGCGACTGACAAGAAAATTGACATGATTGTTGGTCCCGAAGCACGTGGTTTCATCGTTGGATGCCCAGTTGCCTTTGAACTTGGTATTGGATTTGCGCCAGTTCGTAAACCTGGTAAATTGCCACGTAAAGTGATTTCAGCCGATTATGAAAAAGAGTATGGTGTTGATACTCTTTGCATGCATGCCGATGCAATCAAACCAGGCCAACGTGTACTTATCGTTGACGATCTCTTGGCTACTGGTGGTACTGTCAAAGCAACAATTGAAATGATTGAACGCCTAGGTGGTGTCGTTGCTGGATGTGCCTTCTTGATTGAGCTTGACGGACTTAATGGTCGTGAAGCAATCAAAGGTTATGACGCTAAAATATTGATGAACTTCCCAGGATAAAACTATCTATGTTTTACAAAAGGCCTCAGGGCCTTTTTAACTCTTTTAAAAAATAAGTGTGTCATCATATAGTTTAAAGTTATAGCTAACTAGAGAAAATATATATTTGATAACAATATTTATCCGGTTTATAATATGAAGATAGAATAAACAAGGATGGAGATGTTGTTATGCCTATAAAAATTGATAATAAGTTACCAGCTCTTGATGTATTGCGTTCGGAAAATGTCTTCATCATGGATGAAAATAGAGCTAGTAGCCAGGATATTAGACCAATGGAGGTCCTGGTGCTTAACCTAATGCCAACTAAAGAAGTGACAGAAACTCAATTGCTACGTCTTTTAGCAAATACACCACTCCAAATTAACGTAGAGTTTCTGTATATGGCTAGTCATAAATCAAAAAATACCCACGCTGCACATATGGAAACCTTCTATAAGACTTTTGATGATATTAAGGACAAGTATTACGATGGTCTTATCGTAACGGGGGCTCCTGTTGAACAAATGCCTTTTGAGGAAGTTGATTATTGGCAGGAATTAACACGAGTTTTTGACTGGTCTAAAAAGCATGTTTATTCAACTCTTCACTTGTGTTGGGGAGCTCAAGCAGGTCTCTATTACAAACATGGAGTTGATAAGGTTCCCTTGTCAGAGAAATTATCAGGTATTTATAAGCAAACTGTTGACATGCCAAAAAATTTCCTCATGAATGGCTTTGATGATAGCTTTGTGTCACCGCACTCACGCTATACAGAGGTAACTCTGGAAGATATCAAGTATAAAACAGATTTAGACGTTGTTGCATCAGGTCAAGAGGTAGGTCTGTCCATTCTGGCAAGCAAGGATCTTCGTGAAGTTTATAGTTTTGGTCATTTCGAATATGATCGTGATACTCTTGCTAGAGAATATCGAAGGGATTTGGATGTAGGCATCAATCCAGATGTGCCAGCAAACTATTTTCCTGGGGATGATCCAAGTCAGGAACCGAAACTTCGTTGGAACCTTGCGGCATCAGCATTCTTTAGTAATTGGATTAACTACGCTGTATATCAAGAAACACCCTATCGTTTAGAAGAGTTGGAAGACGATTTTTCATTCTACGGTTATTTGTAGTAGGTCTCTCAAAAGACTTATGTTAAAGCATAAAATTTTTTGAGTTGACCTATCTACTCTGAAAGGTAAATATGAGTTTTTTTGAACAGTATCGAACAGGAAATCTAGTCCTTCCAAATGCCTTATTTTTTCACTTTAAGGATATTTTTCCATCAGCGGATGACTTTTTAGTTTGGCAGTTTCTCTATCTACAAACGACTACTCAGATTGGAGAAGTGGCTTCTAGCCAGATAGCGCAGGCAACTGGAAAGACCCCCACTGAGGTTAATAAAAGTATTACGACATTAACTGAAGCCGGACTTCTTGATTTTACGACTGTTAAAGTTAATAATGAAATTGAGATGGTTGTTGATGCTTCACCTGCCCTAGCAGTGTTAGACAAGCTAGTGAGTAGTGAAAATCCAATGACAGGTCCTGTTGCTGGCCAACCAACAAATACACAGCTTATTAAACAATTAACAGATGAGTTGGAACAGGCTTTGGGAATCTTGAATCCTATGGTAATAGAAGATTTAAATAAGGAAATTCAGGAAGAACACACTGACCCGGAATTAATCCGTGAAGCTCTGAAAGAGGCAGTATTTAACCGAAAAACCAACTGGAATTATATCAAAGGGGTTCTTCGTAACTGGAAATTAAGTGGTATTACTACTAAAATTCAAGTTGAAGAACGTCGTTTGGAGCATCAAGGAAAGAAACAACATCACCAGGTTTCGGATGAGTTCAAAACCGGTATGGACGCGGCCCGTCAATTGTGGGGTGGTCAATAATGTTGGGTAGAAAACGTGTTAATGAAGCTCTGACTTTAATGGGAAAGATGTTTCCAGATGCACATGGTGAGCTGGAGTGGGAGACTCCCTTTCAACTACTAGTTGCTGTTATTTTATCTGCTCAAACAACGGACAAAGCCGTTAATAAAGTAACACCGGGTTTGTGGGCCCGTTATCCAGAAATTGAAGATTTAGCATCTGCTAATCTTGATGATGTTGAAATGTGCTTAAGAACCATTGGGCTATATAAGAATAAGGCAAAGAATATCATCAAAACTGCTAGAGCTGTTTTAATGAATTTCGACGGACAAGTTCCCAAAACTCACAAGGAATTAGAGAGTCTACCTGGTGTTGGACGAAAAACAGCTAACGTCGTATTGGCTGAAGTCTATGGTATTTCGTCTATTGCTGTAGATACACATGTCTCTCGCGTTTCTAAACGGCTGAATATAGCTCCTGAAAATGCTAGTGTAGAGGACATCGAAGCAGAATTGATGAAGAAAATACCAAAGAAAGATTGGATTATCAGTCATCACCGCATGATTTTCTTTGGACGCTATCATTGTTTAGCCAAGAATCCCAAATGCCAGACTTGTCCTCTTCAAAGTTACTGTAAGTATTATCGAAAAACAATTAAGAAATAAGCTGAGGATGTGATTTTCGTCAGCTTTTTACAGTTGTAAGATTTTGTTACAAACTAGTAACTTGACAAAAGATCCAGGCTTTAAGAAAATAGAAGAAACGATTTAGAAGCAGGAGCGAAATAGTGAATGGCTGAATTCAGTGATTAAGAGTATTTGAGAGTCTTAGCTGATAATGGTGATAGAGAAACAGTCAAAGAATATGAGCAAGCTTTGGATAATCGTATTTTTTAGTTGCAAATTTCATTGGCTCAAATGAGTGATTCGCAGGGGCGTAAGGAAGTGCAAAAACTCTTGGAACAAGTGGAAGAGAAAAAAGGACTACTTTCAAGAAAAAGAGGATAAAGCTGTGAGCGAATTTAGACGTCGTAAAACTGAAAGAACTAGGGGAATGAAAGTTTCGAGTTTCAATAAACTCAAAGACCCTAAAAAAATTCGATGGGTAATTGGGGGAATTGCTTTAATTGCAGTGCTCATCCCTTTACTTACTTTAGTGTGGTATAGTAATAACCAAAACGAAAATGTCACTAACCCATGGAAAAATGGCCAATTGGCTAAAAGTAAGGAAGGATCATCATCAAATAGTAAATCATCATCAGATAGTAAAGCATCTCAAGTTGATACGTCATCTTTGTCTGATCAGCAGTTAGGAGATTGGGTTTTTTCTACCTATGCTAAAGAACAAGGTTCAACTGGTGATAATTATAAAAATTTAGGTTGGAGTGTCTATTCTTGGAAAGATAATGACGATGGTTTGGTTTATGCACAACTTTATGATACATATGGTAATGATGTCCTCCTTTTCCGAGTAAACACTAAGGAACAACTCGAAGCCTATGGAGGTATTGACGGTTCAAGTGGTTCATGGGACGTTGTTTCAAAAACTTATAAAACAAGCTAATTTAATCATGTTAAAGCACTAGCCAATAGTGGTTGAGACTGTCATTTGACAGTCTTTTTTGGTATAATCTAAGATAATCGTATAAACAATTAAAAAGCTGATTGATAGTATTGGAGAATCATGGTTCTACAGAGCTTTTTTAGTGTCTTTAGATTTTCCAGAGTCAAGTTAACAAAGGAGAGTTGTCGTGTCAGACTATTTATCGGTCACATCCTTAACCAAATATTTGAAAATGAAATTTGACCGTGACCCTTATTTAGAGAGGGTATATTTGACAGGCCAGGTTTCTAATTTTCGCCGACGCCCGAGTCATCAGTACTTTTCTCTTAAGGATGAAGGGGCAGTCATTCAGGCAACGATTTGGGCTGGGGTCTTCAAAAAAATTGGTTTTGATCTTGAAGAGGGAATGAAGATTAATGTTGTTGGTCGGGTGCAGATTTATGAGCCTAGTGGTTCATATTCCCTTATTATTGAGAAGGCTGAGCCAGATGGTATTGGTGCACTCGCCCTCCAGTTTGAGCAGCTTCGTAAAAAACTTGCTGCTGAAGGCTACTTTGATGATCGTCATAAGCAACCTCTTCCTAATTTTGTCAAGAAAATTGGGGTTATCACTAGTCCTAGTGGCGCGGTTATTCGGGACATTATTACAACGGTTAGTCGCCGTTTTCCAGGTGTAGAGATTCTGCTTTTTCCTACCAAGGTTCAAGGTGACGGAGCGGCACAAGAGATTGTTGAAAATATTCAAAAAGCCAATCAGAGGGAAGATCTGGATCTTCTTATCGTCGGCCGTGGTGGAGGTTCAATTGAGGACCTATGGGCCTTTAATGAGGAAATTGTAGTTCAGTCCATTTTTGAGAGTCGTCTACCTGTGATTTCAAGTGTTGGTCACGAAACAGATACGACTCTGGCGGATTTTGTAGCGGATCGCAGGGCTGCTACACCTACAGCAGCAGCTGAACTTGCCACTCCGATATCAAAGGCTGATACCTTGGTTTGGATTCGTGAAAGACAAAACAGAGCCTACCAAGCTTGTTTGAGGCGCATACAGTATAATCAGGAACGTTTAGCCAAATTATCACAATCGGTTGTCTTTAGGCAACCTGAACGTCTTTATGATGGATATTTGCAAAAGTTAGATCGCCTTACAACAAGGCTCGAAACCTTCATGAGTCAAGATTTTGAGCACAAACAAAAATCAGCTGAATTTTTGAGACAGCGATTACATGGTCTAAATCTCTCGACTCATGTTAAGAACTATCAAGATCGTCGAGCGTCCTTACAGCGACTTTTAGTGACCACAACTAAAAATACTATCAATGGTAACCGCATTAGACTAGAGAAGGCTCAAGATGCCCTATTTTCTCTAGATACTAGCCGTATTGTTGCCAGGGGCTATGCTATTGTCAATAAAAATGATAAGCCCCTAACAACTATCAAAGATATTACTAAAGGCGAGCGATTAACAATCCAAATGAGAGATGGACAACTAGAAGTAGAGGTGAAAAATGTCAACGAAAAAAACATTTGAAGAAAATTTACAGGACTTAGAAGCTATCGTCACAAAACTTGAAACAGGTGATGTTGCTCTTGAGGATGCGATTGCTGAATTCCAAAAAGGTATGGTATTGTCTAAAGATTTGCAGAAGACCTTGGAAGATGCTGAAAAAACACTTGTTAAGGTTATGCAAGCAGATGGTACAGAAATGGAAATGGATGCCTAATGACCAAGCTAAAAAAAATTGATGCTGCTATACGGGATTTTTATCAAAAGAAAACCCCACCAGTATCAAGCGATTTAATCACTGCTATTCTTTATTCAGTTGATAGTGGCGGTAAGCGTATCCGTCCACTGATTTTCTTGGATTTACTTGAAGGATTTGGTTTAGAGTTAACTTCCAGTCATTTTGATGTTGCAGCAAGTCTTGAAATGATTCATACCGGGAGTCTGATTCACGACGATTTACCGGCAATGGACAATGATGATTACCGTCGAGGACGTCTAACAAACCATAAAAAATTTGATGAAGCAACGGCAATTTTAGCTGGTGATTCTCTCTTTTTAGATTCCTTTGCACTTGTAGCTCAAACAGAGCTTTCTGTAGAAATTCGTGTTCAATTGATTCACACTCTATCTCATGCGTCAGGGACCTTCGGTATGGTTGGTGGTCAGATGTTGGATATGAAAGGTGAAGGTCTGGAACTTGATTTATCGCAACTGGCTAAGATTCACGAGAATAAGACTGGTAAGCTTCTAACCTTTCCTTTTGTAGCGGCTGGTATTGTGGCCCAGCAAGAAAATCGAGTCATGGAGAATCTTCAAGAAGCTGGTCGCTTGATTGGTCTTGCCTTTCAAGTTCGTGATGATATTTTAGATGTGACTGCTGACTTTGAATCCTTAGGAAAAACACCTGGAAAAGATGTGGTCGCTGGAAAATCAACTTACCCTGCTCTTCTTGGTTTGGAAAAATCACATGCCATTCTCGAGGAATCACTAAATAAGGCTGAGGCCATTTTCAAAGAGTTGGCTGAGTACCAAGGTTTCAAGCAAGACAATATTATGAAAATCATAGAGAGGTTAAGATTCCATGCCTAAGGAAAGAGTAGATGTCTTGGCTTATAAACAAGGCCTATTTGAAACGCGAGAACAAGCTAAACGCGGTGTTATGGCTGGTTTAGTTGTTAATGTTATCAATGGTGAGCGTTACGATAAACCTGGTGAAAAAATTGATAATGGAACAGAGTTGAAGCTCAAAGGTGAAAAGCTTAGGTATGTGAGTCGTGGAGGACTCAAACTTGAAAAAGCTTTAGCTGTTTTCAATCTATCAGTTGAAGATATGACAACCATTGATATCGGTGCCTCAACAGGTGGATTTACCGATGTCATGCTTCAAAATGGTGCTAAACTGGTTTATGCAGTAGATGTTGGCACCAATCAGTTAGTTTGGAAATTGCGTCAAGATAATCGAGTGCGTTCTATGGAGAAATATAATTTTCGATATGCTGAACCAGTCGATTTCACAGAGGGATTGCCATCATTTGCATCTATTGATGTTAGTTTCATCTCTCTTAATTTGATTTTACCAGCCTTGGCTAAGATATTGGTTAATGAAGGGCAAGTTGTTGCTCTTGTGAAACCTCAATTTGAGGCAGGCCGTGAACAAATTGGAAAAAATGGGATTGTACGTGAGAGCAGTATCCATGAAAAAGTATTAGAAACCGTAACAGCTCTTGCAGTTGACTATGGCTTTTCAATTAAAGGACTGGATTTTTCTCCTATTCAAGGTGGTCATGGTAACATTGAATTTCTCGCACACTTGGAGAAGACAGATTCTCCTCAAAATGATGTTCAAACTTCAATCAAAGAAGTTGTAGCACAAGCACATAAGGAGTTTAAGAAGAATGAAGAAGAAAGATCGTTTGGAGTTAATCCGAAAGATTGTCCAAGAAAATAAAATTACGACCCAGGGAGAATTGGTAAGGTTACTCCAGGCTGAGGGGTTGAAGGCTACTCAGGCTACGGTATCACGTGATATCAATGAAATTGGTATTACCAAAGTGCCAACCGAAGATGGTTCTTACATCTATGGGCTCCCAACTGCTCCTAGACGAGTAGGTGGATCTTCTGTTGCTTGTCGCCGCTTGTTGCGTGTTGATCGACAACATGCCTTTATGAATATTTTAGTTCAGCCAGGGACTAGTCGTCTCATCAAAAAGATTCTTTTGGATGAATACAAGCATTTGATTTTTAGCTTGATTGCTGATGATGACACGCTCTTTTTGGTTGCTCAGTCAGAATTAGCTGCTATCGAATTACATGGACAAATCGTCAAGTGGGTTGAAGAATAGGAGGAAGCATGCTTCTCGAAATTACGATAAAGAATTTCGCAATTATTGAAGAAATTTCTCTTAATTTTGAAAATGGGATGACTGTTCTTACCGGAGAGACTGGGGCAGGAAAATCCATTATCATTGATGCCATGAATCTTATGTTGGGGGCACGGGCATCTAGCGAGGTTGTCCGTCATTCAGCCCCCAAGGCGGAGATTCAGGGCTTCTTTTCAATTGAACAAAATCTTGCTTTAGTTAGTCTCTTGGAAGACAATGGGATTCCTGTTGAAGATGAGTTGATTATCCGCCGTGAAATTTTCCAAAATGGTCGAAGTGTTAGCCGTATCAACGGTCAGATGGTCAATTTAACGATTCTTAAAGCTGTCGGCCACTTTTTGGTAGATATCCATGGACAGCATGACCAAGAAGAACTTATGAGACCTGCTCTTCACATAAGCATGCTTGATGCCTTTGGTGACAAGGATTTTTTTCAGGCAAAAAAAGAATATCAGGAATACTTTGACCGTTACCGTGAGCTAAGAAAAGCTGTTCTTGAAAAACAGAAAAACGAGAAAGAGCATAAGGCTAGAATTGAAATGTTATCTTTTCAGATTGCAGAAATTGAAGCAGCCTCTCTAAAAACAGGCGAAGATCTAGATTTGATGAAGGAGCGAGATAAACTCCTCAATCATAAGCAGATTGCTGATACCTTAACGAATGCTTATGTTATGCTGGATAATGAAGATTTTTCAAGCCTATCAAATGTCCGTTCTGCCATGAATGATCTCCAATCTCTTGAAGAGTATGATTCTGATTATAAAGAACTCTCTAATAATTTGTCAGAAGCCTACTATGTCCTTGAGGATGTCACTAAACAGTTAGGAGATCTTGTAGGTAATTTAGATTTTGATGCTGGGCGTTTGCAAGAGATTGAACACCGTTTAGATACGATTAATGCCATTACCCGTAAATATGGTGGAACTGTTGATGATGTCTTAGATTATCTCGAAAATTCAAGTAAAGAATATAACCTATTGACTGGAAATTCTAGCTCTTCTGATGCTATGGAACAAGAGCTTAAGCAACTTGAAAAAGACTTACTCGCGTCTGCAGAAACCTTGCAAAGGGAACGACATCAGATTGCAAACGCTCTTGAGTCAGAGATAAAGACTGAGTTATGTGATCTTTATATGGATAAGGCTGATTTTAAAGTTGTCTTTACTAAGGGGAAATTTAACCGTGATGGTAATGAGCAAGTTGAGTTTTATATTTCAACCAATCCAGGTGAAGGATTTAAACCGCTTGTTAAGGTTGCATCTGGTGGTGAACTGTCTCGACTTATGCTAGCCATTAAGTCAGCCTTTGCTCGAAAAGAAGATAAAACTAGTATTGTCTTTGATGAGGTTGATACTGGAGTGTCAGGCCGCGTAGCCCAGGCTATTGCACAGAAGATTCATAAGATTGGAAGTCATGGTCAGGTATTGGCTATCAGTCACCTTCCTCAAGTAATCGCTATTGCAGATTATCAATTCTTTATTTCTAAAGAAAGTGATAAAGAGACAACTGTATCTCGTGTTCGTCTCTTAACACCTGAAGAAAGAGTTGAGGAAATTGCCAAGATGCTTGCAGGTGATAATTTGACTGATGCTGCCTTGAGTCAAGCTAGAGCTTTATTAAAAGTGGATGAACCTGTTTAGGAAAAGAGTTGGGTAAACCTCTCTAGTCATGCTATAATAGAATAAAAAATTATGTTAAGCGAGAGAAATATGAGTAAAATCAGAATTGTAACCGATTCGTCAATCACGATTGAACCGGAATTGGTTGAAAAGTACAATATCACTATTGTTCCATTGTCAGTTATGGTGGATGGTGTCATCTATTCAGATAGTGACCTTCGTGAAGAAGGTCATTTCCTGGAAATGATGAAGAATAGTAAAGAGTTACCAAAGACAAGTCAACCACCAGTAGGGTTGTTTGCTGAGACATTTGAAAAATTGATTAAAGATGGTGCAGAGCAAATTATAGCTATACATCTTATGCATACTCTTTCTGGGACATGTGAGGCTTCACGTCAAGGAGCTAGCCTTTCAGGAGCTGATGTAACAGTTATAGACTCAGGTTTTATAGATCAATGCCTAAAATTCCAAGTAGTTGAGGCTGCTAAACTCGCGCAAGCAGGGGCTAGTCTTGAGGACATTGTGGCACATGTAGAAGAAGTGAAAAGTAAATCTGAACTTCATATTGGTGTCTCTACCCTTGAAAATCTTGCCAAAGGTGGTCGTATTGGGCGTGTTACAGGGCTTTTGTCATCATTGCTCAATATTCGTGTTATTATGGAATTGAAGGACTATCAGTTAAATACTGTTGCCAAAGGTCGTGGTGCAAAAACGTTCACGAAATGGTTGAATTCTTACATTGATGCTATCAAGGATCGTAAGATTGCTGAGATAGGTGTCTCCTATGCTGGAACACCTGTGCTGGCACATGAACTTGCTTCGAAACTTAAAGTATTGGGTGCTCCAATTTCAATTCTTGAGACTGGTTCCATCATTCAAACACATACTGGTGAAGACGCCTTTGCCGTAATGGTTCGCTATGAATAAATTGAAAGAATCAGAATTACTTAGAAGCTTTGCAGGCTTCTTCTTGCTTTTTCTATTATTTATGGGGCTACTCATTTTTATTGTACCAAGCAGTCATCAGTCATCAAAGATTTCTGACAAGATAAGGTCTGTAAAAAAAGAAAAGGTAACTTATGTGGCGATTGGAGACTCACTTACTCAAGGTGTGGGTGATAGCAGCAATCAAGGGGGCTTCGTTCCTGTTTTATCTCAGGCCTTAGAGTCAGATTTTAATTGGCAAGTGACTTCTCGTAACTATGGTATCGCAGGAAACACTAGCAATCAAATCCTCAAAAGGATACAGGAAAAGAAGGATATCAAAAGGGATCTCAAAAAGGCAAAATTGATGACTTTGACTGTTGGTGGAAATGATGTGATTCATGTCATTAAGGATAATATCACAAATCTTAATATGAACACCTTTAGCAAAGCTGCTGTGGACTATCAAAAGAGATTGCGACAGATTATTGAGCTGGCTCGTAAGGAAAATAAAACATTACCGATTTATATTGTTGGTATATACAATCCGTTTTATCTTAATTTTCCAGAGATGACAGAAATGCAAACCATTGTTGATAATTGGAACCTGTCTACCGAAGAAGTGTCTAAGGAGTACGACAATGTCTACTTTGTTCCAGTTAACGATCTGCTCTATAAGGGAATCAATGGTAAGGGTGGAGTGACGAGCTCTGATGAAACATCACAGTCTATCAAATCATCCCGAGATAGTTTAAACGATGCTCTATTTGAGGAAGATCATTTTCATCCCAACAACACAGGCTATCAAATTATGTCAGATGCGATTTTGAAACGTATAAACCAAACAAAGAAGGGGTGGTCAGGTGAGTAAGGTATGGAAATGGTTATTTTTGGGACTGTTAGCCTTAAATCTAGCCCTAATTTGTGTCGTGACGGTTAGAATAATGACACCAGTCGAAACGATCTCAGTATCCTTACCTAAAGGAGCTACTAAAATTGGAAAGTATAGTATGAGTAAAGAGGAGCTTGATGCGGCGCTTACAGGGTTTGCTCAAGATTATTCCACTGATAAGATGCGTTTCAAGGTCAAAGTGACTAATTCTAAAATTGTTTTTGAGAGTAGTTACAAGGTCTTAGGTCACGCACTCCCCCTATATGTTTACTTTACGCCTCTTGTAAGTGAGTCGGGTTCTGTCGTTCTTCAAGTGTCTGAGCTCTCGGCAGGAACCTTGAAGCTCCCTGTTTTAGATGCTCTTAATATGATTGAACGTTCAACAAAACTTCCTGATTACATTGTAATTGACAGTAAGAAGGGTAAGGTTACCCTAAATATTCAGTCTATGAAGAATGATAAGGGAATAACAGCACGTGCTCAGAGTTTCGATTTAGTTAATGACCGTGTCGAGTTTGACATCTATAAGACAATAAATTAAAAACGCTTTACTTTTTACAAAAGAGCGATGAAATTAGCGTTTATTACTTGACCTCATAAGGCTTTTAGGATATGATAATATTTGTAAAAGCGCTAGAAATATTATTCGCTTAGAAATAAATTGGAGGATTGTTACAATGGCTAACAAACAAGATTTGATCGCTAAAGTTGCAGAAGCAACTGAGCTTACAAAAAAAGATTCAGCAGCAGCTGTAGATGCGGTTTTCGCTTCTATCGAAGAATTCCTTGCTGCAGGTGAAAAAGTACAATTGATTGGTTTCGGTAACTTTGAAGTACGTGAACGTGCTGCTCGTCAAGGTCGTAACCCACAAACTGGTGAAACTATCTCAATCGCAGCTTCTAAAGTTCCTGCATTTAAAGCGGGTAAAGCTCTTAAAGACGCAGTCAAATAATGTTAAACCCCCTAAGCTTTTTAGGGGTTTTGATTTATACAAAAAAATATAAGGAAAATTATGAAAACCATAACAGTGATATTGATCTTTCTTTTGGTTTTTACTGTTATTAAGTTATCAGCTATTGTTGCAATTAGTAAACTGATGAAGCCAAGTGAAAAACAGATCGAAGAAGCTCGTCAAAAGCGTATTCAAGCCCAAAAAGAGGGGAAGGATACTTTTGAAGTCTGGGATGAACGAGATGATGATAGCCTCGTATAAGAAAAGAAACTCATCCTCAAATAAAGATAAAAAGAGTTTGGAAAAAATCCAAGCTCTTTTTGGTTATCTGTCAATATAGTGCAGTTTTCCACGAAAATCTTCAAGAGTTTCATAACCTTTTTTTGCCATGATTTCTTTAAGTTCTTTAGTGATGCGATCAAAGATAGTAACACCTTCTTTTTGAAGTGCAGTACCTACTTGCACCATACTTGCGCCACAAAGGATGTGTTCAAAAGCATCACGACCAGATTTCACACCACCAGTACCAATAATTTGGATCTCAGGTTTCAAACGTTGGTAGAAGGCATGGACGTTTGCCAAGGCAGTAGGTTTAATGTAATCACCACCAATACCACCGAAGCCATTTTTTGGTTTGATGACAACAAATTCATCTTCAATGTAAAGTCCATTACCAATAGAGTTCACACAGTTAACGAAGACAAGAGGGAATTGGTTGAAAACAGCAGCTGCTTGATCAAAGTGAACAATATCAAAGTATGGTGGTAATTTCACGCCAAGAGGTTTCGTAAAGTAAGAGAAGACTTCAGTAAGGATATCGGTTGTGGTTTCAAAATCGTATGCAATTTGAGGTTTGCCTGGAACATTAGGACATGAGAGGTTGAGTTCAACGAGTCCCTCATAGTCACTTTTTTGAACTTTTTTAAGAATAGTGTGTGTTTCTTCTGGTGAGAGTCCCACTAGTGAGAGAAAATGGTTTTTTGTATTGGGTTGATTTTGCAATTCAATGACATAGTCAAGATAATATTCAAAACCGTTATTTGGCAATCCCATTGAGTTGATTGAACCAAGGGGTACATTGACATAACGAGGTTCTGGATTACCAGGACGGGCCTCAAGTGTCCCTGTTTTTGTGACGAATGAACCAGCAGCTGAAGCTTCAATCTCTGCCAGCTCTTCTTTGGTCATGCAGTAAACACCAGCAGCATTCATAAGACAGTTATCAAACGTAAAGTTACCAACTTTTGTAGCAGTAGAAACCATAAGATCCTCCTTAAGTATCACAAAGTAAAATGTTTACTATTTTCATTTCATTCTAGCATGAAAGAAGGCTTAAAACAAGGAAATAATGGATAGGTATAAGCTTCTGACTTAAAAATCTGATTAGTTTTAATTTGGCAAAGAAAAGGAAGAGTAGAATTTTACAGAATTTTGGTATTTTGCTAGCTTTTTCAATGTTTTTTGGGTATAATAGATAGAGTAAATAGGTTTAATCCTAAATAAAAAGGAGACATAACTAATGGTAAAATTGGTTTTCGCTCGCCACGGTGAGTCTGAATGGAACAAAGCTAATCTTTTCACAGGTTGGGCTGACGTAGATCTTTCTGAAAAAGGTACTCAACAAGCTATTGACGCTGGTAAATTGATTAAAGAAGCTGGTATTGAATTTGACAAAGCTTATACTTCAGTATTGAAACGTGCGATCAAAACAACTAACCTTGCGCTTGAAGCCTCTGACCAACTTTGGGTTCCAGTTGAAAAATCATGGCGCTTGAACGAACGTCACTACGGTGCTTTGACTGGTAAAAATAAAGCAGAAGCTGCTAAACAATTTGGTGAAGAGCAAGTTCACATCTGGCGTCGTTCATACGATGTATTGCCTCCAAGCATGGACCGTGATGATGAGTACTCAGCACACAAAGACCGTCGTTACGCTTTACTTGACGATTCAGTAATTCCAGATGCTGAAAACTTGAAAGTAACTTTGCAACGTGCCCTTCCATTCTGGGAAGATAAAATTGCTCCAGCTCTTAAAGATGGTAAAAACGTATTCGTAGGTGCACATGGTAACTCAATCCGTGCCCTTGTAAAACACATCAAAAAACTGTCAGATGATGAAATCATGGATGTTGAAATTCCAAACTTCCCACCATTGGTATTTGAATTTGACGAAAAATTGAACGTTGTTTCTGAATATTACCTCGGAAAATAAGCTAAGAAAAATAGATATTAAGAACAATTAGAAAAGCTGACTTTGGTCAGCTTTTTTGTTTTTCTGAAAAAATGTAAAAAACGGTCAGAAAAGTCAGTTAATTCAGTATTTTTCCTTGACTTTCAAGATTGAAAGATGTATCATATAAAACAAGATACATCGAAAGGAAATAAGTCAGATGACATTCGCAACTACAACTACTTTGCTATTGCGTAATGAGGGCTAGTGCAAAAGCATTAGTCCTGTTTGGCTTACCAAGCGGGAGTTCAAAACATCTCGCTTGGGTTTCCGAGTGAGATGTTTTTTTTACTATTATTGTTTTTACTTTTAGAAAGAGGATTGTCTATGCGTAAAGTGGAGTTTCTTGATACAAGCCTCCGAGATGGGGAACAAACACCAGGTGTTAACTTCTCAATCAAAGAAAAAGTTGCTATTGCAAAGCAACTTGAAAAATGGGGAATTTCTTCAATCGAAGCTGGTTTCCCTGCAGCTAGTCCAGATTCATTTGAGGCTGTAAAACAAATTTCAGCTGCTATGACTACTACAGCAGTTTCTGGTTTAGCTCGTTCTGTAAAGTCTGATATTGATGCTTGTTATGAAGCTATTAAGGATGCAAAATTCCCACAATGTCATGTCTTTATTGCAACAAGTCCTATTCATCGTGAATTCAAGTTGAAGAAATCAAAAGAAGAAATTCTTGAGATTATCAAAGAACATGTGACTTATGCGCGTGAACGTTTTGATATTGTTGAGTTTTCACCTGAAGATGCTACTCGTACAGAGCTCGATTATCTCTTGGAAGTTGTTCAAACAGCAGTTGATGCTGGTGCGACTTATATTAACATTCCGGATACAGTTGGTTTTACAACTCCTGAAGAGTTCGGTCATATTTTCAAATATCTCATTGAAAATGTTAAATCAGATCGTAAAATTATCTTTAGTCCTCACTGTCACAATGACCTTGGTATGGCTGTAGCTAACACACTTGCAGCTATTAAAAATGGTGCTGGCCGTGTTGAAGGAACTGTAAATGGTATCGGTGAACGTGCCGGAAATGCAGCGCTTGAAGAAGTGGCAGTGGCTCTTAATATCCGTGAAGACTACTATAAAGCAACAAGTGATATTGTGCTTAATGAGACAGTCAACACTGCTGAACTTGTATCTCGATATTCAGGTATCGCTATTCCTAAGAATAAAGCTGTTGTTGGTGGGAATGCCTTTTCTCATGAATCTGGTATCCACCAAGATGGTTTCCTTAAAAATCCTCTTACTTATGAAATCATTACACCCGAGTTGGTTGGGGTTAAGAAAAGCTCACTTCCACTTGGTAAATTGTCAGGTCGCCATGCCTTTATTGAAAAATTGAAAGAACTTGAGCTTGACTTTGTTGAAGAAGATATCAAACCACTCTTTGCTAAATTCAAGCTCTTGGCTGATAAAAAACATGACATTACTGATGCTGATATTCGCGCACTTGTTGCTGGGACTAATGTTGAAAATCCAGAAGGCTTCCATTTCCAAGATCTTCGCTTGACAACTAATCCTGATGAAACAATTACTGCTGCAGTTAGCTTGGTAAATGAAGACGGGGAAGCTGTAGAATTTTTGGCAAATGGCCAAGGGTCAGTTGAAGCTATCTTCAATGCTATAGATAAGTTCTTCAATCAAACAGTCCGCTTGACTTCTTATAATATCGATGCCGTAACTGATGGTATTGATGCCCAAGCACGTGTACTTGTATCTGTAGAAAATGTGGACACAGATACAATCTTCAAC
The DNA here is from genome assembly GCF_038007145.1 of Streptococcus sp. FSL L8-0526. Taxonomy (NCBI): domain Bacteria; kingdom Bacillati; phylum Bacillota; class Bacilli; order Lactobacillales; family Streptococcaceae; genus Streptococcus; species Streptococcus sp. FSL L8-0526. The sequence goes on from NZ_JBBOWP010000001.1 coordinate 1,118,037, forward strand.
GCTTCAGGTTTGGATTTTGACGTCTTGAAAGCTTCAGCAATTGCATATATTAATGCGAATACGCTGGTTCAAAAAGAAAATGCTGGTGAGATGGCACGAAAAGTTTCTTACCGTGACCTTCCATAAACTTAAGAGGTGTTAAATATGACAAAAAAAATTGTAACACTTTCTGGTGATGGTATTGGACCTGAAATCATGACAGCCGGTCTTGAAGTTCTGGATAAAGTAGCTTCAAAAATTGGATTTGATTATGATGTTGATGCTAAACCTTTTGGTGGTGCTGGTATCGATGCTGAGGGTCATCCACTTCCTAAAGCTACTCTAGAAGCTGCTAAATCGGCAGATGCTATCCTTTTGGCTGCTATTGGCGGACCTAAATATGATAATGCACCAGTTCGTCCCGAACAAGGGCTTTTGGCCATTCGTAAGGAGTTGAATCTCTTTGCTAATATCCGTCCTGTTCGTATCTTTGATGCTTTGAAACACTTGTCACCTCTTAAACCGGAGCGTATTGAAGGCGTAGATTTTGTCGTTGTTCGTGAGCTTACAGGTGGTATTTACTTTGGTGAGCACATTTTAGAGGAAGATAAGGCTCGTGATATAAATGATTATTCAGCTGATGAGATTCGTCGCATCATGCGTCGTGCCTTCAAGATTGCCCAAGGTCGTGGCAAAAAGGTTACTAGCATTGATAAACAAAATGTTTTGGCGACCTCTAAATTGTGGCGTAAGGTTGCTGATGAAGTTTCTTTGGAGTTTCCAGATGTAACTCTTGAACACCAGCTCGTTGATAGTGCAGCAATGATTATGATTACCAACCCAGCTCGCTTTGATGTTGTTGTGACTGAAAACCTCTTTGGTGATATCTTATCTGATGAGTCAAGTGTTCTTCCAGGTACCCTAGGTGTTATGCCGTCTGCTAGTCATTCTGAAAACGGTCCAAGTCTTTATGAACCGATTCATGGTTCAGCACCAGATATCGCTGGTCAAGGTATTGCCAATCCAATTTCAATGATTTTGTCAGTAGCTATGATGTTACGTGAAAGTTTTAATGAAACTGAAGGGGCAGAATTGATTGAAAATGCTGTTGATAAGACCTTGAATCAAGGCATCTTGACACGTGATTTGGGTGGTCAGGCTTCGACTGCTGAAATGACAGCAGCTATTATTAGCAATCTCTAAAATCATGACACTGAAATTAGTGTTACTAAGTGTTTTGTTGGTGTGGAATCTAGTCATCTTATCCGTTTATGGACTTGATAAACATAAGGCTATTCAACATAAGAGACGGATTTCTGAGAAGTCATTATTATTGCAGACTATTATCTTTGGTGGTATTGGTGCCTTTCTAGGTGGGAGACTATTTAGACATAAAATTAACAAATGGTACTTTAAGTTCTGCTGGCTTTCAGGGATTGTTATAGATGTCGTTCTTTTATACCTTATCCTAACGAAGCTTTCGGATTAACCAATCCTTAGATTATAATTGGAGTATTTTATGAGCGGAAAATCAATTTTCGATAAACTTTGGGAACGCCACGTAATTAAAGGTGACGAGGGGCAACCCCAACTTATGTACGTGGACCAACATTATATTCATGAAGTGACTAGTCCCCAAGCTTTCCAAGGTCTTCGTGATGCAGGACGTAAAGTAAGGCGTCCAGATCTGACTTTTGGGACCTTTGACCATAATGTTCCAACTGTGAATATCTTTGATATTAGAGATGCTATTTCTAAGGCACAAATTGATAAACTTGCTGAAAATTGCATTGAGTTTAGTATTGACAATGCGTCACATGGTTCGGATAAGCAAGGAATTGTACATATGGTTGGTCCAGAAACAGGGCGTACGCAACCAGGTAAGTTTATTGTTTGTGGGGATAGTCACACAGCTACCCACGGTGCCTTTGGAGCTATTGCCTTTGGTATTGGAACGAGCGAGGTTGAGCATGTCTTTGCTACACAGACACTTTGGCAAGTCAAACCTAAAAAGATGTTGGTAGAATTCACTGGGAAGCCTCAGAAAGGCGTTTATTCAAAAGATTACATTCTCGCCTTGATTGCTAAATATGGGGTTGCTTGTGGACTGGGTTATGTTGTAGAGTACCGCGGTGAGGCAATTGACTGTTTGACTATGGAAGAACGTATGACAATCTGTAATATGTCAATTGAATTTGGTTCGAAAATGGGAATTATGAATCCAGACCAAGTAACATATGATTATATGCGTGGTCGAGAATGTGTTCCTGAGGATTTTGATGTAGCAGTAGCTGACTGGAAGACACTAGTTAGTGATGATGATGCAGAATACGATAAAGTCATTCGCATGGATGTTTCTGAGTTGGCACCAATGGTCACATGGGGAACTAATCCATCTATGGGGGTAGATTTTGATACACCTTTCCCTGAAGTTCGAGATATGAATGATGAGCGTGCATATCATTATATGGGTCTTCGTCCGGGTCAAAAAGCAGAAGACATTAATCTTGGGTATGTCTTTATTGGGTCTTGTACTAATGCTCGCTTGAGTGACTTGCAGTTGGCAGCCAGATTTGTTAAAGGTAAGAAAATTTCCCCTAATTTAACAGCTATTGTGGTTCCAGGTTCTAGACCTGTTAAACAAGCTGCAGAGAAAATTGGGTTGGATAAGATATTTAAAGATGCTGGTTTTGAATGGAGAGAGCCAGGATGCTCAATGTGTCTTGGAATGAATCCAGATAAAGTGCCTGATGGGGTCCATTGTGCTTCAACAAGTAATCGAAATTTTGAGGATCGACAAGGGTTTGGAGCAAAAACACACCTTTGTAGTCCTGCAATGGCAGCGGCAGCAGCTATTGCCGGACATTTCGTTGATGTTCGCCGAATGCCAGAAGTACAATAAGGAGGAAACATGGAAAAATTCACCATTTATACCGGTACGACAGTTCCATTGATGAATGATAATATCGATACCGACCAGATTCTTCCCAAACAGTTTCTCAAACTGATTGACAAAAAAGGTTTTGGAAAATATTTGATGTATTCTTGGCGTTATAAAGATAACAAATACACTGAGGATCCTGATTTTGTTTTTAATCGACCTGAATATCGTAAAGCAACTATTTTAATAACAGGTGATAATTTCGGTGCAGGTTCATCTCGCGAACATGCTGCGTGGGCCCTAGCTGACTACGGATTTAAAGTTGTTATTGCAGGTTCCTTCGGAGACATTCACTACAATAATGAACTTAATAATGGGATGTTACCAATTGTTCAACCGATAGAAGTACGTCGAAAATTGGAACAATTAAAACCTACTGATGAAGTGACGGTAGATTTAGAACGACAAAAAATTATTTCACCGGTTGGTGAGTTCACTTTTGAAATTGATGGTGAATGGAAACATAAACTTTTAAATGGATTAGATGATATAGGGATTACCCTGCAGTATGAGGATTTGATAACCGAGTATGAAAAACATCGTCCAAGCTATTGGCAGTAATAGTCTTATATTTTCGAATATTCCGAAAATTACTTGCCTGATAGCTATGAACATGATAAAATATATGTATTATAAATTAAATGGAGAACACACATTATGACTAAACATGTCCAATGGGATGGTAACCTTAACCAAGAAGGTTTTGAAATTCTTAAAGGTGAGGGTGGATGTATCGTTACACCAACTAAAGTTGGTTATATTATTATGACTAGCGATAAAGCTGGTTTGGAACGTAAATTCGAAGCTAAAGAACGTAACCGTAACAAACCAGGTGTTGTTCTTTGCGGAAGCATGGATGAGTTGCGTGCATTGGCACAATTGACTCCTGAAATTGATGCTTTCTATCAAAAGCACTGGGATGAAGATATCCTTCTTGGATGTATTCTTCCGTGGCGTGAGGATGCTTACACAAAACTCCAAGCATTTGGTGATGGCCGTGAAGAGCTTATGACTGATGCACGTGGAACATCATGTTTCGTTATTAAATTTGGTAAACCTGGTGAGCAAATTGCCAAAGAAATGTGGGAAAAAGAAGGTAAGATGGTTTATGCTTCATCAGCAAACCCTTCAGGTAAAGGTAACCGTGGTAAGGTTGAAGGTATTGGTGAACGTATTGAAAATGCTGTTGACCTTGTCATTGAAGCTGATGAATACGTTGCGTCAATTCAGTCTGATAAAACTGTTGAAACACGTTATGAACAAGGTGTTATGGTATCAATGGTTGATGCAGACGGTAAATTAATTCCTGAACAAGGTGAGGGAAGCCGTTCTGTAGAACCATGTCCAGTAGTTATCCGTAAAGGTCTTGATATAGATAAAATTATGATGAACCTTTCAGACCACTTTAATTCTTGGAACTACCGTCAAGGTGAGTATTATTAAGAAAATAATGTCTTCAAGAAAGCAGAACCCTTGGTTCTGCTTTTAATATGCTTAAAAACTTTTGTTATAATACTATTTGAATAGGTTTCTTTGATTTTTTCTAGAAAACTAAATTCTTAATTGACAAAAAATGATGTTGAGAGGAGACCTTCATGTTTGCACAATTGGATACAAAATCAGTATATAGCTTCATGGACAGTGTTGTAGATTTAAACACCTATGTAAAACGTGCCAAAGAGCTTGGTTATCAAAGCATTGGTTTGATGGATCGTGATAATCTCTATGCGGCCTATCATTTTGCCCAGCTTGCAATCAGAAATGGTTTACGTCCTTTAATTGGAACAGAAGCTAATTTATTCTATGAAGGGAGAAAAATTCCCTTTCGCCTATTAGCTAAAAATAATCAGGGCTATAAAAACTTGATGAAGTTGGCAACAGAGCTGTCTTCAGGACAGCGGGAGTTTACACATTTTTCAGACTATCTGAATGACATTGCCCTAATTCTTCCAAGTGAGGACTGGGAACCTGGGATGAGTCTTGGCTCAGAAGTTTTCATTGGGGTAAGACCTGAGGATGCTGGTAAAGAGTTTGATTATCCTGTGGTTCCTTTACATACAGTGCGTTACTTTAAAAATGCAGATCGCTCGACTATCCAGACATTACATGCTATCTCACAAAATGTGTCCTTGTCTGAGGTATTCATCTGTCCTATGAATCAGCTCCTTTTTTCGGCCAAAAAAATGGAAGAAGCTTATAGTAAGCTTCCAGAGGCTTTAAATAATTTGAATCAGCTTGTTTCAGATGTCTCTTATCAATTTGATGCAAATCTCAAGCTTCCTCGTTTTAATCGTGAAATGCCAGCAGTTGATCAATTGCGTCAGTTAGCTCAATCTGGATTAGATAGTAAAGCGTTAAGAGAACCAGCTTATCAGGAACGTTTAGACAAGGAATTGTCAATAATACATCAAATGGGTTTTGATGACTATTTCTTGATTGTTTGGGATTTGTTACGTTTTGGTCGTAGTCGAGGTTATTATATGGGAATGGGACGTGGGTCTGCTGCAGGGAGTTTGGTAGCTTATGTCCTTGATATTACTGGGATTGATCCAGTTAAAAATGATTTACTTTTTGAGCGTTTCTTAAATGAGGAACGTTACAGTATGCCTGATATCGATATAGACTTACCTGATATTTATCGAAGTGAGTTTCTTCATTACGTTAGAGACCGATATGGTAGTAAGCACTCTGCACAGATTGTTACTTTTTCAACTTTTGGGGCTAAGCAGGCTATCCGAGATGTTTTTAAACGTTTTGGAGCTAAGGAATTTGAATTATCCCAACTCAGTAAAAAAATATCTTTTCGAGATACTTTGACAACTGTCTATGATAAAAATATGTCATTCAGACAGCTAATTAATCAGAGGCAGGAATTTCAGAGAGCTTTTGAAATTGCTAAGGCTATTGAAGGCCAGCCAAGACAAACCTCCATACATGCTGCAGGTATCGTGATGAGCGATGATGACCTGACCAATCATATTCCTCTTAAGGCAGGTGAGGACATGATGGTTACGCAGTACGATGCTTCCGCAGTCGAGGCCAATGGTTTGCTTAAGATGGATTTCTTGGGGCTTCGAAATTTGACCTTTGTTCAAAAAATGAAAGAGAAGCTTGAAGAAGAACAGAGAATTGCTATTGATATCAAATCCATTGACTTAGAAGATTCACAAACCCTAGAGCTTTTTGCCAGTGGTAAGACAAAGGGAATTTTTCAATTCGAGCAGGCAGGTGCTATAAATCTCCTTAAACGGATTAAACCTGCTAAATTCGAAGAAGTAGTAGCGACAACCTCTCTCAACCGTCCAGGAGCTAGCGATTATACAGATAATTTTGTTGCTCGTAAATATGGTAAGGAGAAAGTAGATCTCATTGACCCAGTGGTTGCTCCAATTCTTGAACCTACCTATGGTATCATGCTTTATCAGGAGCAGGTTATGCAGATTGCCCAAGCATTTGCTGGCTTTAGCCTTGGAAAAGCCGATTTGCTTCGTCGGGCAATGTCTAAAAAAGATGCCAATGAAATGTCCAAGATGTCCGAACAATTCATGGAAGGAAGTCGTCAGTTAGGGCGTGACCCACAGGTTGCTAAACGTCTCTTTAGTATGATGACTAAGTTTGCAGGATATGGTTTTAATAAAAGCCATGCCTATGCTTATTCAGCCCTAGCCTTCCAATTGGCTTATTTTAAAACGCATTATCCTCAGATATTCTATGACGTCATGTTAAATTATTCGTCAAGTGATTACATTAGGGATGCAATTGAAAATGGCTTTTCTTTAGCTAGCCTGGATATTAATATAATTCCTTATATGAACAAGATTTCTGATGGAAAGATTGTACTAGGTCTAAAAACCATAAAAGGTTTGCCCAGAGATTTTGCACTTTGGCTTATTGAGGATCGCCAACAAAATGGTAAATACATTTCTATAGAGGATTTTTTGACACGTATTCCTAGTAAATATCAAAAAGTAGATATTTTGACACCTTTGATCCAAATAGGATTATTTGATCGTTTTGAGCCTAATAGACGGAAAATCATCGGAAACTTAAGCAACCTCTTTACTTTTGTTAATGAATTAGGGAGTTTGTTTGCAGAGTCATCTTATTCTTGGGTGGAGTACGAAGACTATAGTCAGACAGAACGCTACAGTATAGAGCAGGATCTACTAGGAGTTGGACTTAGTACACATCCATTACATTTAGCTCAAAAAATGGCATCACGGCCCTACCAACCAATTTCTGAGTTGACTTTAAACAGTAAGGCTACAGTTTTGGTCCAGCTTGAATCAGTTCGCATTATCAGAACGAAAAAGGGAGACCAGATGGCTTTTCTAAGTGTTTTTGATGGGGTGAATAAACTGGATGTCACTCTTTTTCCAGAGACTTATTTCTATCACAAAGATAAGTTAAGCGAAGGCAGTCTCTTTTATCTAGAAGGACGAACTCAAGAGCGCGACGGACGTCTTCAATTAATTTTGTCAAATATAGAGGAGGCTAGCACTGAGCGTTTCTGGATTTTACTAGAGAATCATAATAAAGATTTAGAAGTTTCTCACATTTTAGCCAAGTATCCTGGACATATTCCTGTGGTTATTCGTTATCAGGGAAGCAATGAAACGATAGTTAGTCAACGATATAAAGTGTCTAAGAACGAAGAACTCAGTAGGGAATTAGCACCTTTTGTGTTGAAAACGGTTTTACGTTAAAAAAACGATAAAACTTTTCAAATTTAAAGCCATTTATAATTCTTTGTGTTATAATGAAAATGTTAAATATATAAAAGGAGTATCAGGAATAATGAAACGTATTGCTGTTTTGACCAGTGGTGGAGATGCCCCTGGTATGAACGCTGCCGTTCGTGCAGTTGTTCTCAAAGCAATTTCCGAAGGAATTGAAGTGTTCGGCATTAACCGTGGATACGCCGGTATGGTTGAAGGAGATATCTTCAAACTTGATGCCAAAGGCGTAGAAAACATACTTAGCCGTGGTGGCACTTTCCTTCAGTCTGCTCGCTATCCCGAGTTTGCCCAACTTGAAGGTCAACTTAAAGGTATTGAGCAACTTAAAAAACATGGAATCGAAGGTGTAGTTGTTATTGGTGGAGATGGTTCTTACCATGGTGCTATGCGTTTGACTGAACATGGTTTCCCAGCAGTTGGTCTCCCAGGAACTATCGATAACGATATCGTTGGTACAGACTATACAATTGGATTTGATACAGCCGTTGCAACTGCAACAGAAGCTTTGGATAAAATCCAAGATACAGCTTTCAGTCATGGACGTACTTTTGTCGTTGAGGTAATGGGACGTAACGCTGGTGATATCGCTCTTTGGGCTGGTATTGCTTCAGGTGCTGACCAAATTATTGTGCCAGAAGAAGAATATGACATCAACGAAGTGGTTCGTAAAGTTAAAGAAGGTTATGAATCTGGCGAAAAATCTCACCACATTATTGTGCTTGCTGAGGGCGTTATGGGTGCTGAAGAGTTTGCAGCTAAAATGAAAGAAGCTGGAGATACATCAGACCTTCGTACTACAAATATTGGACACGTAGTTCGTGGTGGTTCACCAACTGCACGTGATCGTGTTCTTGCTTCATGGATGGGTGCACATGCCGTTGATCTTCTTAAAAAAGGAACTGGTGGTGTTGCTGTGGGTATCCATAATGAACAACTTGTTGAAAGTCCAATCCTTGGTACAGCAGAAGAAGGTGCTTTGTTCAGTCTTACTGAAGACGGTAAAATTATCGTAAACAATCCACACAAAGCTCGTCTTGATTTTGCAGAGCTTAACCGTTCTTTAGCTAACTTGAAATAATAGCGGTTCTACTAATTATTGTTAATCCGTCGCAAAAGCGACAATAAATATAAGGGAGTTTTATTTATCATGAATAAACGCGTAAAAATAGTTGCTACACTTGGTCCTGCGGTTGAAATCCGTGGTGGCAAGAAATTTGGTGAAGATGGTTACTGGGGTGAAAAACTTGACCCTGATGCATCTGCTAAAAACATTGCTCAATTGATCAAGGAAGGTGCTAACGTTTTCCGTTTCAACTTCTCGCATGGTGACCACGCTGAGCAAGGTGAACGTATGGATGTCGTACGTATGGCTGAATCTATTGCTGGTCAAAAAGTAGGTTTCCTTCTTGACACTAAAGGACCTGAAATCCGTACTGAATTGTTTGAAGGTGATGCTAAAGAGTATGCATACAAAACTGGTGAACAAATCCGTATTGCTACTAAACAAGGTATCAAATCAACTCGCGACGTTATTGCTTTGAACGTTGCTGGTGGACTTGACATTTTCGACGATGTAGAAGTTGGTAAACAAGTTCTTGTGGATGATGGTAAACTTGGTCTTCGTGTTGTAGACAAGGATGCTGAAAAACGTGAATTTATCGTTGAAGTTGAAAATGATGGTATTATTGCTAAACAAAAAGGTGTAAACATCCCTAACACTAAAATTCCTTTCCCAGCACTTGCTGAACGTGATAATGCTGATATTCGTTTTGGTCTCGAACAAGGTATTAACTTTATCGCAATCTCATTTGTACGTACTGCGAAAGACGTACAAGAAGTACGTGCTATCTGTGAAGAAACTGGAAACGGCCACGTTAAATTGTTGGCTAAAATCGAAAACCAACAAGGTATCGATAATATCGATGAAATCATTGAAGCTGCTGATGGTATCATGATCGCTCGTGGTGACATGGGTATCGAAGTACCATTCGAAATGGTTCCAGTTTACCAAAAAATGATTATCACTAAAGTAAATGCTGCTGGTAAATTTGTTGTTACAGCTACAAACATGCTTGAAACAATGACAGAAAAACCACGTGCAACTCGTGCTGAAGTATCTGACGTGTTTAATGCTGTTATCGATGGTACTGATGCGACAATGCTTTCTGGTGAGACTGCAAACGGTAAATATCCAGTTGAATCAGTTCATACAATGGCTACAATTAATAAAAACGCTCAAGCTCTTCTTAAAGAGTATGGTCGTCTTGATCCATCAACATTTGATCGCTCAAGTAAAACTGAAGTTGTTGCATCTGCAGTTAAAGAAGCTACCAACTCAATGGATATCAAACTTATTGTTGCACTTACTGAATCTGGTAACACAGCTCGTTTGATTTCTAAATACCGTCCAGAAGCTGACATCTTGGCAGTAACATTCGATGAACTTACTCAAAAATCATTGATGCTTAACTGGGGTGTTATTCCAATTGTTACTGAAATACCTTCATCTACTGATGATATGTTTGAAGTTGCTGAGCGTGTTGCTCTTGAATCAGGTCTTGTCGAATCAGGTGATAACATTGTTATTGTTGCTGGTGTTCCAGTTGGTTCTGGTAATACAAATACTATGCGTATCCGCACAGTTAAATAATATAAGTTATACTTAAATATAAAGAAGGTCCGTGAGGATCTTCTTTTTTTAGTTTTATATTCTATTTAACTATAAAATTTATCTAGTGGAAAATACTATATAGATTATATTTGAGGAAGTGGATTAATGGGGCTATATAAAATAGCTGAGTTGGTTATAAATGAGTATTATGATAAATTAGATGATTTTTTTTGAATCTTAGCTTTTATTTTGATTGTAAATTCCTAAAAGATTCAGGTATAGCTGTAATAGTTTACGCTCTACACTCCTATTTTAAATCGCCAGCTAAATTCAATTGCTTAAGATAATTTGCCTAGAAATATATTGTCTTAGCTACACTTATTTTAAGAGTGCTTTCAAAATTTGTTAAAGTTCCTAAAAAACTTTCAAAAAGATAATGAAGAGACGTTTTATGGAGTTAACCATAATCATTAAGATTTAGAAATTTAAACATTTCCTTTGAATTCATTTTTTAAAAATTAATTAATATAATCGCTTTCTTTAAAATAATGAAATCTTAAAATTATCTTTTTGAACAATTTTAAATACTGCTAAACATACGCATATATTTTATATAGACTTGGATAAAGTTATATTTATATAAAAAATAAATTAACTTTCCTGATCGTGTTAGAATGTTAAACGATTAATATTTTAAAATACTCTTAATCTCATTGAGGGGTAAGATACTTTAATGTTAAGTGTGGAGGATTCCCAAAGTGGGTAAAGATTTATTAAATAATTGTATAAGTCGATTTTCAATTCGTAAACTCAATGTAGCCGTGTGCTCTGTCTTACTTGGAACTCTTGTAATGCTTGGTACTGATAACAAAGTTTTAGCAGACGAGTTAACTACAGAAGTTCAAACAGTGCCGCTACACCACTAGTCAAGATGTAAAACTATAATAGTACATTGGTATCAATTATTACGAGCGAATCAACAAGTGAAACTGCAACATCAGTTACAGATAGCTAAGCAAGGGCTAAAACTGAAGCTTCTCAATCTACAGATAACGGTAGTAGAACTGCTAAATCGATGGATTCATCAAGTCAAACATCAGAAGCCAAGAATCAAGAATTATGAATCATCTTTCACAGCTCAATCCTCCTTAGAGAATTTGGTAGTTGCTAACGGTTAGACAAATACTTCAGCATTTGCTGTAAATAATGAATTAGAGGCAACTGAGGTAGCCATAATGAATACTGAATCAGATTACTGATAACAACGGCTATACAACTGATTGAGTTTCTAAAGACAAAGAAGCACATTCTTCTATAAATGAATTCTGGGATAGCATGGATGGACTATATATTCCATATTCCAACTGTTACTCCAAAAGAACTTGAAGGGGAAGACAAGACCTCTATGGATGTTCAAGGAGTTAGTTAAACTGCTACTCCAGAATTCACTATTGAAGGAACAAATAATAATAATGAGAAAGTTAAAATCACACTTGTTTTTGATTATCTGTTCAAGCTTGTCGATTCAACAACTGGAAATGTAATCAATGATCTTGTTTTGACTGTAGAAGGAAAAGGAATCTACTTAGATGAGATGACTGTAAAGGTTACCTTTGTACCAATCCCAGGATTTAGTGGGACTGCCAAGGGTGTAACAGTTTCTCCTATGGATTCAGTTGGTCGTGATAGAGATGGTAAAATGTCAGATAATGCTCTTAAAACTGCAACTGATAAGTATAGACCAACTGTCACACCAGTTACTTCAGTTGGTAATAAGATTGCAATTCAAACAGGATTTACAGAAGGTGACATCCGAGTATCAATAAATGATGCCGTTACAGTTACATTTGAAGATAGCACCACTCCCAAGACATGAAATAGTCTTGGGAGTTACAAGGTAGTTTGCAGATGGTACAGTAACATTCACACCAGAAGCTTAATTTACAGGACCTGTCCCAGCACTTACAGTGGTTCATGAAGATGTGAACGGTACTAAGGCTTCAGTGACCTACCCACCTACTGTATTGCCAGTTAGGTCATTTGTAGATAAGAATGGTAAGGAAATTCCAGAAAATCCTACAGTTGATAGTGAACAAGCAAAAGCTGAAATTTCTTGTTCCCCAACAGAAGATGGCGAACAAGAGAAGAAAGAAATCCCGAGTTATTAATTTGAGAAGAGTAGTAGATGAAAATGGTAATACTCAGCACATCTACAAACATACTGTGACTCCAACTCCAGAATCACAGATAACTCCACAATCACAACCAGAACCTTAAGATACTAAGGATCTTGTCTATCCAGAAACTGGTAGCGAGAATTCAAATCTTGCATTTGTTGGTCTGGCAAGTCTTCTAGCATAAATGGGATTCTATGCTAGAAAACGATGCAAATGTTGAAATCGATTAGCAGTCGTTTAAGGCAGTAGAATTCTGATTCCAATTAATATAGACCTCACAGCATTCGTTATGGGGTGGTCTATTTGTATACCCATGCGTGATACTTTCCTAAGTCGTCAGAGTTGACTTTGCCTTTTAGGAAGTGTAAGCTATATTTCAGTTAAAGGATTATAAGGAGGTCCTACCATGATTGAAATTTCTTATCTAAATGCAGCTAAGCAAGAATGCCATATCTCATTTGAAGATTACAATGAATTCGTTAGAGCTCAGCAAGCCTGTTGGATTGCCATACCAGACTCAACGCCAGTAACTAAGGTAACCATCAACGGCCATGATATTGAATACAAAGGACAATTCGGTGACCTTTACTTCCATATTATGAAGTTAGACTTAGCTCAATATCAGTAAGAAAAAATGAGAAAAAGGACCAGAAGATAGCTTCTGGTTTTTTTCTTCTTTAAAGGTTTTTTTTATAAATTAAGAATATTGCTAGTTAACTGAAAATGACTTACAATAGAGGGTAAGAATTTATATTAATAATTTATATAAGGAGACAGATATGAAAAACAAGCGTTTAATTTGGACTTTGGTTTTCTTAGCTATCTTGACGCTCGGCTCTATTGGTACAGATCTGTTCAAAAAAGAACAGCAAAATACCCATAAGGTTGCTAAAGTTGGAATCCTCCAGTTCGTCACTCATGATGCCCTGGATCAAATCGAGAAAGGTATTGAGGATGGACTTAAGGAAGCTGGCTATAAAGGGGACAAGGTTCAAATTACCCTCCTAAATGCCGAAGGGGACCAATCTAAGATTCAAACCATGTCTAAACAATTGGTCAACGACAAAAACGATGTTGTTATCGGTATTGCAACGCCAGCAGCTCAGGGACTAGCAGCAGCTACCAAGGATATTCCAGTCATTATGGGAGCTATCTCAGATCCTGTTGGGGCTAAATTAGTTAAGAATCTCAAGCATCCGGAAGGTAATGTCACAGGAACTTCCAATCAAGTACCTATTAAGCAGACAGTAGAGTTGGTCAAATCACTGACACCAAATGCCAAAAAAATAGGTATTCTCTACGCTTCAAGTGAAGACAATTCCAAATCACAGGTTGAAAGCTTTAAAAAATATGTTGAACAAGACGGTTTAAATGTGGTTGAATACGCTGTACCATCAACCAATGAAATCAACACAACCATGTCAGTAATGACTGGTAAGGTTGACGCCATCTGGATACCTCAGGATAATACCATTGCATCAGCTTTCTCAACAGTAATTTCTTTAGCCAATCAAGCTAAGATTCCCGTTTATACAACTGTTGATACCATGGTTAAAGAAGGCGGTTTGGCCTCAGTCGCTCAAAACCAATACGAGCTTGGAAAAGCTACAGCCCGTAGTGCTGTTAAAGTTCTTAAAGGTAAAAAAGTTAAGGATGTCCCAGTTGATGTGATTGATGATGGGACTCCAACGCTAAACCTTAAAGTTGCTCGAGATCTTAACATCACCATACCTGACGATGTGCTTAAGCAGTCAGACATTGCTGTTAAAGCTGATAAATAAGGAGTACTTATGATTATTTCATCCATTTATCAGGGTCTTCTATACGGAATCTTAGGTCTTGGGATTTACATGACTTTCCGTATCTTAGATTTTCCTGATTTAACGACAGAAGGTTCCTTCCCCTTAGGTGGGGCAGTAGCAGTAACCCTCATGAATTTTGGTTGGAACCCTATCTTGGCGACCTTGGTTGCTGTAATAGCCGGCTGTCTTGCTGGTCTAGTGGCTGGTCTCCTTTATACAAAAGGAGAAATTCCAACGATATTGGCAGGAATTCTGGTCATGACTTCCCTTAACTCAGTCATGCTTATGATAATGGGAAGAGCCAATCTAGGTCTCCTTGGTATTAAGACAATTCAAGATCTGCTTCCTTTTAGTAAGGATTACAACCTCTTAATCGTTGGTCTCTTAGCTGTAACTATCGTTATTGCTTCCTTGATTGCCTTTCTTAACACGCGCCTAGGCCAAGCCTACATTGCTACTGGTGATAACCGCGATATGGCCAAATCTTTCGGTATCAATACGGATTCAATGGAAGTTATGGGACTTATTATCTCAAATGGTATTATTGCCCTCTCAGGAGCCTTGATTAGTCAACAGGACGGTTATGCCGACGTTTCAAAAGGGATTGGGGTCATAGTCATCGGACTTGCCAGCATTATCATTGGTGAAGTCTTGTACGGGACTAACTTGACCTTGTTGGAACGATTGATTGCCATCTGTGTAGGTTCAATCCTTTATCAGTTCCTTTTGACAGCTGTAATCGCTCTTGGCTTTAACACTAACTACCTAAAACTCTTTAGTGCGATTGTTCTAGCCCTTTGCTTGATTTCGCCTGTCCTGCGCCGAAAATTATATAAGGGGGTGAGCTTATCACGATGACAGCTATTGTAGAACTCAAAGATGCAACTGTTAAGGTTAATAACGGTTTTGACACTGAAAAAATCATTTTGGATCATGTCAATCTTACCATTAGGGAAGGTGATTTTATTACCATCCTTGGTGGAAATGGTGCCGGAAAATCAACCCTCTTCAACGTCATTGCAGGAACCCTCATGTTGACTAGTGGTCAGATTTTTATCATGGATGAGGAAGTTACGGCTCTACCTGCTGAGAAGCGTGCCAAACACCTCTCACGTGTTTTCCAAGATCCTAAAATGGGAACTGCTCCTCGAATGACTGTTGCGGAAAACCTTTTGATTGCCAAATACCGTGGCGAAAAACGTGGTCTTAAATCACGTCATCTTCACCTGTATACCGAGGAATTTCAAGGTTTGATTGAACTGATTAGTAACGGTCTGGAAAAACACCTGGAAACACCAGCAGGTCTTCTATCAGGTGGTCAGCGTCAAGCCCTTAGCCTCTTAATGGCGACACTTAAACATCCTAAGCTCTTGCTCTTAGATGAGCACACCGCAGCCTTGGATCCTAAGACAAGTGTGGCTCTTATGAAGTTGACTGATGAGTTTGTGACGAGAGACCATCTTACAGCCTTGATGATTACCCATCACATGGAAGATGCTCTAAAATATGGGAACCGTCTTATCGTTATGAAGGATGGACAAATCATTAAAGATCTTACCAAGGAAGAAAAGGATCAATTGGATATCACAGACTACTACGCTATGTTCGAATAGGCCTAGATTGACTCTAAATTGTAAAATAAGCCAAAAAGTTGTATACTTAAAGAGTATGCAACTTTTTTGTTGTGGCCTGTAAATCGACAAGGAGACTGTTCGCATGAACGTTCAGCTTCTTGGACCGTCTGTATAAATAGGCTCTAGAAGAGAGTCAAACTAAAAAGGAGAAAAACAAGCATGAGCGATATTAAAATTATTGCCCTAGGTGGAGTGCGTGAAAATGCTAAGAACCTCTATATTGTTGAAATTAACGACTCTATCTTTATCTTGGATGCTGGTCTAAGGTATCCTGAGAATGAACAATTAGGTGTTGACTTTGTTATCCCTAATTTAGATTATTTGGTTGAAAATAAAGACCGTATCCAGGGGATTTTCTTGACGCATGGGCACGCTGATGCCATTGGTGCCCTACCTTATATCTTGCAAGACGCCAAAGTACCAGTCTTTGGGTCATCACTTACTATTGAGTTAGCTAAGCTTTTTGTAAAAAATGCTGGCGTTAATAAATTCAATAATTTCCATGTCATTGACTCAGAAACTGAAATTGAATTCGATGATGCAGTGGTCTCATTCTTTAAGACAACTCACTCTATCCCAGAATCAATGGGGATTGTTCTTGGGACGGACCGAGGCAATATTGTCTATACTGGTGATTTCAAGTTTGACCAAGCTGCTCGCCCTTACTACAAAACTGATTTAGGTCGCTTGGCTGAAATCGGTCGAGAAGGTGTCTTGGCCCTCTTGTCAGACTCAGCAAATGCGACAAGTACTGAACAAACAGCTTCAGAAGCAGAAGTTGGCCAAGAGATTGACCAAGTTATTGCCGATGCAGATGGACGTGTTATTATTGCAGCAGTTGCCTCAAACTTGGTTCGTATTCAACAAGTCTTTGATTCAGCTGCTGAACATGGACGTCGCGTTGTTCTTACAGGTTTTGACGTTGAAAATATTGTTCGTACAGCTATCCGTCTTAAGAAATTGACTGTGGAGCATGAGAAGCTCATTGTCAAACCAAAGGATATGAACAAGTTCGAAGACCACGAGTTGATTATCCTCGAAAATGGACGTATGGGAGAGCCAATCGACGGTCTTCAAAAAATGGCAGTTGGCCGTCACCGTTATGTTCAAATCAAAGATGGGGACTTAGTTTATATCGTAACCACACCAAGTATTGCTAAAGAAGCAGCGGTCGCACGCGTAAACAATGCTATCTATAAGGCTGGTGGGACTGTTAAGATGATTACACAGAATCTTCGTGTATCTGGACATGCCAATGCTCGTGAGCTTCAATTGATGCTGAATCTTCTTCGTCCACAGTATCTTTTCCCAGTCCAAGGGGAGTACCGTGAACTTCAAGCTCATGCTGAGTTAGCCCTTGAAGTTGGGATCCTTCCAGAAAACATCTACATTGTTAAGCGTGGAGATATCATGCACTTATCAGAGGACCAAGGTTTCCTTCATGAAGGTGCTGTCCCAGCTGGTGATGTTATGATTGATGGTAATGCTATCGGTGATGTTGGAAATATCGTGCTTCGTGACCGTAAGGTCTTGTCTGAAGACGGTATCTTTATCGTTGCTATTACAGTCAATAAAAAGGAGCGTAAGATTGTTTCTAGAGCGCGTGTCAATACGCGTGGCTTCGTCTATGTTGAAAAGAGCCGTGATATCCTAAGTGAGTCTGCTGATATTGTCAATGCAACTGTTGAAAATTACTTGGCAGGAGATAGTTTTGATTGGGGAGAACTTAAAGGTGCGGTTCGCGATGATGTGGCTAAGTTCCTCTTTGACCAAACCAAACGTCGCCCAGCAATTCTTCCAGTTGTTATGGAAGTACGTTAATTAATTATTAGAGTGTGAGTATGTTACTTACATTCATTGATATTAGAAAGTCTCACAAGACTATTTTGAAAAAGAAAAAGCTGGGCTGTCCCAGCTTTTCTATCATTAAGAAAGGAAAAGACAAATGGCTTTTTTTCAAATTGAATACTCATCAGTTGTTCTAGGACAATACCGTCAAGTAGATGTTATCTATCCGGATCGTGATCAGATTGCTGAAACGGAAAGTGATACGGACATTCCAGTCCTTTATCTTCTTCATGGTATGGGGGGGAATCATAATTCTTGGGCCTTCCGTACGAATATTCAGCGTCTCCTTCGTAAGACCAACCTCATTGTCATTATGCCTAATTCTGAAAATGGATGGTATACAAATACTAAATATGGCGTAAGATATTACGATGCCATTGCTAAGGAGCTTCCTCAAGTCATGCAACGTTTTTTCCCAAGTATGACAAAGAAGCGTAAAAAGACTTTTATTGCTGGACTTTCTATGGGTGGCTATGGTTCCTTTAAAATTGCCTTAACCACGAATAACTTTGCTTGCGCAGGTTCCTTCTCTGGTGCCCTTGGTTTATCTACAGAGATGATTAGAGATGAGACCATTGAGTCCAAGGAATACTGGCGGGGTGTCTTTGGTGATTTGGAAGGAAAAGATATTGAGCAGCATAAATTGGTTAATTTAGCCAAGCAACATGACAAGAAAACTAAATTTTTTGCTTGGTGTGGTCTGGAAGATTTCCTTTTTGACACTCAAGATCAAGCAGTTGCTGATTTGAAGGCTCTTGGCCTAGATATTGACTACAGTATAGACCATGGAAGACACGAGTGGTATTATTGGGAAAAACAACTAGAGGCCTATTTAGAATGGTTACCTATTGATTATATTAAAGAAGAACGCTTATCCTAATTGGTCAAGTATGTAACATCTTGTCAAAGAGATGATAAAAGCTTAAAGTGATATTTTTTACTTTCTAGAATGATTAGAGCATGATATACTAGGGGAAATTTCGAAAAGGAGGCTCTGTATTGAAAAAATTATTGAGAGTAATCTTCTATATTCCCAAACTTCTCTTACGATTTATATGGAATCTTATTTGGGCTATTTTTAAACTTGCCCTTATCCTAGCCATAGTTGGTTATGGACTTATCTATTATGCTAACAACTCTTCAAGTACCTTAGCTACAAACATTAACCGTGCCTTTCGACAAGTTGAGCTAGGTTTTAGTGGGACCAATACAAGTGATGTTGAAAAGGTCGTTTCAAACCTATCGACGACAGATACAATTCCTGAGTCTAATGGTGCCAGATGGGCACAAAATACAGCTAGCATCTATATTCAATCTACAGATGAAACCTTGGTAGCTGCTTATAAGGAAGCTATCACAAACTGGAACAAAACGGGTGCTTTCATCTTTACTCTGACAGATGATGCGTCAACAGCTGATATTGTTGCGACAGACTATTCCGATGCTAATTCACAAGCAGCTGGTCTAGCGGATAGTCAGACTAATATTTTAACAAATCGTATCACTCATGTGGATGTTAAGTTGAATCGTTATTTCCTCTTGAATAGTGATTTTGGTTATACCCACAAACGTATTGTTAATACGGCCGAGCACGAATTGGGGCATGCCATTGGCTTGGATCACGATGACTCTAAGACATCAGTTATGCAATCAGCGGGTTCTTATTACGGTATTCAACAGGTGGATATTGATACGGTTCATGCCCTTTATGCCAATTAAGGAGGTCTGTCATGCGTTATATTAAACACCTTGTTAGGCGTTACCCTATGCAAAGCTTTCTCATTCTTTTCAATGCTGGGGTATTTACCTGGTTGCAAACAACGGGAACCATGATTGCCTACCGTTTGGATTTATCAGGTGATGATATTTGGATCTATATTCCCACTTGGGTAAACACCTTAACTAGCCACTCCCTTGAGAATATTCGAACCCTATATGGTGCCTCAGGTTTGACTTGGCTAATGACATCTATGATTATAACCTGGTTCGTGACTTTTCTTAAAGGTCTTATGAGAGCCGTAGTTCTTGTGCTTGTCATTGCTATTGGTTTATGGCTTGTCTATCGACATTTCGAACTCTTGCAAAATTTAAAACTGTCCTAAGGGGTAGTTTTTTTAGGATATTACGGCGTTTATTTTCTGAAAAAGTATGATATAATATAGCTAATTTATTATTTTGGAGGACATTATGGCTTTAGCAAAAATCGTTTATGCCAGTATGACCGGTAATACGGAAGAAATCGCAGATATTGTTGCCAAAAAATTGGAAGAATTGGGTCACACTGTGGATGTAGACGAGTGTACAACGGTTGATGCCGCTGATTTTGAAGATGCGGACATCTGTATCGTAGCGACTTACACTTATGGTGATGGTGAGTTGCCAGATGAAATCGTTGACTTTTACGAAGATTTGGCTGACCTTGACTTGTCAGGTAAAATCTTTGGTGTTGTAGGTTCAGGAGATACCTTCTACGATTATTTCTGTCATTCAGTGGATGAGTTTGAAAATCAATTCACATTCACAGGAGCGACTAAGGGTGCTGATAGCGTCAAGGTTGACCTTTCTGCTGAAGATGAAGATATCGAAAACCTTGAAGCTTTCGCTGAAAAAATTTCAGAAGCATTAGCATAAGAAAAAAGCAGAGTAAAGTCTGCTTTTATTGTAGTTAAAATGGAGTTTTTATGAATGAAATAGAAAGAGATTTTAGGACGCAATCTCAACATCTTCTTTGGTCCGTTTGGCGAGGGCTCTTAGTGGGGGTGACGGCAGGAGCAGTGGTCAGTCTTTTTCGCTGGTTAATTGCCAAAGGGGCCGAGTTTTCTGTAGCTATATACAAAGACGCCCTTCATAATCCACATCTGATTTTGGGAATTGTCCTGGTTAATCTCTTGATTGCACTTTTTATTGGTTACCTTATTAAGCAGGAAAAAGACATCAAGGGCTCAGGAATTCCCCATGTTGAAGGGGAACTGATGGGGCTCTTACATCCGTCTTGGTGGTCAGTATTATGGCGTAAGTTCGTGGGTGGTGTCCTTGGGATTTCAATGGGACTGATGTTGGGACGTGAGGGCCCTAGTATTCAACTAGGTGCCATGACTGCTAAGGGATTAGCCGAGGGACTTAAGCTCTCTGCACGTGAGAAACGTGTCTTGATTGCTGCAGGAGCAGCAGCAGGATTATCGGCTGCCTTCAATGCCCCGATTGCTGGTCTCTTGTTTGTCGTTGAAGAAGTCTATCATCATTTCTCTCGTCCTGTTTGGGTGACAGCTTTAACGGCATCTTTAGTGGCCAATGCTGTTTCCCTACGCATCTTTGGTCAGGTATCAGTCCTTGCTATGACAGAAAAATTACCAGTATTTCCTTTGAAAGATTATTGGATTCTTATTCTCTTGGGGACTTTTCTAGGTGTGCTTGGATACGGTTATGAGTGGGTTGTCTTACGTATTGGTAAGGTCTACCAAGGGTTAGGGAAAATCTTCCACTTGCCATCTCATTTTTATGGCCTTTTGGCAGTTCTGTTTATCATTCCTATTGGTCTTTATTTTCCACATCTTTTAGGTGGTGGAAATGAATTGATTCTTGCTTTAAATGGTTTACATCCTGCTCTAACTGTGGCCATCCTCTATTTGGCTATTCGCTTTGTTTGGAGTATGTTGTCCTTTGGTTCAGGATTTCCTGGTGGGATTTTCCTTCCAATTTTAACTCTAGGTGCTCTTTCTGGTAGCGTTTTTGCGGCAGCTTTTGAAAATCTAGGATTCTTACAAGTCAGTCAGTTCCCTATTTTTATCATTCTTGGTATGGCTGGTTATTTCGGCGCGGTATCTAAGGCACCGCTAACTGCTATGATTTTAGTGACTGAGATGGTGGGGAACCTTCACCAATTGATGACAATTGGAGTCGTGACCCTGATTGCCTATCTCGTCATGGATTTCATGGGAGGAGAACCTGTCTATGAAGCCATGCTTCACAATCTAATCGCTCACGAACCAAAACAAGTTGATAATATACCGACGATGATTGATTTACCAGTTACAGATAGTTTAGCTGGTCGATTGGTTAAGGATTTAACTTTACCTGACGGGGTTTTGATTTCCACTCAGATTTTTCAAGACCAGTCTGAGGTTGTTCACGGAGACACACGTCTAAAAGCAGGAGCAACCCTGTATCTGGTTGTTAATGAAAGTAATATCAGTCAGGTAAGAAAACTCTTTTTATAATCAATTCAAAGGCTTGAGGCTCTTTTGTCCTCAGGTCATTTTTGTTATAATGGAGAGAAAAAAAGGAGGTCAGTATGGACTTAAATGAGATTCGCCAACAGATTGACTCCGTTGATAATGAGATTGTGGCTTTGTTGGAAGAACGTATGAAATTGGTAACTCGAGTAAGTGCTTATAAACAACGCACTGGAAAGGCGATTTATGATCCCGAACGAGAGCAAGCCCTGCTAGACAAGGTAGGCGCTAGTGTTCTTAATCCTGAATATAAAGAAGCTATCGTCGCAAGTTTTGCGGATATTATGAAGCATTCACGTACTTATCAAGCAAGTAAGCTAGAAGAAAAGTAGGCCCCTAGGATGAAAGTAAGACAATTAAGTGATAGTAAAGGTCTTTCTTACTTACATTTAGTAATGTTAAGTCTTTATGCAATTTTGTTAGGGGTACTGGTTGGACTGATTGATGCTGTTTTTGGGCGCGTGCTTATAGGACTCTCGGAATTTCGTGACCACCATCTCTTTTATCTAGTCCCGGCACTTCCTTTAGCAGGTCTTTTGATAGTTTACCTCTACCAAAAGTTTGCTGGTAAGGCAGCGCAGGGAATGGGCTTGATTTTCAAGGTTGGACATAATGAGGAGGATCAAGTTCCCCTAAGGTTAATTCCACTGGTGACTGTAACCACATGGCTGACCCACCTTTTCGGGGGATCCGCAGGTCGTGAGGGAGTTGCTGTACAACTAGGGGCCACAGTTTCTCATGCTTTTAGTCGCTATTTTAAGCTCCCTAATGCTTCATGCATTTTCTTGACCATGGGAATGGCCGCTGGTTTTGGAGGACTCTTCCAAACACCAATCGCTGCGACCTTCTTTGCACTTGAGGTCTTGACCTTAGGACAGTTAAGCCTGCCAATCTTAGTACCGACTCTTATTGCATCTTTTATGGCTAGTACAACAAGCCATCTCTTAGGTCTTGAAAAATTTAGCCACTTTGTATCCAAAAGTTTGACTATTGACCTTGAGACGTTTATGAAATTAGCTCTTTTAGGTTTGGCCTTTGGTCTAGCAGGAAACCTCTTTGCTTATCTCTTGTCACTAGCTAAAAAGAAAGTAGCAAGTTTGCTCCCCAATCCCTATTATCGTGTTCTCTTAGGAGGTGTCGTCTTAACCTGTCTTCTTTTGATTTTGTGTAAGGGACGCTATACAGGGCTTGGAACGAATTTGATTGCTTTAAGTGTTGATGGTGGGACCATTTATCCATTGGATTGGCTCTTTAAACTTCTCTTGACTGTCTTTACCTTATCTCTTGGATTCCAAGGAGGAGAAGTAACCCCTTTGTTTGCCATCGGAGCAAGTCTTGGTGCTGTGCTAGCACCCATTCTTGGTCTTCCTATCTCTCTTGTAGCAGGTCTTGGTTATTTGTCGGTCTTTGGTAGTAGCACCAATACTCTATTAGCACCGATTTTTATTGGTATTGAGGTCTTTGGCCCCGCTAATGCAATCCCTTATGCGATTGTCATGGCTTTTGCTTATATTATCAATCATAAGACAAGTATTTATGGTCAACAAAAAATGCTAGAAATGCAATAAGATACTAGACATCCTGATAATTTTTTGATAAGATACTAAGAGTGTGTAATGGACACACAAAAATAACGGCTAATCCGCTGGGACACAGAGGTTGCTCTTAAGATTAGTAAGATAGGAGTATATAAAAATGAATCCATTGATCCAAAGTTTGACAGAAGGTCAACTTCGTACTGACATCCCATCATTCCGTCCTGGTGACACTGTTCGCGTTCACGCAAAAGTTGTCGAAGGAACTCGCGAACGTATCCAGATCTTTGAAGGTGTAGTTATTTCACGCAAAGGTCAAGGGATCTCAGAAATGTACACAGTTCGTAAAATCTCAAGCGGTATCGGTGTAGAACGTACTTTCCCAATCCACACTCCACGTGTTGATAAGATTGAAGTTGTACGCTACGGTAAAGTCCGCCGTGCTAAACTTTACTACTTGCGTGCTTTGCAAGGTAAAGCTGCACGTATCAAAGAAATCCGTAAATAATTTACAGATTTCACTGAAAAAATCTGTCCTCGTGGCAGATTTTTTAATAAGTCCTCTTAGTTAAATGGATATAACAACTCCCTCCTAAGGAGTCGTTGCTGGTTCGATTCCGGCAGAGGACATTTTTAATCCTTTAACCATGCGGTTTTAAAGCGTTTTGTCCACATTCTGTCCA
The DNA here is from genome assembly GCF_038007145.1 of Streptococcus sp. FSL L8-0526. Classification (NCBI taxonomy): domain Bacteria; kingdom Bacillati; phylum Bacillota; class Bacilli; order Lactobacillales; family Streptococcaceae; genus Streptococcus; species Streptococcus sp. FSL L8-0526. The sequence continues at coordinate 1,142,218 of NZ_JBBOWP010000001.1, forward strand.
CATTTGTTTTATCCTTTCGTCGTTGCGTGATTTTTGCTCTTGCAATTGATGAGCGTAAACTTCAAGTGTGATGTTCAGATTTTCATGCCCTAAAACTTGCGATACAGAAATCAAGTCAATATCGTGGGCAATTAAATAGCTAGCGTAAGTGTGCCTTAACGAGTGGACACGTACTTCACGACCAACGATTTTACGCAAGGTCTTATTAACTGCATTGTTGGATAGTGAAGGTAGTAGTCTGCCGTCATCGGTAGGTGGCATTTGGTCGATAAAGTTTATAAATTCATCATCAAGCGGTATCTCTCGGATACTGCTTTTTGTTTTTGTGGGCATAAATCCAGTATTGTTTTTATAGTCCCATGTTTTGTTGACTGATAACATGCCAGTATCTCGGTTGATATCATCCGCTGTTAAACCAAGGCACTCAGCAAAACGGATACCAGTTTTGGCGATGATATAGAGTGCTGCATAAGACGCATACTCTGGATGCTTGCTTGTCTCGTAGATCAATCGCTCGTATTCTTCGACCTCTAGGAATTTCGTTTCAATATCACGACCTTTGTTCTTTGCGTTGATTTTAGCAAACTTGCAAAAGTTACGCTTGATATATCCTTCATGCACTGCCATTTCAATGCACGCCTTGACATGCACATTAAAACGCTCGACAGTATCTTGAGCGTGAGTTTTAGCGTAACTATTCAGCACACGTTGGTACTCAGTGGCAGTAATAGATTTCAGCTTCTTATCGCCGAAAAATAACTCTATCTTGCGCTGACTGTTGATATATGCCTTATAAGTTATTTTCGAAACAGTTGGCTTCTTATAAACCTCACACCACTGTTTAAAATAATCGTATAGAGTAATATCTTCATCGACATTAATGTTATCTTGAAGTTTCAGTTCCATCTCAGCAGCAGCCTTGATAGCTTCTGACTTAGTCCTGAAACCACCCTTAGTTTTCGGTTTGCGTTTACCAGTAGAATCGTAATAATTTATACGATATTCCCATCCGTTTGGGCGTTTTCTGTACGATGCCATTCATCTAATCCCTCTAAAATATAAATTTACACCAGAACCAAAAATATAATAAAAGAATCCCCGCACTCATGATTGTCGAAGCTTGAGAGCACAGGGATTTTTGTTATTTAAGGTTGGCAACTGCGTAGTCAGCTTCTTCTTGAGTGAATTTATCAAAATTTACCAATTGATCACGTATTGCGTCTGGAGACATAGCCATAGTATCTTGATATTGCTTCGCTTTTTCAAGAGCCTGCTTATTATAGTCAATACCAGCGTTGTCTACAGCGTAGTTAGAAGCCTCTTGAGAGTACTTATCGAAACTGACTAGTTGAGAGCGCAGTCCCTCCTTAGACATTGGAACGGTACCAGCGTACTGTTTAGCTTTGCTTACCGCTGTTCTATACTCTTTAGGCACTTTACTTTCACTTGATTGCTCGGTTTTAGCCTCTGACGTCTTGCTAGTTTGAGAAGACGTGCTTTTGGCTTGAGAACAAGCAGTAAGAGCAATAACAGAAAGGCTTAGCAAACCAAAAGACAATATTTTTTTCATAATATTTCCTCCATCAGCTTTTAACGTGATTCAGTTTTGCACGTAGTTTTAAATAACACTTTGCTGAATTTTCCTAAATTCATCTTGTATCATCGCTTCGCCCCAAGTCGTGGAAATATCATACTGTGCAGCGAAGCGAACCCAATTAAAATCGTAGATATCAGTAGATTTTAAATAATCAACTAGTAATTCTCGAATCATAAATCTATCAGCTTGATTTTCATATTGTAAAAGTAGTCTCTTGTAATGTTTTGGGTCATGGTTGATATGGCCGATTTCATGTAAAATGACTTTTTCACGCTCTTGTTTAGATAATGATTCGTTAACATATATTCGTCTTAAGTCTGGAAAGTAGAACCCAGACCTTTCCCACAGTTCAGCAGGGAAAATGAATAACGATATTTTATATTCTTTCAACAGCTCATCAATCTTCATCTCCCGCTACCTCAATCGAAAGTCTAATAATTTGCTCTATTTTCTTAACGTCGTCATCAGATAGTGGCTTTCCGTCAAACATTACGACTTTTTCACGTAAGTTTGAAAGGTCGATTGATTCTTTTTTGACATCAGTTGATTCATTGGTATCATATCCCATTAACCAAGCTTCTGATACGCCTAGTGTTTTAGATAGAAGAACTAACTTATCTTGGTCTGGAATAGATTTCCCACTAACATATTGAGAGAGGGCGCTCTTACCAAGTTTTATTCCTAATTCTTTTTGGAATTTTTCCGACTGTTTAAGAATATCAACTTGCCTCAAGTTTCGTTCTTTCATTATTTGAGACAGTCTTTGAGCTGTATTTTCTTTCATAATATTATATCACCTTTCATGAGGGTATTATATAGTATATTTTCATAAAGTTCAAGAAAAAAGTAAAAAAAGTTCAAAAAAATGAACAAAAAGACTTGACTTTGTTTTTTGAGGTGCTATAATAAAATCATAAAGTTCAAGACATTGAACAAAAAGAAAGGAGTAACTATGATTTATGATTATTCAAAATTAAATGGAAAAATTGTTGAAGTTTTTGGCACAAAGAAAAAGTTCGCACAAAGCATGGACTTGTCTGAAAAGTCAATATCTGCTAAGACAAACAACAAACGAGGCTGGCAACAGTCAGAAATTTCAAAAGCTTGCGAATTATTACAAATTCCAAGTGATGAAATTAATTCATATTTTTTTAAATATAAAGTTCAAGATGTTGAACATAATTAGAAAGGAGTAACAATGAACGAAATAGCACCAAATGATTTCAACTACTCTTTGCTCGATGCAAAGACGAAAGAATTCTTAGAAGAACGTGCCAACATCATTTATGGTATTCAAAGCAAGAGTGCTTATGAAATAGGGAAACAACTTGCCAAAGCTCAAAAAGAGCTTTCGACTAGAGGGTACGGATGTTTCGAAGAGTGGTATAGGAGTTTGGGATTTAAAACAACAAAAGCATACGAATATATCAATCACTTCAAATTCGTTTCTTCGCAAAACGAAGAAACAAAAATAAATTTTTTTGAAAGTTTGCCTAAAACGTTACAAGCTCAAGTATCTAAACCATCTGCCAATCCAGAGGTTAATCAAGCAGTATTCAACGGAGATATCACAACTCACAAAGAATACAAAGAGCTTGAGCGTCGTCTAAAACTCAAAGACCAAGCACTAGAAGCAGTTAAAGGCGAGCTTGAGCGTGCTAAAGCAGTCAAACCAGTTGAAAAGGTAATCGAGAAAGAAGTCATTCCGCAAGATTACAAAGCAACGCAAGACCTTAACAAGCAATTGCTAGGAAAAAATAAAGACCTATCAGAAGAGCTTGATTCATTCAAACGTAGATTGCGACTTAAAGAAGCGTCTTATGAAATGCTCGAAAAGGAAACATCAGAGGCATTAGCCTTGAAAGAGTCTATTGAGCACTTACGAGCTGATAAGGAAAAGCTCGAAAATAGCGTTACTAACTTATTTAACCTAAGCAAGCTCGTTACCAAGTTTGAAGACTTCTTTGACGAAGAAATGGCACCGCTCAGATTTAAAACCCTTATCCAAGGGATTGGCAAAGATGCTCAGATTGAAAAGCTAAGAGACATCTTGACGCTAACTGAAAACTGGTTAGAAGAAATGAACAAGATTATACCAGAAGATGGAAGAACAATCATAGAAGGAGAAATTGTAAATGAGTAAGAAAAAAAGTAAGAAAGACAACGTTCTTATCGAGACAGTAAAAATGCAAGGCGAACAAGCTATGCAACTCGTCAAACAAGCAAAATTTAACCAAAACTTATTGGATGAAGTGATTGGTTTGAAAGACGAAATGGACAGAAATGTTAGAAAGACTAATCAAAAGCTAACTGACATTGAGTTGCTTGTCGAAGAAGTCAACAAGAAAGTCCATATTGATGACGGTGAAGCTACGAAAATCAAAAGCATTATTTTCCGAAAAGCTGGCGTGTTTGCAGATACATACTTCGATAATCAGAAATCACATCCTAGTGACAATCTGTTCGCTTTGAAGAAAGGTCAGTTTATTCGCTTGATGTACTCACGTTTGAAGAAAGCCTTTAATGTTACTAAATACACTAACATCAAGCACGTTGACGCTGAGAAGGCAGTTAAGTTTTTGGAAGATTTATCTTACGACGATTTTACAAAATTTGAAATTCGTGAGACACCAAAACAAAAAGAGCTTATCGCTCTTGAAAAGGGTGACCCAAAAATGTCTCACCTTATGAATTGAAATCTATTATATCAAAACACAAAGGAGTAAATATGAAACCAAAACGATATCCATATAGTGGAAAGAAAAAAGAGTCAAACACTATTGTAAAAGTAGCGATTGACTCCTCAAAAGCAACAAAAACCCCTAGCGAATTGCTAGAGGAATGGGAATGGGTTAAAGCCAGAGAAGCATTCTATGTCAGCGTTGATCAAGAGCGCATATCTGCTTTAAAACGGTTGAATGAAGCTACTTATCGTGTCGATAAAGTTGATCGTTCAATTCAGCAACTTGGCTCTCGAGTTTAGTAATCTTTGCATTAAGCTTATCAATTTCTTGAATATTGAATGAAGTTTCAAGATCAACTGCTTGGGCTTTGAGTAATTCATCAACAAGTTTGACGATAGCATCAGAACCACCCGCAAATTTGGTTAGTGCCTCGTCAGCCGCTTGTTTCAATGCATCGAATTGTTTGCTCATAAGACAGTCTCCTTTCCATAATATTTGACTAGCAATTTTCATAAGGAGATGAGAGGCCCTATTTAATCGTTTGTCATGAATCGATTATATCAGAAAGGATAGTAAAACACAATATATTGTGTTTTCAATACAATCAAAAAACTATATATTGTGTTTTTGGAGTAAACATGAAAAAAACTTTAAGCAAGTTACTTATTGACAGAGGAATGACAGTCACAGAGTTATCTGAAAAGACTGGTATCAGCTATAACACGTTGATGAACATCGGAAAGAGAGACATTTCTTTCAGTAGAATGGTGAAAATAGCTGACGCTTTAGATGTTAGTTTAGACGAATTTAGAAAGGAGTAATGAATGACAGACCCATTCAAACCATTAGCTGACCGATTTGACAATCTGCTGACCACTGTCATAGCGGATAAAACAAGGGCGTTTGACATAGATCAAACACTCCCACTGATTTTAACTGCAAAACAGTGTCAAGCGATGTTGGGAATTGGAAACTATACCGAGTTTCTAAGAATAACCAATTTAGACGGTTTCCCAAAAATTGATAAAGGTCGTGGGAGTCAAGTTAGATATCCACGGGATGCCGTCAGAGATTGGTTTAATAATAATTGGCAAGATATAGCGTAAATATATATTAAAAAACCTCACTAGTCACTTAGTGCGGTTAGGGAAAGAGAAAGGAATTTGAAATGGCTAAAAATAAAATTGAATATGAAAAAACAAAAACTGTTTTAGGCGACAACTGGCACGTTGTTGTCGATGGAAAATGGATGTTCTATCCATTCAGCAGTAACTTAGAAGAATTAAAAAATTTTGTTAAAATCTTCGAAAATGAAATTTTCGAAAAAAGATATAGTGGAGAAAATTATGGTTTGGGCTACTATATCTGTGGGTATAACGGAGATGCCCAAACTAGGTTAGTTAACAAATGGTCAGAACGTGGTGTCCATGTATTTTAATAAAAGAGGAGAAACAAAATGAAAATTTTTAACTGGATTTGGTCAAGCAAGAAACCAGAAACAGTAGAGGTTCCAAAATGGACGTCATGGGAAGAAAATGAACGCAAATACGAAAAAATTCATGCGTATCTGCGCCAGCAAGTAGCAAAAATGCGAGCTGAAAATAAACAATAATAGTATTTAGTGCGTTCAATCCGTAGCCACTCCCCGATGTGCGGAGTGCAACTAAATACCCCAAAACTAAAAATAAATATAAATAAAACCCAAAACTACCTTCTTGAAAATTTAATATTTACGAAGCACATCGGGGGATGGGTGCGGATTGAAGCGCTAAAAAACACGGGTAAAAGCCCGTGTCGTATAAAACATTTAAGAATATTATATCATGACAATTTAAATAAAAAAAGTAACTGGAGAGGGTAAATGGCTAGCGTACGACTGGCACGACTATTTTAACGAAAGAGAGATAAGATTAATGCATATTAATGAAGTAAAAAACAATGCTTTTTACCAATTTCCGCAATGGCTCTTAAAAGAAGAACATTATAAGAATTTGGGCGATAAAGCAAAGCTAATGTATATGCTGCTGTTCGACCGCAGAACGTTGTCAATTAAAAATAAATGGTATGACGATGACGGTCAGATTTACATGTATTTTACAAATGAGCAGTTCATGAAAGAGCTTAATTGCTCAGAAAAAACAATTATAAAAGCAAAAAAAGAACTTTCTCAAATAGGGTTATTGAAAGAGGTTAGACAAGGAATCAATAAGCCTAATCGCTTGTATATCAACGGAACTGTAGAAAGTACAGGTCAAGACCTGAAAAAAGTACAGTACGGAACTGTAGAAAGTACAGGTCAAGACCTGAAAAAAGTACAGTACGGAACTGTAGAAAGTACAGGTCAAGACCTGAAAAAAGTACAGGGAATCAATACTAATAATATCAATACTAATATATCAATACTAAGTAATCAACAACAAGAGGAAGTTGATGAAATCCGTAAATCTTACGATATGTTTTTTGAAGCTTTTCCGAAGCAACGAAAAAATGCATTTATTCAACAAGACATCCTTGCAGATATTAATGAATTTGGAAACGAGCTTTACCAATACGCTTTAAAACTAGCTATGACTAACGAAGCTAACTACCCATCGTATATTGAAAGAATATTTATTTCATGGCGAAATGAGGGGATAACTACTTTAGAACAAGCAAAAGAAAAACAAAGTAAGCATAGCAACAGTAAGCCAGATAAAGATTACTTTTCCAACAAGTCAAATAGTGACAAACCCAAGTTTGGACCAGCTTGCAGTAAGTATTAAGGAGTCACTTCTATGAGTTTAGATCAAACAGCTAGACAGATGCGACAGCTATATATGACTACTAGTGATAAATACTGCGAGAAGCACAATCGAAACTTTGTCACTATTCAGCTCCCGAACAGCAAACCATACACTGTATGCGAGAGTTGTCATCGTGAAGAGCAAGAGCAACAGAATTCTATTAAAGCGCAGGAACAATATGAGCGTGAGCAAGAGCAAAAACGTCTATACTTTCTCAAAGATTTCAGCTTACTAGATGATGATTTGAAAAACGCTAGCTTTGACAATTACCAAGCAGCAACCAGAGAGCAAAAAGAGGACTTGAAAAACGTTAGAAGTCAACTAAGAGGATACCTAGACGGACAGGATTACAATATCGTCCTCATCGGTGACACTGGTGTCGGTAAGAGTCATCTAGCTTATTCAGCGCTCAAAGCCTTGTCTGATCATACAAAAAAGATGGGGCTATTCATCAACGTAGTTGACCTACTAGCCAAAATTAAAGAGGACTTTAGCCTTGAAGCTGAATATATCAGACGTATATCCGAAGCTGACTGGCTGGTGCTTGATGATTTGGGAACCGAGAAAGTGACAGAGTGGTCTAACGGCATCTTGTACAGCATATTGAACAAAAGAACAAAGACCATAATTACAACAAACTTAAGCCCACAGGATATCATGGGCACTTACGGTAAACGTGTATATTCAAGGATTTTCAAGAAGACAGGACTTGGAACGACGAACGAACACGTTTACAAGTTTAAAACACAGCAAGACAAGAGGATGATGCTATGACAGAAACAGAAGTAAAATTAAAGCTCTTTGAGGACTACGAGAGCATTCATGGACTTGTAGTATCAGAAGGGCACAAACAGAAAATGATGGATGAATTAGATTTATACTCATTCATCAGTAAAATCAACGAATATATGTATTTTGCTAAGAAATCAACGCAGATTTTTAGCCAACACTAGAAAACCCTTCTAAAATCGATTTTAAGACGTGTGTTTTTATCTGTGGCGTAAATAGACTATGACACTGTAAAAATTGCACTACACCCTCTTAAATTGAGAATTAGGGCATATGAAAGGGAAATGATATGAAGAATGAATTACAAAGTACAAAAGGAGAGTATTTGACCGACTTGCAACATCTTGATGGCGAAACGTTGAGGAATTTCGTCGATCCCAAACATCAAGCAAGTCCACAAGAACTACAAACATTGCTAGCAATCGTTAAGAACCGCAATCTTAACCCTTTTACTAAAGAGGTCTATTTCATTAAGTATGGAAACAACCCTGCTCAAATCGTAGTATCAAAAGACGCATTCATGAAGCGAGCTGAACAAAATCCGAATTACGACGGATTTGAAAGTGGCGTAATCTACGAGGATGAAAAAGGTGAGCTTAAAACTAAAAAAGGTGTAATCTTGCCACGCAAAGGAACATTAATTGGCGGTTGGTGTGCAGTGTATCGAAAAGATAGAAGTCGTCCAATATATCGTGAAGTTGAATTGTCAGCTTATAACACGCATAAAAATTGGTGGCAGAAAGCACCTGGTCAAATGATTGAAAAGGTGGCAATCGTGGCAGCCGTTCGAGATGCATTCTCCGAGAATGTGGGCGGTCTTTACACTGCAGATGAAATGGAACAAGCTGCACCTATCGACGTTACACAACGAGAAACGCAAGAGGATGTTAAGATTCGTAAAATAGCACAAGTTGAGCAATACAGACAAGAGCAATCTCAACCAGTTCAATCAGAGCCAGAACTAGTTGAAGACGTAGCTGAAGCTGAAGAACAACAAGAAGTCAATCCTAATTTCATTAGTATCGAGCAACGTAACATTATCGAGAAACAAATCAATGAATTAGCTTTAATCACGGGAAAGCCAGCCGAAACAGTAGCTAATTACTATTTGAATAAGTACAAACTCAACGATTTTCATGAATTACTTGTGTCTGGATTTGAAATTGTGACCAACGACATTCAAACACAGATAAATAATAGAAAGGCTAACTAGATATGAAGGATATAACAAACAATTTTCTTGAAACAATCGAGCCAGTATATACGCCGGGAATAATTAAGTTTGATTTCGACAGATTCGATGCAGCTATCAAAGCGGCAGTTAGCGAGTTATCAGACGAACAACTAGACAATCTTGAATATAACGATATTAAGGATGAATTTACACGTTTCAACAGCTTGCTGACGAAACTTGAAACTAAACGAAAAGAAATTGCAAAAGTTTATAAAAACCCTTTGACAGAGTTTGAATCTAATTTCAAGTCATCTAAAGAGCCACTCAAAGAAATTATTGACAAATTGCGTGCCAAACGAGATGAGATTGACGAACATCATAGAATGCTACGAGTTGACCACGTTAGATCAGTGTTTGAAAAAAAGTGTGAGTTTGCAGGGATAGATAAGGATACATTCAAGGATAAGTACGATGGATATTCTTTAAAGAAATATTTCAAAGACAGGAAGATTGAACTCAAAACAGAAACCATCGAAGAAATTGATGCACTCGTTTTGGCTGAATATGACCGCATCGAAGAACACAAAGCAAACATTGAGATGATTGAGGAACAAGCCCTTGATTATGAGTTGCCAGCGGAACCTTACACTAGAGCGTTGAACAATGACGCACCTCTAGTTGAAATCCTCAAGCAAATGAAGATGGACCGTGATGCAGCCGTTGAACGCAAGCAGCAAGTAGAAGCCAAGCAAAAAGCAGAAGCGGCACGCCTAGCAGAAATTGAAGCAATGGCTAAACAATCAGCTAACGAGGAAATTAAAGCAGTCAATGCCGAAACTGGTGAAGTTATCGAAAAATCAAAACCAGCAGATGAAACTCCAATCAAACCAGTTGAGCCATATAAAATCGATATTTCTCTAACCTTCCACGGTGGAGAGAAACAATGGCATCAATTTGCTAAATTGCTGGAAGATAACTTTATAAACTATGAAATTTTATAATTTTTAAGAGGAGAAAAAACATGATTAACAATACAGTTTTAGTTGGAAGATTAACTAAAGACCCAGAGTTTAAATACACAGGTAGCAACATCGCAGTCGCATCTTTCAGCCTTGCGGTTAACCGTAACTTTAAGGATGCTAATGGTGAGCGTGAAGCAGACTTTATCAATTGCGTTATCTGGCGCCAGCAAGCTGAAAATTTGGCTAATTGGGCTAAAAAAGGCGCATTGATTGGGATTACTGGACGTATTCAGACTCGTAGCTATGAAAATCAACAGGGGCAACGAGTGTATGTGACAGAGGTAGTCGCTGAGAATTTCCAAATGCTAGAAAGTCGTGCAGCGCGTGATGGGGGTAATGCTAACAACAGTTATAGCCAACAGCAAGGGTCAAACTTTGCAAGAGAAAGCGGACCTTACGGGAACTCAAGCCCTATGGACATCAGTGATGATATGCTACCGTTCTAATATACTGCTATGAAGATGATTCTAAACATTGAGCCAAAGCCACAGACACGTCCCCGTTTTAGCAAATTCGGAACTTATGAAGACCATAAAATGAAAGCTTGGCGTCGTCAGTGCTCACAACTTATCGAGCAAGAATATGACGGACAATTATTTGACGGACCGATTATGGTTGATGTCACTTTTTACATGAAAGCTCCTTTAAAGGTTTCAAAAAAGCCCACGCCAAAAGCTAGAGCTAAAACGTGGGACATATTCAAGAAATTCATGGATGAAAGACTTTGGCATGCGAAAAGACCCGATATTGACAACCTAATCAAAGCGCTCTTTGATAGCATTTCAAACGCTGGATACAACAAGGTTGATAAGAAGGGTATCGTTTGGACGGATGACAGCATCGTTTGTGGTTTAATAGCTCGCAAGAAGTACAGTACTAACCCACGCATTGAATTAGAAATCAAGGAGCTTGGATGAAAAGCAAGTACAAAGATAAGTTAGTCGGTATATATGCTCCAGGAAGCTACGGACATACTAGTGTGTTGGGTCAAACACAAGAGTTTTCGAAGTGGTTCTGGGAAAACCACAAAGACATAGATTTAATCAGCGATAAGTTAGGAATTAGTAACAATAAACTCAATCGCATCCTAACGCTGGAGCAGTTACCAGATGATGAATTATTAGGAAGGATGATGGAATTATGCAACAGAAAGTGAAATTTTTCGATAAGCTTTGCGACACTGACACGCTTGACGAAGAAATAAACGCATGGATAGAAAACTACGACAAGGAATTGATAGACGTGAAACTAACCGTAGATCGAGACGCATTGTACACAGCAACAGTAATCTACATAAATAAAAGCGAGGGTGAACTATGACAATTATTAGACTGCAAAATCCATACATGGATGAAACTATCAAGGTGGAAGAAGACTATAAACGTATCTTGGACATACTGAAATGGATTGAGGAAGGGAATATGGATTATCTTCAGTTACAGCAGATTGAACCAGAAAAAAGAATAATAACTATCAGCCCTAAGAATTTCGCAAAGATTGATTACTATGAGGCGGAGGAAGTAGAAGATGAAGTATAAAGTAATAACATATTTTGATCACATGGAAGATGATGTAGAAATCTATGAGAATAAAGATGAAGCTATCAAAAGATTGCATCATCTAAGAGGTGTTAAATATCGCAATTTACGATTGTATAAAGTAGAAATGGTGGAAGTAGATGGTTAGATATGAACTATTTAACGACCATTTTGAAAACGCAAAACGCTATCAAATTCCAAGAGCGCAATTAATAATTGCAGACATTCCATATAACTTAGGAAACAACGCTTACGCAAGTGATCCACGTTGGTATAAAGATGGTAGTAATGAAAATGGAGAGTCGAAACTAGCTGGTAAGTCATTCTTTGATACAGATAACGATTTTAAAATTAATAACTTCTTTGATTTTTGCGCACGGCTCTTAAAGAAAGAACCTAAAGAAAAAGGCAAGGCACCAGCAATGATTGTATTCCACGCATGGCAACAGAGGGATATGGTTATTGAGTGCGGAAAGAAGCATGGATTTAAAAATGCCTATCCACTATATTTTACCAAGAAATCTAGCCCGCAAGTATTAAAAGCAAATATGAAAATCGTAGGAGCTACCGAAGAAGCCACTGTACTATATCGTGATAAACTACCTAAGTTTAATAATAATGGCGCAATGGTTTTAAATCATATGCCTTGGGAGAAGGATAGTTCTTATCCTACAATTCATCCCACACAGAAACCAATTCCAGTATTGAAAAGATTAATTGAACTCTTCACAGACCCAGAAGATGTTGTTATTGATCCAGTAGCTGGAAGTGGTTCTACTATTCGAGCTGCTGTTGAAATGAATCGGAATGCTTATGGTTTTGAAATCAAGAAAGAATTTTATAAAAAGGCACAATCAGAAATGTTAAGCACATTTCAAACCAGTTTGTTTTGAGGAAGTAGAACAAATGACGATATATGAGTTTTTAAATTAGAAGGTAAATTAAATGACAAGAGAAGAAGCGGTTAAGAAATTAGTAACGGCAGGAAGACTATCAGTAGCACACGTTGAAGATTTCTATGATTCAATTATTCCTAAACCAGTAGTACCGCAGTTTGTGGCGGATTGGTATGAGGAACATAAGGATGAATTTTACTTAAATTTACATCGTGTGGTTCGGGATTTCTTCGAACATTTGAATGATTATTATTTTAATGAAAATCCAATAGATTATGATTTTGCATGTTGGTATTACAACACCAAAAATGCTATCCAGATTCTCGTCAACATGCACCAGTTTGGCTATGAGGTTGAGGAAGAAAAACGATATACAGTGAGAATCCGAAACTTAGATGATGAAGAAACTTATTTGAATTATGATAGATTCAGAGAAACGTGGGTATTTTACAGCCGAGAAGATACAGACCGTTTTAGAACAACACACACCACAAAACAGCTAGAAGATGGTTGTTTTGGATGGGTATTTGATTGCGAAGGTTTTGAAGTGATAGAGGTGGAATAAGTGATCAGAATTAAACAGTTACGAAAAGAAAGAAAGCTATCAATAGTCGATGTAGCTGAACACACGGGAGTGCAAAAACTGAATATTTTAAAATGGGAACACGGAACAAGTCAAATAAGTATAAGGGAAGCCAAAAAGCTAGCTGAATACTTTGATGTTAGTATTGGATATCTGTTAGGGTTTGATGATGTATCAGTAAAGGACACTTTCACTGATCTAATCGCTAAAATCAATCACTGGGCGGACGAACGTAACTTAAAACAAGCTGACCCTAAGATTCAGTGGATGCGTATCACGGAAGAAGTCGGAGAAATTCGGGATGTACTATTGAAACCGACTAAATTCACAGACCCACAAATAGCACTTAAAGATGCTATCGGAGACACACTAGTAACGATTATCGTATTGGCACATCAATTAGATCTAGATGTAACGGAGTGTCTAAGTATTGCATATGAAGAGATTAAAAATCGAAAAGGGAAGATGATAAATGGAACGTTTGTTAAAGAGGACGACCTATAGAGAGCTAAACGTAGCCATTGCCTTACTACTGGCATCCCTAATTATCAATGTTGGAACGTTAATCAGTGTAGTCAATAGACCAGTTAAACCTATTATCGTGTATAAGGCTGATAACGCTACTGTAATGCATGGAAAAATCACAGGTAAGCAGATGATAGGGAAATTATACACGCTCGATTGTGGGGCGTATGGTAAGTTTCTAGTGAGCAAGGAGCAATATGACAGTGTTAACGTTGGCGATGATATACCTAGCTATTTGAAAGGAAATTAAGATGACAGAAACTATTAAACTACCAGACGGATTCTGGCCAGATTCGCATGATTTTAAAAACGCACGATATGGCTCATTGGAAGAACTCAAAGAGTTACTACTCTATAAGCGTATCGTTAAGTGGAATAAAGACCACCTAGAACTTGAAGATGGGACAAAGGTAACTATTGAGATGTCAGAAAATGATTGCTGTGCCTATGCTGGCGGTGAATTCAAAGATGTCAAGCTAGACGCTATTATTACTGATATTAAAATTGGTGAACAAGAAACAGTGGGATGGGAAGATGGGTCATCAGAAAGTTATAATACGGTTACTATTTACCACAATCAAAATCCAATAGCTTTGGCAGAGTGTGAGGCTGATGATGGCAATGGCGGTTTTTATTACAGTGTAGGCTCTCTGGTGATTGGTGATATTCATTTTCCAGTTGTTGAGGCGTAGGAGATAATCAATGAATAAATGTATGAGCTAGATTTACCTTTTGCACTAATCATGAATAGCAACGGGTTGTTTGACAGCAAATCAAGATTCGAATTGTTTAGAAACAATAATTTTGAGTTGCTAATTCCAAAAGGAAGAATGAAATTCTTTGATGAAAGTATGACAGTTAGGAATAATCCTAACTTCCAAAGCATTTATGTTTGCAATAAAATATTACCAAATAAAATTGAGTTTACAGATATGAATACAAAAAGTTAAAGGAAGAGGACAATGAAACTTAAATTTAGAGCGTGGCACAAAGAGTTAAAAAAGATGTTTGATGTTAAATCATTTGTATTCGCTATCTGTAATGCAACAATTGCAAGTCGTGACGACATTGTACCAAGCAGAACATGTTCATATGACGATATTATACTAATGCAATCCACAGGTCTGTTTGATAAGAACGGCAAGGAGATTTTTGGAAACGACATTGTGGAATGGAAACATAATGGTACAGGACGGCTTATCAGAGGTATCGTCAAGCGTGACGTTGATTTTGATTATTGGGGGGTGCAAGTTTGCCGTTTTGACGACTTAACACCATTTGGGCATTTAGCAAACCAAAAAGTAACCGTGTTGGGCAATATATACGAAAATAAAGAATTGTTGGAGGAATTGAAATGACTGAAACAGAAAGCTTTAAACAAGGTGTAACGCTTGGAAGTATTCTGCATTGTTTTTTTAGCGCACCTTTATTTTATCTAAACGGTAAAGAGATACAAAGTTTAGATGGACTAGACTTAAATAACACAATG
This sequence comes from Streptococcus sp. FSL L8-0526, assembly GCF_038007145.1. Lineage (NCBI taxonomy): Bacteria > Bacillati > Bacillota > Bacilli > Lactobacillales > Streptococcaceae > Streptococcus > Streptococcus sp. FSL L8-0526. Next base: position 1,157,298 of record NZ_JBBOWP010000001.1, read on the forward strand.
GTTACTAGCATCTATATAGATTACTTAGGAAACCTAACGCTTGAATTAGAAGGGCGGAAGAAATGATTGAAAAACTAGAGCCTTGCTTGGCAAAAATAGGTAAATGTTGGGAAAGAGCCGATTTTGTTGGAGTATTCCAATATTCTTATACTCACGGAGATAGCCCAATGGTTGGTGGTTATAAAGCTGGACAGATTTCATATCCAATTGCAGTTGTTCGTTTTGGTGGTAAATTGTATCAGTTAAAACTTAATGAAATTGACTTTTGTGAGGAAAACAAATGACTGAAAAATTAGGTGTGTTACTGGTCGATGTACCAGAACCGAGAATGTGGGAATATACCTATGTCGAATTAGATGAAGACAGAGGTAGGGTTAGCGTTGAACAAACCGAAGTAGTAGGCGTGGTATCTCAATTCGGGTACAAATGCACCGAAGAAGAAGCAAAAAAATACCCACAATTCAGATGGGTATCGTTGGAGGAATTATGAAAGAGTTCTTATATAAAAATCCAGAATTATTTGAGGAGTTGTTAAGCCATGAAGCGATATGAGTACGCAGGGCTGACTAAAGAGCTACATCAAAGGCTAACTCTAGAGTTTGACACGTTAAAAGAACAACATCATAGGACATTCACAAAGTACGTTATGCAAACGAAGCAGTGTGACCGATTACAGGCTAGAAAATATTTTCAAAGATTTGACAATGTAACCAAAGAGCGTTCTAAGTTATCGCCCGTGACATTAGACGATATGCGTGAGTATATCACTGACGGACTCGCAAACGACTTAGAGAACTATCTGTCAAAACACTGTTTTAGTAGCTCCGCAAAGTGTCGGCCAGGTACCGACAAGAGAAATGCTGGACTGCCTGAGGAACTCTTTAAACAGTATTGCGAGGAAATCAAATCATTAAAAGCTAAATACCCAAACAGTTTCACCGCCTACATCATGGATGTTAAAGGGTGCAAATATCAAAAAGCCAATAACATACGGACAGCGATAAATACACTCTATACAGAGATTGGGATAGTGACACCTCGCAAGGTAATCCAACTTGAAGGTCTTCTATCTAGAGAGCTATTTGGCAAAATAGCTAAATATGTATTTAATAAGTATGAATGGCCGGAAAGCCTAGATAAAGAGGTTGATCGGATTTATTTAGAGTATCGCACCAAAGATAATCTAGGTCGTGATAAAGAAAGTGTTAAACGGACGCTATTCAAAGCGATTTCAATGGGCTTATAGTGGTTCGAATCCACTATGAGTTGTTAATTCCAGTCAATTTAAATTTAGGAGGAAGCCTATTTTCTTTCAATCAAAACATAATCAAAGTGAGACTGGTAACTTTGAAATCTTAAGCAAGGGAGGCGATAACAGCGTAAAACCATCTATTTCGGTATATTCCCATCTTAATTCTTGTAGCGTTCGAGGGTTCGACTCCCTCGCTCGCTGTTAGTCTGTCGTGACTAGGTAACTTTTTCGACACAACGTCAAGCTGACAGACCTTGACACCAATTAAACAGCAAAGGAGGACAAAAAAAGACCGGCATAAACGCCAGCCCTATCTTTTTGGAAAATAACAATACTATTATAACACAAAAAGGGGTCGAATAATGCTGTTGCCGGAAATTGATGAAAAAGCAACTATTAGAGGTTGCAAGCGAAAACTTCGAGAATATCCACGGTGGCGAGAGATTGCACACGATAGCTCTGAGCAAAAAATAACGAAAGAGTTTACGTTTATGCCCCGTGGCACAGGTGGAGTAAATAAGCCAGTTGAAAACATTGCAATTAGGCGAGTTGATGCACTTAATGAGTTGGAAGCTATAGAGCAGGCCGTCAGTGGTCTATATCGTCCAGATTATCGTAGGATACTGATAGAAAAATATCTAGAGTTTCCACCCAAACCCAACTGGCAGATAGCTCAATCAATCGGCTTTGAACGCACTGCATTCCAAGAGCTTTTAAACAACTCTATCCTAGCTTTCGCAGAATTGTATCGTGATGGTCGGTTAATTGTGGAGCGTTGAAAAAAATGGTATTTTAGCGGAATTTTAACGGTCTCTATTAACTGTTTTAAGTGGTATTATTATATTATCGAAGAAGAAAGAAAAGACGGCTCATTTGTGGGTTGTCTTTTCTTTGATTAAATAATGAAGGAGGTGGACATATTGGGCTAAATCAACGACAGAAAATATTTGCGGATGAATACTTGATTTCTGGCATAGCTTACAATGCGGCTCTTAAAGCTGGATATTCTGAAAATTACTCTAAAACTAGAGCTCATAAATTGTTAGAAAATGACAGAATCAAGGCTTATATCGAAGAACGACTGAAAGAGCTTGAGAAGAAGAAAATAGCAAAACAAGACGAAGTTATGCAAGTCTTCACTTCGATTCTGAGGCAGGAACTCGTGGAAGAAGTTGTAGAGCTAAATGCCGCTACAGGTCAGTTTGTCAAGACTAAAAAACCACCGTCCATCTCTGAGGTCATCAAGGCAGGAAGCGAACTTATGAAACGCTACCCGACTGAAAAACAAGCTGAGAAGATGCAACTTGAGATTGACAAACTCAAGGCTCAAGTCGGTGGCGATGAGGGCCAAGATGATAAAATAGCTGGCTTCCTTGACATCATTAAAGGAGCTGTAAGCGATGGACTTGAGTAAGCTCTATACCAAGAGACAGTTGGAAGTACTTAATTACATCTGGAATCACGATTGGTTTATCTGTGGTCTTCACGGCGCTAAGCGAGCAGGAAAGACAGTAGTTAACAATGATACATTCGTAACCGAGTTAAGCCGTGTCAGAAAGATTGCTGACTGTTTAGGTGTAGATGAACCTATCTATATCTTAGCGGGTACATCGTCAACGTCGATACAGAATAACGTCTTACAAGAACTTTATAACAAGTATGGCTTTGAACCAAAATACGATAAGCATGGGTCTTTCGTGTTTTGCGGTGTAAAAGTCGTGCAGGTCTACACTGGTTCTATTTCTGGTCTTAAGCGAGCCCGTGGTTTCACAGCTTTCGGGGCTTACGTTAACGAGGCATCGTTAGCTAATGAGGTTGTCTTCAAAGAGATTATCTCACGCTGTTCCGGTGAAGGCGCTCGTGTGGTTTGGGATAGTAACCCAGATAATCCCAATCACTGGCTTAATCGAGATTATATTGGCAAAAATGACGGAAAGATTATAGATTTCAGCTTCAAGCTTGATGACAATACTTTCTTATCAAAACGCTATATAGACTCTATCAAAGCAGCTACGCCCAAGGGCAAATTCTACGATAGAGATATCAATGGGCTTTGGACAGTGGCTGAAGGCGCTATCTACGCTGATTATGACAGCAAGATACACGTAGTTGATGAATTGCCAGATATGAAACGATATTTTGGTGGCATTGACTGGGGTTATACTCACTACGGCTCTATCGTGGTAGTTGGTGAAGGTGTAGATGGCAACTTCTATCTTGTCGATGGCGTAGCAGCGCAATTCAAAGAGATAGATTGGTGGGTAGAACAAGCAAGGAAACTGACTGGCATCTATGGGAACATTCCGTTATATGCTGATAGTGCCCGCCCTGAGCACGTAGCAAGATTTGAAAATGAAGGCTTTGATATTAGTAACGCTAACAAGTCAGTAATTGCTGGCATAGAACTTATCGCTAAATTATTTAAAGAAGAAAAATTATATGTTAAGCGAGGATTTGTACCTCGCTTTTTCGACGAGATCTATCAGTACCGATGGAAAGAGAACAGCACGAAGGATGAGCCGTTAAAAGAATTTGATGACGTGCTGGATAGTGTGAGATACGCTATATATTCTGATTATCTCATCGGTACTACAGAGCGAGCAAGCTATGATGACTTGCTTAGTATGTTTAGGTAGGAGGAATGATGGAACAGACACTATTTACGGACAGCACTGGTCAGGAACGGGTTTTAAACTTGCGATTCCATCGAGAGTCCCGCATTCGCTATCGAGCTGATAGCTTAGAGGAACTGGTTGAAAATAATTGGGAGTTGCTGAAAAATTTCATCAATCACCACAAAATGAGACAAGTTCCACGAATTCAAGAGCTTATGGACTACGCACGGGGAGAGAATCATGACGTTCTCAAGTCTGGCAGACGTAAAGATAACGAAATGGCTGATAAACGAGCCGTGCACAACTACGGCCGTATGATTAGCAAATTCAAAACTGGGTATCTTGCTGGTAACCCCATACGAGTTGAATATGAGGATGAAGACGATGGCACTCAAAATAATGAGGCAATTAAACGCCTAGGGCGTATTAATGACATCGATACACACAACAGAACGCTTATTAGAGACTTGTCGCAAGTTGGTCGAGCTTATGAGCTCATCTATCGTAGCGAGTACGATGAGACACGTATCAAGAGGCTCAACCCACTAGAGACGTTTGTAATCTATGACAACTCTCTAGAAGACAATTCAGTTGCGGCTGTCCGTTATTATAAGCGTGGTCTCTTAGATGGTGCTAAGGAAGTTATCGAAGTTTACACATCTGAATATATCTATACTCTTGACGCTTCGGATGATTTTGCAGAGATATCAATCACACCTCATGCATTTGGTACTGTGCCAATTACTGAGTTTCTGAATAACGTTGATGGCATTGGTGATTATGAGACTGAACTCTACCTAATCGACTTATATGATAGCGCAGAATCTGACACAGCTAACCACATGAGTGACATGGCTGATGCTATCCTCGCCATTTATGGAGATTTGGCATTACCTAAAGGCATGGATGCCAGCGATATGAAACGCACGCGCCTCATGCAACTTAAACCGCCTAAATCGGCAGATGGCAAAGAGGGCACGGTCAAAGCTGAATACCTCACGAAGTCTTATGATGTGTCTGGTGCAGAAGCATATAAGACACGGTTAAACAGGGATATTCATATATTTACTAACACCCCAGACATGTCAGATACGAATTTCAGCGGTAACACGTCTGGTGAGGCGTTGAAATATAAGTTATTCGGTCTAGACCAAGACAGAGTTGACACGCAATCACAATTCACTCAAGGGTTGAAACGTCGCTATCGTCTTGCTGCTCGTATTGGTTCTTTGGTTAACGAATTTAAAGATTTTGATGAAAGTCTATTGAAAATCACATTCACACCAAACCTTCCAAAATCGTTAAATGAGCAAGTATCTATTTTGACAGGCTTGGGTGGTCAAGTTTCGCAAGAAACTGCTCTTAGTCTTTCAGGATTAGTAGAGAGTCCTAACGAAGAGTTAGAAAAAATAAACAAAGAGGCGTCTGAAATTGATTTTAAGGGGTATCCTAGCGATTTTAATGAACATGTAGGCAAATATACCGACGAGGTAAAAGAAACGCATACAGACGATTTTGAGAGGGTTTATGAATGACATATTGGTCAAAGCGGACCCTTCGCGAGAGAGAAGCAAATATCAAAAAGGGTGAAGCTGAGTTTAAGAAAGAACTTGAAGCACTATATAATTTGCAACTTTCACAGCTTCGAAAAGAACTAGACGCGTATATTCAAAAATTCGCTAACAAAAACGGATTAAGCGTTAGTGATGCTAAACGAAAAGCAGACAGCTTTGATATTAAGGCTTTTGAAACAAAAGCTAAAAAGTATGTAGCTGACAAAGATTTTAGTCCAAAGGCAAACAGAGAGCTTCGAGACTATAACTTCTCTATGTCGGTTGGTCGTCAAGAACTGCTCATTCAAGAATTAGAACTTGAACTTTTAGCATTATCAGAGGGCGAACGCAAACTGACCGATGATTATCTTAAGAACGGTTATAAGAGCGAGATTGCAAGAGAGAGCTTACTAGCTCAGACAGTACCTCGTGGAAAAACGCTTGAAAAGTATATGGAAGCTGCTGTCAATGCTAACTTCGAGGGTGCTGAATGGTCAGAGCGTATCTGGAAGAGACAGGAAAAGCTTCGCAAATTAGTCAAGACCGAAGTCACAAGAGCTCTTATACGAGGCGAGAATGGGATAACCATTGCTCGAAGAATACGCAAATACATGGACGCATCACGCACTGACGCTGAACGATTGGCAATCACAGAGCATGCTAGAGTGCAGACGTTAGCTCAAGAGAGCATCATGAAAGAGAATGGCTTTAAGCATTTCAAACTCATGCCAGAATCGAGAGCGTGTGACATTTGTAAAGAGATTGGTAAGGAGACAGAAAAGAATCCTGTCAGAATTGCTGACATGGAAATCGGAACGAATGCTCCACCTATTCACCCATACTGCCGCTGTGCAGTCGTTGAGGTTGAATAGTGAGTGCACCATGTTTTAAAGAAACCGTAGAGGGCGAGCCTCTAATGGTGCATAGGGCTATTTTAAGCCCTAAATAAATAATACTAGCGTGGCTCGTAAGTGAATACACTAGACAAGACTAGATAAGGAGTAGCTAACCATATCGTGGCTTAGAAAGTGTATAGCTTGTGGGACTAGATAGGAGAACATAATGGAAACAGATAACACAACAGTTGAAACGGTCGAAACTGAGGAAGTAAGCCATGACGTTGATAACAATCAACCGAGCGACTTCCAAGCACCGCAATCACAGTCAGAACTTGATAGTATTGTAAACAAAGCAGTCCAAACTGCTTTGAAGAATCAGAAGAAGAGCGAAGAAACTCGAATCAATGAGGCAATCGCTAAAGCGTTAAAGAAAGAACAAGACTATTCTAAATTATCGGCTGCTGAGCGGGCTAGCAAGGAATTCGAAGACCGAAAAGCAGAATTTGAAAAACAAGTAGCACAATTTGAGTTTGAAAAACTCAATATGGCAGTCAAAGAAGACCTCGTTTCAAAAGGGTTACCAGTTGAACTAGCTGGGATGTTTAGCCATGCCGAAAACGCCTCAGAAGCTCTCAAATTGGTTGGTACTTTTGAGAAAGTCTTTAACGATGCCGTAGCTGAGAAAGTAAAGAGTACCATCCGCCAGAATGCTCCTAAAGCGGCAAGCGTTGGCGGCACTCAGACAGATAATTTTGGAGCAAAACTTGCTAAGTCTACAAACGTGACGACTGCTCGTCTTATCTAAGAAAGGAAAGGAATTTTAAAATGCCAACAACAACTATTTTCGACACATCGAATATTGTCCGCTCATTGCCCTACAAAGCAGTGTCAGCGACAGTAGACAAATCTTACCCAGGCGTAACCGTAGATGGTAAGAAATACATCAAAGCAGGAACACTCGTAGCAGGTAACGGTGGCTCAATTTTTGATGACCGAACAAAAACTGTAGTTGAAAACAAAACAGAACCAGAGGGAATTGTACTCTATGACGTAGATTTAACAATCGAGAACACTGTATCAGTGCTCTATGCTGGTGAAGTTTACAAAGACAAAGTTAATGGTGGTTCTGTAGATAGCGCCATCACAAAAGCTTTGCCACTCGTTAAATTTATCTCACAGAAATAAAAGGAGGAATATTAAAACATGGGACTTATTTACGATAAAGTAACAGCATCTAATATTGCTGGTTATTTCAACACATTGCAAGAAAATGTTGACTCTACTTTGGGTGAGTCTATCTTCCCTGCACGCAAACAACTTGGGACTAAATTGTCTTACATTAAAGGTGCTTCTGGTCAATCTGTTGCTTTAAAAGCTGCTGCATTTGATACGAATGTGACCATTCGTGACCGTGTTAGTGCTGAAATACACGATGAACAGATGCCGTTCTTTAAAGAGGCTATGCTTGTCAAGGAGAATGACCGTCAACAACTCAACCTTGTAAAAGACACTGGCAACGAAGCTTTAGTTAACACAATCGTAGCGGGTATTTTCAATGACAACTTGACACTTGTCAATGGTGCGCGTGCTCGTCTTGAAGCTATGCGTATGCAAGTGCTTGCCACAGGTAAAATTGCATTTACGAGCGATGGAGTTAACAAAGATATCGATTATGGTATTAAACCAGACCATAAGAAACAAGTATCTAAGAGCTGGGCAGAACCTGGTGCTACACCTCTTGCAGATTTGGAAGATGCTATCGAAACAGCGCGTGAACTTGGTCTTAACCCAGAACGTGCAATTATGAATGCTAAAACATTCGGTCTTATTCGCAAGGCTGCATCTACAGTTAAAGCTATTAAACCATTGGCAGGCGATGGGTCATCAGTTACTAAAGCTGAACTTCAGAATTATGTAGCTGATAATTTTGGTGTGGAAATTGTTCTTGAAAATGGTACTTACCGAAACGAAAAAGGTGAAGTTTCTAAATTCTTCCCTGACGGCCACCTGACTCTTATCCCTGACGGACCGCTTGGAAACACTGTTTTTGGTACAACTCCAGAAGAATCAGACTTATTCGCTGATAACACTGTTAATGCTGACGTTGAAATCGTTGACAGCGGTATTGCAGTAACAACTACTAAAACCACTGACCCTGTTAATGTTCAAACTAAAGTATCTATGGTAGCATTACCATCATTCGAACGTTTGGACGATGTTTACATGCTTACTGTAATTCCTGGGGTTTAAGAGGTACTGATATGAATGTTGTACTAAAAGCGTTCAAAGATAAAACAAATGGCAAAGTATACTTTGCTGGTGATGTGTACGATGGTGAACGTACTGAAGAACTCATCGGGCTAGGGTACGTACAAGACGACAAACCAAAGAAAAAAACTAGAGCTAAGAAAACCACTGAATAGTGAGGTATGGCGTGATGGCGTTAGATAAAGATAGAGTTATTAAGAATGTCTCGGTTGACCTTAACACTAATGATGATGCCTTGCTTAAAATTTTGCTAGAGCGTGTCGTTAACCACTTTAAATCAGAGTATGATGTCGAAGAGATTGATGACAAGTTAGCTTTCATTTTCGAGGATTGTGTCATCAAACGTTTCAATCGTCGAGGTGCTGAAGGTGCTAAATCTGAATCAGTAGATGGTCATTCAATGTCTTACTACGATAACGAAACTGAATTTAAGCCTTACGACAATATGCTTCAGCGTTTATATGGAACTTCTGGAGAGTCTAAAGAGGGTGAGGTGCTATTTCTATGAGATACGCTGATACCGTAGTGCTAAAATATATCGATAAGACACAAAAGCACTACGACCCAGACTTAGGACGTATGGTTGGCGGTAAGGAAGTAGCTAAGACAACAGCATGTAATGTGACTGGTGCTAGCCTTGAATTGCAAGCCAAACTAGGAGACCTGTTAAACGCCAATAGCATCGTCGTTAGGTTTAGAAGCCCTATCAAAGATGGAGTTGACACGATTGAATATAACGGTAGCAAATACAAACCTGTTACTGTCAGAAGCTATCTAACTGGTCTAAACGCCATCTATGCCAACAAGGTGATGAAATAATATGGCTACAATCGAATTTGAAGGATTGGATGAAATGGCTCGAAATCTTCTTAAAAACGCCTCTTCAGAAAGACGTTCAAAGGTTTTGAGGAAGTATGGTTCAAAACTGAAAGAAGCTGCTATTAAAAGAGCACAATTCAATAAAGGCTATTCAACGGGTGCTACTCGTAGAAGTATTACTCTGCAAGTTGAAAGCGATAAAGCAATTGTCGAAGCCTTGACTAGTTATTCAGGATATCTCGAAGTAGGCACACGGAAGATGGAGGCACAACCATTCATGAAACCAGCACTCGAAGAAGTGGTGCCAGAAATGGTCGAAGAAATGGCTAAATGGGATGAAACATGAAACAACCTGATCAATTACTTCATGATGAAATGTATCGGATTAGTCATGAGTTAGGATACGACACTTACACATATTTGCCACCAGACGACGTGGCTTACCCATTCGTTGTAATGGGGGAAACAATGGTCTTGCCACAATCCACAAAATCGCACTTGATAGGTCGTTTATCATCTACGGTGCATGTTTGGGGACGTGTGGATGACCGAAAAACATTATCAGATATGGCTGGACAGTTAATGTCTAGCTTTTTTGCTATCAAAAACATTGGCGGAATGCAGTTTTCAGCAGAAGTCAACAAGTCGTCAATTGATAGCAATCGAGACAATAGCACAGATGAAGTACTATATCACTTCATCATCTATACTTATTTTAAATTTATTTAACAGGAGGAAAAAATGGCTGATACTAATAAAGAAGCACTTTTGGGGAAAGATAAAATCTTGATGTTCCGAAAATTCGGAGACAAAAAAGCGGCAGCTAAACTTGCCCTACAAACAGAGCACGAATGGGAATACTCACGTGATGCAGATAGTACCAAAACCAAAGACGGTGCAGTTGTTTCTGACGGTGGCCTTGAAACTAAACTATCAATTAACGCTATTGGTACTAAAGATGACCTCAATGAAATGCTAAAAAAATCAGTAGTTGACGGTTATAAAGTCGAAGTTTGGGAAATTGATTTGGCTGACAAAAAATCAAATGGTAAATACGGTGCTCTCTATGCGATTGGACGTTTGTCAAATTGGAAAGTGCCAGCTAACGTAGAAGACCTTGTAGAAATTGAATCAGAATTGACTATCGAAGGTAAACCACAAGAAGGTGAAGCTACATTGACGGGCGACCAAATTAAAGAAATTCAATACACATTCCAAGACACTACGCAACCTTCAGGCCTCGGCGTTTAATAGTATGTAATTATCTTGAGCCAAACTTTTTTTCGGTTTGGCTTTTTATTTTAAAAAAAATAGGAGTAAACAAACAATGCACACGATCACAATTGAAGGTAAAGACTACACTTTGACATACGGTTTTGAATTTATCCGCGAACTAGACAAGCGCTACGCAGTTTCTGATGGTAGTGTTTCGTTCGGCTTCGGGGTACAGCATGCAGTCGTTGACTTGCAACAAAAAAACCCTGTAATTTTGCTTGATATCATTCAAGCAGCAACAATCACAGAGCGTCAGAAGCCATCTGTTAAGGGCATTGAAGCTTATGTTATTGAAGAGGCCGAAAATGACCGCCTTGATTCATTATTTGATGATTTTTTATCGGAATTACGTACGCAACCTTTGACAAAAGCGACAGTGAAACGAGTAGAAGAAGCAACAGAGTAGCCAAAACAACGAGTGATAACCAAAATTCAGCCGAAGTATACGAGGAATTAATCACGAATGCTATGGCTGACTTTGGTGTGTCATTGCTTGAAGCACGAAGAATGACACTTAAAGAGATGAAACTCTATCAGAAAGCATATAAGAAACGTTTTTTGAACAAAGAAAGAGAAATATATCAACTTGCTTATCTGAATAGGTTGGCTAATGCCACAACTAAAGATGGCAAAAAGTATTATTTCGAAAAATTTGACGACTTCTATAATGCTAAAGAACGTGCTCGTGAAGTTTTGGGCGAAAAAATCACTAACAGCAAACTGTTAGAACGAGCTCGAAATAATCTTAATTATAAGAAAGAAAGAGGGTTGCTAGATGGCAGATAAAACATTTAACGTCCGAGCAATATTGAGTGCTCAAGACAATGGCATGTCTAGCGCTCTCAAAAAAGCACAACAAAACGCTGAGAATTTAGGGAAAACCGGTACTAAACTAGGATCTGTTTTCAAAAGTGTTTTGGGTGCTAACTTAGTCAGTGCTGGTATCACTAAGGGGATCGGAACTTTAACTAGTGGTATCGGTGGATTGATGTCTGAGCTGAATAGCTCAACAAAGGCATGGAAAACATTCGATGGAAACCTTAGTCAATTGGGTTGGGGTAAAAAAGAAATTGCATCAGCTAAGAAAGCGATGCAAGATTATGCTACTAAAACCATCTATTCAGCGTCTGACATGGGAACAACATTCTCGCAAATGGCAGCAATCGGTCGCAGCGACGCTGGGGATTTGGTGAAAGCTATGGGTGGTCTTGCCGCTTCTGCTGAAAACCCTAAGCAAGCAATGAAAACCTTGAGTCAACAAATGGTTCAAACGATGACCAAACCCAAGGTTTCATGGGCAGATTTTAAGCTTATGATGGAACAATCACCAGCGGGTATGGCTGCTGTCGCTAAAGAGATGGGTATGTCTCTTGATGAGCTTGTAACCAAAATCCAAAATGGAGAAATCAAGACCGACGACTTCACCGAAGCTTTCAAACGTGCTGGTAATTCCATGCAAGACTTAGCTACGAGATATAAATCTGTAGATGAAGCTGTTGGTGGACTTTATGAAACGGTTTCAAATAAATTGCAACCCGTTTTTGAAAAGCTTAGTGCAAAAGTAATTAAAGGAATTGAAGGTATCATTGATGCTTTTAGCAAAATCGATGACAGTAAGATTCAGAACTTTGCTAACAATCTGAGCAAAGGCATTGATAAAGCGGTTAAAGAAGCAAGTCAGGCTGTGAAGGCTTTTTGGAAAGGTTTCAGCAATACCGGGGCTATAAAAGGTCTTAGCAATGCTTTCAGATATGTTGCTAGTCAGATAAGGTTAGCGTTTAAAAGTATCGACTTTAACAACCTATTCAAAGGTCTAGGTAGTGTTCTAGGAGATATAGGTTATGGCATTTCAAGAGCCTTAACAATTGCCACTAAATCAGTTAGCAACTTTATCAGCTCATTCGCTGATACAGGAGCATTCAAGGCGTTTAAAACAGCCTTAGAAGATGTTTGGGTTGTTGTTAAAAAACTTGGTTCGTCACTCGCTGACGTTTTTAACAGCTCTGAAATGCAAACGATTATATCTGTACTGGGTACAGCGTTTGGAACACTAGCCAAGTGGGCATCACAGGCTGCATCAGCAATAGCTAAATTTGTAAGTTCAATTCCTAAAAGTGTTCTCAACGGGATAACTAGCGGGATATTGGCAATAGCAGCAGGTTTTATAACTGCTAAGGCTGGGATTTCAGTATTAGGTGCCGCATTGAAAGGATTGGACTTCATCAAGAGTCTAAACCCATTCAAGAAGTTTGGTAAGGACGCTGCAGAAGGAACAGAACAAGCCGCTAACAGCGTGAGACGTTCTAAGTCAACTATTACTCAATTATTCAGTGGGATGGCCAATGTCATTAAATCAACAGGGACTAGCATTTCAACAGCTGCAAAAGGCATCGGAACAGGGCTATCAACTGCTTTTAAAGGCTTTGGCCAAGGACTTAAAGCAGCTTTGCAAGGTCTTAAAGGGTTGAACCCCGCAACCTTGCTTTCATTTGGCGCTGCCGTGGCTATTGCCGCAGTCGGAATCGGTACAGGTATTGCTATTATCGTAGCTTCATTCACTTTGCTAGCCACTCAATCCCAAGGCGTTTCACAGATATTAAAAGCTTTGGGTTCAGCATTTAGCACAGTCGTCCAAGGTATTGGCAAAGCTGCAGGAACTATCATTGAAGCATTCGGTACTGCTTTTGGAATTGTTGTCAAGGCAGTCGGTGAAGCTGCACCTGGGCTTGCACGATTATCACCATTGGTTGAAGCTATCGGCACTGCTCTAGGAAATGCAGCACCATTCATTTCAGCATTTGGAGATGCGCTGACTTCTATACTAGGAGTGTTGCCAAATGTAATTGATGGCTTCACAAAATTTGTTACTGCTCTAGGAAACGCAATTAGTGGAATCGTTAATGCAATTACTCCAATTGTTCAAATCATTAGTGACACAATCACTACAGTAACTCAAATCATCGCTAACGCTATTGTGGCAATCGCACCAGTTATTGCGAACGGTATTGCTCAAGTCGCTCAAGTTATCGGACAATTTGGACCACAGATTGCAATGGTAATCAGCGCTATTGCACAAGCTATCCAAGCAGCAGCACCTATCATCATAACCTTGATTCAAAGTATTGTTACCGTCGTTCAGACAATGGCTCCTGTAATGAGTCAAGTGGTTGCCGCCATCGTTACGGTTGTTCAAACTCTTGCGCCTATCATAAGCCAAACCATTTCAGCTATTGTTACAGCGATAACGCAAATTGTACCTATTATTACATCAATTGGTGGTGTTATTAGTGCTGCATTGAGTGGTATTGCATCTATTGTGTCAGCTGCAGGAATGGCAATTGCTACCGCAGCTATGGGTATCGGTACGGCTATTAGTACGGCTCTGAGTGGTGTGGCAAGTATCATTAGTGCTACTGGTACCGCAATTGGGGCAGCCTTGCAAGGTATTGCTAGCGTGGTCCAATCAGTCGGAACATCAATCAGTACAGCTGCTGAAGGTATCGGAAACGGTATTAAGTCAGCATTTGAAGGTATTTCAAGCGTGATTACTTCTGCAGGGAATGCAATCAGTAGTGTGTTGAATAGCCTAGCTAATGTATTCAACTCAATTGGTACAGCTGCTCAGAAGGCTGGTGCTGGTTTCAATCAGCTAGCTAGTGGTGTAGTCAAAATTACCAATACAAACTTAGGAGACATGGCTGCATCTCTTGCGGCAGTCGCTCATGGTATTGGTTCGATTAGTGATAGCTCAGCAGGTCTTGCTCAAGCTGGTGCAGGTATGGCTCAACTTGGAAGTGGCATGAGCAAGGTGTCAGCATCAGCAACTAGCGCTGTATCTGGTTTAACTTTGTTCTCAAGTACAATTACAAGCATTCAATCAGCATTCACTAACTTACAATCATTGCTAACTACCGCAGGAACAGCGTTCAGCACGTTCTCAATCCAAGCTATGCAATCACTAACTGGATTGTCTGCTATTGCAGGGCCTATCACAATCTTCCAAACTCAGATTATGATAATAGTGCCTGCATTAATGCAAGCAAGTGCAGGGTTGACCATGTTCAGCGCAGTAGCGATGGCGTTGTCTTCTAGCTTGACCTTTATCAGTACGTCCATGACAATGTTGACCACTGGCATGACTATGTTAGCCTCTCAGCTTACTATGGTAGCGACTGGTTTTACTACTATGGTTGCAAGCTCGACCTCACTGGGTGCAAGTTTGACCATGATGGCGGCTCAATTCATCACGATTGGTGCATCATTAACAATGCTAAATAGTCAATTCATTGCATTCACAGCTGCGTTGACTATGGTTAACAGTCAGTTATTGGCTTCTGCTGTGGGCGTGACAATGTTTGGATCACAATTTGCAATGTTGGGCTCAATCATGTCCATGTTCAGCAGTCAATTAACAATGGTTGGAGCATCTATTCAAATGATGGCCGCACAATTCACCATGATGAGTGCAAGCCTCACCGCTGTTGGTTCTACAGTTGCGATGATTGCCAGCCAGTTTACTGTGTTGATTGCGAGCATTATGCAGTTGACTGCTTCAATTTCAACAATTCCGCCACAATTCAGCATGGTTGCAACAAGTGCTACAACGGCCACAACAGCGATCATGCGAATTGGAACATCGGCGCCATTGATTGCTTCAGCAATGAACAGCGCGGCCTCACAGGTGCAATCAGCAATGCAGAATATGGCACAAGCTGTTCAGTCTAATGGCCAACGAATGATTCAAATGGGCAGACAAGCCGGTCTACAAACAGGGCAAGGAATTGCTCGGGGAATTCAATCAGCAACTGGGGCTGTATCTGCCGCAGCGGGCGCACTGGTTAGCGCAGCACAATCACGCGCTATGGCAGGCGCAGGCGCTATGCGTTCCGTAGGGGCAATGATTGGACAAGGTTTGGCCGCTGGTATGATGTCTGCTCTTGGGGCAGTAACAGCTGCCGCCAATGCCCTAGTCGCCCAAGCAGAGCGCGCGGCTCAAGCTAAGGCTAAAATTCACTCACCTTCAAGATTATTCCGTGATGAAGTTGGTATCTACATTGGTCAAGGTATGGCTGTTGGTATCGATAACAGCGTTAAATACGTCAGAGATTCCATTGAGAACATGGTTGACGTGGCTAGCGGTTACGCGATAGACGCCAGAGAGCTCTTTGAATATAATGACCTGTTTGATGACTTTGGCGGTGGTTTAATCCGTGGCAGCGTTGACTTAGCTGTTAGAGATGACAGTCGAATGGACCGCCTTGAGCAAGCGATGAACGTTATTACTAGATTAATTGAGCGACCTCTATCACTTAACATAGACGGTAGGGAGTTTGCATACGCTACAGGGGACGATTTGGGATCATACCAAAACGATAAGGATTTCAGTTACAAACGTATGAGAGGAATTAAATAATGGCTGTGTTTCAATTCAACGGATATGATTTGAATGATTACTTCAAACTAATCAAAGTGTCGCACGATGTTGGGAACGAACGTGATATCACTACAGACTCAGCCCCTAAAATTGGGGTTAATGTTCAACAAGTTTCGTTTGGTGCTAAGAAAATCAAGCTAACTGTTAGTTTAGCAACTAGAGACCTTAACGATAATGCTTTCGTAGACCCAAACGAGCCCGCTCAAATTGATAGCGGTATGTTTCACCATGTAAGAGAGCAAGCGGCTAGAGTGCTACACACTGAAAGACCTGTAGAGTTGAAACTACCAGACGAGCCAGATAGGTACTATCTAGCGATAGTAAAGGGTGATGTCACTTTAAAGGGCATCTCTGATTGGTATGACCAAGCTGAAATAGAATTTCTAGTTCCTGATGGTGTCGCACATTCAACCACTTACAGAAGTTTTGAAAACCCTAAAATAGAGAACAACAAGATGGTATTTGACCTTGTTAACGATGGATCAGTTAATGCTAACCCAATAATTACAGTGAAGCACAATAGTGAGAATGGCTATATTGGATTAGTTAATAGCACAGGTATCTGCGAGCTTGGGGATAGGTTAGAAGCAAATACAGAAGATTATAGACATTCAGAGGTACTTTTTGATTACGCTTCGTCAAACGGAGAGCACAGAATCCCTAACGGTTTATCTCAAGGATTGAAAAACATTGGCATCTCAAACGATGTCAACGACACCAAGCCAAACGGAAGTCTTTACATCGACAATGCTTGGGGACGACCTCACATTGCTTTGCAGAGCGGTCAAGTAGCATCGGTTACTTTTGACATACCAAGGGATTCAAGCGGTGAAAAAGGTGCGCTATATGAATACTTTTGGTGGAGGCAAATTTTCTGGCTTGGTTCTGCAAACCAAATGGGATACTTAAAAATCTGTGTCACAGATGCAAGCGGCACTTTTTTGTATGGTGTCGAAACTTTTAAACGTTACAATGGTTTAGACTGTGAATATAATTTTCTAGCTGGTGACGGCAAGGGAGGTTTCCGTATTGTCGACAGGAAGAATTTTTTAGGAACACACATCGAGCAGCACAACCCATTTAATGAACCTAGGGGATGGTCAGATATCCAAAGGTTTGATGATGTAGTTCAATACTACTGGTGGGGTTCTTATCCTAGATATACAATTCCTGAAATTAAGGGGAAAAAATCAGATAAAATTCATGTCATTTTCGGTAAGGTCGGCAACGCACCACTTATTACACACATGTATTTAGATGATTTTATATACCGAAAAGACTACGTTTTTGGTGTCAGGGATATCCCTAATAGATACCGCGCTGGTGGAAAAGTGGTAATAGATAGTGAAACTGATACCGTCACTGTAGATAATATTCCAAAGATTGTCGATGTTGTGCAAGGGTCTGACTTCCTCACAATTCCCCCTGGTAAGTCACAGCTAGAAGTCTATTGCTCGAGTTGGATAACAACTAAACCATCTGTATCTGTTAAATTTGAGGAGAGGTATCTATAATGTTGTTAACAATTCATGACGCCAATTTACAAAAAGTTGGCTTCATCGATAACGAAAAGCAAGAAACACTAAATTTTTACGATGACACTTGGAATCGTAACCTTGAGACTGCTTCAAGTACATTCGAGTTTACTGTTTCAAAAAAAGAGCTGCTGAGCGATACAGCAAATAAGCCGCTTTATAACCAACTAAACGAGCGCTCTTTTGTCTCCTTCAAATATAAAGGCAAGACATACCTTTTCAACATCATGAAAACGGAAGAGAATGAGCGATGGTTACGATGCTATTGTGAAAACTTAAATCTCGAGCTGATAAATGAGTACACGAACGCCTACAAGGCTGACAGGCCTAGATCTTTCGCGGAATATCTTGATGTATTCGAAATTCCTCAGTTTGCGATGGTTAAAATAGGTGTTAATGAGATCTCTGATCAGAAGAGAACGCTCGAGTGGGAAGGGCAGGACACAAAACTGGCAAGGCTCTTAAGCTTGGCCAATAAATTCGACGCTGAAGTTGAATTTGTGACTCAACTTAACGATGACAGTTCAATTAAGCAACTCGTTTTGAACGTTTACCATAAAGCGGACGACTCGCACACTGGTGTGGGTCGGATTCGTGGCGATATTCGTCTTGCGTTTGAAAAAAATATCAAGTCAATGACGAGGAAAGTCGACAAGACTGAGATCTATACGCTGGTAGTGCCTTATGGCAAATCGAAAGAGACCCATGAAGGCGAGCAAGAAGTACGTGTCTACATTGACAGCCTTCCGCCTTGGGAGGAAAAGAATGACGAAGGTATTGTTATCTTCAAACAAGAAGGTGTCAACCTCTATGCACCTCATGCAGCCGACTTATACCCGTCTACTTTTGGCGTATCAACTCAATCTAATAAATGGATTCGGAAAGATCTTGAGGTCGATAGTGACAATCCGAACGTTATCCGTGCCGCAGGAATTGCAAATTTGCGTAAACACGCATATCCAGCTATCACTTACGAGGTTGACGGTTTTGTAGATGTAGAAATCGGGGATACCATAACAATCCACGACAAAGGATTCACACCAGCGCTTGACATAAGAGCGCGTGCCGTTGAGCAAAAAATCAGCTTCAGCAACCCCACCAACAATAAGACCACTTTCGGAAACTTCAAAGAGCTTGAAAATAGGACATCTGGAGACCTTAGAAGTGTCTTTGAGCAAATGGTTGAGAACATTCGACCATACAATATCCTAGTCTCAACTGATAACGGTGTCTTGTTTAAAAACAATACAGGGCAGTCAACACTACGCCCAACATTAAAAAGGGGTAATCAGGTTGTTAATGCAACCTATCGATTTGTGATCGATGGCTCTATTGTTAGCTCTGGTCTGACCTATACCGTCAAAGCAAGCGATATCACAAAACCAACTGTAATTACAATTTCAGCGTGGGTAGATAATAAAGAAGTAGCTTCAGAAGAAGTTACTTTTGTAAATGTATCAGATGGTAAACAAGGACCTAAAGGTGCTGACGGGAAAACACCTTATGTTCACTTTGCTTATGCCGATAGTGCCGATGGTCAAAAGGGTTTCAGTTTAACCCAGACTGGTACCAAGAGGTATTTAGGTGTGTACACAGATTTCAATCAAGCGGACAGCACTAACCCAGCTGATTATACTTGGAGTGACACGGCTGGCAGCGTTTCGGTTGGTGGTGATAATTTAATCGTTAACTCAGCTTTTCCAAAAGACCTTGACGGATGGGGTTATTGGGACGAAAACGAGGCGAATAACAATCTTCATATAGCAACACATGAATTTTATTACAATGGTGCAAGAAAACTATTTAGATTAGATAATGACGGCAAGAAGGAAGTTCCTGCCGCATCAAGACGTTTCTCAGTCAAACAAAATACTGATTACTCATTTAATATTCAGACTTTCGCTACTGGTAATATCAAGGGGTTAACTATCTATTTTTTGGGGCGGAAGGCGAATGAAACTGACAAGACATTTACTAAAGTGATCCATTTAAAAACATATACAGGTTCACCATCGGTAACACAAACGGTTAAATGGCACTTGACTTTCAACTCTGGAGAGTGCGATGAAGGGTTCATTCGTATTGATAACAGTGGCACTACTGACGGTAAAACATCTATGCTATTCTTTGCTGAGTTGGACTGCTATGAGAGTACTACAGACAGGGCTTGGCAAGCGTCTCCTGAAGATTTGAAGGACGAGATAGACACTAAAGCCGATGATGCATTAACGCAGGCTCAGCTTAATAAATTAAGTGAAATTAATTCGGTGATGAAAGCAGAGCTCGAAGCAAAAGCATCCCTTGCCACTGTTAATCAATGGATTAAGGCTTATCAAGATTTTGTTAACGCAAATAGCGCAGATCGCGCACAGGCTGAAAAGAGTCTTGCAGACGCTAGTGCTCGTGTCGCAAAACTAGAGAATAATCTGAACGATATGTCAGAGCGTTGGAATTTTATCGATAACTACATGGCAGCATCAAATGATGGTTTGGTTATCGGGAAGAAAGATAACTCCAGCTCTATTATGTTCAATCCAAATGGGCGTATATCAATGTTTTCAGCTGGTAATGAGGTAATGTATATCTCTCAGGGTGTGATTCACATTGAGAACGGTATTTTTTCTAAGACTATTCAAATTGGACGATTCCGAGAAGAACAAGATTTTATTAATCCGGATCGCAACGTCATCCGCTATGCAGGAGGTATTTAATAATGGTTGAATTTTGGTCAAACAATGACCGTGGGTATCGCATCAGGCTATGGATTGACCAAGTTGGGCAGAATGTTCAAAATAATACGAGCGATGTTCGTATTCGTTTGGCATTGCTTAATCAGTGGTGGACGTTCGCAGGTTATCAATGTTATGGCTATGTCGATGGGTTTGGTCAACGGCTTGAATATTCAGGAAGCCCCTCAATGCTTTCCAACAATTCAGAGATACAACTAATTGACCGCACAATTACCGTTCAACATGCCGATGACGGTACTGGTGTTTTCGTGGTACGTGCTCATTTCAACGGCTCGGGGGGATACAGTCCCGGAAACCTAGACATAGGAAGCCAAACCATAACACTGACGACAATTCCAAGAGGGAGCACGGTAAGTGTCTCAGATGGGGTTATCGGAAAACAAGTAGACATTTCTATTGATAGAAAAATAGATGGCGCTACACATACACTACGCTATTCTTGGTACAACAAACAAGGTAAAATTGCCGACAATGTTGGAACGTCGTATAAATGGACAATCCCAGAAGATTTTGCGGACGACATCCCAAACTCAACTAGTGGTTGGGGTACTATATACGTTGATACCTATATTAACGGTAAGTTCATTCAAACACAGTCGACCGTCCTAACGGCAAGTATTGACACGAACCTCCTAAAACCATATTTCAAAGGGTTTACTTTAGAAGATGCCAACACAGCTACTCAAAGGGTAATTCCAGAAAAAACGCATTTTGTTTCCATCATGTCGCTCGTAAAGGTGACATTTAACGGAGCGCAAGCTCAACATGGGGCTTCGATTACTGGGTACTATGCTGAAATCGTTGGTGCTAACAACTCTGTTACTGAGAATGGCGGGGTGTTTCGTGAGGTGTCTGTTAACAAAGACACTGAAATGACCTTAAGAGGAAGGGTCAAAGACAGTCGTGGGGTTTGGTCTGATTGGGTAGAGACAAAGATAACTTTTCTATTCTACTTCAGCCCAATTTTAAGCTTTGAGGTGACTAGAAGTGGGTCTAGGGCGGACACGCTAACGATTAAGAGATACGCTAAAATAGCACCTCTAAGCGTTAATGGTATTCAGAGAAATGTCATGAAACTTACTTTTTCAACTGCGAAAGTTGGCTGGGATAACTTTGTTGTTGACAACGGGCAGGCAGGCGGTGAGTGGTCAAGCATTTCTGAACTTAATGCATCCGATGCGAATTTAGGAAATTCATACCCTGCTGACACTTCTTATATTGTTAAAGGAAAACTAGAAGACAGCTTTACAAGCACAGAGTTTCAGGGAACAGTCCCGAACGACAAGGTGGTCCTAACTTATGACCAATTAGGGATTGGAGTTGGTAAATTTAGGGAATGGGGGGCGCTTGACGTTAATGGTGATATTTATGCGAATAACAGCCCTATCCAACAATATCAGCTGACAAATAACGATGGGTCTCCTAAAATGGCGATCAACGCAAACACTATCGAAGACCCTGGTCAATATCACCTCTTTTCTGCCGCCCAGGGAAACCCAAGTGGTCAGTGGGGGCATTTATTCCATCACAGCAGCTATGGAAAAGGTAGCATGTATAAAGATGCTATTCAGATTTTTTGGTCGAACGATGGCAGGTTATTTTTCAGGCATCACCGATGGTCAAAAATAGTTGATGATTGGGAACCGTGGAAAGAATTTGCTAGGAATGATAATACTAACCTCATTAACACTGGTTGGCAATATGCAGGATTTAAAGGTAGTTTCTATAAGCGTGTTGGAGATGTCTTGACGCTTAGATACGAGTTTACTGGTAATGGTGAAGATATTGAAATAGCTTCCTTACCAACAGATATTTTTAAAGCACCCCAAGATTATATGTTCACAATTAAAGCTTGGTATAAACTTGCTGACCACGACTCTCACGCACAAATCAATGAAGGGAGCAGTAATATTGTCGCTGTAGCAACATTAAAAAATTGGGATTATCGAGGTCAACTAACAATTATGCTATAGAAAGAAGGAAATTCATGAAATTTGAATACGAATCTAAGTCGAAAGAATACGATGCAAGCGGTGCAGCTTCCGCCACAAAAGTAGTTTTGAGAAACCGAGATGGCGCTTACATACCCGTCTTTTTGCCAGTCGAGAAAATCGACTTATCAAACACCGAGCTATTAAATGCAGCACTAGAAGTAATCTATCAAGAGAATTTCCCACAACGTGCTGAAACAGAGAAGTTTAAAGAACTTGACGATAAAATCGCTAAATATGATGAAATGATTGAGAAAATGCAGAAAGCCATCGATGACTCGGAAAAGATGACAAAGCTAGCAACAGCTACGCTAAATGGCTTAATCAATCAAACGTATGCTGATGAGGAAAAAACAGCAAATGAAACTAACACACAAAATTAAAAACACAATTTTAGGAGGAAGAACAATGATGATTAATTATTTCGCAATGCAAATTGAATTAGGCTGGATTACTATTGAGACCGTGCCAAAACGTTTCCGTAAACAAGTGCAAGAGCTTGTAGACTTGTCTCATGCAGGCTTGCAAAAAGATAAAGAACCCGCTGAATAATCAGCTTAGGAAAGTAGAGGAGATTATGCATGTTGAATTTTTAACAGGAGTATTCTCGTTAATTGCAAGTTTGGTCGGCACGTTTGGCGGGATTGTCACAAGCACTAAACTAACCAATTATCAAATCAATGAACTTAAAAAACAGGTTGACAAACACAACAGCGTCATCGAACGAACTTTTAAGTTGGAAGAACACAACAAGTATGTTGATGAACGCATCGCACGCTTGGAAAGCGAGGTTGAGAAATGAAAACATTGGAGAGCTAAAAGGAAATATCGAAGAAGTTAAAAAATTAGTAGATCGAAACTTGAGAGGATGAACAATAAATGATTAATTTAAAATTACGATTACAAAACAAAGCTACATTAGTAGCTCTCATTTCAGCAGTGTTCTTGATGCTGCAACAATTCGGGCTTCACATTCCGACCAACATTCAAGAGGGAGTAAATACCTTTGTGGGAATTTTGGTTATTCTCGGAATCGTTACCGACCCTACCACTAAGGGGATCGCAGACAGCGAACGAGCATTGAACTATGACGAACCACTAGACGATAAGGAAGGAAAATAGTATGAGTGTCCCACAATCTATTGTAAATTGGTTTGTTAGCCATCGCAAACTATTGACTTACTCAATGTATGGGTCACGGAATGGCTCGGACGGTACAGCTGACTGCTCTGGTTCGATTTCTCAAGCCTTAAAAGAAGCTGGTATTGGTATTCAAGGTCTACCATCAACAGTAACACTAGGTCAACAACTAGCAAATAACGGTTTCTATCGTGTAAGTATTAATCAGGATTGGGATGCCTTGACAGGAGATATCATCTTGATGTCATGGGGTGCTGATATGTCCACATCTGGTGGTGCTGGGGGACACGTTGGTGTCATGATGGATAGTGTAAACTTCATTAGTTGTGACTATTCAACTCAAGGAGCAGTAGGCCAAGCTATCAATACGTATCCATGGAATGACTACTATGCAGCTAACAAGCCTTCATATATCGAAGTTTGGCGTTATTCTGACTCAGCACCACAAACGAATAACCAAGCCAATACAGCAGTAGCACCGCAAGAGAAAGCTTACTACGAAGCCAATGAAGTCAAATATGTTAATGGCATTTGGCAGATTAGATGTGATTACTTAACCCCAATCGGATTTGATTGGCTCCAGAATGGGATCCCTGTAGCAATGGTGAACTGGGTAGATGCTGACGGCAACGACCTCACAGACGGTGCTGACCAAGATTTTAAAGCTGGAATGTACTTTAGTTTCTCTGGCGATGAAGTCAACATCACAGATACCGGAAATGGTGGCTACTACGGTGGCTACTACTGGCGTTTGTTCGAGTTTGGTCAGTTTGGTCCAGTATGGCTCTCTTGTTGGAACAAGGACGATTTGGTAAACTATTATAAATAGACCACGAAAACTAAAAAAAAAATTGAAAAGGAGTATATCACCTCCCCTCACACTGCAATAGGGATACCATGGCAGTAGTGGTCAAAGCCTCAGCATTTTGCTGGGGCTTTTTTTGTTTGACTTATAAATGATAATTTTATAAAATGTAATTGGATAACCTAGATAAAGTTTTATCTAGCGCAAAAGGTAATAGACTGATTAAGTTCAGATCCCTTGAAAAAGGGAACATTTTGTTGGGGGTTAAGACCCCCTTTTGTTTTTTTGTGTTATAATATATGAAACGACAAACCCCCTGCATCCACATGGACAGATACGCTCTGACGCAGGGCTTTTTTATTTGCCATTCTAATAGATAAGTGCTATTATAGTAAGTATAATACTTGGCATCGTTTCGATTAAATTCTCGAACTGTACACCTCGGATTTTAGTCGATGTTTTTGTTTTTATTTCATGCAGCTTGGTGGCATATGCTGCCAATTTTTTAATAAAAAAAGGGGATATGATAACCCTCTGACAAAATGATATAGAATTGGTGGACTTAAATGAAGAAGTTTTGGCATAGCGGTTTGATTGATAAGAAGGTCATTGCGAAACGTGAACAGGATGAGTATATGAATAAACTTCAAAGAATTATCCTTGAGTTGAGAAGTGAGAAGCATCCAGATATGATAGATTATATGGAACTGATTGATTGGTATATAAAACATCGCAAACCATACGATAATTATAGTGGAGAATTAGAGAAATGATTGGATTTGTTATTTGGATTTTATCTATATTATTGTTGATATTGATTTGAGCGCTTATATTTTAGGAAAAAGAGGGCAATCGCTCTCTTTTTTTATTTTGCAAAAAAATCTAAATTTCTTTATCAAAAGTGTTGACGTATGTCAACGTGTGCGATATAATGTATACATAAGATAAAGAGAGAGGTAAACAAAATGAAAAAAGAAATTATGAAAAAAGCATGGAAAATCGCTAAAGAAGCAGTTAAGAAGTTCGGCGGCAAAGCTATCGAATACATCGCAGAAGCTATGAAAATGGCTTGGGCTGCTGCAAAAGGCGGAAACGCTAGCTTAGCTAAATTTCAAGCAGTAGAATCTAAAATGCGTAAAGCTGGTAAATACTCAATGATTCAAGTTTTAAATTTCGCTAAGGAAGTGAAATTTAACGAAGTTATGCACAAAGCGGTGCTTACTATGGAATCGAAGTAGTGGCTGATGGTTCTAATATCGGTACTTACTTTATTGCTGAAAAAGTTTGGGAAGTAGCTTAATTAAAAAAAGAAAGAAGGAAGTAAAAATGGCATACGGAAAAAGCAGATACAATCGATACAGAAAAAGAAGTTTCAACATAAGTGACACAAAGCGTAGGGAATATGCACAAGAAATGGAGAAATTAGAACAAGAATTTGAAAACCTTGATGGTTGGTATCTATCTAGCATGAAGGATAGTGCATACAAGGATTTTGGGAAATACGAAATTCGCTTATCAAATCATTCGGCAGACAATAAATATCATGACCTAGAGAATGGTCGCTTAATCGTTAATGTTAAAGCTAGTAAATTGAACTTCATTGATATCATTGAGAACAAACTTGATAAAATCATTGAGAAGATTGATACTCTTGATTTAGATAAGTACAGATTCATTAATGCTACTAAATTGGAACATGACATCAAATGCTATTACAAAGGATTTAAGACAAAGAAGGATGTAATCTAAAATGATAATAAACACTGCACGAGTTGAATTAGTTTTAATGAACAAAGCTATACCAGCAAATTATTTAGAAAGAGAGATAGGAATTAGTCGTTCAGCAATTACTAGGATCAGAAACAGCGAGCGAAAAATAGAGAATCTAACGCTCGAAACAATTATTAAAGTCCAGAAATGGATAGATTCGGGCAAATATACCTTCTCTTATGATTATTCCGACTTGATAGAAGAGTTGGAAGAAGATATTGCAGAAGGCTTGGTAGATGAGTATATCTATGTTGTCCGTGGTGATTATAACGAAGCCTTGGAAAAGTGTCCTATTATCGACTACTACTACACTTCTGAAGAGATTGAAGAAGGAGATCTCGCAGAGAAGACCCTAACAGCTTCTGTCTTGGCTGAAATGAAAAAGGACAACGAAATCTTTTAACCGTTCATTTGTACATCTATTAGTATGGCAGTGTCAACAATTCTGTCCACCTTTTTCAAAAATCTACGAAAACAAATAAAAATAAAAACTGTATAAACTTAGTAAAATTAAGTCTTTACAGCTTCATTTATTATCAAATTTTATATATTTTCGTTGGCAGAGGACATTTTTAATCCCTTAACTATGCGGTTTTAAGCTACTTTGCCCCAAATCTGCCTCAATTTTTATTTAAAGTTGTTTGACACCTATTACGAGATAGGTGTTTTCTAATACCTTGAATTGTGCACTTATATTGTATATTCAAGACTAAAAAACCCCAGTTAGATTTAGTTTCTAATCGGGGTTATCTCCTGAATACTTGATGATCCTGAGTAATTTTTTGATTTAATTTACAATTAAACTTGAGTTAGCGCTTGATGAAGATTGTGGATACTCATAAGTACTGTTATCAGCATTAGTGCTCCACTCATTGATTTCATTGAATGAGCTATATTGAACACGTTCTCCATCG
Organism: Streptococcus sp. FSL L8-0526; assembly: GCF_038007145.1. Lineage (NCBI taxonomy): Bacteria > Bacillati > Bacillota > Bacilli > Lactobacillales > Streptococcaceae > Streptococcus > Streptococcus sp. FSL L8-0526. Next base: position 1,184,258 of record NZ_JBBOWP010000001.1, read on the forward strand.
CTGTTAGTGACATATGAACCATCTTCTGGATCGCCCCAACCTCGTCCCCCTTCAAAGGGATTTGGTTCTTCTTGAGAGCCTTCTTGATGAGGAGGCGTATTGCCATTTTGCTTCTGACTTGATTGTTGAGAAGGAGAAGATGCTTGATCCTTATCCTTCTCTTTAGAATTCCTTGTTTTATCATCCGTCGAGGTAGCTGTCGAAGAGTTGGTGGTAGTTTTCTTATGAGATGAGCATTCTTAGATGATTGGAAAGATGATGAGTGATGTGTTTTTGTTTCTGGTTTTACAGGTTCTTTGGAATGTTTTGATAAAATAGTTAAGAAAGAGAATATAGTCATCAAAACAAAGGTCATAATAATAACTTTTTTATTATATTTTTTTCTTTTCATTTTCTTTTCATGTTTGGCTCCTTTCTTAGTCATAGCTGAAAGGAAAAAAATGCAGAAAAAAACCAGGTTTCCCTGGCCATAACTTTTAGCGGCTTACACGACGGCGAGCTGCTTTTTTACGGTTTTCTTCGATGAAAGCCAATTTCTTTTTTTCTGGTTCGATGATTGTTTTCTTAACTGCGAAAACAGCTCCTGCTACAGTAGCAGCAGTTCCGAGAATGCCAGTAGCGACACCTTTAGCAAATGAATGTTTTTTAGCCATGAGACTATCCTCCGTATATGTTATAATATGCTTACATTATCTAAAAAAATATCTAGAATTGCAAGTAAAAAACATTATGAAAAACAAACTTATTGTAGTAGCTGGACCTACTGCTGTGGGAAAAACGGCGCTTGGAATTGAATTGGCTGAGCGTTTTAATGGAGAGATAATCTCGGGAGATAGCCAGCAGGTTTATCGACAACTGAATATAGGAACTGCAAAGGCCACTCCTGAAGAACAAGCAGCAGCTGTACATCATTTAATCGATGTCCGTGATGTAGATGAGTCCTATTCAGCCTATGATTTTGTGACAGAGGCGCAGGCTGCCATCACTGATATTGTTAGTCGTGGCAAGTTGCCTATCATTGTAGGGGGAACAGGTCTTTATTTACAGAGCCTTTTAGAAGGTTATCATCTAGGGGGGCAAGTTGACCAAAATCAGGTTTTAGCCTGCCGTTCAGAACTAGAGCAATTGTCTGATCAGCAGCTTTTCGAAAAGATTGATAGCTTAGGTATAGAGATCAAAGAGATAAATCGTCGTCGCGCCATTAGAGCACTTGAGCTTTATCGTTTTTCGGACAATCTTGAAAATACTGAGACCTGTTATGAACCCTTTATAATTGGCTTGGATGACGAGCGTTCCCTGATTTATGACCGTATTAATACACGAGTTGACAAGATGGTTGAACTTGGGCTCTTAGAAGAAGCTAAGTGGCTTTACGATAATTTTCCGGAGGCCCAGTCGGCTCGTGGAATTGGCTACAAGGAATTATTTCCTTATTTTTCTGGGGAACAAACTTTAGATGATGCCTTAGAAAAACTCAAGCAAAATACCCGTCGATTTGCTAAACGTCAATTAACCTGGTTTAGAAATCGGATGACGGTAAGGTTCTATCAAATTTCTAGTCCAGAATATCCTGAAAATGTTATACAAGATCTTGCTATATTTTTTAATGAAGAGGAAGGAGAAAAGTAGGTCGATCTTAGTATCCAGGACCTATCTTTGCTATAATGGTAGTTATGACTAACGAAGAAAAAAAATTAGCTTATGAATTAATGCTTGCTCAGGCTAAGGTGCTATTTGCTAATGAAAACAACGCATTGGCTAATTTTGCGAATGCCTCAGCTCTTTTAAATACAACTTTGCCAAACTCTGTGTTTACAGGTTTCTATCTGATGGATAATATCAAAAATGAGCTAATCCTTGGTCCTTTTCAAGGTAATGTCTCTTGTGTTCGAATTGCCTTAGGTAAAGGTGTTTGTGGCCAATCTGCTGCAGAAAATAGAACCTTGATTGTCCAAGATGTTACTAAACATGCCAACTATATTGCCTGTGATTCTGCTGCTCGGAGTGAAATTGTTGTCCCTATGGAAAAGGGTGGTAAATTAGTTGGTGTTCTTGATTTGGATTCTCACCAAGTAGGAGACTATAACCAGGTGGATCAAGATTATCTGGAAACATTTGTCAAAATATTACTTGAGAAAACTGATTTTACATTTGGAATGTTTGAGGTAAACTAATGTACCAAGCCCTATACCGAAAATACCGTAGTCAAACCTTTGGCGAAATGGTTGGTCAAAAAGTGATTTCAACCACGCTAAGACAGGCGGTAGAGTCAGGCAAAATCAGCCATGCCTATCTCTTTTCTGGCCCACGTGGTACTGGTAAGACCAGTGCAGCAAAAATTTTTGCCAAAGCAATGAATTGTCCTAATCAGGTCGATGGTGAGCCATGTAACCACTGTGATATCTGTCGTGATATTACTAACGGCAGTCTTGAAGATGTAATTGAGATCGATGCGGCTTCCAATAACGGTGTTGATGAGATTCGTGAAATCCGTGATAAATCAACCTATGCACCAAGTCGTGCCACATACAAGGTCTATATTATTGACGAGGTGCACATGCTGTCTACAGGTGCCTTCAATGCTCTCTTGAAGACTTTGGAAGAACCAACTGAAAATGTTGTTTTTATCCTCGCGACTACAGAGTTACATAAAATCCCAGCAACTATCTTATCTCGTGTTCAACGTTTTGAATTTAAATCGATTAAGCAGGGGGCTATTAAAGAGCATTTAGCTTCAATTCTCGAAAAAGAAGGATTGACTTTTGATGATGAAGCCTTAACCATTATTTCACGTCGTGCAGAAGGTGGTATGCGTGATGCCTTGTCAATTTTAGACCAAGCACTGAGTCTTTCTGCTGACAACAATGTCAGTCAATCCATTGTCGAAGAAATCACAGGCTCTATTGGTCTTACTGCCTTGGATAGTTTTGTAGCTAGTGTTCGCAATCAGGATACCACAAAAGCCTTATCAAAGCTTGAAACACTCTTTGACAATGGGAAGTCTATGAGTCGGTTTGCGACTGACCTTTTGGAGTATTTCCGTGATCTTTTGATAGTAAAAGCGGGTGGTGAAAATAGTCACCATAGTCCCCTTTTTGAAGAAAACTTATCTTTGGAACAAGACCGACTTTTCCAATTGATTGACTTGGTAACAAGTGCTCTGCCCGAGATTAAAACTGGGACACATCCTAAAATCTATGCTGAGATGTTGACGATTAAACTAACTGAGACAAGTTCTCAAGTAAGACAAGACATCCCGGCTAATTTGCAAGAAGAACTTGACAGTCTTCGTCGTGAGGTAGATAGTCTACATAAAGCTCTTAAAGAGGGACCAGCTCAAGGAAAAGTAGCACCTACTCGAAAATCCAGAGCTTCTTATCAGCATAAGGTGGATCGTGAGAAAATCCTTACTATTATGCGAGAAACTATGGAGAATCCCCAAAAATCACGCCAGTGTCTGGATGCTCTAAAAGCAACCTGGCCTGAGATTTTGGATTCTATCAGCCCTCAAAATAGAGCGCTTTTGAACGGATCAGAACCTGTGTTAGCCAATCAAGAAAATGCTATTCTAGCTTTTAACGCTGCTTTTAATGCTGAACTGGTCATGAAACGAAGTGATCTCAATGATATGTTTGGCAACATCATGAGTTCAGCTGCTGGTTTTTCACCTAATATTATGGCTGTTCCGAAAGCAGAGTTTGAAAAACTCCGAACAGAATTTGCACGAAGCCTCAAATCTAAAGAAGAGCTGGAAAAAGAGGATCGTGAAGAGTACATCCCTCAAGAACTCGAGTTCCTATCTGATGTAGTAGAAATAGAGGACTAAAAAGGTCCGAGCGAAGAAATGCAAAACCGAGGAGGTCCTCTTGTGAGTGTGTTTATCTATCTTAAAGGATAATCTTTCTATCCTCTAAAAGAGCCTAGACTGCTTGTCCTAGGCTCTAACTATTGCTATAATAATCTTATGATTCAACAAATTTTGTTTATTACAGTGGAAACTATTTTTGAAACGGTTTGTTTTAATTACAGTTTACAGCAAGGCTATTACTTTTTTACAGCCTTTTTTGGTTACTTACTCTTACGTCGTCTTTGGACCACTTATATTATTTCTCGAATTGCGAGTGCAGCCGATAAGTCTACCAAGAGGTAAGGCTGACTTCACCAGCGCTCAGCCATTTTTCCTGACCGTCATCAGTGAGAACGAGGAGTTGCCCCTTATCTCCAATTTCTTTAGCAATACCACTGTAAGCCTTTCCAGCTTGCTCAAAAGTCACTTGTTTGTCTAAAACAAGGGACTTTTCTTTATACACTTTGACCAAATCAGTAGTAGGAATGGTTAAAAAGAGCTTCCAAATTTCTGAAATGAGCTGATTCCGAGTGATTGTGGGTTGCTCATTTTGAAAAAGGCTAGTTGCTTTAGTAGCTATTTCTTTAGGAAAATCGCTAATTGAAAAATTAAGTCCTACACCGATAATGACATCTGTGATATATCCAGATTCGATAGAACTGATGGCTTCGGTAAGAATACCAGCTATTTTTTTGTTGTTCAGATAGATATCGTTGACCCATTTGATGTCTGTATCTATGCCTGTAAGGCGCTGAATGGCTTTGACAATGGAAGCAGCCACCATCATGGTATAAGGTGGTAACTCACTAAAGTGACAGTTTGGCTTAAGGTGAATACTCATATAGATACCACCGTGAGGACTTGTATGAAAGTGACGTTCAAAGCGTCCCTTAGCTGATCTTTGATTAGACGCAAGATAAAGGCTAGGAGCAGGATATTGTCTTTCCATACCATGTTTAGCATCAAGTTGTGTAGAGGTGGAGTCGGGATTAAAGTAGACAGGAAAGTTGAGTTGCTTAGAAATCTCTTGAGAAAGAAGAATATCCCCCTTTTCTAAATGGTAGCCTTTTTTTCGGATACTTGTAATAACAACACCTTGATTCTGAAGTGACTGAATGGCTTTCCAAATGGCTGTTCGTGAGATACCAAGCTCTTTGGCGAGGCTTTCTCCAGTAACAAAATCAGGACTCTTTGCTAATATTTCATAAACACGTTCATAAGTTTTCATAATCTAAGTATAATACAAAAACCAGTAAATTGCTCGACATAAAATATTGATAAGATTTGATAATTAATAACTATGTGACTAGACAAGAAAAAAGTGATATAATGAAATTTAGTTATTAAGTCCCGATAAGGCAGCAGTCATCCTAGCATGGTTGCTGGTTCTTTGTAACTTTTTAACGGCGCTGAGCTCTTTGTGGAGTATAGCGTTTTATCTATTAGGAGGCGGTTAAATCTCCGTGCTATCTAATACTATTTTTCATATTAAAAGGGGGACATTTTATATGTCAGAACGTAAACTTTTCACGTCTGAATCAGTATCTGAGGGACATCCAGATAAAATTGCAGACCAAATTTCAGATGCCATTCTCGATGCGATTTTAGCAGAAGATCCAGACGCCCATGTAGCAGCAGAAACAGCTGTTTACACTGGTTCTGTCCATATTTTTGGTGAGGTTTCTACAACAGCTTATGTGGACATTAACCGTGTGGTTCGTGATACTATCGCTGAAATTGGTTATAATAATGCAGAATACGGCTTTGCAGCAGAATCTGTTGGGGTTCACCCATCATTGATCGAACAATCTCCAGATATTGCTCAAGGTGTTAATGAATCACTTGAAGTTCGTGGAACTGGTGACCAAGATTCACTTGATCTTATCGGAGCAGGTGACCAGGGTCTTATGTTTGGTTTCGCTATTGATGAAACTCCAGAATTTATGCCGCTTCCAGTTAGTCTTTCACATAAATTAGTAAAAAAATTGGCAGATTTGCGTAAATCTGGTGAGATTTCCTACCTTCGTCCAGATGCTAAATCTCAGGTTACCGTTGAGTATGATGAAAATGATCAACCTGTCCGTGTCGATACAGTTGTTATTTCAACACAACATGATCCTGAAGCGACTAACGACCAAATTCGTCAGGATGTCATTGAAAAAGTCATTAAGGCAGTTATTCCTGCAGAATACTTGGATGAAGATACCAAGTTCTTCATCAATCCAACAGGTCGTTTTGTAATCGGTGGTCCCCAAGGGGATTCTGGTTTGACTGGTCGTAAGATTATTGTTGATACTTATGGTGGTTACTCAAGACACGGTGGTGGTGCCTTCTCTGGTAAGGATGCAACTAAGGTCGATCGATCAGCTTCGTATGCCGCTCGTTATATTGCCAAAAACATTGTAGCTGCTGGTCTTGCTAAGAAAGCAGAAGTACAATTGGCTTATGCTATTGGTGTTGCTAACCCAGTATCTGTCCGTGTTGATACCTTCGGAACGGCAACAGTTGCTGAGAGAAAACTTGAATCTGCTGTCCGTGATCTCTTTGACTTGCGTCCAGCTGGTATCATTCAAATGCTTGATCTAAAACGTCCTATCTACCGTCAAACAGCGGCATACGGTCACATGGGACGTACAGATGTTGATCTTCCATGGGAAAAATTGGACAAGGTAGATGCACTAAAAGCAGCTGTAGAAGCTTAAAATATATCTAATATTATATGAAATTTAATAATTTTAAATCTAACAGAATTTAAATTTTTGAATTCTGTTTTTTTGTTTCCATTATAAATAATATGAATTTTCTGATTTAAGACTTTACTGAAACTTTTAGATGTTTAAAATGATAGGCTTAAGGACACTAACCATTAATAATTTTCTTAGCTGAAAAACACTGAAATCATTTGAAAAATAAGAATAAATTGTTATAATAAAAGTGACGATGTAAATATAAAACTAGAGTTATTTTAGATTGATAGAGTAAGAGAAACACCTATATATAGTTTTACAGGTGTTAGATAATCTAAAACACTTTGGTGAGTTTGTGATTTTTTGGGGAAACTAATCAACAAAACAGGATATTTAGTTAGTCAATTCAATTTATTTTTAATAATATTAATTTTAGTTAATGTTTGCTTAGATTAATCATGTTCTTCCTTATTTTTCTAAAATGTTTATACCTACAGAGCTAGGAGTCTGGTGGAGGTTGTGTCTTTTCTCATTGGGGAGAGAGATTTGGTTTCTACAGAGCTTGCTCAAGAAAGATATTACATTGTAGTCCTAATGTTATAGGAAAATACCGAGGTCTAATGATTATAATGGGTAAAAAGTGTAGTTAAGGGGACACTTTTAAATGTGGGTAGAAGTTTATGAACATACTGATAGTTGGTAATACTGCTTGATTAAGAAGCGATTTCGTTTTGAAAACGCTTCTTAATCAAGCGGTTTTTATTTTTGGTCATACAGGTGTAAAGTGCTCTCGTAAAAATAAAATTAACAGTTTATACCAAATATTATGAAAATGATCAGCTAGAAGATGTTTTTGAATTTCATGATTATGATCAAATCATCTATCTTTCGGAATACCTCAATTATGAACATGAAAGTTCAGGGGAGATTGAGGATTTAATCAGATTACTAAAGTGTTTTCAAGAGAAAATAAATACAAGGTCTAACCTACTTGTAAATAATCTATCAGAGCTTCAAGAAGAGGCTAAAGCATCGCATTTGACATTTTTAGGGCCAAAGGTGGCTGAAGATATCGGTGACGGACAAGCAGCTTACAAGGAGCTTTTGAAGAATATGGGGTATCGCCTCTGGGTATCACGCTTGACAATCTCCAAAGGAGAAAATAAGCTTGATATTACCCTTAATTTAGAAAATTCAGGGGTAGCCCCTTTATATGGCGATTGGCCTGTGGTATTATATTTGTGTGATGCTAGTGGTAAGGTTGTTCAATCGCAAGATCTTGACTGCCGTTTGTCAGAATTACTTCCAAATCAAACCGCTGAGCTTAAGGCAAGTTTTGCTTATTCAAAAAATCAGAATTATCAAGTGAAGCTCGGAATTATTTCTCCAATGACACAAGAGCCTTCAGTTCATTTCGCAATAAAAGGTTTTGAAAGAGAATTTATGCCTAAATTAGCAACAGTTCAAAAGGATAAAAAAAGCGCTGACAAGTAAGAAAGGAAATACTTATGTCTATTTTAATTACAGGAGGAGCTGGCTACATCGGTAGTCACACCACTGTCGAACTCCTTAATGCAGGTTTTGATGTCGTCTTGGTTGATGACTTTTCAAACAGCTCTCCAGCAGTCCTTGAACGCTTGGAAAAGATTACAGGTAAGAAGTTCCCATTCTATCAAGGTTCAATTTTAGATACAGAATTTTTGGATAAGGTTTTTACAAAAGAAGATATTGAATTGGTCATTCACTTTGCGGCCTTTAAAGCAGTTGGTGAGTCTGTTCAAAAACCTTTGAAATATTATAAAAACAATATCAGTGGTACCATCACCCTCCTTGAAAAAATGAAGGAATACGATGTCAAAAACATTGTCTTCAGCTCAAGTGCAACAGTATATGGAACTAATAATCCTTCTCCGATGACGGAAGATATGCCAACATCAGCTATCAACCCATACGGTTACACTAAGTTGATGATGGAACAAATTCTTACAGACGTAGCTGCTTCAGATCCGTCATGGTCTGTCACAAATCTTCGTTATTTCAATCCTATCGGAGCTCATGAGAGTGGTTTGATTGGTGAATTGCCAAACGGTATTCCAAACAATCTTATGCCATATATTACACAAGTTGCTATCGGTAAACTTCCTGAGCTTAATGTCTTTGGTAATGATTATCCGACTCCGGATGGTACAGGTGTCCGTGACTACATTCACGTTCTTGACTTGGCATCAGGTCACTTGGCTGCCGTCAAATATAATTTGAGCCACAAAGGTGCTGAGATTTTCAACTTGGGTACTGGACACGGTTATAGTGTTTTGGATCTCGTTAAGACATTCGAAGCTGAAAACAAGGTTACTATCCCTTACCGTATTCAAGGGCGTCGCGCTGGTGATATTGCGACTTGCTATGCGTCTCCTGAAAAGGCCAAAGAAGTTCTCGGCTGGGAAGCTAAGAAGACCTTGAAAGATATGGTCAGAGATTCTTGGCGTTGGCAAACAACAAATCCAAATGGTTATGAAGACTAAACTTAGTCTAGGAAATCATAGCCTATAGGGAGTAGGACAAGCACTAGATTTTTTAAAACAACCCTAATCTAGTCGCCTCAGAAATAAAGAAAAGAGGTGTGAAAACAGTCACTAAATGATTATAGGTTTAGAACTGTCTCACCCTCTTTTTATGTTTTAGACTAGCTTTCTATGGTATAATGAAATCATGACTATTATTAATCAATTCGTCACTTTGACGAGTCACCTAGTATTTATTGGATTGAGCTACCATATGCTGATTAGTCTCTTTGATTGGGCAAAATTGATCAAAAATCCTATCGAAAATACTGGTAAGTTGAAACTTTTCTTGCTTTTTATCAGCATTGCCTTAGGCTATCTTGTCAGCTCCTTTATTCTGTCAGTTTTAGCTTTTGGACAGAATATGGCTAGCTCGATTTCTTAAATTAGTGATTTTAATTGAGTTTTGATATAATACAAAAAAATACGAAATTAATCCTTGAAAGGAATCCTTATGGATAAAATTATTGTGAAGGGTGGCAACACTCAATTAAGTGGTGAGGTTGTCATTGAAGGTGCTAAAAACGCTGTTCTTCCGTTGTTAGCGGCAACTATTTTGGCTTCGGAAGGTCAGACAACCTTGACTAATGTTCCAATCTTGTCAGATGTTTACACCATGAATAATGTGGTTCGTGGCTTGGATATTGCAGTAGACTTTGACGAAGAAAATAATACTGTTGTAGTTGATGCTAGTGGAGAGATTTTAGATCAGGCACCATATGAGTATGTCAGCAAGATGCGTGCGTCTATCGTAGTACTTGGCCCTATTCTTGCTCGTAATGGTCATGCTAAGGTCTCAATGCCTGGGGGTTGTACGATTGGTAGTCGTCCTATTGACCTCCACTTTAAAGGCTTGGAAGCGATGGGTGCTAAAATTACCCAAGTTGGTGGTGATATCACCGCGACAGCAGAAAAACTTAAAGGTGCAACTATTTATATGGACTTCCCATCAGTTGGTGCCACTGAGAACCTTATGATGGCAGCCACTTTAGCTGATGGAGTCACTACCATTGAAAATGCTGCGCGTGAACCGGAAATCGTTGACTTGGCTATTCTTCTTAACGAGATGGGGGCAGATGTCAAAGGTGCTGGAACTGAAACACTTGTGATTAAAGGTGTTAAATCTCTTCATGGTACGCAACATGCGGTTGTTCAGGACCGTATTGAAGCAGGTACTTTTATGGTAGCAGCAGCCATGACTTCTGGCAATGTTCTTATTAAGGATGCTATCTGGAAACATAACCGTCCTTTGATTTCTAAATTATTGGAAATGGGTGTCGACGTTAAGGAAGAAGAAAGAGGCATTCGTGTTAAATCTGATGTTTCGAAATTGAAACCTGTAGCGGTTAAAACCCTACCTCACCCAGGTTTTCCAACTGACATGCAGGCTCAATTTACGGCTCTTATGGCAGTTGTGAAAGGTGAATCAAGCATGAGTGAAACAGTCTTCGAGAATCGCTTCCAACATTTAGAGGAAATGCGTCGTATGGGGCTTCATTCTGAAATCCTTCGTGATACTGCAATGATTCACGGTGGTTTGCCACTTCAAGGAGCGCGAGTTATGTCTACTGACCTTCGAGCTTCTGCAGCCCTTATCCTCACAGGGATGGTTGCTGAAGGAACAACAACTGTTGGGAAATTGACACACTTGGATCGTGGTTACTATAAATTCCATGAGAAACTGGCTAAACTAGGAGCCCAAATTTCACGTGTAAGTGAGGCATAGTATGGAAACTGGTAAAGGCTATGTTTTTCGTCAATTATTACTTGTTTTGATTGTATGTTTAATTAGCCTTGCTTCTCTAGCTATCGGTTTAATGATTGGCTATTCCGTATTGGGTGAAGGCAAGGATCCTATTAGCATCTTAAAACCAGAATCCTGGCAGGCAATTATTGCTAAATTTACAGGAAAATAAGGGGGAGTGGGCAGTCGCCCCACTCCTTTCGTCATGACATTTTTATCAAAGAAAGAGAAGAATGGCAAAAGGAAAAACATCTTTGACAAATAAACAGAAACGTCAGTTCGTCACATTAATAATAGCAGCTTTGATAGCTGTTTTAGGTTACCTAGGAACCAGCAACAAGCTCTCGCCTGATAATCCTATCAGACAAGTAGCAAGCCTAGTTTCAGGAAAATCTAATAAATCCATTAAATCTAATGATTTAACAAATAGTCAGTCTACACCACAAGAGCAGCTTGCTGAGACAGTAATGACTAGTTCAGTCAAAAGCCAACTGGGTAATTCCTTGGAATGGAATGGAGCTGGAGCCTATATTATTAATGGAAATAAGACGAATCTAAATGCTAAGGTATCAAGCCAACCTTATGCTAATAACCAAGTCAAAACGGTTCAAGGACAAACTGTTCCTACAGTTGCTAATGCCTTATTAAGTAAAGCAACTAGACAGTACAAAAATCGTCAAGAAACAGGGAATGGTTCAACCTCTTGGACACCAGCTGGATGGCACCAGGTTCAAAATTTATCAGGAGAGTATAGCCATGCCGTAGATAGAGGCCATTTGCTAGGTTATGCACTGATAGGTGGTTTGAAAGGATTTGATGCCTCGACTTCAAATCCAGAGAATATTGCTGTTCAAACTGCTTGGGCAAATCAAGCATATAGCGATAATTCTACAGGTCAAAACTATTATGAAAGCCTAGTACGAAAAGCTCTGGATAAAAACAAACGTGTTCGTTATCGTGTGACCTTGATTTATGAAGGAGAGAACCTCATTCCATCAGGAACACATCTTGAAGCTAAGTCAGCAGACGGATCACTTGAGTTTAATGTCTTTGTTCCAAATGTACAAGAGGGAATAACCCTAGATTACTATTCAGGAAAAGTAACGGTGAATTGAAGAAAAACGACTCCGAGTGGAGTCGTTTTTAGTATCTAGACAAATAAAAGGCTATATAATTTCTGTAGTGGGTAAATCCACCATGGAAATTATGGAGCCTTTTTGAGTATATACAAAAAGTCCCATATGACCTATAATGAAAAGTGCTCAAACTATCATTTTAGAAAGACTCATATGGAACAACTAAATCTTATCACAAATTTTCTCAGAATTAAAGACAAAAATATCACTATCACTGATGAATATGATATGGGAACTCACTTAGAACTCCACGGTCACTTGGATTACACAGCCCCTAAATGCCCAAAATGCAAGGGACAAATGGCTAAGTACGATTACCAGAAAACTTCTAAAATCCCCTACTTAGAAACTGCTGGCTACCCTTTACTTATCCGTCTTCGAAAGCGTCGTTTCAAGTGTAAAGATTGCGGAAAAATGGCGGTCGCTGAAACTCCTCTTGTCAAGAAGAACCACCAAATCTCTGTCGCTGTTAACCAGAAAATCGCATAATTACTCATCGAAAATCAAGCAATGAAACATATTGCACACAGGCTATCAATTTCAACCTCGTCAGTTATGAGAAAGCTAAATGAGTTCAAGTTTGAAACGGATTGGAATACCCTACCTGAGGTGATGAGTTGGGACGAGTATGCCTTCAAGAAGGGGAAAATGAGCTTCATCGCTCAAGATTTCGGCTCCCTAAATGTCATCGTCATTCTCGACGGAAGAACTCAAGCAACCATCCGAAACCACTTTCTACGCTATCCTAGAAAGGTTAGAAATCGTGTCAAAGTGGATTACCATGGATATGTTTAGTCCCTATTATCAACTTACTAAACAGCTTTTTCCGAATGCAAAAATTGTACTTGATCGCTTTCATATCGTGCAACACCTTAGTCGTGATATGAACCGTGTCCGTATTCAAATTATGAATCAATTCGACAGAAAATCGCAGGAATACCGAGCCTTGAAACGTTACTGGAAATTAATACAACAAGATAGCCGTAAACTCAGCGATAAACGATTTTATCGTCCTATGTTTCGAATGCATTTGACTAACAAGGAAATCCTAGAAAAACTCCTATCCTACTCAGATGAACTCAGACAGCACTATGAACTCTATCAATTTCTCTTGTTCCATTTCCAAGAGAAAAACTCAGATCATTTCTTCAGTCTCATCGAACAGGAAATAGCCACTGTTAATCCTATTTTCCAGATGGTATTTAAGACATTTTTAAAGGATAAAGACAAGGTTTTAAACGCCATGGAATTGCCTTATTCCTACGCCAAACTGGAAGCTACCAATAATCTCATCAAAGTCATTAAGAGAAATGCCTTTGGTTTCAGGAACTTTGAAAACTTTAAAAAACGGATTTTGATTGCATTGAACATAAAGAAAGAGAGGACGAAGTTCGTCCTCTCTAGGTGTTAGCTTTTAATCTATCCACTACAGTTGACAAAGAGCCAAAAAAAGTCCGTATCACAAGAAAAAGCTATTTCTTGTGATACGGACCATAATTGAGCCGTCAGTCCTATTTGACAAAGAGCCGAAGAAGCCAACTAGACAAACGCGTCAATCAGCTTGATGATGGCGCCGGTGAAGAAGTAGAACGCGATCAAGTAGGTGACGGAAATGATGGCGGCTAACAAGTTCGCCGCCAAGGCAAACCCGATCACGACCCCCAGGATACCCAAGGTGAGTCGCACCCAGAACCAGCTCCTCTGGCTATCCTTCAAGCGGAAGGCCAGGAAAATGTTCATGATGGAGTCGATGAGGAACCAAATCACAAACAACATCGGCAGGAACATCACACTGATAGCCGGATTGAACACCAAATAAAGGCCAACCAGCAAGTCCAATACGCCAATCAGGATCAAGTACCAAGGATAACCGGGCAGCACCCTTTTCATCTCAAAGTAGTACATCAGGACTGAAACCCCCTGTACGATGGCAGTAATCCCATACATAAGCCCCATAGCAATCAAAGTGGTCAGCGGATTGTTGAGGGCGGTCCAGCCTGCAATAAAGAACAGCACTGCCAACAGCAGACTCCCCCAACCAAATCCATTTTCATTTTTCGTAATCAAAATAATACTCCTTTCAATTCTATAATCATCTTAACATACTAGTGGTCCTATGTCAAGATTTAGTACAAATTAAAATGAGAAAAAAGTCCTCAAATTTGCCGGCTAATTGTAATCTGCTATCTTTTGTTTTTTCATATAAAGATTCAAAATCATTGGGTGACATATATCCGCAGTAACCGTGAATTCTCTTTGTATTGTAAAAAGCCTCGATATATTCAAAAAAAAGGCGGTTTGCCTGTTGATAGTCTCTAATTTTGAACCTGTTGATCCATTCTCTCTTTAACAGAGATTGGAAATTGATTCTGAAAAAAGAAGAACTGTTGAATGGCACAGAATACCGTTATCATAGACTTTTCAAGGGAACGGTGACGGAACGAGGGATCATCGATTATATTCTTTCTTTGGACGAGAGTCTCCGCCTGAATTATAATGCCTACCAAACAATCGTCTTTACGGTTACGCACCGGAAACCGAATTTGTTTCGGTCCTTCATTCATGAGAAACAACGGGGGCTTTCTGCCAAGATGGACCAAGCTTTGAAGACATTCCGCCAATCCGAAAGAGCTATTGTAAACGCACTGAGCTACGACTATTCAAACGGATTAGTGGAAGGGATTAATAATAAAATCAAGATCATCAAGCGGACAGCCTATGGCTATCGCAACTTTTCTAATTTCCGAAACCGCATCTTCATTGAATATAAATTACTAGAAACAAAAACAGCAGCTTAGGAACCTTGGCTATATAATTTCTGTAGTGGGTAAATCCACTGTAGAGATTATGGAGCCTTTTTGAGTATATACAAAAAGTCCCATATGACCTATAATGAAAAGCGACGAAACTCACATTAGAAAGGGTTCATATGGAACAACTAAATCTTATCACAAATTTTCTCAGAATTAAAGACAAAAATATCACTATCACTGATGAATATGATATGGGAACTCACTTAGAACTGCACGGTCACTTGGACTACACAGCCCCTAAATGCCCAAAATGCAAGGGACAAATGGCTAAGTACGACTACCAGAAAACTTCTAAAATCCCCTACTTAGAAACTGCTGGCTACCCTTTACTTATCCGTCTTCGAAAGCGTCGTTTCAAGTGTAAAGATTGCGGAAAAATGGCGGTCGCTGAAACTCCTCTTGTCAAGAAGAACCACCAAATCTCTGTCGCTGTTAACCAGAAAATCGCATAATTACTCATCGAAAATCAAGCAATGAAACATATTGCACACAGGCTATCAATTTCAACATCGTCAGTTATGAGAAAGCTAAATGAGTTCAAGTTTGAAAAGGATTGGAATACCCTATCTGAGGTGATGAGTTGGGACGAGTATGCCTTCAAGAAGGGGAAAATGAGCTTCATCGCTCAAGATTTCGACTCCCTAAATGTCATCGTCATTCTCGACGGAAGAACTCAAGCAACCATCCGAAACCACTTTCTACGCTATCCTATAAAGGTTAGAAATCGGGTCAAAGTGATTACCATGGATATGTTTAGTCCCTATTATCAACTTGCTAAACAGCTTTTTCCGAATGCAAAAATTGTACTCGATCGCTTTCATATCGTGCAACACCTTAGTCGTGATATGAACCGTGTCCGTATTCAAATTATGAATCAATTCGACAGAAAATCGCAGGAATACCGAGCCTTGAAACGTTACTGGAAATTGATACAACAAGATAGCCGTAAACTCAGCGATAAACGATTTTATCGTCCTATGTTTCGAATGCATTTGACTAACAAGGAAATCCTAGAAAAACTCCTATCCTACTCAGATGAACTCAGACAGCACTATGAACTCTATCAATTTCTCTTGTTCCATTTCCAAGAGAAAAACTCAGATCATTTCTTCAGTCTCATCGAACAGGAAATAGCCACTGTTAATCCTATTTTCCAGATGGTATTTAAGACATTTTTAAAGGATAAAGACAAGGTTTTAAACGCCATGGAATTGCCTTATTCTAACGCCAAACTGGAAGCCGCCAATAATCTCATCAAAGTCATTAAGAGAAATGCCTTTGGTTTCAGGAACTTTGAAAACTTTAAAAAATGGGTTTTGATTGCTTTGAACATAAAGAAAGAGAGAGCGAAGTTCGTCCTCTCTAGGTGTTAGCTTTTCATCTACCCACTACAGTTGACAAAGAGCCAAATAAAAAACCACCCCAAGGTGAGTTTTTTATTCTCTAGCTTGCTCCCATTGTTTAGAGAGATAGCGAGAGTAGCTAGAGATAGCAAAGTTAACCACAAAATAGGATAAAGCCAGAATACCGTATAAAGTAAAGATTTGGCTTGGTTCGTAGTAACGACCCATCAGAATCTGGCTCTTACCAAACAATTCTTGCAAGGCGATAACAGAGTAAAGGAAAGAAGTATCTTTGATAACCGTTACGAATTGAGAAATGATAGATGGTAACATTTTACGAATAGCTTGTGGGAAGATAATATAAATAAAGATTTGTCTGTTGTTAAATCCTTGAGACAAGCCGGCTTCCGTTTGTCCAGGGTCGATAGAGTTAAGTCCTCCACGAATGATTTCCGCCAAGGCAGCCGATGTGAAGACCGTGAACGAGGTAATACCTGCCGCTGTAGACTTGAGTTGGAAGACCAAGAAGATAATGAAAATCCAAAGCAAGTTAGGAACGTTACGAACGAACTCAATGTAGATAGAAGCAATCCAACGAAGAATAGGATTCTTTCCGTTACGCATGACCGCGAGAATAGTTCCAAATAAGGTAGACAGCACGATGATGAAGAAAGACAAGTAAAGGGTTGTCCACATTCCTTGTGCTAAGAATTTAAGGTTAGTAGCTGATAAAACTTCTGACATAATGGACCTCCTTAGTAAGCTTTCTTATTTTGTTCTTCTTTACGACGTGCCCATGTGGCTAGAGGGAAACACATGATAAAGTAGAGGAAAGCAGCCCCAGCAAAGGCGGGCACGTAGTTAGTTGTATCATAAGCCCAAGCCTTAGCAGTGAACATGATATCTGCTCCAGAAATAATGGCAACCGTAGAAGTGTTTTTAATCAAGTTAACCACTTGGTTGGTCAATGGTGGCAAGATAGTACGGACAGCTTGAGGTAAGATGATGAAACGCATGGTATCAGCGTAGGTGAACCCTTGGGACAAAGCTGCTTCTGTTTGACCTTTAGGAACTGCCTCGATACCTGTACGAATAATTTCAGAAATATAAGCTCCTGTGTAGACTCCTACACAAAGGATAGCCGTCAAGGAAGTTGGAATCATGACATGACCATCAGTCAAAATCGAAATACCATAAAAGACAACTACGAATTGTACTAGCAAAGGGGTATTTTGGAAGATTTCGACATAAACACGTGAAATACCACGAAGTACCTTGTTATGAGTCGAACTCATAACACCAAAAATCAATCCAAGTAGAAGTGCTACAATCAAGGCACCGATAGAAATGCCAAGGGTGTATAAGAATCCTTTGGCAAATTGGCCAAAGTTAGCAAAGAAAGCAGCCCAACGTTCGAGAGCGAAAGGACTAACCGTTTCAGTCAAAAGATACATAAATTCAGGTCTCCTTTCTATTTATTTTCAGCCTTAGCAGGTTTCAAATTATATTTATCGTAGAGTTTTTGAAGACTTCCATCTTTTTGCCATTTAGCTAGCAAATCGTTGATATAGTCAATCAACTCTTGGTTAGACTTGCTTGAAGCAATACCATAATCTTGTGTTTTGAAACCTTCGTTCAATATTTTAGTTTTCCTACTTTCATATCCAGAGAGGATAGATTTATCCACTGAGAAAGCATCCACACGGTGGGCGTAAAGAGATACAGCCAATTCCGGGTAAGAACCAAGTTGAACGTAGTTGAACTTAAGATTATGGGCTGAGGCATATTCTTGCAAGGCGGCTTTAGTTGATGCCCCTTGAGCAACCCCGATAGTCTTACCATTCAAATCAGAGATTTTGTTAATACCTGAATCCTTTAGGACTAAGAAACCAATTTGATCATGGTAGTAAGGATTTGAGATGGCATAAGAAGCCTTACGTTCATCATTGATAGTATAAGTAGCGATAAGTAAGTCAATAGTACCGTTATCCATAAGAGGTTCACGGGTTTGTGTCGTTACTGGAATGTAATTCACTTTTACTTTCAACTCATCAGCAATCTTTTTAGCAAGGTCAACTTCCAAACCTTCGTATCTATTGGTCTTAGCAGAATAGTAACCAAAGTTAGGGACATCTTGTTTAACACCAACATTAAGTGTTCCTCGATTAACGATCTTTTGGACGGCCTTACTATCTAGGAGTTTGCTAGTATCTTCTGCCTCAGTTTTGTGATTTGTGATCAGAAAAACAGTAGCAATCACCAAGCTTACGGCTGTTAGGTAACGTAAGATTTTTTTGAAAATCATAGGCCACCTCCTTAGGCATCTACTGAGACTTTATCAGAGTTGTGGTTGATAATTTTAGAGAGGAACTTAGCTGCACGAGGTTCAGTTGGATTGTTGAAGAAGCCTTCGACATCCGTAGTGTCTACAAGGACCTGACCTTCAGCCATGAAAATGATACGGTCAGCCACACTACGAGCAAAGCCCATTTCGTGGGTAACAACTACCATGTTCATACCACCTTTGGCAAGTTTTTGCATAACAGCAAGAACATCACCGATAGACTCTGGGTCAAGAGCTGATGTCGGTTCGTCAAAAAGCAAAAGTTTAGGTTTCATGGCAAGACCACGAGCGATGGCGACACGTTGTTTTTGCCCACCAGAAAGCATACCAGGATAAGAATCTTTCTTGTCCCACATGTTAACGTAGCGAAGGAATTTTTCAGCTGTCTTCTCCGCCTCTGCCTTACTAATTCCGAGAACCTTGATTGGTGCTAAGGTTACATTTTCAAGAACGGTTTTGTGAGGGTAGAGGTTGAAGTGTTGGAAGACCATACCTACTTCCTTACGCAATTCTACCAATTCCTTAGCAGATGCCTCAGTAATATTATGTCCGTTAACGATCAGGGTACCCTCGTCGATTGGTTCCAAAGCATTGATAGTACGGATAAGGGTTGATTTTCCAGAACCAGAAGGTCCCAAGATAACCACAACCTGTCCTTTGTCAATTTCTAAATTGATATCACGAAGAGCATGATAATCTCCGTAATATTTATTGACATTTTTAAATTCGATAAGTGCCATAACAGCCTCCTATAATGGATTTGCTTGTTAGATTTTCTAACATGTCCATAATTCTAGCATAATATGAGTTTAAAGTCAAAAATCCGAATATTTTTGTGAAATGTTCGGTTTTTTTGATATGGTTAACCAATTTTACGATATAGATATAGAAAAATAAAATCGGCATTAGGATGAGTACTGTCTTCACTAGCTTGTTACCATTGTTTGCTGGGGTAACGAGAGGTTGTTAGAGGTTGTAAAATTAAGTACGAAACAAGTTAAAATGATGGTTAATTTCATATTTTGTAACTTAATGTACCAGAACTATTTATTCTACTGTAGGTGTTGTAAAAGTCAGAGATGTTTAGTCTAAGGGAGGTTGGTGATTGCTCATTAATGAAAATGTAAAGAAAGCTTATATATCAGCTACAAAGGCATAGTCAAAACTTGGTCCTCGACCTATTTTTTGGTATAATATGTTTGATGTGTAAAGTTTTTGGCTTTACTAAATTGAATGACTTAAGAAAACCGATGAGGTATTTATATGAAAAAAATTCTAGTTGTTGATGATGAAAGACCAATCTCCGATATCATCAAGTTTAACCTTACTAAGGAGGGTTATGAAGTGGTTACGACCTTTGATGGTCGTGAAGCTTTGGAACAATTTGAAGCTGAAAAACCAGACTTGGTTATTCTGGACTTGATGTTGCCTGAACTGGATGGTTTGGAAGTTGTCAAGGAAATCCGTAAAACGAGCCACACACCAATTATCATGCTTTCAGCTAAAGATAGTGAGTTTGATAAGGTTATCGGATTAGAAATTGGGGCAGACGACTATGTAACTAAGCCATTTTCTAACCGTGAATTGTTGGCACGTATTAAAGCCCACTTGCGTCGTACAGAAACAATTGAAACTGCAGTAGAAGATAACTCTAACTTTGGCAAGCAAGAAATTTCAATTGGTGAGTTGATTATTGTTCCGGATGCCTTTGTTGCTAAAAAACGTGGAAACGAAGTTGAGTTGACCCACCGTGAATTTGAGTTACTCTTCCATTTGGCAACTCATATGGGACAAGTTATGACGCGTGAACATTTGCTTGAAACCGTTTGGGGCTATGACTATTTTGGGGATGTTCGTACTGTGGACGTAACGATTCGTCGTCTGCGTGAAAAGATTGAAGATACACCTAGCCGTCCTGAATATATCTTGACGCGTCGTGGTGTCGGTTATTACATGAAGAATTATGACTAGTATTGGCTTAAATATTACAAGCTTTGAACTAGCCTTACTCTTTACGCTCCTCTTTGTTGCTTTCTATTTCATTTTTCTAGCTTATCGTGATTATCAACAAGTCAAAAATATCCGAAAGTTGACTAAGAGAGTCAAATCCCTTATGGCAGGTAATTATAATGAAAAATTACGCATAAAGGGAGATTCAGAGCTTTTAGAGCTAGCTAATAGCTTGAATGATTTGTCGGAAGTCTTTCGTTTGACACATGAAAATCTAGCCCAGGAAAAAAACCGCTTATCATCTGTCCTTTCGTACATGAGTGACGGGGTTATTGCGACCAATCGCCTTGGTCAGATTACCATGATTAATAGTACTGCCCAACGCTTGTTGAATTTAGATCGCGAAACTGCGACTCAGATGTCTATTTTGGATATATTAGATGGTGAGAATCCCTATACCTATAGTGAATTGTTGTCTAAGACACCCGAAATCCATCTGTCGCGTCGAGATGCTAACGATGAATTTGTAACGCTACGTGTTAATTTTGCATTAATTCGTAAGGAATCTGGTTTTATTTCAGGTCTGGTAGCTGTTCTTCATGATGCCACTGAGCAGGAAAAAGAAGAGCGCGAACGCCGTCTTTTCGTGTCAAATGTTAGTCACGAATTGCGGACGCCTTTAACTTCTGTGAAATCCTATCTTGAAGCGCTTGATGATGGTGCTCTCAACGAAGAGATTGCTCCAAACTTTATCAAAGTTTCTTTAGATGAAACCAACCGCATGATGCGTATGATTTCTGACCTCTTGGCATTATCTCGAATTGACAATAAGAGCACACAGCTTAATGTTGAAATGACAAACTTTACAGCCTTTATGACCTATATCTTGAATCGGTTTGGTCAAATTAAGAGTCAAGAAACTGATCCAGGTAAGTCTTATGAAATCATTCGAGATTACCCAGTAAACTCTATTTGGGTGGAAATTGATACTGATAAGATGACCCAGGTCATAGATAATATACTTAATAATGCCATCAAGTATTCTCCCGATGGTGGGAAAATTACAGTATCTATGAAAACGACAGATTCTCAGTTGATTGTTTCTATTTCCGACCAAGGTTTAGGAATTCCTAAAAAAGATTTACCTCTGATTTTTGACCGTTTTTACCGTGTTGATAAGGCCAGAAGTCGTGCTCAGGGTGGAACAGGACTTGGCTTGTCCATTGCAAAAGAAATTGTTAAACAACATAATGGCTTCATTTGGGCTAAGAGTGAGTATGGTAAGGGGTCAACTTTTACAATTGTCCTTCCATATGACCAGGACGCAATGATGGTCGATGAATGGGAGATGTAGTAGAAATGACCTTAGAATTAGGGTTTAAATATAGTATTTTGGCTTCAGGGTCAACCGGGAATTCCTTTTATTTGGAAACTCCAGAAAAGAAGATTCTAGTGGATGCTGGTTTATCAGGAAAAAAAATTACGAGTTTGCTAGCGGAGATTGACCGCGATCCAAGTGATCTTGATGCTATCTTAATAACGCATGAACACAAGGACCATATCCATGGTGTAGGTGTTTTAGCTCGTAAATACGGCATGGATATCTACGCCAATGAGAAAACCTGGCAAATTATGGATAGTAAGAATATGCTAGGTAAGGTTAATAATAGTCAGAAACATGTTTTTTCTCGCGATAAGCTTCTAACCTTTGGTGATATCGACATTGAATCTTTCGGAGTTAGTCATGATGCCATTGATCCACAATTTTACCGCTTTATGAAAGACGGAAAGAGCTTTGTCATGTTGACGGATACAGGCTATGTTTCAGACCGTATGGCGGGTCTTATTGAAAATGCTGATGGCTATCTGATTGAATCTAATCATGATGTTGAAATCTTGAGAGCAGGTTCTTATCCTTGGTCAACCAAGCAACGTATCCTCTCTGATCAGGGTCACTTGTGTAATGAGGATGGAGCCGATGCTATGATTCGTACCATCGGTAATAAAACTAAAAAGATTTATCTGGGTCACCTTTCCAAAGAAAATAATATCAAGGAATTGGCCCACATGACGATGGAAAATCAGCTGGCTCGCGCTGACTTTGGTGTTGGAACTGACTTTAAGATTTTTGGTACCTCACCAGATACGGTGACCCCACTAACAGATATTTAGAATAATAGCAGAAGAGCTGCACTAATAGTTTAGTGTGGCTTTTTAAAAGGACAGTATATATGAAAATAATGTATCTCTCGTTAGGGATGGTGTCGCTTGGTTTGGGAATTCTTGGAATTCCTCTACCTATCTTACCCACAACACCTTTTCTAGTTTTAGCCATCGCTTGTTTTGCTAGAAGTTCCAAACGTTTTGAGAAATGGTTATATAATACCAAACTTTACCAAACTTATGTCGCCGATTTTCGGGAAACAAAATCGATTGCCAAAGAACGAAAGAAAAAATCATTATCCAAATCTATGTTTTGATGGGAATATCGATAGTTTTCGCGCCTATTATTTGGGTGAAAATTGCGCTCTTTTGCCTGACGCTCTTTATCACTTATTACTTGTTTAAGGTTATTCCTGATAAAGACGAATAAAAGATAAAAAAATGAGGTTTCCGAAAGGAAGTCTCATTTTAACTATTATCCATTAATGTTTGCTACGTAATTTTTTACGGACTTTATAGGCAAAGTTGGCTAGGCCATAGAATGGGCTAACAGGAAGGTTGAATTCCCCAATGAATTGTTCAATGCGTGGGTTAAATTTTGACTTGAATTTGTACAAGCCACCATCTAGAGAATTTTCAATTCCTCCCATGTTTTGCCACTCGGCACCGCGTTCGAAAGCGTGATTCGCAGTTTCAAACCATGTCAAAATGGCAGGTTGGTAACGACGATAGTCTTCGTCCATTCCCGCATATATATTCTCAGATGTATTTCCAAATTCCAGAACTAAGGTACCTGAGAGTGGAACAATTTTGTTACCAACATCAACCTTTTCTTGAAGGAAGGCGATTTCTTCTGAAAGTCTCTTGTACTCTTCTTTATTGTTCTCAATTTTTCCAGGTTTGGTTTTTTCTGTAAACTTGGCAGCGTCGGCAATATTCTTTTCAAGTTGTTTATTAAGATCTTTGAGGCGAGCTGGCAAATCTAGTGTTGAGAGTGTAATGTAAGAAGATTCTGGGTAAGTAGTCAACAACTTTTCATAGTAATCAATCCCACGAAGATGAATGTTCTTACGAGCCTCTGTTTTTTTCATTAGATCTGCAAATTGGTCTAGCAGCTCAGTGCCACCAAATTGAACTGAAATGCCTTTGTTTCGAGCAGTGCGAATAGCTTGCTTAGTACTTTTAGATAGCTGTTCCTCAGTAAAATCTTCCTTATAAATATTTGCCTGGAAGCGTGGTTGAATATTTTCAGCCATATCTTCGGTGAGACCAGTCCATTCAACGCCCAGAGCTTGGATATCTTTGGCAATTGCCAAAGTATCTTCATTGATGTTAACTTCTTGAGAAATCAAATTTTTAGTGACAAAGAGACTTGGATCAAATTT
This sequence comes from Streptococcus sp. FSL L8-0526, assembly GCF_038007145.1. Classification (NCBI taxonomy): domain Bacteria; kingdom Bacillati; phylum Bacillota; class Bacilli; order Lactobacillales; family Streptococcaceae; genus Streptococcus; species Streptococcus sp. FSL L8-0526. The sequence goes on from NZ_JBBOWP010000001.1 coordinate 1,208,231, forward strand.
AACAAAGAGAGCACGTTTTGTTTTGGCATATTTTTTAAGTGAAGTTATGACAAAAGATAACAACTCTTTATCCTGGTAGTCCATGATAGGACCGCGTGGAATGTAAATCATAGAGAATCCAAGAGGTAGTGGTTGAATAAGAACACTAGCGACGGCAACAAGTTTCTCATCTCGATAGAAACCTAGACGATCATTGCCCCAACCATCCTTGATTTTTGCCCATGAGCTACTTTGTAATAAGTTGGTTTGAGGACTATCAATAACAAAGCGGTCATGCTCAGAAGTGCTGAGTCCAATTTTATAGGTAAACATATTAGTTTAGAACCCACTTTCTAATAGCGTAAGCGACACCGGATTCATCATTTGATTTTGTGATGTATTTAGCAATTTTCTTGATTTCTGGATTTCCATTTTCCATAACGACAGGAGATCCGACGACCTCCAGCATGGCACGGTCATTTTCTTCGTCTCCAATAGCCATTGTTTCTTCTTTAGTAAGACCAAGTTTTTCAGCAAGGTGTGTAACCGCGATCCCTTTGTTGGCTGTTTTCTTGAGAATTTCTAGGTAAAATGGCGTTGATTTTACGATTGTAAAGCGATCATAAAATTCCTGTGGAAGTTTGGCAATGGCTGCATCAAGAATTTCAGGTTCGTCAATATACATGGCCTTAACAAACTCCTTGTCAGCCACTTCTTCAGGTGTACGATAGTAAATCGGCATATGAACAAGGGTAGACTCATGAACGGTGTAGCGACCAATGTTTCGATTACTTGTGTAGATACCATCTTTAGTAATAGCATGAGAATGAACGCCAAGCTTGTTAGCCAAAACCTCAATATCAAGGTAGTCTTCGTATGAAAGCGTCTCGCGAATCAATTCATTACCAGTAGAAGTCTCTTGAACGAGCCCTCCGTTAAAGGTGATGACATAGTCGCCATCTTGGTTAAGATTAAGTTCCTCAAGAAGTGGAAGTACGCCAGGAATAGGACGGCCAGTCGCAATAACGACCTTTACCCCAGCAGCCTTGGCATCTTGAATCGCTTGAAAGACTTCAGGTGTAACTTGACGTTGGCTATTCAAAAGCGTTCCATCAATATCAACTGCAATTAGTTTAATAGACATAATAAAGTTCCTGTTCCGTTTAATTAGTTTACCTTCTATTTTACTAAAATTTAGCCGCTTTGTCATAGTTCTTCCTGAGAAAAATAATAGTGAGAGTCAGCAGTAACAGAGCAAAGCTCAATCTTAAAGAAAAACCACCTTAACTAAGAATTGCTTAAATGATTTTTAATTGGTAAAATAAGGTCAGACAAATAAAGGAAAGCTAAAATGATTCGAGCAACCAATCAATTGATAAAAAAAGAACGGAAGGATGCAAAAATATTGATTCTCAGCTGCCAAGCCTATGACCGAACCTATCGAGATCCTTATCTCTCCAATATGCTTAATTTCGATCCCAACACGCCATCCTTTTTCCTTTATTATCAAAATGGAGGTTGCTTGGTTTATTAACGGTTTATGCGGATAATGAAGGTGTTGAACTAAGTATCCTAGTTCATCTCGATAATCGTCGTCAGGATATTGCGCGTGCCTTGTTTAAGAGTTTTGAAGAAGAAACGGCATCTTATCCTATTCAATCAGTGATTTTTCAGACAGAGCATGTTTTTCTAAATCATCATCCTAGTCTGGCAAGCCATTGGGGTGTGATTGAGGATGAAGAGACGGAAACTTGGCTAAGGAGAGGTAGATTACCATATGCTCTGGATTCCCGTTTAGATGTTAAGGTGCTCTTAACAGAACCCTCTTATCTTGAAGAAATTACTCAACTTCACCACCAAGCCTTTTTTGATGCGGAAGTAACTCTTAAGGTGACCCACAGATATATCGCTGAGGCCTTGAAAGATTCCGATAGCTTGCTTTACATCCTGCTCAAAGATGGTAAGATCATTGGAGTTTGTACTGTCGATGTATCTGGGAATAGCAACTACTTATACGACTTGCTGTAGCAGAAGTCTATCGTGGCAAAGGATATGGTAGCTATCTGGCTAAATCAGTCGTAAATCAACTCATTGAGCGAAATAACAAGCCCTTCCAAATTGCAGTCGAAGATGACAATGTTGGAGCAAAACATTTGTATGAAAAGATTGGCTTTGTCAAACAGACCCAGGTGGTTTACTTAAAACAGAAAGTATGACTAAATGTTATTAGAAGAATTTGAAAATGTGCTTGCTGTCAGTATCGCATTAGAGTTGTCAAAATAGATATAGTAACAAAAGGAGTAATAAATGGAAATAAAAATCAAAAATAAAATTAAAGTAGGCGATCAAACGGAAATTATAGAAGAAATCCACACTTGTGAAGTTATGGAAAAAGGAGATTATACCTATCTTGTTCACCACAACTCGGAGAAAGAAAAAGTGGTTATTAAGTTGAACAAGGAAGAGCTGGTGATGACACGCTTTTCTAATCCAAAATCCATTATGCGTTTTTCTGCTAAAGCACCTACCTTGCTCCAAATTCCGACACCACTTGGTGTCCAGCATTTTCTGACAGATACTAGTCTATTTGCTCATGACCCAAATGGACAAACAGTTGATGTTCATTATCAATTGAAGCATCCAGAAACAGAAGATGTTTTTGCTGATTATGAATTAGAAGTTTCATGGTTTTAATTTGTTTAAAAATAGAATCATTTTGATTTGTTTAAAAATAGAATCATTTTGCTTGAAATAATGTTGAATTATGTTAGAATGTGAAGGGAAAATCAAGGGAGTAGCAGGCGACTTTAATCATGAGATTTGATTAAAGGTTGCGATTATGTCGTCATTACGAAATTTTACATTTCCGGCATATTCTTAAACCGCGAGACTTGTTTTTAATTAAACAGGTCTCTTTTAGTATGATTTTTTATATAAAAAGAGTCTTGTTATCCATATTTCCCTATTTAGAAGGAGGAGACTATTTTGTCGAAAGAACAAAGTAAAGCCTTATTTTACACGCAAGGAGTTGAAGAAGTCCTAAAAAGCTTGGACACTTCCGTTGATGGTTTGTCTACTGCACAAGCCAAGGAACGTTTAGATGCTTATGGCTATAACGAGTTGGATGAAGGTGAAAAACGTAGCCTTTTATCAAAATTCATCGACCAGTTTAAAGATTTGATGATCATCATCTTGCTTGTCGCTGCTGCCCTTTCTATCATTACAGAAGGCAGGCATGGTTTGACGGATGCCTGTATTATTTTAGCCGTTGTTGTTTTGAATGCAGCCTTTGGTGTTTATCAAGAGTGGCAAGCAGAAGCGGCTATTGAAGCTCTTAAAAACATGTCAAGTCCAATGGCTCGTGTGCGTCGTGATGGCAATGTGGTTGAAATTGATTCACGTGAATTGGTTCCAGGAGACATTGTTTTGCTTGAAGCAGGTGATGTTGTTCCGGCAGATATGCGTTTGATCGAAGCTGCCTCACTTAAGATTGAAGAAGCTGCCCTTACTGGTGAATCTGTTCCAGTTGAAAAAGATATTACCGAGACGGTTGAAGCAGAAGCCGGAATTGGTGACCGTGTGAATATGTGTTACCAAAACTCAAACGTTACTTACGGTCGTGGTACTGGTGTAGTAACCAATACTGGTATGTATACTGAAGTTGGTAAGATTGCTGATATGCTAGCTAATGCGGACGAATTACAAACGCCGTTGAAGCAAAGCTTGGAGCAATTGTCTAAGACTTTGACTTACCTTATTATTGCTATTGCCTTGGTGACATTCTTGGTTAGTGTATTTATTCGTGGCGAACAGCCCCTTGAAGGTTTGATGGTTGCAGTTGCTCTTGCCGTTGCAGCTATTCCTGAAGGATTGCCTGCCATTGTAACGATTCTCTTGTCACTTGGAACAACGACTCTTGCCAAACGCAATGCGATTGTTCGTAAATTGCAAGCAGTTGAAACCCTGGGTTCAACTGAAATTATCGCATCTGATAAGACTGGTACCTTAACGATGAACCAGATGACTGTTGAAAAAGTCTATACAAACGGTCAATTGCAAAATGCTGATACAGAACTTGGTGCTGACAATACGACCCTTCGTATTATGACCTTTGCTAATGATACAAAGGTGGATCCAGATGGTAAATTAATCGGAGACCCAACAGAAACAGCACTTGTACAGTTTGGTTTAGATCACAATTTTGATGTTCGTGAAGTCTTGAAATCAGAGCCTCGTGTGGCAGAGTTGCCATTTGACTCTGACCGTAAGCTCATGTCTACTATCCATAAGGAACCAGATGGTTCTTACTTTGTAGCCGTCAAGGGTGCGCCTGACCAATTGATCAAGCGTGTTACTCGAATTGAAATCAATGGAGAAGTTCGCCCAATTACGGATGAAGACAAACAAGCTATCCTTGCTGTCAACAAAGACTTAGCAAAACAAGCCCTTCGTGTCTTGATGATGGCTTATAAGACAACAAGTGAAATTCCTACTTTGGAATCTGAAGTTGTTGAGTCTGATTTGATTTTCTCTGGTTTGGTTGGGATGATTGACCCAGAACGTCCTGAAGCAGCAGAAGCTGTCCGTGTCGCTAAAGGGGCGGGAATCCGTCCAATTATGATTACAGGTGACCACCAAGATACAGCGGAAGCAATCGCTAAGCGTCTCGGTATCATTGATCCAAATGATACGGGAGATCGTGTCATTACTGGGGCTGAGCTTAATGAGCTTTCTGATGAGGAATTCCAGAAAGTCTTCAAACAGTACTCAGTTTATGCGCGTGTGTCTCCTGAACACAAGGTTCGTATTGTTAAGGCTTGGCAAAATGAGGGCAAGGTTGTTGCTATGACAGGTGACGGGGTCAATGATGCGCCAGCACTTAAGACAGCTGATATTGGTATCGGTATGGGGATTACAGGTACAGAGGTTTCTAAGGGAGCTTCTGATATTGTTCTTGCCGATGATAACTTTGCGACAATTATCGTTGCTGTAGAAGAAGGTCGAAAGATCTTCTCCAATATTCAAAAATCAATCCAGTACCTCTTGTCAGCTAACATGGCCGAAGTCTTTATTATCTTCTTTGCTACATTATTTGGATGGGATGTGCTTCAACCAGTGCACCTTCTCTGGATTAACTTAGTAACAGATACCCTTCCAGCCATCGCTCTTGGTGTTGAGCCAGCTGAACCAGGTATTATGACTCACAAACCTCGTGGACGTCAATCAAACTTCTTTGATGGTGGGGTCTTTGGTGCTATCATGTATCAAGGTGTTTTCCAAACTATCCTGGTTCTTGCAGTATATGGTTGGGGTCTTGTTTTCCCAGAACATCATACACAAGCAGAAATTCATGCAGATGCCCTTACAATGGCCTATGCAACACTTGGATTGATTCAGTTGCTTCATGCCTTTAACGTTAAGTCTGTTTATCAATCAGTCTTTAAAGTTGGTCTCTTTAGAAACAAGACATTTAACTGGGCAATTCCAGTTGCCTTCATCCTCTTGATGGCAACTATCGTGGTTCCTGGGTTGAATAATCTCTTCCATGTGTCACATCTAAGTTTTACACAATGGCTTGCGGTTATTGTAGGTTCATTCTTGATTGTGGTTTTGGTTGAAATAGTCAAAGCTATTCAACGTGCCTTTGGTAAGGATAAAGACGCTATTTAAGATATAAAGTCAGAGACAATGGTCTTTGGCTTTTTCTTATCACATCTTGAATTCATTAGCTGTCTTGTTTATAATGAAAGGAACTATAAGTTAAGGAGAAGGTCATGAACGAAACTATTAAGACACAACTCAATCACCGCAGTATTCGTCAGTTTAAACCTGTGGCTTTGGCACAAGAAGAGGTTAACCTCCTGGTTGATGTTGCCAGACATGCACCAACAAGTAATTTTAGACAGGCTTATTCGATTATCAGTATTACTGATGAAAAATTGAAGGAACAAATTGCAGAAATTGCCAACCAACCCTATATTCCTAATACTGGGCACCTCTTTGTATTTGTTGTGGACCAAAGACGTAATACCTTGATTGCAGAAGCTAAGGGAGCCAAGGCTTTGGTACAAGGTAGTCCTGAACGCTTTATTTCAGCTTTTTCAGATGCTATGATTGCTGCGCAAAATATGGTGGTAGCTGCTGAGAGTTTAGGTATGGGAACTGTTTATTTGGGCAGTATCTTAAATGATAATGCTAAACTTTCAGAGCTCCTCAAACTTCCAAAGTATGTCTATCCAGCAGTTGGTTTAGCAGTTGGTTGGCCAGACCAGAAACCGCAGCTTAAACCTCGTTTGCCACGTCATGTCATCCATATGGAAAATTACTATAAAGATTTGGAAAATCCCTTGGCGGAGCTAAAAGACTACGACGCTGAAGTCCATGAGTATTATGATCTTCGCGATCTCAATAACAGAGTTGATGAATTTACGACTCAAATTGCCAAGACCATGGACAAATCCGTTGCCAATCGTGCTAACACCTTGAAGGATCTACAAAAGCAGGGATTTTTCATCGACTAAAAAACGACTCTCAAAGAGTCGTTCTATAAATCGAATAATGTCATAGATGAAAGGAACTCATTTGCTAGCTCCTTTTTTTCGTAATCTAAAAACTCTGGCCGTTTCTTGACTAGGTTGTAACGTTTGGAGAGGTTCCATGTTCCAGTAGGATTGAGTTCAGGGTGATTGGAAACAAAGTCAATGGTTAAATCCCATTCACGTCGGTATCCAAGAGGACGCGAGTGATAGGTTACACCGTCAATCGTTACCGTCCCATAACTTCGGTGGGCATGACCGAAAACAACATCTTTAACGCTGTGCTTGACGAAAATCTTATGGAATTGTTCAGATCCTAAAAAAGCGTTAAAAGGTTTAAAACGCTCGTGAGTCATGGTGAAACGATTGTGAGGAACAAAATGCATGGCAACTATAAGTTTGCTAGTGTCCAAATCATTTAGAATATCGTCTAGCCTCTTGAGACCATTGTGACAGATTTCTGGATCGTTACCCAATCGCTTGAGGCGTCTGTCAAACCAGAGTTGCTTCTTACGTTTGAGAATCTTATCCAACTTTTCACCAGAATAGGAATAATCATACCATCCATGAAAGGCCAATAATGTCATACTTCCTAAATCAATTACCTGAAAATCCAGATTATCAATAAGGTCATCCTCTAAATCAAGCATATCATGATTGCCTAAATTAGAGGTAACCTTGACCTCCTTAGAAAGTTTGTGTAGAAAAGGTTTCGTGTCGATAAAATAATGGTTAGAAATATCACCAGCGATATGTAGGTGGGTGACCTTTTGATCTTTTAGACACTTTATAAGAGTATCAATTTCATATGTCTCAAAATGATTTAAATCAATATGTAAATCACTCATTACTGCAAGTCTTGTCATAGAAACATTGTAACAAAAAGGTCGTACCTTGTCCTTAGACGAAGATGATAAAAAATACTTGCCCTTGTGCTCTGTTTTCATTATGATAAGAATATGAATATCAAGTTAGAAATACAAAAGATGGCCAAGGAAATTGGCATTTCAAAAATTGGTTTTACAACCGCTGATGATTTCGACTATCTGGAAAAATCCCTTCGTCTTGGTGTCGAAGAAGGGCGAACAACAGGATTTGAACATAAAAATATTGAAGAGCGTATTTACCCCAAATTGAGCTTGGAATCAGCTAAAACCATCATATCTATTGCTGTGGCCTATCCGCATAAGTTGCCGCAACAACCCCAAAAAACAGAATTTAAGCGTGGCAAAATCACTCCAAATTCATGGGGCCTAGATTATCACTATGTTTTGCAGGATAAACTGAAATGCCTGGCAGAAGGTATTGAAAAACTAACGGAAAACTTCGAATATAAAGGTATGGTGGACACTGGAGCCTTGGTTGATACAGCAGTGGCTAAGCGAGCTGGAATAGGCTTTATCGGAAAGAATGGACTCGTTATCTCGAAAGAATACGGGTCTTACATGTATCTTGGCGAGCTTATCACTAATCTAGAGATTGAACCAGACCAAGAAGTTGACTATGGTTGTGGGGATTGCCGTCGTTGTCTGGATGCCTGTCCGACATCTTGTCTCATTGGTGATGGTACGATGAATGCTCGTCGTTGCCTATCCTTTCAAACCCAAGATAAGGGGATGATGGATATGGAGTTTCGAAAGAAGATAAAGACTGTTATCTATGGTTGTGACATCTGTCAGATTTCCTGTCCATATAACAGGGGTATCGACAATCCCTTGGTTTCAGACATTGATCCTGAGCTTGCCATGCCTGAATTACTCCCATTTCTAGAGCTGACTAATACGTCCTTTAAGGAGACATTTGGAATGATTGCCGGTTCCTGGCGAGGGAAGAGTATTCTTCAACGTAATGCCATTATTGCCTTGGCTAACCTACATGATCGCAATGCTATTGTCAAACTGATGGAGATAATTGATAAGAATAATAATCCTATTCATACAGCAACGGCTATTTGGGCTCTCGGTGAGATTGTTAAGAAGCCCGATGAGGCTATGTTAGACTATATGAGAGGACTCTCACCAAAGGATGAGCACTCCCAAGCAGAGTGGGAGCTTGTGTGTGCAAAATGGCAAATTTAAGTGATTTATGCTAGAATTAAGCATAATACTATAAATTGGAGGAAACCTATCCATGGAAGTGGCAGAAATTCGCCAAAAAATCTCTGAAAATCAAGAGAAGCTCGTGAGCTTCGGGAGGTCTCTTTGACTTAAATCGTTTGGAAGAGGACATTGCGCTCCTTGAAAACCGAATGACTGAGCCAGATTTTTGGAATGATAATATTGCGGCTCAAAAGACCTCTCAAGAGTTAAATGAGCTCAAAATGAAATATGAAACTTTCAATAACATGAAAGAGCTCTCTGACGAGACAGAGCTTTATTTGGAAATGTTGGAAGAAGATGATAGCGTTCAAGAGGAACTCGAAGAAACGCTCGAAAAACTTGATAAGATTATGACAAGTTACGAGATGACGTTGCTCTTGTCTGAGCCATATGACCATAACAATGCCATTCTTGAAATTCATCCAGGATCTGGTGGAACTGAAGCTCAGGACTGGGCAGAAATGTTACTCCGTATGTACCAGCGTTATGGAAATGCCAAAGGTTTCAAAGTTGAAATTTTGGATTATCAGGCTGGTGATGAGGCTGGAATCAAATCTGTAACTCTTGCTTTTGAGGGACCTAATGCATATGGATTCCTCAAGTCAGAAATGGGTGTTCACCGTTTGGTTCGTATCTCACCATTTGACTCTGCTAAGCGTCGTCACACTTCATTTACATCAGTGGAAGTCATGCCTGAATTGGATGATACCATTGAAGTTGAAATTCGTGATGACGATATCAAGATGGATACTTTCCGATCAGGTGGTGCAGGCGGTCAGAACGTCAATAAGGTTTCTACCGGTGTGCGTTTGACTCACATTCCAACAGGTATTGTTGTAGCTTCTACGGTTGACCGTACACAATACGGAAACCGAGATCGTGCTATGAAGATGCTTCAAGCTAAGCTCTATCAAATGGAGCAAGAAAAGAAAGCAGAAGAAGTGAATGTCTTGAAAGGTGATAAGAAAGAAATCACTTGGGGAAGCCAAATTCGTTCATATGTTTTCACCCCATATACCATGGTTAAAGATCACCGTACAGGCTATGAAGTTGCCCAGGTTGATAAAATAATGGATGGGGATATTGAAGGTTTCATCGATGCCTACCTCAAGTGGCGTATGGAAGAATAGTAAAGATATACTGTTTTAAAGTATTAAGATACTCTATCTCAATGAAAGGAAGACTTTCAGCTATTTTAGTAGTTGAATACTGATATTATGGCTCTTATTGAATTAAAAGACGTTACTAAGAAGTATGATAAGTCAACAACAGCCCTCAGGCATATTGATTTATCTATCAACTCAGGGGAGTTTGTTTACTTGGTCGGTCCTTCTGGTGCAGGTAAATCAAGTCTAATTCGCTTGTTCTACCAAGAAGAAAAATTGACGAGTGGTTCTATGAAGGTTGGGGAGTTTGATTTAACTCGTCTTCGTAAGAAAGATGTACCACTCTTGCGACGTTCTATTGGAGTTGTTTTCCAAGATTATAAACTTCTTCCAAAGAAAACAGCTTTTGAAAATGTTGCCTATGCCATGGAAGTTATTGGTGAGAAACCTCGTCATATCAAGAAACGTGTGACAGAAGTTCTCGAGTTGGTTGGTCTCAAACACAAGATGCGTTCATTCCCAAATCAATTGTCTGGTGGTGAGCAACAACGTGTCGCTATTGCGCGTGCCATTGTTAATAATCCCAAGGTTTTGATTGCAGATGAGCCAACAGGAAACTTGGACCCAGAGATTTCTTGGGAAATTGTGCAGGTCCTTGAACGTATTAACTTACAAGGGACTACCATTATAATGGCAACCCATAACTCAACTATCGTTAATAATCTTCGACATCGTGTCGTAGAGATTGAAGAAGGTCGTATTGTTCGTGATGAAGAGGAAGGAGAGTACGGTTACCATGATTAGACGCTTTTTCCGTCACTTAGGAGAATCTATTAAGAACCTCAAACGTAATTTATTGTCGACACTTACGGCAGTATTTTCGGTTATGATTGTCCTTTCGCTTTTAGGTGTATTTGGTTCTGTTATTCTTAACACGCAAAAATTGGCTTCAGATATTGAAAAGAATATTCAGGTCAATGTTTACTTGGATCCAGATTCAACAGATGCTTCAGAAACAGTCAAGGAACTTTCTGGACAAATCGTTGCCAATAAGGACTACCATAAAATTTATAATGCTTTGACTAAAATCAAAGGTGTAGATAAGGTTACTTTTTCTAGCAAAGAAGAACAAAAGAAACAACTCATTGAAACAATGGGGTCAAGTTTCGAGACTGCTACTGGCGATGCCAACCCTCTGTCAGATGTCTACATCGTTCAAACTAAATCACCAGATGATGTTAGTCGTGTTGCCAAGGAAGCAAAAGCTATTCAGGGCGTTGATAATGCTAACTTTGGTGGATCAGATACCGAAATTTTGATGGCTACTATGAAACGTGTTCAATTTTGGGGAATCATTGCTACAGCTCTCTTAACTATTGTAGCTGTCCTATTGATTTCAAATACCATCCGTATTACCATTATGTCACGTGCGACTGAAATTCAAATCATGCGTTTGGTAGGTGCGAAAAACTCATACATTCGTCGTCCTTACTTGATGGAGGGAGCTTGGATTGGAGCACTTGGTGCCATCATTCCTTCTGTCCTTATTTATGTTTTGTATCACATGGTTTACTCAACCTTAAACCCTGATTTTGTTAAAGGTGGTATTTCTATGTATGATGCAGATTGGTTTGTCTATGCAGTCATTGGTACCCTCTTCGCAGTCGGTATTATTATCGGTTCGATTGGGTCACGTATGGCCATGCGCCGTTATTTGAAATATTAATGCAATTAAAAGAGAACCGTTTTGGTTCTCTTTTTTCGGTATAGAAGCTTTCTAATGCATAAGTTCTAGCTTTATCTCAAAATCATGGCTCAAAGCCCAAAATCAATCCTAGATTTGGTATAATGTTTAAAAACATTGGAAAAGAGATATATTATGACAAAGTTAGCTACCATTTGTTATATTGACAATGGGAAGGAGCTTTTGCTCCTACATCGTAATAAAAAGCCTAATGATGTTCATGAAGGAAAGTGGATTTCTGTCGGGGGAAAACTAGAAGCGGGAGAAACGCCTGACGAATGTGCTCGTCGTGAAATTTTCGAGGAAACTCATTTGACAGTGAAGGAGATGGACTTCAAAGGTATGATTACCTTCCCAGAATTTACTCCGGGCCACGATTGGTATACTTATGTCTTTAAGGTGACTGATTTTGAAGGGAAACTCATTTCTGATGAGGAATCTCGTGAAGGGACACTTGAATGGGTACCATATGATCAGGTTTTAACTAAACAAACCTGGGAAGGTGACTATGAGATTTTTAAGTGGATTCTAGAAGATAAACCTTTCTTCTCTGCAAAATTTAGCTACGATCGTAACCAAAACTTGATAGATAAAACTGTAACATTCTATGATAAATAAAGGAGGAACTATGAGCCGTAAAAAGACAGAAAAATTTTCAGAAACATGGTTTTTTAAGTGGATTTTGAATAATCAGGCGGTAGTGTCCTTTCTAATCTTATTCTTGATTGGTTTGACGGTCTTGATTTTTACCAAAATTAGTCCAATTTTTTCACCAGTTATTCAATTTCTGACCATTATTATGTTGCCTCTGGTCATTTCCATGCTTCTTTATTATTTGATAAAACCTTTGGTGCTGTTAGTCGAAAGAACTGGTTTAAACCGAACCATGTCTATCTTGGTTATCTATGCTATTCTTGCCTTGCTCTTAGTTTGGGGAATTTCGACAGCTATTCCTAACTTACAAGATCAAATTTTGATTTTGCTTAAAAATGCCCCATCATACATTTCTCGTGCGAACAGTGAAACGGAACGTTGGTTGAAACTTCCTATTCTTTCCAATTTTCATGGAGATTTAGAGGCCATGCTTAGCGATTTTTCAGTGAGAATGGTCAATTATGCCGAGAACTTTTCTACTTCAGCTCTTAGTTGGATTGGGACCTTTGCTAGCACAGTTGCAAGAGTAACAGTTGCTATCATTTTGACACCATTCATTCTTTTTTATCTCTTAAGAGATAGTCAAAAGATGAAACATAACTTTGTCTCAGCTTTACCGACGCGCTTTCGGGAAACGACTGTCCGTATGCTTTCAGATATCAATAATCAGCTTGAAGGTTATGTTCGAGGTCAAGTGACAGTCGCGATTGTCATAGCAATTATGTTCTGTATCATGTTCAAGATTGTTGGGCTTCGTTATGGCATGACTTTTGGTATTTTAGCAGGATTTCTAAACATGATTCCTTATCTTGGAAGTTTTATAGCTATGGTACCGGTTGTTATTATGGGATTGGTTCAAGGCCCTGCTATGCTAATCAAGGTTCTCATCATTTTTGTTATCGAGCAAACTATTGAAGGACGTTTTGTTTCTCCACTTGTTCTGGGAAATAAACTAAGTATTCACCCTATTACCATTATGTTTATTCTTTTGACAGCAGGTTCTCTTTACGGTGTTTGGGGAGTATTGTTGGGTATTCCAATTTACGCTTCTATTAAGGTTGTTGTTAAGGAGATTTTTGATTGGTACCGTTCTGTAAGTAATCTTTACCAAGATGACATTAAAATTAAAGGACAAAAATACGATGTTAAATAGTGAAAAAATGGTTGCCTCTATTGAGAAGCAAGATTTACACCATGCGGATAAATATTTTAAAAAAGCTTTAAATGAGGATCCAGCAGAGGTTCTTGTTGAGTTAGCCGAATATTTAGAGTCTATTGGCTTTTTACCACAGGCACAGGAAATTTATGAAAAAGTTCGTTTTGATTTTCCAGAGGTCAATGTTAACTTAGCACAAATTGTAGCCGAAGATGGTAATATTGAAGAAGCGTTTCTCTATTTAGATGCTATTCCTGAGGAGTCTGAGGACTATTTGTCTGCGTTGATTGTAAAGGCAGACCTCTACCAAATGGAGGGCTTAACGGATGTAGCCCGTGACAAGTTGTTGGAAGCAAGTCAACTATCAGATGACTCATTGATTATTTTTGGTTTGGCTGAGATGGAGTTTGAACTCGGAAATTTTGAGCAAGCCATTCAATACTATGCCAAACTGGATAATCGTGATCTTCTTACAACAACTGGCGTTTCTACTTATGAGCGTATCGGTAAGTCTTATGCCAGTCTTGGTAAATTTGAAGCTGCTCGTGAATTTTTGGAAAAAGCCATTGAAATTGAATACAATGACACTATTGCTTTTGAATTAGCCACTCTACTATATGATCAAGAAGAGTATCAAAAAGCTAATTTCTACTTTAAGCAGATAGAAACTATGTCTTCCGATTTTGAGGGTTATGAGTATAATTACGCTTTATCGCTTCACGCTGAACATCGAACAGAAGAAGCTTTACGTATGACGCAGCAAGGCATTTCGAAGAATGCTTTTGATGTTCAATTACTTTTGTTAGCATCACAGTTATCCTATGAATTACATGACACTCAGTCGGCTGAATCCTATTTGAAGCAGGCTTTACCACTAGCGGAAGATAATGATGAAATCGTCTTACGTTTAAGTGCTCTTTATTTGGAAGAAGAACGTTTCGATGATCTTGTAGCTTTAGCTGATTACGAGGTTGATTCTGTTTTGGCTCGTTGGAATATCGCCAAGGCTTATCAAGCACTTGATGATGAAGAAAAAGCCTTTCAAATCTATCAAGATTTGTCTAAAGATTTGGCTGATAATCCTGAATTCTTACAGGATTATGCATATATTCTAAGAGAATTTGGTTACAGAGACCAGGCGCGTGTAACAGCAGAAAAATACCTTGCCTTGGTGCCAGACGATGTCAATATGCAAACGTTTCTTGAAGATTATTAAACTTTAAAATGCTATAATTAGTGGTTTATAGAGAAAAAGGGGAGTGCGAATCTTACTGAACTCCCTCTTTTTTTATTTGTTTATTTATGTTATAATTTTATTGGGACCCATAAGGAGTAAATATGGTTAAGAGAGATTTAATTCGAAATATTATCATAGCAGTTCTTGCCATTGTAGTGATTTTATTGTTAAGAGTTTTTGTGTTATCAACACACCGTGTAACCGAAGGTCAGGCGAATGACTATATTCATGCAGGTGATTATGTTACTTTCAATAAAAAGGTTGAACCGCATAATAAGGACTTTATCCTGTATACGGTTAATGGTAAGGAATATATCGGCCGTATCATTGCAGATGAAGGTAAGAGTGTAACAGCTATGGATGATTTTCTTTATGTTAATGATAAACCAGTTAATGAAACCTATATCAGCAAAGATAAGTCAGCTTATTTAGCAACCGTTTCACCTGGGAATTTTTTCACAGATGATTTTTCAATTGAAACATTGACTGATAATAAGCAAACTAAAATCAAGAAGGGACAGTACCTTGTATTGAACGATAATCGTCGTGATACTGAAGATAGTCGTAAGTTTGGTCTTATTGAAAAAGACCAAATCAAGGGAGTTATCTCTTTCAGATTGTACCCTCTATCTCGCTTCGGTTTTGTTGATGTGGATTAATATTTCAATACCACTAAAAAAGCTGGAGACTTTTGATAAGTTTCCAGCTTTTTTAGTGATATTGGTTTTAGTGAATGCCATTGTGGAAGGAATTAAGGCTTACTACGAAAAAGAATATAAAGTTTAAGTTATACGGTTAACCCATCAATATGATGGGTTTTTATGCTATAATTGAGGTAAATAGTAAATACAATAAAAGGAGCGCTTATGGCCTACGATCGACTCTTAGAGCGTTTTCTACGCTATGTCAAAATTAATACACGTAGTGATGAAAATGCAATAAGGACGCCAACAACACAAAGCCAGGTAGATTTTGCTTTGAATATTCTAAAACCAGAATTAGAAGAACTAGGGTTAAGTAATATCCATTATTTGGAAAATAATGGTTACCTAGTGGCAACACTGCCGGCTAACGATGACCGATTAACACGTAAGATTGGTTTCATTTCTCATATGGATACTGCAGATTTTAACGCAGAAGGAGTATCACCCCAAGTTATTGAATCCTATGATGGGGATATTATTCCTCTTGGAACATCAGGTTATAACCTAGATCCAGCTGATTTCCCTAATCTCCAGAATTACATCGGTCAGACACTTATTACGACAGATGGCACCACTCTTCTTGGAGCTGATGATAAAGCCGGTATTGCTGAGATTATGACAGCATTGGCTCATTTGAAGGCAAATCCTGAAATCAAACATTGTGAAATTCGTGTAGGCTTTGGTCCTGATGAAGAAATTGGAATTGGCGCAGATAAATTTGATGTTGATGATTTTGATGTCGATTTTGCCTACACTGTTGACGGTGGTCCATTGGGTGAATTGCAATATGAAACCTTCTCTGCAGCGGTTGCAGAGCTGATATTTCATGGCCGTAATGTTCACCCTGGAACAGCAAAAGGTCAGATGGTCAATGCTTTGCAATTAGCAATTGATTTTCATAATCAGTTACCAGCAGAAGATCGTCCAGAGTTGACGGATGGTTATCAAGGTTTCAACCATCTTCAAACAATGACAGGTACTGTTGAAGAAGCAATTTCATCATATATCATTCGTGATTTTGAGACAGAGTCTTTTGAAAATCGAAAAGCCACTTTCGAAGAAATTGCCGATAAAATGAATCAAGTCTACGGTCAAACGCGAGTTGATTTGGCGATCAAGGATCAATACTATAACATGCGTCAAGTCATTGAAAAAGATATGATGCCTGTTGAGTTGGTTAAGGATGTTATGGAGGACCTAGGAATTGTTCCAGTGATTGAGCCAATACGTGGTGGAACAGATGGTTCAAAGATATCCTTCATGGGCATTCCAACGCCAAACCTTTTTGCAGGTGGTGAAAATATGCATGGTCGTTATGAGTACGTTTCTTTGCAGACAATGGAAAAAGCTGTAGATGTTATTCTTGGAATTGTCAGTAAACCTTAATTGTGTTTGCTAAAAACTGATTTTATGGTAAAATTAGAAGTAATGGAGGTGCTGAGATGATTAAAATTTTCGGCAAGTATCGTTACCATTGGCAACCCGAATTATCTTGGCTTATTATTTATTGGTCTTTAGCCATCACGCCAATCTTTATTGCAGGGGCCCTTCTGTTCGAGTTGTACTCGGTGCCCTCACATATTTTGATGCTTTTCACTATTTTTGTCGCTTTATTTGGTCTAGGGTTTCATCGTTACTTTATTATTGAAGATAATGGAATATTGCGTATTGTTTCTTTCAATATTTTTAAACCGCGTAAGGTACAGATTAGTGATATTGAAAAAGTGGAGGTTATTAAAACCGGCTTGTGCCTCATTTTTAAAAATGGAAAGAAACGTAAGTTTTATATGAGAAAGTGGCCTAAGAAATATTTCTTAGATGCTTTAGCGCTTCATCCTAATTTCAAAGGTGAGGTAGAACTAATGGATTATATGACTAATTTTGATTATTTTGCATTTTATGAGGAATCAAAAAAAGCCCTTAAGATTAAACTTCGCAAATAAGGGCTTTAGTAGGACATGATTTGACAGCTGTCAAAGTCTCGGGGCTATTTTCAATCGTCCTACTAAGTTGGTCGCTATCTTTAAACCTAACGATTCCTTCGTCATCATAATCAAAAACGGGAGAGTAGGTTTGGCACAAACCACAAGCGATACATTTTTCTGGAATTAATGATACTTTCATAGTATTATTTTAAAATAGATTTATTATTTTTACAAGGAGAAAATCATGAGTAAAAAACCATGGGAAGATAAGGTTTCTGAAGAAGATTCGGAAGAAGTAGTTGATGCTGATTTTCTAAATGATGAAGATGAGTTTGAGGATTCTGAAGAAGAGAAAAACACTCCTTCAGATGAGGATCAAGAAAAAAGTGGCTTCATTAATTCGTCATTCTTGACAGTCTTGCTTGGCTTGTTCTTTATTATTGTTGTATGTATTTTATTCTTTGTTTTCTATACATCAAATATTGGAGGAAGTAAAACTGCGGCGTCTAAGGAATCTTCAGGTTTCTCTTCAACTAGCAAAGTCGTTAAATCTTCATCAAGCAAAAAAGATTCAAGTATGGGTGAAGATAGTGAGAAGTCAACTAAAGAGAAATCATCATCAACGAAAGCATCCAGTTCTTCTAAACCTGTTGAAAAAGACTATACAACTGACTCAGCTGCAACAACACCATCAAGTGCTACATCAGCAACTGACGGTTCATCAATCGTTGTTCAACCTGGCGAAGGTGCAGCTTCTATCGCAGCTCGTGCAGGTATCTCTGTAGATGAGTTGCAACGTCTGAACCCAGACCACATGACAAATGGTTACTGGTTTGCTAACCCAGGAGATGTTGTTAAAATTCAATAATTTAAAAGCAAAGGAACATCATGAAAGATATTAGAATTGCTATTGATGGTCCTGCGTCAAGTGGAAAAAGTACAGTAGCCAAGATTATCGCAAAAAATCTTGGCTATACTTATCTTGATACAGGCGCGATGTATCGTTCTGCAACTTATCTAGCTTTGCAGAATGGTTTGACTGAGAAAAATGTACCAGAAATTTTAGATCAACTCTCACAACACTCTATTTCATTTGGGAAAGCAGCAGATGGTAGTCCAAAAGTTTATGTTGGTGATGTTGATATTACACATCCAATTCGTGATACCCAAGTTACAAATAACGTCTCTTGGGTAGCGGCTATTCCAGAAGTACGTCAAGAACTCGTTTCACAACAACAGCGTATTGCTCAGGAAGGTGGTATCATCATGGATGGTCGTGATATTGGTACAGTGGTTTTACCTGATGCAGAACTCAAGATTTTCATGATTGCTTCTGTTGATGAACGTGCAGAACGTCGTTATAAGGAAAATATTGAAAAAGGTATTCCTACTGATCTCGAGACACTTAAAAAAGAAATTGCTGAACGTGACTATAAAGATAGTCACCGTGAGGTATCACCTCTTAGACCAGCTGAAGATGCCATCACTTTTGATACTACAGGTGTGTCTATTGATGGTGTTGTGGAATTTATTCAAGAAAAAGCAAAAAAAATTATTGACAAAGGATGACTCACTTGTTATACTAATAACAATGAGAAAAGCAGAAGTGAGAACTTCTCGCCTTGCGACTTAGGTTGTCTGGCCCAACATGTCAAATCCTTAAAGGGATATTATGTGTGCGGGCTTGTATATCAAGTCCGCTTTGTTTTTCTCTAAAAAAATAAAGAGGTGAAGATCATAGCTAAGAAAGATCTATTTATTAATGATGAAATTCGCGTTCGTGAAGTTCGTCTTGTTGGTCTTGATGGTGAACAATTGGGCATTAAACCATTGTCAGAAGCACAAGCTATTGCAGATGATGCAAATGTTGACCTGGTTCTTATCCAACCACAAGCTACGCCACCTGTTGCGAAGATTATGAACTATGGTAAGTTCAAATTTGAGTATCAAAAGAAACAAAAAGAACAACGTAAGAAACAAAGCGTTGTTACTGTTAAGGAAGTTCGTTTGAGCCCAGTTATCGATAAAGGTGACTTTGAAACAAAACTTCGTAACGGCCGTAAATTCCTTGAAAAAGGAAACAAGATTAAAGTTTCTATTCGATTCAAAGGTCGTATGATTACTCATAAAGAAATCGGAGCTAAGGTATTGGCGGAATTTGCTGAAAAAACACAAGATATTGCGATTATTGAGCAAAGAGCTAAGATGGATGGACGTCAAATGTTCATGCAACTTGCACCAATTCCTGACAAAAAATAATTGTCAAATTAACACTATTTTAAGAGGAGAATTTTAAAATGCCAAAACAAAAAACACACCGTGCATCAGCTAAACGTTTCAAACGTACAGGTTCAGGTGGATTGAAACGCTTCCATGCCTTCACATCTCACCGTTTCCATGGTAAAACTAAAAAACAACGTCGTCATCTTCGTAAAGCGTCAATGGTACATCCAAGTGACTTTAAACGTATTAAATCAATGCTTTCACAAATGCGTTAATCCGCTACAAGCATTTCAAATTAACTAAACTAGAACTAATTCGGAGGAATATATAAATGGCTCGTGTTAAAGGTGGCGTTGTATCACGCAAACGTCGTAAACGTGTATTGAAACTTGCTAAAGGTTACTATGGTGCAAAACACATCCTGTTCCGTACTGCAAAAGAACAAGTAATGAACTCTTACTACTATGCATACCGTGACCGTCGTCAAAAGAAACGTGATTTCCGTAAACTTTGGATCACACGTATCAATGCGGCAGCTCATTTGAACGGTTTGTCATACTCGCAATTGATGCACGGTTTGAAATTGGCTGAAATTGAAGTTAACCGTAAAATGCTTGCTGATTTGGCAGTTAACGATGCAGCAGCTTTCACAGCTCTTGCAGATGCAGCTAAAGCAAAACTTGGTAAATAGTGATTAAGATGGGTTTTACCCATCTTTTTTTAGGGAGGCAAATATGATCCGTTTGGCAAAGGTAGAAGATATTCCAAGATTACAGGAACTTTTGGAGCAAATCCTAATCGTTCATCATCAAGCTCGTCCTGATGTCTTTAAAGCAAAAGGTAGTAAGTTTACGGATAAAGAGTTAGAAGGAGTAATAGGGGATGCAAATAAACCTGTATTTGTCTATGAAGATGAGGCTGGAACGATCTTGTGTCATCTCTTCTTGATAATTAAAGAAGTATCTGAAAATGATGGTCCTCAAAAACCTATTAAACTCTCTTCATTGATGATCTTTGTGTTGAAGAAAAAGCTCGTGGACAAAAATTAGGAGAGAAGCTTTATCAATTTGCTTTGGACTATGCTACGGAGCAAGAATGTTATAATGCAACACTTCACATATGGAATGATAACCAAGGTGCTCTAGATTTTTATGAGCATTTGGGAGCGAAACCGAGATATACAGAAATGAAAACTATCCTAAAATAGTAGTTTTTCACGAGATGAATTCAACTTATTTTTTATATCAAAAAGCAGCCCACAGATGTGACTGCTTCTTGATGATTAGTTTTTCTTTTTCATTTCACCATGTGGGTAGTAAGTCCCTTCTGGCATATCGTTAATGAAAACATGGATAGCTTCCTTGGGAGCTTTTGCAACACGTGATACAACTTCAGTAACTTCGCGAGCAAGTTCAATTTTTTGTTCTTCTGAACGACCTTCAAAGAGATCAATTTTTACAAATGGCATAATGCATCTCCTTAGTTTTGATACTCCTATTATAGCACTAATTAAGAGAAGATTCTAAAGTTTTTGGAAATTCTCGAAATAATGCTAGACTATGAATTAATTTGAAAGTAGTAGGTGCCTTATGATCTTAAAAACCTGTTTGCATTTTAAATTTAGCATATTCAAAGAGTTGAAAACCCTTACTAAAAATGCTAAAATAGTGCTAACTAGAGACAGTAAGGAGTAAACTATGACAATTGATTTTGACGCCGAAGTTGATAAACGTAAAGAAGCTTTGATGGAGGACCTTTTTGGTCTTTTGCGTATTAATTCAGAACGTGATGATAGTAAGGCTGATGAAAAGCACCCATTTGGTCCTGGTCCAGTGAAAGCTCTAGAACATTTTCTTGCTTTAGCTGAACGTGATGGTTATAAGACTCGTAATATTGATAATTACGCTGGTGACTTTGAATTTGGTCAAGGTGATGAAGTCTTGGGTATTTTTGCACACTTGGATGTGGTTCCAGCGGGTAGCGGATGGGACACTGATCCTTATGAACCAGTAATCAAAGAAGGAAAGCTTTATGCTCGTGGTTCATCAGATGATAAAGGGCCAACAATAGCTTGTTATTATGCTTTGAAAATTATCAAAGAGCTTGAGCTTCCAGTATCTAAGCGTGTTCGCTTTATTGTTGGTACAGATGAAGAATCTGGTTGGGGTGATATGGATTATTACTTCGCTCATAATGGATTGAAAGATCCTGATTTTGGCTTTTCTCCTGATGCAGAATTTCCAATTATCAATGGGGAAAAAGGAAATATTACTGCCTATCTTCATTTTGAAGGACAAAACGATGGTGACTTTAGCCTCGTAAGCTTTAATGGTGGCTTGCGTGAAAATATGGTCCCTGAATCTGCAAGTGCAGAGTTTACGGCACCTATCACTTTACAGGAACTTGAGTCTAAACTTAATGACTTTGTTGCTGATCAAGCAGTAACCGGTCAAGTGACTGAAGAAGCAGGTGTTTTCCATGTGACTATTCATGGTAAATCAGCTCATGGTATGATGCCTCAAAATGGTATCAATGGGGCAACATACTTAGCACTCTTCCTTAGCCAATTTGACTTCAAAGCTAATGCTAAGACTTATTTGGATTTAGTTGCTGAAACACTTCATCAAGATTTCTTTTCTGAAAAGACAGGTCTTGCCTATACAGATTCTAAAATGGGTGAGTTAACTATGAATGCAGGTGTCTTTACCTTTAACAAGGAATCTGAAGATAATACCATTGCTTTGAACTTCCGCTACCCTCAAGGGGTTAATGTAGATGGTATTAAGGCTGGCCTTGAAAAACTTGAAGGACCTAAGGCGGTCAGTCTTTCAGAACATGGCCATGTGCCGCATTACGTACCAGTTAGTGATCCTATGGTACAGACACTTCTTTCGGTTTATGAGAAACAGACAGGTCTTAAAGGTCATGAACAAATCATTGGTGGTGGGACCTTTGGACGTCTCCTTAAACGTGGTGTTGCTTATGGTGCTATGTTCCCTGGTTATGTCAATACCATGCACCAAGCAAATGAATTTACTGAAGTTGAGGACTTATACCGTGCAGCTGCCATTTATGCAGAAGCTATCTATGAGTTGATCAAATAAAAAAAGAGACATTTTGTCTCTTTTTTTGGAGAAAAATATGGAAACACTTGAAGAATTGACACAAGCTATTATGGCTGACGAACAAAATAAAACGTATACTGAACAAGGTATCAAACCCTTGTTTAGTATTCCAAAAACTGCGAGGATTAATATCGTAGGACAAGCTCCTGGTATCCGAGCTCAAGAGTCTGGACTTTACTGGAATGACCCTAGTGGAGATAATCTACGGGATTGGATGGGTGTGTCGCGAGAAGAATTTTATGAATCAGGTCTGTTTGCCATTGTACCAATGGATTTTTATTTCCCGGGGCAGGGAAAATCTGGAGATTTAGGGCCCCGCAAAGGTTTTGCTGATAAATGGCATGAGAGAGTTCTAGATTTAGCTCCAAATATTCAATTAACTATACTTGTGGGAAACTATGCTCAGCATTACTATTTGCATCAAAAATCATCAACTAAATTAACAGATACAGTTAAACATTACAGAGATTATCTTCCAGACTATTTTCCTTTAGTGCATCCGTCACCACGAAATAATATCTGGCAAGCGAAAAATCCATGGTTTATGAAAGAAGTGCTTCCAGATTTAAAAGAATTGGTTCAAAAAATCTTGAGTCAATGAATTCAGATATTTGACCTTGAATAGTCACTAGTGATTCGTAATAGGTCAATGAGGAACCATGGGGATACTCGAATATTGTTAAGATTTTTGCCCTTTGGGGCTTTTTTGATGTTATAACAAAATCTTTTGAAAAATACAATTAACAATATCTTAAGTCTAAACTTATTCATTGCAATCTATTTCTAATTTTAAGAGGGGTAACATATAAAATTAAAATAGCTATTTTTAGACTAAATAAATTATTATACTATGATTAGAAACAAGATGACAAATGAAAAATTTCGAAAACATTAATACAATTACTATTGGCAGAAAATTTAACGGTGTTAGGCTTTAGTTGTTAAGAAAATTTGTGATATGGGAAGAAGAGATTTGCAATGTTTTTCAATCAGAAAGTATAGCTTTGGAGATGCCTATGTTCTTTTGGGTACAACCATTCTTGTGATGGAAGCGGTTGGTGTACAGCATTTTAAGGTTTCAACTTCAGCTGTCACTGATACGCCACTCAGTGTTTCTGTGCTAACATATACCGCTGTCAATTCATCAACTGTTAATCATTCAGAGAAGCAAGTTGTTTCTGTCAAAGAAGACGGAAATATCACTTTCCCAACAAGTGTTGTTACAACTGATATTTTTGAAGATGCTAAAGCCTCTGCGATAAAAAAAAGGTAGAAGTCGAAGAAACTACATTTCAATCACTTACATTTTTAGAGAGTGCTATTGCTGACAATCATGCACAATCAAAAGAGATTAATACAGTTGGTTATGATTAACAGAAAGTAAAAGAAGAGCACAAAAAAGATTTAGCTGAGTATGATAAAGCAAAGGCTAAGTATGATGCTAAAGTGGCTGAAAAGCAGCAGCGGATACAGTAAACTCTGCTTCTAAAGCATAGTATGATACTGATTAAGCTACTATGAAAAAGATATAGCTAAATATCAAGCTGATAAAAAAACTTATGATGCAGTATTGTAAGAATGTAATAATCAAATATTGACTTATGGTTCTAAAGTATTCGAAAAAGCATCAGCAGATAAGACGACGGCTGAAACTAAAGGTAAGTATTATGCAGAAATATCTGTTTATAATATATCTAGAGTGCAATACGATAAAGATTTACAATAAAACTAAGCTAAGAAAGTACAGTATGATAAAGATAAAGTAGCCTATGACAAGCTTTTGATATTAAGGATGAAGAAGACGATGCTAAAGCTCAGTATGAAGTTTATCTTATGAAATACAATATAGACCTAGAGCAATACGCTAAAGAAGCTTATGATAAGTACATGAATGATAATGGTTTCCAAGATCTAAAAGATGTAGAAACTGTTCAAAATTTGACCTTTCAACGTGAAGGTGGGGCTTCTGATATTGTAGCAACCAGTCTTTAGTCTAATAATGAGACTGAATTCTTTCAAATTACATAGGTGACAAATTTGTTGTCACCTATGTAATTTGAATCAGTCAAGCATGCGTGAATATACGGATATGCATTTAATTAAGCATGTGATTAACTGTTATGAGATTTTGAGCCTTTCATCAAATGATGGCAAATGGGTTGTTGCAGTAGGTACGGACCTAACTACTCCAACACCAAAAGTGGTTGAAGTTCCAGCTAGACCGGTTGAACCAAAAACACCAGAAAAACTAACTGTTGTATGGCATAAGAATTATGTTATTGAGAGGGTATCATTTTTTACCACCTACACCACCGACTCCAGATACTGAAGTTCCTCAAGCTGAGTTGCCACAAACTGGTGAGCACACAAGAAATGCAGAATTACTTTGATTTATTTCGATGATTTTTTCAGCTTTCGTAGTATTCTTCAAGCATCGTAAAGAAGACTAAGTGATGCTACTATATTATTTCTACCTTCAAATTAGATTCTAATTTTAGGGTCTAGTTTTATTGTTTTGAAGTTTTTGATAGCCTTTTCATAATTATCGTTGCAATTTAAAGAACACTCATGTTATAATTATTTTGAGTGACTATATAGAAAGATGTAAGGAAATCTGCATGGATGAATTAAAAAAGCTCGCCGGTGTAAGCGCTGCTGGATTTGTTGAAGATGGCATGGTTGTTGGACTAGGTACTGGCTCAACAGCTTATTTCTTTGTAGAGGAGATTGGTCGTCGAATAAAGGAGGAAGGTCTCAGTGTAGTAGGTGTAACGACGTCTAGTCAAACAACGAAGCAAGCTGAAGGTCTAGGTATTCCTTTGAAATCAGTGGATGATATTGATAGTATTGATGTTACCGTTGATGGCGCCGACGAAGTAGATCCTCAACTCAACGGCATTAAAGGTGGCGGTGGTGCCCTCTTGATGGAAAAAATCGTTGCCACACCTACGAAAAAGTATATCTGGGTAGTTGATGAGTCTAAGATGGTTGATCAACTTGGTGCTTTTAAATTACCAGTCGAAGTTGTTCAATATGGCGCTGATCGTTTGTATCTCGACCTTGAATCTAAGGGCTATAAGCCATCATTCCGAGTAACTGAACAAGGTGATCGCTTTGTTACAGATATGAAGAACTTTATTATTGATTTGGATCTCGGCAAAATTAATAACCCAGTTGCTTTAGGTAACGAACTAAAAGCTATGACTGGTGTTGTTGAACATGGCTTATTCAATGGAATGGTCAATACGGTTATCGTCGCTGGAAAAGATGGTGTTAAGATTGTTGAGGTTAAGGATTAGTCCTGTTTAATTTTTCTTTTAAATTGTAAATGAATAAAGTAACCTAATAGTGATGTTATCACTAGATTATTATATAGAAAGGAAAGAGGTAATTTCGAAAGATTTTAGCTCTTTGTGGTGTTGTTATGTCCAAATTTAATCGAATGCATTTAATCGTTCTTGATTCAGTAGGTATTGGTGCAGCTCCAGATGCTAATAATTTTGTCAATTCTGGTGTTCCTGACGGAGCTTCAGATACCCTTGGACATATTTCTAAAACTGTTGGTTTGAATGTGCCAAACATGGCTAAACTTGGTCTTGGAAACATTCCTCGCGAACAACCCTTGAAAACTGTTCCAGCTGAAAGCAATCCAACTGGTTACGCAACTAAGTTAGAAGAAGTCTCTCTTGGAAAAGATACTATGACAGGTCACTGGGAAATCATGGGACTTAATATTACAGAACCTTTTGATACTTTCTGGAATGGATTCCCAGAGGAAATTCTTACTCAAATTGAAGAATTCTCAGGACGTAAGGTTATTCGTGAAGCCAATAAACCTTATTCTGGTACAGCAGTTATCGATGACTTCGGACCACGCCAAATGGAAACTGGTGAGTTGATTATTTATACATCAGCTGACCCAGTTCTTCAAATCGCAGCTCACGAAGATATTATCCCTGTTGAAGAATTGTATCGTATTTGTGAATTTGCTCGTTCTATCACTTTGGAACGTCCAGCTCTTCTTGGTCGTATCATTGCTCGTCCTTACGTTGGTGAGCCTGGGAACTTTACTCGTACATCTAACCGTCGTGACTTGGCTGTTTCACCATTTGCTCCAACTGTTTTGGACAAATTGAACGAAGCAGGAATTGACACTTACTCAGTTGGTAAGATTAGTGATATCTTCAATGGTGAAGGTATCAACCACGATATGGGTCATAACAAATCAAATAACCACGGTGTGGACAATTTGATTAAGGCTATGACATCAGAAGACTTTAAACATGGTTTCTCTTTCACAAACTTGGTAGACTTTGATGCCCTTTACGGACATCGTCGTAATCCACAGGGCTACCGCGATTGCTTGCATGAATTTGACGAGCGCTTGCCTGAAATTATCGCTGCTATGAAAGAAGATGATCTCTTGATGATCACTGCAGACCATGGTAATGACCCAACTTATGCTGGTACAGACCATACTCGTGAATACATCCCATTCTTGGCTTACAGCCCTTCCTTCAAATCTAGTGGCTTGATTCCAGTTGGTCATTTCGCTGATATCTCAGCAACAATTGCGGATAACTTCGGTGTTGAGAAAGCCATGATTGGTGAAAGTTTCTTGGATAAACTTGTCTAAAATAAAACGTTGTACTTTTCTGGTTCGTGGCATAAATGTCGGCGGTCGTAATAAGGTAGTGATGGAAAAATTCTGCCATGACCTTGAGAAACCAGGTTTTAAGAATGTTTCTTCCTTTATTAATAGTGGAAATTTTTTCTTTGATTCACCCATGATGAAAGAAGAATTACTTTTAGCCATAGAATAATTTCTGAATAAGTCTTACGCCTTTATTACTGTCTTTTCCCTTTTTACACTAGAGGAATACCAAAATGAGTGTAAATATCTACCGAAATGGTGGGAAAATGATTTGTACAGAAAAGATATCCTCTTTTATAGAGTTCAATTAGACAAGGATGAATTGAAGAGAGTAATAAATTCTTTTGATTTGGCAGATGAGACTCTTTATTTTGGGGAATTAGGAGTTTACTGGGGGAAACATGATAAGACAAGCTACAATCAAACGGTATATCATAAAAACCTATTAAAGTCATCATTTTATTCTTATATTACGATTCGAAATGCAAGAACTTTTTCAAACATTGGTCATTGTTTGAAAAAATAAGGAACTAAAGGAGATTTAGAATGTCACTACTTGAAAAAATTAGAGTTACGCAAACCTTTTTGGAAAGCAAAGGAATTGAAAAACCTGAGTTTGGTTTGATTTTGGGTTCTGGACTTGGAGAATTGGCTGATGAGATCCAAGATGCTATTGTAATCGATTACGCAGATATTCCAAACTGGGGGCAATCAACAGTAGTCGGTCATGCAGGTAAACTTGTATATGGTACTTTGTCTGGACGTAAGGTATTGGCTCTTCAAGGACGTTTCCATTTTTATGAAGGAAATCCTCTTGAAGTGGTAACTTTCCCTGTACGTGTTATGAAAGCTCTTGGTTGTGAAGGTGTTATTGTAACTAATGCTGCTGGTGGTATTAGCTTCGGTCCTGGTACTTTGATGGCTATTACTGACCATATCAATATGACTGGTCAGAACCCATTGATCGGTAAAAACTTGGATGACTTTGGCCCACGTTTCCCAGATATGTCTAAAGCTTACACTCCAGCCTACCGCGAAATTGCTCATAAAGTGGCTGATAAACTTGGAATCAAGTTGGAAGAAGGGGTTTATCTTGGAGTAACTGGTCCAACTTATGAAACTCCTGCTGAAATTCGTGCCTTCAAGTCATTGGGGGCAGATGCTGTTGGTATGTCAACAGTTCCTGAGGTTATCGTCGCAGCACATTCTGACTTGAAAGTTCTGGGCATTTCATGTATCTCTAACTTTGCAGCTGGTTTGCAAGAAGAATTGAACCACGAAGAAGTTGTAGAAGTGACTGAACGCATTAAGGGAGACTTCAAAGGATTGCTTAAAGCAATTTTGTCGAAACTCTAAGAAATGATTTCTCAGGTAAGGAATCATTTAAGGGTGTTACCAAAATCCCTTAAGCTGAGTTTAGCCGATATTGGAACTGGGATTGCTTCAGGTCCTATTGGAATTTTTTGCCACTACCTTCTAGAATTTATACAAGTTATTGCGTTTGGTAAAGATAAAGGGAACCTCTAGTTATAGTTTCAATCAGTGAGTGCTTTTCGAAGACTCTCAGTCTTACTTGTTATTAGGATCTTATCTAGTTTATTTTGGTATTTTCTTCAACGACGTGTCACTTTACTTTCCATTACAAAGCTAAGAAACTCGTTGGTAAAAGGAACCTAAATTTCCTCTAGGTCAGTCTCTACATGCATTAGTCCAGATGGCAATCGTTGCTGCTGGAGCCTCAAAAGGCAAAGAAGGAGCACCTCGAGAATTGGGTGCTCTCTTGGTGGGAGTCTTTCTAAAGGATTGCATTTATTCATTTCTGATAGACAATTATTAATTGCTTGTGGTGCTGGTGAAGGGCTAGCATCTGTTTACCAAGTGCCTTTTGCTAGTGCTTTGTTTGTTTTGGAAACCTTAGGAGTCTGTTGGAAACTAAAGAATATCATTATTATTCTTGCGACCACTTATGTATCTGCTTATTGTGCCAAACCAATTGTTGGTGGACACGCTTTATATATAGTCGATAAAGTGACTATTGATTCTTCCAGTTTTATACAGGCAATCATCTTAGCATTATTTGTAACACCACTTGCCATAATATTTGAATATTTTGCTAAGAAGGCCAGTAAACATCGTATTACAGGTAAAGAAATTCTTTGGACGTTGCCCTATACCTTTATGATTCTTGGTGGACTGTCAGCTTACCTCCAATTTTTATGGGAAACGGACAGGTTTTAGCTCAATGGATTTTTTCTGGGAACTCTTCAGCATATCTTCCTGTCATTCTCGTCATCAAATGTCTATTGGTTTGTCTACTTTTAAGAGGTGGTGCTTATGGTGAAACTCTGACGCCATCGTTTGCTTCAGGTGTAGGTACGGGTTATCTGATAACGGTGCTTCTTGGAAATTTTGGATTTTCTCATAGTCTTAGTTTAGGAATGTTACTAGGGGTAACCGTATTTTTAGGGACAACGCTTGATCCCCCCTAACAGGAATAGCCTTGGTTGTTGATTTTACAGGTACAGGAGGAGTTATCGTATTCCCACTTATACTAGCAAGTATCCTATCAAGGATAATAAACAATAAATGAAAAGAAAGATCATGAGTATTCATTTTATCTTACACGAAAAATGTGAGGTTCCAGGAGCTTATTTGAAATGGGCTCAAAAGCGTGGACATCATATTTCGTAAACAAAGGTTTATGAGGAAGAAGAACTTCCAGAAACTGTTGATGATATTGATTTCCTTATAGTAATGGGCGGACCTCAGTCACCTGATGAAGATCGTCAAGTCTTTCCATACTATTATCCAAAGGCTGAAATTGCATTAATTCAAAAAGCCATTGATGCTGATATCTATATTGTCGGGGTATGCTTAGGGGCTCAACTTTTATCTGTAGCTTATGGTGGAAAATATGAATATAGTCCAGAACGTGAAATTGGCGTTCTCCCTTTGACCTTAGCTGATGAAGGATTAGCTGATGAGCACATTAAAGATTTTGGTTCTACTTTAAACACGGGTCACTGGCATGGTGATATGCCTGGTTTGAGCGACAAGGCAGTTGTTCTTGCGACTAGCAAGGGCTGTCCACGCCAAATAATTCGCTTTAGCCCTAAACATTATGCCTTCCAAGCACATTTAGAGTTTGACCTTGAAGCGATTGATTTACTGATAGCTGCTGATGGTGAAGAGCATTTGTACCAGCAAAATAAACAGTTAGATTTTGTTCAAACACCTGAACAATTGCGTAATCATGATTATTCTCAAATGAATAAAAAATTATTTGCTTTTCTAGATTCACTAACCCAGATCTAAACATTTAAGTAGCTCATATACTATTTATATAATAGTAGAAAACTTTAAAAAATATAACTTAAGGATTGTGGAGCAGGTATTTATATTTGAAAATGAGTGGAGAGTTTGGAAAATAGCTAACCTGCTTAGACGCGTAGCGTTATGTCAGCTTCCTTATTTTCAGTTACTTTCCAGTTGCTCTTTAACCTTTATAAATAAATAGAAAGGATGGGTTAACCGTATTCAATGAACTGAATACGGGCGGAGAAGAGTGAAAAAGATAAACTGGATAGCATTGGCAATCTTCGTAAGTTTTTTATTTTTACTTCGTCTCTGTCGCCCTTTATAGATTAATTATGTCAATTCATATTTCTGCCAAACAAGGAGATATTGCTGATAAGATTCTTCTTCCTGGGGATCCTTTACGTGCAAAATTTATTGCTGAAAATTTCCTTGAAGATGCTGTGTGTTTCAACGAAGTACGTAACATGTTTGGTTACACAGGAACATACAAGGGTGAACGTATCTCAGTAATGGGGACTGGGATGGGGATGCCATCTATCTCTATCTATGCACGTGAGCTCATTGTTGACTACGGTGTCAAAAAATTAATTCGCGTAGGAACTGCCGGTTCTTTGAATGAGAATGTTCACGTTCGTGAGTTAGTTCTAGCACAAGCGGCAGCGACAAACTCTAACATTATTCGTAACGATTGGCCACAATACGATTTCCCACAAATTGCAAGTTTCAATCTCTTGGATAAGGCTTATCACATCGCCAAAAATTTTGGTATGACAACACATGTTGGTAATGTTCTATCTTCTGATGTTTTCTACTCAAATTATTTTGAAAAAAATATTGAGCTTGGGAAATGGGGCGTGAAGGCTGTCGAAATGGAAGCAGCAGCACTTTACTACCTTGCAGCCCAACACCAAGTAGATGCTCTGGCTATTATGACTATTTCTGATAGTTTGGTAAATCCAGATGAGGACACAACAGCTGAGGAACGTCAAAATACTTTCACTGATATGATGAAAGTTGGTCTTGAAACACTAATTGCAGACTAGTTTGTAAAAGGACGCCATTTGGTCGTCCTTTTGTGTTGTAGCTAATATCTGTTCGAAGTGATAATAAGTTAAAATTTTTCAAACTACTAGAAAAAATAAAAATATTTGGAAGAAGAAGACTTGTAATAAATAGGTAAATATCCGACAATTTAAAGTTTAACTACTAAAAATGTGAAAGATAGTTCACAATATAATGGGAAATGATATAAATTAAATGATTGATATCATAATGAAAACGTTTTCTTAATTTTTTTGAAAAAAATGACAATTGAAATGAAGTTGTATTAATGTTATAATAATAATGGGAAATACCTAATTTTAATTTTTAGGAGCAATTTATATGAGTTCGCGTACGAATCGTAAGCAAAAACGTACGGGTAATAGATCGTGGGGGATGGTCAACGTTGGATTGACCATTCTGTATGCTATTTTAGCATTGGTCTTATTATTCACCATGTTCAATTATAATTTCCTATCCTTTAGGTTTTTGAACATCATTATCACCATTGGTTTGTTGGTAGTTCTTGCTATTAGCATCTTCCTTCAGAAGACTAAGAAATCACCACTAGTGACAACGGTTGTATTGGTTATCTTCTCGCTAGTTTCTCTGGTTGGTATTTTTGGTTTTAAACAAATGATTGACATCACTAACCGTATGAATCAGACGGCAGCATTTTCTGAAGTAGAAATGAGCATCGTGGTTCCTAAGGAAAGTGACATCAAAGATGTGAGCCAGCTTACTAGCGTACAGGCACCTACTAAGGTTGATAAGAACAATATCGAGATCTTGATGTCAGCTCTCAAAAAAGATAAAAAAGTTGATGTTAAAGTTGATGATGTTGCCTCATATCAAGAAGCTTATGATAATCTTAAGTCTGGCAAATCTAAAGCTATGGTCTTGAGTGGCTCTTATGCAAGCCTATTAGAGTCTGTCGATAGTAACTATGCTTCAAATCTAAAAACAATTTATACTTATAAAATTAAAAAGAAGAATAACAACTCTGCAAAACAAGTAGATTCAAAAGTCTTCAATATTTATATTAGTGGTATTGATACCTACGGTTCGATTTCAACAGTGTCACGTTCAGATGTCAATATTATTATGACAGTAAACATGAATACACATAAGATTCTCTTGACGACTACTCCACGTGATGCATACGTTAAGATTCCTGGTGGTGGGGCAAACCAGTATGATAAATTAACCCACGCAGGTATTTATGGCGTTGAAACATCTGAACAAACTCTGGAAGATCTATATGGTACTAAGATTGATTACTATGCACGAATTAACTTCACATCTTTCCTTAAGTTGATTGACCAACTTGGTGGTGTGACAGTCCATAATGATCAAGCTTTCACAAGTCTTCATGGGAAGTTTGATTTCCCAGTTGGAGATATCCAAATGAATTCAGAGCAAGCACTTGGATTTGTTCGTGAACGCTATAGTTTAGATGGCGGAGATAATGATCGTGGTAAAAACCAGGAAAAAGTCATTTCTGCGATTGTAAACAAGTTGACTTCTCTAAAGTCTGTATCAAACTTTACTTCAATCGTTAATAATCTCCAAGACTCTGTTCAGACAAATATTTCTTTGGATACCATTAATGCTTTGGCTAATACACAACTTGATTCAGGTTCTAAATTTACGGTGACTTCTCAAGCAGTAACAGGTACAGGTTCAACCGGACAATTGATTTCTTATGCGATGCCAAATTCTAGTCTTTACATGATGAAACTAGATAATTCGAGTGTGGAAAGTGCCTCTCAAGCTATCAAAAAATTGATGGAGGAAAAATAAGTGATTGACGTTCACTCACATATTGTTTTTGATGTTGATGATGGTCCTAAAACTTTAGAAGAAAGTTTAGACCTCATTGGTGAAAGTTACGCCCAGGGGGTACGTAAGATTGTTTCAACATCCCATCGTCGTAAGGGAATGTTTGAGACTCCAGAGGATAAAATTTTTGCCAACTTTTCTAAGGTAAAAGCAGAAGCAGAAGCACTTTATCCAGACTTAACTATTTATTATGGAGGTGAACTTTATTACACCTTAGACATTGTGGAGAAACTTGAAAAGAATCTTATTCCGCGCATGCACAACACTCAATTTGCTTTGATTGAGTTTAGTGCTCGCACATCTTGGAAAGAAATTCATAGTGGGCTTAGTAATGTTTTGAGAGCGGGGGTAACGCCTATTGTTGCTCATATTGAGCGCTATGATGCCCTCGAAGAAAATGCTGATCGTGTTAGAGAAATCATCAATATGGGCTGCTATACTCAAGTCAATAGCTCACATGTCCTCAAACCAAAGCTTTTTGGAGATAAAGATAAAGTAAGAAAGAAACGTGTTCGCTTTTTCTTGGAGAAAAATTTAGTTCATATGGTTGCTAGCGACATGCATAATCTTGGGCCGAGACCACCATTTATGAAAGATGCTTATGAAATTGTTAAAAAGAACTACGGCCTCAAACGTGCTAAGAATCTTTTTATTGAAAATCCCAAAACATTACTAGAAAATCAATATTTATAGGAGATATTATGAATCAAGATAACACTAAAAGTGTTGAAATCGACGTACTAGCATTGCTACATAAACTTTGGACGAAGAAGCTTTTGATTCTTTTCACAGCTTTTTATTTTGCTGCTTTCAGTTTCTTAGGTACTTATTTCTTTATCCAACCAACATATACATCAACAACGCGTATCTATGTTGTTAATCAGGCAACAGATAATAATAATCTTTCTGCTCAAGATTTGCAAGCTGGTACCTATTTGGTAAATGACTATAAAGAGATTATTACATCAAATGATGTATTATCAGAAGTTATTAAAGATGAAAAGTTGAATTTGAGTGAGGCAGAACTTGCTAAAATGATTTCAGTTAATATTCCTACTGATACTCGTCTTATTTCAATTTCTGTCAATGCTAAAACTGGTCAAGATGCGCAAACACTTGCCAATAAGGTTCGTGAAGTTTCTTCAGAAAAAATCAAGAAGGTGACAAAAGTTGAAGATGTCACAACGCTCGAAGAAGCTAAATTACCAGAGTCACCATCTTCACCAAATATTAAACGGAACGTGTTACTCGGTGCTATTCTGGGTGGTTTTGTAGCAATTGTGGCTGTGTTGGTTCGTGAAGTTTTAGATGATCGTATTCGTCGCCCTGAAGATGTTGAAGATGTGCTTGGAATAACACTTCTTGGAATTATTCCTGATACAGATAAAATTTAAGGAGAAGAAATGCCTTTATTAAAGTTAGTTAAATCAAAAGTAGACTTTGCTAAAAAGACGGAAGAGTATTATAACGCTATTCGCACAAATATTCAATTTTCTGGTGCTCAGATGAAAGTGATTGCGATTAGCTCTGTTGAAGCTGGTGAAGGAAAATCAACGACATCTGTTAACTTGGCGATTTCATTTGCTAGTGTTGGGCTCCGAACACTTCTTATTGATGCTGATACGCGTAATTCTGTTTTGTCGGGTACATTTAAATCAAATGAGCCTTATAAAGGTCTTTCAAATTTCCTTTCAGGAAATGCTGATTTAAATGAAACTATTTGTCAAACTAACGTTTCTGGTTTGGACGTCATTACATCTGGTCCAGTTCCACCTAATCCAACAAGTCTTTTGCAAAATGACAATTTTAGACATTTGATGGATGTTGCTCGAAGTCGTTATGATTACGTCATCATTGATACCCCACCAATTGGTTTGGTAATTGATGCTGTTATTATTGCCCATCAGGCCGATGCAAGTCTCTTAGTTACAGCAGCTGGAAGAATTAAACGTCGCTTCGTTGCCAAGGCTGTTGAACAATTGGAACAAACTAGTTCTCAATTTTTAGGTGTTGTTCTTAATAAAGTTGATATGACAGTAGATAAATATGGGTCATACGGCTCGTATGGATCATATGGTGAGTATGGAAAAAAAGCAGAACAAAAAGAAGGTCATTCAAGAGCACATCGTCGTAGAAAAGGATAGCATTAATGGGGATGATGCGGTTCCTTATACATTAATATTTTAAGAGGAGTTGCGAGTGAAAGAAAAACAAGAAATTCGTCGCATTGAAATTGCAATCATACAGTTAGTTGTGGTTTTGTTTGCAGCCTGGTTAGCTAGTAAATTACCTTACACTGAGATAACGAAAGGAAGTATGGTCATTCTAGGTGTGGTCCATGTTGTCACATACTATATCAGTAGTTATTATGAAAATCTTAAATATAGGGGCTATTTAGATGAGCTTATTGCAACAGTTAAGTATGGTTTTATATTTGCTCTAATTGCAACATTTCTCTCGTTTTTTGCAGATGGAAGTTTTTCAATCTCACGTCGCGGACTTCTTTACGTCACCATGATTTCAGGTGTTCTCTTATACGTTACAAATACTGTTCTTAAGTATTTTCGCTCATCTATTTATACACGCCGTAAAGGGAATAAAAATATCCTCTTAATTTCCGATCAAGCACGTCTGGAAAATGTCTTGACTCGTATGAAGGACAATATGGATGGTAAGATTACTGCGGTCTGTGTTTTGGATAATCCTTATTTCACAAATCCTTTTATTAAGAGTGTGAAACCTGAAAACCTTGTCGAATATGCTACACACTCAGTAGTAGACCAAGTGTTCATAAATCTACCAAGTGAACAGTACAAAATTTGGGACTATGCCTCACCTTTTGAGCTTATGGGAATTCCAGTATCCATTAATTTAAATGCACTAGAATTTATGAGTCAAGGTAAAAAACGTAT
Organism: Streptococcus sp. FSL L8-0526; assembly: GCF_038007145.1. Taxonomy (NCBI): domain Bacteria; kingdom Bacillati; phylum Bacillota; class Bacilli; order Lactobacillales; family Streptococcaceae; genus Streptococcus; species Streptococcus sp. FSL L8-0526. The sequence goes on from NZ_JBBOWP010000001.1 coordinate 1,244,486, forward strand.
CCAACAGTTAGGTCCTTTTAAAGTTGTTACATTTTCAACGCAGTTTTATAGTTACGGTGATATTCTAGCTAAACGTTTTCTCGATATCTGTGGGGCCTTAGTTGGTTTGTTCCTATGTGGTTTAGTTGGAATCTTTCTTTACCCTCTTATCCGTAGGGATGGTGGTCCAGCAATTTTTGTTCAAGATCGCGTAGGTGAAAATGGACGGATCTTCAAGTTTTATAAATTTCGTTCGATGCGTGTAGATGCTGAAGAAATTAAGAAGAATTTGATGTCGCAAAATCAGATGTCTGGCGGTATGTTTAAGATGGACAATGATCCACGGATTACCAAAATCGGACATTTCATTCGTAAAACGAGTCTTGATGAACTTCCACAATTTTGGAATGTTCTAAAAGGCGATATGAGTTTAGTTGGAACACGCCCTCCAACAGTGGACGAATACGAATCTTATACGCCAGAACAAAAGCGCCGTCTTAGCTTTAAACCAGGTATTACTGGTCTTTGGCAAGTAAGCGGCCGTAGTGATATTTCTGATTTTGATGAAGTTGTCAAACTAGATGTTGCATATATGGACGGTTGGACAATCTTGCGCGATATCAGAATCTTATTGAAGACAATTAAAGTAGTAGTAATGAAGGATGGAGCAAAGTGATGGCTTTCTCCATTTCTTTTGATGGTGATTTAATGACAAAAACAGTTTATATCGTTGGTTCTAAGGGAATTCCAGCAAAATATGGGGGATTTGAAACCTTTGTTGAGAAGTTGACAGAGTTCCAACAAGACAAAGATATTCAGTATTATGTAGCTTGTATGCGAGAAAACTCTGCAAAATCAGGAATTAGAGCAGATACTTTCGAACATAACGGTGCTAAATGCTACAATATTGATGTCCCAAATATCGGGCCTGCACGTGCCATCGCTTATGATATCGCAGCTATTAATAAGGCCATTGAGATTGCTAAGGAAAATAATGACCAAGCACCGATCTTTTATGTTTTGGCCTGCCGAATTGGTCCATTTATCTCAGGTATTAAAAAGAAAATTAAGGCTATCGGTGGTACCCTTATGGTTAACCCGGATGGTCATGAATGGCTTCGTGCAAAGTGGAGTCTTCCGGTTCGTAAGTATTGGAAAATTTCAGAGCAACTCATGGTTAAACATGCAGATCTCTTGATTTGTGATAGTAAAAACATTGAATCTTATATTCAAAATGATTATGCGAAATATCGACCTCAAACAACCTATATCGCCTATGGAACTGATACAACTAAATCTCGATTGACTAAGGTTGATGATAAGGTACGCACATGGTATTTTGAAAAGGGGGTCATTGAAAACAATTATTACCTTGTTGTAGGACGCTTCGTGCCTGAAAATAACTATGAGGCTATGATTCGTGGCTTTATGGCGTCTAACTCTGACAAGGACTTTGTTCTCGTTACTAATGTTGAAGAAAATAAGTTCTACGACAAGTTGCGTCAGGAAACTGGTTTTGACAAGGATCCTCGTGTGAAGTTTGTCGGAACTGTTTATGACCAAGAATTGCTCAAGTACATTCGTGAGAATGCCTTTGCTTATTTCCATGGTCATGAGGTTGGTGGAACCAATCCATCACTTCTTGAGGCACTTGAGTCAACTAAGCTCAATCTCTTGTTGGATGTTGGCTTTAACCGTGAAGTCGGTGAAGATGGTGCTCTCTATTGGAAAAAAGACCAATTGGCAAGTGTCATTAATCAAGCTGAACAATTGGATGAACAAGCTATTGCAGACCTCAATCAAAAATCAAGTAAACGTATCGAAGAAGCCTTTACTTGGGAAAAAATTGTTACAGACTACGAGAAAGTATTTAAAGGGTAGAAATGCAGAAAATTCTATATCTTCACGCTGGTGCCGAAATGTATGGTGCTGATAAGGTTTTGTTGGAGCTTATTAAAGGACTGGATAAAGAAGCCTTTGAGGCTCATGTCATCTTGCCCAACGATGGCGTCTTAGTGGGTGCATTGGAAAAGGTTGGTGCTAAGGTAAAAGTTATCAATTATCCAATATTGCGCCGGAAGTATTTTAATCCTAAGGGAATTCTTGAGTATTTTGGCTCTTATAATCGTTATTCAAAGCAAATTGCTAAATATGCTAAGGATAATGGCATTACTCTTATTCACAATAATACGACTGCGGTACTTGAGGGAATTTATCTCAAACGTAAGTTGAAACTTCCTTTGATTTGGCATGTTCACGAGATTATCGTCAAACCAAAAGCAATCTCTGATTTCATCAACTTTTTGATGGGGTGTTATGCTGATACGATTGTGACGGTATCAAATGCTGTAGCCAACCACGTCAAGCAGTCTCGCTTTGTAAAAAATGACCAAGTTCAAGTCATCTATAATGGTGTTGACAATGCCATCTATCATGAAATGGATGCTAGTGCAGTTCGTGACCAGTTTGCTATAGCACAGGATGCCTTGGTTATCGGAATGGTTGGTCGAGTGAATGCATGGAAAGGTCAAGGCGACTTCTTAGAAGCCGTGACTCCAATCTTAAAAGCTAATCCAAAAGCAGTAGCCTTTCTGGCAGGTAGTGCTTTTGAAGGTGAAGAATGGCGAGTTGATGAGTTGGAAAAGGCTATATCAGACTCACCAGTAGCTGGACAAATCAAGCGTATCGATTATTATAGTAAGACAACAGAGCTCTATAATATGTTTGATATCTTTGTCTTGCCAAGTACCAATCCAGATCCTCTACCAACTGTAGTTCTCGAATCAATGGCTTGTGGCAAACCTGTAGTCGGCTACCGTCATGGTGGTGTCTGTGAAATGGTGAAAGAAGGCGAAAACGGCCTTCTTGCCACACCAAATCAGCCTGCAGAATTATCGAAGGCCATTCAAGAATTAGTTGAGAAGACTGAGAAGAGAGAGCAATTTGGCAAGGCATCGGTCAAACGTCAAAATGAACTTTTCTCATTACAAAGTTATATTCGTAATTTTTCAGAGTTATATAAGAAATACTAAGATGAATATTGAAAAAAATTAAGAATAAATTAAAACTAATTGTTTATCCAATTATTAACTTTATTCCTAGAAGAAGACTTAAGAATAAAAATTTTACTATCATTTGTGATAATTGTTGGGCTGGAAAAGTCTATCAGGAATTGGGCTTATCTTATCAAACGCCATTTGTAGGGATGTTTGTTTTCTCTCCTGATTACATCAAGATGCTCAAGAATTTAAAACACTATTTGAGTGGAAATATCCCCTTGAAATTTGTTAAAAAATCGAAATACATTAAAGACTTTGATAATGCTTATCCACTTGCACTTCTTGACGATATTGCACTTCATTTTTTGCATTATGCAGATGAAGAAGAAGCTACTCAAAAATGGGAACGCCGATTGAAGAGAATGCATTGGGATGATCTATATTTCAAGTTCAATGATAATGATGCCTGCACGTATGAGTTGATGAAAGAGTTTGAAGAGCATCCATACAAGAGTAAGGTGATTTTCTCTTCGAAGAATTACAGTGGTCTACCTTCATTGGTCCACTTTAAATCAGCTGAGAAGCAAGGACATGTTGGAATTGATTTGAAAACTTACCACCGTTATTTTAATGCTGTAACTTGGTTGAATAAGGGCGGGGAAGATTTAACATAAAATAAAAATTTAGGTGAAGAATCCATGAAACCACTTTTAACTGTTGTAATTCCAGTTTATAATGTCGAAAAGTATTTAAAACGTTGTGTAGAAAGCGTTCTTGTCCAAGAGTGGAATAATTATGATATTTTACTTGTAGATGATGGAAGTACTGATAGTTCTCCTCAAATCTGTGATGATTACGTTAAAGCTTATGACTTTATCTCAGTAATTCATAAAGAAAATGGAGGGCTTTCTGAAGCTCGTAACACAGGTATTTCTAATGCTGAGGGAGAATATGTTTATTTCCTAGATTCAGATGATTGGATTGAACCGAATACCTTTAGTGATTTAGCTGAGGTTATTGAATCAGATCAGTATGATATTATTTCTTTCAATCAAGAATTTGTAAAGAGTGAACATGATATTATAAAATCCGATTCAAAACGGACTAAACGATTAACTGGAAAAGAAGCTCTTATAGATATGTTTTCTTATGGATTTATTACTGGTTTTGCCACTGATAAGATATATCGAAAAGCATTGTTCACTAAGAATACTATCCAGTTTCCAGTTGGCAAGTATTATGAGGACCTTGGTACCAATTACAAACTCTTTCTTTCTGCTAAGAAGGTCTACGCGACGAATCAAAAGTACTACCATTATCTAATCGATAATCCAGATGCAATTACCAAATCATGGAATGAGCAAAAATTAGAAAATATGATTAGCTTCTATAAAGAATTATATTATTCGGATACTGTTCGCTCAAAACTTGATTCTAGTGAATTGGCAATTGCTAAGATATATTTTGTCAATGGTATGACCCATATTTTGGCTAGTTTATTTAAGTCTAACCTATACAAAACTTATCCTAAACTAACAAAATGTGTTAAGAAAGAATTAAAAATAAATAAACTTAAATTTCAGCAGAAGCTTAAATTACCTAATCGAACAAAATATTTTTTGTATCGATTGGGTCTATTAAATGGTGCATTTCAACTACAACGTATATTGAAAAAGTAGGAGTCTAATTTGAAATACTCTGTTATTATTCCAGTTTATAATGTTGAGAAATATATTGATCGTTGTTTAAAAAGTATTATTTCTCAGAACTATGATGACTTGGAAATTATAGTAGTAGACAATGGATCTACGGATAGTAGTGGCAGTATTTGCGATACTTATGCTAACGAGCATTCAAATATCTCAGTCTATCATATTGAGAACCACGGTGTTGGTTCGGCACGTAATTTTGGCTTGTCCAAAGCCAGGGGAGAGTTTATCTACTTCGTTGATAGTGATGATTATCTTATTGGTAATCTCTTTGCTGAGTTTGAAGATAAGCTTGCGCCTGATTTAGATTTACTTGTATTTAGCTACTATAATTCTTTTGAACAGGAAATGACTGAGAGGAATCGTACAAAAAAAAGTCTTCCTCATAGTGGGATATATGATAAAAATGATTTTATCAAGATATTTACAGACTTACTCTTATCGGATATGCTTTATACTGTGTGGAATAAGTTTTATCGGAGAGAATTTCTTCTTGAAAATAACTTTTCTTTTGAGCAGTATGAGTTAGGTGAGGATGTCCGCTTTAATCTTGATGTTTATCGTGAAGTCAACAAGATTTATCTTTCTCAAGATTCCTACTATGTTTATGTCATTGGAAGGAAGGGTTCTGCTATGTCGGGATATAACCCTAAGCGTCTTCAGTATCAGCTTCAAGAGTTAAAGTTGGTTGATAGCTTATTAAAGGATTGGCATATAGATAGTTCAAATCTTGATAATACTGTAAAGGCAAGAATATTGATGAGCAATATTTACAATATTTCTAAGCAAAAATTACCAGTTACAAATAAAGTTAAGCTCGTTAAAGATACATGTGAAAGACAAGAGATAGAGGATTTTATAAAGAATGATTCTTCTGCATTGAATCCACTCATAAAACTGTTATTGAAATGTCGAATATATATTGTTCTGATTTATCTTAAAAAAATACAGATGTTATTACAACATTTATAAGAATAATTGAAAGGTATGGAAAGTACTTGTGAATAGCAGTCGCTTTATCTCAGAGAAAATCTATTTATTTACTCTTTTTATTTGGGTATTATTTGCATCTCTGGTAACTACAACTTATTTTGTAAGGGTGGGTGGTTTTTTGTCCCTCTATCGTATCTTGCTATATTTTACAATAGTTATGATTACGATAAAGGAACTCATTAATCTTCCTGATACCATAAATTATTTTAGATATCACTTGAAGGAATTAATAATTTTCCTATTATTTACCTTGACCATGTTAATTGTGTCAAAAAATCGAGATGGTCTTCCTGATATTAACGTTTTACTGTTGGTTTTTTCAGCTAGGGATATAGAGTTCAAAAAGTTATTAGGGACTTTCTCCTTCGCCACCTTTTTAGTGCTGTTTGTAACTATTCTAGCTAGTAAGATGGGTATTATTTCTAATATGTTGATGAGTGCTGATAGTGGATATCGTTATAGTTTAGGATTTAGCTATGTTTCCTTTGCTTCTCAACGTATGTTCTTTGCATTATGTAGTTATCTTATGTTTAGAGGGAAGAAGATTTCTTACCTTGAATTGTTAGTTTTATTGATGTCTACCATTTATATGTATCAACAGACCTCGACCACAAACCCTCTTTATCTTAGTCTCTTAATATTGACTTATGCTTTATTTAGTCTTAAGCTATTTAAATTTGATTTCATAAACAGTAATGTTATAACGACAAGTATAGCCAAATATGCTTTCATTCTTGCATTAGCAATTACTCTCTATTTATGTTTCTATTCAACTGGTGATTTATTTCACCTTGTCGATCAGCTTACCCATAACCGTCTAAGACTGAGTGTTCAAGGGTTCAGAAATTTTGGTGTTTCATTATTAGGTCGACCAATTTCATTTACAACCATGGACATCTTCGGTAATTTTTCAAGCAACTATAACTTTATTGATAGCTCATTTGTGCAGTTACTCATAATTGATGGATTGGCTGTTAGTGCATTTATGTTATTTGCTTTAACACGTGTCATGAATTATTTTGTGACTAATCGAAAAGATATTGTCCTTGCTTGCTTAGGTGTTATGATTATTCATGGCATGTTTGATCCGCAAATGCTTGTTCTTCGTTACTCACCTCTTATCTTATTGATTAGTCGACTCTTTGTGATGAAGACTGATAAAGATTTTTTGTAATTGAAACAGAGGTATATCATCAAGAAAGTCTAAACAGAGTCATATACATATGAAAGTTTTAAAAAATTATGCCTACAATCTTTCCTATCAATTACTGGTCATTGTTTTACCAATCATTACGACACCTTATGTTACTAGGATTTTTAGTTCAAAGGATTTAGGTACTTATGGTTACTTTAATTCGATTGTGACCTACTTTATTCTTTTGGCAACTTTAGGTGTTGCAAACTATGGTACTAAAGAGATTTCAGGACATCGAAAGGATATTCGTAAAAATTTCTGGGGTATTTATACCCTCCAATTGATTGCGACTATTTTGTCTCTTGTCTTGTATACATCATTATGTTTGTTCTTTCCTGGTATGCAAAATATGGTGGCTTATATCTTAGGATTAAGCTTGATATCGAAAGGAATGGATATTTCTTGGTTATTCCAAGGTTTGGAGGATTTTCGTCGTATTACCGCAAGGAATACAACGGTAAAGGTTTTAGGAGTTACTTCTATCTTCCTATTTGTGAAAACACCTGGTGATTTGTATCTCTATGTTTTCCTATTGACCTTCTTTGAATTGCTTGGGCAATTAAGTATGTGGTTACCAGCGAGACCTTACATTGGAGAACCACAATTTGATTTATCCTATGCTAAGAAACATCTTAAACCTGTTATTTTGCTGTTTCTCCCTCAGGTTGCCATTTCACTATACGTGACTTTGGATCGTACAATGTTGGGTGCCTTGTCATCGACAAATGATGTAGGGATTTATGATCAGGCTTTGAAAATAATTAATATTTTGTTGACGTTGGTGACTTCATTGGGAAGTGTAATGCTTCCAAGGGTATCTGGTCTTTTATCTAACGGAGATCATAAGGCCGTTAACAAGATGCATGAGTTGTCTTTCTTGATTTATAATCTTGTGATTTTTCCGATAATAGCAGGTCTCTTGATTGTTAATAAGGATTTTGTTAGTTTCTTCCTAGGGAAAGATTTCCAAGAGGCTTATCTTGCCATTGCTATTATGGTCTTTAGGATGTTCTTTATCGGTTGGACAAATATTATGGGAATCCAGATTTTGATTCCACACAATAAACATCGTGAGTTTATGCTCTCTACGACTATTCCGGCTGTTGTCAGTATTGGACTTAATCTCTTGTTAATTCCTCCATTTGGCTTTGTTGGTACCTCAATTGTATCAGTTTTAACAGAGGCTTTGGTATGGGTTATTCAATTGAATTTTTCAAGGATATTCATCAAAGATGTGTCAATCCTTCCAGCTATGTCAAAAATTATCTTAGCATCAGTTGTCATGTATCTTGGACTCTTTGTCTTTAAGATGTTTGTGCAATTGAAACCAATGCTAAATGTAGCAGTAGATGGTCTTGTCGGTGCTATCATTTATATTGTCTTGATTATTGTCTTACGTGTCGTTGATATGAAAGACTTGAAGCAACAGTTAATGAAAAACTAAGGAGAAAAATATGTACGATTATCTTATCGTTGGTGCTGGTTTGTCCGGAGCAATCTTCGCACATGAAGCTACAAAACGTGGCAAAAAAGTAAAAGTGATTGACAAGCGTGATCACATTGGTGGCAATATCTACTGTGAAGATGTTGAAGGTATTAACGTTCACAAGTATGGTGCTCACATTTTCCATACCTCAAATAAAAAAGTTTGGGATTATGTCAACCAATTTGCTGAATTTAATAACTATATCAACTCACCAATTGCTAACTACAAGGGCAGTCTTTATAACCTTCCATTTAACATGAATACATTTTATGCTATGTGGGGCACTAAGACTCCTCAAGAAGTTAAGGACAAGATTGCTGAGCAAACGGCTGATATGAAAGATGTTGAGCCTAAAAACTTGGAAGAACAAGCTATCAAGTTGATTGGACCAGATATCTACGAAAAGTTGATCAAGGGATACACTGAAAAACAATGGGGACGTTCTGCCACAGACCTGCCTCCTTTCATCATCAAGCGTCTTCCGGTTCGTCTGACTTTTGATAACAACTATTTTAATGACCGTTACCAAGGAATTCCGATTGGTGGTTACAATGTCATCATTGAAAATATGCTTGGAAATGTAGAAGTAGAGCTTGGAGTTGACTTCTTTGCCAATCGTGAAGAGCTTGAAGCTTCAGCTGAAAAAGTTGTCTTTACAGGAATGATTGACCAGTACTTTGATTATAAACATGGTGAGTTGGAGTATCGCAGTCTTCGTTTTGAACACGAAGTCTTGGATGAAGAAAATCATCAAGGAAATGCCGTGGTCAACTACACAGAGCGTGAGATTCCTTATACTCGTATCATTGAGCACAAGCACTTCGAGTATGGTACACAACCTAAGACAGTTATCACACGTGAATACCCAGCTGATTGGAAACGTGGAGATGAACCATACTACCCAATCAATGATGAAAAGAACAATGCCATGTTTGCTAAGTACCAAGAAGAAGCTGAGAAAAATGACAAGGTTATCTTCTGTGGACGTCTTGCAGATTATAAATACTACGACATGCACGTGGTCATTGAGCGTGCTCTAGAAGTCGTTGAGAAAGAATTTACTATATGACACAAGAATGACACAAGAAAAAATTAATATCGTTGTTCTTTAGGTAGATGGAAGTACCCCAGAGTTTATCCGTGAGAAACAAGCAGTTACTGAGAATGTTTCTGATTTGAACCAAGAAATTGATGGTGAGCAACGTTATCGTGATTATGGTATTTTTAATTACTGGTTCCTAATGATTGAAAAGCATGCTCCTTGGGTAAATCATGTTTACTTAGTCACCAATGGGCAAAAGCCAGACTGGTTGAATTTGGAACATCCAAAACTCAAATTGGTAACTCATAGGGAATTTATGCCTAAAGAATACCTACCGACCTATAATTCAGCAGCTATTGAGCTTAATCTTCATCGTATTGAAGGGTTGTCGGAGAACTACTTGTATTTCAATGATGATACGTACTTGATTAGAGACAGTCAACCTTCAGATTTTTATAAAAATGGTCAGCTTAAGCTTTTAGCTGTTTATGATGCCTTAGTTCCTTGGTCACCAATTTACTAATACTTATCACAATAATGTTGAATTAATTTATCGCCATTTTCCTAATAAGAAGGCTTTGAAGTCTTCGCCATGGAAATTCTTTAATTTCCGTTATGGTCCCTTGGTTTTGAAAAACTTGTTACTCTTGCCTTGGGGTCCTACGAGATACGTGAACCAGCATTTACCTGTTCCGATGAAGAAGAGTACCTTGGCACATTTATGGGAAATTGAAGGTGAAATTTTAGATAAAACATCGCGAAATCCAATTAGAGACTATGGAGTAGATGTTAATCAATACATCTGTCAGCATTGGCAAATTGAAAGTAACCAGTTTTACCCTATGTCTAAAAGTTTCGGAGAGACAATCGGTTTGAATCAGGTGGATAAGCTGGAATCTATCTTTAAAGATAGACGTAAAAAACTACTTTGTGTGAATGATGATGTTGACTTTAAAGAGGAGAATATCATTCGTTTAAAGGAAATCTTGAATGAATACTATCCTGAAAAATCAGCTTTTGAAAAATGAGAAATAAGAGATGAAATACTATTTAAAAGAAGAATTTTTACACGATAACGATGTTAAAAATGCCGGTAATAAGGCTCGTAATGATGTTGAAGAAATTGTAAAGAGAGAAGGTTATCAATCCTTGGTTCTTTCAGTTGATAATTGGTACGAGATGGGTACACTTAAAAAACAGCTTCATAAATCTAAGGCTATTGGTCAGGCCTTGAATCAACTAAAGCAAGATGATGAGTTACTTATTCAGTTCCCAATGCTTCATCATAGTTTTTTCACAACACATCATATAAAGAAAGCACAGAAAAAAGGCGTAAAAGTTAATTTTATTATCCACGATTTAGAAGCTCTTCGTTATATCAATGTTGAGAATCTCCCTTTGAAGCATAAGATTCGCATTCAAATTCAAGAATCAGGTCTTCTTGGTGCAGCTGATGGTATCATTGCCCACAATCCAATTATGAAATCTGTATTGGTAGATAAAGGAATTTCGGCAGATAAGATTGTTAGCCTTGGCATTTTCGACTATTTGATTCCAAATTTCCAAGAGAAGACAGGTTTCACGAAGAATCAGCCAATTATTGTAGCTGGTAACTTGGCACAAGAAAAAGCTGGTTATCTTTACTCTCTTCCTGCAGAACCTGCTTATAACCTTTATGGTGTCGGCTTCGACGAAAGCAGAGCTCTTGAGAATGAGAACTACTTTGGTTCCTTCCTACCTGATGAGCTTCCTGCAGCTCTTGAGGGTGGTTTTGGGCTTGTCTGGGATGGCGACAGTGCTGAGACATGTAGTGGTGTTTTCGGCGAGTACCTTCGCTATAACAACTCTCACAAGGCGTCACTTTACTTGGCCTCAGGATTCCCGCTTGTCGTTTGGAAACAGTCAGCCTTATCTCATTTTGTGCTTGAGAACGGCTGTGGAATTGCAGTAGATTCTCTTCAGGATTTGAAGGCTACCATTGACAATCTTTCAGATACTGATTACCAAGATTTGGTTGAAAATACCAAGCGTGTCGGTAAAGGTATTCTTGATGGTCACTACCTACTTACTGCATTGAACAATTTAAAATAAGGACTCTTTGTCAACTGTAGTGGGTGACGAAAAGCTAACATCTAGAGAGGACCGGATAGGTCCTTTTTTATGCATGTTCAGAGTGATGAAGACACGCTTCTTAAAGTTGATAAAGTTTCTAAAACCGAAGCCCAAACGTTTGATGTCTTTGATCAACTTATTAGTCGCTTCAAGTTTTGCGTTTGAATAGTCCGTTTCTAGTGCGTTTTTGATGTATTGCTTGTGTCTAAGAAAAGTCCTAAAGACAGTTTGAAAATAATGATTGACTTTGCTCCTATTTTCCTCTATCAGGTCAAAGAACTCATCTACTCTCTTCTCCTGAAAGTGAAAAAGCAAAAGCTGATAAAGTGTATAGTAGTCAGTAAGCTCTTTTGAAAAGACTAGTGTCTTCGCAACGACTTCATGTGGTGCTAAAGTTTGACGGAAAGTCTTAGAATAAAAAGAGTTGAGAGATAGTTTACGGCTGTCCTTTTGGAAGAGTCGCCAATGATTTTTCAAGGCTCGATAGGGTAGTGGCTTCTTATCGAACTGGTTCATGATTGCAATTCTAGTGTTTAAAAATGCTCTACCAAGGTGCTGGATAATGTGGAAACAATCAAGAACGATTTTTGCGTTTGGAAAGAGTCTGCGGGCTAGTGGGATATAAGCTCCAGACTTATCCATCGTGATAAACTGTACCTGTTATCGGACTTTCAATGGATACTTCAAAAGTAGTTTCGTATAGTAGTTTGGCGGCGATTATCAAGGATGGTTATGAGTTGGTTTGTCTCATAGTTTTGAGCCACAAAAGCCAACTCCCCTTTCTTGAACCCAAACTCATCCCAGGACATAACAGCAGGGAGTTTGTCATAATGTTCCTTGAAAGTAAATTGATCAAGCTTACGATAGCCAGTGGACGCCGACATGCGAAGTCTTCTTGCAATATCAGTTAGTAACACCTTCTCAGTTAGGAGTTGTGTAACTTTTTGTCGGACTAGATTGGAGATTTGGCAGTTTTTCTCAACGATAGATGTCTCAGCTACCGTGACTCTCCTACAATTTTTACACTGGAAACGACGTTTTTTCAGACGTAGTAGAGTTGGCGTTCCCGCTTGCTCGAGAAGAGGAATTTTAGATTTTTTTTGAAAGTCATATTTGATTATCTTTCCTTGGCAGTGAGGACATGATGGTGCAGGGTAATCAAGTTTTGCTTGAATCTCGATATGAGTGTCGGTTTCAAAAACAAGTGAAATAATGATATTTTGGTCTTTAATTCCGATTAATTCTGTGGTATTCTTAATAGGTCTCATAAGTTCTTCCTAATGGTAGTTTCGTCGCTTTTCATTATAGTTCTTATGGGACTTTTTGTCTGCATTCAAAAAGCTCTATAATCTCTACAGTGGTTTTACCCACTACAGAAATTATAGAGCCAATATATCTCCTGTCTATTTTTATGCTACTTTTGGGTTAGCTCAATTCAACCGCCTTTTAATCTCCCAACAACAATAATACCCAATCAAACAACCCAAAAAATTCAAGATAATATCACTAATGGCAAATGTGCCCAAATAAAAGATAAATTGAATGGTTTCAATTCCTAAAAGAGTGACCAAACTGACAATGACAAACTGTTTGAAATCAGTATTGATACAGTAAAGGCCACCTAAAGGAATGAAGTAGATAATATTTAGCACTGCCTCTTGAATCGTTCTGGTATCCGCTTTTATAAAGTCAAAAGGATTCAGTGATATCGCCTGAAAATCAGTTGTTTTAGTAAAAAGCACCATGAATAACAGTAATAAATACACACTGAAAGCAAGATAGAGATAAATAACTGAAAAATGTTTGAGGTGATACTGGATGCCAAACAACCAGATAATCAGCGTTAATAAGAGTATTAAAGTTAATGTGGTATAGTCAAAGTGGTTAATCAACCTAGTCAGGCTTTGATAGCGAGTGAGAACGGGCATAATCAGCCAAGTAATCGTCGCATAACTCAGGATAAATGTGACCAATAAACTGCTGAGGTAGATCATATATTTTCGCAACTGTTTCTAACTCCTTTTCTTGATGAGATTAACCCTATTTTAACATATTTTAAAACTGTCATGGTTTTATGAATTTAAAATAAAGTTCAATAAATTTTTTGAAAATTTTGGAAAAAGACGTATAATAAAATCATGAACGTATGAATCAGGTAAGATATCAAGGAGGATATCAGATGACATGGTTCTGTTGCGAAGTTTGAAAATCAAACGTGCCTTCTCTGAACTCCAAATATCTTAGGCTGTTATTCCCATTAATACCTTAATTTCAGTAGACACCGAAAAATCAAAGAGCGTTCCATTTCTTCGGTTCTTTTTATATATTCCTCGAAGGGTCTCCATGCCCTTAATCGTGGAAGAGGCTGTACGGAGACTTTTGACCGCCTGCATTTTGTAGCCGAAAACAAATGGTGGTCAGGTGGTTAGCTATGGCAAGCTTCTGTGTCAGGAGTTTATGGCATCAAATGATGTTGAAAAATTACTAAGATATTTTAATTATGATTTGTTAGATAAACCGACTATATTTAATGGTGCTAAATCTGCTTATATGCTATCAGGAACGAAACTACATTTTGGTAAAGAGATGATAATAGAAGAAGAGCAATCCGCTATGGAAGCATCCATTAACGTTTGAATGGGCTGGAGGATTTAGATGATGATTTCATCAAAATTACCATGTTGCTGTGTCCTGAAGAGCCTAATCAGGTTTCGCAAGCCCTTAATCGTGATTTTGATGGTAATCTTGTCGCTGTTCCAAGCGGTTTTGGGGCTATTGACTTCATTTTAGGTTTATATTAAAAAAGGGTGGTAAAGTAATGAAATTCTATTTAATGCGACATGGTCAAACACTTTTTTGACACACTTAATCGGATTCAAGGGTGGTGTGACTCGCCCTTGACTGAAAAAGGGAGAGACCAAGCTCGTCAGGTACGTGCTTATTTTGATAAATATCATATGACTTTTGATCATTATTACTGCACGACAACTGAAAGGGCTTCTGATACCCTTTAATTGGCTACAGGGCCTACTGATTATAAACGTGTTAAGGGTCTTAAGAGTTTAACTTCGGTATCTTTGAGGGGCAACCGGAGTATCTTCATCCTAAAACTCAAATTCAGGGCCATTTCGGTAACCATTATGTTCAGTTTAGCGGGGAAAGTCAAGCCCAGTTTGTAGATCGAGTGGTAAATTGTGCTAGGGAGATTTAGATAAACATCCTGATCAGTCTATTTTGGCTGTCAGTCACGCAGGAGCTTTGATGACTTTTCTTCATGCTGTGGAGCCGGAGCGTGCCTTTCAGTCTTGTCCAGGTAATTGTGCCATCTTAGTTTTTGATTATGATGGATCGGATTTTCATTTTGTCAAACTAATAAATCCTTTAACTGATCAAGAATTCATGGAGTTTTAGTGTCTTTCTATGATCAAAGATAGTAATAAATCCTTTCTTAGTGTATAATGGAAGGGTATTTTAAATTTTGGAGTGCCTATGAAGTTTACGAAGAATCAGTTCATTTGGTTGGTTGTGCTGTTTTTCAGCTGTTTCTTGATATATACCTATTGGGAAACAGCTGTTTCGATTTGTAACAAGATATTTGTTGCTAGTCAGCCCTTCTTATTTGGAGCGGGAATTGCCTTTGTGGTCAATATCCTAATGTCTTTTTATGAAAAAATACTGATCAAGTTTATACCATTTGGTTTTATCACTAAAATTAAACGTCCCGTTTCTCTGCTCTTGGCTTTTGCAACTATCGGCTTGATCTTTACTTGGGTAGTATTCACTGTCCTTCCTGATTTGATTGACAGTATTAATACCTTGATTAGCCAAGATCGCTCAGCTATTAATAATTTGATTAATTGGTTGCTAAAGAATAAATCTTTGCAGAAGATCATCCAAGACCTGGGTGGTGTGACACAGGTTAGAGAGCTAATCAATAGCTACAGTGCACAGTTGCTTCAACAAATTATGAATGGCTTGACGAATTTCTTGACTTCTTTGACTAGCCTACCGTCAACTTTGATTAATCTCTTTATCAGTATTGTCTTTTCTTGCTATGTCTTGGCTGGGAAGGAGAAACTTGGTAGTCAGGTTAATCGCTTAGTCGATGTTTATTTGGGTCGTTATGGTAAGACTTTCCACTATGTGGTTGCAATTCTCAATAATCGTTTCCACAATTTCTTTGTCTATCAGTCGATTGAAGCCTGCATTTTGGGAACCTTATGTTATATTGGGATGCGTATCTTTAATTTTCCTTACGCTGCGACCATTTCTATTCTGATTGGCTTTTCAGCAATGATACCAGTTTTGGGTGCCTATATTGGTGTTACTATTGGTACCATTTTGATTATGACTCATTCCGTGACCTTGGCACTTTTATTTGTTGCCTACGTGGTTGTTTTGCAACAGTTTGAAGGGAATCTCATCTATCCTTATGTAGTTGGTGGTTCTACCGGACTTCCAGTCGTTTGGGTTATCTTGGCTATTACCATAGGGTCTGCCTTAGGGGGAATCCTGGGTATGCTGGTTTCCGTTCCAATAGCCGCAACCCTTTATCAGATTGTTAAGGATAATGTGGTTACACGAGAAAAAGCCAAAGCAGTTGCTTCTTTAGAAAATAGTGATTAATTCAAACAGACTTCGGTCTGTTTTTTCGTGTTATAGTATCGGATTTCAATAATATAGTATAAGTGTAATCGATTTCTAAGTGTCATACTATGAGTAACTTGAACAATAAAAGTTACAAAAGATGACTTATACATTTCTGAAATAATTTCTCTGGGGGGGAGCAACAGCTGCCAACCAGTTCGAATGTGCTTATAACTTAGATGGCAAAGGCTTGTCTGTGCAAGATGTGACTCCCAAAGGTGGTGTCCCTTTTGAAGCCTTTGACTACTGAAGAAGCAACACCAGATAATCTAAAGCTTGAAGGTATAGATTTCTATCACCGCTATAAAGAGGATATTGCGCTATTTGCAGAGCTGGGCTTCAAAGTCTTTCGCATGTCGATTGCTTGGTCTCGTATTTTCCTGAACGGTGATGATGCTGAGCCAAATGAAGCAGGGTAGCCTTCTACAATAAGGTTTTTAACGAATTGGCTAAGTATAATATCGAACCTCTGGTCACCTTGTCTCACTATGAAATGCCACTAAACTTGGCACGTGAGTACAACGGATGGACTAATCGTAAAATAATTGGATTTTATGAGAATTATGTTCGTACAGTCTTTAAACGCTATAAAGATAAGGTCAAATATTGGTTGACCTTTAATGAAGTGAACTCTGTTCTACATGCACCGTTTATGTTAGGTGGTATTGCAACTTCTATGGAAGGGCTATCTAAACAAGAACTCTACCAAGCTGTTTACCACGAGTTGGTTGGTTCAGCTTCAGCAACTAAGATTGGCCATGAAATTAAGACTGAGTTTAAAATTGGTTGTATAGTTCTTGCCATGCCTGCGTACGGGATGACAGCTACTCCATTGGACCAGTTGGCGGTTCCTGAGTTTGAAAATCAAAACTATCTCTTATCTGATATTCATGCACGTGGAAAATATCCGAACTATATTAAATAGTACTTCAAAGATAATGGTATTGAAATACAATTTCTCCCTGGTGACGATGAAATCTTGAAGAATACCGTTAATTTTATTTCATTCTCTTATGCTCTATGTCTGGAGCAACAGCACACAACCCAGAAGACTATAAGGTTGGTAAAGGCAACATCTTAGGTGGTGTCGAAAATCCATACCTTGAGAAATCTGAATGGGGCTGGGCTATTGATCCAATTGGACTTCGTTTGGTTTTAGATGACTTTTATGATCGTTATCAATTGCCATTGTTTATTGTCGAAAATGGTCCTGATGGTCCGACAGTTGAGGATGATTATCGTATGATTACCTTCAAAAACACTTGATTCAAGTTGGTAAAGCTCTTCAAGATGGAGTAGAACTTTTGGGCTACACGACTTGGGGACCAATTGATTTGGTTTCAGCCTCGACTGCAGAACTTAGTAAACGTTATGGTTTCATCTACGTTGATCGAAATGATGATGGTAGTGGTAGCTTGGCACGTTATAAGAAAAATTCATTTTCTTGGTATAAGTCTGTTATCGAAAGTAATGGTGCCGCCCTTTGTAAATAGAAAATTGTGATGAATCCCGCACATACCTGCAACTCATCTTTAGTATTTCGATACAATGTTTATTAATAAAGATCCCAACTATTTGAATAAAGTTATAGTATTAGGATACTATAACTTTTAAGAGGATTAATTCACTATAACTTACACATTTTTTGAAAAAGTGGTAGAATAAAAGTGTGAAAACGTTCTTATATTTTCTGAAGAAGTAGCTAGACTATTTCTTTGCTTTTCCTATTCAGATGGAGGTAATGTTCATGAATAATTTGAAAAAAGTTCTTTTAGCTGGTATTGGTTTGACTGCTATGACAGTAGATAAGGCTGATAGTTTTGTCCAAGAATTGGTTGAAAAGGGCCGTTTGACTGTCGAAGAAGGTAAGGAATTAGAACAAGAGCTAAAACGTCAAAGTAAAGAAGGGTCTCAAGAATTTTTAGCTAAACTTGACGCCAAGAAAACTTCAGTTGAGTATGCGACTAAAGATGATGTGAGACGTCTTGAAGAAAAACTTGATGCTTTGCTCAGTCAGAATAAATAAAATGTAAGGGGACTAAAATGGCAAGTAAACGATTGAGACATGTGTTGAAGGTTTTCTCGTCAGTTGGTCTCCTTTTTTATCGTGAAAAACACCTTCCTCAAGACCAACAAACAACACCTGTCAAGCTCCGTCAAGCTTTCGAGCAATTGGGACCAAGTTTTGTTAAAATTGGGCAAATTCTATCGACACGCTCGGATCTTTTGCCAGAGGCCTATATCCGAGAATTATCAAAACTCCAAAGTAGTGTTCCTCCATTGAATAAAGAGGAGGTCATGACTGCCATTAGGCAAGAATTGCCAACTGATCTTTCTGAGGTTTTCGTCGATTTTTCTAAAGAGCCTCTGGCCTCTGGGTCTGTCGCTCAGACCCATCGAGCAAGGTTGTTGTCTGGTCAGGAAGTGATTATAAAAATTCAGAGACCAGGTATTGATGATATCGTAAAGGAAGATATCCAGCTTCTTATTAAGCTTGCACGGCATATACCCAAGCATTTTATCTCCATGGTCGATGTTCAAGAGGTCTTGGAAAATCTGCGTGAAACCCTAATCAAGGAACTTGATTTCAGGAATGAAGCAGAGGCCATGAAACGTTTTAGGGCTAACAATAAGAGAGTGGTTTGTCTGGGTGTTCCAGAGGTTTATGATGAATTCACGACACCTCATCTCATAGTCGAAGAGTACATCAATGGGATTCCGCTTAATCATTATAGTCAACTGCTTGAAGCTGGTTATGACTTAGAAGATGTAGGCAAGAAGCTTATGCTGTCGTTTATCAAGCAAGTCTTTAAAGATGGTTATTTTCATGGCGATCCTCATCCTGGAAATCTGTTTGTACGTGATGGCAAGATTTATTTCATTGATTTTGGGATTATGGGTGAGTTGGAAGTAGGGATGCGTTCGTCCTTAAATGATATCCTATATAGTTTTACCGCACAAGATGTTGACGGCATGACCAAGGCAATCCTATCAATCACCCAGTTTGATAATGGTCTAAATAGTGCAGTTCTAAGTCAGGATGTGGAGCAGATGCTGGGCCGTTATTCTGGTGTAGACATAGGAAGTTTGTCGATGACAGATTTGCTTGAAGATTTGCTGACTGTTTTCCAGAAGAATCATCTTAAAGCCCCTTCTCAAATCACTATTTTGGAGAAGGCTTCGCTTGAAATTGAAGGTATTTTTCGAGAATTTGCACCAAATATTGATCTTATGACCCTGGCCAAGGATTACTTCCTAGAGAATATGGGGCCGGATATGCTTAAGCAGGCCTTAAATAAAGAGACTATCTTGATTGAGCTCTTTTACCTGCTTCGCAATGGGAAAAATATTCCACGCCATCTTCATCAGCTTTTGGAGCAGATTTTAAACGGACGAATCGTGCTTAACCATGATTTTATTAACTTTTCAGGTAGGGTTAAAGTCTTTGAGAAAGTTTTAAATAACATGGTTTTAGCCTTGCTGACATTAGCATTTCTTCTGTCTGGTGCTCTTTTGTCCAATAAATCAGATTTTCAAAATCTTGCTTGGCTTTTTCTTGGACTTGGAACTGTCCTAGCTTTAGTTACTGTAGGTCGTATAATATTTAATAAAAAAGGATAAGGTATGATTGAAACAACTAGGCCTGAGCTTGTGGCCTATCAAAAAGAGCGTTTAGCTAAATTTGTAAGTGAAAATCAAAAGTTAGACAAGGGCCAAATTGTTTTTGTAGGGGACTCCATCACGGAGTTTTTTGCATTGAAAAAGTACTTAGGTCGAGACTTTCCTTTGGTTAACCGCGGAGTTGCAGGAATAGACTCGGTTTGGCTTTTAGAACACCTTAAAGAGCAAATTTTAGATTTGGAACCCAGTAAATTGGTTATCTTGATTGGAATTAATGACATTGGACGAGGTTACCCCGTTCAAGATGTTGTCAATCGTATTTCCGATATTATCATGACAATTCGACAAGAATCTCTATATACAGAAATCTATTTGCTAAGTATCTTTCCTGTCAGTGAAAGATTGGAACATGCCTCGAATGTTAAAATTCGAAACAATGCTACTGTAGGTGAACTTAATCAACAACTAGCAGTCCTACCTGGTGTGACTTATGTTGATTTGTTTGATTACCTTACAGATGCTCAAGGACAGTTAAATGCCAACTACACAACTGATGGTTTGCACTTGAATCCACAAGCTTATCAGGTCATAGCAGAACCAATTATAAAGGAGATTTTAGAATGAAGGTAGGCTTAGTCCTCGAAGGCGGTGGTATGCGTGGCTTATACACAGCTGGAGTTTTAGACGCTTTTTTAGAAGCAGGGATTAAGGTGGATGGTGTTGTTTCGGTATCTGCTGGAGCGCTCTTCGGTGTCAATTATCTCTCTAACCAACCCAAAAGAGCTCTTCGCTATAACAAGCGATTCATGGGAGACCGTCGTTACATGAGTTTTTGGTCATGGTTGACAACCGGTAACTTCGTTAATAAGGAGTTCTCCTATTATAAGGTTCCTATGGAGTTAGATGTTTTTGATCAGGACGCTTTTGCTGAGTCGGGTGTTCCCTTCTATGTGGTCGCTACAGATATTAAGACGGGAAAACCAGACTATATTAAGATTGATCATGTCTTTGAGCAGATGGAAGCCCTTCGTGCCAGTTCTGCCCTACCTCTGGTTTCTGAAATAGTCGAGTACAAGGGCAAACGCTACATGGATGGTGGTCTGGCTGATAGTCTTCCTATTGATTTCATGGAAAGTATGGGATTTGACAAACTTATTGTAGTTTTGACACGTCCTAAGGGTTATCGAAAACATCCTTCTAAAACTAGCAAGCGCATCTACAAACTCTTTTACCGCAAGTATCCTGAATTTGTTGAGGTTGCTTCAAATCGACATATTCACTACAATAAGAGCATTGAGAAGATTGAGACCTTGGAAAAATCTGGAAAAGTCTATGCCATTCGTCCAGAGCATGCGCTTGAAGTTAGTAGATTGGAAAAGGACCAAGAAAAGTTCGAAGCCATTTATCAAGAAGGATTGAAACAAATGCGTAATGATATGACCAATCTCAAAATATTTCTTGGAGATAACTAAAAGCGTGCTTTTCTGATGGACATGGTTTCGAAGACCAAATACAGCGTCATAGCCTTAGACATATATTTTATATGGGTTCTGTCATAGGTGGAACCCAGTTATATACTTAATAGAAATTGCGTATCAATCAAAATTAAAAAACAAATTTAATAGTGATAAACACCTCCATTATACCGTATAAAATACTTAGCTTTCGAAATATTTTATATTTTAATACATTTTTTAGAATCTATAGTGGTTTAAAAATCACATACTTTTGATAACAAAAAAAACAAGCTGATTTGCTCGTTACTCTTTATCTTTTATAGCTGTAACTTGATGGTAAATCATAAACCATGTCTCATTTCGGCGCCAGATGCTGGTATGGAAATTTCCTCCCAGTTCGTAACTAATTAATTTAGTTTTTTGACTGATGGATGTCATCTTAAACTTGTCAAAGTTATTGAGAAGCGGTTGATGATTAGCAATGACGTCTTCCCGGTTCTGACGATGGCCGTTTTCATCAATCAAAAAGAAATCGGGTGCTAAGAGGTTTTCGTAGCCTGGAATCTTTGATAAGATAATCTTTTCATTCCGAATGAGTTTGCGAAGGACATTCCCATAAATTTCGTCTTCAGGAATTGCAGCAGGCTCTACATGGACATCAGTATCATAGACAGAAAAACGCTTACTGAGGATTTCTTCAATTTGTTCCGTAATGGCGTGGCTCTCGTAGACGGAGAGGTCAGGGTTCATTTCAACCACAATATCAAGGTAGATATTACTACCATAGGAACGTCCACGTTGCTTTTTAACTTTGGTAACTTTAGGAATATTCAGAATGGCTTTTTCATAGGCCTTAAGATTTCTTTCATCAAAGCCATCTGACAAGCTGAAGGTTGCTTCCATGAAGATATCATAGGCTGTCTTTAGGATGAAGAAGGTGATGATAATAGCAGTAATATAGTCTATGATGGTAAGGTTGAAGGATGCTGC
Source organism: Streptococcus sp. FSL L8-0526 (assembly GCF_038007145.1). Classification (NCBI taxonomy): domain Bacteria; kingdom Bacillati; phylum Bacillota; class Bacilli; order Lactobacillales; family Streptococcaceae; genus Streptococcus; species Streptococcus sp. FSL L8-0526. The sequence goes on from NZ_JBBOWP010000001.1 coordinate 1,266,716, forward strand.
GACGATGGCAATTGAAGTTCCAATAGAGGTCACGGCATCTGATAGGTTGTCCTTAGCAGCTGCGATAAGGGCACTGGATTTTAGTTTTTTCGCTAACCCTTTGTTATAGAAATAGACTGCACACATGACAATAGCAGAGAGGATTCCGACGGCAGCACCAAGAGGATCGACGACAGTTTCTTCTCTTAAAAAAATCTTTCGGACTGTTTGAATTAGGACTTGGAAGCCTACTACAAACATGATAAAGGAAGTAACTAAGCTTGATAAATCTTCAATCTTCCAATGTCCAAACCTATGATTTGAATCAGCTGGCTGACTAGCCAGCTGTAATCCAATGAGTAGGGCGATATTCCCCAAAATATCAGATAAGTTGTTAAAACCATCGGCAATCAATGAGCTGGAGTTTAAAAAATGTCCAGCAATAAGTTTGGCAATGGTAAGAAGTAAGTAGGCTGCAATACTAACGATGGGACCTCGTCTGGCTACCCTTAAATTTTCATACGTCGTCATAGATTTACCTTTTTGTTTAATACAATAATTTATTATAGCACAAAAGAATAGTTACTTAAAGCCTGTAATACCTTGATTGTTAATATGAATCGTCTTTCTTAAAAGGAAAATATTAAAGAAACAGCTATCACATACTATTTTTCAGTATTTTCCGAATATATTGTTAATATGAATCGTCTTTCTTAAAAGGAAAATATTAAAGAAACAGCTATCACATACTATTTTTCAGTATTTTCCGAATATTATCTACAAAATGTGGTATAATTTAGTGTGTATAACAGTCTAAAAGAGGTTTTTATGGAACATTCGACATGGCACAGGCTTCTAAAAGAGGAATTGCCTAACCATTATTTTTCAAAGATAAATCAGTTTATGGACAAGGTCTATGAAGAGGGAACAATTTATCCCCCACGAGACAAGGTATTTAATGCTTTGTTAGAGACTCCTTTTGAAGAAGTCCGGGTGGTTATCCTTGGACAGGACCCTTACCATGGTCCTAATCAGGCTCAGGGTTTGTCATTTTCAGTACCTGAGACGATTCCAGCTCCACCTTCTTTGGTTAATATTCTCAAAGAATTGGGGGAGGATCTTGGTCCTAGAAGTCATCATGATTTAACAACTTGGGCCGAGCAAGGAGTGCTATTACTTAATGCCTGTCTGACTGTTCCAGCTGGTCGAGCCAATGGTCATGCTGGTCAGATTTGGGAACCTTTTACAGATGCTGTGATTAAGGTTCTCAATCAAAAGGATACTCCGGTTGTCTTTATACTTTGGGGCGGCTATGCTCGTAAGAAGAAATCACTAGTAACCAATCCTAAGCATGCCATTATTGAGAGTGCTCATCCTAGCCCTTTATCGGCCTATCGCGGTTTTTTTGGCAGCAAGCCTTTTTCAAAAGCCAATGCCTACCTCGTATCTCAAGGACAATCCCCGATTGATTGGTTGAAGTAAGATAGAAAGTTGGAAGATTATGTTACTGATTAAAAATGGTCGTGTTGTTGACCCTAAATCTGGTTTGGACACACAAGCCGATGTTCTTGTAGACGGAAAAAAAGTCGTTAAAATTGCTGAAAATATCGATGTGGGAGATGCCCAAGTTATCGATGCGACTGGTCTTGTGGTTGCTCCTGGTTTGGTGGATATCCATGTTCACTTCCGTGAGCCAGGTCAAACCCATAAGGAAGACATTCATACGGGTGCCTTGGCAGCGGCTGCAGGTGGTTTTACAACAGTTGTGATGATGGCTAATACGAATCCAACGATTTCAGACAAGGAAACTTTGAAAGAGGTCTTGACTTCAGCAGCTAAGGAAAATATCCATGTTAAGTCTGTTGCGACTATTACAAAGAACTTTGATGGTGAAAATATTACTGATTTCAAGGGTTTGCTTGAAGCAGGTGCTGTTGGATTCTCAGATGACGGTATTCCATTGACCAATGCTGGGATTGTCAAAAAAGCCATGGAGTTAGCTAAAGAGAATAATACCTTTATCAGTCTTCACGAGGAGGATCCTGATCTTAATGGTGTTCTCGGTTTCAATGAAAATATTGCTAAAAAAGAATTTCATATTTGTGGGGCAACTGGCGTAGCTGAGTACAGCATGATTGCGCGTGATGTCATGGTTGCTTATGATACACAAGCACATGTTCATATTCAACACTTGTCAAAAGCTGAATCTGTAAAAGTCGTTGAGTTTGCTCAAAAACTTGGAGCACAAGTCACTGCTGAAGTGGCGCCGCAGCACTTCTCAAAAACTGAAGACCTCTTACTCTCAAAAGGCGCTAATGCCAAGATGAACCCACCACTTCGTTTGGAATCAGACCGTCAAGCCGTTATCGAAGGTTTGAAATCTGGAGTAATCTCAGTCATTGCTACGGACCACGCGCCACACCACGCAGATGAAAAGAATGTGGCTGATGTGACTAAAGCACCATCAGGGATGACTGGTCTGGAAACCTCTCTATCTCTTGGTTTAACTTATTTAGTTGAAGCAGGACATTTAAGTTTGACAGAATTATTGAAATTAATGACAAGCAACCCATCTGATCTTTATGGGTTCGATGCCGGTTATTTGGCTGAAAATGGACCAGCAGACCTTGTTATCTTTGCAGATAAGGAAAAACGTCAGGTTACAGCAGACTTTAAGTCTAAAGCAGCCAATTCACCATTTGTAGGCGAAGAGCTTACGGGCAGTGTTAAATACACTATCTGTGACGGTGAGATTGTTTATCAAGCCTAAATAGTGGATTAGAGCAGGGGCAAGGAGATTTTTGGTCTTGCACCTGCTTTTTTAGCCATTAAAGGGGGCACAGATGAAAAATTCTTTTGTTTCTGATTGTTATTCTTACCATCCTCCTGCCGACAACAACAATTCATGCAAAAGAGGTAAGATATGACATTGCTTCCCACAAGGGAACCTAATTATAAATGATGATCGCAATGGGACCTTCACCCAGGAAGTACCATATGTTTTTAATAGTGACTATAATGGACAATATGTGGCACTTGGATATGCTGATCCAGTACCTAAAGGATTCATGATTTCGGAAAACCTAGTGTTTCAGCAACCGTGAATGGTCAAGAAAAGAATGATATACAAGTTGAGGAAACAAATCTTTCTGACGGTAGTAAACTCAAAGTTTACAATTCGGGTTCTGAGGGGGATAAGGTTGAGCTAAAAATTACCTGGCAGATACAAAATATGTTGTCACTCTATTCAGATATTGCTGTTTTAAACTGGTTCCCCATCTCAGATTAGGATGAATCAATCAACCATGTTGACTTTGAAGTTGAAGGTCTAGATGCTAGTAATGGCGAGCTTTATGCTCATATACAGGGTATTTTGGAAAAAACTCCAGAAGTAGAGAGGACTTCAAACGGTTATCGTGTACAGGTTGAAGACTTACCGCCAGGTGGTAAGCTAGAACTACATGCCTATTAGCCTATGACATCTGCGTTAAAAGATGGTCATTTGTCAAATATCAGTGATGAGAAATAAAAGGAAAAGTTTATAGAGAAGGAAGTATCTATTAGTAAGATAACGACGGCCTATTAGAATGGTTTTTACAAGGTTTTGCCTAAAGTGATGGTTGGTTTCTTTATTCTCGGCTCTTTCTTCTTTTGAAGAGTTTTGAGATGGACAAAGGAGCCTTCCTTCCCATACGATGTCCGAATATATGAAGCTCCTCAAGATTTATCACCTTTAGTTTTAGCAAAAAATATTTATAATCAATCATTTGATAAAACAGGACTTGGCGAAGAGAATGGACATTTGAAATTTAAGAACACGGTTCAAGCAATAATCCTAGATCTTATCGATAGAGGCTACATAGCCTATAGCCAAGAAAATGGTGTTGATACTCTAAGACGAATTTCAAAGGTAGGCTTAGCAGACTATGAGTTTGATTTCCTTGAAATGTTGTTTGATGATCGTATAGAAATCACGGATCGCGAGAGATTCTCTTGATACTATCTTGACGAGAAAGGGTTAAGAAAATAGTTTAACAACGCTAAGTCTAATGATGAAAGAGATTCTGTTCGTGAATAAGGACAGCGTATCAGGAGGAAATTTGTTAAAGATGGAAGAAGTGTTAATGAAGGTGTGAATCAAGAAATTGCCTTACTTGGTCTTCCTAACCTATATCGAGACTTTACCTTTAAAGAAAATATGTTTACTACTTTAGGAAATGTGGTCTTTGCTCTACTTTTTATTATTCCTACACTAGCAACAATAATTTTATTTGCGGGATTTGGTTCTGGCCTAGGAGTTATTTATCTTGTGGTTTCACTCCTTCTTGCTTTAGTTTGGCACTCTAATAGAAAATCTATTGGAAAAAGACAAAAGAGAACTTTAGCCCCATCACATACCGAAGAATATCGTCATTGGCAATATTTCGAAAGCATGCTCCGAAGTATTACATCCTTTAGGCAATCAGAACTCGAATCCGTTATCCTATGGAATCGTATCTTGGTTTATGCAACACTCTATGGACAAGCGAAAAAAGTAAGTGATGTGCTAAAATGATATAATATTCACCTCAGCAATCCATCTTTAGATGAGTTCACTCATTCTGCAACGCCATTTATTATTTTGAACAACGTTAGTCGCTTAGAATCCTATGTTTCGACTTCGGATACCGTAAGTAACTTTTCTATCAACTCAAACAGTGGTAGTGGAGGTTGAGGTGGCGGTGGCTTCTCCAGAGGCAGAGGCGGTGGTTCCTTCTAAGACCAGAAAAACAATTACTTAAGTCTTGCCATTAAAGAAAAGGTATACGGGATAAAGAATGCCTATAGAATGGTATGTCTAAGATTCTTGTGAGAACTAGCTGTTATTAGAGACACAAGATCAATGAAGACAGATTTTGGGAATGGAATTCCTAAGAAACTGAAAGCTATAATGCCTAAACCTGTTAAGATGAGAATTCAATATCTCGTCGGTCTTTGAGTAGTTATTTTGAAGATAACAAATTGAAGTATAGGTGCTATGCATGTGCTGTAAGCCCATGAATCATGGCATCACTCATATAATAAAATAGCCTATTTGAGTTTGAGAAAAATCTATCCAATTATAGCATAACGCTTTGAAAAAGAGCATACGAATTGCCTATATGCGATAAGGATGTAAGCCTTTTCATTTTTAAGCATATTTCTTGCTCATTAAGTTTTTTTAACCTATCCTATACATATATAAAAAATTCGATAGAGGAGATCGATATGGTAAAACTTTCTAAAGAGACACATCTTGAGATGTTCACTAAAATGGAACGTATCCGTGAATTCGATTCACGTATTAATAAATTAGTTCGTCGTGGTTTTGTTCAAGGAATGACTCACTTTTCAGTAGGTGAAGAAGCCGCTAACGTAGGAGCTGTCCAACACTTAAGTTATGACGATATCTTCTTTTCAAATCACCGTGGTCATGGACAATCTATTGCTCAGGACATGGATTTGAATAAAATGATGGCAGAGCTTGCTGGTAAGGCAACAGGAGTTTCTAAGGGGCGTGGTGGTTCTATGCACTTGGCTGACTTTGAAAAAGGTAACTATGGTACTAACGGTATCGTTGGTGGTGGTTACGCTCTTGCTGTAGGTGCAGCCCTTACTCAACAGTACAAAGAAACTGGAAATATCGTTGTTGCCTTTTCAGGTGATGGCGCTACTAATGAAGGTTCATTCCATGAGTCAGTCAATATGGCAGCTACTTGGAAATTACCTGTTATCTTCTTCATTATTAATAACCGTTATGGTATCTCAATGGATATTCATAGAGCTACCAACACTCCTCACTTGTATACACGTGCAGAAGCCTATGGTATCCCTGGATTCTACTGCGAAGATGGTAACGATGTAATGGCTGTATATGATATAATGGGTAAGGCTGTTGACCATGTTCGTGGTGGAAATGGTCCTGCTATTGTTGAAGTTGAAACATACCGTTGGTTTGGTCACTCTACGGCCGATGCGGGTGTTTACCGTACTAAGGAAGAAATTGACGAGTGGAAGAACAACAACGACCCAATTATTAGATACCGCGACTATCTTGTTTCTGAAAATATCGCAAGTGTGGAAGAGTTGGATGCTATCCAAAGCCAAGTTAAGGCACAGGTTGATGCGGCTTATGAGTTCGCCCAAAATAGCCCAGATCCAGAACTTTCAGTTGCCTTTGAAGATGTATGGGTAGACTAAAGAGAAAGGATGAGTAATACAAGTATGAGTGAAACAAAATTGATGGCATTGCGTGAGGCAGTAAACCTTGCTATGAGCGAGGAAATGCGTAAAGACGATAACATCTTCCTTATGGGTGAAGATGTCGGGATCTATGGTGGTGACTTCGGTACATCAGTCGGTATGTTGGCAGAATTTGGTGAAAAACGTGTTAAGGATACACCAATTTCAGAAGCAGCAATTGCTGGTGCAGCCGTGGGTGCTGCTATTACAGGTCTTCGTCCAATCGTTGATTTGACTTTCATGGACTTCATCACTATTGCCCTTGATGCTATCGTTAATAATGGTGCTAAAAACAACTACATGTTTGGTGGTGGTTTAAAGACTCCTGTAACTTTCCGTGTAGCTTCTGGTTCAGGTATCGGATCTGCAGCGCAACACTCACAATCTCTTGAGTCATGGTTGACTCATATTCCAGGGATCAAAGTTGTTGCTCCTGGTAATGCAAACGATGCTAAAGGTCTTTTAAAATCTTCTATTCAGGACAATAACATTGTTATCTTCATGGAACCAAAAGCTCTTTATGGCAAAAAAGAAGAAGTTACACAAGATCCTGATTTCTATATTCCACTTGGAAAAGGTGAAATCAAACGCGAAGGAACTGACCTTACTATTGTCACGTATGGTCGTATGTTGGAACGTGTTCTTAAGGCGGCTGAAGAAGTGGCTGAACAAGGTATTAATGTTGAGGTAGTTGATCCTCGTACTCTCATTCCACTTGATAAAGAATTGATTTTTGAATCAGTTAAGAAGACTGGAAAACTTATGTTGGTCAATGACGCTTATAAAACAGGTGGCTTCATCGGTGAGATTGCTGCTATGGTTACTGAAAGTGAAGCATTTGATTACCTTGACCACCCAATTGTACGTTTGGCAAGTGAAGATGTGCCTGTACCTTATGCGCGTGTCTTGGAACAAGCGGTTCTTCCAGATGTTGAAAAAATTAAGGCTGCTATTATCAAGATGGCTAATAAAGGAAACTAACTTTCTAGCGACGGTTAAGCGATATTTCTCGTTAGTAAAATATATTTCTTTTTTTCACTGTGGGAGTATCGAAAATTATAATTTAATGTTGAAAGGAGAGGGTGAACCAGACGCCTAATTTTCAGTCGCTTTCTGGTCGCTCTTGGTATCTTATAAATGGCTTTTGAGATTATTATGCCTAAGCTCGGTGTAGACATGCAGGAAGGTGAAATCATCGAGTGGAAAAAACAAGAGGGAGACGTGGTTAATGAGGGAGATATCCTTCTTGAAATCATGTCAGATAAGATAAACATGGAACTTGAAGCAGAAGACTCAGGTGTTCTTTTGAAGATTACCCGTCAAGCTGGTGAAACAGTACCAGTTACTGAGGTGATTGGTTATATCGGAGCTGAAGGAGAAGTTGTGGCTGATAATGCTGCAATCGCACCAGCTGCAGAAGCTGCGCCACAAGTTGAAAAAGTTGCTGATGTGGAAACGCCTGCTGCTAAGCCTCAGCCACAGGTAGCTATTGTTCATGAAGGTGGCAAAATACGCGCGACACCTAAAGCACGTAAAGTGGCACGTGAGATGGGGATTGACATCGCTCAAGTTCTCGGAACTGGGGCAAAAGGGCGTATTCATGCAGATGATGTTGAGAACTTTAAGGGCGCTCAACCTAAGGCAACACCATTGGCTCGCAAGATTGCAGCAGACCTCGATATTGATTTAGCTACCGTATCTGGAACAGGATTTGGTGGTAAGATTACTAAGGAAGATATTCTTGCAATCAGTGCTCCAGCACAAGTTAAGGTGGCTGCAGCCGCACCTGCGGTTGAAGCTAAACCTGAAAAAGTCTTGCCAGAAGGTGTGGAAGTCATTCCGATGTCTGCTATGCGTAAGGCTATTTCTAAGGGAATGACGCACTCATACTTGACTGCACCAACATTTACTCTTAACTATGATGTGGACATGACTAACCTTATAGCTCTTCGTAAGCAAGTTCTTGATCCAATCATGAATAAGACTGGTATGAAGGTGACCTTCACTGATTTGATTGGTTTGGCAGTTGTGCGTACCCTTATGAAAGAGGAACACCGTTACCTCAATGCATCCTTGATTAATGATGCACAAAATATCGAATTACACAAATTTGTTAATCTTGGTATTGCAGTTGGTCTAGATGATGGCTTGGTTGTACCAGTCGTTCATGGTGCTGATAAGATGAGTTTGTCTGACTTTGTGGTGGCCTCTAAGGATGTCATCAAAAAAGCTCAGGCTGGTAAATTGAAGGCGGCAGAAATGTCAGGTTCTACTTTCTCTATTACTAACTTGGGAATGTTTGGAACCAAGTCATTCAATCCAATCATTAATCAACCTAACTCAGCTATCCTTGGTGTTTCAGCAACTATTCAAACACCGGTTGTTGTTGATGGTGAAGTTGTCGTGCGGCCAATCATGGGTCTTTGCTTGACTATTGACCACCGTATTGTTGATGGTATGAATGGTGCTAAATTCATGGTTGATTTAAAGCATTTGCTTGAAAATCCAATGGAATTGTTGATTTAAGAAAAATATCTAAAAACTGAAGTTTTAAATAGAAAGGAGAGAGCGAACCATAGGGTTTAACTGAACCCGAGCGGAAAGCTTGGAAAATAAACCGTCCGTCTACGCCAGCAGGCTGACGTGCCGGGCACCTAATTTTCAGTCGCTTTCTGGTCGCTCTTGGTATCTTATAAATGGCTTTTGAGATTATTATGCCTAAGCTCGGTGTTGATATGCAGGAAGGTGAAATCATTGAGTGGAAAAAACAAGAGGGAGACGTGGTTAATGAGGGAGATATCCTTCTTGAAATCATGTCAGATAAGACAAACATGGAGCTTGAAGCAGAAGACTCAGGTGTTCTTTTGAAGATTACCCGTCAAGCTGGTGAAACAGTACCAGTTACTGAGGTAATTGGTTATATCGGAGCTGAAGGAGAAGTTGTGGCTGATAATTCTACAAGCACACCAGCTGCAGAAGCAACTGCTCAATTGGAAGCGGCTGGGCTTGAAGTCCCTAAAGCTCCATCTCAACCATCTCCAGCGGCAGCAGAAGAAGCTGCCCTTGCTGATAACGAATATGATATCGTTGTTGTTGGTGGTGGTCCAGCTGGTTACTATGCAGCCATCCGTGGAGCACAACTTGGCGGTAAGGTTGCCATCGTTGAAAAATCAGAATTTGGTGGAACATGTTTGAATAAGGGATGTATCCCAACTAAGACCTACCTTAAAAACGCAGAAATCCTTGATGGACTTAAAATTGCAGCAGGTCGTGGTATCAACCTAGCATCAACAAACTACACCATCGATATGGATAAGACGGTTGACTTTAAGAACTCTGTTGTTAAGACCCTTACTGGTGGTGTGCAAGGTCTTTTGAAAGCTAATAAGGTAACTATTTTCAATGGTCTTGGTCAAGTTAACCCTGATAAGACTGTCACTATTGGCTCAGAAACAATCAAGGGACGTAACATCATCCTTGCAACTGGATCAAAAGTATCACGTATTGATATCCCTGGAATCGATTCACAACTTGTGATGACATCAGATGATATTCTTGATTTGCGTGAATTGCCTAAATCACTTGCTGTTATGGGTGGTGGTGTCGTTGGTATCGAGCTTGGTCTTGTTTATGCTTCATACGGCGTTGACGTAACAGTTGTAGAGATGGCTGATCGTATCATCCCAGCTATGGATAAAGAAGTGTCACTTGAGCTTCAAAAAATACTTTCTAAGAAGGGTATGAAGATTATGACATCTGTTGGTGTTTCTGAAATTGTTGAAGGCAATAACCAATTAACACTTAAACTCAATAATGGTGAAGAGATTGTGGCTGAACGTGCTCTTCTATCAATCGGGCGTGTGCCACAATTGAACGGTCTTGAAAATCTTAACCTTGAGCTCGACCGTGGCCGTATCAAAGTGAATGAATATCAAGAAACTTCTATCCCTGGTATTTACGCCCCTGGTGATGTAAACGGAACTAAGATGCTTGCTCACGCTGCTTACCGTATGGGGGAAGTAGCAGCCGAAAATGCTATGCATGGTAATGTCCGTAAGGCACACCTTGATTATACACCAGCGGCAGTTTACACCCACCCAGAGGTAGCAATGTGTGGTCTTACTGAAGAAGATGCACGCGCTAAATACGGTGATGTTCTCATTGGTAAATCAAGCTTCGCTGGGAATGGACGTGCTATCGCCTCAAATGAAGCTCATGGCTTTGTTAAAGTCGTTGCGGATGCGAAATACCATGAAATTCTTGGAGTTCACATTATTGGTCCGGCTGCTGCTGAGTTGATTAACGAAGCAGCAACTATTATGGAAAATGAACTGACTGTAGATGAACTCTTGCAATCTATCCATGGTCACCCAACTTTCTCTGAAAATATGTATGAGGCTTTTGCTGATGTACTTGGAGAAGCTGTTCATAATCCACCAAAACGTAAATAAGATAAATTAAATTCTCGGACAGGTGTTTGAGGATTTTTTCTTTTGTCACACATTTTCATATTCAGCTAAATCTCGTAAAATTCTTTTCATTTTTAGTATTAAATACGAATAGGTAGTTAAAGGGTTTTCAAATAAGATAAATCGCAATTTTACTAGCGTTTAGAATTTTATAATGTTTCTGTCTTATTTAGAAAATTTTTAATAAAGACTTTTCCATGAGAGTTTTTCTATGGTAAAATGGTTAAAGCATTATAAAAATGCAAAAGGAAAGTTAAATGCGAACGAAAGATTTTATCTACTATGATAGTGCGGCTGTTCTCTTGGCTGTCACAACACAGGTTGCTCAAGCAGACGAAGTGGCGACACAAACGCCTTCCGTTACTGAAGGAAATCAGTGTCAACCTGCGACAGGGGCTGAGATTTTTGGTGGAGAAGCAGCTTTACCGGCAACTTCTAGCTCAAGTGTTTCAGCACCTGCGGCTACAAGTAAAGTGGCAAAAGCTAGTTCTCCAGCGGTATCTACGGTCTCCTGCTTCACAGAGTTCCGAGGCTGCAACGGCATCAACTTTAGTAATATCTTCAGTTGTTAGTTCAGAAAGTGCAACAGTTTCTACAAGTGCGACAAATTCTGAAACATCAAACAGCACTGTAGCAACACCTGCTAAATTAACGAATTCTACAGATGTTCCTTCGTCAACACTTAAGGTGCAACCAAAGACTTTTATCGATGTCAGCAGCCATAATGGTGAAATCAGTGTAGATGACTATCGTGCTCTTGCACGCCAAGGTGTGGGTGGTGTCGTTGTCAAGTTGACTGAGGACACTTGGTACAACAACCCTAAAGCACCCTCACAAGTTCGCAATGCTCAAATTGCTGGTCTTCAAGTATCAACCTATCATTTTTCTCGATACACAACTGAGGAAGAAGCACGTGCAGAAGCTTGTTTCTACATCCAAGCTGCACAAAAACTGAACCTTCCAAAGAGTACTGTTATTGTTAATGATTTCGAAGACTCTAAGATGCTTTATAATATCAACCGTAACACCCAAGCTTGGGTTAACGAAATGCGTAAGCATGGATATAACAACTTGATGTTCTAACAAGTGCCAGCTGGTTGGATGAGAACAATCTAGGCTACCGCGACCCTGTCTCAACCTCTCAATTTGGGATTGAGAATTTCTGGGTTGCACAGTACCCATCATCAACTCTTACAGCAACAAGTGCCAAAAACATGTGCTTTAATGCCAAAACTGGTGCATGGCAGTTTTCAGCTACGGCTAATCTCTTGCCAGGTAAACATGTCTTTGACCATAGCGTGGACTATACAGAACGTTTCACCGCAAATGCCAGTGCTGAGGTTGATGCCACTCAAGGCAATTTGAGTGGAACCATTTCTATTATCAATAACAATCCAACTCTTGGTAGCTTTGATGTTGTCATCTCTAATGTCAAAGCACCAAATGGCGTTGAAACAGTCTCTGTTCCAATTTGGTCAGAAATTAATGGTCAAGATGACATTATCTTGTATACGGCTAACCGTCAAAATAATGGAACTTATACAGTAAACGTTAAGGCTTCAGCTCATAAAAACTCAACAGGCCTATATAATGTTCATCTTTATTATGTTCAAAAAGATGGTCAATTAACAGGTGTTGGCGGAACAACTACTCAAGTCTTCATTGGTAAGACATCAGAGCAGTTGAAACCTAAAGTAAGTTTTGCTATTGAAAATAATAATGCTAAGAATGGTACCTTTGATGCTGTCATCACTAACATCACAGCACCACTAGGTGTTAAGGAAGTTTTGGTGCCAACATGGAGTCTTGAAAATAGTCAAGACGACCTTATTTGGCATAAGTCTTCCAAGCAAACTGATGGCAGCTATCGTGTAACCATTAAGGCAAGTGAACATAAGGGCATTAAAAGAAATTACCGTGCCGATGCTTATATCGTGGATAACTCTAATAACCGCCATTATATTGCTGAAAAAGTAGTGGCTGTTGATTATGCTCGACCAAGTGGTGTTCTTACAATTGAAAACAACAATACTGCAGCAGGTACTTTTGATGCCGTTGTTCGTAATATTGTTGCTCCTACAGGTTTGAAAGAGGTTCTTGTTCCTTCATGGAGTTTAGCTGGCGGTTAAGATGACCTTACCTGGCATAAGGCAACTCGTCAAGCCGACGGTTCTTACCGAGTGACTATCAAAGCAACAGATCATAAGAATTCAACTGGTAAATACCGTGCTGATGCCTACATCGTAGATGACTCTAATAAGCGTTTCTACATTACTGAAAAAGTGGTAGAAATTACTCAAACTCGCCCCTAGTGCAAGTCTCGTTATTGAGAATAATGTGCTGATTTAGGCACTTTTGACGCTGTTATCCGCAATATAGTAGCACCAAATGGGGTTATGGAAGTCTTAGTTCCTTCATGGAGTCTCGTTAATAGACAAGATGATCTCGTTTGGCATAAGGCAACTCGTCAAGCCGACGGTTCTTACCGAGTGACTATCAAAGCAACAGATCATAAGAATTCAACTGGTAAATACCGTGCTGACGTTTACATCGTAGATAATGCCAACCAACGTCATTATATCACTGAAACTATTGTAGATGTAAAACATAATAAACCAGTAGGTACCATTTCAGTAGTTAATAACAATAAAGATACTGGTACTTTTGATGTCATTATCAGTGATGTCTATAGTTCTAAAGGTGTTCGTACTGTTCAAGTACCCCTATTTGGTCTGAAAAAGATGGCCAAGATGACATTCGTTGGTATGAAGCCACACGACAAGCTAATGGCACTTATACGGTAAATGTTCAAGCTACTAGCCATAAAAACTCAACAGGCTTGTACAATATTCATTTGTACTACATTTTAAATGATGGGTCACGAGTTGGTGTAGGAGGGACAACGACAACAGTTGAATTCCGTAATGCTAAGACAAAAACGCAAACCTATATCACTAATGTTAATTCAGAAGCAGGTAGTTTTACAGTAGTAGTTGATCAAGCGCCACAAGGTCGTCAGATTCAGAATATCCGTGTAGCTGCATGGTCAGAAAGCAACTAAGGCAACCTTTCTTGGTACAATACAGCACCTAATAGCTCACACACTGAAATCAATGTTTCGACTGTTAATCATAAGAATCTTATCGGCAGCTATACGACTCACGTTTATGTAGATACTGATCCGACAGTCTACACCAACCCTTACTTTGTCAAGGATGTGCGTTTGACTGGGGCTCATCAGCTTAGTCCAAGCCAAATAGAACTTAGTTTCACCAACTTAGACGAGGTCTCATCTGAAGATATTCTCAAAGACCTCAAGGTTACATATAAGGATGGTAACAGTGTGATTCTTAAACAGCTTGAGTTGGATACTAAGCTCAAAAAAGCTATATTAACTGGTGATTTTGCTGCGAAAAATCTGCCTTACAAGGTCACTTTGGGCAATGATAGTTTTAAAACATCTGATAGTTGGCAATTGAAGGTTGCCCTCTACAGTTACGATGGCGAATTGGGTGCTCGTCTAGAAGAGAATGGTACTAAGGCACATGTGACCCTTTGGTCACCAAGTTCTGATCAAGTAGATATCATTGTCTATGATAAGAATAATCAAGATAAGGTGCTTGCTGAACATACTCTAAGCAAAGGACTTCGAGGTACTTGGCAAGCTGACTTGCTTGCGACTGATTTTGGTTTGGAAAACTTAACCGGTTATTTCTATCAATACCGCATCAAACGTGGTGATCAGTCTGTAATCGTTTTGGATCCGTATGCGAAGTCTTTGGCCGCTTGGAATAGTGACAATGTCAGCCAGGGACCTGAACACAAGATTGCCAAGGCTGCCTTTGTAGATTTTGCTAATTATGGACCAAAAGATCTTGACTACGCTAAGATTCCAAACTTTAAATCTCGAGAAGATGCCATCATTTATGAGGATCATGTCCGTGATTTTACCTCTGATAAGGCTATTTCAGCTGAATTGAAATACCAGTTTGGGACTTTTGCAGCCTTTGCGGAGCGTTTGGATTATCTTAAAGACCTTGGCGTAACCCATATTCAGCTTTTGCCAGTATTAAGATACTATTTGGTCAATGAAATGCAAAATGGGAAGCGTTTGGATGCCCATGCATCAAGTAACAGTAACTATAACTGGGGTTATGACCCACAAAACTATTTCTCTTTGACGGGTATGTATTCTGAAAAGCCAAGTGATCCAGCTAAACGTATCGAAGAATTCAAGAATTTAGTTTCTGCTATTCATGCCCACGGTATGGATGTTATCTTGGATGTAGTCTACAATCACACAGCCAAGACAGCTATTTTTGAAGACCTTGAGCCAAATTACTATCACTTTATGGATGCTGATGGCACACCACGTTCGAGTTTTGGAGGTGGTCCGTCTAGGCACGACTCACTATATGAGTCGTCGTGTCTTGGTGGATTCGATTGCTTATTTTACTAAGGAATACAAGGTTGATGGTTTCCATTTTGATATGATGGGTGACCATGATGCTGAAAGTATCGAGAAGGCTTACCTTGCTGCACGCGCTCTAAATCCAAACCTCATTATGCTTGGTGAGGGCTGGGTGACTTATGCTGGCGATGAAAATAGCCCTGTTCAGCCTGCCGATCAGTCTTGAATGAAGAATACAGATACCGTAGCTGTATTTTCAGATGATGTTCGAAATATCCTCAAATCAGGTTATCCAAATGAGGGGGACACCTGCCTTCATCGCAGGTGCAAAACGTGATATTAATAAGGTTTTTGACAATATCAAGGCGTAACCAACTAACTTTGAGACTGATTCCCCAGGTGACGTTATCCAGTATATTGCTGCTCACGATAATTTGACCCTTTTTGATATCATCGCCCAATCAATCAAGAAGGATCCAATCAAGTCTGAGAATAATGCTGTAATTCATCGTCGCTTGCGTCTAGAAAACCTCATGGTCTTGACTGCTCAAGGAACACCCTTTATTCATTCTGGTCAGGAATATGGTCGTACGAAACAGTTCCGCGATCCTACCTATCGTTATCCGGTTTCTGAGGACAAGGTGCCGAATAAGGCTCATCTTTTAGTTGATGAAAAAGGAAATCCGTTTGATTATCCGTACTTTATCTATGATTCTTATGATTTTAGTGACGCCTTTAACCATTTTGACTGTACTAGGGCGAATGATACTAAGTCATTCCCAGAAAATACGAAAACACGTGCCTTTGCCAAAGGTTTAATCGCCCTACGTAAGTCTACAGATGCTTTCAACTTTAAATCAAAAGTAGATGTGGATGCACGTGTGACGCTATTGACAGTTCCAGGTACGAACAATGTCACTCAAGAAGATTTGGTATTGGGATACCAAACTGCTGCTTTCAATGGGGACCATTACCTTGTCTATGTCAATACTGATAGCAAGTCTCGTCAGTTTGATTTGAGCAAGATTACAAATGGTCTATCCTATATAGTTTTGGCGAATGGAAATCAGGTCAATCTATCTGGAATTAGTGAGTTATCAGGTGTGACAATCAACAATCACATCTTGACCTTGGATCCACTAACAGCGACTATTATTCGTTTGACCAATGCTAAAACACCAACTGACCAAGTAGCTAATCCTTCTGAAAAGACCGGGTCATTTGGTGGTAAAGATACTGAGGTAACTAAAGCAAATGTCAAGGCTTCAGGTAAAGAGGACCTTGTTGGAAATGCAGAACTTGTTAATCGTGACAATGGTTAGGCTAAAACTGAAGCTAGTCATCAAACTGATAAGCAACTGCCATCCACTGGTGAAAAGACAAATCGTGGACTCTTTTTAGCAGGTCTTCTAAGCATTCTTAGCCTAGGATTCCTTAGAAAACGACGTATCAAGTAATTATTTTTGAAGCTGTGAAATACGTTCGCAATGTTTCAAAGAAACTAAAATAAGTCTCTTCTTTGAATTTTCAAAAACAAAAAATTTTTAAAAACAAATTAACATAAGTGAGATGATAATCTAAATTTTTCAGGTTTAGATCCGTCTCGCTTTTTTTGATTTATTATAAACAACGTTGTTTTTTTATACTTATTCTTAACTATATTTTAGAATGATTCTTATATAATTAGAAAGCGTTGACAGTACTTATAACATTTGATAGGGTAAGAACATAATCTTTAATTAATAGTATTGAAGTCAGTTATGGATTGGTTTTCGATGAGATTATGATTAAAGGTTATTTTGGTAATTAGAAGAGGTTGTATGAAGAAAAAGTGTATTTTATGGGTAATAGTCGTCTTACTCATTATGTTATCATTGGCTATTGGTTCAAATAGACAGTTTAGTTTATTTGGATTATTTCAAGGACAGCACAAATCTTGGGAACTTTTTTGGGAGTCTCGTCTGCCTAGAACATTAGCCATAATACTTGCGAGTTCGGCCATTAGTTTATCTGGCTTGCTAATGCAAACTATCTCGCAAAATCCTTATGCAGCACCATCGACAACAGGGACCACAGAAGCAGCACAATTGGGTATACTTTCATCGCTGTTCTTCTTTGGTAAGGCAACATTATTTCAAAAGATGAGCTTTGCCTTCATTTCGTCTCTTCTATTTACTAGTCTTTTCATCCAAGTTATTCGTCGCTTGAAGTTTAAGGAAAAATGGGTCCTACCCTTGGTCGGACTTATTTATAGTGGCATTATTGGTTCCTTTGCTGAAACGATTGCCTTTCGTTTTAACCTTACTCAATCTATGACTTCATGGAGTCAGGGTTCTTTTTCGATGATCCAAAAACATCAGTATGAATGGCTTTTTCTCTTAGTGTTTGTCTTATTAGTTGTTAGGTGGTATTCTAATACTTTTTCAACCATGGCACTGGGTGAGGATACTAGCCGTACCCTGGGACTACCTTACCAGACTATGGAGACTCTTGCTTTGGTACTGGTTTCTCTAACTTCAGCTATTACTATGATAACGGTTGGCGCTCTTCCTTTCTTAGGGGTTATTGTACCGAATTTAGTTCGTCAGTTTGCTGGAGATTTCTTCAAAAATACCCGAAGTTTAGTTATGTTGGTTGGTATGATATTAGTACTTGCTTGTGATATCGTAGCACGTCTTGTCATTTGGCCTTATGAGGTTTCTGTGTCATTGATTTTGGGTGTCATTGGAACCCTTGTCTTTCTGATGCTTATTTGGAAAGGAAAAGATGCATGACAATGATTAAAAGATCTACACTAATCCTATTGCTCATTCTTGCATGCCTGGGTTTCTTAGCTACATCTTATTACCTTTTTCCGACAGCAAGTGTGCCAAATAGCTATATTCTTAATTTGAGAGTAAAGAAACTCTTAGTCTATCTGCTTGTAGCGCTGATTTCAAGCTTTACCACGGTGTCCTTTCAAGCAGTGACAGGGAATCGCTTTTTGACACCATCAGTCTTGGGATTAGAGAGTTTTTACGTCCTTATGCAATCTCTCTTTTTAGCTATCTTTTGGCGTTGGTCACAGGGAGTAGCACCGCGGTCAATGACCGAATTTTTGATTGTCATGAGCTTGCAATGTGCTTTCTTTCTGTCCTTGCTACCTATGATAAAAAAATTATTGGGCAAAGGTATTAGGTTGATTCTCTTAATCTGTATGTCACTGGGGACACTATTTAGGAGTCTATCGACATTTCTTCAGGTCATTATGGATCCAAATGAGTATGATAAGCTTCAGTCTAAGCTTTTTGCTTCCTTGCAAAATGTTAATCAAGAGGTTCTATACTTAGCAGTTGGGATAACTTTTGTGTTTTGCTTTTTCCTATATCGAAAGGGAAGAATTTTGGATATTTTTTATCTTGGTAAGGATAATGCCAGATTATTGGGAATCAATGTTGAGAAGGAGCAAACTCAAATTCTTTGGTTTGTTGTGATTTTAGTAGCTACCTCAACTGCCTTAGTTGGTCCCCTATCTTATCTTGGGTTTATTTTAGCAAATTTAACTTATCAGATGGTTAAGGATTTCCGGCATCAAACTCTCTTTATTGTTGGGAGTTTATTAGGTTACGTTATCCTTCTTGTGGTTCAAACACTGGTTGAACGCGTGTTTAATTTTAGTATCAGTGTTCGTACTATGATTGAACTGGGCGGAGGTCTATTCTTTTTCTATCTCTTGTATAAGGAGCGTCGTAAATTATGATTAATATAGATAAGGTGTCAAAATCCTATGGAAAAGATCAAGTTCTTGATGAAGTTGGACTTTCTATAGACAAAGGGAAATTTACAGCTTTTATTGGTCCAAATGGTGCTGGAAAATCTACACTTTTGTCCTTGATCAGTCGTCTCTTGCCTAAAGAGAAAGGCTATCTTTATATTAAAGGACAAGAAATTGAGAGTTGGGACTCTTTGAACTTGGCAAAGGAACTTTCAATGTTAAAGCAAAAGGTTGATTATCAGGTGAAATTGACTGTTGAAGAACTGATTTCCTTTGGCCGTTATCCATACAGTCAAGGGAGATTATCAACTGAGGACTATCAAAAAATTGATCAGGCAATTACCTATATGAACCTAGATACTTTCCGAAAAAGACGCATTGATCATCTCTCTGGCGGTCAATTACAGCGCGTCAATATTGCTATGATCCTTGCACAAGATACGGATATTATTCTATTGGATGAACCTCTCAATAATCTGGACATCAAACAGGGAATTCTCATGATGAAAACTTTGAGAAGTTTGGTGGACGATTTGGGAAAAACGGTCGTCGTTGTTATCCATGATGTTAATGTTGCCAGCCAGTTCGTTGATGTCATGGTTGCTTTTAAAGATGGTAAAGTTTTTAGTCACGGGAGTCCAGATCAGGTGATGACTGAAGATATCCTAGGCAGGCTTTATGATATGAAAATTACAATCGCAGATATCGATGGCAAGAAAATCTGCTTATATAGATAAGGATGGAATTTATGAAAAAGCGTAAATTGTTTTTAGCTCTTGTAGCGCTTGTATCAGTTCTTACTCTTGTGGCTTGTTCAAATGGCTCAGGAAAAAACAGTAGTGCAACTCAAGAAAAGACTGTTACAATTAAAACCTCTACAGGTAATAATAAAGTACCTAAAAATCCTAAAAAAATCGTTGTCTTGGATTATGGTGTAGCTGATACCATTCGAGCACTTGGTAAAGAAGATAGTATTGTTGGTTTACCAATAGATCGTCTACCAAGCTACCTCAGTGATTTCAAAAATAAAAAAGGCATTACTAATGTCGGTAATCTGAAAGAAGTTAATTTGGAAAAGATTGCAGAGCTTGAGCCAGACCTAATCATTCTATCTAATCGTACACAAGGCCAAATGGAAGAATTCAAGAAAATTGCACCAACAGTTTATTTCGAAACAAGCTCAAAAGACTATTGGGGTTCTGTGAAGACTAATATTCAAGAGCTTGCGAAGGTATTTGGCGATAAGGCTGAAGAAACAGCAAAAACTAAGCTTTCAGAGATTGATCAAATCGTTAAAAAAGCGCAAGAAGCCAATAAGGATACTCAGTCAACAACTTTGACAGTCATGCTTAATGAGGGGAATATAGCTGGTGTATCACCGGAAGGTCGCTTTTCATTTATCTACAACAGCCTAGGCTTTAAACCAACAAGTTTGAAAATTCCAAATGAAACCCATGGTGGAGGAAAACAAGGTAAAAAAGGCAAGGATGAGAAAAATGAGAAGAAAGCTTCAAAAGAACAAAAAGGTGGAGGTTATCATTTATTTTCTCTTAGCTTTGAAAGTGTTAACCAAGTAAATCCAGACTTCATTTTTGTAATTGACCGTACACTAGCTATTGGTGGTGATGATACACAGAATTCTGATATTCTAAATAATAGCCTTCTACAAGAAACAAATGCTGGTAAAAATGGGCATATTGTTACACTTACCTCAGATTTGTGGTACCTCTCAGGTGGTGGTTTGGAATCAACTAAATTGATTTTTGAAGAAGCTTCAAAATATGCCGGACAATAAATAGTCAAAAACCAAGGAGTAAGAATTCCTTGGTTTTTTCTTATCTAGAATCATTCTTATCTACTCTTTAGAATAGTTCTTAAATAGCCTAAAACCGTTGACAGCACTGGTTTCTGCTGTTATTTTAGATTATGTTCTCTTACATACGAGAGATCATAATTGACTTACCATCGTTCGTTCATTATTAATGATAAAACGACGATTCACATATATAACGACACCTTGATAACCTTTTTCCCTTAAGATTTTAGCTTGACCTTCAGAGATCACAATATCCAAACCTTCAGAGTTAGTGATATGATTGCCATCAACTTTGACATTGAAGAAGTTCATGGCAGGACTTCCGATAAATCCAGCAACAAGTTTATTGGCTGGCTTTTTGTAAAGTTATGGAAGGAACCATTCATTGATAGCGTCTCGGTTAAGCATTTGGTAGAGTCAAAGGGCAACAGTATATTTATCTTTAACGTCACCGAGGATAACAGATGCAAAAATGAAGTCTACCCAAGGTCCCATGAAGGCCATGAGGGCAGTGTAGACGATGATCGGTTTCGAAAGTGGTAAGGTAATCCTAGTGAAGATTTGAAGACGTGTGGCCCCGTCAATCATTGCTGATTCATCCAATGAGTAAGGAATGGTGTCAAAGAAACCTTTCGCAATGTAGAAGCCAAGAGCAGCCTCAGCAGAATAAACCAAAACCAAAGATGTCAAGGTTTGTGTCAGATTGAGAGCCTTCATAATATAGTAGACCGCAATCATTGACATGAAACCAGGGAACATATTAAGCACAAGCGCCAATTTCAAGAAGCCGTCTCTGTGCTTAAATTTAATACGGCTAAGTGAGTAAGCCATCTCAACGGTAATCAAAGTTGAGAGTATACATGTACATGTAGCAACGATGAAAGTATTGATGAACCATTTTCCAAATGGATAAGCATCGCTGGTGAATAATTTGATGTGGTTATTAAAAGTGTATGTCTTAGGGAAGAAGTATGGTACGGCATTAGCTCCTTCACCACGGAAACTTATAAGGAAGATCCAAATAATCGGAATCAACCATATAACAGCTAAAACTGTCAATAGAATATAAATACCAGTTAGGTATAGATTTTTCTTACGTTTCATTATTTAGCAGCCCCTTCCTTGAATGAAGATGATCTTGTGTATGCCAAGAGACTGAATGTTGCAGAGATGGCAAAAATAAAGATACCGATAACAGATGCCAAGTTGTAGTCTTTAGCGCTAACAGTTAGTTTGTAGAGCCAAGTTACCAAGAGGTCAGTTGAACCTGCTTGATAGTAATCAGAGTTAGTAGGTCCACCACCAGTAAGGAAGTAGATTACGTTGAAGTTATTGATATTACCGATGAATTGTTGAATCAAAGAAGGAGTCATAATCAAGAGAATTTGTGGGAAAGTGATACTCTTGAAAATTTGGAATTTACTTGCTCCATCAATTTCAGCTGCTTCAATTTGCTCAGTTGGCAAGTTCATGATGATACCAGTTGCGACCAACATTGTAAATGGAATACCAATCCACATATTAACAAAGATAATAGAGAACTTAGCCCACAATGGGTCAGTCAAGAATGGAAGAGGTCCATTAGTGATATGAAAGGGTGATATGAAAGGTTTGAAGCAAACCATTCAAAGGTCCATCATCATTAAGGAAGTTACGCATCAAAAGTAGTGATACAAATTGAGGAACGGCGATAGTGATAATGAATAGAGTACGCCATACTTTCTTGAATTTAAGCCCCTTAGTATTAATCAAGAGGGCAAGGACAATACCGAAGAAGAAAGTAGTTGCTGTTGCGGCAACTGCCCAAATCAAGGTCCAAGTCAAAAGTGGGAAGAAAGTACCAGCCATACGACCTTCTAAAACTTGACCAAAAGTTGCGAAGCCAACCCAGTAGAAGAGTGATTTAGGGGCTGGGTGATTGTGGTCAAAGTTAGTAAAGGCCAAACAGACCATATAGATCAAAGGCAAGATTGTGAAGAACAAAACCCCAATCAAAGGGACAGTCATAAGCCCCATGTGAAAACGACCGTCAGCCTTGGTTTACTGCGTAAAGTTTTACACCCAAGAAGGCTTTTTGTTGAACATCTTGGCCACCGATGTTAACTGTTGGATACACAGCGATACCAAGATTGTCTTTACCAACAACTTTAGCAGCAGCTGCGTAGTCCCATGGTCCTGATTGGAATGCATCAACTGAACCATCTCCGAATTTAGCCATCATGTTAGCTGAATCGACATTTACAAATCCTTTGTTGTCTTTTTGAGCTGCGATGAATTTAAGAACGTTGACACCAGCCTCGTTACCCCAGTTAGTCCCTTTTGGATCTTCACCCTTTGGACCAAAGAGTGTGTTACCAACTGAAAGGAAGAGAGGAGCAGTTACATAAGGATCAACTTCTTTCAAGTTGCCACCAAATTTAGCTTTAGAAGTGATTGTTTCATATGATTTAACATCTTCTTCATTAAGCTTAGACTTGTTGTAGTAAGTAACTTGTGTTTCGATACCATATGGGAAGGCGTAAGTTTTACCTTTGTATTGAGCACCTAAAGCAGCTTGCTCAGTATCTTGCTCAGCAATTTCTTTTGAGTATTTCTCTGGAATTTCTTGGATAGCTCCTGCATCTACCAACTTACCGAGTTGGTCATGTGGAAGTGAGAAGACATCTGCAGCAGTAGAAGCATCTTTAGTCAAGTTTTCTTGAGCGTTTGAATCTGCCATTTCAACCATGTCAACTTTGTAGCCAGATTTCTTTTCAAATTATGCTACTGTATCTGAATAAGATTTCTTGGCACCAGTTGGAACCCAAAGTTTCAAAGTCTTATTATTCGAACTTGAGTTCTTGCTTGAGCTTGAGCCCACACGCTACTAAAAGCGAACCAGCCACAAGAAGTCCAACACTACCAAGTAATACCTTTTGCCATTTTTTTCATCTCTATTCTCTCCAGAAATTTATTTTATGGTATACATTATGAAACCGTTATCATAACATGTCAAGTGTTTTGTTTATAATTATTTTTTTATAATTATTCTTGTATTTTACGACTATAAAGAAATATTTATGAGAATGAGAGGGAAATGATGGCTACAATTAAAGATGTTGCCAGGAGGGCTGGTGTTATCCCATCAACAGTAAGCAGGACCTTAAAGGATAATCCGTCCATATCAAAAGAAACCAAAGCTAAAGTAAGAGCGGCTATGGATGAATCAGGTTATGTACCAAACTCAGCAGCACAAATGTTGGCAACAGGCTTAACACATAGTTTAGGTGTTGTTCTTCCTCCTTTAACAGACTGTGAAAATATTAGCCAACCCTTCTATATGGAGATTATAACAGCCATTAATGAAGAAGCTAGTTCTAACTCTCAAGTTGTTAGTATTGCTACGGGTGCCACACTTGAAGAATTAGTTAAACAGGTCGAGCTCATGCATCGTCAAAAACGAGCTGATGGCTTTATCATTCTCTATTCAGAAACAAACGATCCGGTTAAAGACTACCTATTGAAAGAAAAAGTTCCTTTCGTAGTTGTTGGAGCAGCAGTTGATAACAATGATAAAGTAACCTATATCGATAATGATAATAAAGAACTTGGACAAGAAGCTGTTAATTTTTTAAGGGCTAAAGGTCACCAAAAAATTGGTTTTGTAACAGATGATCTTTTTGGTCAAGTGGGTCAAGAACGTTATCAAGGATATATTGAAGCGACTAACGAATTTAATTTAGAAACTTATCCAGAACTTGTTTTTTCATCTAGAGTCATTGATTCATTGATAGAGAGCTTGCAATCTTATCAACTGACTGCTGACTGCCTTAATAGTTAAAGATGACTTGATTGCCCTACGGTGTTATACACTGGTTAAATAATCAGGGAATCAGAATTCCAGAAGATTACGCCATTATCTCTTTCAATAATTCAATTTTTGCTGAAATCATGCACCCTTTCCTAACTACCTATGACATTAATATTAAAGAATTGGGTAAGGAAAGCGTCCAAAGGCTATTGGATCTTCTTAAAAATCCTCAAACTAAGGCACAGAAAATAACAGTTCCATTTAGACTCATTGAAAGAGAAAGTGTCTCAATGGGATAAAAAAGGTTTAAATATTTACTTTTGGTTGGTAACTTAAGTTAGCAACCATTTTTTATTACCTAGACAATCGTTTTTCCGAAAATCGACAATCTTTTTTCAGAAAATCCAGAGCACTAATTTCTTGACTTGTGCAACCGTTTGCATTATAATCGCTAGTGTAAAAAATAATTTGAGGTAAACTTTATGAACATACGAGCAAGCGGTGTTTTGATGCACATCGCATCACTTCCAGGTGACTACGGAATCGGATCTTTCGGTCAAGCAGCCTACGACTTTGTTGATTTTTTGAAAGAAACAAAGCAAACATACTGGCAAATTTTGCCATTGACTACTACAGGTTATGGAGATTCACCTTACCAATCATTCTCAGCAATAGCGGGGAATACTCACTTTATCGATTTGGATTTCCTTATTCGTGACAAATTCCTGACGGAAACAGATGTTGAAGGTTCTGATTTTGGTTCAGATCCAGAGTTTATCGACTACGCTAAAGTTTACGAAGCACGACGCCCACTTCTTGAAAAAGCAGTCAAAGCAGTCTTGGCAAATGAAAACGAAACTAAGAAGTTTGAAACTTTCAAAGCTGAAAATGCTTACTGGTTGGCAGATTATGCTGACTTCATGGCTATCAAAGAATACTTTGATAACAAAGCCCTTCAAGATTGGGATGATAAAAAAGCGATTGAACGTGATGAAGCAACTCTTGAAAAGCTTCGCAAAGAACTTACTGATCGTATCACATACCATCAAGTTGTGCAATACCTCTTTTTTAGCCAATGGGCAGAGTTGAAAGCCTATGCTAATAAGAACGGTATTCAAATTATTGGTGATATGCCAATCTACGTTTCAGCTGATAGTGTGGAAGTCTGGACTCAACCACACCTTTTCAAATTAGATGCTGAACGTAAGCCACGTTACATTGCCGGAGTTCCACCAGATAACTTCTCACCAACAGGACAACTTTGGGGGAATCCAGTTTATGATTGGGAAAAACACAAAGAAGAAATCTATGCTTGGTGGGTCTTCCGTATTCAAGAATCATTCAAACTTTATGATTGCTTGCGTATCGACCACTTCAAAGGTTTCTCTGATTATTGGGAAATTCCTGGTGGAGATGAAACTGCTAAAGATGGTAAATGGGTTCCAGGACCTAGTTATGAACTCTTTAAAGTGGTTAAAGAAGAGTTAGGTGATCTTAAGATTATTATCGAAGACCTTGGTTATATTGATGATAAAACACGTAGATTCCTTGAAGACTGTGGTTACCCAGGAATGAAGATTCTTCAATTTGGTTTCTATGATACCACTGGTAACAGCATTGATATTCCACACGCATACACACAACACTCAGTGGCTTACACTGGTACACATGATAATGAAGTTATCAATGGTTGGTATAATAACTTGACACAAGAGCAACGTGATTACACTGATGCTTATATCAACCGTCGTCAAGGTGAACCAATCACACGTGCCCTTCTTCGCACACTCTTCGCAACAGTAAGTAACACAGCTATTGCGACTATGCAAGATATTCTTGATAAACATGAAAATAGCCGTACAAACATCCCTAACACAGTTGGAAAAAACTGGAAATGGCGTATGCTTCCAGGTGAAATCACTGTTGATAAGAAAGAATTTTTGACTGATATTACAAAAAGATATAATCGAGGAAATAATTAAAATGTCTACATTTACAAATTACGTTGAAGCGAAAAAAAAAAACCTTAAAGAACTTTCAAACGAAGAGATCTACTACCTTTTGTTAGAATTTGTAAAAGAAGTAGCTGCTCCAAAACCTAAAAATGATAGTAAACGTAAAGTTTACTACATCTCAGCTGAGTTCTTGATTGGTAAACTTTTGTCTAATAACCTGATTAACTTGGGTATCTATAAAGATGTGAAAGCTGAATTAGCTGCTGCCGGAAAATTAATCAGTGAAATCGAAGATGTTGAACCAGAACCATCTCTTGGTAACGGTGGTTTGGGACGTTTGGCTGCGTGTTTCATAGATTCTATGTCAACACTTGGCATTAACGGTGAAGGTGTCGGTCTTAACTACCACTGTGGTCTTTTCAGACAAGTCTTCAAAGATAACAAACAATATGCTGAACCAAATTACTGGATTGAAGATCAATCATGGTTGATTCCAACTGATATCTCTTACGATGTTCCATTCAAAAACTTCACTTTGAAATCTCGTTTGGACCGTTTGGATGTCTTAGGTTACAAGAAAGAAACTAAGAACTACCTTAACCTCTTCGATATCAATGGTTTGGACTATGGTTTAATTGAAAAAGGAATCACTTTTGATCAAGATGAAATCCAAAAGAACTTGACACTCTTCCTTTACCCAGACGATTCAACTCGTAAAGGTGAGCTCTTGCGTATCTACCAACAATACTTCATGGTATCAAACGCTGCTCAACTTTTGATTGACGAAGCTATCGAACGTGGTTCTAACCTTCACGATCTTCCAGATTACGCTTACGTACAAATCAACGATACTCACCCATCAATGGTTATCCCTGAATTGATTCGTCTTTTGACAGAAAAACATGGATTTGAATTTGATGAAGCAGTAGCAATTGTGAGCAAAATGGTAGGTTACACAAACCACACTATCTTGGCTGAAGCCCTTGAAAAATGGCCTCTTGACTATCTTGAAGAAGTTGTTCCACACCTTGTTGTTATCATCAAGAAATTGGATGCCATCGTTCGTGGCAAATTCGATGATCCACGTGTTCAAATTATTGACGAACACAACCGTGTTCACATGGCCCACATGGATATCCACTTCTCTACAAGCGTAAACGGTGTTGCAAAGCTTCACACAGAAATCCTTAAGAAATCTGAGTTGAAACCTTTCTACGACCTTTACCCAGAACGTTTCAACAACAAAACAAACGGTATTTCATTCCGTCGTTGGTTGGAATTCGCTAACCAAGAACTTGCTGATTACATAAAAGAGTTAATTGGAGATGATTACCTTACTGATGCCACTCAATTGGAGAAATTAGCTGCCTTTGCAGATGATCCTGCAGTACACAAACGTTTGTCTCAAATCAAATATGATAACAAATTAGCTCTTAAGCGTTACCTTAAAGCCAATAAAGGTATTGATCTTGACGAAAATTCAATCATCGATACACAAATCAAACGTTTCCACGAATACAAACGTCAACAAATGAACGCTTTGTATGTCATCCACAAATACTTGGAAATCAAAAAAGGAAACCTTCCAAAACGTAAAATCACAATCATCTTTGGTGGTAAAGCAGCTCCTGCCTATGTTATTGCTCAAGACATCATTCACTTAATCTTATCACTTTCTGAACTCATTAATAATGATCCAGAAGTAAGCAAATACCTCAACGTCCACTTGGTTGAGAACTACAACGTAACAGTTGCTGAACACCTTATCCCAGCGACAGATATTTCAGAACAAATCTCATTGGCTTCTAAAGAAGCTTCAGGTACAGGTAACATGAAATTCATGCTTAATGGTGCCCTTACACTTGGTACAATGGATGGTGCCAACGTTGAGATTGCTGAATTGGTAGGACCAGAAAACATCTTCATATTCGGTAAAGACTCTGATACAATCATCGACCTTTATAAAAAAGAAGGTTACGTATCACGTGATTACTACGAAAATGATGCTAACATCAAAGCAGCTGTTGATTTTATCGTAAGCGAGGACCTTGTAAAAGTTGGGGATAAAGAACGTTTGGAACGTCTTTACAAAGAACTTATCTCTAAAGACTGGTTCATGACATTGATTGACTTGGCCGAATACATCGAGAAGAAAGAAGAGGTATACGCAGCTTACGAAGATCAAGATGCATGGAACAAGAAAGTTGTCTACAACATTGCTAAAGCAGGATTCTTCTCATCTGACCGTACAATCGAACAATATGACAAAGATATCTGGCACACAAAATATTAGCCTAGTTGCATAGAAGGAAAACAAGATCAGAAATGGTCTTGTTTTTTTTGCATGAAAAAACACAGCCAATAGGATAATTAACTGTGTTTACATAAATAAGATTATGTTATTTCGATTGATAATTTAGTATATCATTAATATATGCTTCTTTATTTGATGAATCGTAAGTCTTAGACTTAGAGTATTTTAGATAATGGATTTCGTCTTTTGTTGTTCTAGATTCTCCTTCTAGGTAAGAATCCGTCCATCTTCGTGTACTTTGTCACTGTTTTCCATTATAATATAGGTACCACATTACAAGAGGAGACCTCATGAAATATATCGTAAACACATCAAATGATCCTGCCTATAATATTGCTTTGGAAGCCTATGCCTTTCGTGAATTGGTAAATGAAGATGAATTGTTCATTCTCTGGATTAACCGTCCAGCTATCATTGTTGGTAAACACCAAAATACCATTCAAGAGATTAACAAAGAGTATACTGATGCTCATGATATTAAGGTCGTTCGTCGTCTATCTGGTGGTGGTGCTGTTTATCACGATTTGAACAACCTCAACTATACTATCATCTCAAATAAGGGAGATGAAGGAGCATTTGACTTTAAGACTTTCTCTCAACCGGTAATCGCAACACTTGCTGATTTGGGCGTTAAGGCTGAATTTACTGGCCGTAACGATCTTGAGATCGATGGTAAAAAATTCTGCGGAAATGCCCAAGCCTACTATAAAGGTCGTATGATGCACCATGGTTGCTTACTCTTTGACGTTGATATGTCCGTTCTTGGTCAAGCCCTTAAAGTCAGCAAAGACAAAATTGAATCTAAAGGCGTTAAGTCTGTACGTGCTCGTGTGACTAACATTGTAGACGAATTGCCAGAAAAAATCACTGTAAATGAATTCTCAGATAAAATATTGGAAAAAATGAAAGAATTCTACCCAGAAATGACAGAATATGTCCTTTCTGAAGACGAATTGACTAAGATTCAAGAGTCTTATGAGAAACAATTCAATACATGGGACTGGACATATGGCCAATCTCCAGAATACACAGTAGAACGTAATGTCCGTTACCCAGCTGGTAAGATTTCTACCTATGCAAATGTTGAAAATTCAATTATTAAATCTGTTAAGATTTACGGAGATTTCTTTGGTATTGGAGATGTATCTGATATTGAAGAACTTTTGATCGGTATACCTTACGAGTACGAAGATGTCTTGGCAAAACTCAAAACCATTGACACAACGCATTATTTCTCACGCATGACAACTGAGGAGGTTGCAAAAGCTATCGTAGCTTAATCATTGTTTGAAAAACAATCTGGCAAACTCCAGGTTGTTTTTGTATGCGTAAATTATTGTAGATGATTAGTAAGTTTTTAATAGCATAGGCCAGCAAACCTAAAAAGCCCATAAGAGAAGAACACCTCATAACATCTTTCCGAAAAACTGTAATTTTCTTGAAAGAAATATAAGGGTGTGATATACTTCTACTAAGTAATTTAAGTAATTATGGAGAATAAGATTAATGAAACGTGAACTCTTACTAGAAAAAATTGAAGAATACAAATCTCTTATGCCTTGGTTTGTTTTGGAGTATTATCAATCTAAACTATCTGTACCGTATTCTTTCACAACCTTATATGAATATCTCAAGGAATATAAACGCTTTTTTAACTGGTTAATTGACACAGGTATTTCAGATGCTGATGATATTACCTCAGTTCATATCAAAACCTTGGAGAATCTAACTAAAAAAGATATGGAATCTTTTGTCTTCTATCTACGTGAACGTCCATCTTTAAATACCTATTCAAAGAAACAGGGTGTCTCTCAAATAACCATTAATCGTACTCTTTCAGCTCTATCTAGTCTCTATAAGTATTTAACTGAGGAGGTCGAGGGACCTGATGGTGAACCATATTTCTATCGTAATGTCATGAAAAAAATTTCGACTAAGAAAAAGAAAGAAACCTTGGCTGCACGTGCTGAGAATATCAAACAAAAACTTTTTCTAGGCGATGAAACCATGAAGTTCCTTGATTATGTAGAAAATGGATACGAAGTCAAGCTCTCAAATCGTGCTAAATCTTCGTTTTATAAGAATAAAGAGCGTGATTTAGCTATCATTGCCCTACTGCTGTCTTCAGGCGTTCGACTCTCTGAGGCTGTGAATCTGGACCTTAAAGATATCAATTTAAAAATGATGGTTATTGACGTTACTCGAAAAGGTGGTCAACGGGACTCGGTTAATGTGGCAAGTTTTGCAAGACCCTATCTTGAAAACTATCTTAGCATACGTAATAAACGCTATAAGGCTGAAAAGCAAGATGTTGCTCTATTTTTAACAGAATATCGAGGCGTTCCCAACCGTATTGATGCTTCAAGTATCGAAAAAATGGTTGCTAAGTATTCTCAGGATTTCAAGATTCGTGTCACTCCCCACAAATTACGTCATACTTTGGCAACACGTCTTTATGATGCTACTAAGTCTCAAGTTTTAGTTAGTCATCAACTTGGTCATTCTTCCACTCAGGTCACTGATCTTTACACCCATATTGTAAATGATGAGCAAAAAAATGCTCTAGATAATTTATGATTAACCAATCAAAACCATTCCGATTTGGCTTGATTACTTTTATTATACATATATTTAATTATGTAATGATAATTTTATTTACGATTGTTAACAGACCTAAAATTATGTAACTCAATGTAAATAAAAATAAACTCTCCTTCATGGAAAGCTTGTTTTTTATATTAATAATCTTTAAGAGCTGATTCAACCGCAGCTTTTTCTTTTTCAATTAAGTCTACGCGTGCAGCAATTGTTTTAATTCCCATCAAAATATTACGTTCCAAAGCTTTGTCACTTGTTTGTGGCTCAAAAAATGCAATATATTGGTCAAGACGTTCTTGATTTTTAAAGATTCCTGCTGGGATAGTAACAAAGCTATCAAAGCTCATATCGCCACCAAGAGCTGTTTTAATCCACTCCCAGTTTTCTTTAGCCCAGTCCCAAACGGTCTCTTGAGCAAAAGATTTGCTGAGGAAGTTCATATACCAGAGATACAAATCTTGCGGTTTAACAACGTTTTTATCTTTTAGCTGACCTAGTACGTAGTCAAGACCTTCTTGATTTTTAAGATATGAAAGTGCTTGGGTCAATTGACGACGGAAGTTACTGTCGTTTGTTGCCACATATGCATTAATATACTCTTCAACAAGAGAAAGACTGTTTTCTTGTTTCATTTGGTTGATGAGAACAAGGCCACGGATACTTGCTGGAATGCTTTCTATGTTTTCTTTATGGGCTTGGAAAACATTTGCGGCTGCAAGGACTGTTGGTTGATAGTCTGCTTGAATCAAGTAGCTAAGAGCTGTTTGACGGACCATTTCATCTTCATCAGACTCCCCTTCTTTGGCATCGAAACCAAGGCGCTCAAAGTCATTTTGGAATTGACGACGTACCAAGGCTTTATAATGCACTTCGGCTTCTGTATCTTCATCGATAAAGCGTTTCAAACCATCAAGGATTTGAGATTTAGCTTGAGAAATCAAGAAGCTTTCTTCTTTTTCGACAAGATCAAGAAGACCAACTAGACTTGCATACGAGATACGTCCACTTTCCGCTAGAAGACGGCGTTCTTGTAAGATTTGTAGTTTACTTACAGTATCAAGGTTTGCAAAATCTTCTAAGATATTGTCCAAGAGTTGTCCTTGATAGTCTGTGATGTAATGTGCTGTATTAGCTGTATTAAGACGGAGAACTCCATTATTTTCAGTAGCAAGCTGGCTATAATTTGGAATCTCAATACGCTCTTCTGAAAGTGTATCTGGAAGCCCATTCCAGTTTGTATTCAATGGAATCTCCCAAAGTCGCCCTTTGTCTTCATGTTCACCAATGAAGAATTGTTTTTGACTAAGGATAAGCGTATCATCAACAACTTCTGCACTAACCACTGGGTATCCTGGTTGCTCTAACCATGTGTCCATGAAGCTAGAGACATCCTTACCTGAAGCATCTGAAAGAGCATTCCAAAGGTCACGTCCAACAGTATTGTTATATTGGTGTTTTTCAAAGTAAGCTTTAAGCCCTTTGGCAAAGGCTTCATCGCCCAACCAACGGCGGAGCATATGCATAAGACGACTACCTTTGGCATAAACAATAGCACTATCAAAGAGGGTGTTAATCTCGTCTGGATGATTGACTTCCATGTGGACAGACTGTACGCCGTCTGTTGCATCACGTTGAAGAGCATGAGGTACACCAGTTGTTTGGAAATCTTCAAAGATGTTCCAGCTTGGTTCAATAGCATTCACTGAAACATACTCCATCATGTTGGCGAAACTTTCGTTAAGCCATAAATCATCCCACCATTTCATGGTAACAAGGTTACCGAACCATTGGTGAGCCAATTCGTGAGCAACAACAAGGGCAACTTGTTGACGGCTTGCAGCTGAGCTATTTTCATCTACAAGGAGGTAAACTTCACGATAGGTAACAAGACCCCAGTTTTCCATGGCACCCGCTGAAAAGTCAGGAAGAGCAAGGTGGTATGATAATGGGATAGGATACTTGACTTGGAAGTAGTCTTCATAGAATTCGATGACACGAACTGCAATATCAAGAGCGAAGTCAACGCTATTTTCTGCTTGTGCAACTGTAGCGAAGACACCAACTTCAGTGCCATTTTTTGTTTTAGCTGTTTTACCATGGAGAGCACCGAAACCAAAGGCGAGAAGGTATGTAGACATACGAGGTGTTGTCTCGAATGTCCAAACTCCAGTTTCTTCACGCAAATGGCTATTGATTTCTGGCATGTTTGAGAAGGCAGTATCACCTTCTTCAGCATCAAATTTCAATGAAAGATCAAAAGTTGCTTTTGCTTCTGGTTCATCAACAGAAGGAAAAGCTTCACGGGCGAAATGAGATTCAAACTGTGTTGAAATAATTTTCTTCTTTTCACCATTGTAAGTGTAATATGATGGATAAATACCAGTCATGTTATCTGTGATGCGGCCAGAAAATTCTATGAAAATTGTTAGAACCCCAGTTTCTGGAAGTTCAATATGAAAAGCCTCATTAGCATCATCCATTTGGAAGTTCAAGGATTCATTATCCAAGAGAACTGAATTAATGGTAAGGTCTTTTTGGTGAAGGGAGATGAGATTATCGAAAGCTTCACCTGTAATGGCAACATTCCCTGTAAAAGTCTTTTCAGAACGATTAATATCCAAGAAAAGATTGTAATTTTCAGGGATGAAACTTTCGATAAAGCGAGCAACAGATGCTGTCATATGTAAATACTCCTAATCTAACTTTTCGTATCGAAACAAACCGATATTTGTTTCGATATCAGGTACTTTAACAAAAGAAAAGAGCCTGAATTATTCAATACAGGCTCATTATAACATAGATTTTAATCTTTGCCTATAATTCAATGATTTTTCCAGACTTGAGGTAAACAACCCACTCACAAAGATTACGGGCATAATCACCAATACGTTCTAGGTACACGAGTACTTGGATATACTCTTTGGCAGCAAATGCTGCATCTGGATTTTCGCGGACACCTTCTACTGTCATAGCTTGGATGTCACGGAAATAATTATCAATAATCTCGTCTGAAGCTGCGATTTCATAAGCACGATCTTCGTCAGCATTCAAGTAAACTTCGAGAGCTTCATCGACCATGTGGCGGACGGCTTTTCCCATTTTCTTGATTTCAGTTTCAATATCTGTCATTCTGCTTTCACCCTTAATACGGATGGTTGCTTTAGCGATGGCCACCGCATGGTCACCCATACGTTCGACGTCACTAGATGCTTTTAATGCAGTGATTACAGTACGTAAATCACTTGATACAGGTTGCTGGAGCGCAATAAGTTCAAGTGATTTTTTCTCAAGTTTTGTTTCGTAGTTATTGATGATTTCGTCGTTTTCAATAACTTCCTTGGCTAATTCAAGGTCATGACTAAAAAAGGCACGCAAAGATTTTTTGAACTGTGCAGCAACTTCAGTACCCATGGCATAAAATTGGTTGTGAAGCTTTTCTAATTCTTCTTCAAAGGGTGTTCGTAACATCATAATTGTTAATGTATCCGTCCTTTCTTAACCTAACTTACCGGTAATGTAATCTTCGGTTTCTTTGTGTTGTGGATTAAGGAACATGTCTTTAGTTGATGAATACTCAATAAGTTCTCCATCGAGGAAAAAAGCTGTTCGTTGAGATATACGGCTTGCCTGTTGCATAGAACGTGTGACAAGCAACAAGGTATATTGATCTTTAAGGTTATAGAGTGTTTCTTCAATCTTAGCAGCGGAAATAGGGTCTAGGGCAGATGTTGGTTCGTCAAGAAGAATTACCTTTGGTGAGATAGCAAGTACCCGTGCAACACAAACTCGTTGTTGTTGCCCACCTGAAAGACCAAGTGCTGAGTCATGCAGTCGGTCCTTAACCTCCTCCCAGATTGAAGCTCCTTTTAGAGATTCTTCTACTGCTTTGTCAAGAACCGCCTTATCTTTGATACCATTGATACGAAGGCCATAGACTACGTTCTCATATATAGACATAGGAAAGGGATTGGGTTGTTGGAAGACCATACCAATTTCCTTACGGAGTTCAACAGTATCTATTCGAGGACTGTAGACATTGTGGCCATTGTAGGAAACTGCGCCAGTAACTGTGCATTCAGGGTTTAAGTCCCCCATTCTGTTGATAGAACGAAGCAAGGTTGATTTTCCTGATCCAGATGGCCCAATAAGGGCTGTGATTTCATTTGGATAGAAATCCATAGTCACATTATTAATGGCTTTTTTCTTATTGAAATACACCGATAAATCATTGATTGAAATGATTGGTTCAGTCATAAGTGCTCCTTTCTATCCAAAGCGTCCTGATATATAGTCACTGGTTGACTGTAGAGCAGCATCTTGGAAGATTTTCTTGGTTTCATCATATTCGATAAGATCACCAAGGTAGAAAAATGCTGTATAATCACTGGCACGAGCCGCTTGTTGCATATTGTGTGTGACGATAATAATGGAATAATCTTCTTTCAGCTCAAACATGGTTTCTTCTAGCTGCATAGTAGCTACAGGATCTAATGAAGCTGCTGGCTCATCCATAAGAAGAATCTGTGGTTTAACGGCGATAGCTCTTGCGATACAAAGACGTTGTTGCTGACCACCAGAGAGTGTAAAAGCTGACTTATGAAGATCATCTTTTACTTGCTCCCAAAGTCCCGCTTGTTTAAGCGATGTTTCAACAATCTCATCCAAAGTTTGCTTATCCTTCACACCTTTACGTTCATGGGCAAAGGTGATGTTTTTATAGATAGACTTGGCAAATGGGTTTGGACGTTGAAAGACCATTCCAATGTGTTTGCGCATTTCATAAACATTGATATTACTTGCATTGACATCAACTCCTTCATAAAGGATTTGTCCAGTAACCTTGGCAATATCAATAGTATCATTCATGCGGTTTAGGCTACGAAGAAAGGTTGATTTCCCACATCCTGAGGGACCGATGAGTGCAGTGATTTTATTTTTTTCGAATTGCATATCAATACCATTTATGGCTTCTTTTTGACCATAGTAGACATGCAAATCCTTGGTTTCAAGAGCGAGCTTCTTCTCTGGGAAGGTGATAATATGACGCTCGTCCCAATTGTATTTTGTCATGAAATCTCCTTTAAGCGGATGTTAATTTCTTATGGAGGTAAGCTCCCAAACGACGTGCACCAAAGTTGAAAATCAAGATGAAAATCATAAGCACTGCTGCTGAACCAGCAGACACTGCAGCGGCGTCAGGTGTCGTACCTTCTGAGTTGACCTTCCATATGTGAACAGCAAGTGTCTCAGCTTGACGGAAAATTGATATTGGACTTGATATGCTAAGCGGATTCCAGTTGCTCCAGTTAAGCGGTGGTGCAGATTGTCCTGCTGTGTAAATAAGTGCTGCTGCTTCCCCAAAAATACGTCCAGAGGAAAGTACTATTCCAGTCACAATACCAGGCAAAGCTTCAGGAATGACAACGTGACATGTAGTTTCCCATCTAGACAAACCTAAGGCAAGTCCAG
Source organism: Streptococcus sp. FSL L8-0526 (assembly GCF_038007145.1). Lineage (NCBI taxonomy): Bacteria > Bacillati > Bacillota > Bacilli > Lactobacillales > Streptococcaceae > Streptococcus > Streptococcus sp. FSL L8-0526. Next base: position 1,303,532 of record NZ_JBBOWP010000001.1, read on the forward strand.
CTTCGCGTTGAGTGTGGTGAACTGTGCGTAAACTATCTTCAACGGTACGAGTCATTTGAGGCAAGTTAAAGACAGTCAATGCCAAGGCACCTGAAAGGATTGAAAATCCGTACTGGAATTGTACAACAAAAATTAAATAACCAAAGAGTCCGACCACCACCGAAGGCAGTGATGAAAGGATTTCAATACAGGTACGGACAAAGTTGCTGAGCCGGCCTTTTTTGGCATATTCTGATAGGAAGATACCAGCTCCCATTGAAAGAGGAACAGAAATAATTAAAGTAATAACCAACAAAAAGAATGAATTGTATAGTTGAACTCCAATTCCTCCGCCAGCTTTGTGAGATGTTGATATACTAGTCAAGAATGACCAACTGATGTATGGAATCCCGCGAACCAAGATATAGAGAATCAAGGCTGCTAGGATTGTTACAATAATGCCAGCAATCACATAGAGCGTGCTGATAGCAATTTTATCGACTTTTTTAGCGTTCATAATTTCTCTTTCTCTCACGAGTGATAAATTTTACCAACATATTGAAACCAAGACTCATCAATAAGAGCACCAAGGCAAGTGACCAAAGGACATTATTTGAAACAGTTCCCATGACAGTATTTCCGATTTCCATAGTCAATACAGAGGTCAATGTTGCTGCTGGTGTCGTTAAAGACGTAGGAATAACTGCGGAATTTCCAACAACCATCTGAACGGCAAGAGCCTCACCGAAGGCACGGGCCATACCAAAGATAACGGCAGTGAAAATACCCGGTTTAGCCGCATTAAGTGTCACACGCCAAATTGTTTGCCAGCGAGTAGCTCCCATGGCAAGACTAGCTTCACGATAATGACGTGGCACTGCACGAAGTGCATCTGTTGTCATAAAGGTTACGGTTGGTAGAATCATGACAAATAAGACAAAGGTACCTGAAAGGATACCAAAACCTGTTCCACCAAAAATGAAACGAACAAATGGAACCACGACTTGCAGACCAATGAATCCGTAAACAACAGACGGAATTCCTACTAAGAGTTCAATAGCGGGTTGTAGGAATTTAGCTCCCTTAGGAGAAATCTCAGTCATAAAGATAGCGGCACCAATGGCAAATGGAGTTGCTATCAAGGCTGAAAGTAAGGTAACCAAAAATGACCCTATAATCATTGGCAGAGCCCCGAATTTGCCTTCAGACGGTGACCAATCGCCACTAAAGAGAAACTCGACTAAGCTGACTTTATTAACAAAGAAAGTCGCCAAGCCTTTTTGGGCAACGAAAAGTAAAATCAATGCTACGATGAAAACAATCAAGGCCAAGCAAAGGAAAGTGATTGTTTTACCAAATTTCTCAAGGCGTGAATTTTTAGAGGGTGAAGTTAATTGTTTCACCAATTTTTCATTTTTCATGATTACTCCTCACTCTTCTTTGTAACCTTGCCGTCAGCATCCTTAGTAACTTTCATAGTATGAATTGGAATGTATCTCATTTTTTTAACGATATTTTCTTGAACCTCGTCACTAATCATGTAGTCTAAGAATTGTTTGGTATAGCCATTAGGTTTCCCTTTAGTATACATATGCTCGTAGGACCAAATAGGCCAATCGTTAGTCGTAACATTTTTCGCATTAGGTTCAAATCCATTTAGTTTCAATGTTTTAACTGAATCATCAAGATAAGCAAATGATAGGTATGAAATAGCACCTGGTGTCTGAGCGACAATTGACTTAACCATTCCGTTAGAATCTTGCTCCTGGGTACGGATTGGTGATTTGCCATCCATAATCACAGAATCGAAAGTTGCGCGTGTTCCTGAGCTAGCTGCGCGGTTAATGATAGTAATTTCCAAATCCTGTCCACCAAGCTGTTTCCAGTTTGTGATTTTTCCAGTGAAGATTTTACGAAGTTGTTCTGTTGTCAAATTATCAATGGATACTTTCTGATTAGTGATAACTGCAATACCTGCAACTGCAACTTGAAAGTCTACGAGCTTGCTGGCATCGATTCCAGATTTTTCCTCAGCGAAAAGGTCACTATTCCCAATGTCAACAGCACCTGATTGCACTTGGGAAAGTCCAGTACCAGAACCGCCCCCTTGGACGTTAACCACAATTTCAGGATTCTTTTCAGCGAAACCATATGATGCTGCTTCTACTAAGGGTTGAAGAGCCGTAGAACCAACTGCTGTAATGGACTGACCACGGTCAATCCAAGAGGCACAACCAGTTAAGACTAGCATGGCCATTGCCAGTGATAAAATCACTGCAAGGCCTTTTGTTTTTTTCATTTCTGTCCTCCGATATGATGTCACAAAATTTAACTAATGCCTTCAATATATACTGTTAAAAGACATTAAATTAATTATATCAAGTCTAGGTTAATTATGTCATGTTAAAATTTGATTACAGGTTTCAAATATGGAATCTCAAACCCTTAGGATAGTAGTTTTTTACAGTATTTCCAATAACCTTGGCAAAGCCAAATCCATTACCATCTACCAAAAGTTGATACCAACCGTTTTCTAACGTTTGGTCAAGTGTAACCACATTACCAGAGGCATACTGTGCAAATTGTTCTTGAGTTAACTCTATACTTGAGGCTACTTCATCCGATGTTAAAGCAATTCCAAGTGCAAAACTTGGCTCAAAACGTTTTTTCTTGAAGATGCCAAGATGCAAGCCATTGCGTGCGATTTTAACTTTGGAAAGATCTGGTAGTCCCCTAGGAAGTAGATAGAGGTTGTCGCCAAAGACTTGTAGTAAACCGTCTAGAGGTAGCTTAAGGTGTTTTTTAACAAAATCATCCCAGAGCTGTTTTTGCTCCTTATTGAGGTTTGTTTTCCCCTCTTTGATGCATGACTGCTCAGGCATGCGCTTATCCTGGAATTTTGCCACAAACTGACCTTCCCCCTTGAAATGGTGTGGATACATTCGAGCCGTTTCTGGAAAATCAATCCCATCGCTCATCCCGTTCAATTTAGGGATTGCCACCAATTCAAGGTCAGGGTAATTCTCTAAAATCCAAGCAACAACACCTTCATTTTCCTCAGGAGACCAGGTACATGTTGAGTAAACTAATTGTCCTCCTGGGGCTAACATCTTCAAACCATCTGCTAGGATGTCCTTCTGCAATTGTGCCAGTTCACTAGGATAGTCCTTGTGCCAATACTGGATTGCATCAGGGTCCTTGCGAAACATTCCTTCTCCAGAACATGGTCCATCAAAGACAATCATATCAAAATAATTTTTAAAAACTTTGGCTAGTTTATCAGCTGACGTATTAGTCACAACAACATTTTTAGCACCAAATCGCTCAATATTCTCAACTAGAACCTTGCTACGTTTGAAATTGATTTCGTTGCTGACGAGTAAACCTGTATTATCCAGATAGCTTAGGAGATGCGTGGATTTTCCGCCTGGTGCTGCGGCTAAGTCTAGAACACGGCTTCCTTTTGATGGAGCTGCCACTTGAGCAACCATTTGAGCAGCTGGTTCTTGAGAATAAACTAAACCAGTCGAGTGGTCAGAAGATTTTCCTGAAATTTTACCGTAATGGCCCCAAGGTGTCCCAGGAATAGGATCAGGATAGTCCTTCTGCTGCTTTTTAAGAGGGTTAATGCGGTAGGCAGACACGGCTTCTTGATCAAAAGATGTAAAGAATTCCTCCGCTTCAGCACCAAGTAAGTCTTTATATTTTTCTATAAAATCTGATGGAAATTTCATAGTTTCCTTTCTATCAAAAAACTGGACCACCCAAGAGAACTTGCTATTCTGATTTGTCCAGAATAGTATATATTTTTAAAGTTAATTTTCTGAGTTAAGAATATCTCTGATTTCTTCAAGTCTATCTTTGGGAACAAGCATCACAGCTTGGCGACTAGAATAATCAAGTAGCTCTCCAGTAATGGTTTCAAGTTGGTAGTCCAATTTTTTTCCCATAATACTTGCTGCAGCATAATCCCATGGGTAAATAACTGAAAAGTAAGCTAAAATTTGACCAGAAAGGACCTTGGACATACTTAGACCAGCACCACCATACACTCGAACACCCAAAGTTTTGTCAATGAATCCTTTTATGCCATGGTAATTTTTAGCGTACATAGCAGCGTTACTACCTACTAGACAACGATCCAGAGGACGTCTCTTATATGGTGAAAGCAATTTATCGTTGCAGTATACGTCAAACTGACCCCCACCATAGAAAAGCTGATCAGCCATAACGTTGTATATTAGGCCAAATTTTCCCTGTCCCTTTTCGTAATAGGCAATCATGACACAGAAATTATCCTGTTGGACGATAAAATTGACTGTCCCATCAATAGGATCCAAGACCCAGACGTTTCCATCTTTGATATTATGAACCATATCATTTTCTTCAGCCAAAATATTGTCTGTTGGGAAAGCTGATTTAATGCGTGCTACCAGTAAATCTTGCGTTTGTTTATCAATATTAGTTACTAAATCATCAAAAGCAGACTTTTCCTCTACCGTGATTGTTTTACTCAAACTTTTTTTAATAAACGCCCCAGCTTCCTTGATGATTTCTTTAGCAAAAACAAGTTTATTTTCCAAGTGTTACAAATCCTTTTTCTTTTGCTTTAGCAGCTCTGACAGCTTGATAGGTTGAAAAACCGCTTGTTTCTTTGAAGGCCTTGTCTAGTTGCTTTTCAGGTGCTTTTCCTGGAACAACTGTTTTAAACGCCTTATAAGCCTCCAAGAGCTGATCACGGTCAACCTTACTCTCATATGTTTTTTCTACCTGACTCAAAAAATGAAGCACTGTGGTAATTTCCTCAGTGCTCCATGATGGATCGAGTGGGTAGGAATAATTTCCTTTAGTCATTGTTAATTACCCTTAATTTCAGCACTAATGGTCGCTTGACGCAATTCTTGCTTTCTATAGCCACGAGGCAAAAAGGCACGAATTTCATCTTCGTTAAAACCGATTTGCATATGTTTGTTATCCATAATGATTGGTCGACGAAGAAGATTTGGATATTCAGAAATCAATTGAATGAGCTCCTCAACTGTCAAATCATCCACATCAATATTCAACTTCTGAAAGACTTTAGAACGAGTTGAAATAATATCTTCAGTACCATTTTCCGTATAAGACAAAATCTTCATCAATTCATCGTGAGTTAATGGGCTCGTGATGATATTGCGTTCGTCAAAAGCAACTTCATGATTGATTAACCATGCTCGTGCCTTTCTACAGCTGGTGCAGCTAGGTGATATAAATAAAGTTACCATGTAAACGCCCTTTCATATTAACTTTCCAAAAATATTATACATTATTTGATTAGTTTTGGCTATGCTTTCTTAAAGTTTTTCTGCAATTTTTTTATCCGCTTTCAGTTGGTCATATAGCTCGTCTATATTATTGAACTTTATCATATCACGGATATAATCTAACCAGAAGACTTCGATTGTTTTTCCATATATATCACCTTCAAAATCAAAGATATTGGCTTCAAGACGTAACTCTGTACCACCAAAAGTGACGTTTTTTCCTAGGCTAGTCATGGAACGATAGCGCTTACCATCAATTACGACATCCGCTACATAGACACCATCTGCTGGTAGAATAGTCCTATCGATAGGTGCTAGATTTGCTGTTGGAAAACCAATAGTCCGGCCACGCGCATCACCATGTACCACAATACCTCGCGTAGAGAATTCATGTCCTAAGAGATTATTGGCCTCTTTCACATTGCCTTCTCGGATTAATTGACGAATGCGCGTTGATGAAATCTTTTCGCCACCACTTTGCTGTTCCTCAATGACATGAACAGTACCAGAAAAATTACGGTCTAAATAGTCCGTATCAGTGCGATGGTGTCCGAATTTATAGTCGAACCCAACTACAATCTCTTGAGATTTTAGACGGTTAATATAACGTGTAATGAAGTCGTCAGAACTTGTTCGAGCAAAATCACTATTAAAATCTATTAAGTAAAGTTGATCTGTGCCATAGGCTTTAAAAAGATTACAACGTCTCTGAGGTGCTGTGATATGCAGAAGGAGATCATCCGTATAGCGTTGGAAAGTCAGTTGAGGGCTCTCGTTAAAGGTAAGGACAGCTACTTCAAGCTGTTTTTCATCAGCAATCTGGCGCGCCTTATCAAAAAGGACTTTGTGACCACGATGAAGAGCATCGAAATACCCTAAGACCAAGACGGTTTCCTTATCCTGATGAATATCTTTATAATCGTTTATCGGCGTTACTTTCATTGACTTAATACTTTTCTAGGTTTATAGACTTGACCTCGCTTTTCCATAATAGCTAGAACTTTGTCGCTCAAAAAGGCAGCAACCAAAGGCTCTTGGCTATTAATTGTAATAAAGCGACCAAATGAGATTTCTTTGGCATCATCTTCAGTGACTTGTACGGCTGGCAGGTCCTGAACGCCAAATTCGATAGGGAGTAGGAAGGACTGATCTCCTGCTTCTACCATTTCAGAAATTTGTGACAGGCTTAGGGATGAATCTAATGTTAAACCTGCAGAAGCTGTTCGACGCAGAGCAGACATATGGCTAGCATAGCCTAGTTTTACACCCAAATCAACAGATAAGGTGCGGACATAAGTTCCTTTACTACAACCAACACGGAAGGTGAATCTTGCAGTACCGTTTTCTAGTTCAATAGGTGAGGTGCGGACAAACTCGGTAATTTTTACCTGACGTTGAGGACGTTCAACTTCTTCTCCAGCTCGGGCGTACTCATAAAGTTTCTTTCCGTTGACCTTAACCGCTGAATACATAGGAGGAATTTGTGTGATTTCTCCCTCAAAACTAGCCATCGCCTGATCGACAGTTGCTCCATCTAGCTCTTTTATTGGAGTTGTTTGGACGACTTCTCCACTAGCATCTTCGGTAGTTGTCGAAAATCCAATGATGATTTCGCCTTCATAGACTTTACCCGCTTCAGTCATGTATTCAATAACACGAGTAGCTTTTCCAACCGCTATAGGTAGAACACCAGTAACATCTGGATCAAGAGTTCCGCCGTGCCCAATTTTTTTCTCATGTAATATTTTACGTAGTTTAAAAACAGCATCATGACTGGTCATTCCAGCCTCTTTTTTTAGATTAATAATTCCTGAAATCATACTTTTAATTATATCAAAAGCAATCCTAAAGAGCTAGGTAGAAACATAAAGAGGCAGAGAACGACATCTCTAGCCTCCTAACTTTTATAATGAGAAGCAATCGCAGGACTACTTGTTCATTTTAATCGATATCTCTATTTAGATCACTTTCCAATTCAAAGAAAGGTTGAATATCTTGCACATACTCTAAGACACCTTGAAAATCCCCCTGGTCATCCCTGACAGCAGCATAAGTTACATAGACGAATTTTCCTAAACGTTTAGACTTGAACCACATTGGAACTTGGTCACGCTCCCCGCTTCTGAGTAAGTTAAAGATTTTCTTGACCTTATCAAGTACTTTGGGTGGATGACAAAGTTCAACATTTCTTCCAATTTGGCTAGGTGTTCGTTTAAAGACCATCTCATCTGCCGGGACATTATCATTGTAGTATTGGAAAACATCATCTTTATTAACAAAAGTGATTTCCAAAGGGAGATGATTAAGAATGAGATTAGCCTGTTCAACAGAAAGATAACCATTACCAAATGGCTGAGTGGTTTCTCTGTTTGCGACAGATTCATTTTTTGGTTTTGGTGTGAAGGTGATAGTGATTTGACCCTCAGGAGTGTCGATGATTCGAGTATTTTCGGTATTTTCCTCAGTCCTTGTCCTAGACTGTTCTTGAGGAGTCTTCGTATCGTCCTCTTCAAAACTCTCACGCTTAGGTTTCCAGACAGCTGAGGGTTTTATAATTGCATAGCCGTAGGCATCGCTTTCCTCGGCAATCGAAAGCCAATCATCCTGTGTGAAGGTTTCAAGCAGAATTATAAGTAAGATAGCCTCTTCTTTGAAGATCATAGCTTCAAATTCTTCCGAAAATGTTTCGAATGCTTTTGAGAATTCTTCAATATCAGAGTCCGGAAGTTCTTGGAGTTTAGCCTCTGCATCTCTAAAGAGTTTTCGGATATCGTCATCTACTCCCCACATAACCTTTGGAGGTGAATCGTGACCATAACGCTCCATAATGGGAAAGAAAAGCTTTTCTTTACGCGTATAATGATTGTGGAATTGCCCAAATAAAGTCATCTGATGCTTAAGTCCGTTTAATAAATTAGATTTAAAGGGCTCATTTTCAGGTTTACTGATGTTTTCTATGATACGACGGATACGAAGTATAGCTGAACGTAGGGCTAGATTTTCTTGCTTGAAAACATAGACAGGATGTCCCTCTTGATCAGCATCTGCTACTTCGACATCTGCAATTGCCCCCTTAAATAAGTTGGCATGGACATTACAGAGGCTCATTATATCTTCGAAGGTAACCCCATCTTCAGATGCCATCAATTCATGTTCCATCATAGATATTTCAAGTGCAGATACTCCCTTGAAGTGTTGATTGAAACGCTCTTGAACACTTTCGGGACTAGCTCCATGGTGTAAATCAAGGAGAATTTCTTTAAGTATTTGAATACGATTGTTTTCCATATTAGTCTCCGATGACATCATAACCATTGAACAGTAAGGTTTGCTTAATTTTAGATAAGGGAATATTTGCTAACTTAGAGCCATCTTTTAGACTTGTTACCTTACCAACAGTATTTAGCATAGCTGGGTTGGACAAGGGCTTGAAACCAAGATTAATCAGTAATTCCTTAACCTCTGGATGCTCTTTTATGGTTGTTGCAACAGGTTGTGATAAATCTATAGTGTTGGCAGTCATAATGACCTCCTAATAACATATTTACTACTTCCATTATACACGAGAAGAATGAAAAAAAGACCAACAAATCTTAGTTTGTTGGTCTTTTTTAATTCCCAAATAGGGCTTCTGTAACATTTTGCTGGATATTTTCCCACTCCTGCTCTGCACGAACCATCTTACGGTGGTAATCGGCACGCCCACGTAAGTAGGCAGCAATTTGATAATCTTGCTTAACAATCGGTATCTCAGGAATTTTAATATCCAAGAGGTCAGCTGTTGACAAATTTAGGACAGCCTTACCCTTATCAGCATAGTCTAAATAGGCACGCCCAATCTCAGTTTCAAGAAAGAATTTGATGTAGAAACCACGAAGTTTCTCTTTGGGACGAAGCACTGTGATATTTGATGAAGCGACTACTTCACGCTTTCCTTGATCTTCGAAAACAGCAACTTTCTGAACCGTTCCCTTAGAAGCAATAAGGACATCACCGTCTTCTAAAAGAAAGCGTAATAATTTTCGGCGTTCTTCAGAAAACATCTTTAGGTTATCGTAGGCAATGCCGTTGCTTGTCATATCCGATAGGTTAATAACTGCAAACTCGCCTGGTTCTGCCTTAGCAGGAACGGCTTTTCCTTTAAATTGATCGACAACATCGCCTAAACGAACGAGTTTATCTGTATTAGCTTCGTAATCGATAATAAGTTGAGGTCTTTCTTTTTCAGACATTGGATCTCCTTTTTATATTCCAGTATCCATAATGAGTATTGCTATACAATGATAGCAAGAAGCTAATACTTTTGCAAGTGAAAACTGTAATAAAGGCAAAAAAAAGAGACCTGAGTCTCTTAATTACAAACTTTTAACAGCTGCCACTGCTGCTTCATAGTTTGGTTCTGAATTGATATTGTCCAAATACTCAACATAGGTAATCTTGTTGTCAGCATCTGCAACTAAAACTGCACGAGCTAACAAGTGCCATTCTTCGATAAGGACACCATATTCTTTTCCGAAACTATTGTCATAGTAGTCAGAAAGCATGATAGCATTTTCAAGACCTTCAGCACCACACCAACGAGCTTGTGCAAATGGTAGGTCCACTGAAATAGTAATTACCACTATATCATCTAGTTCTGACAATTCCTTGTTAAAGGTACGTGTTTGAGTTGAACAGATACCAGTATCGATGGATGGAACGATAGAGATAACTTTTTTCTTACCGTCGAATTCTGAAAGTGTTTTTTGACTCAAATCTGTGGCAGTCAAGTTAAAGTCACGCAAGATATCTCCAACTTGAAGTTGCTTGTCTTCAGCTACTGTTACTTGTTTTCCGATAAATGTAGGCATGATAGTCCTCCAATACTTTTCTTACTATTGTACTGTAAATATTGGGATAAGCCTAAGCATTTGTTTAGAATTTTTTCAAACAGAAGTTTAATTTTTTTCAGCAATTCTGTGCTAACTGGAAGGATTATTTCATCCGCAAAGTCTTTTAGGTAGGGAAAATCACCAACTTGCACACCATATAAAGCATTCTTGAAAAGCGGAATATCATTTTTGTCATTCCCAAAAGCTACAAAATCCTTACCGAAATGATTCAAAACAGTACTTGCCTTTGTAACTCCCTTAGCATTAATGTAAAGACATCTTTCGATATCATGATAACTAAGATCTAAACACCTCAATTTGGTTAGATTAAAGATAAGGTCTTCACGTAGATTTTCGTGCTCTACAAGTGGGGTAACAACTTTTATGGGATTATTAAGTTCTTGAATTGGCAAAATTGTTGCTTTATTTAAAGGGTCAACTTTTTATAAGAAAGGGATTTTCTCAAGATTTTGAATAGCATAATTAAAAGTATCATCAATAAAATAAGGTAAATTAAAAGTGTTACAGTAATCAACGATTGCCGTAAGATCTTTTTTGTTTTAATCATGTATTTAAATACTAAACAATCATCTTGAAAGAGCTCTCCTCCATTTAGACCCACTACAGTTAATTTATTTAAATCTCCCTAAAATGCTAAGACAGTCTCTATAGGATTGTGCAGTTGAAAAATAATATCATGTCCATACTTAGGTGCTGATAAAATAACCTTTTATAGCCTTTTTGACATAGTCATGCCATCAAAACAGAGTGTTCCATCTAAATCAAAAACAAATTTATAGATATAGTATAACAAATAACCAGTTAAGGAGCCGGTTGAAATTCAAAGTATTAAAATACTTCCTAAATTTTATCAAGAGCAAGCGTTAAATCTTCAATCAGGTCATCAGCATTTTCCAATCCAACTGAGAGACGAATTTGATTTGGAGTGACACCACATGCCAATAAATCTGCTTCTTCCAATTGTTGATGAGTGGTTGTTGCAGGGTGAACAACCAAGGATTTTGCATCAGCAACGTTAGCTAAATCTGAGAAGATTTCAAGGTTGTCAATGACAGTTCGTGCTTCATCTTGCCCACCTTTGACATGGAAAGTGAAAATAGAACCTGGTCCTTTAGGGAAGTATTTTTGCGCCAAATCATAGTAAGGACTTGATGGCAATCCAGGATAATTAACTTTTTCAACTTTAGGATGATTTTCCAAGAATTCCACAATTTTCTTAGTATTTTCAACGTGACGTTCTACACGAAGTGAGAGGGTTTCAAGCCCTTGCAAGAGCAAGAAAGCATTGAAAGGCGCCAAGGCTGCACCTGTATCACGCAAAAGTTGGGTACGGAGGGCAGTAATAAATGCTGCTGCACCTACATCACGTGTATAACTGATATTGTGGTAAGAAGGATCCTCGTCCACCAATTGTGGAAATTTACCTGAAACTTCCCAGTCGAATTTACCAGAATCGACGATAAGTCCTCCGATAGTTGTTCCATGTCCACCGATAAACTTAGTCGCAGAGTGAACCACGATATCTACTCCGTGAGAGATAACGTTAATGAGATAAGGTGTACCGAATGTATTGTCTGCAACCAATGGAATCTTATGACTGTGAGCGATGTCAGCAATCTTTTCGAAATCTGGAATGTTGATGAGTGGATTACCCAAAGACTCAATTAAGATAAGTTTGGTATTATCTTTGATGGCAGCTTCAACTTCTTCATGATTATCAACATCCACAAATGTTGTTGTGATACCGTAGCGTGGAAGTGTTTCTTTTAAGAGGTTGAAAGTTCCACCGTATAGAGTTGTTGCAGCAACAACGTGGTCACCAGCGTGAGCCAAACAAAGCACTACATAGGTGATAGCTGCCATACCTGAAGCAGTTGCCAAGGCACCAACACCACCTTCAAGAGCTGCAATACGTTCTTCAAGTACTGCTACTGTTGGATTAGTAATACGAGTGTAAATATTACCAGGTTTTCTAAGTGCAAAGAGGTCTTCACCTTCTTGAGCATCGTCAAAAACATATGAAGTCGTTTGATAAATCGGAATAGCACGTGATTTAGCTTCCTTATCAGGAGCTTGACCGGCATGCAATTGTAGGGTTTCAAATGAAAATTCTCGTGTCATATGTGTTTCCTCCAAAACAAAAGTTGCCTTCATTCTATACCTAACAAGTCAAGCTGTCTAATAGAAATTTCTTATCAGAGTGATAGATAGGGATTATAAAAAGGATCGTACGATCCTTTTCTATTTCTTTTGGATAGGTGCTACGCTTGCCAAAACTTTTTTAAGTCCTATCTCTGGAAATTTAATTTTAAGTTCTTGGGTTTTACCGCTACCAGTCACTTCTAGGACGGTACCATCTCCCCACTTCTTATGGTGAGCAATATCTCCGATTTCCCAATCTGTAGCTCCTTTGTCAGAGTTTGGAGTTTTTCCAAAAGGAAGTCCTCCAGTAGCTTTTGAAAATGGCTGAGCAGAAGTCGCCCTTTGAGGTTGTACATTAGCTTTTCTAGTTTGTAGAGCTTGTTGTAAGCTCATGCCTTGCCCAAATTGTGTCGGTTCATCCTTTGTAAAACGGATGCCAAAGGATGAATTAGCAGGTCGTGCCAAACCTTGATATTGCAATAAATCATCTGAAATCTCTCGCAAGAAACGACTTGGACGATTGTAATTAGTCTTACCAAAAAGGGTCCGAGTATTGGCGTTAGTTAGGAAAAGAATCTCCTCAGCTCGTGTAATCCCTACGTAAGCCAAACGACGCTCCTCTTCGAGTTCATCTGGCTCTTCTGAGGCACGAGACAAAGGGAAGACGCCTTCTTCCATACCAATTAGGAAGACAACTGGGAATTCAAGCCCTTTGGCGGCGTGGAGGGTCATTAAGGTTACTTCTGCTGCCTCAACATCACCATCATCCGTGTCAGCAATCAAAGCCAAATCATTCAAGAAACGTCCTAAACGGTCAATGCCTGTCTCATCTTCAGTTCCATCTGTATTGGTCTCGTCGAAATTCTTTGTTACAGACATGAACTCTTCGATATTTTCAATGCGTGATTGGCTTTCAAGCGTTTGTTGCATGGACAGAGCATCCAGATAACCAGATTTGTCTAAAATAGCTTCTACAGTCTCGGTAATGCTTAGCCCATCCAACTGATCACGTAGGTTCAGAATCGTGTTAGCGAAATCGTAAACACCTTGGGCTGCTTTCCCCTTAATAGGAGACAACATGATATTAGCTGAAGCATCTAGGAGACTCATGTTTTGCTCATAGGCAAAGTTACGAATCTTTTCAAGTGTGCCAGGCCCAACTCCACGTTTAGGTTCATTGACGACACGTTCAAAACTAATATTATCCGAAGTGTTGGCAATCAAGTTCAAATAAGAAATAACATCACGAATCTCTTTACGACTGTAGAATTTTGTCCCACCAACCATTGTATAAGGAATATTAGACTTGAGCAAGGCTTCCTCAATGGTACGAGACTGAGCATTGGTACGGTAAAGAACAGCGAAGTCTTTGTAATTCTTGACTTTTTCACGGACGATATTATCGATTGTTGAAGCTACGAATACAGCTTCATCACGCTCGTCGTTAGCACGGTAATAAACAATCTGTTCACCTTCATCATTTTGAGTCCAAAGTTTCTTAGGACGGCGGTTGCGGTTATTCTTGATGACTTCGTTAGCCGCTTGAAGAATCTTCTTGGTTGAACGGTAGTTTTCTTCCAGAAGGACAACCTTAGCTTCAGGATAATCCTTCTCAAAATCAAGAATGTTCTGCATATCAGCTCCACGCCATCCATAGATTGATTGGTCAGCATCACCCACGACACAGATATTCTTAAAGCGTGAAGCTAGGAGTTTTACCAATTGGTATTGAGCATGGTTGGTATCTTGATACTCATCTACGTGAATGTACTGATAACGTTGCTGATAATAAGCGAGGACATCGGGATTTTTGTCAAAGAGACGAAGAGTCATCATAATCAAATCGTCGAAATCCATGGCCTCACTACGACGAAGTTCTTCTTGATAGGCCTCGTAACATTTTGCTACGATTTGCGTATACATGTCACCAGCTTGATGCTCATAAGCTATCTCATCTAAGAGGTCGTTTTTGGCGTTAGAAATGGTCCCTAAAATGGCGCGTTCATTCCACTTTTTAGGATCTAAATTCAGATTCTTGAGAATACGTTTCATCAAAGTACGTTGTTCTCCTGGATCCACAATAGTAAAGTTTCTGTTGTAGCCAATATGATCCGCTTCACGACGAAGGATTCGTACACACATGCTATGGAAGGTCGCAATCAAGGTTTCTGAAGTTGCGGGATTTAAAGCCACTGCACGTTCACGCATTTCACGGGCAGCCTTATTGGTAAAGGTAATGGCCAAAATATTCCAAGGATTGATCATTTTTTCGTCGATAAGGTAGGCAATACGATGGGTAAGGACACGAGTCTTACCTGATCCAGCACCAGCCATAATCAAAAGAGGGCCTTCAGTCGTTTTGACTGCTTCGGCCTGTTTATCATTCATACCAGTTAATAATGGGTTCATCATATTCTCCATTCTCAAAAATAAGCTCTACTATTTTATCATTTTTCAGATGAAAATGCAGAGTCTATTCGTAATAGAAAAAAATAATTTAGTGAAAAACTGTTTTTTTTGCTAGGGTCTCAGCTTAATAAAAAGGGTGACATTACGTGCTTTTTGAGAGATTGAAGACTGTAGATAACGATAAATTGAAAGCTCAATATTCGGATTTTTTTACGTATATAATAAAATTATATGTTGACAGCGTTCGATTTTTTCGATAAGATGAAACCGCAATAAAATAATAACCGAGTGATGTCATCAGGATGACTGGTGATTGACGGACTTCTGGAGAGATCTTGAAACGGCTTGTGCTGTAGACAAGACACCGAAGGGGCAAGGGATAAGACCCGAAACTCTCAGGTAAAAGGACAGAAAGCGTTGAAAGTTTTTAACTTTCAGTAATAGCTTTGTATTTTCAGGGGTCTGGCTAAGCCAAACCTTTTTTTGACGTCTCGGTTTAAGGAGATTTTAAACGCATGTTAGACTTTTTCACTTCCATTGATGACTTTGTATGGGGACCTCCCCTTCTTGTCCTTCTTGTAGGAACTGGTATCTACCTTACAATCCGTCTTGGACTTTTGCAAATCATTCGTCTGCCTAAAGCCTTTAAACTTATCTTTGCTGAAGATAAAGGAGAGGGTGATATTTCTAGTTTTGCAGCCCTTGCCACAGCACTTGCTGCAACTGTTGGTACTGGTAATATTGTTGGTGTTGCGACAGCCATTAAGACTGGTGGGCCTGGCGCTCTTTTCTGGATGTGGATTGCTGCTTTCTTTGGTATGGCAACCAAATATGCTGAAGGTCTCTTAGCCATTAAATTCCGTACGTTTGATGACCAAGGAAATGTCTCTGGTGGACCAATGTATTACATCACACACGGTTTTAGTGGAAAATGGCAAATAATCGCTAAGCCTTTAGCCTACTTCTTCGCTTTTGCTGGCGTTCTTGTCGCATGGTTGGGTATTGGTACCTTCTCGCAAGTTAACTCAATCACATCATCTCTTCAAAACAGCTTTGGTTGGTCACCAAAAATTGTTAGTGTTATCTTAGCTCTTATTACTGCTACTATCATTTTCGGTGGTATTCAATCTATTTCAAAAGTATCCGAAAAAGTTGTGCCATTTATGGCTGGTCTTTACATCATTGCCGCACTTATTGTCATTTTTGTTAATTTCAATCAGCTGCTCCCTGTGCTTGAGATGGTTTTCCAATCAGCATTTACTGGTAAAGCTGCTGTCGGAGGTTTTGCTGGAGCAACTGTCATGGATGCTATGCGACTTGGTATTGCACGTGGGGTATTTTCTAATGAATCAGGTCTTGGTTCTGCCCCTATTGCTGCTGCTGCTGCCAAGACTGAAGAGCCTGTTGAACAAGGTCTGATTTCTATGACAGGTACCTTCATCGATACTATTATCATTTGTACGCTTACTGGACTTGCTATACTCGTAACTGGACAATGGTCTGGTAGCTTAGAAGGTGCACCAATGACACAAGCGGCCTTCTCTTCTATTTTTGGAACTTTTGGAGAACTTGCTCTAACATTTTCTTTAGTCTTGTTTGCCTTTACGACTATTCTAGGTTGGTCATATTATGGGGAACGTTGTTTCGAATTTATTTTCAAATCTACCAAATTCCTCTCATTCTATCGTCTTGTTTTTATAGTTATGGTCGCTCTTGGTGGCTACCTAACACTTGAGGTTGTTTGGAAAATTGCGGATATCGTAAACGGCTTGATGGCATTGCCTAACTTGATTGCCCTCCTAGTCCTTTCACCAATTATTCTCAAAGAGACTAAATCATATTTTGAACGTCATAAATAAGGAAAAGAGCTCATGCTCTTTTTGCTTGCCTTTAAAGGTACCAATCCTTGCTACTACTGCTCATTTGAGTTACAATGAAATTAAATCATTTTAAAACTTGTAAAGAAAAAAATCCAAAGGAAAAACTATGTCAATTACCAAAGAATTCGATACTATCACTGCTATCTCAACTCCCTTAGGTGAAGGTGCTATCGGTATCGTCCGCTTGTCTGGGACCGATGCTATTGCTATTGTTAATAAGGTTTTCAAAGGTAAAAATCTTGAAACCGTTGATTCTCATACTATCAACTACGGCCATATTGTCGAAAATAATGAAATTATTGATGAAGTCATGGTCAGTGTTATGCGTGCACCAAAAACCTTTACACGTGAGGATGTCGTAGAAATCAACACACATGGTGGTGTCGCAGTTACAAATGAAATCCTTCAACTCCTTATCCGTTCTGGTGCTCGTATGGCCGAACCAGGGGAATTTACCAAACGTGCCTTCTTAAATGGACGGATAGATTTGACCCAGGCTGAAGCTGTCATGGATTTGATTCGTGCCAAAACTGATAAGGCTATGACTGTTGCTGTCTCTCAGTTAGATGGTTCGCTTAAAAATCTCATTAACAACACACGCCAAGAAATCCTTAATACTTTGGCACAAATCGAAGTCAATATTGATTACCCAGAGTATGATGATGTTGAAGAAGTTACCACAAATCTAGTCCGTGAGAAAACTCAAGAGTTCCAGGCTCTCTTGGAAAATCTTCTTGCAACTGCCAAACGAGGAAAAATCCTACGAGAAGGTCTTTCGACAGCAATCATAGGCCGTCCTAATGTCGGAAAATCTAGCCTTCTCAACAATCTCCTACGTGAGGAGAAAGCCATCGTCACTGATATTGAAGGGACTACCCGTGATGTTATTGAAGAATACGTTAATATCAAGGGTGTTCCTCTTAAGTTAATCGATACCGCTGGTATTCGTGACACAGATGATGTGGTCGAAAAAATTGGTGTTGAGCGTTCTAAAAAAGCTCTTGAAGAGGCTGATTTGGTCCTTCTTGTGCTTAATAGTTCTGAATCACTTACCGACCAAGACCGTACACTGCTTGACATCAGCCAAAATAGCAACCGAATCATTCTCTTAAATAAGACGGACCTTCCACAAGCTATCCAGATTGAAGAGCTTCCTGAAGACCTTATCCCAATTTCAGTCCTCAAAAATGAAAACATTGACAAAATCGAAGATCGTATCAACCAACTCTTCTTTGATAATACTGGCTTAGTAGAAAAAGATGCTACTTATCTTTCAAATGCACGTCATATTTCACTCATTGAAAAGGCGCTTGAAAGTCTCGAAGCCGTTAATCAAGGTCTTGAATTAGGTATGCCTGTTGACCTATTACAAGTTGATATGACTCGCACATGGGAAATTCTTGGCGAAATTACTGGTGATGCCGCACCGGATGAGCTTATTACTCAACTCTTTAGTCAGTTCTGTCTCGGTAAATAGACACAACTTAATTTAAAATAAAAAGATAGATTGCTATCTTTTTATTTTAAATTAAGTTATTACAGAAATATAATTATGTTAAATATAATAAATTTATACCTTAAAATGATTTTGCCATGCTTTTCGAAAAAGAAAATGCTATCATGGTACTATCCTATGATTTTGAAAGGTTAATGATGGGTCAACAAACTACTGATACTGATTTTAAACATTTTATAGATTTTGATGATAATCTTCTTTCTTTTAGACTAACTGAAACTAAGGTTGAAAATGGACAACCTGACATTCTTTTTCATTGGCACCCAGAACTTGAAATCTAATACGTCTATGAAGGGACTGCTCGCTATCACATTGATTATGACTATTTTGATAGTTAGGCTGGAGATATCTTTCTAATTCGTCCTAATGGACTCCATTCTGTCCATCCTATTGATAATCAGTCGCACCCATATGACACTCTTCATTTTCATTTAGATATGTTAGGACAATCTCCAGTGGATCCTCTTAGTCTCCGTTATCTTCAACCCTTACAAAATTCTAATTTTAAGTTCAAACAATGTTTAAAACCAACTGATGAGGGGTATTCTGAAATTAAGGGAACCCTATTTGCAATTTTTAAGATCATTCTCGACAAAAAGAGAGACACTACGAGATTTTACTTAAGTCCAAATTGGAGGAACTCATCTACCTCTTCTACTACTATCGTTTGGTAAAGAGAAAGACTTCTGATAATCATCATCGTAAAAATGAAAAAATTCGGGAAATCATTGATTATATCAATAAGCATTATGTTGAGACGCTTACTATTGAACAATTGTCCGAGCTCATGGGGGGTACAGTAAGACGCATTTTATAACCATATTTAAACAACATACTGGTACCTCTTGTACTGAATTTATTATTCAGGATAGACTGAACGCTACTTGTGAGGAACTCCGTAATTAGCGTAAAACCAGTTTTAGAAATTTCTACGAGCGTTGGTTTTAACAACCTTTCAAACTTTAACCACCAATTTAATCATTATTATGCTCAAACACCGAGCCAGTACAGGAAGACAAATTGCAACAAGAAAACAAATAAGAGTTAACCATTGGTCAACTCTTATTATTTATGCAGAGAAGCTATTTAATTTTTCTCTTTACCTTTGTGTTTGCCACTAAGTCCAAATATCGTAAGCAACATGCCTAGTCCAAGAAGACCTGCATGTGAAGCTTTATCCCCTGTTGTTGGAAGTTCTTCGGTTTGGTTTGAAGTTTCAGTAACTTTTTCAGTTTCTTTAAGAGTTTCGTTTGAAATTGAAACGAAGAAGACTTTACCGTTAGGTGTTGTTACTACTTTAGATACCACTGGTTTCGTTTTTTCTGAAACTTTAGAAGCTACAGTTGAGTCAACAGGATTTACTGGATTAACCGTTGTATCTTCTGCATTCTCTTTCTTGTTCAAAGCAGCAAAATCGGCACTTGAAATAGAAATTGTACGTGAATTAGGATTAATAACTTCGTATTTCGTAAGATCTGAACGCGTCAAGTAATCGGCAAAGACTGTATCGAGTGAAGGACCTTCTTCACGAGGACCACCAAGCATTGTGAAGCCATCACCACCAGCAGCCAAGAAATCGTTTGTTACTAGATAATAAGTTTCAGTAGTGTTGAGTGGTTTATAGACACCAGTTTCTGGATCTAAAATGTCAATTGATAGGATACGTTTTTCAGTTGGAAGAGTTGTGTCATAATATACACGACCTCCAGCGACTTGAAGGAAGCCACCTGAAGGTTCAAGAAGAGGTTGACCATTTTCGTCAAAAACGTTTTTACCACTTTCATCAACTTGGAGAATTGATCCAAGTGATTTCACAAACATATCATAGATGTTTTGTCCAGTTACTTGAATTTGAGCAACAGAGTTACCAAAAGGAAGAACGGCAATAATATCACCTTTAGTAATCGGTTTGTCCTTAGCAATTGTTTCACGAAGACCACCACCGTTAGTTACTGCAAGATTTGATTTGTGTGTAAAGGCAGACTGACCATAATCCAAAAGTGCGTCAGCAACCGCATTACCGAGGTTTGTTTCACGAACACGAACGTCCATACGGTCACCGCTAAGTTTTACAGGACTATTGTCAATGACAACTTTAGAAGATTCTGCCTTGTACTTAGCTTGAATGTCATCAATCATAGCTTTAACAGTAGGGTTAACTTGGTAATTTTTCTTAGCTTCGTCATGTGTAATCACTCCATATGACAAAACACGGTCAGAATTATAGACAACACGGCCAACATTATTTAGGTAGCTACCTGTTTGATTGTAAGTAACATTATCTCCGTAAGTTGCTGTATGAAGGGTATGTGAGTGCCCATCTAGAACAAGTACACGTTTACCTTTAAGTGGTGCATAATTTGAAAGAGCTTCTTCCAAAGTTGATCCACGCCAGTCTACTGGTGTCGTAGTATCAATACCCAAATGAGCAAGAACAATGTAAGTTTCGTAATCTTTACCTTCGGCACGAGCGTTTGATTCTACTTGGTCGACCACATCCTTAACTTCAGTAATAGGATTAGTGAAAGAGACACCAGGAAGGTTACGTGGGTGTGTTTTAGTAGCTGTTTCAGGCGTCGTAACACCAATAACTACTACTTCATCTCCATCAATACCAGGCGTTTTATCAACGATTGTCGATGGTTGGAAAAGACGAACACCGTTGACATAGACATTAGATGTGATTATTGGAAATTGATTTGTTTGCTCAAACGACGCAATTGATCAAGTCCAAAGTCAAACTCATGGTTACCGACTGTCATGGCATCAAAACCGACCGCATTCATGACAGCAGCCATATCCTCACCCTTAGAACTATTTGAAATTGGAAGACCTTAGAAAGAGTCCCCAGAATCAAAGACAAGGGTTGTTCCTTTAGACCGCGTGTCATTTACGATACCTGATAAGAGTGCATCGCCAATGACTCCATTATGGTCATCCTCTACTATATGACCGTGAACGTCGTTAGTGTGGAGAACAGTTACAGTATCATTATTGTCACTTGCGCTAGCGTTTGTCACAACTGCTGGTGGTGCTGGGCTTGCAGTTGCAGTTGCTGTTTCATTGGCCGTAGCAACTGGTGCTACGCTAGTTTCAGCTGTTGAAGTTGTAATAACTGATATTGAGCTAGCTAGAGGTGTTTCAGACTCGTTTGACGCGGTTGTTGCTGCAGTAGATGTCATATCGGTAGTTGCCTCTGTGGTTACTACTTCTGTACTTGGTGCTGTAACAGCTGTACTAGTTTCTACTTCGTCAGCCTTAACAGCATTAGCCAAGATGGCTGTTGATACAAGTAGGGTTGATAGGGTCGTTGCAACAATTGTTTTCTTTTTCATCACTAAAAAACCTTTCAAAAGAATATCGTTAATATTATAACATAATTATATTTATGTAAGAGGTTTAAATATTAAAGAATTCTAAATATTGTGATAAACAGACCAAGATACTTTTCTCTGTCTGTTTTATTCTTAATATACCGTTAAACGTTTTTTTGACTTGCCCTTGAAGAAGCTCTAAAATGAAACTAAGTACTCAGTAAATAAAGGCGATTAGAATATACATAGACATGTAGTCATACTCACGCCCACCAATATTTTTTGTGTTTTGGAAAATGTCAGGCACTGTAATCATAGCTGCCAATGAGGAACTCTTAACCATATCAATAAGGACATTGCAAGTGGTGCTACTGCAATACGTAGGGCTTGAGGTAAAATGATGTGACGAATAATTGGCTTTTGAGTAAGTCCTAGAGATCGAGCAACCTCCCACTGTCCCTTATCTACAGCAGAAATGGATGAACGGAAAATCTCTGACATATAGGCTGCACTTACGGTAGAAAAACCAATTAGGGCACATAAAAGAGCGGGTATCTGAATGCCAACATAAGGCAGACCAAAGTAAAAAATGAAGAGCATGACCAACATAGGAACCCCACGCATAAGTGAAATAATGTAGATACAGGCTGGATACTTTAACCAAGGCTTTTTGACATCCGCATAAAGGCAAGAAGAATAGCAAAAAAGTTTCCAATGATAAAGCTCAAAACTGAGATTCCTATGGTGTATGGTAGACCTGTTAGGGGACATAGGGAATACTTTTTGAAATCAGCGAAAAATCAATAATCATAAGTCTATCTTTCTAAACATAACTTTATCAAATAAGCGATCCATTTGAATCGCTTATCTTATTCGATATCAGAGATATCAATCTCAGTGTAGTCAACTTTAGTTTTCTTTGTAACATCTTGACCAGCAAAGAATTTCTCTGAAATCTTGGTAAGAGTACCATCTTTTTTCATATCTTTGATCGCTTTATTGACCTTTTCTTGAAGGGTTTTATTTTTCAAGAAAAGGTGAAGCTAGTTGAATAAGGGTTACTGTAGATACCATCGTTGATTTTTACAGGGTAATTGTCCTTGATAGCAGCGACTGCTATCTCTTGCAAATAATAATCGTTAACGATAACATCTGTACGGCCATTTACCAAGTCTTACATGTACACATTATTGGTAACATTGTCATAAACAATAAGTTCGGCACCCATTTTTTTAGTAATCTTCATGTATTTAGTACTTGCAGCACCCATTGCTTTCTTACCTTTGAGGTCTTCCCATAAAGAGATTCCTGAGCTATCAGATTCACGAACCACCATAGAAGTGAATGAATACTTATATGGTTCAGAACGTAGGATTTTTTTAACGTTCTTATTGTCATCTTCTAGTGAGTGGTTAGCGATATCTACGTGACCACTATTTACAGAAGTAAGCATACCATCGACGCCCATCTCAGTGAAGTCGATTTTTAACTTAAGACGTTTCCAACTTCTTTAAGAATTTCAACATCGTAACCAGTCAAATTGTTATCATCGTCGTGGTAAGTCTGTGGGTAAAGGGTTCCAGCAGTCGCAACCTAAATACTGCCACGCTTCTCAATCTTTTCCCAGTTCTTGTCAGCTGAACTTTGTGATGAGCAAGCAACCAAAAAAGACCGCAGCCAAGATTAGGCTGAAAACAGCGAAAAACTCTTTTTCATCTATATATGTCTCCTTAAAACAAATAATGAAGTTAAGTTAAAAACTTATAATCTTAAACTACACTATTTGAAAGAGTTTTACATAAAATTGAACTGAGAATGAATATGTCTGGTTAAAAATTGAACGTTCTTCCATTTGCTTGGCTAACAGTAGCAAGAGATCCTCTCTTCCTTTGGGGACTGTCAGTTAAACACCAAGCGATAATCCATCTGCATTACGATAGATAATAGATAAAGAAATCGATGGTTGACCCGTCAAGTTAGCTTGCTGAGTAAAGGGGGTCCAATCTAGGCTATCCGCAAACATGGCCCAAATAAGTTCCTGTTGCTTTGGCCAATCAAAATCAGCAATCGGTTTGAGTTGATTTTGTAGGATTTCAGATAGAGCAAACTGTCCGTGATTAGGTGACACATCCGCAACTGTAGGTGTCAGAAAAATATCGTAAGACTCATGAAAGACTGCCATCTGATAGCTCTATACAGGTCCCACTGAGCTAGTATTTTAGAGTAAACTTTGGCTGGAATCTTTTGACCCGATTGAAAAATGGGCCCAAGTCATTAACTCCATATATTCAAGTGTCATCGAACGGCCCAAAGCACCTTCTGTACCATCAAACATTGCAGCTGTCTCCACCATGGCTTGTTGCTTGCTAGCGAGTTCCGCCACTTCAATGGCACCGTTAATTACAGACATCACGGGTGCAAACGACTTCGTATCTGCTGACACATAAAACATGTCAGCATTCCCATAGATTGCCGATCTACGTGTCAAATTAACCGATACTTTATACCGATTAGCCTCAAAAACAATATGATTATAATTGAAATCATGTGCATAGTGGAATAGTGAGGAGATAAATTCCCCTGCGTCAAACTTTTCTTTTGCCATACTTTTGGACATCCCAACGGGTACGTCATTCCTTTAACTTAAATTCGTTTACCCTCTATTGTATAGATAAATCCACGGTCTGACCACTAATTCGCCCTATTTTACGATATCTTCACGTCAACCTATCGGTTAAGCACGCCTAATATGATATTATTTTGATACTAAATTGGGTAAATAATTTGTATTTTACACCATTTTAGCATAAAATAGAAGGATATTTTTAATAAATATGTTTGTAACGTTGTTAATTCAATAGCAACGTATCAAAAATCAATCGGAGAATTTCATGGAAGACAAAGGAAAGACATTTTTCGGTCAACCTTTAGGACTGTTAACACTGTTCATGACTGAAATGTGGGAGCGTTTCTCATACTATGGTATGCGCGCCATCTTGCTTTACTATATGTGGTTCCTCATCAGTACTGGTGATCTACACATTACACGAGCAACAGCCGCATCAATCATGGCAATTTACGCTTCAATGGTTTACCTTTCTGGTACGATCGGTGGTTTCGTAGCCGATCGTATCATCGGAGCACGTCCAGCTGTATTCTGGGGTGGTGTTCTCATCATGCTTGGACATATCGTGCTCGCTTTGCCTTTTGGCGCAAGCGCATTGTTTGGGTCAATGATCTTAATTATTATCGGAACTGGTTTCTTGAAGCCAAACGTTTCAACATTGGTTGGGACATTGTATGACGAACATGATCGTCGTCGTGACGCTGGTTTCTCAATCTTTGTGTTTGGTATTAACTTGGGTGCGTTTATTGCACCACTTATCGTTGGTGCTGCACAAGAAGTTGCAGGTTACCACGTGGCCTTCTCATTGGCAGCAATCGGTATGTTTATTGGTTTGCTGGTTTATTACTTCGGTGGTAAGAAAACATTGGATCCGCATTACTTGCGCCCAACTGATCCACTAGCACCAGAAGAAGTTAAGCCATTACTGGTTAAGGTAAGCTTAGCTGTTGTTGGCTTTATTGCAATCATCGTTGTGATGAACCTTGTCGGTTGGAATTCATTGCCTGCCTACATCAATCTCTTGACGATTGTTGCGATCGCCATTCCGGTTTTCTATTTTGCTTGGATGATTTCTTCAGTGAAGGTGACGTCAACTGAACATTTGCGTGTTGTGTCTTACATCCCACTTTTCATCGCTGCTGTTTTGTTCTGGGCGATTGAAGAACAAGGCTCAGTTGTGTTGGCAACATTTGCTGCTGAACGTGTTGATTCATCTTGGTTCCCTGTCTCATGGTTCCAATCATTGAACCCACTGTTCATCATGCTTTACACACCATTCTTCGCTTGGCTATGGACTGCCTGGAAGAAAAACCAACCATCATCACCAATAAAATTTGCCGTTGGTTTGATGTTTGCCGGCTTAAGCTTCTTGCTAATGGCCATTCCTGGTGCTTTGTATGGCACAAGTGGTAAAGTATCACCACTATGGTTAGTTGGTTCATGGGCCCTTGTTATCCTCGGTGAAATGTTAATTTCACCTGTCGGCCTATCCGTCACAACTAAGTTGGCACCAAAAGCCTTTAATTCTCAAATGATGTCAATGTGGTTCTTGTCATCAGCGGTAGGTTCTGCTTTGAACGCACAACTGGTGACGTTGTATAACGCCAAATCTGAAGTCGCTTACTTCTCTTACTTCGGATTAGGTTCTGTTGTACTTGGTATTGTTCTCGTCTTCCTATCAAAGCGTATTCAAGGTTTGATGCAAGGTGTTGAATAAATTGCATAAAAAAGCGCTCATATATTGTGAGCGCTTTTTTTATGCTTAATTATTTCACATCGTCGGGCTTTGTCAGCAACTTTTTCAGCAGCCTTGTCAACATTTTCATTAACTTCTTTAGCCTTATCAGCAGCTTTATCAGAGAAATCTTCAGCTTCAACTTGACCAGCCAGTATTTCGTGTCGCATCGTCAGGCAGATTGACAGAACCATGAATCTGGGCATCACTGATATTTTTGAAACCAAACTCAGTAGTGCTAGAACCCCTAAAATAATGAAGCCCAGTTCTTCAAGCTTCTTGACATAGTTATCCGTTTCTTTAGCATGGTAACTTGTAAATAGGCGAGAACCTGCTGTTGAAGGCTCCCCGGCTTGCTCCTGACCTAAATCCTTCAGGAAAATTGGTACTCCTGAAAAAGGCTTATCAGAAAAATCTCGATTTTCTGCTTCTACCAATGCTTTCTCGTAACGTTGATTGACAATAGCATTGATTTTAGGATTGTCTTCTCTGCTTCACGAATAGTCCGCTTCCACTAGTTCTTGAGGTCTGACCATCTTATTTTGCACGGCTTCAGCCATTGCTGTCGCATCTGACCACTTATTTATTGTCCTCTCATAATCTCCTGCTTCTATTATCTTCTAAATTATACTAAAAAAAGCGAAACGCCTAAAACATTCCGCCTTAAATCATAATAATTAGTCTTGCCAAGTTTCTTGGTTTTCTTTGAATTTTTTCAAGAGTTGAAGTCCGTCTGCAGTGATGTAACCTTTAACTTTAGCAACCTTAATCAACTCAGTGTAGTTTGAAAGAGTAACCAATTTCACACCAGCTTCTGCGAAGTTTTTCTCAGCTTTTGGCAATTCGTAAGTGAAGATAGCTACAACACCAATAACATCAGCCCCTTCACGCTCTGCAGCAGCGACAGCATCAAGTACTGACCCACCAGTTGAAATCAAGTCTTCAACAACAACCATTTTTTCGCCTTTAACCACACGGCCTTCGATCTGGTTACCAGCACCGTGATCTTTTGGCTTGCTACGGATGTAAGCAAATGGAAGGTTCATTTTGTCTGCAATGATCGCACCGTGAGGAATACCCGCAGTTGCAGTACCAGCAATTACTTCTACTTCCGGAAACTCTTCTTTAATCTTTTTCACGAACCCATTTTCAATAAGCGTACGTGTTTCAGGATAAGACAAAGTGATACGGTTATCAGTGTAGATTGGTGATTTAATTCCTGATGCCCATGTAAATGGCTCTTCAGGTTTAAGGTAAACCGCTTTGATATCTAGCAAGTCTGAAGCAATTTGTGATGCTAATGTCATAATTATGTTTCCTCCGTAAAGCGTTTTCTGTAGTTTATTATAACCCAATTCTTTCTATTTTTATTAAGAAATCAGGTATTTTTGAAAATTTATTGATCGTTCCATTGGGCCTTGATGTCGTGATAAGCTGCCACTGGATCCTCAGCTTGCGTAATTGGGCGACCGACAACAATGTAGTCTGAACCAATTTGATGAGCATCAGCAGGTGTCATGACCCGTTTTTGGTCACCAACCGCTGCTCCTGCTGGACGAATACCAGGTGTCAAACAAACGAAGTCTTGGTTAGTTGCTTCTTTTATTTTGGCTACTTCGTGTGCTGAACAGACAACACCATCGAGACCTGCTTCAGCAGTTTTCTGAGCATAATGAACCACTGATTCTTGAAGTGTGGTTTGGATATTTTGAAAATCACGCATCTGCTCTTCAGAGGTAGAGGTCAACTGAGTTACAGCAATCAAGATTGGTCCATCTCCCAAGCCTTCACGCGCAGCTTTCATCATCTCCACGCCACCAGCCGCATGCACATTTGTCATATCAACGCCAAGGTTAGACAAGACACGCATAGCTGATTTGACAGTATTTGGAATATCGTGAAGCTTAAGGTCAAGGAAAATACTATGGTCAAGCTCTTTAACGTAGCGTATAATCTCAGGACCAGCCGCATAGTAAAGTTCCATACCAATCTTCACATAGAGCTTTTCATCAGCAGGGAACTTAGCAAGAAAAGTCTTCACATCCCCAAAAGTAGGGAAATCAAGGGCAATAACAGGACGTTTTTCTCTCATTTCTTATATCCTTTCACAAAAAAACCTCCGCCAGTCAGCGAAGGTTGCACGAAAACAGGGCAGTCCCTACCCTTAGTGATGCCATAACATCTCAGTACACCTTTCTCGCCTCTCTGGACTCGATTAAAGGTACATTTCAATTTATTCTATTATAGCGCTTTTATAATGGAATGTCAAAGGGGACGATACCCAAATATCTATTCAAGCATCTTTGTAAGCTCTTTATTTTGTTTGTCATAGTAGTTAAAATAGCTTGAATCAATACCCAAACAATCAACAAGAAGCAATCGCAAGTTTTCAGAAAGTTGTTTTAACTTCTTACGACTTAATAATCGCGTATCAATTTCTGACAAACCGTGAGCAACTTTATTTCGTTCACCATTCAAACTTAAAATGCCATTAATCGCTGTCTGAAGCTGAGAATCATATTCATAGAACTCAAGGATATTCAAGTAAGATAATAGATTAAGTGTAGATTGTACTGAAAAAATGCGTTCTTCAGTGTCTTCAATACCCCTAGATTTTTTCATTTTCTTATCAATATCGTCTAAAATTGCCTCACAATCAGGAAAACTTGGATTAAGTTTTGGCAGATTGCCATCAAATACAATTAAGCCCTCATGATCTTTTTTGATGGTTTCTTCGATGACAAATTCAGCTAGTGATTTTGCCTTAATTAAGACATCAGCAATATGCTCACGTTCTTTTAAAACATCAATCATCAAATAGTAATTCAAAGCCTTCTTTTGGGAGTCATCGAGAGGAAACGATAGGATATCTGAAAGAATATACTGATTTTTGAAAACTCGTGAAAAATCGTATAGTTTCTCACGAATATAAGCGATTTTCTTTTTAGAAAGTAATTTATTATATTCTTTTCGATTGATTATCGCTTCTGCTGCTTGATAATTAAAGGAAGCAATTAAACTTCTAAGATGACGTTTGACTAATGCTTGAGTAAATTTCTCAGATTTATCTTTAATACTTCGGTCAACAAAATCCAGCCTATTATCTTGATTTTCCATAATCAGAGCATCTATCTCAGACTCAGTCAGAGCTGTGTATTCTCTGTTTGCTCTATTTTTAGGAGTAGCAACCTGAATAGCTTGTGTGTTATAGTCATTGATACGGTTAAGGGCAAAGAGAGCTGAAATAATTTGTGGTGTACCTGATGACAAGTTCAAGATGATTTCGTTATCGTCATTAGTATACTTTTGAACAATTTGTCCCATAACTTCATACATTTTGTCAAAAAGAAAGACTTCGTCGTTATTCAAGATTGTAGAGTCAATTTCAATGATAGGGTTAAAGCCTTCGATTGAGAGCAAAACCTTATTTATCAAATCTTGTTTGACCATCATTTCTTGACTATATACAAGGACAATCTTGTCAGGTCTATAATTTCTTGCGATATGAAGTAAAGCTGCATCGTGATTATTACTTATAGGATCAGTGGTCCCTACAGCAGAGATTAATATTTTCAACTTGGATCACCTCTTTAGTTCAACTTAGTCAATAATTTTTTATTCAAATCCTGATAAAAATTAAAATCACTCTGGCTAAAATGATATTGTTCTCTAACCAAAATTTTTAAGGTTTTCATAGCTATCCCCAGTTGTTTAACTGCATCTGAGTCCAAAGGACTTAAGCTGTGGGCAACCTTATTTCTAGAAGAATTCATATCAATAATTGGAGCGATTGTTCTCTTAAGTTTAAATTCTCTCGTTGCTTTTAAAAGTTTACTGTAATCAAAGAGACTTAGATAATATTTCTGAATATCTTCACAATATTCATCTATTAAACCTGGGTATCTTTTTTCAATATAGTCTTCCAAAATAAATTCCGTTAAATTTTTTATTCGTATAAAACTTTCACTTACGTTCCCACGTTCTCTTTGTAGTTCAATAGTCAAATGGGCACTAAGAATTTTTTGTTCTTCTTCCTTCAATTTTTTATGACGTAACCCTTTTGGAACATCTTGTTTAGACAGACAGTTGACAACATCGCGGATTTCTTCTCTAACACTTTTTAAATTCGGGAAATCTGACAATTGGTCTAGAATATCTAGTGCCGCCTTATAATCAAACTTCTCAATAAAATCTCGAGCAGTTTTCTTCAATAGAGCCTGACTAAATTTTTCGGCATTATCTTCAATCGTTCGATCAATGAAATTGACTTTATTATCTTCATTGACTTTGATGAGTTCATCGATATTCTCATCATTATCATGACCGATATTCTCGTTTGAAGCGTGTTCGGGACTCGAAACTTGAACCGCTTTGACATTGATACCATTTAAACGATTAATCACAAATAGAGCAGATTTGATTTGTGGTGTTGCACTAGAAAGATTCAAGATAAATTCATCTTCTTTAGTATAGTATTCTTGCAAAATGTCAGAGAAACGTTGAAACATCACATCAAAAATATGAACCTCATTATCACTAATAATGGGATCATGAATTATGAGTTCAGGCTCATAATTAGGAGCAATAGAAAACAAGGCTTTTTCAATATTACCTTGTTTTTTTGCAGTGTGTTCTGAAAAAATCAATATAACTTTTTCGGGACGATATTTTCTTGCAATATGAATTAAGGCGCCATCATGAAAATTTCTAAAAGGATCTGTGTCACCTACAGCTGATATAAGTACTCTCATTTATCAATCTCCTTAATCATGAAATTAGCTTTTCCCATTTCATAAAAGGACTCGTGGTTCTTGATTAATGAATGATTACCAGATGGAATCTTAACTGTTTTAAGAGGTGCTTTTGTGAGCTTAAGAACTCCTTTAGTTTTCATTCGACTGTATCGTCTTTGTAAAATACCATCAGCTTGCTTAAATAGAGTCTTTGTCCAAGCACCGCTCCCCGCACCTAAATAAATTGGGTATTGTAGATTGGCTTGAATCTTATCATCAGGAAATTCAGATAGGAAAAATGCCTTATAGTCTTTATAAAACACTTGTGCTCTCTTACCTAATTCTTCAATCAATCTTCCAGCTTCATCAGTGGTTGTTGTAATCTCAAATTCAATTTTTGTTAATGGAGAGATTGATTCTCTATACAAGGGAAGTGGTTTAGCTTTATTTGTTTTCGCTGAATAATCCCATTTCTGCACTATGATAAGACTCTTATTATCAAAAGGCTTACTATCACTCACACGAATTGCGTTAAACAAATCATCGTATTCTTTTCCCTTTTTTGGTCCCCAAGGGATAAGGTTCTTATTCTCTTTCGGAAATCTTCCAAAGTCATTTACAGCATTCTCATTATTCCACTTAGGGGTAGTATTCATTAAAATGGTACGAATAGCACCTTTTAGTGAGCTACCAGGAATGTAGGGATTTCCAAAAGCATCTCGAATAAACTTATTAACTTCGTTAATAGCTCCGGATGAATTAGGATTTCTGTCCGATTCTAAACCTGTTTCAGAGATACTATAACCTCCAAAAGAACGCTCTGCAATTCGGTTATC
This sequence comes from Streptococcus sp. FSL L8-0526, assembly GCF_038007145.1. Lineage (NCBI taxonomy): Bacteria > Bacillati > Bacillota > Bacilli > Lactobacillales > Streptococcaceae > Streptococcus > Streptococcus sp. FSL L8-0526. The sequence continues at coordinate 1,334,897 of NZ_JBBOWP010000001.1, forward strand.
ATTTAAGAAGGAAATAAGACGATTATTACGTGCATTTGGACGAGTTTGAATTAGAAATGCTTCAAACTTTTCAGCAAGCCTCTTCTCCACCATTTTATTATAGAATTTCCCCATGTCAGGAAAGTAAAACTTCTTATTTTCATAGATAAATTCTCTAGAGGTATACTTCTCTCCATTACCAATATGAATTGGAGCAAGTGTCAGGAGGCTTAATTTAAATGTTCTATAGTCATTTTTCATTTTTATACCTCCAATTTAAAGAAGAGTGGTTTAGCATAATTTAAAACAGCATGAGGGAAATCAAGTGGTCTCACATCAACAATCTGACCTTCAAATGTTTTACTAAAAGTTGAACCAGAAGCAAATTTGTAAAGATCCTGCTTACGATAATTCTCATTGGTAGCATGACTAAATGCAAAACCACTTGATTTAGTTAATAAGTAATGTCCATCTTCCATTGCTTCTTCAAGGTCAGCATCTACAGGAAGTGCTGTCGTAAGACTCATCACTTTATCTGAATGATTCTTAGTCAGTCTATCTGACAATTCTAGTGGGATATTTTGAATATCTAACTCAAAACGACCAAAACCACTTGAACGCTTTCCACCAAGACCTGAATACTGAAGACTAGACATCAACTCATTAAGCAAATCAGATTCGTTTGCGATGACGTAAAGCGACGTATCATTTGAAAATCTGGTTGTAGCTACCTGATAAAGATTGTCATCCTTATGTGGTTGATTTTTTGTCACAGTATCAATGACTGCATGCTCTTCATTTTCAAATAACTCTCCATTGAGATAATCGTCAACATTTTCTAGAGCAAGAAATTGCAGTTTCTTAGACAATTTTGCTTGACGGCGAACCTCTTTGACATCAACTGATTGATCTATTTGGTCATGTTTGGGATAACCAATAGGTTTCGGCAAAAAGGGACCAAATTGAAATGGAAAGGCATCTGTGAGCGTGAACTTGTCTTGGTTAGCTTCCGCAAGAAATGCATCGAGTTTTCCCATTTTTAGGGCTTCTAGCACTAGTGCTGAGAAGATACGGTCTGCTGAGAATGTTAATTTTGAGCTATCAAGAGTGCCCGAACCAAAATGAGCATTCTGAAAGGTCATAATATACAGTTTATAGGTCATATTAGACCTCCGCAGTTAAAAGTTCATTTAATGTTTTAACATCATAATTACCAAATACGGTAGTAGCTTTGAGGTTTTCAAAAGCAACCTTACCGTAACCTCGAGATCCAGAACCACCAAGATAATCAAGTTCAAGCAGTTTTAAACCATCTCGAATCACTTTGAAATCTTCTTCGACTTGATTTTCATTCTCATCTGTAATTTCATAAATCAACTCGAAATCAAAAGTACTGTTACGAATAGCACGTTCAATTTGTCTTGGTTTAGCTTCGGCAGTGATACGGTCAATTGTATTTTCAAATTTTACTTCTGTATAACTTCTTACCCCAAGAGAGTCTAGCTCATCAGCGTTTGACAAAAAGGCATCACGAAAAATCAAGCGTCCCATTTTGAATCGTTCATCGTTACTATTCCCAAATAAACGGCTAAGAATATCACTGTCATCGCTTGGTTTCTCAGCTACCTTTTCATTATAAACCTTGGCAAGAAGCGTTCTCATTTTTCCTTTGAGACTTGAACCAGGAATGATTGGTAGGTTGGTAATAGGATCTTTAATAACAGGCGAATCGATCGCACCAATGGCTGCAAAAGCATTACTAGCCCCAATATGAAGGCCTGTCTCTAAACGAATTTGAGCTGAAAATTTAATCTTAGCGAATGTCATTAATCTTTACCTCCATAAAACTTGAAATAGGCGACTAGTGCTTCCATATATCTACAAAATCTTTGAAGTGTCTCTCTATCTTTAATTTCCTTAAGCGCTTCAAGAATTTGACCTTTTTCTACCAAATCTTTAACAGGGAAGAACGTCTGTCTATTAACTCTTACAGAGTTTCTTCCAGACTGATAGACGAATTGTACTCTTAAATAGGAAACATCATTTATTAATTCATCAAACTTTCTTTCTTTACTTCTATCATATAAAGAACTACATAAGGATAATAACTTTCTAATTTGTGACGTTGTTAGTAAATAATTCCCTTTATTATCCTTTTCAAGTAATGAAATAGCACGTTCTGCTTTATCCACATAATTCTCATCAGTTAAAATTGCCATGTATTAATCCTTCCTAATTTCATAAACATAGAGAAGCAAAGCTAGTTCCGCCTCTTTACGGTCTGATTCATTGTTTGTATACCATTTGAAGAATAATTTCTTGAATTGTTTGAATTTATCTCTTTCATCTTTGTCTGTTAACTCTTCCAGACGTGTCAAATAGTAAGCTAATCGGGCAACATTCATCTTTTCTTCACTCTCGTAGTTTCGAAGCAATTCAATCAATTTATAAATGAAATTCTTGCCTCGTTCATCTTGGTGATTAAAGAAATAGCGAATCTGCTCTAACTTATCGTCGTAAACATTAGTGATAAACCGATCAAATTTAAAGGTATAGTCGGAACTAAAGAGTGAAATACTATCTTTCTCATTGCCTTTAGCTGCTTCTTCTAGCTCCCCTGTTTGATGTGCCATTAAGCTAATAGGGGTCTTATCAGCAAACAGACCGATACCAGCTGATAGTGTTAGTTTTCCATTTGTCCATTTAATGAAGTTCTCACGAAGTTCAACAGTAAAGGCAATAATATCTTGCCAAGAGCCAATAGCAAAAACATCATCCCCACCGGCATAGATGATAGAGAGCTTCTTATCACTAGCAAACTGGTTAATATAAACCTTGAAGAAAAGACTCATGCTTCGAGAGAAAGTGGCTGAGCGTGATAGAGTACTATATTGCCCATTTCCTTGTTGGGAGAAGCCAGCCATAAAGGCTGCTCCCAAATCATCCACGTCAAGACGTACAACAGCTAAGCGTTTAATACCTAACCCATTTTCGTTTTTAGATAAGGCAGCATAATTGTAAATTTCATCACACTGGTAATCTCCAACAAAAACATGGGTTGCCTTAACTGTACCAGCCTTATAGTCATTTTTGACATAGACACGGGAAAAAGCTTCTTGGCTCAGCTTTTTAAATGCAACACCTTTAAGACATGCGTTCGGACCAATAGGAAGCCCTTCATTTTCAGTGATAATGAAATGGTCATGGGCAATCTCTTTAGAAAATTGATACAAGCCTCGACAAATGTCACACACTTTTTGGTCATGATAAGAAACTAAATTCTCAACGGAATGACAAATCTCGCACTCTCTTTCAGAAGATTTACCGCCCCTGTTCAACAACATAAGGGTTTGATAATCATACCTTGAGATTTTTTTCTCAGAAATCATGCGACTAGCCTTTTGATAGACCTGTCTATAGCTTTCAGGTGAGTTCAGTTCGCTCATGATATCCTTAGCCGCAAAGCTTCCCCAACCAAAGGCAACATATAATCTGGTTTGGAAATTTGCCAATAAAAATTGATTGAAATCTTTTTCAAATTGAACGAGTGTTTCTACCGTTTTTTCAGTATTGGCTAGGACAAAGTAAGCATGTCCCCCACCGACATAGAGCAAGTTAGCCCGATTGAGGCCTAGTTTATCAAGTAAACTGTCTGCTATATACTCGCTCATAAAGTCAAGATACAAAGATCTAGCCTTCAATTGTTTAGCAGCACCACTCGTCGCAATATTATAGATAAAGTCTTGAATCCCTGATAAGTCAAAGCTAGCTAGGAGAAAAGCTTCTTCCTCATAAAAGGCTGATGCTTTAGTAAACAAGTCCTCCTTATAGTTATGACGACCTTTGTCTTCCAAGTAATCATAGATGGCTAGAGCAAAAGCTGCTGTCAGACGACTATGCTCAGCAAGTGAAATATCAGCGATTTCTTTAGTATTAGTCGAAGAAGGCACAAAAGAGAGGGTTGCTTCGAACAGATTTAACAAAGAGTCAATTTGTGCTTGATTAAACTCAAATTCTGCCAATTCATTTTTGATACGAGTCGCAATTGCCGCATAATCACCTTTTGAGAAAGGTTCATATGTTGCCGACGCAAAGTTAGGTTTAGATTTCAAGTTTAGAACCGTCGGTTTAAAGTAGCGTTTATCCGTTTGTGCCCCAAAAACGTTAAAAATATCAGCCTGGTTTGTATAGGTATCCCAAATCTTATCTGATGCATCCTCGTCACTCTCCTCATTTGACTGTCTTCTGTCGACACCAGAGGCAATGTTATCAGCGATATAAGTTATGTAAGCAAGGTGGTCATTTCCAAGTTTATCACTCTGGTAGTTAGCCATGTGATATCTAATTTGATCGGAAATAACTTGATTATCAGCAATCTCATCAAACCAATCCGCGCCTACCAAGGCGTGTTTTTTTCGTTCTCCTGTCGCCCTTTGAATGACCTTACCGATATCATGCAAAAGAGCTCCGTAAAATAAATCAATCTTTTCTTTCTTCAAGCTTTATCCCTCCCATACCGAGACTCGTTTTCATGCCAAGACCTGAATATTCACCGAATGTTAGAAGCATTTTGACATAAGCTTTTAGAGTTTTGGCGCCTTGTACTTTAAAGGTTAACTTTCCTCTAAAGGCAGGAATTCGTTGCCTGTGCACCCTGAAATAACTCGTCTCCAAGCGATAATTCGTGATAGTGCTGTGTTCAGATAGGTAATCTAAGGTATCCTCTTCAATTTCAGGTTGATTTTCAACCAACCTTCCATACTTTTGCATCAAACTTTGAAAAATCAAACGCATAGACGGGAAGATGACGTAGGAACCTTGAGATTTAAAACCTGTTGGAGTCTCAAAAATAATTGAAAAATAGGTTTGATTTTCCTCACTATTGAAAATCTCTAACAGTTTATCTGCCCCCAACTCCTGAATCTCAACTTTTTCGACACTGAGTTTAGGCAGATCGTTTAAAGACACCTCTTTAATCTGTAATAAGGTCATAAAAACCTTATCCTCGAGGTCATCTGTGAGCAGATGTACACCCCACTGCGTGTTTTCTTTCCCTTGGATTACCTTGGTCGCATAGGGATTTGTTTGCTGCTGATGCAGATAATCAACATAGTCACTATCCAACTGCTCCATCAAGAAGCCATGAAATTTAACAGCCAAATCTTGTGCAGGATGGTCGATCCTTTTAAAAGTAAATACTAATTTTTTCATTCGACTCCTTCATCTTTGTATGAAAAACCCAAAAAAAGCTGAAAGTACTTTTCAACTCATTGGGGCGCCCTTAATGTGCTTTTAGTCTAACACTTTTCTGGAAGCGATGTCAATACTGTTTTCAAAATTTTCAAAAAAGTCCCCTCTCGAGGTAATTAGGTTTATATCAGGTAAGTGGTAACGCAGAGGTCTACGGTAACGCGTTTCCGTCCCCTCTCGAGGTAATTAGGTTTATATCGACCAAAAGAAGTTTATGGATGCCATGAAAAAACGGTTTCCGTCCCCTCTCGAGGTAATTAGGTTTATATCAAACTAGAAACAGATTCAAATAACATACAACCCTAACCGGTTTCCGTCCCCTCTCGAGGTAATTAGGTTTATATCTGTTTGCAGCAAACCAGACACACCAAATATTAAATGTGTTTCCGTCCCCTCTCGAGGTAATTAGGTTTATATCGACAAAGAAAGAAACAGTACACAAGAGCATTTAGTTTCCGTCCCCTCTCAAGGTAATTAGGTTTATATCTGATGAAGTCGAAGTTATAAGATCAGAATACCCTGTTTCCGTCCCCTCTCGAGGTAATTAGGTTTATATCTGAAGCAACTTATTTGAATTATGATAATTTCAGAGTTTCCGTCCCCTCTCGAGGTAATTAGGTTTATATCTGTTCTATCCATTCAGCGATAACCTAGAAGAATTAAAAGAGTTTCCGTCCCCTCTCGAGGTAATTAGGTTTATATCTTAATTGGATTTGGTCAAACAAGCAAACATTAGAAGTGTTTCCGTCCCCTCTCGAGGTAATTAGGTTTATATCACATTTTACACAAAAAATTATTGAACACACTAACAGTTTCCGTCCCCTCTCGAGGTAATTAGGTTTATATCCAGAGACAGGCATTTTAACACCTCACAAAGTAATCCAGTTTCCGTCCCCTCTCGAGGTAATTAGGTTTATATCACAAAAAGCATACTACCAAGCAAATGAGGTAAAATAGTTTCCGTCCCCTCTCGAGGTAATTAGGTTTATATCCCCATATCTTGTGCTCTAGGCAGTTGCTAGAGGCACAAGATGTAGGACCTACTGGAAACACTATCTATATTGTACCATATGATTAAAGGTCTATAAAGGCTTAGAAGAAGAGAATGTCATCTAATTTTTCAGCACTATGGTAGGGACTAAAACTAGTCACCTCTTCTTTGGTTGTCACATACACTATTATGCTGTCTTCTTCATCAGCCTTGTAGAAGCCCTCGATATCCTTAAGGAGAGACTGATAATCATTTCTTGACAGGTCGACCTCGAAACAGGATTTTTGCACCCTCACGCCATAACCCTCAAGTAATTTCGAGAGTTTAAGTCTACGTTTGTTACTTCGAATATCATAAATAATCAGACAAAACATGGTTTTTTGTTTGGCAAACTCACGCTCTTCTTCGCTGAGGTTAAAGTAAAGTCCCATTAATGCCCTCCTGTGTAACTTGTCTCATAGAGACTAGGGTCAAGTTCTCTAAAAGCCCTAATCAAACTCTTGATTTGCCTATCTGCTGTATAAAGAAAAGAATAGCGTTTTTTGTCTAACTCAATATACTGATGGACTTCTAATATTCTTGAACGTAAAGCCCGTGCAAAGATTTCTCTGCCTTCATCGGTGAGTATGAAATCTTGATCCTTATTTTCAAAATGACTTAAAAGAAGTTTACCATTTCGTATCAACTCCATAAGCGTATTATCGACGATGATAGGTCTCCATTCTTCCATTAAATCACTGGCCAAGGTCGCATGATGCTGATGATGCTTGTGAATTACCCCAAATCCCAAGCTTAGCCCATTTTTCTTAATCAGCCCCATTAAGCAAGAATATAAGATACTATATCCAAAATTGAGGGCACTGTTAAAACAATCCTCCGCAGGCCGTCTACTCCTACCATTAAAATGAAAGTCATCAGGAACGAGTAAATTCAGATAGTAAAAATAGGATTTCGCAAGGCGACCTTCGTAACCCATAATTTCTGTAATGGAATAAGCTTTCTGAATATCATTGACACTATCTTCAAACCTAGAATAATCTGAGGTATCTAGTAGACCATCCGTATCAAACTCTCTAAGTAAGGCAATCTGGTGCCTCACCTTGGTCGTAGCAATACTCCTCGCAACCTCCAAACGGAAATCCTCTTCAAAATAAGCCTTTGCTTGCAACTCTTGCTTTTGGAATTCGTCCTGCCTGTTGGTTTCAATACTAGAAATAAATTGACCAACATTTGAGAAATAGTAAACATTCACCTTGTTCTTTGACAAGGCTTTGATGAGTTGGGTGGTCAGTTGTGCATTACCAAAAAGTAATACATTATCAACGAGTGAAATGGACACTTCTTTGACAATCTCTTTATTATCATTTTTAATGATAATTCTTTGTTCAGATAAGGACAGGTAATAATTGGACCTTTGAATATATAAATCGCTCATAAGCTACCTCAGAGTATTTTATGACATATATTATATCACCACAATTCTAATCGTCAATATATTCTAATGTCTTATCTAAAAAATGAAGCCCTAACGATAGGACTTCGATTTTTATTTATTGTAAAGAGATTGCTTTCCTTATTTTCCCAACAAGTCTGTTCGAACTTCCTTACGTAAGTCTTCTAGTGTTGTGATGCCATACTTGTCCATGACTTCTGGGAGGCGGTCAATGATTTTAGGGCAGGCATATGGATCTGTAAAGTTGGCTGTTCCAACACCTATGGCTGAGGCACCAGCGATAAACATTTCGATAGCCGCTTCGGCACTGTCTACGCCACCCATACCGATGATTGGAAGGTCTGATGCAAGAGCGACTTGGCGGATGAGTTTAAGGGCTACTGGGAAGACAGCTGGTCCTGACATACCACCTTGACCATTAGCAATGATTGGTTTGCGAGTTGCCAAATCATAGCGTGTACCAACCAAGGTGTTAATCATGGTGAAACCTGTCGCACCGGCATCTTCGACTGCCTTGGCAACACTTGTAATGTCAGCCACGCTTGGTGTCAGTTTAACATAGACGGGCACATCAGAGTGAGAAACACTGGCTTTTACGGCTGCATAGGCAAGTTCTGGTACTTGTCCTATGAGAAGGCCGTTATTGCCATGGTCCACGTTTGGACAGGAGATGTTAAGCTCGATTGCCTTGACGTTACTAGCCTTGGAAATCTTGTGAGAGACTTCTGCATATTCTTCGTTAGAAAATCCAGCCACATTCGCAATAATTGGCAACTCAGGATAATGTTCCTGTAACCATGGGAGTTTTTCAGACAAGACAGCATCAACACCCGGATTTTGCAATCCAATGGCATTAAGCATACCTGATGGTGTCTCTGCCACACGGGGTGTTGGATTCCCAAAACGTGGGTTGGCAGTTGTTGCCTTAATCATGATCGACCCTAGTTTGTCCAAATCATAGTACTTGGCATACTCTTGACCAAAACCAAAGCAACCAGAAGCTGGGATAATGGGATTTTTCAAATCGAGCCCTGGAAGGCTAATAGCTAAACGATTTTCTGATTTCATCTCTGATATGGTTACCTCCTAGACGATGACTTTTCCGGTAGGAAAGACTGGTCCCTCCTCGCAAACACGAAGATTTTTAGTATCCGTTTCTCCTTTAACGTGAACTACACAGGCATAGCACGCCCCCATTCCACAAGCCATACGAGCTTCCATAGAAACATAGGCGTGAGGATGATTTTCAAACTTGCTGTCAACATATTTGAGCATACCTGGAGCTCCGCAACTGTAAACGGCATCTGGTGTCCAGTCGAAGTTATCAATGACTGTTGAAACGTAACCCTTGATACCGTATGAACCGTCGTCAGTCGTCACATAAACATCACCACAAGCCCTGAGTTTATCCTCCAAAATAACGGCATTCTTATTGGCGAAACCAATTACTGATACGACTTCCACTCCCTTAGCCTTCAACTGCTTAGCCGTCTCAACCAAAGGTGGCACGCCAATACCACCACCAACAAGGAGAGCTTTCTGCCCAGCCTCAATAATAGAAATATCAAAACCATTTCCTTGAGGGCCCATGGTATCAATAGTTTGACCGGCTACCATCTTTGAAAGGATAGCTGTCCCCTCACGCTCCACACGATAGACAATGGTTGCCTCTTTTTTATTGTAGTCAATCTCTGAGATGGAAATCGGACGACGAAGGAGCTTGCTTGGGTCTGGCACTTTGAGGTGGACAAACTGACCAAGCTGCATATCCGCAACCATCTCCCCCTTAAGCACCATCTCAAAAATACGAGGTGCAATCTCACGCTGACTCACAATGGTTAAATCTTCAATTAAAATCATGACAACCCTTTCTATACTGCAAAATGTCATCAAAAAAACCTCACCATACGGCAAGGTCGCACAAAAAATCACAGGAGAAACCTGCTGTTTCAATCTGTCCGACCTTTTAAGCCTCTCTGGACTCATTTAAAGGTTATTTTGTGATTATTATAACCATTTTCAAGCGAGATGTCAAAGCAGAAAAGAAAAAACCAAAGCTCTTAAAACTAAGCTAAGGTCTCTCCAGCCTACAACTAGGCCATCTGTTTGATACATGCTCTATTATCAATCTTATTGAAACAGTCTGTCGTAGACCATAGTATGAGCCAACTGCTGACCATCACCGCCCAACAAATCAACCAATGCATAAGCAAACGCTAATGCTGTTCCGGCACCACGGCTAGTCACAATATTGTCATCCACGACCACTACGTCAGTTTGATGATCACCAGATGCAATTTGTTCCTCTACACCTGGGAAACAAGTAAATTTTCGCCCTTCAAGCAGGCCTGCACGTTCGAGAACAATTGGTGCAGCACAGATAGCAGCAACATATTTTCCAGCTTTAGCAACTTCTTGAAGAGAGGCAATCAAGGCTTGGTGATCACGTAGTTTAGTTGAGCCAGGCATGCCGCCAGGGAGAACCACCAAATCATATTCATCTAGATTACCATCAAATACGCCATCCATAGTGACTTGAATCCCATGAGAGCCTGTCACTGATGCACTTTCAAGTCCTAACATGCTACAGTCAAATCCAGCTCGTCGGAAGACATCCACTGGGCTCAAGGCTTCGATTTCTTCAAATCCTTCCGCAAATACTACTGCTACTTTTGTCATGATATACCTCCAATTTAGTTATCACAAGATTCTATTACTCCTTAAATTATAGCAGTTTTAGAAGCAGGAAACAAATTATAAAAATTGGACTTTGAGCACGAAAAAAAAACAGTACAAGGAATGCCAAAGACAGTACAAGGACTGCCTTTGTCTTCTTATCTGAAAAAACTTGCTAAGATCCACAAGAGATAAATATGGGCTGGATAGAATATGTAGAAGAAATTCTTATTGCCACTACCACGCTCACCATTGTAGAAATACATAGGAATCGCAGCGAAGATCATCATCCACTGCACAGTTGTCGGATCAAAGAGATGGGCAATCACTGATATAATAGCTAATACGATAATTTGTACGATACGATTGGTACGGAAAATATAGAATAGCAAACCAAGAATAACCATCATAAAACTACCTTCAGCTATAAGAATACTTGGTACTAGTGATAAGATAAAGGCAACAATCTGAACGACTATTGGGTTTGCATGAGGTGTTTCATTTATACCTGCCAGGTCTACAACTGGAATAGATGACAGAATTGGCAAGAGAAAAACACCAAACCCTTGAATCAACTCCTTGTATGATTTATCGCGAAGCCCCTTAGTCAACAAATCCCAAGAGCAAATAAAAATCCCAGTAATAAAGAAGGTTGAAAAAGCATTGTTCATCAAACCAACATTACCATTATGAAAGACATTACCAATGATGGCGTTGCCAATGGTCATGAACTAACTCATGTAGAGGAGACGTCTGAGGTAGGCCAATCGATCATGAGTATAATGGAAACTATCAGCTGCTAGAAAAAGGAAGATAGGAAAAACCAAACGCCCTAACATAGTTAACCATAGTGGCACTCCCATACCCTCAAACATCTGATGGATGTGATCCAAAAAACATAAGTACAATAGCTAGGCATTTCAAATTAGTCGCATTACATAGCTTTCTAATATTATTCATTATAATACTCCTTAAATTTTCAGCGTATTAAATGATACCATAACTAGAATATAATTCAAAAGAATATTTGAAGAATTTTGATATGTTTTAGCTACTTATGTCATACCATTTTTTATGATAATTTATAATAGATTAAAATAATCAGTTTAGATTATCGACCCTCCCCAAACATTTCTATCGGATTTATGCTATAATGGTTAAGCATTTTATATATTATCACAATTAAAATAACAACCATTACCACTAACAAGAAAGGAACTGCATCATGTCTTTTGACGGCTTTTTTCTTCATCATATGACGGCCGAGTTACGTGAGCAGGTGCTTTACGGGCGTATCCAGAAGGTTAATCAGCCTTTTGAGCGTGAATTGGTGTTGACCATTCGTAACAATCGTCAGAATTACAAGCTTTTGCTTTCGGCTCACCCTGTCTTTGGGCGTATCCAGACAACCAAGGCAGAGTTGCCAAATCCTCAGAATCCAAACACCTATACCATGATTATGCGTAAATACCTTCAGGGAGCTGTTATTCAGGATATCCAGCAGCTGGAAAATGACCGTGTTCTTGAGATTTCCGTGTCTAACAAAAACGAAATTGGTGACAGCGTTAAGGTTACTCTTGTTATGGAAATCATGGGGAAACACTCCAACATTATCCTTATTGACAAGAACGAGAACAAAATCATAGAGTCTATCAAGCACGTTGGTTTCTCGCAAAATAGTTACCGAACTATTTTGCCTGGCTCTACCTACATTGCTCCGCCAAAGACAGATGCTAGGAATCCTTTCGATATTTCAGACGAGAATCTCTTTGAACTCTTACAGACGGAGGATTTATCAGCTAAAAACCTTCAAAAACTCTTCCAAGGGTTGGGTCGTGATACGGCTAATGAATTATCAGCCTTATTAGAGACTGATAAACTCAAGAATTTTCGTGACTTCTTTAATCGTGAGGTCAAACCCAATCTTACGACTAAGGCATTTTCAGCTGTAAGATTCTCAGATAGTCAGGACCAACCTGAGTTTGAGACCTTGTCAGATCTTTTGGACTACTACTACTTGGACAAGGCGGCGCGTGACCGTATGGCTCAACAGGCTAGTGATTTGATCCATCGTGTGCAAAATGAACTGGAAAAAAACAAGAAGAAACTTGTTAAACAAGAAAAAGAGCTTGCTGCTACTGAAAATGCTGAGGAGTTCCGTCAAAAAGGTGAACTTTTAACAACCTTTCTGAGCATGGTACCAAATGACAAGGATAGTGTAGAACTAGACAACTACTATACTGGCGAAAAGATTACCATTCCTCTAAATGTGGCTCTAACGCCTAACCAGAATGCTCAGCGTTACTTCAAGAAATACCAGAAACTCAAGGAAGCTGTTAAGCACTTAACTGGTTTAATTGAAGAAACCAAGCAAACCATTAACTATTTGGAAAGTGTCGAGTTCAGTCTTTCTCAAGCTAACATGGATGAAATCGAAGACATTCGTGAGGAGCTTGTACAAGCTGGCTTTATGAGGCGTCGTTCAACTGACAAACGTCAGAAACGCAAGAAACCTGAACGTTATCTAGCTTCTGATGGCAAGACCATTATCATGGTTGGTCGTAATAACCTGCAAAACGAGGAGTTGACCTTCAAGATGGCTAAAAAGGGGGAGCTCTGGTTCCACGCCAAGGATATTCCAGGTAGTCACGTGGTCATCAAGGACAATCTTAACCCAACCGATGAGGTCAAGACTGATGCGGCAGAACTAGCTGCCTACTACTCTAAGGCTTGTCTATCAAACTTGGTTCAAGTAGATATGATTGATGTTAAGAAACTCAACAAACCAACAGCAGGTAAGCCTGGATTTGTGACTTATACGGGACAAAAAACCTTACGTGTCACACCAACTAAAGAAAAAATTGACAGCATGCGAATGAAATAAATTGAACATTCCACCAACCATTATGTAATGCCTAGTGGTTGTTAATGCTAGTTTAACTGTAATAAAAAAGGAACTTAGTAGGTTCCTTTTTTCATTTGACCTCCCTTGCTGCTGGGTGACGACCTTCACCTCACAGAATTTCGGGGCCCAACAGTTTAAACGTATTGTTGAAGGGTTGAAACAGTAATGCCTTGTCTCTATCATTTGTTCCATTATTGCTTGTGTCCTACTCTATATGACAAGTCCCTTCTTGGCTGGTCTTATTTATGGGTCTGATAATGCTACGATTATCAACAACGCCGACCGCTACTTGCGTATCAGTTCCCTTTTTATCCTATTTTGGGAATACTCTTCATCTTTAGAAATAGTCTCCAGGGGCTAGGTAAAAAACTCACACCATTAACCTCTAGCTTTATTGAGCTTTTTGGTGAAATTCTCTTTGTTATGTTTGTCATTCTTTATATGGGCTATCTTGGCGTTATCCATGTGAACCATTGCTTTGGATTCCTATGACTATTCAGCTCTATTTTTCTTTGAGAAAACACACCAGACGTTTGTTTGTCAGCTAGATCCCTTTTTAGTTTAATTCAATTCCCATTCATCAGCTATTTGTTTCATAATTATTTCTTGCGACACAATGCCAAATCCGAGCATATAAGTTAAATAATCTGCATAGATAGCCTTATTATTTTGAACAGCTTTAAGCTTACTCCAGATAGGTGAGTTTTTAAGTTGGAACATATCATCTGAATTATAGGTTTCGCACGATTGAACTTATAAGTATCATACAGGTAACCAAAATGTTTGAAAGTCTGACTTGTATTGTTTGACTTTGCATTTTGTCCTATCATGATATAATAAACAAATAACATTGTATTGGAGAATCATATGACATTTACACACATTTTCTTCGACCTTGATGGTACTCTTATAGATAGTTCCGAGGGTATCCACAATGGTTTTGTCCAAACCTTTGAAAGACTGGGCCTACCTGTTCCTAGCGACCAAAAAATTCGAACCTTTATGGGACCACCTCTAGAAGTGACATTCAAAGAAGAAATTAGCGAAGAAGGTGCTGCCCAAGCTGTCAAAATTTATCGTGACTATTATGAGACCAAAGGACAGTTTGAAGCTCACCTCTACGACGGTATAAAAGAGGTTCTAGAAAAGCTGAGTCACGATCCAAATAAGAAAATCTATATTACGACTTCCAAAAATGAGCCTACCGCTCTGGAAATGTGCGAGTACCTTGGCATCACTGAGTTTTTTGACGGTATCTATGGGGCCACACCTACTGCTTTCCACAAGGCTGACGTCTTGCAGCGTGCTATCACTGAAAATAATGCGAATAAGGACAGTTCTGTCATTGTTGGTGATACCAAGTTTGATTTGATTGGTGGAAAAACAGTTGGCATCAAAACAATAGCGGTTACCTGGGGATTCGGGACTAACGAAACCTTATTAGCTGAAAATCCAGATTTTGTAGCTGAGACTACCCAAGAACTTTGGGATATTTTGAAATAATAACTTACATCTAAAAAGAGCACGATTATATAGTCATGCTCTTTTTTCTATTGAATTAGGATTACATCTGGACAATGATATCCAGACAAAGCTCTAAAGCCTTATCAAAAGCCTCTGAGCCCCAATCTCGTTGATCGTAATTGTCAATATCTGCAAGGGAATCTGCCGTAAAGAGTAGTAATCCCCAAATAGCTCCTCGAAGTTGAGCAACTGCTGCAAGTGCAGAACATTCCATCTCTACAACACTACAGCCCTCTTCAATACGATAGGAAACCTTATCTGGTGTTTCTCTATAAAAACCATCTGTCGACCAGGTCATGACCTCTTCATAGGGGATTTTCTTTTGTTTTAAAGTTTTCTCAATAGCTTCCAGAGCTTGTTTATTCATGTCTATATAGCGGGATGGCGCAACATAGTGGTAACTCGCTCCTTCATCCCTCAACGCTCTAGTAGGAATCAAAAAAACATTTTCCTTCATGTTTACCAAAACGCCACAAGTTCCAGTTGAAATGATTTGTTTTACGCCATAACCAATTAACCAATCAAGAAATTGTGCAGCTGCAGCTGATCCAACTGGAGCTTGAGCCAAGCAAATCTCCTCCCCATTGTAAGTCATAACAAATATAGGATAAGTTTTGGTCGCGGAGACAAACTCTCCAACTTTATCAGCCTCAACAGCGTTCGCATAGCGTTCAATCTCTTCTTCTAAAAAGGCGTAAATACACCTAGCAGGCAAGTCTAAATCTAAGTCCTCATGTGTCGGCATAATCACAGCCTGAGGACTATCATCAAACTCTAAAATTGGGATTTCATGTTTATGTATCATCTGTTGCCTCCTAAGTTTTAAGAATCATTATATCAAAAATTTAAACTGATTATATGATTTCATAAAATCTATTAGCTTATAATCAAGAAAAATAGATGATTAAATCATAACACCTAAAAAAGACATGAATCTGTTTTAGTCAGAAACATGTCTTATTTGTGTTCTATTCAAGAAAGATTATTTCAATCATCTTTTATTGTCTCACGAAATCTTCTGATGTTAAGAACCTATGCACGATACTCTGAAATAATCTCTCCTATCCAGTTTTTAAAAGGATTGTGAGAATGAAGATTCTTGATAATAACAAATAAATAGAATTTATAACTTTTCTTCATCTCCTCACCTTTAATCATCATCTTCTAGTACTAGATTCTCATCCTCATAAAAAACGACTTTCCCATCTTTTACTTTAAAAGAATAACTGATTTAATCTTGATTCTCATCCTTGGTATTGGAATAAAAGAAATTATATTCACCATTCGGAAGATCACTAGCATCTAACTTTTTAGCCGCATCTTTCATATCTTGTGATTTGACTGTTACCTTTTCATCGATATAAATGACCATCTCAATCAACTCTTTATCAATCAAGGTTTGGTATGAAATTTGATAGTAACCTGCAAAGTCCTTCTTACCTTCTTTGAGATTGTCTGAGGATAAGGTATCCAGATTTTTCTCCTTTTCATCATGACTGAAGTTAGATAGAAAACTAAATGAACTAATAGGAAGACCGAGTTTTTGTTTCTTCAATTGTTTTTTAATTTTCTTCTCAACCTTTTGGACAGATTTCTGCTTCAAAAACGATTCCTTATATTCTGGAACATTGCCATAAGAGTCACTTGATCCTTCTTCATGAATAGCCGTATTTTCTCTAATACTACTTTCTGGTCATCGTTAGTTTTATCAGAATAGGTATAAGTTACGTGGTAAGTTGGTATTTCTAAGGCTGTCCAATATAATTTAGTGATAGTAACCTTACCATGCAGACCCACTTTATTACAATTCTCGACAATAACTCCTCTGACCTTGTTATAATCACTAGACTTCATCTTTCTGAACTCCATCAAAAACAAGGCTGTAAATATTATGAGAAACAAAAGTAAACGATTACATTATCTTATCTTTATTTAACATTCTTTACATGAAATGTCAGATGAAATTGGATTCGTTCTTTTACTTCTCTTCTCTGCCAACCCAATCATTGTATTAAAAAAATCTAGTAGACAGCCTCTACTAGATTTTTTTATATTCTTATCAACTCATTTTCCCCACAAGAAAGCATTTAGAGGCTTATCGACCAAGGTTGTTTCATGGAGTTTACTGTGTTGGCCGTTAAGACCTATGATTTCCTTTTCTTGGTAGGATTTGACATGACCTTTAAGCAGATAGGCTAGGGATTGACTGGATAGATTGGTCACGCGCTCATCACTCTCTTTACCTGTATTGCCATAGATGTTGAGGACTTCAACTTGTCCTTGAGGATAGTTGTCTCCAAGAGACAAGAGCTCCTCATATGACCCGGTCATGCTAGTTGGTTTTCCTTCGCCATCTAGAGAGTTTTCTTCCGGTTCATCCATGCCGATAATCCCGTTAAAGTGACCGGCGATATCCACTTGTTTGACTAGTTTAGGCAGACTGGTATCACTGCCATGCTGGAGCATATAATAGACGATAGCTATATTGCCGTAGGAGTGACCAACCATGTTCATCTCAGTGATTTCGTAGGTATCCTGGAGAGCTTTGACGACAGCGTAGGCATAGTTGCTCTGGTCCTGAGTGCTGGCCCCTCAATTATTGTCAAAATTGACTAGGACAATCGGATTGACCGCATCTTTTTGAATAGTCCCTTTCAGAGTAACGGTCCCATCTTCAGCTACATTGGCTTCGATAATGGTTTGGGTCACGCCAGATTTTTTAGCTGCATTAGCCATGTGTCTTTCCGCATGACTGCTTGAGCTCCCAACCATGGAAAAAGATGGTTGGACGGCTTGATTGAATAAATGTTTTTCTTGCTTCTGCTTTTACGGCCTGCGCTTGGTTTTGGGAAATAAAATACCAAACACCTACACAAACAAGACCAAGTATTGCTAAAAGACTGAAAATAAGAGTTTTTTCTTCATATATACCTTTCTGATTTGCTTTATGTAAGAGCTAAATGGTCATAACTTTTTTACTTGCAATACTGATTACGAACTCATTCATCTTACATGTTTTCCTTAATGAAACGATCCATCTCTTCAAACGGAATCACGTTCACCTGGTCATAAAGGTCTGTGTGACTAGCCCTTTCGACTGTAATCATTTTTTGTCTCCTTTGCAACATATAAAAAGTCTTGGAAACACAGCTCTCTTGCATTACCAAGACTTTTGTATAACTTAACTAATCTAAAACAATCATAGATTTAATAGACTTGCGTTCATCCATATCTTTATAAGCCTGATTAATATCTTCCAATTTATAACTTGTCGTAAAGACTCGGCCTGGATTGATGTCGCCATCAAGAACAGCTTTTAACAAAACTTGTTTATCATAGGTTGTGACAGAGGCTACCCCTCCCGCCACTAAAATATTTTGGGCAAAGGTCGAACCAAGGGAACGGTTATTATAATGAGGCACACCGACAAATCCCATACGACCACCGTTATGGAGGACACCAAGAGCTTGTTCTACTGCTGCTTCAGTACCGACACATTCGAGAGCTGCATCTGCTCCTCCCCCGAGGATTTCACGGACTTTGTCAATGCCTTTTTCGCCACGCTCAGCTACAACCGCAGTCGCACCTGACTCCAAAGCCATCTTTTGACGATCTTCGTGACGGCTCATAAGGACAATTTGAGAAGCCCCACGCATCTTAGATGCAATGACAGCACATTGACCAACAGCCCCATCTCCGATAACGACAACCTTATCACCCTTTTGTACATTAGCCACACGCGCAGCATGGTAACCCGTCGGCATAACATCAGCAAGTGTCAAAAGTGACTTGAGCATGCCTTCGCTATAATCTGAGGGTTGCCCAAGAATTTTGACAAGTGCCCAGTTGGCAAAGTGGAAACGGATATACTCAGCCTGCACGCCCTCAGACCAGTTATTACCTGAGTGGTTATCACAAGAGCCGTCAAAACCAGCTCGACAAGCATCACACTGACCACACCCATGTGTGAAAGGTGCAATGACAAAGTCTCCTGGTTTTACTGTAGTAACTTGCTCACCAACTTCTTCGACAATTCCGATAGCCTCATGACCACTATTTCTATGTCCCTCTTCCATTTCCGGATTACGGTAACTCCAAATGTCAGATCCACAAACGCAAGTACGTACTATCTTGATAATGGCATCATCTGCTGCCACGATTTGCGGGCGATCAATTTCTGCCAGCCCCACTTGTCCAGCTTTGGTATAAACTGCTGATTTCATATATCTACCTCTATTTCTTTAGTTATAGTTAGTATACACTTTTAGGCAAGCTTTAGCTCACATCATGCCCTCCAAATTACTTTCAAACAATAGCAACTAATTATATTTTTTTCCATACTTCTTTTCAAGCATTTTCTTAAATAGATATGGCATCTTGACATTTTCTAGACCTTTTTTAGCAATCAATTTCTTGACGAAATAGGGCATTTGAATATCCTTTTCCTCATCCAAAATCTGACCTGTGCTAGAAGGAGTTTCCAGCTCATCAAAGGTCTCAAGCTGAGGTTGATAGTAACTATAGTCACCGTCTATATGAGACTGAATAGCCGAAAGAAGGGCCTTGATTAAACGAGGATCGCGATTTGGCATGGGAGGTCTGTGATAGGCTACACCTAGCTCTTGGCAAAGTTCCTTACATTCCACATCATTATCAAAAAGAACCTCAATATGCTCACTAATAAAGACAATAGGGACAAAAATATAGTGGTCTGGGTGTTCACGCTCATCTCGTAGATATTCTAAGACATCAGGCTTAATCCAAGGAATACCTATATCACTCTCACTCTGCCAAGTATTAGTGTACTGCTCTTCTCTAAGTCCTAAATCCTCCGCAATCAAGCGACTATTATCATAAATCTGGTCGATATAAGGGTCACCAAAATCTAGTGCCAAAACTGGGACACTGTGAGCTGAAAAAATCACCTTATAACTGTCGTCTCCAATCTGATCTAAAATCTTTCGGATTTCATCAGCCCAATAATGAAGAAGAGAAGGTTCGCGGTACCAGTCCTTGATAATTTGGAACCTAATATGCTCACTTTCTAAAAATTTCTCATATCCCATGACAGAATAGTAAGAATAATGGGGCTCTAAAATCAAGCACAAACATTCTTCAATTCCGTCATTCTCCATCTGTGTAATCACATCTGTAATGAAAGGTCGTGAAAATTTATTGGCAAAGTAAACCGACACTTGTTCTCCAAGAGCAGAAGCAACCAAATCCACCTCTTCTCTGGTTATCCTTTGGAGTGGAGTTCCACCAATTCGGAGGTAATTGTCATGTAAAGTCTGAATTTTATGTGGTTCAGGACGAACACCACGCCGTATATTCGTGAAAAACTCCGCTACTCCTTCATAGGTAATCTCTTCTGGTGACCCAAAGGTCATCATCAACACAGCTCTCTTACTCATAATTAATCCTTGTTCTACATTTGTTCTATTTTATCATGAAAAGGATCACTTTAGGGAACTTGGTATCAAAATAACTCTTAAAGGTAGACTCTAAGAGTTTAAAAACAAACCTTAATGATGGTGTTGCTGCTCACTTTCTGCTTCTAGCTCTTCGATATTTCGCTTGTGAGCTTGGTGGGTTGCCAAGTCTTCATCAACTTCGATGGTGACATTTTGAAAGCCACTCTCTTTGAGCAAGTCTCGGATAGACTCTTTACAGACCTCGATATGTTTGACATGCTCCAGACAAACATGGACAATAGCATTTTTCTCCAAGCCGTCCATGGTCCAAAGATTAAGCTGATTGATACTAGCAACATTATCCAACTGCTCTAAGTCATTCTTAACTTGCTTGATATCTACCCCTTCTGGCACAGCATCCAGGAAAATCTTGAGCGTGCTCCAAAAACGTGGAATGGCTTTGGACAGAATAAAGAAGGAAATAGCAAGAGACAAGAGGGGATCTAGGATATACCAGTCCGTAAATCGGAGGACAATGGCCATCAGGATGACAGCCAACCAACCTAAGGTATCTTCCAAAAAATGCAGGCTGAGAATAGACTCATTCTTGGTCTGACCCTTACGAATGACCAGACTCGCCAGCAGATTAACACTGATAGCAATAATTCCCAACCAAAGAAGCCCTTCGTCATTGACGGGTTGTGGGTGGAAAAGCTTGCTTACATTTTCTAAAATCACCATACCAGACCCTGTCATCAGAATGACTGCCGTTACCAAAGCCCCTAATAAGCTAAAACGCTTGTAGCCTAGGGTATAGCGACTATCTTCTTCACGATTGGAGATTGTTTCTAGAAAGGCCGAGAGGCCAATGGCTAGAGCATCCCCCAAGTCATGGACAGAGTCAGCGAGAACAGCACTGGAAACAAAGATTCCCCCTGCAATAAACTCAACAATGGCAAAGCTTAGATTCAAGAAAAAAGCCAACCAGACTGCATATTTTGAACTCATTTTTTACCTTCCTTTGGTATAATAGATTCACGAACATCATATTCAATATCTATTATCCAATACTACCAACAGAAAGGATAGGGGCAAACCGTTCGCTGTGTACGTTACTGAACAGTTTGTTCATAGTGTCCATATGACTGCACAAGATCGTCGCATTACCAAGACTAGAAAAGCCATCTATCAAGCTTTCTTGTACTTACTTAACCAAAAAGATTATGAGGCCATCACCGTTCAGGAGATTATTGACTTGGCTGATGTGGGGCGTTCGACCTTTTACAGCCATTATGAGAGCAAAGAGTTACTACTGGATGAGCTCTGCCAAAAGCTCTTTCACCATTTGTTTGAGCGTACTCAATACCTCTCTCCACATGACTACCTGACCCATATCTTTCAACATTTCAAGAAAAATCAAGACCATGTAACCAGTCTCTTGCTTTCAAAAAACGATTATTTTATCCGGCAGCTGCGAAAAGAACTGGAACATGACGTCTATCCTATGGTAGCTGATGAACTGATTCAATCACACCCCAACATTCCTCACTCATATCTCAAGCACCTGGTTGTAACCAACTTCATTGAAACCCTGACCTGGTGGTTGAAAAAAGGCAAGTCCTACAGCGAGCAGGAAGTAGTCCAGTTTTATTTGGAGATTTTAAACGTCGCTTCTAACTAAGGTGCGACTTTACATCATGTATCATAGAAAGGAAAACTATGCTCCTCCTCATTCTTCTTGGTATTTTCACAGCTTTCTTATCCCTTGCTTTTGCTCTTCTTCATTTAATGGCCAGTCTTTCAGAATTAAGAAAGCACAAGAATACTCTAGGAAATCGGCTTCTCCTTATCGGAAGCAACCTTGCGACCTTCTCTCATCCTTTACTTCCTTTTGCCGATTGTTGCTTTATTCCTTTGGCTGATCGGAGTTAGCTTGATTTGCTACGGAGCCTATTGGATTGGCAAGCATAAAGGAAATTTCCATCTAGTAGCCCGCTACCTGATTCGGATCGGAATCGCTCTGGTAATTACGATTTTATTAACTCTTGTATAAGAAAAGATCAAGTTTTATTAATGAAAACTTGAGCTTTTTTCTTATATTTATGATATTAAACATTCTGCTTTTCTTTAAACATTTTGACCTTTTCTTGGCAGTAATTCATTAATTTCTGTGTTTTTTCAAATGAGTAGACTTTTTCAGATACCGACTTGACTTTCTTTTCATCAAAGTAGTAGCCAGTCAAGCCACTGACTTCCTCTGATAAGGTGAGATAATAGCCTGTTTCGATTCCCTGATCTAGATCTTTTGAAAGAGACTTCATCAAGCGTCCGAAGAGAGACTTTTCCGTCTTTTTATCACTAGAATTATTCCCTAAGTTGGTTAAAATCAAGCCGAGATGGTAGGCATTAATAGTGGTATTTGAACCTTTTAAAAAGAAATCTCTTGCTAGATAGCGTGTCATCCAAATGGTGTAGAGCTTGGAATTATTGTAGGCCAAACCGGGATTATATTCTTTCTCAAAGCCAAAGTCCAAATCCTTCACTTTCGCAAAATGGTGCATATAGGAAGAGGTATTGATAACAAGGCCATCAGGCAATTTTTCTAACAAGGGGATTAGCTCTGTTATAAAAATATAGGGAACCAGAACGGATAACATGAAAGTTAGTTCGACATTTTCACCACTCGCTTTTCGCTCTTTCCCTGCATACAGACCTGCATTGTTAAATAAGATATCAATCCTTTGAAAGTCTCGCTTGATTTCCTCCACAAATCGATAAACATTATCTAATTTTGAAAAATCAGCCAAGTAGCTAGACACTCTGCCTCTCAAGGAGACTGCCCGAACCTCCTGAGTAGCCAATTCCAGCTTTTGAGGATTGCGACCGTGGAGGATGATATGATAAGCCTTCACTAGACGGTTTCTTTGCTAGATGCTTACCGATACCGTCCGTAGCACCTGTTAGATGTAGGAAGTAATAACGATCGTCAAGATATCACAACACTTGTTGTCAATGATAAAGATCAAAAAACACTTCAAAATTACATCAAACTCAATCATCGTGAAACTGGTCAGAAGCTTGATTTGACTGAAAAAGGCATTATTATCTCAGAGAAATTGGCGGACCTAGCTGGTATTTCTGTAGGTGATGAAGTAACCGTTCAAAATAGCCAGGACAAAGACATCAAACTCAAAGTTGCTGGTATTTCTGAGATGTACATGGGGCACTTCATCTTTATGAACGAATCTACTTATAAGGATGCTTTCGGAAAAGAGGCTAGCCAAAATGCTACGATACTTACACTAAAAGATCATTCAGACAAAAATGTTGAGCAAACAGCCAGTCGATTTATGTCTCTTGATGGTGTAAAAGGGGATGTCCAAAATACTACTCTAAAGGCACAAATCAAGACCATCGTCAACTCACTTAGCCGTGTTATGGGAGTTTTGATTGGTGTTTCTATTCTTCTTGCTTTTGTTGTTCTCTTCAATTTAACGAATATCAATGTGGCAGAGCGTATCCGCGAATTATCAACCATTAAGGTTCTAGGTTTCTTTAATAAAGAAGTGACGCTCTACATCTATCGAGAAACAATTTATCTTTCTATCATTGGTATCTTGGTTGAATTCGGACTTGGTTTGGGACTGCATCAATACATGGTAGATGTTATCCCACCTGAAAATATTATGTTCAATCCAAGTCTTGGCTGGCTCATCTACGCTGTTCCAACACTAGTAATCATTATCATTCTGACAGGTCTGGGTATCTTTGTGAACCAACACCTTAAGAAAGTCAATATGCTCGAGGCTCTAAAATCTGTTGAGTGAGATATGCTATAACTTAATAAATAAAACGGAAGAGTTAGGACCACTTCGTCGTTTTAAAACAAGATACTCCCCTATGTCGAATAGGGGAGTATCTTGGCTCTATAATTTCTGTAGTGGGTAAAACTACTGTAGGGATTATAGAGCTTTTTGAGTGTACACAAAAAGTCCCATAAGAACTATAATGAAAAGCAACCAAACCATCATTAGGAAGAACTTATGAGACTTATTAAGAATAACACAGAATTAATCGGAATCAAAGACCAAAATATCAAGATTTCACTTGTTTTTGAAACTGACACTCATATCGAGATTCAAGCAAAACTTGATTACCCTGCACCATCATGTCTTCATTGCCATGGAAAGATGATCAAGTACGACTTTCAAAAGCCTTCTAAAATCCCTCTTCTCGAGCAAGCGGGAACGCCAACTCTACTACGTCTGAAAAAACGTCGTTTCCAGTGTAAAAGTTGTAGAAGTGTCACGGTAGCTGAGACATCTATCGTTGAGAAAAACTGCCAAATCTCCAATCTAGTCCGACAAAAAGTTACACAACTCCTAACTGAGAAAGTGTCACTAACTGATATTGCAAGAAGACTTCGCGTGTCGACGTCCACTGTCTATCGTAAGCTTGATCAGTTTACTTTCAAGGAACATTATGACAAATTCCCTGCTGTTATGTCCTGGGATGAGTTTGGGTTCAAGAAAGGGGAGTTGGCTTTTGTAGCTCAAAAGTATGAGACAAACGAACTCATAACCATCCTTGATAATCGTCGCCAAACCACTATACGAAACTACTTTTTGAAGTATCCATTGAAAGTCCCGACAACAGGTACAGTTTATCACAATGGATATGTCTGGAGCTTATAATCCACTGGATCGCAAGCTCTTTCCAAACGCAAAAATCGTTCTTGATTGTTTCCACATTATCCAGCACCTTGGTAGAGCATTTTTAAAGACTAGAATTGCAATTATGAACCAGTTCGATAAGAAGTCACTACTCTATCGAACCTTGAAAAATCATTGGCGACTCTTCCAAAAGGACAGCCGTAAACTATCTCTCAACTCTTTTTATTCAAAGACTTTCCGCCAAACTTTAGCACCACATGAAGTTGTTGCGAAGACACTAGTCTTTTCAAAAGAGCTTACTGACTA